>JBFLJU010000001.1:1281656-2563313 GCA_040743155.1 Cycloclasticus sp. | reverse complement strand
TCTGGGCTTTCGATGTAACTGGCATTCACGGCAAAGGTGAGTCCTGCGACTTCAATTTCTGCTTTCGCCGGTAGTCTAGATTTATCCGATAACAAGGCACGTTGGTGCGCGGGGTTTTTGTGGAAACCATCAATACACGTACCGATAAGATTCTCTGGGTCCATTCCCGGCCAGATGGTGCGCAATTCGTTGACACGGTTTGCTAACATTCTCACCACGGCATCATTAGCGTAGGTGATGTTTAAGTCTGCATCACACATCATCAGATTGGTTTGTGCGCTATCAACCGCCGATTGCAAACGAGCTACCTCTTTATCTTTCTCTTTTTGCTCGGTTAAATCTTGCCATTCGACCATGTTGCCCATGTACTCGCCTTCTGGGCTTTCTACATAGCTCGCTCTAACTTTGAAGATGATATCGCCTAACGTGATTTCTGCTTCTGCCGGTAAGCGGCTCTTATCGGACAATAAAGCGCGTTGGTGCGCGGGGTTTTTATGGAAACCATCGATACATTCACCGATAAGGTTTTGCGGATCTAGACTCGGCCAAATTTCGCGTAACTCCTTTACGCGGTTTTCTAACATCGCAACCACCGCTTTGTTGGCGTAGGTGATGTTTAAGTCGGCGTCGCACATCATCAAATTGGTTTGTGCACCCAATACGGCTGCTTCTAAATAGGCTAGTTGCTTCATGTCTTCATCCTCAGTTTCTTGATTTAATTGTTCTTTGTCTTCTTGATAACCACTTAGCATTGTTTCTGCTATTAAATTTAACGCGCCGCTCCACGCGTCATAAATTTGCTTGCTCCATTTATCACCCGCATAAATCTCCATAACCTCTAGTAAGGTATCGGCCACTGCTTGGTAATGCGCAGGCTCTGCGCCGTAATGTTGATGCCGCTCACCCATTTCAACCAAGATGGGCACTAAGGCGTCTGGGTTTCTAAGGCTTTCTATAGTGAGCTTGATCGCTTGGAGCAGTTTTACTACTTGACTCTTTTGCGTGGTGTTTTTAAACAGCGGTATAACGCCAGGGTAACGTTCGAACAAGGTGTCATAAAACTGGTTAATCATCTTGTCGGCAACGGGGGCCAATAGCGCGAAACTGCTTTCAAGCACTTCAACATCCAAGCCTAATGGAGATTCATAGGGTTTCGATGTTACTTTAGGCACTGCTTTTTTTGCGGGCTTTGGCTTTACTGCCACTTTCTTGGCTGGCTTGGACTTTTGTTTTTCAGCTGCTTTTGACGATGGTTCTGCCTCTGTCGCCTGTGTTGGCGCGTCTTCATCGTCCATCCATGCTAAGGGATCAAACCCCAATGAAGCACCTTTCTTTCCTTTGTTTTTATCTACCATTTCTTTCCCCGTTGTTCGTTAACCACTCCAAGCAATACCTGAGAACACGTGCTCTGCAATTTGGCGCGCCTCATTCATGCTTATTAAGTTTGTTTTTCCATCTAACGTTTTGCTTTTTACACGCCCATGAACGACTTGATTTTGAGGTTCATATTTTCTCTTTTGTATTTTAAAACTCATCATAATGTTCTCCCATTCAAAAGATCTTCTGCTAGGTTATCGTAATCAATTGCGCCATTACTGCGCTTTTGGTATTCAAAAATTGTTTGCCCGTAACTGGGACTTTCCGCTAAAGCAACCGCCTCTCTAATAGGTGTAACAAGAACAGCGTCTTTGAAGTAACTCGTTAATTTCTCGCGAACTTCGTTCGCTAACCGACGGCGGCTATGAAAGCGCGTCAAGATTACCCATACTTTCATTTTGTGGTTCAAACGCCCTTCAACGTGCTTGAGGATACCCATCAGACGCGACATTCCATGGAGTGCTAGGTAGTCACTCGACACAGGAATAATGATTTCTTTTGCCGCTAGAATAGCGTTCATGGATAAAATGCCCGACGAGGGAGGACAATCAATAAAAACAAAGTCCTGACGTAATTTCTTCACTTCATTAGCCAGTAAATGGCCGCCGGTCACACCACGAACACTTTGTTCCACTTCAGACAGACGAGTCCCCGCCGGCATTAACATTAAATTTTCACGAGCCTCTAGTTTCATATCTGCGAAACTGGACTCTCCCAACAACACCTCATCAATGCCTGACTGTGGGTGCGTTTCTTCACCAAAACCTGCGGTCAGGTGATTTTGCGGGTCCATATCAATCGCCGTTACTTTATGACCACGTAGCGCCATTGCATGCGCTAAGTTAATCGCGGTTGTCGTTTTACCAACCCCACCTTTTTGATTTAAAACCGCAAACGTTCGCATACCAAGCTAGCCCTCAGCCGCTTCTTTTCCAGACTCTTCAGCATCGTCTATATCTTTCAGGCTCATCAGGTGATCAATATCCAGCACAATCACCATTTTGTCGTCTATGGTTGCCATGCCTTTCATGTAACTCATGTTGACGGCATAGCCTAAATCCGGCGCATCTTTTAATTCGTTTTTAGTAATGTGATAAACCTCTGATACGGCGTCTACAACAACGCCCATAATGCGCTCTTTCTCGCCATCCTCACTTTTTACTCGCAATACAACGACCACCGTTAAGTCGTTATATTCAACGCTTTGTATACCAAACCGCTCGCGCAAATCTAAAATAGAGACAATTGTTCCACGTAAATTGATCACCCCTTTAATAAAAGGCGGCGCATTTGGAATGGTTGTCACGGAGTCCCAACCTCTTATTTCTTGTACCCTTAAGATATCTACGCCGTACTCTTCATCACCTAATAAAAAGGTTAAATACTGATCCTGATGACTGCTGCCACTCGTGACGATGTCTTCATTAGCTGGGCTTGTACTCATTATTTTCTCCTGTGCCTATTGATTGCCTAGTGAGGCAAACGTTTTATGCTCTGATTTTATTATTGCTAAGTTTTCTTTTATGTACATTTACCATACCGTTAACGTCCCAAATAAGTGCTACCGTTCCGTCACCCAAAATGGTCGCCCCTGACATCGTCTCTACTTTTCGGTAATTAGTTTCTAGGCTCTTAATAACAACTTGTTGCTGACCTTCTAAGCCATCAACGATAATGCCCGCTGGCGTACCATCGACTTCAACCACTACCATCAGCGATTCATGAAGATCTCGCTTCTCCGTTGGTAGGCCGAACACTTCTCTGGCTCGAATAATCGGTATGTAGTGCTCACGGAGCTTATACACCTCCGCCTTTCCCGCCACTTGATTAATGTACTTACGGTCAACCTGTAATGACTCAATAATTGTAATCAATGGAATAACGTACGACTCATTTCCAACGGTCACTAACTGGCCATCCAAAATAGCTAGCGTTAGCGGTAAGCGGATAGTAAAAGTAGAACCTTTGCCTTCTTCGGACTTGACGCTGACAGAACCGCCTAGACTTAAGATACTGGTTTTAACCACATCCATGCCAACCCCACGACCGGACACATCACTCACCACCTCAGCCGTTGAGAAACCTGGCGCGAAAATCAGGTTGTTAATTTCATCGTCCGACAAGTCATCACCCGGTGACACCACGCCCTTCTCTACCGCTTTAGCGAGCACTTTGGCTTTGTTTATTCCTGCACCATCGTCTTTAATTTCAATAACAATGTTGCCGCCTTGGTGAAACGCATTGAGCGTTAGAGTGCCTGTTTCTCCCTTGCCTGCCGCCAACCTGACATCCGGTGTTTCAATCCCATGATCCAGCGCATTTCTCACCAAATGCACCATCGGATCACCAATTTTTTCCATCACCGTTTTATCCAACTCTGTTTCTTCACCCGACACAACCAACTCGATTTTTTTGGTTAGTTTGCTAGACAGGTCATGAACCAGACGTGGCATACGGCTAAATACAAAACTAATAGGCAACATGCGGATACGCATGACACTTTCTTGCAATTCGCGCGTATTGCGCTCTAATTGGGCCAAGCCTTTACTTAAGCGTAACAATATTTCCGCATTCGCTTTACTGGCTTCGCTATCATAGTTTGAAGACGCTTCTGCATTCGCCTCTAAGTCTTCGCCAGCTTGATCTAGCATCGATTGAGTAATAACAAGCTCACCGACTAGGTTAATAAGCTCATCAACCTTATCAATACCTACCCTAATCGAGGCGGCTTCCACCGGCTTTTTAGTCGCCTTGGTTTTCGTATTAGCCGGCGCATTGCCAGCCACAGCCGAAACGGGCGCTGCGGTTGAAGCGGGCTCTATGTTTGATGCCGTGTCTTCAGCAATTGATGCTAATAATTCTGGAGCTGGGGCTGGTGTCGCAGAAACGGTTTCAGACGTCAAAGAGGTTATAGTTAAATCACATTCATCTTCGACCCATTCAAAAACTTCTGAAATATCTGCCTCGGTCACCTTGCCCGTCAGTGTCATTTCCCAAGCTAAATACAAGTCCTCTGGGGTTAACTCAGCCAGAGGCTGCAGTTTGTCGAGATCAACGCTAACCGCCAACTCACCCATCTCACTTAACGCCCTAAACATGCGCACGGGATCATTCCCCGTCATTAATAAATCTGCATGTGGGGCAAACTCTATTTTCCAGCGACTCATGCCATCACTTGCTGGCTGGTCACTGCTTACAACCTCAGGTTCTGCTGCTACCTCAGTCGCTGAAACGCTACCTTCTTCATTCTTTAAAATGCCGTCGAGAACTGCGTACCGCATTGCGACCATTTCCTCGTCAACATCAGTTTTATCTCGCGCCGCTTCCAACATGGTCCTTAGGACATCAACTGACAGCAACAAAGAGTCAACGGCGAACTGAGTGACCTCTCTTGAGCCGTCACGCATTTCATCCAACAAGGTTTCCATTACGTGAGTAAACTCTGACACGTTCATAAAGCCAAACGTGCCCGCGCCGCCCTTGATTGAGTGCGCCGCGCGAAAAATGGTATTAATAATCTCTACATCGCCCTCACCTACATCGAGCTCCAAGAGCTCAGACTCCATGATTTCCAACCCTTCAAAACTTTCCTCAAAAAAAGCTTCATGAAATTGCGACATATCAATAGACATAATCCTACCCCAATACTTTTTTAACCGTTGCTAGTAACTGATCAGGGTTAAACGGCTTCACTAACCACCCCGTCGCTCCCGCCGCTTTACCCGCCATCTTCTTTTCTGTCGACGCTTCCGTGGTTAACGTTAGAATCGGTACAAACCTATAGTTTGGCAGAGCACGTAGTTCTTTAGTCAGCGTAATACCATCCATATTTGGCATATTGACATCTGTAATGACTGCATTAAAACTTCCGTTTTTAGCACATGCCAAGCCTTCTACACCATCAGCAGCCTCAACGATGTCATGCCCACCACCTTTTAACGTAAATGCAACCATTTGGCGCATTGAAGCAGAATCATCTACCACAAGTATCCGAGCCATACTCTATCCCCTCATTAATATTATATATTTCATGTATTAAATTTCACTGCACCATCAACGCTTACACGTTCATGGCAGCTTTTAACCCCATTAAGTCAACCGTTTCGAGAAACACATCAGTCGGCTCAAACCATTCAAATTCACGTTTTTTTAACGCCGCATGCTGAACAAACGCCACTAATAATTGCAAAGCAGCCGCATCCACGCTTTCGACCTCAGACGCATCCAACACGATAGCTCCGTCCGCCGCTATAGCCGACTCTAGCTCTGCCTTAACATCACTAACAACTTGAATTCCTAGCTGGTTTGGAAACTTGATATTCATTATTGACACCTTCAATAGACTTACCATTGATGCACTTTAAGGACTCTTCTTCTAAATTGAGTAACCCCTTAATGTCCCTTGCTTTATTATTTTGACTTCCTAACTAGAGACTAGCAGTTAATTTAAAAAAATTTGGTTTTTTGAAAAATTAATTAAATTATTTACTCAATCGTCTCTATTTATAACGCTTACTTGTTGGTTAATCCCACCTCAATTGACTCAAACCAATCGAGAAATTTCCCAACATCATCACCCTTAAAAATGCGCCCGTGTTGCGGGCACATCATGTCGATATCTAACCGACGCACTCGTCTGACCCAATCATTCTTTGCCTTGTTAGATGGCATCCAACGCTGGTGAAACATTTTCATTTTTTGCACGTGCTCTTCGAAATCATCAACAAACATGGGCGAATTGTCTGGCTCAAGCGCCGCACCAATATCTCCCGACATCAATATCTTGGCCTTAGGGTCATACACATTAAAATTACCGGAAGAATGCAAATAATGAGCAGGGATAAACTCTAATGTCACCCCATCTAGTTGCAAACGCGCCCCCGTATCAGGGATCCCATCAAACTCAATGTTTTGCATTCCAAAGTGGCGAAGAAAGCCCTCCCATAACCAAGGCGAATGAAGCGTTGCATTGGTAAGCGCCAAGTCCCACAAACCTAATGACGAAATAATGTCTGGATCTTGATGTGAGGCAAATAAATGCGTAATTTTTTGAGCCGGCACTTCTTTTATAACAGCCGACAGCATCGCTGAAAATAACTCAATTCCACCGGGATCCATTAATAGCGCATTGTTTTCACTCACCACCATGTATTGATTGGTATCAATAATTAAATCCGGCTTATCATTATCACGACCAAAAACCATCCACTTATGGTCGCCGTTTTCATACAACGTTTCTGTTTTCATTTAACTTTCCTACTGTAGTGTGGCGACTTGTTGCCGCGAGAATACTATTTGCTCTTTAATCGTCCCGGATATTCTTTCAACATTTTCTGCCACGTTGTCCAGGGCATCCTTATATTGCTCACCGGCCTGCGAAGCCTCTACATGACACAAGGTTTTTAACACCACCGCCGACCTTAATTCGCCTTCGACCGCCTCCAACTCTTGAGATAGCTGCTGAATTCTTTGCTGGTAATCAATCATTAGCAGTTTTTGCTGCTCTTGGGTTCGTTTGTAAACCGTGTCTAGGCTAGAAATATTACGACAGTCTTTTGACTTCTCATACACCGCATCAAAATATCTAATAGCACTGTCAGCACGATACTTTTCAACCGACATTCGGCTTAGTTGCGCGGCAATTGCATTGATTTTTTTAGATGAACTGACGGTGATATCGGATAAACGGTGAATCGCATCAGTCAGAGGCCTAAAACCCGCCGCACTTTGCCCTGCTCTTAGCGTTAAGGCTCGAGCATTACTTGCGGTTAATGATAATTGATGTGCGACTTTGGTAGCGTAATCAAGCTTAGCAGCGATGGTGGCAGCCCCTACAAAGTAGTTGCTATCTGTTTGAGACATATTCACTCCGAGTGAGGTAATTGCGATGTTAGCGCGGCTAACGTTTAATTTGGAGTGTAGTCAAAAAAAATTATTTATGTTGCGACTATTAAAAAAACTGATCTAGATCAGGAACCACATCGGCTTGATGTTTTTTGCTTGCAAGCTAATGACGCCCACAGGCAAGCAAAAAAGAGTTTATCGCAAAGCGCATCCACCTCACTCTTCCACATCAGTTACACGGTAGAGCTCACTTTCGTTAGCCGAAGGAGATCCGGCCCATTATCGTTTGCTTTAACAAACAAACGCACCTGGAACCAAAACGCCTAAATAAAGACTTCGCCAATAACTTACATACTTTTTGGATCACAAGATTCTTTCTAAACAAATCATGCAAAAAAAATACTTTCTGCTAGGCTTTTGGTACAAGCGTTAGTTACGCTCCATTTTTAACCTAACGTGGTCTCCACCTGACAAGAAACTTTATTAAGCACAATCATAAATAACAGGATGACATTATGAGCATTACCTTTTCCACCTCTGGCAGCAAGTTAACAATCAACACCCCAGAACGTTTTGATTTCGGTTCTCATAAAGAATTTCGCTCAGCTATTGACGCTATAAACGCCAGCAATATTAACCATGCTTGTATTGACATGCGGATGACTGGATACGTTGATAGCTCCGCCCTAGGCATGCTATTGATGCTAAAGAACAAAATGGGCAACAGTAAAGAAGCTGTCTCACTTATCAACACCCGGCCTGAAGTGAAAAAAATATTAGATATCGCAAATTTCGGCCAACTATTCAGCTTAAGCTAAGCAATAAAAAGCATTCCTATGGGATCGATTCAACAGCCAAGCGCAAGCACAATTTCTAAGGCTCTCGTCGTTGACGACAGCATGTCTCAACGTCTACTGCTAAGCCATATGCTCGAGAAGCTAGGTTATGACGTTGTGTCCGCTAAAGACGGTGAGGAGGCCCTTGCTAAATTCAATGAGCAGCGACCCGATATCATTTTTATGGATATCGAAATGCCCAAGATGAATGGTATTGAGGCCACCCGTGCTATCAGGAAGGTACTCGACGAGGACTTTATTCCCATTATTTTCGTCACCGGTGGCACCAGTGAACGGTATCTTGAAGACTGTGTCGCGGCTGGTGGCGATGATTTCATTAAAAAACCATTTAACCCGACCATCCTATCCGCAAAAGCTCAATCTTTATTACGTATAAAGCAGTTATATAATGAGCAAATAGTTCAGAAGCGAGAAATCGAAGCCTTTAAAGCTGAAGAAGACCGCGAACACGAAATAGCGGCTATATTGAACGAAAGTATCGTTATGGCCGGCTACATGGAGTCACCTAATGTTCATCACTTCCTCACTCCCATGTCCCTGTTTAATGGGGATATATTATTATGTGCTTATACACCGGCCAATAAGTTAAACCTTTTATTAGGTGACTTTACTGGCCACGGAATTATAGCCTCGGTTGCTGCGGCACCTGCGTCAGAAATTTTTTACGGAATGACCGCCAAAGGTTTTGGAATTCGTGAGATAACGGAAGAGATTAACACTAAGCTTAACCGCTTGCTGCCCGCTCATATGTTCTTAGCCGCAACACTTGCTTGCTTAGACCCTGAAACTCATAATTTAAGCACCATCACTTGTGGCCTGCCGGATCATTTCTTATTTAACAAGGAAACAGGCGAGATAAAAACACTCTTATCTAATAACTTGCCGCTTGGCATTGTATCCAGTCAAGAGCTTGCCCCCATCGAAAAGCATATTGAAGTAACATCACAACACCGCTTATTCCTATTCACCGATGGCATTGTCGAAGCCGAAAATTCTAGCGGCGAACCTTTCGGCTTTGAAGGCATTAAAAGCTGCTTGGGACCTACTGGCACATCAAGTTTCGACCTAGTTCTTGAGTCATTACAAGCACATCAAGGCAATCAAAGCCAGCAAGATGATATTACCCTTGTCAGACTAACCTGTGATTTTGACCCTGAGAAGTGGAACACTCAGGAGCCCCAAGATAGTCGCGTTGAAATGGAGCCTTCGAACTGGAAGCTATCATCCACTATGGATTACAACACCCTTAAACGCCTTAACCCTGTTCCCGCCATGGTTAACTCTTTAATGGAAATCCAAGGCCTGCTACCTTTTCGCGAATCCATTTTCTTAGTTACCACCGAGCTTTTTGCCAACTCGTTGGACCATGGCTTGCTCGGCCTAGATTCTTCCTTAAAAAAATCACCCGATGGCTTTGCCCAATTTTTTGAGTTACGGCAACAACGGCTTGACCAACTGTCTAAAGGCAATATAAAACTTTTTTTCTCTCATGTGCCCCACAAAACCGGAGGTGAACTCACCATTCAAGTGCATGACACTGGATGTGGTTTTGATGAGAACCAAGTACTCACTGATATAAAAAATAACGACGGGTTTTCTGGCCGAGGTATTCAACTAATTCGGCAAATCTGCACATCACTCGAGTATTCAAATGACGGTAGACGCGCTACAGCTGTATTTACTTGGAGCAATGAATAACCCTCGATTAATAAAGCCGTTACCCAACACCACTTTAAGTAACAATAAAAACACGAGAGGCATATAAACGTGGAATTTACACAACATCAAAACATTCTTGACGCATGCGCACACCCTGTCCTTGCCATCGATCAAGATTTAATCATTACCTATGCCAATGCTGCGGCCACACAAACGCTGCAAAGGCTTTCCAACGGAGCAGCACTCAATGGTTTAGCTCTTGCCGAACTAGGCCTAGCCTCTATCGAGCTTAATCGAACACCTCTTATCGTCGAGCATCCAAGCCAACCGCTTCTTTTCACATTTTCAGCCACCCCAAACCAAGCTGGCTACGCCGTTAGCGTAGAAACACACACAGGAAGGAGCACTGGCATTAAAGAACAAATGGTAGATGTGATTCAAGAAATCGCTAATGGCGATCTAAGTTCACGCTTTAGCACCGACACGTTGAGCGATGAAGCAGCCGAAGTCGCGGGCTTGTTCAACGACTGTTTATCTTCCATAGAGCAAAGTGCCAAGGTTCTTTTAAAGGATGTTTTATTGCTCGCCGACTGTAACTTTCGCGCCGACATAAGCACTGTACACAACAGCCCCCTTGGTCAATTCAGCGGGCCGCTTGAAACCACCTTTTCAAACTTAAATGAAGCGCTCAGCCAAACCATTAATTTCAGTGAAATTATTGGTAGCGCTTCAGCTGAAATTGCAAGTGATAACCAAAAACTGTCACAGCGAACGCAACAGCAATCAGCTGAGCTTGAAGCAACCAGCTCTACCATGGAAGAACTTTCCTCCACTGTGCTTGCCAATTCAGACAATGCATCGCGTGCAAGTGACCTTGCAAAATCCACTCACTCACTCGTACAAACCGGTCAAAGTTATGTCGGCCAAATGGTGGACGCCATGCAGTCGGTAAAGAAAAGCTCTGGCCGCATCGAAGGTATTATTGGCGTTATCAACGAAATCGCTTTCCAAACTAACATCTTGTCACTAAATGCTGCCATTGAAGCTGCGCAAGCTGGCGAACACGGCCGTGGTTTTGCTGTTGTGGCAACCGAAGTACGCCATTTAGCGCAGCGCAGCGCCGATGCCGCGAAAGAAATCAAACAGCTTATTTCAGAGTCAGGAAGTATCGTTGAAGGCGGTCAAAAAGTCGCCATTAATGTTAGAGACCAAATGATACAAATTGTTGAAAGCATGGATGAAACAAATGCTCTCATGTCTGAAATATCCACCGCTACAAAGGAGCAAAGTACTGGTATTGCTCAAGCAAATAGTGCCATTACCAATATTGATACGATCAACCAGCAAAATACAACATTGGTTGAGCGGCTTGCCTCGAACACCCACAATATGGATCAAAAGGTTAACTTTTTGATCGATACCGCTAATATCTTCCACCTGCAAGATAATTCAGCCGGACCTTCACATCCATTACATGTAAAAGCCGCCGCCATCGCGCAACAAGGTGCTCAAGGACTTAGTGCAGCGTTAGAGCTTGCCGTACAAAAAAGACAAATAACGTACGAACAAGTTTTTGATCGTGCATACCAGCCTATTCCAAATACCGAGCCTACAAAATTTAGCTCACAATTTGACCAGTTAACAGATCAAATTTTCCCAGCAACTCAAGAAGCCATACTAGACAACAATCCATTCTTATTGCTGGCTGCCGCAACCGATAATAATGGTTACATTCCAACCCATAACTTACGTTTTACCAAACCGCTCACCGGCGACCCTAAGTTAGACTTAGTTGGTAACCGGACAAAACGCATCTTTAATGATCGTGTTGGCCTTATTTCAGGTAGCAACACAAAACCATATACGCTACAAATTTACCGCCGAGATACAGGTGAGCTCATGTTTGACGTTTCCGCCCCCATTATTGTTGGCGGGCGCCACTGGGGCGCTTTCCGTATAGGTTATAACTTTGAATAAGCCAATACCCACGCAAAAAAACAAAGTTCTTGTTGTCGAGCCATCTAATGTCTATCAGTTAGTGATTCAGCAGTGCCTTGAAGAGCACAACTGCCACGCTATTTTTGTAAAAACAGGTGCCGATGCTAAGCAACTCATCGAACACTCAGCATTTGACTTAATTTGCGTTGCCATGGAACTAGAAGACACCTCTGGCTCTGATTTATGCAAACAAATTCGTAGCATAGAAGGCTACAGCCAAAGCATCCCTGTTGTTATGATTACCACCAATGAAAATAGCTCAACATTGAATAATGCGCTGCGTGCTGGTGCCAATGAAATTTTTCACAAAAGCGCACTATCCGCATTCTCTTTTTACTTAACTCACCATGCTTTTTCTAAAGACTATGATGAGCAAGTATGCGGCAATATCCTGTACATAGAGGACAATCAGGCACAAGCAAGCTTGATCATCGCGAACCTTGAGCAACATGGCCACAGCTTGACACATTTTACAAATGCAGAAGAGGCGTTAAATAGCTTTAATACGCACCCGTACGACTTAGTTCTCACCGACATTTTTCTTAACGGCGCGTTAACTGGGGTAGATGTCGTTAAAACCATCCGCAGTGACAGCAGCAACAAGAAAATACCTATCCTGACCATTTCAGCCACTGAGGATGCTCAGCAAAAACTCGAACTACTGCGTAATGGCGCGAATGATTACGTTGCGAAGCCTATTATCCAAGAAGAATTGGCCGTTCGAACAAAAAACCTCATCACAAGCAAGAAACTGTTCGACAAGCTTCAAGAGCAACAAAAGCACTTTAAGGAAATGGCCATGAAAGACCAACTAACGGGACTTTTTAACCGTCATTTCTTAATGGAAGTGGTACCAAAATCCATAAAAGAAGCGCTACGACACCAATATGATTTAAGCATGTTAGTGATTGATTTGGATAAGTTTAAACTCATTAACGACACCCGAGGCCACGCAACCGGTGATATTGTTCTAGAAAGTGTGGGTAGCACTATACTCAATAGCTGTCGCCACGAAGACATCGCCTGCCGTTTTGGTGGCGAAGAATTTGTACTCGTTCTACCTCATTGCAATTTGGCTAGTGCCGAAGCTAAAGCCGAGGAGCTTAGAGTGGCTATTGAACAAAGCAAACCAGCTGAACTAACCGTTACTGCCAGTATCGGCGTCAGTAGTTTGTTTATTGACCAGGATGACGACGACCTTGCCAGCCTTTTCGAACGTGCAGATACTGGCACCTATTTAGCAAAAGAAAAGGGCCGGAATCAAGTCGTTTTAGTGGCAGAAAACCCAACAAACAGGGTTAATTAGAGCCTTCAAAAAATTTCGTTTTTACGACAGCAACTTTGAAAATATAGTCTATCCTTAACAGCATAATCAATAACTAAATATAAAGGGAATTGCTAATGAATGTTTTAATTGTGGATGACAGCCGCATGTCTAGAATGATGCTCACAACGATCATAAAAGATGCACACCCAGACTGGAATATTGAACCTGCTGAAGACGGGGCTTCTGCTTTAGCACTGGCATCTGCAAATTCCTTTGACATATTTACCATTGATTTCAATATGCCTGGCATCAACGGCCTAGAACTGGCTGAACAATTAAAACCCTTATTCCCCAAGGCCAAAATGGCTTTATTAACGGCCAATGTGCAAGACAGCATCCAAGCGCAAGCCAAAACGTTGGGAATCGATTTTATTGCTAAGCCCATCACCGCCGACAAAATAACGGCATTTGTTGGTTAGTCATGTCTAACGATACATCAATTCTAGATGAGATCCACTTAGACGCCTTAGGTGAGCTATTAAATATTGGTATGGGCGCTGCCGCTGCTGCATTAAGCACCATGGTGCAACAAGAAGTGCTGCTGACCGTACCAATTATTCGAATAGTCCCCTCTAGCGAGGTCGCCTCTCAACTAGATGACAACCCACCTAATACTGTTTGCGGCGTTAAGCAATCTTTCAGTGGTGAGTTTTCCGGCGATGCCTTACTGCTTTTCTCTGAAGAAAAAAGTCTGTCACTGGTGCGTGCCGTAGTGGGTGATAGCATACCACTTGAAGAATTAAGTGAGATGGAAGAAGAAGCCATCACTGAAATTGGTAATATCATCTTAAATGCTTGCATCAGCAGTTTG
Source organism: Cycloclasticus sp. (assembly GCA_040743155.1). Taxonomy (NCBI): domain Bacteria; kingdom Pseudomonadati; phylum Pseudomonadota; class Gammaproteobacteria; order Thiotrichales; family Piscirickettsiaceae; genus Cycloclasticus; species Cycloclasticus sp. The sequence continues at coordinate 2,549,440 of JBFLJU010000001.1, read as the reverse complement.
GCTAATATATTCAATGATTACTTAGATAGCGCCCTACCTGAATACCTTCACGAAGAACTCGAATTGTTATTCGAAGAAAAAGAATCCAATGCAAACTTTGTGCTGTTATTAAGAATGTCGTTCAACATAGCCGAACAAGACATTACCGGCTACGTCACTTTCATTATGGACATAAACTCCATCATTAAGGTAAAAGCGCAAATTAATAAGATGCTGGGTATCGCAGACTGAAATGTACCTCAATGAGAACATAGTCCCTGAAACCGGTGTTACTAACAGCCAGTCGGATATTCTAGATACCTGCAGTTTCGGCATTATTATTCTAGACAACTACTCTCGACTTATTCACTGGAACAACTGGGTTAGTAAACACAGTGGACTTACACTAAACGATAAAAAAGGTGAATATTTCGAACTTATTTTCCCGATTCTAACTAAAACGCGGTTACTCAATGCTATTGATGACGCTCTTAATTACCGACTACCGTCTACTTTATCCCACAAGCTAAGCCCACACTCGTTACCGTTACACAACCGCCAAGGAAAACAGGTTGCTCACAACATTAAAATTATTCCTCTTAAACAACCCCAAGACACTTATCATTGTTTAATCGAAATTACCGATGTATCAGCTGTTGTTAAACGCGAAAATCAATTACACGATATTTCTGCACAAATACGACGTGAAAAGAAATGGGCTAGTGTCACCCTGTTGTCTATTGCTGACGCCGTTATCACCACCGACCCTGAAGGTCGCATCATCACGGTCAATGACACCGCGGAAAAACTCACCGGCTTAACAAGAAGCAGCATGCAGGGCACGCTGATTGATCGCGTTTGCCCGCTAAGCCAAGATAAAGAAAACTTAACCACACACCCCGTGCTAAATTGTCTGCAAGATCGGTTGATCCTTACTGACTCGGAGAACTTCCAATTTATATCCGAGCAAGACACCCATTACGCGGTCAACTTATCCATCGCCCCTATTATTGACTCAGACGAGTCTTTGCTCGGTACGGTGATGATTTTCCGAGACATTACGCAAGCTCGCAACGTATCCGCGCAGCTAGATTGGCAGGCTAAACACGACCATTTAACAGGGCTCATCAACCGCCGTGAATTCGAGCGGCAACTTAAAAAACACCTTGCTGACGCCAAGAAGAACCAGAACACTCACTGCATGATGTACATCGACCTTGATCAGTTCAAGGTGATAAATGACACCTGCGGTCACGGTGTTGGTGATAAATTATTAGGCCAAATAAGCCAGCTACTGCAAAATCAATTACGGCAAGATGATATTTTGGCGCGTATTGGTGGCGACGAATTTTGCGCATTACTGCCCATGTGCGCTATTGAAAATGCCTTAGTAATAGCCAATACCTTGCGCCAAGGCATTTTAGAGCATCGCTTTGTACACAATAATAAACCCTATGTTTTGGGTGCTAGCATTGGATTGATAGCGATTAATGGTCAAGAACAAAGTGCTGCCGAGATATTAAGTGCCGCTGACTCTGCCTGTTACGCTGCAAAATCTGCAGGACGGAATCGAGTCCATACTCACAACGCACAGGGTGATGGCAGCGCTCAACCACAAGAGTTAATGCAGTGGTTCTCGCGTTTACAAATAGCGCTAGAAGAAGACCTTTTCGTCTTGTATGCGCAGGAAATAGCCAGCATTGGCAGCAAAAAAACACCGCATTATGAAGTACTGGTTCGGATGCTTGATCACGATGGCAGCATCATACCGCCAAACAGTTTTATTCCAGCCGCCGAACGCTTTCACTTAATGCAACGCATCGACCGCTGGGTACTTAACAAAGCCTGTGATTACTTGTCGGTTTTAGAAAAAAAGAACAAGCCTCTGCCCATTATTAGCATTAATCTATCGGGCACATCCATTGGTGACCCGCACTTCTTGCAAGCCACGCTAGATACTTTTGAAGAGTACAAAACACCTTCCAAGCACATTTGTTTTGAAATAACCGAAACAGCTGCTATTTCTAATATAAAAGAAGCGCTGAACTTCATGACCGCGATGAAAAAGCTACATTGCAAGTTCTCGCTAGATGACTTTGGTAGCGGCCTTTCTTCCTTTAGTTATCTAAAAAACCTACCTGTTGATTACCTTAAAATTGATGGGCATTTTGTAAAAAATATCGTCAGCGATGAGGTGGATAAAGCCTTTGTCGACTCGATTAATAAAATCGCTCAAATCATGAACATTGAAACCATTGCTGAGTTTGTTGAAAATGATGAAATTCTTGACGTACTCAAAACGCTGGGCGTTAACTACGCACAAGGCTATGGGATTTCTACCCCACAACCTTTAGACTCCTTAAGGCTGTAACCCAGCCGCTCACTGACTTGGTGGTATTGATATGAAAAAAAAGTTTTGGCACGAACGCTGGGCTTTGGGTGAAATTGGCTTTCATAAAAAAGACCTTAACCCTTTCTTGTTAGAGCATTGGCCATCGCTTAACGCGTCAGAAAACGACTCTATTTTTGTACCTTTATGCGGCAAATCGTTGGACTTATTATGGTTATCCCAGCAATGCAGAAAGGTAGTAGGTATTGAACTGAGTCAAAAAGCCGTAGAGGACTTCTTTGCTAGCAACGGTATGACTCCGGAGATTATACAATCAGAGCATTTTTCCTTATATCAGGCAGAAAATATACACATATTTTGCGGCGACATATTTCAACTAGAGCAAGTCGATATAGCCGATTGTACGCTGATATATGACCGCGCCTCATTGGTTGCCTTTCCACCTGAGATGAGAAAACTGTACGTTAAAAAGCTCGACGAACTTTTCAGCTTCCCTCACAAACGCTTGCTCATTACTTTTGATTACGACCAACAATTGATGAACGGTCCACCTTTTGCCGTATCGCCCAGTGAAGTTAGTGATTTATTAGATAGCCATTACCGTATAAAGCGCTTGGAATCAGCATCGATTATTGAACAAAATCAACGCTTTAAGGAAAGAGGGCTCAGCTCATTATTTGAGCACGTCTTCGTAATAGAAAAACGTTAGCTGGTGTGTTCCAGCAATAACTTTTCAACGATCACAATACACATACCACAGGCCACGTTAATACCTGTTTTTTCTCTGACTAAATCAAGCGTTGTTAGTTGCTGCTGTTGAACGAGCGCTAAAAACCTTTTCTTAGATACCTGCTTACAACTACAAATGACGTCATCGTCTTGGAAGTCATACATCAGTAGCCGTTAGTGATCATGATCACAAGCCACATGTTGCTCTGCTTCATAAGGTGTTTTACGTGTTGGCGTATGCATTCGATATTGAATAAAATCTTGCACATTATGGTGCTGCAAAAATGGGTTGCCTTTGATTTGCTCTTGCAAGGTCGATGTTTTCTTAATCGCGTAATTGTGCCCCGGCAAAATAGTAGTCGATGCCGGTAAGCCCGTTCGGATCTTATTTAGGGTTTTAAACATCACCTCTGGGTCGCCCCCTGTAAAGTCGCAACGCCCACAGCCAAACACAAACATTGTATCGCCCGTCAACAGCTGATCATCTACGTGATAGCAGGTGGAACCTGGCGTATGCCCCGGTGTATGCAACATCTTAATCGGTGTCTTACCCAACATAATTTCATCGCCACCGTGGTGCAAGCTCGGCGTACCGTCATGCTCGCCCCAAAAATCGGCCTCTTCCTTCAGCAGATGAAGCTCTGCATCAAATTCATTCAGTACATCTGAAATACCGTTAATGTGGTCGTGATGGCTGTGGGTTAATAAAATATCCGTAATCTTATAGCCGCGTTGGTTAACCAACTCAATCGCTTTCGGCACGTCCCAAGCTGGGTCGACTATTGCTACTCTTTTGCTCGCGTGATCTTGGATCAAGTAAACAAAGTTTTCCATTGGCCCCAGTTCTAATGCATCAATTGTGTATTGCTTATCGGTCATAACTTGCTCCTATAATTCACGCGTTGCGCTAAAAGTGATGTCTGGCCAGCGTTCCTGCGTTAAAGACAAATTCACCCTAGTCTTTGCTAAATATACCAGATAACCGCCGCCATCCTCTGCTAGGCTGTCATGCGCCTTCTTTTTAAACTCTTCAAATTTCTTCGGGTCATCACAACTCACCCAACGCGCCGTTGTTATGGGGGCGTTATCGTATACACACTCAACGTTATACTCGCTTTTAAGGCGCTGCGCTGTCACTTCAAACTGTAGCACGCCCACCGCACCCAATATCAAATCATTATTTCTTAATGGTTTAAATAATTGAGTAGCACCTTCTTCGGTTAATTGCGTTAAGCCTTTTTGAAGCGCTTTCATGCGCAACGGGTCTTTTAACACTGCGCGGCGGAATAATTCTGGCGCAAAATAAGGGATGCCTCCAAATTTTAATTTTTCACCTTGCGTAAAAGTATCGCCTACTTGGATCGTTCCATGGTTATGCAAGCCAATAATATCGCCGGCAAACGCTTGCTCTACATTTTTACGGCTATCCGCTTGAAAGGTAATGGCATGGCCTACTTGAATGTTTTTAGCGATCCGCACATGGCTCATTTTCATGCCATGCGCATATTCACCCGAACAAATACGCATAAATGCGATTCTATCTCGGTGTGCTGGGTCCATGTTCGCTTGTACTTTAAAGACAAAGCCTGAAAATTTATCCTCTTCAGGCAGCACTTCTCGCTCAACCGCTTGCCGCGATTGGGGCTCTGGTGCGTATTCCGCAAATGCGTCCAATAACTCGCCAACGCCAAAGTTATTGACCGCAGAACCAAAAAAGACCGGCGTTTGTTTACCCGCTAAATAAGCCTCTATATCAAACGGTGTACTGGCCTCTCTAACTAGCTCGAGCTCTTCAAAAAAGTCTTCCACTTCATCGCCGACCAGCTCTTTTAATTTCGGGTCATCCAGACCTTTGAATATTTCTCCCGTCGCAATTTTACCGCCGTGGGTTGGGCTAAAAACGTGCACCTCATCTTTATAGATATGGTAAACACCTTTAAAGCGTTTACCCATGCCAATTGGCCAAGTCATCGGTGCGCACTCAATCTTTAAAATAGACTCGACTTCGTCAATCAGCTCAAGTGGGTCACGGCCTTCTCGATCAAGCTTGTTAATAAAGGTGATAATGGGCGTGTCGCGTAAACGACAAACTTCCATCAACTTAATGGTTCTAGCCTCTACACCTTTGGCGCAATCGATGACCATTAAGGCGGAGTCAACTGCGGTCAGTGTGCGATAAGTATCTTCTGAAAAGTCTTCGTGTCCTGGTGTGTCCAGCAAGTTCAACAATTTTTCATTATGCTCGAATTGCATCACCGACGTGGTAATTGAAATACCACGTTCTTTTTCCATTTCCATCCAGTCGGACGTTGCGTGACGTGACGCTTTTCGGCCTTTCACAGAGCCCGCCACCTGAATTGCGCCGCCAAATAACAATAGTTTTTCGGTCAACGTTGTTTTACCCGCATCGGGGTGGGAAATAATGGCAAAAGTGCGCCGTTTCTTGAATTCGTTAGGCATGCTGATTAACTAGGTACAATAATGAGCTTGCATTATACGGCAAGCCTTAGTTAGCTAATAATGCTTAGCCGTTCTTTTTAAACCGTATGAGAGGATATATCCAACGAAAACACAATGGCATCTTCTTTGCCTTCTGCCGCTGGATAATAGTTTTTCCGTTGCCCTATCTGTTTAAAACCAGCCTTTTTATACAAATTAACCGCAGCGGTGTTTGACGGGCGAACTTCTAAAAAGACGCTCTCAGCATTTTTTTTCTTTGCGACGATTAACACTTCCTCAAGAAACTTCCGCCCCAAGCCTTTGCCTTTATACGCAGGGTCCAAACAAATATTTAAAATATGCGCCTCACCAACCGCAACAGATAAAATAACGTACCCTATAAATTGCTCATCTTTTATAAGCGCCCAGTTTGAATAGCCAATCTTTATACAATCCCTAAAAATGGCTTCACTCCACGGATAACTATACATTTTTCGTTCTATGGTCATAACATCAGCAAGGTCTTGCTCTGTTAGCGGCCTTACATACAGGGCCCGCTTTTCAACAAAGCCCAATAATGTTTTTAATTTCTCCCACATGCCGGTTACTTAATGAGACTATTCGCTAATTGAATATCCGCCCACACCTGCCTTTTAGCTAAAGGCTCAGCGAGTAAATGCAACGGGTGATGAGTCGCTACGATAGGAACAGAAATATCATCGACTTCCTGCACTTCTCCAAACAGCGCACTTAATGGCTTGGGTGTTTTAAGCAAGCTTTGCGTTGCCTTTTCGCCCAATACAACTATCACCGCTGGCTTGACTAGTTCTATTTGACGCAACAAGTAGGGGCGGCAAGATGCTAGCTCTGTCGTTTCGAAGGATGCCCCTGCTGAATGGCATTTAACACTGGTGGTTAAATACCTTGCTTGTTTATTCACACCAACGGCTAACAGCACCTCCGATAATAAACGGGCGGCATTATCAGTAAACGGCTGCCCTTGCGATTCATCTTGTTCGGAAAGAAAATCACCCACGATGAGCCAATCCGCCTGCATCGGGCCGTCACTGAACACCACTTGTTTTCTTGTTTTTGCGGCCTCGCAACGCTGGCATTGCTCAGCTATGGTGTAAAGCTCAGAAAGGCTTTCAGCACTGGTCGACAAATTGAGGTTTTCAGGCTCTCTTTCTGCTGGTTTGTCTCTCTCCACCCAAACCTGAATACCTAAGGTATCCAGATATTCTAATTGTCTAGCTGACGTCGTCATTCAGCCTTATCGGCCTTTTTGTCACGCCTTTTACGACGCAATAAACTCATCGTTAGGGCAATCCCTGACAGGGCATACGCTAAACAAACAACAAATAAGACTAACGGTGGCGCAGCGTACACCAGCGCCAATACCAGCATAACAATCACCGCCACCACGAATGGTACCTTACCCGTGAAGTTTATTTCTTTGAAACTATGGTAACGAATGTTACTGACCATGAGTAAGCCAGACAATAAAGTGACCAACAGCAAACCATACACCGCTGCCGTACCGGAAATTTGATGGTCTTCCATCAGCCAAATATAACCGGCGACCAACGCCGCAGCGGCGGGACTGGCCAGACCCTGAAAATAACGTTTATCCGCTGTATTGTGTTGCACATTAAAACGAGCCAAACGTAGTGCTCCGCAAGTTGCGTACACAAAAGCGACCATCCAACCAAACTTGCCCAATGATGCTAAGCCCCATGAATACGCTACAACTGCAGGCGCCACGCCAAAAGAAACCAAGTCTGCCAAACTGTCATATTGCGCGCCAAACTCGCTTTGGGTATTCGTCATTCGCGCCACTCGACCATCTAAGCCATCCAACACCATGGCAATAAAGATCGCAATAACCGCTATTTCAAAGTGACCATTAACAGCACCCGTAATCGCATAAAAACCAGCGAATAAAGCGCTCGTTGTAAATAAATTTGGTAGTAAATAAAGCCCTTTTGATGGTGCTTTTTTTGTTTGTTTCATCCAGAACTAACTCCGCTAGTAGTGTTTTTAGTATAGCCTAGCATCAAGTGTTGATGACAAAAAAAAGCGGCCGTTAAAACGGCCGCCTTTCTTAGCAACTCAGAATCGACTAGTTTTTAGTCTTATCTACTAATGCGTTTGCAGTAATCCAAGGCATCATTTCACGCAATTTACCACCCACTTGCTCAATTTGGTGAGCCGCATTGTTTCTACGGTTCGCTGTCATTGATGGGTAGTTGGTCGCGCCTTCAACGATGAACTGTTTAGCATATTCACCATTTTGAATATTTCTAAGCGCTTCACGCATGGCTTCACGAGACTCGTCGTTAATCACTTTTTTGCCAGTGACGTATTCGCCGTACTCAGCATTGTTTGAGATTGAGTAGTTCATGTTGGCGATGCCACCTTCGTACATTAAATCAACGATCAATTTAAGTTCGTGCAAACATTCGAAGTACGCCATTTCTGGAGCGTAACCACCTTCAACCAAGGTTTCGAAACCCATTTTTACTAACTCAACTGCGCCACCACATAGAACGGCTTGCTCACCAAATAAATCAGTTTCAGTTTCGTCTTTAAATGTAGTTTCGATGATACCTGTACGGCCACCACCAATGGCTGATGCATAAGATAAAGCGATATTTTTTGCTTTGCCTGAAGCGTCTTGGAAAATAGCGATTAAATCTGGAATACCGCCGCCATTTTTGAATTCGTTACGTACTGTATGGCCCGGAGCTTTAGGCGCAATCATCACAACGTCTAAATCAGCACGTGGAACAACTTGGTTATAGTGAATAGCAAAACCGTGAGCAAATGCTAATGCCGCACCTTGCTTAATGTTTGGCTCAATTTCAGTTGTGTATAGCTGAGATTGAAATTCGTCTGGCGTTAAGATCATTACCAAGTCAGCACTCGCTACTGCAGCGGCTACTTCTTTGACCTCTAGTCCTGCTTCTTGTGCCTTGGCAACAGATGAAGAACTTGCTCTTAAACCCACAACAACATTAACGCCTGAGTCTTTCAAGTTGTTTGCGTGCGCATGGCCTTGTGAACCGTAACCAATCACTGCAACCGTCATACCTTTGATGATAGAAAGATCAGCATCTTTATCGTAATAAATATTCATTTTTTTTCCTAATGTTATTAAAATTTAATCGCCTTGCTAACGCAAGACACCACACTTCATGGATTACAGCGTTAGCGATCTCTCTCCACGAGAAAGACCTATAACACCTGTACGAACAACCTCAAGTACCTCACCTTCCAAAGAAGACAAGAAGTCATCTAACCAAACTTTTTCACCCGACAATTCAATAATTAAATAGCCATCTGTTTCATCGGTAACACGCGCCAATGAGCCGCTACCTAAGTTATCAATCTTTTGCAGCATCGCATCCGTCTTTTTCACTTTCAGTAGAACAAGTTCACGTTCTAATGAAAAAGACTCTGATAAATCAATCAACTTAACGACGTCTATTAACTTATTCAGTTGTTTTTTAATTTGCTCAATCGTTTCATCATTACCAACCGTTACCAACGTTAGCCGCGACAAAGTAGGGTCTAACGTTGGTGCGACTGTTAACGACTCGATATTGTACGCTCTAGCAGAAAACAGACCCGCAACTCGCGATAAAGCACCCGCTTCATTTTCCAGTAACACTGAAATAATATGCTGACGACTCATGCCAGTATCCTTTTATATTTTGAACTCGGCGCCATCACCATATCGTTATGCGCTTTGCCTGCTTGTATCATCGGGTACACGTTTTCTTTTGTATCCGTTAAGAAGTCCATAAAGACCGTACGATCTTTCATTGCAAATGCCTCTCTTAACGCTGGTTCAACATCTTCCTTTTTAGTGATTTGCATGCCCACGTGGCCATACGCTTCAGCCAATTTTTTAAAATCGGGTAAGGCTTCAAGATACGAATGTGAATAACGGCTTTTATAGGTGAATTCCTGCCACTGACGCACCATACCTAAGTAACCATTATTTAAGTTGATCACTTTTACCGGCGTGTCGTATTGCAACATGGTGGATAACTCTTGCAGACACATTTGAATACTGCCCTCACCTGTTACACAAGCAACATCGGCATCGGGGTTTGCGAATTTCACGCCCATTGCGGCAGGTAAGCCAAAGCCCATAGTGCCCAAACCGCCGGAGTTAATCCAACGACGTGGTTTATCAAACGGATAGAATTGCGCGGCAAACATTTGGTGCTGCCCAACATCCGAGGTAACAAACGCTTCACCGTTAGTCACTTTATACAACTGTTCAATAACATACTGCGGCTTGATGGTACCGCTGTCTTTGTCATACGCCATACAATCCATTGCACGCCATTCATCAATTTGATCCCACCAAGCGCCAATACGCTCACGAGTAAAAGTTTCGCCTAAACTCTCCAATTGCGCAAGTATATCCAATAAGACGGGTTTAACTTGCCCAACAATCGGCACATCAACCGTAATTGTTTTTGAAATAGAGGCGGGGTCTACGTCAATATGAATGATCTTTGCGTGCGGGCAAAAATCGGCGATTTTACCGGTAACGCGATCATCAAAACGCGCGCCAATGGCGATAATTAAATCACTATCGTGCATCGCCATATTTGCTTCGTACGTGCCGTGCATTCCCAACATGCCCATTGACTGCACATCTGTTCCAGGGAATGCGCCCAAACCCATTAATGTCTGGGTCACTGGGAAATTCAAGGTATGGCACAACTCCCTCAACTCTTCACTGGCTTCACCCAAAATAACACCACCGCCACTATATATAACTGGGCGTTTGGCTGCTTGAATTAGCTTAACTGCTTTCCTTGTTTGACCAATATTACCACTAACAACAGGGTTATATGAGCGCATGCTCACTTCTGCAGGATACTGATAAGGAACCTTAATACTTGGGTCAGTAATGTCTTTTGGAATATCAACCACCACTGGACCCGGTCGACCAGAGGTTGCCAAGTAAAACGCTTTTTTCATCGTTTCAGCAATATCCGCAACCTCTTTCACCAAGAAATTATGTTTAACGCACGGGCGTGTAATACCCACGGTATCCACCTCTTGGAATGCATCCGTACCAATAACAGGCTTGGGTACTTGCCCAGTAATAACTACCATTGGAATCGAGTCCATATAGGCCGTAGCAATGCCTGTTACCGCATTTGTCGCCCCTGGGCCAGATGTCACTAGCACCACACCAGGCTTACCGGATGAACGTGCATAACCATCAGCAGCATGTGTAGCGCCTTGTTCATGACGGACCAACACGTGTTTGACATCTTGCTGCTTAAAAATAGCATCATATATATGCAGTACGCACCCACCCGGGTACCCAAACACGTATTCCACACCCTCGTCTTTCAAGGATTGGATGACGATTTCACCGCCACTTAGCTCCACAATGATTCTCCAAAATTTAAATGATTTTATTCGATCTAAAACAGATCTGATTACAACGCGCAATCGAACTCGACAAAATACTAATTTTTGCGCGGTTGGTCAAGTTCTTTCATTACTCAATAAGTACTATATACTTGCTTATAGAACACCTAATTTATACATAAGACACTGGGAGTTGAGTATGTATCGCACTTTAATGGTTTGTATTTTCTTACTTTCTAGCAGCCTAACTCATGCAACCATCTACCATTGGGTCGATGAGCAAGGCACCACCAACTACGGACAAACCCCTCCAAAAAACAAATCTATAGCACGCCAAAAAATTGTTGTTAAATCACAGACGGTTGTTGAGAGCCAGCAAGCACAACAGTCTATCCAAGACAGCGCCAATGAAATTTCCAAGTCAAATGCCGAGCGAAAAGCGGCTAGTGACAAACGTCAACAGGAAGTCATCAAACAAGCACGGCGCCAAGAAAGATGTGAGACGAGCAAAGAAAATCTTGCTCAGCTAGATTATGGTGGCAACCGTTTGTATAAAGATGCGGAAGGGAACTATGCTCGGTTCACCGCTGAAGACAAAAACCTACAGCGTGAACAGCTCAATGCATTTATCAACGAAAACTGCCGTTAGCAAATAACTCGACTTACTTGGCTTTTCTTTCCTTTTCGACCAAGTAATCGATGATTTTTAACATATTCCCATAACTCTTTGCCATTGAGCCGGTTATCAAGTACTTGCCTTCAACAACCATTGCCGGCACGCCCGTTACTCCGTAGCGCTGGACCATCTCTTTCGTTCTAGCTACTTTAGTATTTACAACAAACGAGTGATAGGTTTTCTTAAACAAGCTTTCCTCTACGCCATACTGCGCATAAAAGGCCGCTAGTTTAGCAACGGTATTAATCGTTTTCTTCTCTCCATGTAGCGCATGAAATAGCGCCCCATGCGAGTGCTCTAATACATCTAAAATGTCTGCCGTGAAATAAGCCCGTGCATGGACTTCCCATTGATCATTAAAAACGGCGGGTAAGCGATAAAAATCCACGTCTTGTGGAATACTTTTCACCCAAGTTTCCAAAGTAGGCTCGAAGTGGTAACAATGCGGACAGCCATACCAGAAGATTTCCACCACCTCGATACGATCGGGATCATCAGTTGGCTGAGCAGGCTCTATCAACTCATAATCAATGCCTTCATCAAAAGTTTCAGCGGCAACTGCGAACCCACCGAACAACGCAATAAATACCCCAAATAATATCAAAAACTTACGCATTTCCATCTCCTAAAATAGCCAGCCTTAAAGCTCACCGTATGAATGTAACCCTGACAAAAACATATTCACCCCTAAAAAGGCAAATAATGTAACAAAAAGACCCACTATCGCCCATACCGCCATCGGCTTACCTCGCCAGCCTTTTGTTAATCTCATATGCAACCAAGCCGCATAATTTAACCAAACGATTAACGCCCAAGTTTCTTTTGGATCCCAGGACCAATATCCACCCCAGGCTTCGGCGGCCCATAAGGCACCCAAAATAGTGGCCAAGGTGAAAAACGCAAAGCCCAACGCAATGGATTTATAAATCAGATCATCAAGGATGTCCGGCGCGGGCAAGGTCATGGCTATACCGTTCGGATCATTCTGCTCGGCTTTCACACGAATAAGATACGCCGTCGCCACCATCGCCGCCAACGCAAAAGCACCGTAGCCAACAAAGTTAGCTGGCACGTGAATTTTCATCCAATAGCTCTTTAAAGCTGGCACCAACGGTTGAATATCAGCCGCGTCCCTATCAAAGGCGTACCAGAGCAAAAAAGCAACCGCAGCGCTGATCACTAACAAGACAAAACCACCCAACATCCGCGTTTGATAACGACGCTCGTAAAATAAATACAATAAGGCAGTAATAATTGAAAACAGAATAAAGACTTCGTATAAATTACTAACGGGAATATGCCCCACATCCAAACCAATGAGGTAGGACTCACGCCACCTAATCATTAGGCCCACTAAACCCATTGTTGTTGCAGACCACGTCATCGCACTGGCCACTTTTCCTGAGAACTCTGAGCGTGTGAAAAATGCAATAAAGTACGTTACCGTTGCCAGCACGTACAATGCACTCATCCACATAATCGCCGACTGGCTAGACACAAGGAATCTCAAAAAGAAATCCACTTCGGCATCAGCAAGCCCATTAACATATCGACTCACGCCAAAAATACTCAACACAAAGACGGCCAGTGACAACCCTCTAATCTCTTTCCAGTGCCAGCCGAGTGCAACCAAACTAACACCCGTTGAAACCAATATACCCTTTTCATAGCCGTCCATTAAAGCGGCATAGCTAGCATAGGCATAACCGGTGCCTATCAAAACGATCACCGCCCATACCCAATCAAAAACGCTTAAGCATTTCCAAAAAGATTGCTGATCTAGCTCATGCTGCAAGGCTGCGTGCGTACTATTCATATCGGTACCCTAACTCGTTAAAACACGATCAAACTGTGCTTGTATCTGTTGATATTGCTTGGAAAAGTCCAGCTTGTTTCTAATAGCATGCCCCGCCAGAACAAACGTCACACCGTCATCCGTTTGCTCTAACCAAGCCCACAATCGCTGCTGAGGTGCATAAAACATTAAAAATACGCCCAAAATCAGCATTGCACAACCCGGGTAAACCAAGTTCTTTCCAGGCGCTTTGGCAATTTGCAAGCCACTGGCCTGATGATGGACAAAACTAGACAATTGAAAATAAACGGGTGAACCATAGCGACCAATCGCTCCAATCGCTGCTGTCGCCGCATCAAAAAACTCCGCCTTCTTTTCATCCACACCTAAACTAACATCAACACCCTCTTCGGTCAGCACATCAACATACACGGCCCCCAATATTTGCTGCAGAACCCTAATATACAGCTTTGATACTTCTTCTCGTTTCTCTGCTGGCACGTTTTTTTCGACTTGAGTAATCACGGCTTGCATGCCATTTTCAACAAACAAACCCACTAAACTAACCATTGCTTTATTAAGCTGAGCCGCTTCTTTTGATGGCAAGGAAGACCCCGCAAAATTTTGCTCTGCCGCCATTCTTTGCAACAACTCCTCATCTGCAAGCGCGTGTAGGTACTTCATAAACCGATCAATCCTACCTTTATCATCGACAGGCACATATAAATACCTAAACTCTTCGGCAGGTGATCCACGCACACCACTCAAATAATAAAAAGCCCCGTCTCTTTCCACTGGAACCATATAGTTTAAAAATTCTTTTGCCTCCCCTGTTTTATTGCGCATTTTGAACTGCACACTGGGCCCTGCATTTTTGAATTTTTTAGTCGGGTCTTCTGATGGATTAATATTAAACAAACGAAAATCAGAGGTTTCTAGAATCCAAGGATTGCTATATAAGTTCATTTCCAACTCATCACCCACTTTAATTTCTATCTTTCTTGTTGCCTTAGCCGCACCCATCAATGGCCAGGCTAACAACTCTAGCTCAGAACCGCCATCAGAAAAACTCGCTTGATAGATAGAATAACCGTCGTAGATTAACGGGTGATTAACGGAAATAGTTTGCTCTAACGGTTGCTCCAAGCGTTTATCGTGTACAACTAAATCACTTTCGAAGGATTTTGGTTGACCACTATCATAATGCTCAATTCTAAAATCTTTTACTTCAACCGAAAACGGTAACTCTTGTACGAGGTAGCCGTCTTTATAATTAAGAAACAAAACATCGGTTTGACGACCCTCTGGAATCGAAACACTGCCGCGAAAAGACTGGTTATTAACCCCTAGGCGACTAATTTCAGGCACATCACTAGCGGCAATATTTCTTGTCTCTGGCGCAATTTGCCCCAGCATTTCTCTCGCCTTTAAAATGGCATTTCCATCAATCAAACCACCGATGCAGATCAACACGATCGCCATATGAGTAAGGATATAGCCTAGCCGACTACCGCCTCCCTTCATGCCCGAAATCAAGGTATAGCCATCGCCGTCTTTTAATCTTGCGCTATAGCCATTGTGCGAAAATATCTTTTTCCCCACATGCTGAATATCTTCCATTGATTGCGTAAGCGCCCAACGGTGCGTATTGGAATAATTCTCCAATGTTTTGAGCTGGATATTTTGCCGATATTCACGCATCTCACGCAACATATTCGGCGCATTTCTATAAATACACGTACTGGTTGAAAGAACTAAGAAAAACAAGATAAACAAAAACCAACTCGACGAGTAAACGTCATACAAACCAATTTGATTGAATACCTCGAACCAAAAAGGGCCAAACTTTATGATGTAGTCGGTATAGGGCTGATTTTGTTGTAACACTGTGCCTATGATGGCGGCGATAGATAGGCCCACCAATAGCGTTATCGCCAAGTTCATCGAACCAAGAAACTTCAACAACAATGCCGATGTTCTAGGGGGAAGCGTCTCTGTGGGTGTCACTGATTGATTATTCATAAAAAGTTTAATGAGCTTTGTAACTCACATTAACCTAAAACAAAAAAGGGCAACAAAGTTGCCCTTTTTTGAAGAATACGTTGACCTAGTGTAATCCTGAAATATATGACGAAACCGCCTCAATTTCTTTGTTACTCATGCGTCCAGCAATATCGCGCATCATCGCTTGGTGATCATTATCACGCGTTTCTGCTTTGAAATCTTTCAGTGCTTTAGATAAATAAGCCGCATGTTGACCGCCGATACGAGGGAACCGCGCAGGCGCACTACCGGCACCATTAGGCCCATGACAAGCGATACAAGCAGGCAAGCCATTACCAACTTTTCCAGCACGGTAGATTTTTTCACCCAATTTGATTTTATCGGCACTCGCCGCTTCAACGGTTGAAGGAACACTCGCAAAGAAAGCGGCTATGTTCTCAATATCAACATCATTCAAACCCGCCGCCATCGGCGCCATGGTTGCGTCGGTACGTTTTTTGTTTTGAAAGTCATGCAGCTCCTTTTCAATATAAAACGCATGCTGGCCGGCTAGTTTTGGCCATACTGGGTTTGAGCTATTACCATTTTGCCCATGACAACCTGCACACATCGCAGCTTTTGCTCTGCCAGCTTCAACATCACCTACAGCAAAAGCATCCATTGATACTAATGCAGTAAAAAAACAAATCACAAATATATTTAATTTCATCATTCCTTCCAACTAAACTGATTTTTATTTAATACCGGCATAATACGCAGCAAGGTTTGCCACGTCATCATCAGATAGCGCACTAGTCATCGCTTGCATCGTTGGGTCTTTACGTAACCCTGAACGAAAGTCGTTTATCTGCTTTGCCAAGTATTGTTCCTTTTGCCCCGCTAAGTTAGGGTAAAGCCCCATTGGGCTAATGCCTGCAGCACCATGACACGCGGCACATTGCGCCGCTTTTGCTTTACCAGCTACTGCATCGCCTGCCCATGATTGAGCAGAAGCTAATAAGGCCAACACTACTACCGCCAATGAAATTTTATTCACCCTTATTTCCTCGCTATATTTCGCTTAACGCTAAATTCAGCTGCTGATTTTACAATAATTCCACTTCAAGTTTAGTCTTTTTCTAGCACATTTGTTGTTATACACACTGCATTTCCTCACTCCGGTACAATAAAGCACTTTTCTAGCCAAACTTTCAATATGAACCCCCTTTATCACCGCGCCGAATACCTGCTTAATGCTCCCAATCTAAAAACCACCCCTGAAGGCATCGAATACGAAGTCGCCTTCGCCGGTAGGTCAAATGCGGGCAAGTCAAGCGCCATCAACACACTGACCAATCAAAAAAGCCTCGCTAGAACCAGCAAAACGCCCGGCAGAACTCAACAGCTTGTTTATTTCAAACTTGATGAGCAGCGCTGCTTAGTGGATTTGCCCGGCTATGGCTACGCTAAAGTGCCACCGAGCGTTCAACAAAAATGGCAAAAAGAGCTTGAACGTTACTTGGAAAAAAGAAAGGCGCTCAATGGACTGGTTTTACTGGTCGATATTCGTCGCTCGCTAGGTGAATTCGATATACAAATGATCGATTATGCCGCTCATTTAAATTTAGATGTTTTTGTGGCGCTAACAAAAGCCGACAAACTCAATCGCAATGGCGCTAAAAACACCTTATTTGCTGTTCAAAAACTACTTAAAGATTCGACCGCCAACGTTCAAGTGGAGCTATTTTCCTCTCTTAAAAAGGAAGGCATAGAGCAGATACATAATTGGTTAGATGAACACCTAAATGTGGCAGAAATTATAAGCAAAAAAAAGCCCTAGAGCCAAAAACAGCCTAGGGCTTCAGAATTCGGTTATAGCTAACCGAAAGAACTTGCTCAAGGGGAGGGGGAGATATGAGCAAGCATATCTAACTAGATACGGCTGTTTGACTAAATCTTTCTCAAAAAGTTCACTTTTTATTTTTTACTGCTTTTAGCTCAACAAAACCTTTATTTCTATCCACCCACTTTACTACCACGTAAAAGCACTTGTTTTCCCAACGCTATGTTTTATCTAGTGGGCCTCATCCCAGTTCTTCCCAGTACCCACGTCGACAACTAGCGGCACATCCAGCGCAGCCGCCTCGCTCATTTTTTGCCGAATAATATCGCTAGCCCGCTCCAAATAACTGTTTTCAACTTCAAACACCAATTCATCGTGCACCTGCATCACCATCCGTACCGGCGGCTGATCCACTTGCAACCAATCATCAACCAACAACATGGCTAATTTAATAATATCTGCC
Organism: Cycloclasticus sp.; assembly: GCA_040743155.1. NCBI lineage: Bacteria > Pseudomonadati > Pseudomonadota > Gammaproteobacteria > Thiotrichales > Piscirickettsiaceae > Cycloclasticus > Cycloclasticus sp. The sequence goes on along the minus strand of JBFLJU010000001.1, from coordinate 2,531,777 downwards.
GCGGTACCTTGCATCGGCGCATTAATCGCCGTTCTTTCAGCATATTGCCTACGTTGACCATTTTTCGCATTAATGTCGGGTAAATATAAGCGCCGACCAAATAAGGTTTCAACATAACCTTGCTCACGCGCCAACTCCCTCGTCTCATCCATATAGCTTTTTACGCCTGGGTAGCGATCAAAATATAAATTGATATAACCCTGTGCAGCACCACGGTCAATATCTAGCTGCTTAGCCAAACCGAACGCCGACATGCCATAGATCAAACCAAAGTTGATCGCCTTGGCAGAGCGGCGCTGGTGCGTTTCGACTTGATCGAGCGGCACGCCAAATACTTCCGATGCGGTGGCCTTGTGAACATCCAAGCCTTCTTTAAAAGCTTGCAACAGCCCGGCATCTTGTGACAAATGCGCCATAATTCGCAATTCAATTTGCGAATAATCGGCCGCCAATACGGTATAACCCTGATCAGCGATAAAGGCTTGGCGAATTCGTCGTCCCTCCTCACTGCGCACAGGAATATTTTGCAAGTTTGGATCAGACGAAGACAAGCGGCCCGTCGCGGCAACGGCTTGGTGATACGACGTATGTACACGACCCGTTACCGGGTTAATTTGCTTGGGCAACTTGTCGGTATAGGTCGAGCGTAACTTACTGAGACTACGGTGCTCAAGAATCAACCGCGGCAATGGAAAGTCCAACGCCAAATCCTGCAATACACTTTCAGCGGTTGATGGCTGACCTTTCGGTGTCTTTTTTAGAACCGGCAAGCCTAATTTGTCGTACAAAATTTCTTGTATTTGCTTTGGCGAACCCAAATTAAACGGTTGACCAGCAACATCGTGCGCCTGCGTTTCGAGTATTTTGGTCTTCGATGCTAACTCAGCACTTTGCTGAAGCAACATCTGCTCATCCACCAACACACCGCTTTGCTCCATTCTTGCCAACACCGGCACTAACGGCATTTCTATCGTCTGATAAACCTTTTCTAGCGCCTCAGTTTTTTCTAACTTAGAGAAAAGCTGCTGGTGCAAACGTAATGTAATGTCTGCATCTTCAGCGGCATAGGGAGCTGCTATTTCAACCGGCACTTGATCAAAGCAAATTTGCTTTGCACCTTTACCCGCCACGTCTTCGTAATGAATGGTCTGCTGGCCTAAATATTTCTCTGCTAGCGCATCCATATTGTGTCGCGTTGCCGTGCTATTTAAAACGTATGACTGAAGCATCGTATCGTGCTGAATCCCAGCCAAGCGAATATCGTGATTTGCCAGCACGTTCGCATCATATTTAAGATTTTGACCGACTTTATGCGTGGTTTCAGATTCCAGCAGCGGTTTCAATTGATCTAAAACCCATTGCCTAGAGAGCTGTTCTGGCGCGCCCGGATAGGTATGCGCTAACGGCACGTATGCCGCGTGCCCCGCTTCAACGGCAAAGGAAACACCCACAATCAGTGCTTTGGTGTAATCCAAGTCGGTCGTTTCCGTATCAAAGGCAAACAAAGGTGCGTTAGACAACTTCTCTAACCAACCGTTAAAACTCGCCTCATCAAGAACCGTATCGACCTTTAATTCCACTGCTGGCGGCAGCGGGTCGTCATCTGCTTCTTGCGGCATCGTGTTAGCCGCCGTGGCTGTGACAGTTCCTGCGCCCAGTTGCTTCAACCACGAATTAAACTCAAAATGACTCACCATGTCGCGCAAAACCTCTGCATTAACGTCGACTCGAAGCAAGTCAGTTGGCGCTTCATTTAATGGCACATCGCATTTAATCGTCACCAACTGCTTTGACAAGGGAATAGCATCAAGATGCTCGCGCAGGCTTTCACCAACCTTGCCCTTCACCTCGTCAGCACAGGCTATTAATTCATCCAGTGAGCCGTATTTATTCAACCATTTTGCTGCCGTTTTAGGCCCCACCTTTGGCACGCCCGGAATATTGTCAGAGGTATCGCCCATTAACGCTAAATAATCAATGATTTGCTCAGGAAGCACGCCAAATTTTTCTTTTACACCCTCAATATCTAGCCACTGATTATTCATCGTATTAATCAATGAAATATTATCTGTCACCATTTGCGCGATGTCTTTATCGCCGGTAGAAATAACCACCTTAAGTCCTGCTGCTTCAGCTTGCTTGGCGAGCGTGCCAATCACGTCATCCGCCTCAACACCAGACTCCATCACAAGCGGCAAGCCCATCGCTTTTATCAATTCATGCAAAGGCTTTATTTGCTCTCGCAACTCTTCTGGCATGGACGCTCTATTCGCCTTGTATTCTGGGTACATATCGTTACGAAATGTCTTGCCCGGCGCGTCGAATATCACGCCTAAATAAGCCTCTGGATAAGTGGCCACCAGCTTTTTCAGCATATTCGTGACACCCAAAATAGCATTGGTGTATTCGCCTTTTGAATTGGTCAGCAGCGGCAATGCGTGGTACGCACGAAACAAGTAAGAAGAGCCATCAACTAGCACCAGCGTTTTTTCAGTCATCAAAAGTATCCAATAATTTTTATATTGCCGATTATACTGTCTGTATAAAGCCGAATTAGCCAAAAGTAATTTTCTTTTGGTTCAATGAGACTTATGCCTTGTGGCTATAAGTCATCATGTTATGAAAAACGAGGGCGTCAGATGAATAAGCAAAAACGTGAAGCGTGGAAAATATTTCAGATTATTGCCGAGTTTGTAGATGGTTTCGAACAACTCTCACACATCAGGCCTGCTGTGAGCGTCTATGGCTCCGCCCGACTTAAAGACGACCATCCCGACTATCAACGCGCCGAAGCTATATCTCTGGCATTATCGAATGCCGGATTTTCCGTCATCAGTGGCGGCGGCCCCGGCATCATGGAAGCAGCCAATAAAGGCGCATTCAAAGGCTCCTCTTCGAGTATCGGCTTAAATATTCAATTACCGCATGAGCAACAAGCTAACCCCTATCAAGACGTCAGCCTAAACTTTAGGCACTTTTTTGCGCGCAAAGTCATGTTCGTTAAATATGCCACCGCCTACATCGTATTACCCGGCGGCTTTGGCACATTAGACGAGCTAGCTGAAATTCTGACCCTAATTCAAACGGGTAAATCACGAAAAATCCCCATCATTCTGGTCAACAAGGACTTTTGGAGTGGTTTAATTGATTGGTTTTCAACGACCTTGCTAGACGCTGGAACCATCAAAACGGAAGATCTTGAGCTCTTTCAAATTTGCGAAACACCGGATGAAGTTTTAACCGCTATTTTTGACTTCTACGAACAACGGGGGTTTGCACCTTCTGCCGAAGAAGAGGAAGTATTGCTTGAACTCTAACGCCAGCCATAACAACCACGCCAAATTGTGCAAAACTCAACAGATAGTGGCATAATTAGGACGTAACCTGCACTCTAGCTCAAAGGAAAAAACATGCGCCGCCTATTACCCGTTATTCTAACTTTACTTTTTATGTATACATCGAATTCTGCGGCAGAAGACATTAAACCAGCCATTGTCCCTGAGCCCCCTGAGCTACCTTCTCAAATCGTTAGCGGTGAAAACATGTCACCCGACATTACGATTACCCGCAAAAAAACAAAAACCATTACCGAATATAGCGTTAACGGTAATGTCTACATGATTAAAATTTCACCAAAAAATGCACCCGCTTACTACATGGTCGACACCGATGGTGATGGCAATTTAGAAACACGTCGATCAGAACTTGAGAAGGGCATGAACATCCCTCAATGGTTACTGTTTAGCTGGTAAGTATCGTACGGCTTTCAGTTAATGTCTGTTTATACGCTTGTTGGGCGCACCCAACTGGTTGCTCATTTAAAGAGCTACTCATTAGGTGAACTGGTTGATTTTCAAGGTATCAGCTCGGGCATTGAAAACACCAATTATTTTGTCACCACCACCTCCGGTGAATACGTATTAACGCTTTTTGAAGAGTTAAAAGCAGAAGAACTACCCTACTTCTTAACCGTTATGGCCTTTGTGTCCGCCAATGGCGTACCAAGCGCCCAACCGATTCGCAATAATGACGGCGCTTACCTATCAACCTTAAATGGCAAACCTGCCGCTCTTGTAGAAAAACTAGCCGGTAGTGACGTTGAATCACCGAACCCAACGCAGTGCGCTGTCATCGGCCAAGCGATGGCAAAGCTCCACCTAGCCAGCTTAAAACTCGACATTCATCGTGACAATAGTCGCGGCGCGAATTGGCGTCAGCAAGCCGCCGAACTGTTAATACCTCTGATTAACGCCGACTGCGCTGAGCTTATCCGCGACGAACTGGCGTTTCAGGCTCAATACAATGCGTTAGATTTACCTAAAAGCGTCATCCATGCCGACTTATTCCGCGATAACGCCTTGTTTTCTGGCGATAAATTATCTGGCATTATTGATTTTTATTATGCTTGCAACGACTATTTTACTTACGATATCGCCGTTGCCGTGAATGACTGGTGCGCCACGTCTGACGGTCAATTAGACGAAGAACGCTTCGAGGCTTTTATCTCGGCCTATAGAGCCGTTCGACCACTGACTGAAAGCGAAATTACCCATTGGCCGATCGTCATACGCGCCGCTGCCTTTCGCTTTTGGTTATCAAGGTTACGCGATGTGCACTTCCCAAAAGAAGGTGAAATGACGCACCTTAAGGACCCCGATGCCATGAAGCGTATTTTAATGGCCCGACGTGAACTCCCCGACAATTACCGCTTAGAGTAAAACTCCTCCAGCACTGTCTCGGCTTCATTCTTGCCTATGAGTCGCGAATAAATCAATCACCTTACAACACCGTTTATTGCTCTGTTTCTAACCCCTGAGACTAGAATTTTCCGAATCGGCATAGCTTCTCGCAACAAGCCGTTTGCAACACACTCTTTTTTGTATTCAACAATACTAAGCGGCAAGCCTGTATTCGTTTAACAACACGTTGTAATATATCGCGGTCTTTCTAAAAACCAAGTCACATGCTCAAGAAGTTAATTGGCCTTATAGATGCCACTAACCAAGCTATTTCAACCCTCGTGTCTTGGTTGGTCGCGCTTATGGTGGTCACGATGTTTTGTATTGTTGTGTTGCGTTACGGCTTTAATATCGGCAACATCGCCGTGCAGGAGTCGATCACTTACATGCATGGCCTTGTTTTTATGCTGGCCATTGCACACACCCTTAAAACAAACGGACACGTTCGCGTGGATATTTTGTACCAACGTTGGGGCGCTAAAGGCCAAGCCATTGTTAATTTAATCGGCTCGATCTTTTTGTTACTCCCCGTTTGCATCTTCATTTTTTATATCAGTTGGGATTATGTCTCTGCTTCTTGGTCTTACTATGAAGGCTCAAGAGAAGCCGGCGGCATTGATGGTGTTTTTTTACTTAAATCACTCATTCCGCTAATGGCCATTTTGCTGTTTTTCCAAGGCCTCTCCGAAGCGCTGAAATCTATTAACGTACTTAGCGGGCAGCAGCATGGACGGTAGTATCGCTTTATGGATGTTTGGCGCGGTATTCATCGTTTTATTGATGGGCTACCCTGTCGCCATTAGCTTAGCGGGCACCGCCTTAGCGTTTGCCTTTGCTGGCGACTATTTTGGCACCTTCGACTCGGCCTTTTTAGAGGCCCTGCCCAATCGACTTTTTGGCATTATAGAAAACGACACCTTGGTCGCCGTGCCACTGTTTGTCTTCATGGGTGTGATGCTAGAAAAATCTAAAGTGGCCGAAAGTTTGCTTGAAAACATGTCTAAACTGTTTGGCACCCTGCCCGGTGGCTTAGGTTTTTCAGTCGTTTTGGTGGGCATGTTAATGGCCGCCAGCACCGGTATCGTCGGCGCAACCGTCGTCACCATGGGCCTATTGTCGTTACCCACCATGTTGAAACGTCAGTATGACCCTGCACTTGCTTGCGGCACCATTTGCGCCTCTGGCACGCTTGGACAAATTATCCCCCCCTCTATCGTTCTAGTACTGCTCGGCGATGTAATTTCATCGGCCTATCAACAAGCTCAGCTGGACATGGGAATCTTTTCGCCAGAAACGGTATCCGTTGGCGACTTGTTTGCAGGCGCTCTTATTCCGGGCATCATTCTCGTTCTCCTTTATTTGATTTATCTAGCAGGTATTGCCTTTTTTAAACCATCCGCCTGCCCTGCGCTACCCGTTGAAGAGGCCAGTAACTCACTCTATATAGATGTAGCCAAGGGCTTGCTACCACCCCTTATTTTAATTATCGCCGTACTGGGTTCCATCATTGGCGGCATCGCCACCCCAACAGAGGCGGCATCGGTCGGCGCGATGGGTGCTACCTTACTTGCTTTCCTAAAAAAACAGTTCAGCCTTCAGCAATTAAAAACCGTCGCGCAAGACACCACGCATGTCACCAGCATGGTATTTTTTATCCTCATCGGCGCGTCGCTGTTTTCCTTGGTTTTTAGAGGCTTTGGCGGTGATGAACTAATTGAAGAATTATTATCTGACCTACCCGGCGGTGTCTTCGGTGCCATGTTGGTGGTCATGTTGGTGATGTTTTTATTGGGTTTTGTCTTAGACTTTATAGAAATCACCTTTGTTGTCGTGCCGATCGTTGCACCCATTCTATTAGCCATGGGTATCAGCCCTGTCTGGCTTGGCATTATGATCGCGCTAAACCTACAAACCTCGTTCCTTACCCCGCCCTTTGGTTTTGCCTTGTTTTATTTGCGGGGCGTTGCGCCAGCCTCTATTAAAACCAGCCAAATATATAAAGGCGTTATACCCTTTATTTTGATCCAGCTCTGCTTATTGGGCATGCTAGCCATGTGGCCTAAGCTTGCAACTTGGCTACCAACGGTGATATACGGTAATTGATTTTAATCACCAAAAAACAAATCTTCTGTGTAATAACTTTGTTTTCAAACGGGTCAGTAATAGACTAACTCGACATAATAAAAAGGACCCAAGATGTCATCTTTAGCACAAGAAGTAAGCAGCAGTCCAAAAGTGACCAAAACGATTTTGCTTAACAGCGGCACTGTGGAGCAAAAAAGGGAAGAAATTCGTGACTATTTACACAAAACCTTTCAACTAGAAGAGCAGCTATACGAAGTACTCAGCAGTGAAGAAGCCTTCTATTTAAGGCCCGAATCACTGCGTCACCCACTGGTTTTTTATTATGGCCACACCTCTGCTTTCTTTGTTAACAAGCTAACACTCGCCTCACTCGTTCATAAACGCGTTAACCCCCGTTTTGAATCTATTTTTGCCATCGGTGTGGATGAAATGTCTTGGGATGACTTGAATGAGTCCAATTACGACTGGCCAAGCATTAGCGAAGTGCGTGAGTACAGACAGGCCGTACTTAACATCGTAGATTCACTTATTAGCACTATGCCACTTGACCTTCCTGTTACTTGGGAAAGCCCGTTTTGGCCTATTTTGATGGGCATTGAGCACCAGCGCATTCATATCGAAACCTCATCAGCGATTATTCGCCAAATGCCATTGCAGCACTTGCAACAGCACAGCACTTGGGACGTTTGCCCTCACGTCGGGGACGCACCCAGCAACCAGCTATTGGACGTTGCCAGCGGACAAATTAAATTAGGCAAAGACAAAGATCACTCAACCTATGGCTGGGATAATGAATACGGCAAAAAAATTGTCGACATCAACGATTTCTCCGCCAGTAAATACCTCGTCTCAAACGGCGAGTTTCTAAGCTTTATTAAAGACAACGGCTATCAGCAAAAGAAATTCTGGACCGACGAAGGTTGGAATTGGGTTCAATATAAAAAACCTGAGCACCCGTTGTTTTGGTCAAAAAAAGACGACCGATACGTTCTGCGCACCTTATTAGACGAACAAGACATGCCTTGGAACTGGCCAGCGGAAGTGAATTACTTGGAAGCCAAAGCGTTTTGTAATTGGCTAAGCGACAAAAAAGGAAAAACCATTCGCCTACCGAGTGAAGAGCAATGGCAATACTTACACCAACTTCACGACATTCCAGATCAACCGGAGTGGGATCGCGCACCCGGCAATATTAATCTTGAACATTGGGCATCCGCCTGCCCTGTTGATCACTTTGCTTTTGGCGAATTTCACGATCTAATCGGCAATGCCTGGCAGTGGACAGAAACACCCATCAGCGGCTTCGATGGTTTTGAAGTTCACCCGCTGTACGACGATTTCTCAACACCCACCTTTGACACGCAACACAACCTAATTAAAGGCGGCTGCTGGATTTCAACCGGCAATGAAGCAACCAAACACGCACGTTACGCCTTTAGACGTCACTTTTATCAACACGCAGGCTTTCGCTATGTTGAATCAAATCAAACCTTGGAAAAACCAACTGCTATGTACGAAACCGATACCGCCGTCTCACAATATTGCCACTTTCACTATGGCCCAACCTACTTCGATGTAGAAGATCTATCGGCGCATTGCGTCAGGCTTTGCATGGAAAAACTACAAGACAAAGCAACCGTACGCGCGCTCGATTTAGGCTGCGCAGTGGGTCGTGCATCGTTTGAACTCGCACAACATTTTGATGCCGTCACCGGTATCGACTTTTCTGCACGCTTTATCCGCATCGCACATCAAATGCAGCAAAAAGGAAACATTCATTACGAACTGATTGAAGAAGGTGAAATTGTTTCATTTCACGAGCAACAGCTCGCCAGCATGGGGCTTAATAAAAACCAACAAAACATCGAATTTATTCAAGGCGATGCAACCAACTTAAAACCCCAATTTACCGATTACGATTTAGTATTAGCAATCAACCTCATTGACCGATTGCGCACACCGGCCGTTTTCCTTGATGATATCCGCCATCGCATTAACGTAGGCGGCGTACTCGCCATCGCATCACCCTACACATGGCTTGAAGAATTCACACCAAAAGAAAACTGGCTTGGCGGTATTCGAAAAGACGGTGAGCCATTTTCAACATTAGATGGGCTAAAAGAGCACTTAGGTACGCACTTCAAACTCATTAATGACCCAACCGACGTACCCTTTGTAATTCGTGATACTAAACGCAAATTCCAACACAGCTTTAGCCAACTCAGTATGTGGGAGCGTATTTCTTAACCATGACTAATGGCTCAAATACACCCGTCACCGTATCAATTGCTCGAAAAGTACGCCTAGGAGCCGAGCAACAATATGAAGACTGGCTGCGCCGCATTTCACACGTTGCGGTTAAATTTCCAGGCCACCAAGGGGTTCACGTACTCAAACCATCCAGTCAAACGGCTGGCGAGTACGTGTTAATCGTTGGCTTTGACTCGTATGAGCACCAACGTATTTGGGAAGAATCGACAGAGCGCAAACGCTTCCTCGATGAATTAGATAACGCCGACTTAGTCGAAGGCGGCGCAAAAATAAAAAAGGTATCCGGCTTAGAGTTTTGGTTCAACCTACCCGAAATGCCAGCACACGCCGTGCCCAATCGCCACAAAATGGCATTGGTGCTTATGGTAGTTGTCTTCAGCTTATTATTTGGCATAAACCTAACGCTGGGGTATTGGCTAAACGCCCTACCCTTAGCCTTAAAACTCGGCGTTATGGTCATAGGGCAAGTATTGCTAATGACTTACCTAGTCATGCCAGCAGTCACACGCGCGCTTAAATCATGGTTATACCGCTAATATGCCATATGCATTTATTCGCAACACGAAACTATATTTATAAACACACCCTATCAAGCAAACAGCAAGGAACGCTTTATGTTGAACATCACAAGCCCCATCATTAACAGCAATTTATACTGCTTAGCGCTCACACCCGCTTATACACGCTAGGCAACTAATTAAATCAAGATGAAATTGTCTGGTTTTGACTTTATTGTCGTATTAACAGGAATTATCTGCCCACTATATATAGAAATTAAAGGGAATTATGTTTCCTGTTAATAACAAGTTATAAGTAAAGGATAGAAATGGACAGTTGGCTAAATGGTATAAACTGCAAGGAACTTCAATTTATAGCTACTCCTTTATCAATTCTTGATAGTGGGTCTGAAGAAGATTCTGAAATGGCTGCTAGCTTTTTATATAAAGATGGCCGTAGCCGACCAATGATGTCGGCTAATAAGAATAAAAAAATGATAGATTTTATTAAAAAAGAATTAGACGGCAGACCCCCAAAGTCTTATTGGGAACATGTTAAAAAAGAAATTTATCAACTTGTCTGCTCCAGTGATAAGAAATATGAAGCGCTAAGGAAGCAATTAAAGGCTGCAAAAGAAAAAGGAACAAAATCAATTGTCATAATAATTGCCAGTTATTTTGGTGCACAATTAGGTGTCGAGGCAGGTGCTATAGCTGGGTTTTGCGCTATAGCAATCAATTCGATAGTTAAGTTGGGCAAAGAAACTTATTGTAGTATTAATAAAGGTATTTACTTATAACAAAAATATCAAGGCGACGCGCTAAAAGACGCGCGCGTCTTATATAAAACGTTAGGCATCACAGGGACAGGTCATGGAGCAATTTAGAAAAATTGAGTACGAAAAAGAGGCGGTGGCTTATAGGGCAATAGTTGTTGCTCTTGCAATGGTCATATCTTTAGTTCCGTTGTTAGCTGTCTTTGGAGTTTTAAAGCCGGAGTATGAAAGCTCAGGTATATGGTTCCAGCGCTGCGGGTCAGTAGTGGTACTACTTGGCTCATTAGCTGAATACTTTTCTTTTAAAATGCACAATGTTTTTTCACCTGAACACATAGCAAATGAGCCAATATTTAATATCAAATTAAAATACCGTCTGCAAGCTAAACGCCTCATGGCTATATCAGCCTTATTCATCGCATTGGGCACTGTAATATGGGGGTACGGTGATTTATTTTTCAAAAATGCATAACAAAAAAATCAAGTTCGCCAGCAAAAATACGCTGGCTGGGACGCGGAAAAAGACCCGCTCCCCTTATTTAAAACGTTAGATGAAATCAAGGATCACCATGCTACCAAGACATGCCGCGGGCTCTTTTGAGCTGAAAGAAGGAACCGGCCCCATAACAGGGATGCAATCTTGTGGTGAGTTCCTTGAAATGTATAAAGTTGATAAGACCTTTCGCGTAAAATCACCTGAAAGCATAGACCCCGAAGAAACCAACCCAAACGCTATGTGGATAACCTCACCAACTGACAAGGATCAAGGGGTCAGCCAGCTTGATTTTCCGATAGCTATTTTTCAGGTAAAGATCTTGGTTATGCAACAACAATTTTTTGCCGCTTAGCAAAGCGTTAAACATACTGCTACGTAAGCGGTCTACCCTTTGGGCTTTTCAAAAATAAACAACTGATTGGGTTCTGACACAATATAAAGCCGACCATCATCTGCCATCGTTACACCTTCGGGCTGCCTGATAGAGTAAAAAATACCAAACGGGTCATATTCAAAAGACTTGCTTGAAAGCACGTAGCCCTTTGGTGATAACTCAAGCAGTAAGCGCGACTCTTCGCTGAGAAAAAGTGTATTACCGTTTGCTAAACTGTGTAAGCCTGCAACGTCGCCTAATTGCTTGCGCTGTATTGAGTTGTTTAAAAATGGGGTTAAATATTTGCCATCGTGTTGTTGCTGATCAAAGTGATAAAGCTGTTCTGGCTCATCTTCTTTAGCAATCAAAATACCTGCTTTTTTACTCCACGCTATCCCTTCTAAGCCTTTATTCTTCTCACCCTGCAAAGGCAGTTTATAGCCCTCACAATGCTCACGTTTAATTTCGTTGGTGTGTTTATTAATGTCAATAAAAACCACCTGCCGCTTACGCTCTTCTACTATCGCAAACCGATTACCACCTATATGGGTAATGCCTTCTGTATCGTCAAATCCTAATAAGGGGATCACCCTTTTTACTTTCCCTTCAAGAGACATTTCAACAATTTGTTCCGGTGCATTAGTGACCGCAAACAAGCTCTGAGTTAATGCATTAAAAGTCACTCCTGAAAGGTCATCAGTTATTTCTGCCACATCAATTCGAGACTGCAACTGATAAGCCTCTAGCTCAAGCGACCCCTGCGAACTTGGCCAACGACTTTGAGCCGCAATTGACACTGAAACAAAAAACACAACAACAAAACCTGCAGCTAAAGCCCACTTTTTCTTCAACACTAGTAATCTCCACTAAAAATATTTTGTGGAGATCATAATTTTTCAATGTAACAGTCTTGTGACAATAAGGTGATTGTTTTTTTACATTTCCAACAGATCAAGAGATCAAGGGGGTCGCCAGCTTGATTTTCAGCACTGTGGTATCTTTTAGCCACTAAAAACCGCCTCAAGCACGACGCATTATGAACGTTAGGGAAAATTAAAATTGATCGTAATATCCGCCAATAGCAAAGATATAAATATAGTCTTTATCGTACTTATAAATAACGCGGTCTTTCTGGCTTATACGGCGAGTCCATAAACCAGAGAGCTTATGTTTTAATTGTTCAGGTTTTCCCGTACCCACGCGCGGGTCATCACGAAGAATTTCTTTTAATACACGGCAAAGTGCTTTGTGCATTTTCTTATCTTTTTGCCTAAGCTCCTCGTAAGCGGCCTATGTATTACTTCAAAATACCAGTGATCTCATCAACTTCCTCAGCCGCAGGTTTATATCCTTTGTTCTTTTTATTAGTGGCTACAGATGCAGCAATTTGTTTCATCAAATCTGTGTTTTGCAATACATATAAGATTTCTTGTTCACGCTCCCAATCATCTGCGCTCAAAACCACAAAGTCATCGCCAGTTCGGCGAGTAACTTTCAGCGGCAAATGCTTTGTAAGCACTCGTTCTACAAAGTTTTTCATGTTTTCTCTAAATTTATTTACACTAATGCTATCCATCACTGCCACCTTTTTAACTTACGGGTATGCCGTACATAATGGTAATGCCCCCTAACAAGTCAATAAATAGCGAGCACTAAAAACGTGGCGCGTTATTTCAAACGTTATAGCGGCAGGCGAAACTATTAAAGGCTTTGCATTAGGAGCGTACAGGGAGTATTGTTTTTTAGACGACAATCGGAAGGTGAGGGTCAGTTGATGGTTACTTCAGCGTTTAGGTTTAACACCGCCATACTGTTGCTCGGTGCATTCTTTTTTGGTCCGGCCACGGTGCAGGCAAAAACCACCGGTAAGATGGACGTTAAGCCTGGAATGTATAAACTCAAATCGGGCAGTAAATTGCCCACAAAGGGCCCTGTCGTCCGGATCTATACCGCGGGTGCCAGCACCAAATACACTCATGTTGGCGATACCCATAAAACCCGACCCGTACTGGTTAAATATACCGCTTCATGTTCCAACAAGGGCAAGCTGACCGGCGGCAATGTTTCTATCGGCGATGCAACGGTGAGTATAAATAGCGGTGGTGGTTTCAGTAGTAAATCCGTGTGGGTTAACGTGCCTTACAACGCTATCGCCAAGATTAAACCGGCGAAACACTGTAATAAGCATGCCAAAACCCTGAGTTTGCAGCACAGCAAACCACTGGAGAAGATTGTTCAAAAGGGCTTTGTCATGAAGATACCCAATGTGCTGGAGGCCAAGGGTGTTGCATTTTGCACGGCGGCAGGCTTAGGTAAGGGTGATGTTGCAGGCGACACCACCGGCGGCTTAGGTATTTTCCTAGATTGCGCCGCCAACCCTAAGGCGCGCGCGCCACGAGGCACGACCAGTACCAGCAAATCAAAGCCAAAAGTCCCGAGCAAGACAACTCAGGTATTCAAGTCCGCCAAACTGGTAGCTAAAACACCTAATTATGTCGGTAAATGTCCGGTCGGCATGAAATATACAGGCAGCATTAGCGCTAGTGGGAAAGGCAAGGTTGAGTACCAGATCATGGGTGATGGCGGTTACAAAACACCGATGAAAACAATGCAATTTGGCAAGGCTGGCAGCAAGGACTTCCAATGGACGCGAATGGTCAGGCAAGTTGACGCAAGCAAAACACTCGCCATGCCAGGTAGGAAACCCGATACTGATCAGATTAAGGGCTGGATGCAACTGAAGGTGATTTACAAGGTCAGAAACAATATCGGTTCAGCGAAAAAGTCTTGGAAATCTAAACGACAGGATTTCAATATTAAGTGTGGCACTGCCACGCCCGCGAGAGTGCATACCTTGCCCACGCAGCCTGCAAAACCGGCAGTTATCCAATAATAACTTGCGCGTTAGGGCAACGCCGCGATAGTTAAGAGACTGACCTGTGCGAACAGGCGAGCTGAGCATTCAGCTAGGATCGATAAGCGATAGGAGCGTAGTTATATGATGGCCGATAGTCAGCTAGCAAAGCAGATTTTGGAGACCGCGCTGGGGGTGGCGGAATCGGATTCTTGGGAAAGTATGCACTTATATAGCATCGCCCAAGAGCTGGATGTCAGCCTTGAGCAAATACGCCGATATTACCCGCAAAAAGACGACATTGTCGAAGCATGGTTTGATGTTGCCGACAATGCCGTTTTAGCCCTCAAGCCTGAGCACGATTTTTTCGAACAGAGCGCAGCTGATCGTTTGCAGCAAATGATCATGACTTGGTTCGATGCCTTGGCAGCGCACAAGCGAATCACGGGCGAAATGTTGTTATATAAATTGGAATTCGGCCACATCCATTTGCAGGTACTGGGCATTATGCGGATCAGCCGCACCGTACAATGGTTTCGGGAAGCGGCTCGGATCGACACAACTGGGCTAAGGCGCATTTTGGAAGAAACGGCGACGACGGCGATCTATCTGGCAACGTTTGGCCACTGGCTGCGTGATGACTCGCCTGACGTTCAAAAAACCCGCGATTTCTTAAAGCAGGCGTTATTGAAGCCCAAAAACTGCGCCGCTAAGGTTGGCCTTAGCTGATACGCGTTGACGATTCTTCTTTACTGCCTTGCTGGTGACCATTGGACACCCTGACCCATAGTCTAATAGGTGCCGTTAGCGCGAGAGCGATCACTGGAAGTCGCTCGCACTGCTATATTTTGGTTACTGCTCTGGCGGCGGCCTTCCCCGATATTGACTATCTGCTGTTTTTGCTCAACCCGTATCAGCTTATAACCGAATGGCACCGCGGCCCAACTCATTCACTACTGTTGTTGCCGCTATGGGCGCTGTTATTGAGTATGCTGCTTTACCTACCGATGCGCAGGCAGGTACCCTTCCTCACCTTATTGCTACTGTGTTCATTAGGCCTGCTAAGCCACATCGGCAGCGACTGGTTGACGATTTTTGGCATCCAACTATTGGCACCGCTATCAGACCAACGTTATGCCCTCGGTCTGACATTTGACATGGATCCTTGGATAAGCCTCATCGTCTTATTTGCGTTGTGGAGCAGTTTCAAACAACGAAGAATGGCTGTTATTAGCGTATTGCTCTTCACCGGCTACCTGAGTTTCTTATACTACGGGCAACAAACTGCTTTACAGGCGATTGAAACCAGAATCAAACAGGAAAACATCAGCGTCCACAAAGTTCATGCACTACCCCAGCCGCTGGTTCCATGGCATTGGAGGCTGATCATCGACCGTCACGAATATTATGAAATAGCTCATCTGAGCTTGCAGGCGAAAGCCAGTGAATTGCTGCGGCCTTTCACGATCGGAGTGATTAGCAAAAGCCAATCAACACTTGAGGCTCACGCCGAAGGCACCGGCCAAAATAATGTTAAAGCCGCTTTGGGTTATCACCGAAATCAATCCAACCTAGTCTGGCGTAGATTGTATAAATTCGGCGCAAACAAAAAGCAGGCCGAGCAGCTAAAAGAGATTTGGCAACACCCGGATCTGGTTGCACTCCGACAATTTGCCACCCTACCATCGCTCTACCGTGTCGACAAAAGCGCGGAGTCAAGCTGTGTATGGTTTACCGACTTACGCTACATTTTCCCCATCATTAAACCGCTGTTCCGCTACGGTATGTGTCGATATGCAGCGGATAAACAATGGCGTGCATACCGGTTACAGCGCGGCAGCCATAATGATCGAGAACCAATCAAGCCGTCGCAGCCATTACTCAATTATTTGGGGAATTCATACAGCGAATAAAATCTTCGTTAACAACAAGTTGTGCGTAAAAAATGCACGTCTCTTATATAAAACCTTGGGGGGAATTTTTATCAAGTTCCCTTGCAATCCGAATAATTCACATTCTATACTCTAAAGTCTTTAGATAGAAAAGTGGAAAGCAAAGTATAAGAGTTAAGAAATCTACCTAAGAACGTTGTTCATTTCATTACACGACATCAAAAAGATGATCGCTTGGTGCTGTAAAGAAAAATGGTTGTTCAGGTCAATATAAACATTGCCCTCGTACAAGAAAAAATAATGTTTAAAACATAGGATGGATAGAAAAATGAATGATACAGACACACAAAAAGCCATTGATATCTTAAATAAGATAATGGAAATCGAATTGGCCGGCGTTGTACGCTATACACATTACTCCCTAATGGTCTATGGCTATGGCAGGATTCCTATCGTTAATTGGATGAAAGGTAACGCCGAAGAAGGGCTAACCCATGCGCATAAGGCCGGGGAATTAGTGACCCTATTGGGTGGTCACCCATCTCTCGGCATTGGCAAGTTACTTGAAACTCAACAGCATGATATTGGCGGCATTCTTCGGGAAAGTTTAGAGCATGAAAAGACTGCACTGGAAGCCTATTATCAATTATTGAAACTCACAGATGGCCGTGAGTCGGTGCTTTTGGAAGAATATGCTAGAGAAATGATCGTCGCAGAAGAGCTGCACCTTGACGAAGTAAACAAAATGTTAAGGCAGCCCGGCGATGTTAAGGCGTTCAAACCTTAGCTGGCTGCTTATTCATGAGTAGCAATAAGTAGGGTGTCATCCCGCGCTAGATAGAAATTTAGACGGTTCAATCGCTATCTAAACTGGCAGAATAAAAGCACTTAACAAAAACATGCGCATGGCTTCATCAATGCTTGAGTTTGGCGTAGGGCAAGGGCGCAAATTGAGAAAATGGCCCGCATTAAAATGCAACGAGGCGTTATGGTATGCCGATACATCAGGAAGTAAATTTTAAATGTAGCGCAAAGCGTATTTTCGATGCGCTTACTAAAGTCAACGATTTTGCAGAGCTAACAGGCGCGCCTACAGAAATAGATGCTAACGCTGGAGGTCAGTTTTCCTGCTTTGGCGGCATGATTACGGGAATGACTATTGAGGTCGTTCCAAATAAAAGATTAGTGCAGGCGTGGAAAGTAGCCGACTGGGAAGAAGGCGTTTATTCCATTGTTAGGTTTGATTTAGTAGAAATAAATAAATCAGAATCTATGCTTGTTTTTGACCATACGGGCTTTCCGGAAGAACACAAAGAAGACCTCGCTCGGGGTTGGTACCAGTGGTATTGGGAACCGATGAAAACCTATTTAGAGAAATAATTACCTAATAAAAAGCTCAAGCAGGATGCGTTAGTGGCCGCCCGCCTCATGTAGGCACTACTCACCTAACGGAAAACAATATGAATAAACATGAAAAAATAAGTTACGTTGAATTCCCGGCAAAAAACTTACAAGCTACAAAAGAGTT
Source organism: Cycloclasticus sp. (assembly GCA_040743155.1). Lineage (NCBI taxonomy): Bacteria > Pseudomonadati > Pseudomonadota > Gammaproteobacteria > Thiotrichales > Piscirickettsiaceae > Cycloclasticus > Cycloclasticus sp. The sequence continues at coordinate 2,514,266 of JBFLJU010000001.1, read as the reverse complement.
CTTTACCCAAGTCTTTGGATGGTCATTTCAAGATTTTGGAGCAGAATATACAGCCTTTTCAAACCAAGGCATTGATGGTGGCTTCTTTAAGTCTGAGCTATCATCTTCGACAAATAATGGTGCTGCGCTAATTGTGTTTTATAGCAACAACCTTGAACTAACTCTTGAGAAGATAACACGTGCTGATGGTCATATTATAAAACCAATTTTTCCATTTCCAGGCGGCCGTCGATTTCACTTTACAGAGCCAAGTGGTAATGAGTTTGCTGTCTGGTCAGATAAAATTGACCTAACAAAAACTCCCAGTTAGCTCGCTACTCCTCACTGGAGTCATTTTCCGCTGTTCAGAAATGCTAACAGCTTAGAACCGCGAGCCCTCCGACACCCTCTCTAACCACTCTTGTACTAACTATGCTTTTATGTTAGGTTTCTAGGACTAAGTTTCATTAGTTAGCGGTATTCTTGCACGGGTTAAGCGTCGGTGTTTAACGGCGGTAACCACAGCTGGGGCACAGAAATGAAGCAATCAAGGCAGACTAGTTTTAGCTGGGCTTGCACCCAAATACTTTTTTTGGTGGTTCTAGCGCTCGCGTCTCAGACAACAAGCGGTCTTACGCTATCGCTACCTGACCAGCACCCAGGCCAAATCGGATTGAATAAGGGCGGGCCAATGGCAAAAGCGGGCCCGATGCTTTTAAGGGCTCACTCAGAATACAGCGCCCACAAAAAGAGCGCAAACGTAACGTTATTTAAATCCAACAATCCGTTCCTCCAAATTAGACGCGGAAAAATCCTCATCGATGCCGTTGCAGCCAGTGATGGCGACCTCCTCTTAAGGGACCTAAACAGGCTGGGCCTGCAAAAAGGGGCTCGCTATGGGCGTATTGTTTCAGGTCGCCTACCACTAGCAGTTACCGACAAAGCAGCCGCATTGAAGAGCCTGCAATTTATATCTGCTTCCATTCCAATGAGCAATACGGGTGATGTGACCAGCGAAGGAGATATTGCCCAGCGTTCTGATATCGCACGATCCGGCGGTATTGATGGCACCGGCATTCTGGTAGGCGTTCTATCCGATAGCTATGACCAGCAGACATCGGGGATTACGGCCACCGACGATATAGCTAGTGGCGACCTACCTACAGGAAGCATAATCCTTGATGACAGCGCAGAGTGTACTAATGGAATTGAATCGCAGCCGTGCACCGATGAAGGCCGCGCCATGATGCAAATCATCCATGATGTCGCCCCCGGCGCAGATCTCGCCTTCCATACGGCCTTTGGCGGCATTGCGACTTTTGCCAGCGGCATAGAAGATCTTGCGGATGCCGGCGCTGATGTCATCGTCGATGACGTATTTTATCTGGGCGAGCCCATGTTCCAAGACGGTGCTATCGCCAAGGCCGTGGATAACGTTGCTGCTGACGGCGTCGTTTATTTTTCTGCGGCAGGCAATATGGCTCGTGATAGCTATCAGCATGACTATGACGGAAGCGGAGAGATCCTCTACATTAATATTCTCGGCATGGATTTTTGGGCAGGAGAAATGCATGATTTTGACCCATCCCCTGGAAGCACGGATACGCAACAACGCATCGACATCCCAGCGGGACAGTGCTTCATTCTGGTTCTGCAATGGGATTCACCCTTTGGTTCTGCAGCACTGGGTACCGGTACACAGAACGATCTTGATGTCTGGCTGGTTAATGCCGCTAGCACCGAAATTATTACCTACGATGCACACGAAAACATCCCTATAGGTGAACCGGTTGAAGCCATTCAATTTTGTAATGACGGGCTTTTATATCCTATACAACCTTATGTCCAACTCATCATCGCGCATTGGGATGGCCCAGCAGTGGGCCTGATGAAACATGTTGTTTTCGGCAATGCAACGCTCGAGTACCCCACCGATAGTGGAACGATTTATGGCCATGCCAATGCGGCTGGGGCTGAAGCGGTAGGTGCGGCCTATTACAAGGACACGCCAGAGTTTGGCGTCACTCCGCCGCTCATTGAAAGCTTTTCATCGGCTGGCGGCGTGCCAATTCTGCTCGACGGGAATGGCAACTTCTTGCCTACGCCAGACATACGCGTGAAACCAGGGATTGTCGCGCCAGACGGTGTTAATACGACCTTCTTCTATCCGAACAGTGACCGAGATGAAAATGGCCAACCGGACTTTTCAGGCACCTCTGCCGCTGCTCCACATGCTGCGGGGGTTGCTGCTTTGATGCTCGACTCCATACCCGCCGCCTCACCAACTGATATCTACACGGCGTTGCGATCAACGGCGATTGATATGGGCTCCTCTGGATTTGACTATGAATCAGGCTACGGATTAATTCAAGCAGATGCCGCTGTTGCTGTCCTGTCCGCCAGCGGTAACGCTGCACCAACCGCCGGATTTATTGTGCTATCGGTAACAGAGCTGAGTGTCGATTTCTCTGATACCAGCACCGACTCAGATGGTTCTGTTAGCGAATGGGATTGGGATTTTGGTGATGGGGCCTCTTCGAACGCGCAGAATCCATCTCACTCCTATGCCACTTCAGGGACCTATTCGGTCACACTCACAGTGACAGACAATGACGGAGACATGGGAGCCATCACTCAGGATGTAACGGTGAGTATTGCGGCATCCAATGCAGATCCCATCGCCTCATTTAGTTATTCTTGTGACGGAAAGGAGTGCGTCTTTAGCGACCTCAGTTCAGATCCTGACGCTGGAGATAGTATAGCGACATGGGGCTGGGACTTTGGGGATACAACAGGCACCTCATCTGGATCGAGCCCGACGCATACATACCCAAGTCAGGGAAACTATACGGTAACGCTTGAGGTAACCGATAATAACAGCGGTACCGGAACCGTAAGCACAACATTCCGCATTAAGAATCGGGGGGAAACCTCAGGAACCGCCGGCGGGGGAAGTGACCCTAGCGATCCCGGTGGGACCGTAGAGGCAGAAAAAGGCAAGAAGAAGTGCAACGATGGGATAGACAACGATAATGACGGTGATACCGATAGCGCAGATTCAGACTGTAAGTAAGAGACTGACTTTATATTTTGCACGCCGAGATCACTTGAGTACCGACCCAAACACAGTGTTTAACCTAGCCCGTGGTGGCAACTCTACTAGTGGCTTTTTCAGTCTTTGCTGAATATCCGTTTTGGCCATAAGTGGTCGTTCAAATTGAATGCTTGTGCTATGTTCATTGCATGACTCAACCAACATATAATGCGAACTTATGTTTCTTATAGCTGCCAAGAAAGGGGAATGCTCTGGTCATGTGCAGCAAAACTAGAAAATCAGCCATTATTGGTTGGAAAGCATCTAAAAAGAACCTTTAATGGATTTATTTAGTCAATTGGAAGAACCAATAACCCTGCTAGCTAACGGCGGCATGGTTCATTATTACGGCACACTGTTACCCCACTCCAAGGCAGATAACTATTTAACCTACTTGTTAAACGATATTGCTTGGAAAAACGATGAAGTCGTTATCTTTGGAAAACGTATTGTCACTAAGCGGAAAGTTGCTTGGTATGCCGACAACCCTGTTGAGTATACGTATTCAAACACCACCAAAAGCGCATTACCTTGGAGCAAGGAATTATTAGCATTAAAAGCCTTGGTTGAAGAGACGACCGGCGATACCTTTAACGCCTGTTTGTTAAATTTGTATCAAGATGGTAACGAAGGTATGGGCTGGCATAGCGACGCTGAAAAGGAGCTAAAAAAGAACGGGGCGATTGCCTCTCTGAGTTTTGGTGCTGAGCGGAAATTCGTTTTAAAACATAAAAAAACCAAGGAAAAAGTGTCGGTTGTTTTACAGCAAGCCAGTTTGCTTGTAATGAAAAACGAAACTCAAAGCAATTGGGCGCATTGCTTGCCCACAACAAAAAAAGTTGCTGAACCAAGAGTCAATTTAACCTTTAGAACTATTGTTGATAATTGAAACGGCTTTGCCAAAGGGGCTTTAAAGTAAATGCCTATTTTATTTACAGCGCTTGAAATCCCAGAGTCCATCCAAGCGTCTATATTAGACCTTCGTCCAAAAAACCTTGGTATCAATAAACCGGCTACTCTGCATATAACTTTGCACTATATTGGCATGGTGAATAATGTTCAGTCTGATTTGATACAGGCCAGCCTTTTAAACGTTAAAGCTAAACCTTATTCGCAAAAAATAAGGGGTGTTGGTGCTTTTCATCAAACTAGAGCCCCACATATTTTATGGGCGGGTGTCCATAAGTGTGAAGGACTTCTCAATCTACATGTATCAGTCGGTCAATATTTACAAGAGGTTGGGGTGACATTGGAAAATCGTCAGTATAATCCTCATATAACTGTCGCAAGAATAAAAAAGACTAACAAAGCTCTCGTTGGGTCTTATCTCAATAATCACCATGACTTTAGTGCTCATTTTGACGTAACAGGTTTCTCCTTATTTTCGTCAGAACGGACTAAATTAGGTGCTATTTATACAAAATTACATTCATATGATTTTTAGTTCATATCAATGAGCCTACTGTTTTAGTCGACGCCAATTATTAACGTAACAAAAGGTAAAAACCGGAGTTTTCCCGCTGGGAAAGTCCGCTTATCTCGATATTGTTTTTTCAAACACATCTAAAGGGAAATAAAATATAAATGAAGGAAATACACCCAAGTACATTAATTGATTTAATCGACAGCCAAAGATACGGGGTCGAGTACCAACCTATTATAGGCGTATCAAATAATGAGACTTATGCATACGAGGCCTTATCAAGGTTCTATGATGAATCAAAGCAAGCCATCGCGCCAGATACCGTTTATGCGGCACTACATGACAGCCCGTTGAGCCTATTTCAAGTTGAATACCAACAAAAATGCATTCAACTTTCATCGGCTCCCAATAATGAAAGGATTTTTATTAACCTTGATCAAGACTCCTATTTTGCCAGCGGCATTGCGACCGATGACAATCCATTTCTGCAATTATTTAACAGCCATTTAAAAAACGATATTACGGTTGAGCTTATCGAGAACTCGCATATTAACGATGCGAAAATGAGCCTAGAAATGATTAAAGTGATGCTATCTAATAATATTAAAAGCGCTATTGATGATGTTTTTGCTCCACTATCGATGCTTTCACTTGAGGTTATTCAGTTTGTTGATTATATAAAACTCGATAAATGCGTGGTTCAACGTAAAAATGATAAGCAATTCATAAAACTTGTTGAGTTACTCATTGAGCACGCTCGGTTCTCAGATAAAGAAGTGATTTTAGAGGGCATAGAAAACAAAGAAGACTTGGCGTTCGCCTCCACATTAGGGGTTGATTATGTGCAAGGCTTTTTATTCAAAGACAGGTTTATCACGTATTCCAATTAAATTAATTGGACATAAAAAATCGCTCAAGGACGGCGCGCAAAGATCTTGCGCGCCTTTTTATAAACCTTAAATTGACAGCCCCCGCGCCCGCATAAACGCGTATTCAGACACTTCCGACCACGGCATAACTTGTTGTTGGTAGCTGGAATACGATGCATACACTTTGCTTGAGAACGCTTCTTTTTCTGCAATTTCTTGAACAACTTTATTGGACAATGCGTGTAACTTTTTCAACACATCATCAGGCAATGGTTTTAGTAGTACGCCGTGTTTGCTCACCAAGGTATTAAGCGCTTGATTGTTTTTCGCAGTAAATTCAGAAACCATGTCCATATTAGCGGCCTTGCAGGCGTGTTTAACAATCGCTTGTAAGTCTGCTGGCAAGCTAGCAAAAGCATCCTTATTGATAAATGTTTCTAAAATAGAACCGGGTTCGTGCCAGCCTGGGTAATAGTAATTTTTAGCCGCCTTATACAAACCAAATGCCAAATCATTGTAGGGGCCAACCCACTCGGTTGCATCAATAGCGCCTGATTGCAGCGAGGTGAATATTTCTCCCCCGGGCAAACTAACGGGGGTGCCACCGGCGCGTTTTAGCACCTCGCCACCCAAGCCAGGAATGCGCATTTTTAACCCTTTAAGGTCATCGACAGAATTAATATCTTTGCGAAACCAACCCGCCATTTGCACGCCTGAATTCCCAATTGCGGTGGGTATCAAATTAAATCGGTCGTAGAGTTCGTCCCATAGCGCCATGCCACCGCCATGATACAACCAGCCATTCACTTCTTGTGCGGTCATACCAAAGGGAATCGCCGCGAAGAACTGCGTCGCCTCACTTTTGCCTTTCCAATAATACGCTGCACCGTGGCCCATTTGTGCCGTCCCGCGCGACACCGCGTCGAATGCTTCAAAAGCCGGGACTAATTCGTTTGCGCCATATACTTTGATACGAATCCGCCCACCGCTCATTTGCTCGATCGTTTTTGCTACGTAATTTGCATTGGTGCCAAGTACCGGAAAGTTTTTTGGCCATGTAGTGACCATTTTCCATTTAAATTCTGGCTTAGCGGCAAACGCTTCCCCACCCACCGCTAGCGTTGTGGCAGCTAATACACCCGTACCTAACGATTTCAGTACATCACGACGTTTCATTTCTTCACTCTCCTACAAGTATCTAGCACCAGCTCGCTGCTGCTTTTGGTTTACTGAGCAACTCTAAGACATTCGCTTCAATAACACGATATCCCACGTTACCATAAATCATTTGACGGCCTTCGTTAAACACAAGGGTTGGGCTACCCATCACACGGTACTTTTCTCTCAATTGCACATCGTTATCCAACGCGGCAAACGCTGCGCCAGTATCTATTTCTGCTTGAATTTTATCTATTGGCAAGCCCAGCCTTGCTGCAATATCCATCTGTGCTGATTGTGTTGATATATCAATCAAATTTTTGAAAAAATCTTGTCGCATAGTCCAGATCACTGTCTCAACAATAGAACCGCCAGTTTCTAATAGCGGCAGCCCTCCCTTCATTTCGACCAGCTGAACCGCTTTAAGAAACAGGTGGCATGATGCCGAACTAGTGGGTGTATTTTTAAGCCATATATCCTCATGCACTTCAATGTGATCAAATTTAGATGCCTCGCCGCAAACCAATTTGTTATAGGCCTCGATGCCGCCTCTATGGTTCCAGTTTTGCTCCATTTTGGATTTCACCGAACCGAAAACCTGAACAAAATGATATTGCAAATTAATGCTATCGCCAAATTTCGATTTCAATGTGTCCATACGTATTTGCGTTAAATAAGCCCATATACATAGCACATCTGAAAAGTGCATAATTGAAACGCTTTTAGATTCTGACATTTAAGCCCCTTTTTACATTATTGTCATTTCAAAAACTCTTATATTACCGGCTCTACACGATAGTGAGAAGTGTTAAACAATAGACATTAGGCCATGTATACTGGCTCATTAAAATCACCCGAAAGACGCTGATATGCCATCCATTGAAAACCGTATTGAAAAAGCACTCTACGCCGCTAGGTGGCTACTCGCACCGATATACTTAGGATTAAGCCTCGCGCTTATTTTACTCTCCATCAAGTTTTTCCAAGAAGCACTCCATTTCTTTCCGATTATATTATCCACCACCGAGTCTGACATGGTGCTTGTCATCCTCTCGCTAGTGGATATGTCGTTGGTCGGCGGGCTCATCATTATGGTGATGCTCAGCGGCTATGAAAACTTCGTGTCCCGAATTGATATAGACGAAGGCGAAGAAAAACTCTCGTGGTTGGGTAAGCTGGACTCCGGCTCACTAAAGCAAAAAGTTGCTGCCTCTATCGTGGCAATTTCGTCCATTCACTTATTACAAAAATTTATGAATGCTGAACACATCGCAAACGATAAATTGATGTGGTTCGTTATTCTCCACATCACTTTCGTTCTATCCGCCATTGGAATGGCATGGGTTGATAAAATGAACCAACACTAAAAGGAATTGACATGAAATATAAGCAACTGGGTAGAAGTGATCTTAACGTTAGCCTAATTGGCCTAGGCACCATGACATGGGGTCGCCAAAATACGCAAGATGAAGGCTTCGAGCAAATGGACTACGCCCTCGACCACGGCATTAACTTTTTTGATACCGCCGAAATGTACGCTGTGCCGCCGAACGCGGAGACCTATGGTAAAACAGAAACGATTATCGGCAATTGGTTCGAGTCTCGTAAAAACCGCGACAAAGTTATTCTTGCATCAAAAATTGCAGGCCCTGGCATGGCCTGGGTTAGAAATGGCGAAAACGTCATCGACCGTAAAAATATTTTGTTGGCCGTTGAAGACAGCTTAACGCGTTTAAAAACCGATTATATTGACCTGTACCAATTACATTGGCCAAACCGTGGCTCTTACCACTTTGGACAAATTTGGGACTACGCACCAGACTTTGATAAGCAAGCTGTTGAAGCTAATTTTATTGAAGTACTTGAAACACTGGCAGAGCTCATTAGCGCTGGAAAAATTCGTCACGTTGGTCTCTCAAATGAAACTGCCTGGGGAACCAGCAAGTGGCTCGAGTTGTCTGAAAAACACAACCTGCCACGCATGGCCACTATTCAAAACGAATATTCTTTAATGGCTCGCCATTTTGAACCCGACCTTAGCGAAATTGCGTTACACGAAGACTGTGGTTTACTTGCTTGGTCACCGTTAACACGCGGCCTAATCAGCGGAAAATACCTAAACGGTGCCATGCCAAAAGGTACCCGACTCGCTATTGATAGCCGCAAAGAACACCGTGCAAACCCACAAACTGATGCCACTATTGAAGCCTATATGGCCTTAGCTAAAGAACATAACCTTGATGTGTGCCAAATGGCACTGGCTTTTGTTAATCAGCAGCCCTTCGTGACCTCCAATTTGATTGGCGCAACGACTATGCAGCAACTAAAAAGCAATATCGACTCAATTAATTTAACCTTATCGCAAGATGTTCTTGAAGGAATTCAAGCTGTTCGAAGACGTTACCCTATGCCATTTTAGGTGTAACTAACCAGCATATAAACATCACCCCATATTACGCACCCGCCTTGTTTTGCGGGTGCGTGACAACAAAGTGTTGAAGGACAAGTTTAAGTTTAGCCGTTTGCACAGCATCCCCTTTCGCTTGCGCATTATTAAGGTCATCCAGAATAATTTTCTTAATGGCTGGAACGCCATCATCAGCTTCAAGCAAATAGTGCCCTAACTCCACAGCTATAATTCTAGGGATGTTCTCATGTTCAGCTATAGCATCTATTTCTTCACCTGTTAGGTCACTTAAATCAGCACAATCTTCATATGTAAGCATGACTTCCTCCGCACAATTATTAATCTTATTAACCTATTAATATAGACAAATAACTCTGCTCTTTTACGCCATAAACCTACTAACAAACTGGTGTTTATCTATAATATTTTGACCTAAATCAGATATTCCACTCAAACTCCACCTGCTTAATCATTATGCTGGCATCTCTCAGTGCTAATTCATCAAATATGCCTAAGTATTTATAAACCGATTGATTTATTTTAGTTACGTCATGCACTGCTTTCGTAACAATTAGTTGCCTCTAGCGTTAAGCAACAAAACATCCTCATTGCTAACAATAAAACTCAGGTTATTGTTATTTTATCGCTTGAACTTTCACATGTTGACATGTGTTGTTGCAGCAATCGCTGACCTGACATTCTCGGGTACTTATTGTGGCTTACTGAACATCTGAGAGCTTGATGATTTTCAGCTAATAACGACGCTGATGTGAAAACCAAGATTAACCCAAGCCACTTTTCTGCTACCCAGCCTGGCGCATACCTCCCACTATAGTTTTTCAAGCTTGGCGTACGCCAACATCAACCATTTACTGCCTTCTGATGAAAAGTTGACTTGCAAGCGCGCTTGCGCACCACTGCCCTCGTGGTTGAGCACGACCCCTTCCCCGAATTTAGCGTGCATCACACGTTGTCCCATTTTATAACCGCCGTCTGATTGCTCAGTTTTACTGGCTTTATAACTCGGTGCGACGGGTCTTGACACGCGCGCACCTAAACGCACTTCTTGCATCAAATCTGAGGGAACCTCACGAATAAAACGTGATGGCATCGGATAATTTTCTTGCCCGTGTAAGCGACGCGACTCAGCGTATGTTAGGTACAACTGCTCCATCGCACGCGTGATGCCCACATACGCTAGGCGGCGTTCTTCTTCTAATTTAGTAACATCATCTACTGAACGCTGACTCGGAAATAGACCTTCTTCCATGCCTGTCATAAAGACCAACGGAAATTCTAAGCCTTTCGCTGAATGCAAGGTCATCAACTGCACACAGTCCTCAAACTTATCACCTTGAGCATCGCCCGCTTCTAACGCCGCATGTGCTAAAAATGAGTCCAGCTCGCTCAACTCAACGTCACCATCAGCCTCGTAAGAGAATTGCCTAGCGGCATTACTGAGTTCTTCTAAGTTTTCTACGCGAGCTTCACCTTTTTCGCCCTTCTCTTTTTTATGGTGTTCAATCAAGCCGGAGCGGCTAATCACTTGCTCAACTTTTTCATGCAGGCTCATTGTCTGCATTTCCACAACAAGCTGGCGGATAAGGCTTAAAAAACCAGTTAGCGCATTGAGTGCACGACCACTAAGCTCTGTCCCTTCACACAATTTGCTAGCCGCCTGCCATAGGCTGATACTTTGTGCGCGTGCTTGTTCACGAATAATATCTAACGTCCGCGTACCTAAGCCACGTGTTGGCGTATTCACAATGCGTTCAAATGCCGCGTCATTTTCATGGTGTGTTGCCAACTGCATATACGCCAGCGCATTTTTGATTTCCATTCGCTCGAAGAAACGATGCCCACCGTATACCCGATACGGTATACCGGCTGCCATTAAGTATTCTTCAAATAACCGCGATTGTGCGTTAGAGCGATATAAAATAGCCGATTCTGCTCGCGTATGGCCGTTGCTGACCCAGTCTTTAATTCTATCGACAACAAAACGCGCCTCATCTTGATCGTTATAACCCGCGTACAAAGAAATCAACTCGCCGTCTTCGCCATCCGTCCACAGCTCTTTGCCCATTCGGCCTTCGTTGTTAACAATAAGCGCGTTAGCTGCCTTCAGAATAGTACTGGTTGAGCGGTAGTTTTGCTCTAATCGAACAACTTTATGCTCAGCATAGTCTTTCTGAAAGCGGTGGATATTTTCAATTTTCGCACCGCGCCAGCCGTAAATAGACTGATCATCGTCTCCTACCACATAGAGGTTTTCTGACTCTTGCGTCAGCAGGCGTAACCAAGCATATTGAATGGTGTTGGTGTCTTGAAATTCATCCACCAGTACGTGTTTAAAACGTTCTTGATAGTGCTGCCGTACCTCGTCGTTATCACGTAATAACTCATGTGCGCGCAGTAATAATTCTGCAAAATCGACCAAACCAGATCGTTTGCATTGCGCTTCATATTCAGCATAAATCTCTAGCATTTTTTGTTCAAAATGATCGCTCGACGGGGCAATATGCGCCGCCCGACGGCCTTCATCTTTTTGTGCATTAATAAACCACTGCACCTGACGCGGCGGCCAGCGCGAGTCGTCGACACTCATTGACTTGAGCAAGCGCTTAATCATGCGGAACTGATCATCAGAATCGAGCACCTGAAATGCATCGGGCAACCCCAGCTCTTGCGCGTGCATTCTCAATAAACGATGGGCAATACCATGGAATGTACCAATCCACATGCCACCAACGGGCGTTTTCAACATTGATTGAACCCGCTCGCGCATTTCGCCCGCGGCCTTATTGGTAAAGGTGACCGCCAAGATCCCAAAAGGCGAAACGCCTTCAACTTGCATCAACCACGCAATACGATGCACCAGTACCCGCGTTTTACCACTGCCCGCCCCCGCTAAAATTAGCGCTGCCTTTTCTGGCCCACTAACAGCATCACGCTGAGCATCATTTAAACCGTCTAATATATGTGTAATATCCATCCGAGTAGTTTATACCGACGACGCATAAGTTTCACCCTTCGGGCACACTGCATTTAAAGCAAATGCTGCCTCTTGCGCCGCCTTCAGTTGACATCCATAAGCAAACACCATTAGATGCACCATATGAATGACATTACTCACAAAGAAGGGACGACAATTGAGCATTATGAGAATAATGCCGAGGCATTTTGGGCGGGTACAAAAGACCACGATGTTTCACAAAATATTGATGCTTTTTTGGCCGCACTGCCAACAAACAAAGCTCTCGATATCCTCGATGTAGGCTGCGGACCTGGTCGAGACTTGCTGCGCTTTAAATCATTAGGGCACAAGCCAATCGGCTTGGACGGCTCTGCCACCTTTTGCCGAATGGCCACTGAACACAGCGGCTGCCCGACTCTCAATCAAACGTTCGTCAATATGGATTTGCCCGATGCCAGTTTTGATGGCGTATTTGCCAATGCATCGCTGTTTCACGTTCCCAGCAGTGAGCTTTTAAATGTATTGCGCAAACTACACGCTTGCTTACGCGTCGGCGGCATCTTATTTACCTCCAACCCACGCGGTAGTACCGAGGGCTGGCAAGGTCAGCGTTATGGCCATTACCTTGAGCTTGATTCCACTAAAGTATTTTTAGAACAAGCAGGGTTTGAATTGCTTGAGCATTACTATCGGCCGAAAGGCAAACCAATAGCACAACAACCTTGGCTCGCCATCGTCTCTCGCCGCCGCTAGCTTTTAATTCGACGTACTTGGCAATGCTTAACTCGTGCATGGTCGATACGATTCTTACGGAACGATCGTTCCTTTGGTTTTTTTCTTAGTCTAATTGCAGCAGTGCCTGAGAAATAACCTGTTTTAAGGCATCGAGGCTTAGCCCCGCCTTGGCCATGGTTTGGATACCGTAGTAAGTTGCCACTAAATTACTCGCTATTGCTTGAGCACTCGTATCCTTAGGCACATCACCCTTTCGCTGCCCAATCTCTATCACTTCTACAAACATCTCTTGCAATTGTTGCATGCCGTTCGTTACATGATCTAATACTGGCTGGTCGGCGCTTGAAAACTCCACTGCACAGTTACCAAACAGACAGCCGCCTTGCCCTCCAATAACACTGGCTATCGCTCGAGCAAACACTTGCGCGAGCAAAGCTTTCGAAGGCAAACCTGAGTCAGGCTCAATAACGTTGTATATTGCAGCCGTCTTATCGAAAGAGGCTAATGTCGCTAAAAAAAGCTCGTGCTTACTGCCAAATGTTGCATAAAAACTGCTACGGCTTAACCCCATCGCCTTCATTAAGTCCGCCAACGAGCTTGCATGATAGCCTTGCTTACGAAAAAGGGTTAGCGCTTGTTCCAGCGCTTTTTCCCCGTCAAACTGCCTAGCTCTAGCCATTCATAATCCCTTACTATCCTTTTGACGCCTTCACAGAAAGTGAAGCCCTTCATTGTAAAACAAACCTCGAGCTTCGCTAAATTACTTTGGCTGGTTGCTTTTATACAAGCCCGTATTAAATGGCTGCTTTAAAAGCCCCACAAAGTTATCCCAAGGTGTTTCGTCAAACTTATCGCCTAAACCAAACCTTATGTTTTGCGGGTCATCCCTTAAACGAAAGCTCCCAAAAATACGGTCCCATACAGACAACAAACTCGAATAGTTAGAATCCGTTTCTCTTTTAATATGCGAGTGATGCAGCCAGTGAATTCGTGGCGTGACAATAAAAAATCGCAGCAATTTATCCAACCTTGCCGGAACCATGATATTGCTGTGGTGAAATAAAATAACCGGTAACAATATCAACTCATACACCAGCAAATGCTCAATGCTTAAACCTATTAGCGGCAATATCAATAATCGAATCGCGCTGGAATAGATGATTTCTACGGTATGAAATCGAACGGCAGAACTCGCATCCATTGCCGCATCGGAATGATGAACCGCGTGGAAACGCCAAAGAAAGGGGATAACGTGGTTAATTCTATGCCACCAATATTGCCAGCAATCAAATAGCACTAAACCAATAATCATTTCTATCCACGGGTTTATTGCTAACACGCTTAGTAAGCCCAGTTGATTTTCGCTTGCCCACACCGTGATTACAAAAACTAAGTTTCCAAAAATAAACCCCGCTAACAGAGCATTTATTATGCCCACAGTGAAGTTGGTCATATCGTGTTTTAGCCGCTTATTCCTAAAATGAAACATTGGGTATAGCGCCTCTAGTGACCACAATACGCCAAAGATCGAACCCACAAGAATCGGTTTAAATAAAGGGTCTATTTCAAACATACGTCATAGTAACGTATATACAGCAAACTATTCCTTGTTTGCATGGAGCTTAATATTGGCGAGCTTACATAATAAGGTACGCTCAACAGCGTGCCCCCGTTAAAACACGACTTGAGAAGGGCCGTTAAGGCACATGAAACAAATCATTATCCGTAAAATACGTTTACCCTCTTCTCTAATGAAAGTAGTTAACACGAATTTGCCCATAAAATATTAGAAAACAAAATATTGATTTAAACAAAACTTGGTCTATACTTTTTTATGTAGCTCTATATTGATATTTCACACAATACGAGGGGAGTCGTCGCTATGGATGTTTTTCTATCTCGGTTATCCGATCTAACCACACAAACTCAACTTGAAAGGACAGCCCTTTCACTTCTCTCGAAAAAAACTCGCATACCCTTTACCCAGTCGCCGGAACTATACAGCTGCAAAATTATGCAAATTCAAGATCAGCACGGCGGCACCGAATACCACGGACTATTGAATATAAAGCCTGACAGCGCTGCAAAGTGGTTTATCAAACACAGCCGCTCTAAGAAAATTCACCACAAACAACTACTAGCTCATCAATACATAAGAAGGGATTCTAGTTGGCACCCTAACTATTCTATTGAAGCCGACCACCGACGGCCATCGTTAAAACTCAGGTATATCACCAGAAAACCACCCTCCTTAGTCACAGATGGTGTGGATTCGTTTCGAAGAGAATACTCAATCTAAATCAGCGGCTGAGATTTTCAATAAGCCGCTAATAAACTGTTGTATAAAAATCTTTATGTAAGATTTAGTTATTGCCCTAGGTCTTAAAGACAAGGACTCAAATGAAAGTCCTTTTTTCTTAACGTCTTTAATTCAGCAAGGAGCTCTACAATGAATACATACAAAACAGCAGGTATCGCTTTAGCAATGGCAGCAGCCGGAATGATGGCTACAACAACGGCCATGGCGAGTCCCGATTCCAGCAAAAGTGCGTCTAAAACAGTTCACTGCTATGGTGTTAATAAATGCGGTGGTCACAACGATTGCAAAACCGCTAAAAATGCTTGCATGGGTAAAGCATCCTGCAAAGGCACCGGCTATGTAAAAGTGTCAGAAAAAGCCTGTGACGACATTGGCGGCACTGTCGGCGAATAAAACTCATGTCATTAAGCCATGGCTTCGCCTCATACAGTGACGCCATGGTTTTATCTTTTTCAACTTAACTAACTGGTAAAACGATGATCGCCAATGCTAATCGCCCCTTTTTAGGGTTTGGTTTAGGCTTACGCACGGAGCATTATCAACACGTGATAGAGCATAAGCCTCAGGTAGACTGGTTCGAGATTCTTTCAGAAAACTACATGGTGCCGGGGGGCAAGCCGCTTGCAAATTTAGACAAAATTCGCGCCGATTACCCGATGGTGATGCACGGCGTCTCAATGTCGATTGGTAGCACCGATCCACTCAATAAAGGCTATTTAAGCGATTTAAAAAAACTGATTGAACGCATTGAGCCCTGTTGGTACTCCGATCATTTGTGTTGGACGCAATTTGCCCATACAAACAGCCACGACTTGCTGCCTCTCCCTTATAACGAAACAACTATTGAGCACCTTGCCAGCCGCATTAGCCAAGTCCAAGACTTTATTGGCCGACCCATGCTTATTGAAAACCTATCGAGCTATGTGACCTATAACGAATCGGTGATGAGCGAATGGCAGTTCTTGAATGAAATAGCCAAGCGCTCTGGCTGTTATATTTTGCTCGATATTAATAATATTTTTGTTAGCGCACATAACCACCATTTCAACCCTCAAGACTATATCAACGGCATTGATAAGGAACGTGTTATGCAATTTCACCTAGCCGGCCACAGCACTCAGGAAGGCATGCTTATCGACACTCACGACCACGAGGTATGCGATCCCGTTTGGCAGCTCTACGAATACGCGCTTAAGCGCTTTGGAGCCGTTAGCACGATGATAGAACGCGACGATAATATCCCCGCCTTCAGTGAATTAAGAGAGGAGCTTCGTATCGCTGAAAAAATAGCCACGAAAACCTTAAACTCCCGTGAATTACTTCTTAACCAACGAGCTATTTTAAAGGGTGTGACCTAATGTCCGAATTGCGCAATTTACAACAGGCTTTTATGGGGCATTTATTAGGCAAGACAACCGACATCGCCAAGCACATCCAATCAACAGCCAATTTATCTGCCAAAAAGCGCCTAGATATTTATGCTTACGCCTATAAAGAACGGTTAAAAGAAGCCATAACGACCGATTATGAAAAACTGCACGATTATTTAGGGGACGAACAATTTGAGCAGTTACTTGAACGTTACATTGAACATTACCCGTCACAACAGACAAATTTACGCTATTACAGCACGCAAATGGCAAACTTACTGCGCGACGAGGAGCCTTACCGGCAACACCCGATACTGACAGAAATCGCCGGTATAGAAGCCGCTTTTGCCGACAGCTTTGATGCGCAAGACAGCGAGCTAGTCTCTATCGATGCCTTAACATCTTTGCCCTCAGAGGCATGGGAAACACTCAGCTTTACGTTTCACCCCTCGGTACAAGCCCTAACGTTTAAGCTCAATAGCTTTGCTGTTTGGAAAGCACTGGCGAATGATATGCCACCACCTAAAACTGAACATCTCAGCACGCCCGACGTCTGGCTGCTATGGCGAGACAGCACATTAATTAGCCGTTATCGGCCTGTAAAAATTGCTGAGGCTAGTGCCTTGGAACTCGTCCTCGCTGGGCGGACTTTTGCTGACATGTGTGAACAATTATTAAATGATTTCAGCGAAGAAGAAGTACCCTCACAAGCAATCGCTTATTTGACATCGTGGGTCAACGAGGGCCTTATTGCTTCGCTCAATACCTAATAGCTCGTTTAACTAAACTTTCTTGTATATTTGCGCACCTTTGTTTTTAAACTCGTCGGCTTTTTCTGACAGGCCTTTAGTAACAACGTCCTGTTCATTCATGCCTTCTTTAGCTGCATAATCTCGCACATCTTGGCTAATTTTCATTGAACAAAAATGTGGCCCACACATTGAACAAAAGTGAGCCACTTTAGCTGAGTCTTTTGGTAATGTTTCATCGTGATATTCACGTGCGCGGTCTGGGTCTAGTCCTAAATTGAACTGATCTTCCCAGCGAAACTCAAAACGTGCTTTTGACAATGCATTATCACGAATTTGCGCACCCGGATGACCTTTGGCTAAATCCGCGGCATGCGCTGCGATTTTATACGTAATTATGCCAACCCGTACGTCTTCCTTATTCGGTAAGCCCAAATGTTCTTTTGGAGTCACGTAACAAAGCATCGCACAACCATACCAGCCAATCATCGCCGCACCGATACCGGAGGTGATGTGGTCATAACCCGGTGCAATATCTGTGGTCAGTGGGCCAAGCGTATAGAACGGCGCTTCGTCACAGCACTCTAGCTGTTTATCCATGTTCTCTTTAATCATTTGCATCGGCACGTGGCCAGGGCCTTCGATCATGGTTTGCACATCGTGCTTCCAAGCAATTTTGGTCAATTCACCAAGCGTTTCTAATTCGCCAAATTGCGCTTCGTCATTCGCATCGGCCAATGAACCCGGACGCAAACCATCACCCAACGAGAAGGATACATCGTAGGCCTTCATAATCTCGCAAATATCTTCAAAGTGTGTGTAGAGAAAGTTTTCTTTATGGTGCGCTAAACACCACTTCGCCATAATTGAACCGCCACGAGAAACAATGCCCGTCACACGCTTAGCGGTCATCGGTACATAACGCAAAAGAACACCGGCATGAATCGTAAAGTAATCCACCCCTTGCTCTGCTTGTTCAATCAAGGTATCGCGGAAAATTTCCCACGTTAAGTCTTCAGCCTTGCCGTTTACTTTTTCTAGTGCTTGATAAATTGGCACCGTACCAATGGGTACCGGTGAATTCCGTAAAATCCACTCACGTGTTTCGTGAATATTTTTACCCGTCGATAAATCCATAATGGTATCGGCACCCCAACGGATACCCCAAACCATTTTGTCTACTTCTTCTTCAATTGACGAAGTAACGGCTGAATTACCTAAATTACCGTTAATTTTAACTAAGAAGTTACGCCCAATAATCATTGGCTCAACTTCTGGATGGTTGATATTTGCAGGAATAATCGCTCTGCCACGGGCAATTTCTTCACGCACAAATTCTGCGGTAATTTCTTCTGGAATGCTGGCACCGAATGATTCACCGGGGTGCTGCTGCGCATTAATCTCAGATCGCTTCATGTTTTCACGTATCGCGATATATTCCATTTCAGGCGTGATGATGCCTTTTTTCGCGTAGTGCATTTGACTAACATTTTCGCCCGCTTTTGCTCGTCTTGGCGATTGAATATGTTCAAACCTTAAACTGGCCAACTCAAGTGCATTTTGCCGCTGTTGCCCAAAGCTAGATGTTGGCCCGTCTAATAGCTCGGTATCATTCCTGTCTAAAATCCATGGCGTCCGCACGTTGGCCAAGCCTTTACGTAAATCAATGACCGCATCAGGGTCGGTATAAGCACCCGAACAATCATAGACGTACACGTCTGGGTTCTTTTCTGCGCCAAAGCTTGTAGGGGTATCGGACAAGGAGATTCTGCGCATCGGTACGTTTATATCGTCGCGAGAGCCTTTGATGTAAACCTTTTCAGAGTTGGGCAATGGCTCAATAGCGGCCGCTTGCATGGCTTCGGTTTTCTTCTGAAACTCTTCTGGGATTGCACTCATAATAACCTCGTGTTGATGCGCGTAATTGACTATTGAATAGTCGGCATCTTATCACACACTGTTATAATTAATTCTGAATAACAACCAGGCTTTTCTAAATGAAAAATATTTCAGCAGCTGAATTAAATGCGCTTCTTGAGGACTCGAAAACACCCCCTTTTCTCTTGGACGTAAGAGAACCCCACGAATTTGAATATTGTCATATTAACAATAGCCATTTGATCCCCATGCAAAGCATTCCAAGCCGCTTAGAGGAACTGCCTGAAGACACCCCTATTATCACCATCTGCCATCACGGTATGCGAAGCCAACAAGTCGCACAATTCTTAATGCAAAATGGCTTTAAAGATATTACTAACCTCAGCGGCGGCGTTCATGCGTGGGCTGCCAGCGTTGATAATGAGATGCCAACTTACTAAGTGGAGACTCTCCCCGACATATTAAGTGAGCATTTAGACGTTTTATCCATTGGCTTGAATCCCTCCCTTCCGTCGGTGGACGCTGGGTTTTACTTTGCTAACCCTCGCAATCGCTTTTGGACGGCACTTAATGACTGTGGCTTTTTTGACAGCGAATTAAAACCCAGCCTTGAGAGTTGCCATCGTTTACACAGCCAATATCGCATTGGTTTCAGCGACCTTGTTAAACGTCCGACAGCAGGTTGCAAAGACCTAAAAGCCGCCGACTATCGCGCTGGTAGCGCACGCTTGCAGAACCTTATCGACAGCATACGACCTCGCATGGTTTGGTTTCACGGTAAATTAACCTGCCAAAAACACCTGCAATACAGCGCCGATAAAAGCCGACCTAGTCAATGGGGTTTGCAAAGCTGGAGCATTAATAGTTGCCCCGTTTACGTAACGCCCAACCCAAGCCCTGCAAATGCTGCTTTTTCATTATCCGTTATCACCGATAGTTACAAAGACTTGTTTCAGCAATTAGCAAAACAACCGCCGTGTTAACCGTTATTCAACGCGTCTCACACGCTAACGTTACTGTCGACAACATTATTATTGGGGAGATTAAACAAGGCATCATGGCCTTGCTGGCGATCGAAAAAGGCGACGGCGAAACAGAGGTAAAACAGTTAATTGATCGGATATTAAATTATCGAATATTTGCCGACTCCGATGACAAAATGAACTTGAACATTCGACAGGTAGGCGGCGGCTTATTACTCATTCCACAGTTCACCTTAGCCGCCGACACCAAAAAGGGCGCTCGCCCAAGCTTCACCCCAGCCGCAGCACCGAGTATATCTAAGCCTTTATTTGAATTCGCCGTGCAGTACGCAAAGCAACAATATGACAAGGTATCCTGTGGTGAGTTTGGCGCGGATATGCAGGTTTCTTTATGCAATGACGGCCCCGTTACATTCACACTAAAAACGAACAAATGTAAGCTTTAAGCTCACCTATTTGTCAGCTACATGCTAAAGTCATTGCATAAAATTAAGCCTTCAAGCAGCCATGAATCCATCTAAAAAATTATTACTAAGTGCCATTCTTTGTCTATACCCACTACTAAATTTCGCTCAACCTGTCGATTTAGTCAGCGCTTACAAACTAGCGCTAGAAAACGATGCAGACCTTCATGCCGCCTATAACCAGTTACTCGCATCAAAAGAAGCAAACCCGCAAGCATTAGCTGATTTACTGCCAAGTATTAATCTATCAGCCATATCGAATGACGTGCGCCAAGAAAGTGAAAGCAGTTTTTCCGGTGGCGGTAAAAGTACCAGCCAGTTTCGTGATGAAAGCTTTTCTGTCTCGCTGAAGCAGCCGTTATTCAATTGGGCTCACTTTACTCGTTACAAACAGGCTAATGAACGCGTTTCTAAAGCCGAGGTGGCGTACCAGCACGCCGAACAAGCACTTATTCTCCGGTTAACCGAGCGTTACTTAGACACGCTACGGGCTGAAGTAAACTTAAACTTAGCAAACGATGACGTTAACGCCTTTACACGCCAGCTTGAGCAGGCAACAGTACGTTTTGACGTCGGCCTTATCGCTATCACCGATGTCCACGATGCCCAAGCTCGATACGACTTATCGGTTGCAACCCAAATTGCCGCACAAGACCTCCTGTATTCAGCAAAAGAGGCGTTACGCGAAATCATTCAAACGGACGAATTAACGCTCGCCCCCTTGGCAGCCTCTTTTCCCTTGTCGACACCTGAACCAAATAACATTAATACTTGGGAAACATCTGCCGCTGAAAACAACCTCTCCCTTGAAATGGCAAGATATGATATCGACATTGCTAAAAAAGAAATTAACATTAACCGCTCTGCACACTACCCTACCATTGATATAGTCGCCTCTCACCGATACAGCGAAACTGGCGGCGGAAGCTTTGGCACAGGGTTTAGAAACGAATCAGACAGGCTCGGGCTAGAATTAAATATGGCGTTATTTGCTGGCGGCAAAACACTGTCTTTAACAAGACAAGCGGCCTTTAAGCATAAGCAATCAATCGATGTTTTACAGTCATTACAGCGCACAACGTTAAGAGAAACACGCGACGCATTTAGAGGCGTAACAACAAACTTGCAGAGAATTCACGCCTTAGAGCAAGCCATTATTTCAAATAAGAGTTCGCTAGACGCTAACGAGGTAGGCTTGGAGGTTGGCACCCGCACTATCGTGGACGTGCTTGATGCTCAGAGCAATTTATCGCGGGCAAAGTTTCAACTAATCGCCGCAAAAAGAAATTACATTCTTAGTATTCTAACGCTGAAAAATACCGCCGGATCACTGTCTGCAAGCGACCTTGAAACAGTCAATCAATGGCTTCAACATTAGTACTCATCGACTCACTTAACCACCTCTTCAGGCCAAAACCAGCAGTCTAAACCTCGCTCGTTTTGAACCTAGCAGCATTAATCACGCCGATTATTTGCTATCAAGCAAGCTGATATCTTCAGCTGCCCATTTTTTAATGGCTAAAATAACAAAAAAACCCAGTAACACAAAACCACTCGCCATATACAAAGACGCATCATAATTACCGGTCGAACCCGCTAAGTAGCCCGCTATCGTCGGTGCAATAATTTGTGGCACCCCATAACTCATTGTTAGCATGCCCATCAGCTTAGCCGGCTTCGTCGGGTAAAATCTACCGGCCATCGTTAAAACAATGCTAACGATTCCAACAAAGGTAAAGCCGTATAAGCCCGCGCTAAGCAGGGCGAACAACAACGTATCACTTAAGGCAGGCAACACAATCCCTAGCGAGTGGATTAAATATGCCAGTAATAATGCGTTTAAGATCCCCGTTTTTCTAGACACCAAGTCCCAGATAATGCAGGCAGGGGTAGCGCAAAGGCCTAAGATAAGAAACGTCATTTCGCCTTGCCCTTGCAATGCTGGCTGGCTCTCGACGATGGCAACAATATAGGTGGCGCTGATAACAAAACCAAATCCCGCACAAAAATACACCACCAACATTAACCTTAGAAAGAGCTTACTCGGTGGCTTATCATCAAGCACCTGTCCCGCCTTCGTTACACCGCTTGGGTCAGGCGGAGGTAGCCAGCGCCATGCCGGAATGGCAAGCCCAGCACCAACAACCGCGAGCAACATCCACTGTTCCGACCAGCTTAATTGATTCGTCCATTCAAGCAGTAGCGCCACCAAAACAATGCCTAAGCCTATGCCACTAAAGTGAACACCCATTTCACTTCGATGATGGTGCCTGATCAACCAGTTCAACATGAGGCCCGCACCGATCAATAAGCCTGCAGCGGAGCTAAACCCCGCAACAAAGCGTGAAACAGCCCACAGCCAAGGGTTATCAGATAAGCCCATCATTAGCGTTGTTATAATGGCGAGAATTAATCCCGTTCGATAGATTCGATCCTTGATGAGCAAGTTGCCGACCAGTGTCGCTGTTAAAGCGCCTAGCATATAACCGGCATAATTTATTGTCGCCAACCAGCCTGCCAACACCTTTGTTAGCCCGACTTGCTCGAACATCGCCGGTATCATTGGGGTGTAGGAAAAACGGGCTATACTCATTGTTAGTATTAAACAAAAAACACCCGAAGCGAGCACTTTTAGGCGGCTATTATCGTGCGCCATCTAGAGTACTTATAATGCGCTCTGCCACTTTATTCACCGCGCCTTTATTTTGTTCTACGAACTCGCGGCCCGCACTTCCCATCTGGTCTCGTTTCTCTGAGTGCTCTAGCAAACCAATCACCCTTGACGCCAACGCCGCTGCATCGTCTACTTGAAATGCCGCTTGCATTGATAGCAATCGCTCACTGATTTCTGTGAAATTATGCACGAATGGGCCAAAAATAACGGGCACCGATAGCGCCGCGGCTTCAAGCATATTATGCCCACCCGTGGGCACCAAACTACCACCAATAAAGGCAACGTCGACCGTTGCATAATACAACTTCAATTCCCCTAACGTATCCAGCAAAAACACATCGCTATTCACTCGCGCAGATTTTTGCTCACTTCGGCGCGTTATCGTCCAGCCCCTTTTTTCACATAACTTTGCAACCGTATTAAAGCGTTCGGGATGTCTAGGCACTAACACCAATAGCGTATTAGGCAGTTGCTTTTTTACCTGAGAAAAAGCCTCTAATACTTTTTCATCCTCGCCCTCGTGTGTACTCGCAGCAATCCAACTCGGTCGCTGTTGAAACCAGTCTCGTCGAATCACTTCTGCGTGCTCAAGCAAATGAGCAGGCATCTCTATATCAAACTTAATATTGCCCGGCACTGTAATGCTGTTTGTATCTAGCCCCAAGCGGGTAAAGCGTTCTGACGAGGCGTCGGTTTGCGCACAAACGTGCGTAATATCGGCCAATGTTTGCGTCATAAACGAGCCCAAACGAGCGTATCCTTTTGCAGATTTCTCAGAAAGCCGCGCGTTAACTATAATTGTCGGCACGCCATTTCGCTTGGCCTGATGGAGCATATTCGGCCAAATTTCCGTTTCTAAGATAATCGCTATTAACGGTTTAAAGCAGCGATAAAAACGCCGCATCGCATCTGGCATATCGTAGGGTAAATATACGTGGTGTACGCGATGACCTAAAAATGCCTTCACCCGCGCAGAACCGGTCGGTGTTGTTGTGGTCACCAAAATGGGCTTTTCTGGAAACCTTTTCGCAATCGCATCAATTAGTGGGAAGGCTGCTTCTGCCTCACCGACTGAAACCGTATGGAACCAAATGACGCCTTTCGGCTGAGCTTTTCCATACCAACCAAAACGCTCACCCCAACGACTTAAATACGCTGGCGCTTTGCGCCCACGCATCAGCAATCGCAGAATAAAAAATGGCGATAAGAAATACAGTAAGGCCGAGTACGCCAGTCGCATCGGACTAACTAGCGTTTAACCATTCCATATAACACTTCACACCTTCGTCCACGGTTTTAAAGGCATGGTCACAGCCCGCAGCGCGAAGTGCCGTTAAGTCTGCTTCTGTAAAACTCTGGTAATGCCCAACTAAATGCTCTGGAAATGGAATATAGCTTAAATGCCCCTTTTGGTGATAATCAAGAACACCGTTCGCCACGTCATTAAAGGGCTGGCTTTTACCCGTGCCACAGTTAAATATGCCGGACACTCTTGGGTTATCTAAAAACCATAAATTCACGTCAACCACGTCACCCACATAAACAAAATCGCGCACTTGCTCACCATCACCATAGCCATCACAACCCGCAAAGAGCTTTATTTCACCAGCATCGAGCAGCTGGTTGTTCAAGTGAAATGCCACACTCGCCATGCTACCTTTGTGCTGTTCACGCGGCCCATAGACATTAAAATAACGCAGCCCGACCACTTGGCTCTTTACCTCTTGATGGTTTTTTGCTTCTTGCGCGCGCACATATTGATCAAACAGGAATTTTGAATAGCCGTAAACATTCAGCGGCTCTTCGTTCGCCAAATCTTCCTTAAAAACGCTTCCCCCGCCATACACTGATGCGCTTGATGCGTAGATAAAAGGCACCCTTTTTTCTTGGCAAAAGTGGAAAATAGTTTTCGAATACTCATAATTATTTTCCATCATAAACTGGCCATCCCACTCGGTCGTGGAAGAGCAAGCCCCTTCATGAAAAATGGCCTCGATCGTTACATCATCAAAATCACCACCTAGCACGCTATCTAAAAAATCGTCCTTATCCATATAATCGGCAATACGCCCATCAACGATGTTTTTAAATTTCGTTCCGTCCTCAAGGTCATCGACCACCAAAATATTGTCGATTCCTCTGTCATTTAAACCTTGCACAATATTGCTGCCAATAAAGCCCGCACCGCCTGTTACGATTATCATTTTCGTTTACCTTTTATCGCTACTATCGCGTATATTTTTAATCAAATTGGTTGTTGAACAGCCATCCACATAGTCAAGCACGTAGGTTGAACCGCCCGCCTTCGCAACGCAATCATGCCCTTCAATGTCTTCAATGCATTTATAGTCGCCACCTTTCACCAATATATCAGGCAGGATTCGACAAATATGCTCGCGCGGCGAGTCTTCTGCAAAGGCGCAAACCCAATCCACACAGGCCAGTGCCGATAGCATTTCTGCCCGGGTTTCTAAATTATTGATCGGCCGTTCTGGGCCTTTAAGCCTACTCACGGACGCGTCATCGTTCACAAGAATAACAAGCCTGTCGCCGAGGTTTTTTGCTTGCTGCAAATAGCGTACGTGGCCTGGGTGCAAAATATCAAAGCAACCATTTGTTAAGACAATTTTTTCGCCATTAACCCGCGCCGTGCTAATCGCCGTCGCCAAATCATCCGCGCTGACAAACCCACGCGGCATCTCCTCTAGCGTATGCAACGTCGCTTTCAACTCTTGCTGAGTTATCGTTGCTGTGCCCAGTTTTGCCACAACTAAACCGGCGGCTTGATTCGCCAATACCGTCGCTTCGGTAAAACTTGAACCGGCCGCCAAACATGCTGCTAAGGTTGAAATGACGGTATCACCCGCACCGGTCACATCAAACACTTCTTGTGCCTGAGTTGGTAAGTGAATGGGTTCCTGTTCTGGCTGAAGCAAGGTCATGCCTTTTTCACCACGGGTCACTAAAAGCGCCTCTAGTTGCAGTTCTTCTAATAAAGCGGAGCCACGGCTAACAACATCGTCATCACTATGGCACTCACCCACAACTGCTTGAAACTCGCTCCAATTTGGCGTGATCAGTGTCGCTCCCTGATACTTCTTAAAATCCATTCCTTTCGGGTCGACCAGTACTTTTTTACCCGCCAATTTAGCGACTGAAATAAGCTGCTGCACCGACGCCAGTGTGCCTTTGTCATAATCAGATAAGACCACCACTTCATGCGACGGTAACGCCTGCTTAAAATCTTGCAGTAGTTTCTCCACAGGGAGGTCATGAAAGCTGTCTTCAAAATCTAAACGAATTAATTGCTGATGTCGGCTAAGAACACGAAGTTTAGTGATCGTCGGCTGCCCCGTTAATTGCTCAAATCGACAATTCACATTGGCCTGTTCTAACTGGCTTTTTAACACACCAGCCGCCTCATCATTACCGGTATAACCCAAGACAGTAACGGTTGAATCTAGAGCGGCGATATTGAGTGCAACATTACCCGCCCCACCCGGACAATCCTCAGTGTCTTTTATGTGAACAACCGGCACCGGCGCTTCAGGTGAAATACGCGACGTATCCCCTTGCCAGTTTCTATCCAGTATCAAGTCGCCAACGACCAAGACGGATGCTCGGCTAAAATCGGGTAGTTTCATCTTTGAGTTCTTAATTAAATGATCTGTTGGCCATCATATCACGCAGCAAGCGAAGCAGAAAAAGCCTACCGTAAATTAGTAGATAATTTATAATCCATAAAAATAATGACGAGGACATGACGTTGAGCATTAAAATCTATCACAACCCACGTTGCAGTAAATCGCGCCAAACGCTAAAGTTGCTTGAAGAAAGGGGCGTACAAATGGACATTATTGAGTACCTAAAAGAGGCACCCAGTAAAACCGAACTTGAGTCCGTCTTAGAGCTACTCAATATGGAGCCTCGTGAGCTAATGCGCAAAGGTGAGACGGTTTACAAGGAGCTTGACCTGAAAAATGAGAGCCTAAGCAGCGCTCAACTCATTACTGCAATGCTAGAAAACCCTATTCTAATAGAACGCCCTATCGTGTTGGCCAACGGCAAAGCGGCCATTGGTCGTCCACCAGAAAGCGTTCTGGATATTCTATAAATGAGCGTAGAAGTTCTGGTTTTATTTTATAGTCGCCACGGCGCTACCGCCGACATGGCAAGCCTTATTGCACGCGGCATAGAAAAAGTGGACGGTGTGCAGGCCAAGATTCGTACTGTGCCAGCCATTTCCAGCGTTTGCGAAGCAACACAAGATGACATTCCTAGCAGCGGTGCCTTATACGCCAGCTTAGATGATCTTAAACACTGTGACGGTCTAGTATTGGGTAGCCCAACCCGCTTTGGCAATATGGCCGCCCCACTGAAATACTTTCTTGATGGCACCAGCAACCTTTGGTTATCGGGTGCGCTTATCGGCAAACCGGCCGCGGTTTTCACTTCAACTAGTAGCCTGCACGGTGGACAAGAAACAACGCTCACCTCCATGATGCTACCGTTACTTCACCACGGCATGTTATTAGCCGGCTTACCGTATTCCGAAACAGCATTATTAGAAACCGCATCTGGAGGCACGCCATACGGCGCTAGTCATTTAGCCGGCGTCGATAATGCTCGAAAACTAGACGAACACGAGTCAACGCTTTGCATTGCTCTAGGAAAACGAGTGGCAACACTCGCTAAAAAACTCGCTTAACTATGAAACTACCTGGCAAAAAAGCCGCCTATTGGCTGCAATTATTAAGCTATCTTGGCTTAATTGGTTTTATTACTGCTTGGATTACCGTATTGGTTCCACCGCAGTCCTTCCCCATTGCTCTAGTCCTCATTGTTTGCGTAGTGCCGCTATTGCTACCCTTGATGGGCGTGTTACATGGGCGAGAAAAACCGGTAAATTGGGCCGCTTACCTCAGTTTACTGTACTTTATACACGGCACGATGGAAGCCTTCGCCGGCTCATCAACAAGGCTCTTAGGCATTATTGAAATCATTATCAGCTTGACCGTGTTCTTTAGTGCGTCACTGTATATTCGTCACGTCAGCAAACATTGATGCACCCGCAACTTCCGCTACCCTTCAAGTTACATGAAGACTTTAATTTTGGGAATTTTATTGCGACCGAAAACCAACTTATCGTTGATTCATTAAAAAACACCAACGAGCTTTTTGTTTTTCTTTGGGGCGCGACAGGCACAGGCAAAACTCATTTATTGCAATCTACTTGCCAACACCAAACTCAACTTGGTGGCACCGCCAGCTACCTACCATCAAAGGAACTGCTCACTACCTCACCTCAAATTCTAGAGGGCATGGCAAACGTCGGCGTAGTCTGTATCGATGATATTGACAGCCTTTATGGAAAAACCGATTGGGAAGAGGCACTGTTCAACATCTTCAACCAAATCAAACAAGCTGGCGGGCGGTTAATCGTCAGCTCAACCGCCTCACCTCAGCAGGCTCAAATAATACTGAACGACTTAAAAAGCCGCCTTAACAGCGGACTACCACTCAACCTCTTAACCTTGAGCGACGAAAGCACCTTGAAAGCGTTGCAAACACGTGCTCATAAGCTTGGTTTGGAGCTAAACAACGATACGGCAAATTATTTAATCACCCACTTTCCCCGTGATTTAGATACCTTATGGAGTCTGCTAAACCAATTAGACCAAGCTAGCCTTGCCGCTCAGCGAAAACTAACGATCCCCTTTTTGAAGGCAACTCTTTCAAGCCACATGTAAGCAACATGTGCGCGGTTAAGTTCGCGTTCAGCTTATGTAAATATGATACCGTCTTCATAATAAAAGGAGTTTTATATGCATCACCTACTAAAACGAACTATCTTCGTTACAGCTTTACTAAGCACACCGATTGTTAACGCTGGGTTTCTCGACTTTATTAAAGACATCGACGTAAACAAACTGGCGCTTCCAACGTCCACTCAATTACCTACAAACCTCAGCAGCACCGATGTTATTGCCGGACTTAAACAAGCACTTGAGAAAGGAACCAGTATTGCAGTTACAAACTTAAGTACTGACGGCGGCTTCTTAAATAGTGCCGATGTAAAAGTTCCCATCCCAAACAGCCTACAAGCCATTGCTTCTTCACTGAGGCTGCTTGGCCAAGGTAATTTGGTTGATAACTTCCAGACCACCCTCAACAGGGCAGCAGAACGAGCCGCGCCTGAAGCTGCAACTATCTTTTCCAACAGCATCCAACAAATGAGCATTGATGACGCTGCAAAAATCCTAAATGGCGCAGACGACGCAGCAACCGAATATTTTAAGCAGCATAACGCAGAGAAATTATTAGCAAAATTCCTGCCCATCGTAAAACAAGCAACCGATACATCCGGGGTTACATCAAGTTACAAATTATTAATTACCCACTCTGGCTCACTAGGTGACATGCTCGCCTCGCAATCACCTGATCTTGATACCTTCGTCGCACAAAAAGCAGTAGACGCCATGTTCATACGCATTGCAGAACAAGAAAAACTGATTCGTGAAAACCCAGCTGCGCGAACAACAGATTTATTAAAGAAGGTATTCACCCCTTAAACTTTACCTACATTAAAAAGAGATATTGAAATGGAAAATTTACTATCCGAAGACGCCCTCAAACAAATTCAAGAATTACTGACCGTTTATGGACTTAAAGTAATCGCTGCGCTCGCAATATTTATTATCGGTAAAATGGTAGCGAATATCGTTAGGTCCGGCATTACTAGGACAATGTCAAAGGGCAAATCTGACCCTATTCTAATTTCGTTTACCACGAATATAGTTTATGCCGCTCTACTCGCCTTCATTATCATTGCTGCTCTTGGCCAGCTGGGCATTCAAACCACTTCCTTCATCGCCATATTAGGTGCTGCAGGCCTTGCTATTGGCCTAGCACTTCAAGGCTCATTGTCCAATTTTGCGGCCGGCGTGTTAATGATCATCTTCCGCCCGTTCAAACAGGGCGATTTTATCGAAGGCGCTGGCGTTTCTGGCATCGTGGAAGAGGTTCACATATTTAATACCGTGCTACGTACTGGGGACAACAAAACCATCATCATCCCGAATGACGCCTTAATGGGCGGGAATATTGTTAATTATTCAAGCAAACCCACTCGCCGTATCGACCTAGTTATTGGCATCGGCTATGACGATGACATAAAAAAAGCCAAATCAATTTTAGATGAGCTCATGCAAAACGATGAGCGGATTCTAAAAGACCCTGCGCCCACTATTGGCTTGCTTGAACTAGCGGATAGTAGTGTGAATTTTGCCGTACGCCCGTGGGTCAACTCTGCCGATTACTGGGGTGTACACTTCGACTTGCTTGAAAGCATCAAACTGCGATTTGATGACGAAGGTATTAGCATCCCATACCCACAACAAGACATTCACTTGCACAGCGCAACTTGTGACAAACAATAGCAACCGAGCGATATTATTGCGGGCTTGATTTACTAGGCCCGTTTCGTTCTATTATTTGACACTCCTTTAACGTCAAGAATATATTGCTTTTTATTCCTAACAGCACTATCTTAAACGGTCAATTTTTTAACGCGCTTAGCGCATAACTTAACCACAAAAGGCTCAACTATCATGGCACATGAATTACCTGTTCTACCTTATGCAATTGACGCATTAGCACCACATATTTCTCAAGAAACTCTTGAATTTCATCACGGCAAACATCACGCAACATACGTCACTAAACTTAACGGCCTTATCCCTGGAACAGAGTTCGAAAACTCAAGCCTTGAAGATATCGTTAAAAACTCTTCTGGCCCTGTTTTCAACAATGCTGCGCAAATCTGGAACCACACGTTTTACTGGAATTGCTTAACACCTAACAGCACAGAAGCAACTGGCGATTTACTAGCCGCTATTAACGAAGCTTATGGCTCTGTTGACGCATTCAAAGCTGAATTCACAGACAAATCAATCAATTTATTTGGCGCTGGCTGGTGCTGGTTAGTTAAAAATGCTGACGGCAAACTTGAAATTGTTCAAACTAGCAATGCAGGTACGCCATTAACATCGGGACAAACTCCTTTACTAACTTGCGATGTTTGGGAACACGCTTATTACATCGATTGCCGCAACGCTCGTCCTGCTTACATGGACAAGTTTTGGGCTTTAGTGAACTGGGACTTTGTTGCACAAAACCTATAGTCACTGCTTATTACGATAAAAAAGGCGCCTTTCTAGGCGCCTTTTTTTATGTATTCGTATACAACTCGCTCTCTTTATATTGCTTATTAGCATGCCGCAGTAGTACCAATAAAACTGCCGCGACCGGTAACGCCAATAAAACACCCGTAAAACCAAACAATTGTCCGCCAGCCATCACCGAAAAAATAACAGCGACTGGGTGCAGCCCGATCTTATCGCCAACCAATATCGGCGTTAACACAACGCTTTCTAACATTTGGGCCACGCCAAACACTATTAGTATTGGCAATAAGCCACTGGCATCATGGAGCTGAAAAATAGATGCGGCGCAGGCCAAAACGACGCCGATAATTAGGCCTAAATACGGTACAAAGCTGACCAGCCCAATCAACAAACCAATCAACAAGGCGAACTCCAAACCCGCCAAAGAAAGCCCCGCATAATAAATAATCGCCAAACTTATCATCACCAGAACTTGTCCTTTAAAAAAGGCTCCTAAAACAGAATCAACTTCCTGCGTAATTGCCGTTAGCTTTCCTTCCATTCGACGAGGAAACGTATCATGTGTTTTTGCAACCATGGCATTCCAATCTCGCAGAAAATAAAACGTAACGACGGGGACCAATACAATATTAGCCAAGCCAGACAAAAGCGCCATCCCCGATGAGCTGATAGAGCCGAACACACTCGCTAAAACACTGCCGGCCCCACCGATATTTTCTTGTAATGTTTGCTGTAACTTATCACTATCAACTTGGCCAAACACACTTAAGCGCAGTTGCAACCAAGGCAAGGCTATTTCTTTAGCCCAACCAATAATGGCCGGTACTTTTTCTATTAACGCTGAGACTTGCTGCTCTATTAGCGGCAGCAGAATGATGACAACCGTCGTTAAGCTCGTAAAGATAATGGCAAAAACTAACGTCACCGCCAGAGTCCGGTGCCATTTATTTTTCTCTAGCCAATCCACAACTGGATTACCCAAGTAAGCCAAGAGCGCTGCACTTAAAAACGGCATCAAAATAGGCGACAGCAGGTAAATAACGCCTACCAAGGCAATAAAAATCAAACCGTATTTATTATTCTCGTTACCCATGCTAACCCTTAACTTTAATGTCCCAAGCCTTCAAACCCCAAACCCAAATATATTCTAAACCACTAATAGCGGTCGTTGCCGCAACCGAATACAGCACGAACTCTATCCAGTTTGCCGGTATATTAATAATGCCTTGGCTTGATATTAACATCACCAAATAAATGATTTGAAACGTGGTATTTAATTTACTGGAAAACGGTGGTGAGCCATGAAACTCTTCAAACATAAAATGGTATGCCAATGCGCCAAACGCAACAATTAAGTCACGCACCAAAATCAACACGAACAACCAAACAGGCACTAACCCAGTAAACACACAAACTAGAAAACAAGAGACGAGTAATAGCTTGTCAGCCAAAGGGTCAAGAAAAGACCCCAGCAGACTAGTCCAACCAAAGCGCTTAGCTAAAAAACCATCCAACGCATCTGATAGACCCGCAACAATAAATAGCACCAGCGCCATCTTATAGTTCTCACCTAGCAACAAATAAACAATTGGCACCACCAGAATTATCCTAATGCCACTAATCAAATTAGGTATATCCTTCCTGGTCATTTAGTTGGCTCGATAATAGAGCGTCGGCTCAGGCGGCTGACTAGGATTTACGTACATATCGAGCTGAACAGGCGTTACGCCCCTTGGGAAAAATTCTGGTATCAGCACTTCATTCAACGCAATAATATCTTTCAACACCGTTACATCACCCGATATCGTTAGTTCCAATGTAACCTTATTATCATTCAGCTGATTCCAAGCCAGTTTTTTCACCATATCAAGTGATGATAAATAACTCGTTACCTGAACAAATTGGGTTAAATCTTTCACACCGCTCACGTCCATCCTCAGCTGGCGGTCCAACATCGTTACGCCATAAGGCGCATAAATATCCGCCAAACTCTCGGATACTTGCGCAAAAGTCTGCTGCAAAATAATGGCCACATCGTTTGACTGTTCAAGCCCCACTTTTTGCCCTTCTTCGCTCATCAATGTCCAGTTAAGTCGCCAAGCCCCCTTGCTTTTTAAAAGCCGGCCAAACATCACTTGCTTAACGCTATAGCGTTGCGAAGCACGCCGTAACTGATCAGGAAAACCAGCCCACACATCGTTAAAACTTAAGGCCCTTTGGTCTGCCAAATCAAGCAAGGGCAAGGTCACCGCCAAACCTGCCTCCAATGCTTGTTGCTTAACCAGTTCAGCTACTTCTCCATCCAATTCAGTACTAGCAATATAACGCTGCTCAGCATCATCTACCGCAAGCCATAACAGTATATCCGGCCTATTGCCGCCCCAAACCGGCACGTCAAACTGTTGCAAGGTACGGTCTAAAGCGGCTTTTTGGAAACGAATAATCAGCCAATAGCCCGGCTCATCGTCTCTTTGTTTATATTGAAATTGTTCGACATATGAGCCTACATTAGACAATGCTGCCTGTAACGCGACATTACTCAGCGCACTGCGTCGGCCAGATACCTTTTGCACGACTTTATTCAATGCCAATCCAATCGCCGCACTACGCGTCGATTGCGTCTGGTCATCTACAGCCACTGACGCAGTGTATAAGCCTTCTAGCTGTACTGCATATAGCGGCAGCGATAATAGAAGCAACAAAAATCCAATCAAAAAACGTATCGTCACACTTGAACAACCTTTATTAACATAAGCCATAGCATAATATAGTTAGCCCTATTACTGCCAACAATTAACTCAACTGATATAATCCTCTTTTTTACAACCTAATAGAATTGATTTTGAGCGACTCGAAAAACGGCTTAAGCTATAAAGACGCTGGCGTAGATATTGATGCTGGCGCGCAACTCGTAGAACGGATTAAACCCATTGCAAAGCGAACTCAACGACCGGGTGTCATGTCTGGGCTTGGTGGCTTTGGTTCTTTATTTGAACTGCCTCTCGATCGCTATAAAAAACCTGTGCTTGTATCGGGCACTGATGGCGTT
Organism: Cycloclasticus sp.; assembly: GCA_040743155.1. Classification (NCBI taxonomy): domain Bacteria; kingdom Pseudomonadati; phylum Pseudomonadota; class Gammaproteobacteria; order Thiotrichales; family Piscirickettsiaceae; genus Cycloclasticus; species Cycloclasticus sp. The sequence continues at coordinate 2,479,951 of JBFLJU010000001.1, read as the reverse complement.
GGCACCAAGCTAAAATTAGCTATGATGCTCAACAAGCACGACACCATTGGCATTGATTTAGTGGCCATGTGCGTGAATGACATCATCGTCACCGGCGCAGAACCGCTGTTCTTTTTAGATTATTATGCAACTGGCAAACTGAACCTGGATGTCGCTAGCGATGTTATTTCCGGCATCGGTAAAGGCTGCGAATTAGCCGGTGCTGCCTTAGTTGGCGGTGAGACAGCCGAAATGCCTGGCATGTATGAAGGCGAAGATTACGACTTAGCTGGCTTCAGTGTTGGCATTGCAGAGAAAGACAACATTATCGACGGCTCAAGCGTTGCTGTTGGCGACGTCTTAATCGGACTCGCTTCATCTGGCGCACATTCGAACGGTTACTCTCTCATTCGGAAAGTCATTGAGCTTCAAGACAGCCTCGATCAAACCTTGGATAACAAACCATTAGCAGAGGTTTTACTCGAGCCTACTCGCATTTATGTGAAGTCGCTGCTTGAGTTGATCAGCAAACAGCCTATCCATGCACTGGCCCATATTACCGGCGGCGGCATCACCGAGAACCTACCTCGCGTATTACCAGACAACACCGTTGCCAATGTGACCTTAGGTAGCTGGCCAACGCTTGCCCTATTTGATTGGTTACAAGAAGAAGGCAATATTAGCGATGAGGAAATGCTTAAAACCTTTAACTGCGGCATCGGCATGGTGGTTTGTGTCGCAAAAGAAAATGTAGAGGCCGTCATGGCACAGCTAACCGAAAGCGGCGAGTCCGCGTATATCATCGGCGACATTGCTGAAGCGGATGGCGAGCCTAAGGTTCAATACCTATAACCCGTCATGCACTCCGATTACCGCATTATCGTCTTACTATCGGGTTCAGGAACCACTCTACAATCGATCATAGATACTGGCTTGCCCGCCACTATCAGTGCCGTCATTAGCAATAAAGCAGGCGTCATGGGCTTAGGCCGCGCTGAAGAAGCGGCCATTCCAACCCATGTCCTAGACCATACTGGCTACGCCTCACGCGAAGCTTTTGACCATGATTTACAAAAACTCATCGATCAATACGAGCCAGATTTGGTCGTTTTAGCTGGTTTTATGCGCATTCTTAGTGATAAGTTTGTCGATCATTATTATGGTAAGTTGATCAACATTCACCCTTCTCTACTGCCAAAATATAAAGGCATGCACACACACCAACGCGTGATGGATGATGGCGAACCTTTGCATGGCAGCAGTGTACATTTTGTTAATTCTGACCTAGACGGTGGCCCCGTTGTACTGCAAGCGCGCCTTCCCGTTTTACCCAGCGATAGCCCCGAGAGCCTTGAACTTCGCATTAAAACCAAAGAACACCTGATTTACCCAACAGCCATTAGCTGGCTCGCTGAGGGTCGGATCAAACTCAAAGACGATGACGTTTACATGGACGGTAAAAAAATGGCCGGCCCCGTAGTAATGGATTATATGTAAACCAGAAAAATGAATTTGTTGCTAAAAAAATTCGATCTTTGTCTTCTCTGCCTCTTCTTTGTTTTATCTTCCACTGGTGCTTTGGCGGTCAACCATTCAGTACCAATATTTAAGGCGGAATATAAACTCAGTCATAATAAAGTTGAAATTGGTCGAGTTTCGCTGTCTGTTACGCCCTTAGCGAATAATCAGTATCGGCTCAGCTCATCCACTCAAACCAGCGGCTTACTCGCCTTCGTTCGTGACGATGACGTACTTGAAACCAGCCTATTTGAACTAACCGAGGAACATATCAGGCCCTTATCTTATCAATATGCACAATCGCTGGGCGATGAGCAAAGAAATATAGGCTTACACTTTAACTGGCAAGAATTAACCTTAACTAATTCCTCAAAGGGACACGACTGGACCTTGCCTCTCACAAAAGGCGTGCTAGACAAGGCGCTAATGCAAGTCGCTTTAATGCTGGACTTAAACGACTCTGGGCAATCATTAAGCTATCAAATCGCAGACGGTGGAAGATTAAAAACATACACCTTCTCCCACCTAGGAAACGAAACAATCAAACTAGGGAAGACTTCTTATGACACCATTAAATTGGCCCGCAAAAAAGACGACAAACCACTAATAACTTATTATTGGTGCGCCAAAGACTTACATTACTTACCGGTACTTCTCCAACGCGAGAAAAAATACGGCACGTTTGAAATGCGCCTATTGACGGTCACATTTGAACATTAATCTAGCTGTAAACGATTAAGCCTTTGGCAGTGTGACGCCCGTTTGACCTTGATACTTACCGCCGCGGTCACCATACGAGGTCTCACAAATCTCATCTGCACCTAAAAATAAGATTTGCGCAACGCCTTCGTTAGCGTAAATTTTTGCCGGTAGCGGCGTCGTGTTTGAAAACTCCAACGTCACGTGCCCTTCCCATTCAGGCTCTAACGGGGTGACATTAACAATAATGCCGCAACGTGCATAGGTCGATTTTCCCAAACAAATAGTCAATACATCACGCGGAATTCGTAAGTACTCCACTGTTCTGGCCAAGGCAAAAGAGTTAGGCGGAATAATACAAACATCCGACTTAATATCTACAAAACTGTTTTCATCGAAGTTTTTAGGGTCAACGATCGCTGAGTTGATGTTCGTGAAAATTTTAAATTCATCAGAACAACGAATATCGTAACCATAACTCGACGTGCCGTAAGAAATCACTCGACCTTCATCCGAATTTCGAACTTGGTGTGATTCAAACGGCTCAATCATTTGTTTCTCTTGCGCCATACGACGAATCCAACTATCTGACTTAATACCCATTTCTAGACCCGATTAATTAATAACAATATTTGGAATTTTACTGCTAAAGTCTTTCGCCTTAACCGATAACGAAGCCGCTAGCTTTCTCGCCATCGTTCTATAAATGCCCGAAATTTGGCTCTCTGGGTCAGCAGCAACCGTCGGCTTACCACTGTCTGTGCTAGTGCGAATAGAAATATCTAACGGTAACGCACCTAAGAATTCCACACCGTATTCTTTTGCCATTGCCTCACCACCGCCTTGTCCAAAGATAGCCTCTTCGTGCTGACAGTTTGAGCAGATATGTAAACTCATATTCTCAATGATCCCAAGTACTGGGATATCCACCTTTTCAAACATTTTCAGCCCCTTCTTCGCATCAATCAAAGCGATATCTTGCGGCGTCGTAACAACCACCGAACCTGTCACGGGGACGGTCTGAGCTAAGGTCAAATGAATATCACCAGTACCCGGCGGCATATCAATGATCAAATAATCGAGATCATCCCAATTCGTATCATTCAACAACTGGCCTAAGGCTTGTGTCACCATAGGGCCACGCAAAATCATTGGGGTGTCTTCATCGACTAAAAAGCCGACCGACATAACCTGCAAGCCATGCCCTTCCATCGGTTGAATGGTTCTACCATCTGGTGAACTAGGGCGACCGGAAACACCTAGCATAGTGGGCTGGCTTGGCCCGTAAATGTCAGCATCAAGAATACCAACGCGCGCCCCTTCAGCAAGGAGCGCCAAGGCCAAGTTAACAGATGTCGTTGACTTACCTACGCCACCTTTGCCTGAGGCAACTGCAACCATATTTTTCACGCCAACCATCGGTTTAATACCTTTTTGAACAGCATGAGGCTTAATCAGCCAACTGATTGTTACATCGGCACTTTTAACACCTTCAAGTTGCTGCAAATGAGCACTGATATCGGCTTCTAATTGGTTTTTAATGCCCGCTGCTGGGTAACCAAGAACTACTTCCACTCTGAGCTCACCATTGACTAGCGTTAAGTTTTTTAACGCCTTATTAGGCAAAATACTGTTACCCGTTAGTGGGTCTATGAACTCTTTTAGATGCTGCTCTATGTCTGTTACTGACAACTCACTCATTTTTGCTCCAATTAGTCACGCAATAAAACGCTCCATTCTATACGTTTTTCAGCTATTTTGCAGACTTTAGACGCTGGCTAAAACAGCTGACTGGAATTAAGCGGTCATAAACTTTTTACCCCCTGACTGAAAAATGGTTAACACCCATGCAGTTAACTTTAGTAATATCAGCTTTCAAGATTGCACGTACTCAAACCTCACTTTAAGAATAAGGACATCATGGATATTATCAAAAAAAGCATTTTTACTGCACTCGCCGCCACTTTTCTAGTATCACTCAGCGCCTGCGCTCCAGAAGTTGGCAGCGAAGCTTGGTGTACCGATATGAAGGCAAAAGATAAAGCAGACTGGACTTCAAATCAAACGGCTGATTTCGCCAAGAATTGCATTTTTAAATAACTATTTAAGCCCAAGCTCATCAGTCTATGGTTGGTATAAAAACCGACCATCGACTTAAATTTCTGCACCCGAATGCCCCACTAACAACCCCGCTTTAACAACACGCCCTCCTATAACGATGATTTTATGGGACAATAGCGCCAAACAATTCAACCCTTAAACGTAAACTTAAATAACGACTCACCGTTTTGTGTTTAGGTATCCGTATTTATAGCCATAACTTATGTCAACAGAAATTAGAAAAATCCTTGTTACCAGCGCCTTGCCTTACGCCAACGGCCCCATTCATATTGGTCATTTAGTTGAATACATCCAAACCGATATTTGGGTGCGCTTCCAAAAGCAGCGCGGCCACAGCTGCCATTACGTTTGCGCTGATGATGCTCACGGCACGCCCATTATGCTTAGAGCACAACAAGAAGGCATCACACCGGAGCAACTGATTGCCGACACATGGACGCAACATAACGCTGATTTTGCTGACTTTAACGTATCATTCGATAACTTTTACAGCACCCATTCAGATGAAACGCGCCAATACGCCGAGCTCATCTACAACCGTCTTCATGAACAAGGGCACATTGATAGCCGCACCATCACGCAGGCGTATGACCCCGTTAAAAACATGTTTTTGCCGGATCGATTCATTAAAGGTGAATGCCCAAAATGTGGCGCCGCCGATCAATACGGCGATAATTGCGAAGTTTGTAGCGCAACCTATTCGCCTACAGACCTAATCAATGCAGTATCGGCTGTTTCTGGCGAAAAACCTATCGATAAAGACTCCGAGCATTACTTTTTCAAACTGGCTGACTTTGAAGCCATGCTGAAAGAGTGGACCCATTCTGGCCACTTACAAGAACAAGTTGCGAACAAATTAAACGAATGGTTTGAAAGCGGGCTACAAGATTGGGATATCTCTCGTGATGCGCCCTACTTTGGTTTTGAAATACCTAATGCACCGGGCAAATTCTTCTATGTTTGGCTGGATGCGCCCGTCGGCTATATGGGCAGCTTCAAAAATTTATGCGATAAAACTGACTTAGACTTTGATGAATATTGGGGCAAAGACAGCAATACTGAGCTGTATCACTTCATCGGCAAGGATATTGTTTATTTCCATGCGCTATTTTGGCCGGCCATGTTAACCGGCGCTGGCTTTAGAACACCGACGGCCATTTTTTCACACGGGTTTTTAACCGTTAATGGCGAAAAAATGTCTAAGTCACGCGGCACATTTATCAAGGCTCGCACCTATTTAGATCACCTAAACCCTGAGTATTTGCGTTATTACTTTGCCGCTAAACTCTCTAGCCGCGTAGAAGATATCGACCTGAGCTTTGAAGACTTCAGCCAACGTGTGAATACCGACTTGGTCAACAAAGTCGTTAATATTGCCAGTCGCTGTAGCGGCTTTATCAAAAAACGATTTGACGGAAAACTCTCTGCACAGTGCGCCGAACCCGAGCTATTCCAAACATTCGTTGATGCTAGCGACAATATCGCCGAGCACTACGAAACACGCGAATACGGCAAGGCCATGCGCGCCATCTCAGCACTGGCTGACAAAGCTAATCAATATATTGATGACAAACAACCGTGGGTCGTTGCTAAACAGGACGGCGCAGATGAACAGTTGCATGCTATTTGTAGCGTAGGCATTAACCTTTTCTATGTGATCGCCAGCTACTTAAAACCGGTTGTTCCGGAGATGGTGGGTAAAGCAGAGACATTCCTCAATGTAGCTAGCCTTAGCTGGCCAGAGCAGTTATCGCCGCTAACCGATCACAGCATCAATAAATTCAAACCCTTAATGACTCGCGTTGACCCAGACAAGTTAGCCGCCTTAATTGAAGCGTCTAAAGAAAGTTTAGAAAAAACACCCGCGCCCAAAAAAGCTAAAAAAATCGCTAAAGAAACAACCGAGAAAAGCGACATGATTGAATTTGATGACTTTGCTAAAATCGACCTCCGTGTGGCTCTGATTGAAAAAGCTGAGCACGTTGAAGAAGCGGATAAACTATTGCGCCTAACGCTTAGCCTTGGCGACGAAAAACGGCAAGTACTCGCGGGTATAAAGTCCGCCTATTCGCCAGAAGATCTTGAAGGCAGGCTCACCGTGATGGTTGCCAACCTCAAGCCCCGAAAAATGCGTTTTGGCGTATCCGAAGGCATGGTACTAGCCGCCGGACCAGGCGGTGGCGATATTTGGTTATTGTCGCCCGATGACGGCGCAACAGCAGGTATGCGGATTAAGTAATAATAGGCCCGCCTTTATCGGATATTGAGCATTTTATAGAAAAAGCCTATAATTCCTTTATTGAATAAAGAGTTAACTTTATATTCTTAATCGATATATGAGATTGGCGTGAACTTATATCACCTAAGCTATTAAGGCTATACTAGCCAAAAAACATCAGTGACCCTATGTCTGAATACCTACTCATCTTAGTTAGCACCATACTGGTTAACAACTTTGTATTGGTGAAATTTCTCGGCTTGTGCCCTTTTATGGGCGTTTCAAACAAGCTAGAAACCGCTATGGGCATGGGTTTAGCAACAACCTTCGTATTAACACTTGCATCCGTTTGCAGCTATTTAGCCAACCAATATTTACTGGAACCGCTGGGCTTAGAATACCTACGCACAATCACCTTTATTGTTGTGATAGCGGTGGTGGTGCAAATGACCGAAGCGATCGTACATAAAACCAGTCCTTTGCTCTATCAAGTATTGGGCATTTACCTACCGCTAATTACCACTAATTGCGCGGTGCTCGGTGTTGCGCTATTGAGCGTGCAAGAAGACCATGGCTTTATAGAGTCTGCTTTGTATGGTTTCGGTGCTGCCATCGGCTTCTCATTAGTATTGGTTCTTTTTTCCACTATACGCGAGCGCATTACCGTATCCGATGTCCCCGAACCCTTTAGGGGCAATGCTATTGCACTAATTACCGCGGGCCTAATGTCGGTTGCTTTTATGGGCTTTTCTGGCTTGGTGAAATTCTAACGATGTCTTTTTTCATTCTTATTGCGCTGTTCGCAGGCCTCGGCATTTTGCTGGGTTACGCCGCCATTCGTTTTAAAGTAGAAGGCAATCCCATTGTTGACCAAATTGACGCCGTGCTACCGCAAACTCAGTGCGGGCAATGTAATTTCCCCGGTTGCCGACCCTACGCTCAGGCCATCGCTGATGGCGAAGCGGATATTAATCAATGTCCTCCTGGCGGCGAAGCAGGCATTGCAGCATTGGCAGATCTACTCGGCGTTGAAGCAAAGCCGCTTAACGAAGAAAATGGCGTTGAACAAGCCACCTTAGTTGCGGTTATCGATGAAGACATCTGCATTGGTTGTAAATTATGCATTCAAGCCTGCCCCGTGGACGCCATTTTAGGCGCGCCAAAACATATGCACACCGTGATTGAGGCGGAATGCACCGGTTGTGAATTATGCCTGTCACCGTGCCCGGTCGAATGCATTAGCATGGAACCGCTGGCAAAAACACTGGCACTTTGGCAATGGGACAAGCCCGAAAAAGCCCAACAAAAGGCAACATCATGAAACTTTGGCGCTTTAATGGCGGACTACCTTCGTTGGCAGAGCACAAAAACGAATCCGTCAATCTACCTATCGAATCCGCACCTGTGCCCGCTACCCTCGTTTACCCGTTACGCCAACACATCGGCAACGCGGCTACTCCACTGGTTGAAGTTGGCGACAAAGTGCTGCGTGGTCAAAAAATTGCCGACGCTCAAGGTCTCATTAGCGCACCGATTCATGCCGGAAGCTCCGGTATTGTTAGCGACATTTCCGACCAGCTTATTCCACACCCTTCTGGCTTTTCTGCGCCTTGTATTAGCATTAAAACAGACGGCCTTGATGAAGAAGTAGCCGCTGAACCTTGCGCCGATTTTCGACAATTATCAGTCGCCGATTTAATTGCCATTATCCGCGACTCCGGTATCGTTGGCTTAGGCGGTGCGGCCTTTCCGACCGCGATTAAACTCGACAACCAAAGTAAGACCCGTCACATTGAAACCCTCATCCTAAACGGCGCTGAATGCGAGCCGTATATTTCTTGTGACGACCGTTTATTAAAAGAGCGCGCCGATCGCGTTATCGAAGGTGTTGAGATACTGCTGCATATGTTGGGTGCAAAAAAAGCCATTATCGCTATTGAAGACAATGTTCCCGATACCTTCAAATCGATTCAAACGGCCGTTGCAAACAATAACAACCCCATTATTAGCGCTGCACAAATTCCAACCATTTACCCAACTGGCGGCGAAAAACAACTGATTAAAACCTTAACTGGAAAAGAAGTTCCCAGCGGCGAGATACCTGCCGACATCGGCATTGTTTCAATCAATGTGGGCACTGTTCACGCCATTCAGCAAGCGGTTATTGCGGGCAAGGTACTGACCTCAAGAATCATTACCGTGACCGGTGAAGGCGTTAAGACACCACACAACCTTGAAGTACGTGTTGGCACCCCGATCAGCACACTTATCGAGGTCTGCCACGGCTATACCGAACACGCTGAACGGTTAATTATGGGCGGCCCAATGATGGGTTTTGCCTTATTAAACGATGAAATACCCGTGGTTAAAGCCACTAACTGTATTCTAGTGGCCAGTAAACACGAAGCCATTACCGATAAACAAGCCATGCCTTGCATCCGTTGCGGTCTATGTGCCAGCGCTTGTCCGACAACGTTGCTTCCGCAGCAACTCTATTGGTATAGTCGCTCGGAACAATTAGAGAAAGCCGAAAGTATTAACCTATTTGATTGCATTGAATGCGGTTGTTGTGATGTTGTGTGCCCGAGTCACATTCCATTAACCCAACATTTTCGATACGCAAAAAGCGCTCTAAAAGTACAAAACCATGAAAAGCATTTGTCCGATATTGCGCGTGAGCGTTTTGAAGCACGCGATGCCCGACTAGCACGTGACAAGGCAGAACGCGCCGAAAGATCACGCAAAAAGAAGGCCGCTTTAAAAAACAAACCTGCTAAGGATGAAATTGATGCGGCTATCAGTCGATCTAAAGCAAAAAAACAAACCGTCACCGAGAAAAAGAGCTAAACCGTGCATTTTTTAACCTCAAACGCGCCCTTTATTGCCCCGCAAAATAGCATTCAAAAAATGATGCTATGGGTACTTGCTGCATTAGCACCGGGCATATTCACCATGGTTTGGCAGTTCGGCTATGGCGTACTATTCAATATCATTATTTGCGTTTCAACAGCCGTTGCCGCTGAAGCATGTATGCTCTACCTTCGCGGTCGCCCTATTTTACCGTTTGTTAGTGACTTAAGCGCCGTCGTTACTGCTGTATTACTCGCCTTAGCTTTACCCACCTTAGCACCGTGGTGGATCCCCTTTATTGGCGCATTTATTGCCATCGTTATTGCTAAACACTTGTACGGCGGCTTGGGCTACAACCCGTTCAACCCCGCAATGGTCGCCTTTGCCGTGTTGATGGTGTCGTTCCCGAAAAGCATGACCGTATGGATGCTACCTCATTCATTACTGCCAAGCGGCAGCAGCTTTTCTGACCTCTTTGTTATCATTTTCGGTACGCATTCAAACAACGAGCTGGTTGACGCGATAACCGCGGCCACGCCTCTAGATGAAATGAAAACGCTGCTCGGCTTAAACCAAACAACGGCGGAAATTAAAACCTCCTCAATCTTTGGTTCAATCGCTGGAGAAGGTTGGCAATGGGTGTCTATTGCTTATTTACTTGGCGGTATCTTTTTATTATTTAAAAAAATCATTAGCTGGCACATCCCCGCCGGATTATTATCTGGTTTGCTTGTCATAAGCCTGTTTTTTTACCTGCTTGACCCGGGCCTCACGCCATCACCAGCCTTCCATTTACTCAGTGGCGGCGCAATATTGGGTGCGTTTTTTATCGCCACCGACCCTGTCACAGCAGCAACGACATTAAAAGGTCGTTTTATTTACGGCGCACTGATTGGCGTTTTAACTTACATTATTCGCACATGGGGTGGCTACCCTGAAGGTATCGCCTTTGCCGTTATATTGATCAATATGGCCGTGCCTTTAATCGACCACTACACGCGGCCTCGCGTTTACGGGCACAACTAACATGGCTAATAACAAGACATTAATCATCAAATCTGGCTGGGTGCTGGGCCTATTTTCGCTCATCGGCATCGGCTTAGTGTCTTTTACACATTCGGTTACTCACGAAAAAATTGCGGAAAATGAGCGGCTGTTTGTTTTAAAGAATTTACGCGAACTCATCCCAGATGAGCTATACGACAATGATTTATTAGAAAAGCCCTTAAAGATTTCCGATAGTAGCGCATTTGGTAGCGAACATGAGGTAACCGTTTATCGAGCCTTCAAGGGTAAACAATTGATTGCAATAGTCGCTGCTCCAACCGCACCCGACGGATACAATGGCTCTATTAAACTTCTGGTAGCCATTCAGGAAAATGGCGAACTAATCGGCGTTCGCGCAGTCTCACACCATGAAACGCCAGGCTTAGGGGACGCTATAGACACCAATAAAAGTGACTGGGTTTACTCATTCAATGGCCTCTCGTTACAAAACCCAGACATTAAAAATTGGCGGGTAAAACGAGATGGTGGCGAGTTCGACCAATTTACTGGGGCCACCATAACGCCACGCGCCATCGTCAAAATGGTGTTAAAAACCTTACAATACTACCAAGCAAATCATGATGCGCTAGTGAATACCGATGGATAGCTATAAACAAATTTTAAAAAATGGCCTTTGGGATAACAACCAAGCATTTGTTGCCTTGCTTGGGCTCTGCCCCTTATTAGCCGTAAGCAACACGGTTATTAACGGCTTAGGGCTTGGCATCGCCACCACATTAACCCTTATTTTATCCAATGCCATTGTCTCTTTGGTTCGCCAACAAGTTGGTAGCGAAATACGACTGCCGGTTTTTGTGTTGATAATTGCATCGATTGTGACGGCAATTGAGCTGATTATGAACGCATTCTTCTACGAACTATATTTAATACTCGGTATTTTTATTCCCCTCATCGTCACCAACTGCTCCATTATTGGTCGCGCCGAAGCCTTCGCCTCGAAAAACCCACTGGGCGCCTCCTGTGTTGACGGACTGGCTATGGGGCTTGGTTTTACTTGCGCCCTCGTTATCTTAGGTGCGGCGCGCGAGATGCTGGGTTCTGGCACCCTATTTTCAAACGCTCATCTAATGTTTGGCGAAGCCGCCAGAGACATGACGATTTACGTCATTGACGATTATGAAGGTTTCTTGCTCGCTATTTTACCACCGGGCGCTTTCATTGGTTTGGGCCTACTCATCGCATTAAAGAACGTCATTGATAAACGATTAGCAAAGCCAGCGAGCCAACCAGTCACTTTATCAATGGAGCCTAAAAAGGTTTAATAGCGCGCCATGAGCAGTACCACTTATTCATGGGGGACTCTTGTTTATAAGCCCAAATCGGCGCTTTTGTTTATCCTCATCTCCCTTATTGTGCACGCTGCTCTAGCAGCTTTTGCCTACAAAACCGGTATCTTTGCAACGGAAGATATCGACAGCATGCCTGCAAAAAGAGTCAGTGTCTTGCTAACTGAACCCACACCGGTTACTCCACCGCCTATTCAACCGATCAAACCTAAGCCAAAAGTAATAAAAAAGCGCAAAGTCGTCACTCAGGCGCCATCGCCCAAGAAAATTAGCGTAAAACCAGTAAAAAAAGTAATTAAGCCTGTACCGCCTAAAATTATTCCAAAAAAAGCAGCCTCGCCATTACCTGTGCCTGTTAGTAAACCCGCCACCTTTACCTCACCGCAGCCTACCTACCAACCAAAACCAAAATACCCCTCAATCGCTAGGCGCAGGGGAACAGAAGGAATCGTTATTTTCGAAATTTCAGTTGCTAATGATGGACACGTTAATCAAGCCATTATCATTCAAAGCTCTGGCTCGTCGGCTTTAGATCGGTCTGCTTTAAAAACCATCAAAACATGGCAGTTTCCCGCCAGCCGTTTTAATTCGTTATCTACCTTTAAGCAAAAAATAGAGTTTCGCCTTAACGCCTACTAAATACTTTCCCATGCAGTCCAAACCGGCTCACACTCTTTAGGAAAAGCCGACATAGAACCGATATCACTCCACTGGCTCAGCTGATGAAAGTCGGAACCACACGAAGCTAATAAGCCTTTATCTATACTAAGACCCGCCAAAAAACGAGTTTCGTCTTGTGTTTGCTTACCAGAAACAACTTCCATAGCACGCCCACCTGCTTCAATAAAATCGTCTAATAGCAGCGATAACTTGGTTCTCGTCATTTTATATTTCAATGGGTGCGCCAACACTGCAACGCCGCCAGCCTCAACAATCCACTGAATTATTTGCGGCAAATCAGCCCAGCATTGCTTCACATCACCGATTTTTCCATTACCCAAATACTTTTTGAAGGCCGCCGACATATCTTTAACCAGCCCCAGATCAACAAGGTGTTGCGCAAAGTGCGGCCGCCCGACATTACAGTGGTTAGCAATTTCTTCAACTTGTTGGAAATTAATCGGCAGCCTAGCTTTCGTTAAACGCTTTGCTATTAACACGGCCCGATCACTCCGCGCCCTTTCTTGCTGAGCAACGCCTTCAATAATTGATTCGCTGTCCAAATTTAAATTCAGTCCCACGATATGGACGTTAATCCCACGCCATTGTGTAGACAGTTCGATACCAGGAATAATAGTCATTCCATCACACTTAATATCCGCCAACTGTTGATAAGCAGCTACTGTGTCATGGTCTGTAATAGCCAGCACATCCACACCATTGGCTTGCGCTCTTGCAACAAGTTCATTTGGCGTTAGCTTGCCGTCAGAAACAAGCGTATGTGTATGTAAATCAATCTTCCTCATACCGCTTAGTTTACACTCAGCGCCCCGCTTGAATGGTAAAATCGACGCTTATTCAAAACTGATCTATTGATTATGCAAATTACTAAAGATACCGTTGTACGATTTCACTACACACTAAAAAACGACGAAGACCAAGTTGTTGAAAGCTCCGCAGGGCAAGACGCAACCGCTTACTTACAAGGTCACGGCGGAATGATTCGTGGCGTGCAACTCGCCCTAGAAGGAAAACAAGCCGGCGACAAATTCAACGTTACTGTCCAACCGCAAGATGGTTACGGAGAACGTGTAGACGACTCTATCCAAAGTGTTCCGGTTAAGCATTTAGCCGGTTCAAAAAAATGGCGCCCTGGGATGATCGCTACGGTACATACCGAGAAAGGTCAGCGTCAGGTGAGTATCGTTAAAATCGGTAAGTTCATGGCCAAAGTGGATACTAACCATCCGCTTGCCGGTCAAACACTGCATTTTGATATCGATATCGTGGATGTTCGTGAAGCAACGCAAGAAGAAATTTCACACGGCCATGCACACGGCGCAGGCGGCCACCACCATTAATAGAGGTTATTAATGCCTGCCTTACCTGTTCTGTACTCATTCCGTCGCTGTCCGTACGCCATGCGCGCTCGGCTTGCCATCAGGTACAGCGGCGTACCGGTGCAGTTGCGTGAGGTAGTGTTACGTAACAAGCCCGCTCAAATGCTCGCTATATCGCCGAAAGCCACCGTGCCTGTGTTGCAATTAGCCAATGCAGATGTGATAGATGAAAGCTGGGACATCGTACATTGGGCAACATTGCAGCAAGACCCTGATCACATCAGGGGCAATGCTCAACGCGTTCAAGAGGCGAACCTATTGATTGAGGAGAATGATAATAACTTTAAAAAACATTTGGATCATTACAAATACGCCGACCGCTTCCCCGAATTCCCAGCTGAACATTACCGAACACAGGCCGAAGCTTTTCTAAGGTTATTAGAACAGCGTTTAGCAAAACACGAATTTCTGATCGATCAACAACCATCACTCGCCGACCTCGGTATTTTCCCTTTTATTCGCCAATTCGCTCACGTTGATATTGAGTGGTTTCGTCAAACGCCTTACAGCAATTTACACCGTTGGTTTGACCATTACCTAACCTCTGAATTATTCGACAGCATTATGCATAAATACGCGCCTTGGGCTGAAGGGCAAGAGAGCATTCAGTTTTAAACTCTTTCATTCGTCCTGCCGCTGGCATAAGATTGAACATATCAATGGAGATGAGTATGAACCACTTTATTAGCCGTTTTCTCATGTTGCTATCAATCAGCGTCGCACTTATCGGATGTGCTGGCATCACATACCACGCCGAACCGCCACAAATCAGCATCAAAAACCTTCAACTGATTGACGCACAATTGCTTGAGCAGCGATATGAATTAACCCTGCGCATTCAAAACACTAACGACTTCCCGCTTTTTATTAAAGGCCTTAGCTATACGCTAAACATCAATGGCTCAGCGTTTGCACACGGCGTTAGCAAACAGTCGGTCGATGTTATGCCTTATGAAGAACAGTTTTTAAGCGTCTCATTGGTTAGCAATACACTTGGCCTTATCAAGCAGCTACAAACACTATCCAATAACAAGCCGCTGCACTTTCGTTTGCAAGGCCACCTCAGCCACGGCACCCTTGCTAACCCCATTTCGTTATACAACCTACCCTTTGAAAAAGAAGGCACTTTGGACTTTGCAAGCTTACTCAGTAAGTGAACCAATGCGGCAACTATCGGCTCTAAGCAAATAAGCCTTACACAGGAGATTCCCATGAAAACGCTATCTATTTTGATACTCAGCACCATTTTAATGGCTTGCGCAGGGCCTAACCCATATGGCGCATCGAATCAGCGCTACTCAACCAGCGAAGCCAATCAGTCGTTACAAGTTAACAGCGGCATTATTATTGACCTTCAGGCGGTAACCATTGATTCAGAAGGCAATATCGTGGGCAAAGTTGCAGGCGGGTTAATTGGCGGCATTGCCGGCAGTAGCGTCGGCGGCGGTCGTGGTCGCTCTGCTGCCGCAGTTGCAGGCGCGGTGGTTGGCGGCATTATCGGCAATAAAGCCGAAGCACTATACAACCGAGCTAATGGCGTGCAAATAACAGTACAAATGAATAATGGCCAAATTCAGTCCGTTGTACAAGAAGTTAACCCCAACATATTATTTAGCAAAGGCGATCACGTCACCTTAATTAAAAGCGCAGCGGGAAAACTACGCGTTATTCAATAACCTAAGCATTAAAGCAGCTGAGATAGCAAAACACTTGGGTCGTTATAGTCATAGCTCAATACGCGCTTCTCATTAGACGTTTCCAGCACCAAGCTTGGGAAACTCCTAACCCCCATGCTTCTAGCAAACTTAATCTCAGCCAATAATTGCTGTTGTGTCGACACGCTGTTTAACGCATCGGCAAACGCTAGACTATCCAAGCCTATATCCTGCGCGCATTCAATCAGCACGTCATCATCGGCTGGGTTTTTAGCCTTCAAATAATAGGCTTGCTGAATCGCTAACAACATTCGCCTTTCCGATTCGCTATCTAACATTCTCGCCGCAATGATCGCGCGAGATGACGGGTAGGTCGATCGCCTTGGCGAACACAGCGTCCAAAAATCATGGTTAAACTGCGTGCTGGGAACCTTTTCTTCAATACGGTACCAGCCTGAACTGATTCGCTGTTGTAAATCTATATCCATCGGCTCATCACTATCAGGCGCTAAACCGCCTAACACATAGCGCACCTCAATATCACTCGCTAAAGACGCCTGCACCTTTGCCCAAACCTTATTAAACGCCCAACACCAGCTGCACATCGGGTCGTGCACGTAATACAGTACTTTATCCATATTGTTTTACCCAACCAGCAATAATTTGTTGTAACTCGCGCAAGCCATCTGTTAATGCCGCTGGGCCTGGTTGTAAAATATTCACTGACTTTATTTCAAACAGCTGATGGTGCTTTACCGCCGGAATATCAGACCAGCCATCCCGTTGCGCAACACGTTCTGGTCTAAATTTCTTGCCGCACCACGAGCCGATAATAATATCCGGTTGTCGAGCAACCACCCGTTGCGGATCGTCAATAATTCTATTCTTGCCGCCCGCCTCTTTCGATAGTTCAGGAAAACAATCAACACCACCTGCTATTTCGCCTAATTCAGACACCCACTTAATACCAGAAATAAGCGGATCATCCCATTCTTCAAAGTAAATCAGCGGCTTTTTTACATACCCTTTAGCCTGCTCCATGCTGTCATCTATATTCTTTTGATATTGCCTAACCAACACCGCCGCCTTTTCCGGTTCACCAATCAGCGCACCTAGCGTGTGTAGCATGTCGAAAATCTCAACAATCGAACGCTGGTTAAAGACGTGTACTTGTAAGCCTGCCCGCACCAACTCAGCGGTAATATCTGCCTGCATATCAGAAAATGCCAATACCAAATCAGGCTTTAGTGCCAAAATTTTATCTATTTTTGCCGAGATAAAAGCCGATACTTTGGGCTTTTCCTTACGCGCAATAGCAGGACGCACAGTAAAGCCAGAAATACCGACAATGCGATCTTGTTCACCCATTAAATAAAGTGCCTCGGTTGTTTCCTCTGTTAAACAAACAATCCGCTGTGCACCGTAACTATTTTTAATCATTCTCTAACTCACTTAGCCGTTCTAATGGGCTTATTACTTTATCCAAATTTTGTTGCAATACATGTGTGTAGATTTCTGTTGTTTTCACATCGTTATGTCCTAAGAGCTTTTGCACTACGCGTATATTTGTACCAGACTCAAGCAAGTGCGTCGCAAAAGAATGCCTAAATGTATGCGAAGTGACTCGTTTATTAATATTTGATTTCTTTTTAGCGCCGCTAATTGCTTTCCTTAATGTCGAATCATCTAAATGATGTCGCCGAATAATTCCACTGCGAGGGTCTTTGGATAAACTTTTCGATGGAAAAACGTATTGCCAACCCCACGTTAGCGCCGCATTAGGGTATTTACGCGCTAGCGCATTGGGTAAAAACACACCTGGCACATCATTCTCCCTATCCTTATCAAACTGTTTACGTGTTTCATCCAAATGCGCTTGTAAAAACGGTTCAACTGTTTGCGCCAATAAAGCTGTTCTATCTTTTCCGCCCTTTCCATCCCTAATTAATAAGTACCCATTTTCAAAATCTATATCTTGCACGCGTATTCTTAATACCTCCATTACACGTAACCCACCTCCGTACATCAACTGTGCCAATAAATTATGAACACCCTTCATATTGCCTAACATCTTCATCACTTCACCTTGGCTTAACACCACTGGTAAGCGCACCGCTTTTTTAGATCGTATTGGCGCTAGATCATCTGCTACTGACAAACCCAAAACTTGCTTGTAAAGAAACACAATGGCATTAAGTGCCAAGTTCTGGGTGGACGCGGCATAATTCTTGTTCACAGCCATATGTGATAAAAAAGCCTCTATGTGACTTTTACTTAACCCCTTAGGATGCTGCTTATTATGAAAACGTATAAATGTAAGAATCCAATGGATATAGGACTCTTCTGTTCGCGAAGCATAATGATGGTATCGAAGCACCTCTTTAACCTGATCCATTAAACGAACTGACTGTGGCACGAACCGTACCTTTGGTTTAGACTTTCCTTGAAAAGGCATGAAACAATTCCCTGTTTGCTCTTTATTATGATATTAACAGGAATTTTGTTCCTGCTATATAAGGGAATTAAAGGGAATTATGATTCCTGTTAATAACAAGTTAGCATTTCAAGGAGTTCTAGTGAACAAGTTAATTTTATTTATCGCAGTAATCTTTCTTCAAGCATGCGCTAGTGTAGGCATGGTTCCTCATGATGTTTCAGCAGTTGATTTCGACTCAGCGGAAGGTAAAACTGGATGGTCAAAATATGAGCATGTTGAGACTTTTCATGGATACAATAAAAATCAAATTTATGAGGCAGCAAAAGTTGGTCTAGGTAACGCTGGGTTCTCTCTAAGAAAAGCCGATAAATCGAAGGGTATGGTAATTGGTGAGCATGGAATAACTCTTCATGACTGGAATGTCATAGCAGGTGTTTATTTCAAAGAATATGGTAGTGCTACAAAGGTAAAAGTTATTGTTGAAGGCTCTAAAGATATTGGGTTTAGCGGAGATGTTACATCTGACGGATGGACAGGTAAAATACTTAAAGGAATTCGTGAGTACCTAAATGATACTTACCAAACAATTCTTAAAATTGATAAATCTGACATCAAATAATGCTAACAAAAAAATCAAGTTCGCCAGCAAAAACACGCTGGCTGGGACGCGCAAAGAAACGCGCGCCCCTTATTTAAGACGTTAGAGCACAAAGGAGAGTTCAGTGAAGGAAGTTATTGAAGCGGTCAATAATCGAATAAAGACCCCATATTTTGGTTACTCCATCCTCGCATTTTTAGCGCTTAACTGGAGAGGTTTCTTTTACCTTGTATTCTCAAATGGAAATCCAACTGAAAAGTTAGCATTGTTTGATGCGCAGACTGATCTCTATACATTATTAATTTACCCTTTAGCTATCGGAGCGTTGGTTGCAGCCACAGCTCATTGGTTAAGGTATTTATTTGGCCTAATAGAAAGAAAGCCTAAAGAACTTGTTGAAAACCTCCAACTTGAAGCAGAGCACAAAAAAACGATAAAACAGACTCAACTAGAGCAGTCTAGATCAGATTTATTTGCTGTTAAAGAAAAGGAACTTATTGAAAGAGCGAAAAGAGACGAAGAAGTAGCGGATATTGAAGACTCAGAAACAAAAGATAAGTTGATTAATCAACTTAATACAATAAGAAATGAACGCGATCAATTATCTCAAGAGCTACAGAAACAACAAGAGCCAGAATTCTCTCTTTCAAAAGAGGCAAAAGAAATATTAATGGCTGCTTCCAAAGATAAGAACGGGACTATCATGAAAAGAAGAACTCTTAATGATAGGTCTATTCAAGTTGGTGGAAATTCTTTTGGTATGAAAGATCAAAAAACATATGTCAGGTATGAAGCAGGATTAGAAGAATTGAAAAACAAAGGGTTTATTCAAGACCTTGGCCATAAAGGGCATACTTTTGAACTAACCCACAAGGGCTGGGAAGTGTTAACTGCGCTCTAACAAGTGGGTCAAATGCGACGCGGAAAAAGACCCGCGCGCTTTACCCTAAACGTTAGAGCTCACTAGAAATGAATCCAAACAAGCTATTTTGTCGAACTATAGATGATATTAAAAATGTCATCGACACCCCAGATGATTATGAAATTTTAAGATCATCAGCTTTACTTCGTCAGTTGTTAATTGATGGAAACCGCTTAACTGATGTAGTGAATAAAGAAATACGTCAAAAAATTGTATTTCGTATAGTTGATCATTGGGAAACCGAGTACACCAAGCTTGTACTTTCTCATAAGCCTAGTTTTTATGCAGTATTAGACGGGCTAACCCCTGATGTTATGCCGAATAAAATTCAAATAGTAGAGCTATCACGTGATAAGTTCTTTTCACATAAAGTAATTCTTACTGATGGAAAACTCATTAGCATTCGAGATATTATTGACCACTGCTCTAATGTGCTAGGAGGGGTTCATCTTGGAGACCCGCGCAGCAAATCCCAAGAGGCTCTTTCAAACCTACATTCAATCAAAGTTGGTGGTGCAACAGTTAGCCTTAGGCAACTTTTACCCATATTACAAGTTGTGTATAAAGCACTTTTACCATTAAGAGAGGCTTTGCGTGAAAAGCTCTAACAAAAATATCAAGGCGACGCGCTAAAAGACGCGCGCGTCTTATATAAAACGTTAGGTTTCAAAATGGATAATGAAAACTGGGCAACAGCGCGTCAATCATCGTTTCGAGAAAAAGAGAAATTATTGATTTCTCGTAAAACTCTAGATGTTTCTGAGCGAGCTAATGAAATTGCAGAAGAAGCCCTGTCAATCTCTCGTAAAGCAACTTTAAGCTCAGAGCGAGCGACTAGAATAGCTATTATTGCTGTAATACTTAGTATTATCTCTATGGCTGTAAAAATATTCATTCCATAGCCTCATTTGATGTAAAAAACCTAACAAGGTTGTAAACCAGACCGCTAAAGTCGTCACTGGTTTTAAGTTGGTCAATTTCGTTCTGCATTTGCATCGTTTCCTATATTTTCGTAATCAATCGCGGCGGGTTACACTAAGCGTTAGCATTTCAAGGAGTTCTAGTGAACAAGTTAATTTTATTTATCGCAGTAATCTTTCTTCAAGCATGCGCTAGTGTAGGCATGGTTCCTCATGATGTTTCAGCAGTTGATTTCGACTCAGCGGAAGGTAAAACTGGATGGTCAAAATATGAGCATGTTGAGACTTTTCATGGATACAATAAAAATCAAATTTATGAGGCAGCAAAAGTTGGTCTAGGTAACGCTGGGTTCTCTCTAAGAAAAGCCGATAAATCGAAGGGTATGGTAATTGGTGAGCATGGAATAACTCTTCATGACTGGAATGTCATAGCAGGTGTTTATTTCAAAGAATATGGTAGTGCTACAAAGGTAAAAGTTATTGTTGAAGGCTCTAAAGATATTGGGTTTAGCGGAGATGTTACATCTGACGGATGGACAGGTAAAATACTTAAAGGAATTCGTGAGTACCTAAATGATACTTACCAAACAATTCTTAAAATTGATAAATCTGACATCAAATAATGCTAACAAAAAAATCAAGTTCGCCAGCAAAAACACGCTGGCTGGGACGCGCAAAGAAACGCGCGCCCCTTATTTAAGACGTTAGGACGTTAGGACGTTAGGATATTAAAATATGGACGTTAAAAACTACGCTGTTTCATGGAAAAGATTTGTAGCAGGCATCATTGATATCATTATCGCGATGACTATCTCATATATTTTTGTAATCATACTGCTATCCCTGTTAGTGATTAGTGCAGGTGTAACGGATCCATCAACCTTAGATAAGGTTGGTTATATAGGGTACATCATTGATATTTTATATTTTTCATTAATGGAAAGCTCTTCTAAGCAAGGTACTATAGGAAAAATACTGTTTCGAATAAAAGTAACAGACTTAAACGGAAGCCAGATAGGTCTATCGCATGCAATAACTCGTAATGTAGCTAAAATCATCTCAGCTATGCTCTTGTTTATTGGTTTCATCATGATTCCATTTACAGAGAGAAGACAAGGCCTTCATGACTTAATCGCAAAATGTTTAGTTCTTGATAAAGCATCATCCTAACATGGCGTTCAAGTCGTTCGCTTTGCTCACTTGGGACGCCGCAAAAAGTGCGGCTCCCCTTAACTAGGTCGTTAGCGGCTTAAGTGTTTTGGTGTTTTGGTGTTTCCATAGAATTAACCTATAACTTCGGCATTAAAATACTGAGTGCCTAGGTTTGTATTTTGTAGTGAAAAAATGCTGACGGCCTTTTCAAAAAAAGGCCTCTATACATTCCAAAGTGCATTATTCATATTCTCAGAGGCTGCTTTCAGCTCCAACAAGCCCTTTCTAGCAGTCTCTAAATCACCATTTTGATATTGAAGAAGCAAGCTATCAGTAATAGCATGTACTGCCTCATGAGCTTGGCTAAGTCGATCTATATCTTCGGGTTCAAACAGCTGCTCGTCCCTTGCTAGTTTTATCCACGTGCCACAAGGACAATGTGCTGTGTTCATAATGGGCCAATGCTCAACATCCGTTGGTGTAGACTGAATATTACGTATAAACCGATCTTTCCAATGCGCTGCCACTAAGTCGAATAAGGTTAATCTTTTTAGCTTTGCGCTCCGGTGTTTATTCCCATAATCCAGCCATTGCTTATTGGGTGTATATCGCTCAAGCCATTCAGGAAAGTCAGCCGCCTGCATGGGTTTAGCTATGCCGTAACCTTGCGCTTCTTCACAACCCATTATCAATAAGATTAAGCCATGATCGGTGGTTTCCACCCCCTCTGCAATCACTTTACGGTTGAACGAGTAAGCTAGGCCGATAACACCATTAGTAATAGCGTAGTCACTGGGGTCATCTAAAAGGTCTCTTACAAAGCTTTGGTCTATCTTTATGGTGTCTGCAGGCAAGCCCCTTAAGTGCGTCAAAGAGGAGTACCCCGTTCCAAAGTCATCAAGTGCAAATTGAACACCTAAACCACCTTGGCAAGCGTCCATAATACGGCTAATCGCAGTTAGATCACCTAAAGCAGAGCTTTCCAGTATTTCTAGTTGTAGGTATTCTGGGGCAACAGAATGGTGCTCAGCCAACACTTTTTCTAATTTAGAGTGAAACTCATCTGACTGTAAGTGATGGGAGGCGATGTTGACACTTACCTCAAGTTGAATGCCTTTATGTTGCCATTGTTCAAGTTGCGATAAGGCTTCATTTATAACCCAATCACCTACCTTAATTTCCAGCTCTGCCCCTTGAATAATGGGTAAGAACTCTAATGGCGGGATGACCCCCTTTCCAGGCTGTATCCAACGAATTAATGCCTCAACACCAAACACCTCACCCGTGACCATGTTTACCTTGGGCTGGTAGTAAAGCTGGAACTCTTTATTTATTAACGCCGCTTCAATCTCATCAAGCCGGTGGTGTTTTCTTATCGTATGTTGATCATGCTCTATATCAAACAAGTGATAGCGATTTTTACCGGCCAATTTGCCTTGATACATAGCTTGGTCTGCGTGGCGCAATAAAGTATCAATATCACCGCCATCCTGTGGGTATAACGTAACACCGCTCGATGCGGTAATAAAATGAGTTTGCCCATCAATTAAATAAGGCTTCGATAACGCGTGGTGGACCCGTTGTAAGGTTTGCTCACATTGTTCAATAGACTCAATATCACTTAGCAATAAAGCAAATTCATCGCCGCCTTGGCGAGAAACCGTATCTTCTTCTCGAATATTCGAGCTAATCCGCTTAGCGACTTCAATTAATAGCCGGTCACCCACCTCGTGCCCGTAACTATCGTTTACTGGTTTAAAATCATCTAAATCAAGAAAGCAGACGGCCAGTTGATTTTCTGTACGGTTACTATGAGCGATCGCTTGAGCAAACCGGTCAGTAAATAAAGCTCGGTTAGGCAACCCTGTCAATACGTCGTAATGTGCCATCAAGCTCAATTGTTCTTGTTGACGCTTACTATCAGTAATATCGGTGAACACGCCAACATAATGCGTTACGTTATCATCTACATCTTTAAGTGCTGAGACACTCAATAGTTCCGCGTACAATTCATTGTCTTTTTTGCGATTCCAGATTTCACCTTGCCAATGGTCCTGCTCTTGAACCTGCTGCCATATAGATTGATAAAACTCAGGACTATGTTTGTCGGAATTTAATAGGCTAGGGCTTTGCCCCATAACGTCTTCGCGACTGTAACCTGTAATCATACAAAACGCAGGGTTAACATCAACAATCAACATATTAGCATCGGTAATGATAATGCCTTCATGCGTTTCACTAAACACCCGAGATGAAAGTAGAAGCTTCTGGTTGTACTCCTCTCTTACTAATTCCATGCTGACCCGGGCCGACAAACTCCCTAAAAGATTTAGGGTATGAGCACTGTCCAACATTGGCTTATCATCAATCAGGGCAATGATGCCCAATACACGCCCCGTTTCATCCTTTAGCGGGACTCCTAAATAACTCTCAGCCTGCATATCTACAAGCTTAGGAATACCGGGAAAGCGCTGCTGAAGATCATTCGGATAGAAACTAAAACCATCACTTATGACGCTTTGGCAAGGCGTACCCTTTAGGCTATAAGAAAAATTGTCAACAACCCTGTCACCAGACCAGACCGCTCTCGTAACAGCTTGACTAGGGTCTTTAGGATTAGCTTGGGCAATAAGAGCATAACGGCTACCTTGTGAGGTGGCCAACTCCCGAACGATCAGTTCAAATATATTGTCACTGTCTCCACTCTCTGCCAGTACCCGTAAAACATCCTTACTTTTTTCTAACTCCAGCTCTATTTCTTTCTTCTGCGTTATATCTTCGGTCATGCATAAATGACGCGGGCTGCTTGAATCGCCAACCTTCATTGGAGCGATTGTCATATTAACCCAGCGAGTACGCTGATCTGGTTGAATATAGCGCTTTTGCATTGTGAAACCTGATGTTTCTCCCGCATTCATTCGAGCCATATTGTCTAAGTCGGGTTGTATATCGTCTGGATGAGTAATCTCCATCCAGTCTAACCTACACAGCTGCTCTATTGAGCGTCCTACAATTTTTGCGTAAGCAGGGTTTGCATCATATATATCTCCCGTTAGTGAGTCGATTACAGCAACACCTAAAGGTGCTTGTGAAAATGCCGTGTTGAACCTTTCATTAGCTGAAGCCGCCCTTCTTAATCCCTTTATAAATACAAGAAAAAATAAAAATAAACCGCTAGCTACTCCCACAAAGAAGAACCGCTTCTGAAAGATATTGTCTGGCACATAAGCCCAACTTCCCTGTGGCTTCGCTACTAATTGCCAATCACCTTCTGGTAACTGAATAAATGTCTCAGCATTAGGCTCAGTGAACAACTCTGGAGAACCAAAAAACACCTCTCCCCATTTACCCAAACCATCTTTGCCTCTGATAGCAATCTCTATAGGTAAGTCTAAATCCAGCAAGCCACTTTTCTCATAAAGAGAATCGACATCTATGACCGCAGAAACCAGCCCCCAAAAAACCTTATTACCTTTTTTATCTCTCCTAAAGACAGGGAGCCTAGAAATCAAACCCTCCCCACCTTGTACCAACTTAACAGGTCCAGCGAGAATTAATTTATTCAGCTCTTTAGCCTTGAGTATGGCTTCTAGTTGATGTGGGAGACTCCTATAATCTAAGTTAAAGGCCTCCTCGTTACCTTCCAACGGGTACATATACTTTATAACGAGGTCTGGTGCTGCGCCTATATTCCGAAGTTGCGAATGCTCACCAATAAGCCCTTTGGCAGCAATCGAAAAACTTTCCTGGCTAATAGAGGGATTGATAGAAAACACGGCTGGAAGTCCCTTAACCACCTGAATGTTCTTATAAAGATTAAACGTAAGTTGACCAGCAACCCGATCCAACTCCTGCTGTACTTGGAGTTGTGAAGAAGCCATATGGCGTTCAAGCATATTTTGATCTACATACGCAACGGCTGAAATAAAAAACCCAGCAAAAACTACGATCAGGCCATAAAATCTAGTGTTTGTATTTATCATATAAATTATCGCCCTGTGACAACCTATGCCGAGTTCACGTCCTTGTGTTCAATATAGATACCCGTAAAGCTTATCATCATTTGAGCTCCTTCAGCGGTCTTGATTAATCAACGCCGACAAAAAATTTCTATCAATATAAAGCCGACAAACTGCTTAGCTAATAGACCATAAAATTAAAACCTAACTTTAGCAGTATAGTTGTTTTTTACTATCTCGCTATTTCTACAGTCGAATGGGCTTATCAATATTGTTTTAAATAACCTAGCTCTTCACGCGTGACTCTCGTCACCCCAAGGTGCATTAAAACACCTTCCACCATTGCAAAACCTAAGCTCATAAACTAGTCTTATTAGTTCCCATTAACATTAAGCTGAAGGAACGAGCTTATGCCCATAAATTGTTTAGTAGTTGATGACTCTAAATCAATATTAAACGTTATGTCAGCATTACTGACTGGCCTTGGAGTATCTTCTTGTCAATGTGTAGGTTCTGGCTCTGAAGCTTTAGAGCTTATAAAAAAGCAAGGGGCCTCATACCAACTAATATTTGTCGACCTAAACATGCCCGAAATGGATGGCATGGAACTTATACGGCTGCTTAGCAAAGAGGGATTTTTAGGCGGTGTCGTTATCCTTTCTCAACTCGACACTAAAATCATTCAACTGGCATCGGATGTTTTACTTGAAAGGCGAACACACCTTATAGGCTGCATTAGCAAACCAATTACTGAAGAAAAGCTGTCAGTCATTCTTAAAAAACTACGGTCGATGAATCATAAGGTTCGTCCCGACGACCCAGATTTTTTGACTGTTGCGCAAATAGATGCCGCTATTAGTGACAATCGCATCATTCCCTACTACCAACCTAAAGTTGATAACCAAACAGGGGAAGTAGATGGCTTAGAAATCTTAGTCCGAATATCACTACCCGACGAACTTGATGCCGTACTAGCGGGGCGCTTTATTGATACCGCTGAAAAAAACAATCTAATTGAACCCCTAACCCTAAGCACCTTGCGTCAAGTCATGAAAGATTTACCAATGATCTTAGAAGAATTTGGCGAGGATTGTCGATTGTCGCTAAATATCTCGGCTCTTATGCTGAATAACGAAAAATTACCGTTAAAGTTAGTTAGGTTATTAGAAAATAATGGCTTCAGTTCAAAGAATTTCAATATAGAAGTGACTGAAAGTTATGCGGTTGAAAATATAGACCAAATGGAAACGCTTAACCGTTTGCGGATACATGGCTTCGGGTTAGCGCTTGATGATTATGGGACGGGCTACACCAATATCCAGCAACTTAAATCGTTACCTTATACAGAAATCAAAATTGATCGAAGCCTCATTTACAATATTTGTAACGACAAACTGTCTCAAGTTGTTGCCCAAGCCCTGTTTGATATTTTTGAAGAATTGAATGTATCGATTGTGACTGAAGGCGTCGAATTAGCCACTGATCTTGATTACCTCAACGCATTAAACGTCCCAATAAAATTGCAGGGCTTTATAATTTCAAGGCCTAAAGAGGTTAACAGCATTTGTAGATGGCATCGAAACTGGAAAAAGAATTTGCCGCAACAGTTCAGTCAATAAATATATAACCTAGCTACCATGCAGTAAATTCAGTTAGCAATTATCAAAAGCTAGGTTCACCAAGGTCCATACTCAGGCTTTTAGTTATTGGTTCGCCTAGCTGAGACTTTCTTGGAATTAAAATATATACCCCTATCGCCTTCGCACTATCGTCCCAAAATAGCACTTCTACCTTAGAATTAAATAACGAGTTGAGTTTCCGAACACGCTACAAAAATAAATTCCCACAAAAAAGCCCCATTACCGTAAAGGCTATAGGGCTTTTTTAATTGCTTTGCATGCACGAACTTGAACCGTCGCCCAAGGAGTTATTACCCCCCTCTAATGCCTAATTTTATTACGTGGCAATGGTTTCCGCATATCGGCGATTCCCGTTATTTCTTATTTTCCTCTTGCCTTACCGCTTTTACAGACAAGGATTCAGCTTCAACAGCATGTTTGCCCAATAAGCGAGGGCGTTCGATTAAAAAATAAAGCAGCAGACCAATAGCGACCGCGAAAACAGTGGATTTAGGATCTGGCATAGCTAGCGTAACTGCAACGATGCCAGCCACGCCTCGTTCAACAGAGTTTTTCAGCTGCTCCATGCCCACCATAATACAAATGTAAGCGGTGAGGATTAAGGTTAAAGATAAAGCGATCGGCAGCACTGGCTTAAACAAGGTGACTAACGGCAAAATGAACAGTGCGACTAGGCCAGCCAACCAAAAGGTGCCGCCACCACTGTAAATAGATTCCATCGACTTTCGACCCATTGCATACCGTTCTGCAACGGTTGCGTGAGCCGCCGTCCATAGTGGACCTGCAAGCCCTGGCCAAGGCGCGAAAAAGGCGTGAATTGCATTACGAATGGCCGTGACAAGATGAACGCGGTCAACATTAGTCTCAATCTTTTCATCTTTACGTAAATGGTCAATACGATCAACCAAGGTAAAACCAATGACTATGTCGCCAAAGGCAATAACGTAAGCGATGACGGCTGTGGGTATCGCGGTAAGAAAGATTTCCCAACCAGGAAAGCCCACACTAAAAGCTAAATACTCTGTCATTAACGTAAAATCTGGCTGAGTGATGCCCCACTCAATAACCGGTAACGGGTATTCACCTACGACCCAACCGATGATCATGGCTAAAACCATCCCTGGAACCATACCAAAGCTGGCAATCTTACGGGCTAAAGAACTGGTTTTTGTAACGTTCTTAAAAGACAACGAGAACAACACATAGGCCGAAATAATAGCACCCACAATCAAGGAAATAGGCGTTGCATCAATCCGCCCCCCTACTTTTAGCTCGCCCATCAGGGCAGCGATACCGGCGCCAATGATAACCCCAGCTTTAAGTGAATTAGGAATGATATCGACAAGTTTTGAGCCGAGCCGTGTCACACCGAGTACAAAAAAGATAATGGCCACTTCAAGCTGCAAAGCAAATAAGGCTCGAATGGCTTCAGGGCCGGGCTCATAGCCTTTCAAATATAGCAGCACCACTGGGAGGGCGGGCGTTATCCAACCAGGCATTAAGGGTACGCCTAATAATGCGGGTAGCGTATAAAGCACTCCTGCAATAAAGGTAAAGGCGAGGGCTGCCTCATAAGGCATGCCTAGGTAAGTTTCTAGTAGGGGTATCATGGCCAAGCCCACCACAAACATAATAACCCCTTGAATCATTTCGGCTGTTTCCCAGCGGTAATGAATAAAAGGTAACCTTATTTTAAAAGGCCCAAGCGGCCAATAGGGTTGTTCTTCACCGTACTCTCGGTTTAACAGCTGCATTATAAATAGTCCTCAATTAGTGTGGGCGTGTTGAAACAACTTGAATAAACAAGATGAGAAGCGGCAGTACCGTAATCAACGTGAGCGCTCATGGCAGAGCATAGCAAAGTCACACGAAAATCACATAAAAAAGCCCCATTACCGTAAGGGCAATGAGGCTAATTTTACATGGTGGGCCTGCACGGACTTGAACCGCGGACAAAGGGATTATGAGTCCCCTGCTCTAACCAACTGAGCTACAGGCCCTTTAGGTTTATTCTGTGGTGTCTATAAAACTACGTAGATGTTCTGTACGTGAGGGGTGACGTAATTTGCGCAGTGCTTTCGCTTCTATTTGGCGAATACGCTCACGTGTTACATCAAACTGCTTACCTACTTCTTCAAGCGTATGATCGGTATTCATATTGATACCAAAACGCATTCTGATGACTTTCGCTTCACGAGCGGTTAAGCCAGCAAGCACATCTTGTGTTGATTCTCTTAGGCTCTCTATTGTAGCTGAATCCACTGGAGAAACTGCATTTGCATCTTCAATAAAGTCTCCTAAGCTGGAGTCCTCATCATCACCAATCGGCGTACCCATTGAAATCGGTTCTTTCGCTATTTTAAGCACCTTGCGAACCTTATCTTCTGGCATTTCCATTTCTATTGCTAACTCTTCTGGCAATGCTTCACGGCCTTTTTCTTGAAGAATTTGACGTGAAATACGGTTCAGCTTATTGATCGTTTCAATCATATGAACCGGTATACGAATGGTTCTTGCTTGGTCGGCAATTGAACGGGTAATCGCTTGGCGAATCCACCACGTCGCATAGGTAGAAAACTTATAACCACGGCGATATTCAAACTTATCCACCGCTTTCATTAAACCGATATTGCCTTCTTGAATAAGATCTAAGAACTGCAAGCCGCGATTCGTGTATTTTTTAGCAATAGAGATCACCAAACGTAAGTTTGCTTCGACCATTTCTTTTTTAGCACGGCGCATTTTTGCCTCGCCAATGGATAAGCGACGGTTAATGTCTTTGATTTCCGTGGTGACTAGCTTGCTTTCATTTTCAACATTCAAAAGCCTTACTTGCGCTTTTTGAATTTCGTGGAAATTTTCTTTTATGACGGCGACGAAGGGCGCATCTGTCTTTAAGTGCTCTTCAAGCCACGTTAAATCGCTTTCATTTTTTACGAAACCGGCAATGAATAGTTTGCGTGGCATTTTTGCCTGTTTAACACAAATATCAATAATGGTTTTTTCTTGTGCCCTAACTAAATCAATGCACTCTCTCATAACACCCGTCAACAACGTGAAGAAACGCGGTGTGAATTTGAGCGCCATGAACAATAAAGCTAGCTCATCAAATTCTTTTTGGGTTTTATCTGAGACGTAACCCTCTTTAGCGATAACTTTATTGCACTTTTTGTACTTAACAACAATCTCATCAATACGAACTTTTACGTCGGCAACAGTTAGCGGTGGGATCTCTGGCGCATTTTCATCTTTTGCTGCCGCAGGTTGCGTATAGTCATAATCATCTTCAAGATCAACAAAATCGGGAAGGTAGTCGGATAAACGCAGTTCTTCGTTTTTAATTTTATCAAATACGTCAAAAAAGGCCGTAACAACTGCTGGGTAGCGAATGATCGCCGACAACATATCATTCTGACCTTCTTCAATGCGTTTTGCGATATCCAGCTCGCCTTGACGCGTTAACAAACCAACCGTGCCCATTTCACGCATATACATACGCACTGGGTCAGTGGTTCTTCCGAGTTCTTTATCAACTGTTGCTAAAGCAACCGCAGCCACTTCAGCCGCTGCAGACTCATCAATGTTCTGACTTGCCGCACCATCAGATACCGTGTCTGTTTCAGGGGCAACTTCATGCACGCCAATGCCCATATCGGAAATCATACTGATGATTTCTTCAATACGTTCTGGCTCGACGTCTTGAGGCAAGTGATCGTTTACATCTGCGTACGTTAAATAGCCTTGCTCGTGGCCTTTACTAATAAGGGCTTTGATTTTAGAGGCTTGTTCTTGCTGCTGTTCTTTATCCATTGTGTTCCCGTGAACTCACTACACATCTTTATTTGACTGAACTCAGTATTTTAGCAGAAATTCTTAATTTATCTACGGATGATCGTCTATTTCATTAATTCTCTAAGTTCTTTTCTCTCGCCATCACTCAAGTTCTGTGATTTTGCCAACAACTCTTCATAACGAATACTTTTTGCTTGCTCTTTGAGTCGCTCAATCGCCCCTGAAAACTCAAGCTCAACCGACTCGCCCACAATAAGCCTTTCTTCTGCGTACAAGCTATTGATAGTTTTTTCATTCTCACTGCCACGGAAACGCTCCAACAACATAGCCGGAGACATCGTATGCTGACTCCTTAAAGCCGACAATATTTCATTCAGCAACGCCATTCCAGGCACATTCAATTGAAGCCAAGACTCCGCCGGGTTTATTTTTGCCGCTAATTCAGGCTCGTGCAAAATAAAGGTGATTAAATGCCGCATGGCAGAAACCGGCGCCGCACCTAATTTTCGCGCCGATTGTCCGCGCCCAAACTTTGGTTTAGATGATATCCCGACATCGGCACCACTGACCTGTACTGATCTCGCCAGTTGCTTTTTCATTAACTCGGCGAAGGTACCCGCTGGCAGCATATCCAGTAACGGTTTCGCTTGCTCCATAAAACTAGCTCGCCCTTCTATTGTCGTCAATGGGTTTGATGCTGAGAGGTAGTCAAAAAAATAACTCGATAAAGGCACCGCTTTATCAAGCAATTGCTCAAAGTATTCCGCACCCTTTTCACGGATCAAACTGTCCGGGTCATCCCCCTCATCGAGCAGCAGCACTTTAATTTGCCGACCACTACGCAAGGCAGGCAGGGCATTTGTTACCGCACGCCAAGCCGCCTTTTGACCTGCCGTATCGCCATCCATACAAATAACCAACTCCGATACGGAGCGAAATAACAAGTCAACGTGCTCACGTGTGATCGCCGTGCCGAGTGCCGCAACGGTATTTGTAATACCCTGTTGATAGAGTGAAATAACGTCCAAATAGCCTTCCACCACGACAATGCGCTGTATTTTACTGGACGACTTCAGCGCCTCATACAAGCCATAAACTTCTCGCCCTTTGTGATACAAGGGTGTTTCAGGTGAATTTAAATATTTTGGCTCGCCACTATCGAGCACACGCCCACCAAAACCTATCGTCTGACCACGCTTATTTCGTATAGGAAAGATAATCCGCTCTCGAAAGCGATCGTAGGTCTTATTGTTTTCATTGGTGACCACCAAGCCTAACTCTTTAAGCTCGCCCAGTGACGGCTCACCTTGACCAAGGGATGACAGTAAATTGTCCCAACCCGGCGGCGCAAAACCCAATTGAAAGGTTTTTGCCACATCGCCCGTCAAGCCTCTGTTTTTTAAATAGGTTGTCGCCATACTCGCGGCGCTATGCTGACGTAATTGCTGTCGATAAAACTCACTGACTTTGTCATTCATCTGCAGCAGTGGCGTCAAGTCTCGCTTTGGCTTACTCTGCTCAAACCCTTGCTCTTGAACAACCTCAACGCCCGCACGACTCGCCAATTCCTCAATCGCCTCGACAAAATCTAGGTGACTAAAATCCATTAAAAAACTAATCGCGGAGCCACTGACGCCACAACCAAAGCAATGGAAAAACTGCTTATCTTGACTAACGGTAAAGCTTGGGGTTTTTTCGTTGTGAAAAGGGCAGCAGGCGGAATAGTTTGCACCCTTTTTCTTTAATGGCAGCAAGCTATCAATAACATCGACGATATCAGTCCGCGCTAATAAGTCATCAATAAAATGTCGGGGGATTCGACCAGCCATTGCTTAGGGTGTTTTCCTTACTCTACGTTTCAGGTTGAAGCATAGGCTAGATTAGCAAGCTTTCGCTTTCTTGGGAACGATAGACGAACTTAAAATCCACGCGCTACTGCTTGCTAACGGGACTTAAACGGTTGCGACTGTCTTTGGCTGATTAAACAGCGCCAAATTATGAGAGTTTGGCTTTGATTTTTCCACTGGCGGCGCCAACATCTGCACGGCCCTGTAGTTGCGGACGGAGAATGCCCATCACCTTACCCATATCTTTCATACCTTGCGCACCCGATTCGCTAATCGCTTGATCAATCAACGCTTCAATTTCTGATTCGCTGAGCTGCTGGGGCAAGTAATCTTGAATAACGAGCGTTTCTTCCCGCTCAATGGTGGACAAATCGTCGCGACCTGCTTTATCAAAAGCTTCTATCGAGTCGCGACGTTGTTTAATCATTTTATCTAACAGCTGGAGAACTTGCGTATCATCCAGCTCTATCCGCTCGTCCACTTCTCTTTGCTTAATAGCAG
Organism: Cycloclasticus sp.; assembly: GCA_040743155.1. Lineage (NCBI taxonomy): Bacteria > Pseudomonadati > Pseudomonadota > Gammaproteobacteria > Thiotrichales > Piscirickettsiaceae > Cycloclasticus > Cycloclasticus sp. The sequence goes on along the minus strand of JBFLJU010000001.1, from coordinate 2,446,729 downwards.
CAAGAATTAAACGAATAACCTTAAGCTTTTCTTTTTCTTTCGCTTTCATTGCTAACTTCATATCCTCACGGATACGAAGCGATAAAGCGTTTACTGATTCACTCATGTTATTTAGCGGGTAAAAAGTAGCTGTTAGCTACGGCCGCGACGGAGGTTGTTTAACGCACGACGTGTACGAGACAAACCTTTCAAATGACGCTTTACCGCTGCTGCGGCTTTACGCTTACGCTCTGCAGTTGGTTTTTCATAAAACTCACGTTTACGTGATTCAGCCAAAACGCCGGCTCTTTCACATGTACGTTTAAAACGACGTAAAGCAAAGTCAAATGGTTCGTTATCTTTAACGCGAACTGAAGGCATCTATTTCTCTCTTCTTAAAATTATTTAAAGGTACAAAAGGATGGCGGATTATACACGCCCTCCACTGACATGCCAATACTTATAAGCAATGCAATAACAACTCGTCACTTTACACACCACCAGCAAATTAGACCAGCGGCAGTGTTCGCGCAGAACTGCTGTCCTATGCGTATAATAATCGATTTAAAAACCAACGCGCTACGTTCATCATTAATGACAGCTAAATCTCACCTTGTTCTTGGCATTGAAACCTCCTGCGATGAGACCGGCGTTGCGCTTTATGGCAGCAATGGCCTAGTAGCAGACACCTTATATAGCCAAGTCGAAATGCACGCAGAATATGGTGGCGTGGTACCTGAGCTTGCATCACGCGATCATGTGCGCAAACTTATTCCGCTGATTAAACAATGTTTTGCCGAAGCCGGTACCAATCCGAAAAACCTTTCGGGTATTGCCTACACCGCAGGGCCCGGACTTGTTGGCGCTCTCTTCGCCGGCGTTAGCGTGGCGCGAAGCTTAGCCTATGCTTGGGACATCCCTTCCATCGGTGTTCATCATATGGAAGGGCACTTATTAGCGCCGATGCTAGAAAGCAAGCCACCAACGTTCCCTTTTGTCGCGCTACTGGTTTCCGGTGGGCACACTCAGCTCATCAAAGTAAGCCAAGTCGGCGCATATGAATTATTGGGCGAGTCGTTAGATGACGCCGCTGGCGAAGCCTTCGATAAAACCGCCAAACTGCTCAAGCTGGGCTACCCTGGCGGACCGGCACTAGCCGCCTGCGCCGAACAAGGTGACCCGTCGCGATTTACCTTTCCACGCCCGATGACCAATAGACCCGGCCTTGATTTTAGCTTTAGCGGCCTCAAAACGTTCGCCTTGACCACTAGCCAACAACACACATTAGACCAACAAACGCGCGCAGACATTGCCCGAGCATTCGAAGATGCCGTTGCCGACACCTTGGCCATAAAATGCAAACGTGCCTTGATACAGACAGGCCTGTCAACGTTAGTGGTTGCCGGTGGCGTTAGCGCAAATAAACGCTTACGCACGACCTTAAACAATATGGCAAATGGCTTGAATGCCGAGGTATTTTATCCACGCCATGATTTTTGCACCGACAACGGCGCCATGATCGCCTACGCTGGTTATCAACGTTTATTGGCTGGCGAACACGACCCGCTCAATATTCAAGCGCGCCCACGCTGGCCGTTAGCCGAACTCAATATTCCTCAATCAATTTAGAATAACAACCCTATGGATATTATTTTTTTACGCAACTTACGCATTGAAACGATCATTGGTATTTTTGATTGGGAGCGAACCGTAAAGCAGCCTGTGTTTTTTGATCTTGAAATGGCCACAGATATTAAAAAGGCCGCTGCTAGCGATCATATTGATGACACGCTGGACTATAAATCGCTATCAAAAGCGGTAATTGATTTCGTTGAAAAAAGTAACTTTCAACTGGTTGAGACGCTGGCTGAAAGAGTGGCCGAACTAATTATTAATGACTTCAATGTGCCGTGGTTAAGACTTACCTTAAATAAAAAAGGCGCGCTGCGCCATGCCGACGATGTGGGTATTATTATTGAACGCGGAAACAAGCCTTAAATGACCACCGTTTACCTTAGTATTGGCAGCAATATTGAACGCGAAAAGCACCTTCGCGCGGGTATTAATGCCTTAAAGAAGCAATTTGGCAGCCTTATACTATCTAGCGTTTACGAGTCTGACGCGGTTGGTTTTGATGGCGAGCCATTTCTAAACTTAATTGCCGCCTTTGAAACGGAACTGGCTCCCGCACAAGTGGATGCTATGTTGGATAGCATCGAAAAAGATAATGGCCGCACCCCTGAACAGAAAAAATTTAACCCCCGAACGCTTGATTTAGACTTGGTGTTATACGGCGATCATATTAGCCAAGACCCCAACCTTGAAATCCCTCGCGATGAAATAACCCGTTACGCCTTCGTTCTAGAACCCCTAGCCGAAATTGCTGGCGACCTGCATCATCCCGTTTCAAACGTTTCTTACAATCAATTATGGCGCGACTTCGATAAATCAAATATTGCACAAAAACGCATTCATTTCGTGTGGGACTAAAGCAGGCTCTTGCCGCCATCCACCGCTATGACTTGGCCTGTAATATAGTTCGCGTTTTTTGCCAAAAACAAAGCCGTTTCAGCAATATCACTTGGGGAACCTTGCCGCTGTAACGGGATTCGATTAACAATCGCCTCACTCTCTTCTATTGACTGATTTTCTGGCCACAAAATCACGCCCGGCGACACAGCGTTAACCCTAACATCTGGCGCCAGTTCTTTTGCTAATGACTTCGTTAGGGCATACAAGCCTGCTTTCGCCGTACTGTATATCGGGTAATTTGTTAACGCACGCTTGGCATAAATATCCACAATATTCACGATACAGCCCTGTACTTCTTTTAATGCACTAAACGCCGCTTGACTGACAAAAAAAGGGGCTTTTAAATTACTGCCGATTAAGTCATTCCACTCACCCTCATTCGCAGAGGCTACCGGTGTTTGGTAAAAAGTTGAGGCATTATTTATCAAAACATCCAAGCGACCAGCCTTCGCTACCGCCTCATTAACCATTCGCTGAATTTGCTCAACCGACTGAAGGTCTGCCTTAACGCTCCAGGCGGAATTTTCTCGCTGAACATTGAGTAACGCGGCAAGCTCTTCTGCTTCCTTGTTTGAGCTATGGTAGTGAATCACAACACCGTAACCTTCTTCGTGGAAGGTCTTCGCCATTTGCGCGCCAATACGTCGCGCCGCGCCAGTAATCAATACTATTTTCTGAATATTGGACACCCTATCTCCAAATTAAACTAGACTCTCAACAACAACATACTACTGAATGCCGCATGCAAAACCGACTTTTTTTACTGTTATTTTTAACCTTTATGCTGGCCGCTTGCGCGCAAGTTCCTGATAAAAAAGGACACCATTATGAATACTTTAACTTTAGTGCTATGGCGAAAACAGATATCGACATGGTGGCCGACACGCACGTAAAACAAACGCTTGAACAGCTGAAGCTATTAGCTGTAAAGCTCTACAAACGCAATCCTCGCGAATGGAAAAAAACCAAGCTAACGTCAAGGCAAGCCGCCGTCTCACGTATTTTCCAGCAGCCTTTCCCATCAGTGAACGGCAAGCGTAGCGTAGCGTCCATTCGACTCGCCTTTGATGAACGATACAAAGGCGACCGGGTATTTGCTTACATCGCTGGACTGGCAAGCATGCTGACTATTTCATATAACGGCAAAAGTGATTTCTATTTATTCGACAGCTTGGACGCGCAAAAGATTTATAACGGCGCACGCAATATAGAAGTCGCGTCCTGGTTATTACAAACTAAAAGAAAACGCAACGGCCAGTATTTTTTATTGAGCTCAGGCCAAGGTAGCACTTTCACTAACCGCAGTTACGATAGGTTGTTTGGCAAACTCATTGGGCAGCAAGACACGCTAGCTCAAATAGTAGCGACAAAAAATCATCGCGCGATAAAAAACGTTTTCCAATCAGCGGCCCAGCTTATCTTTTTACCTGTTTAAGCTTCTTAACGGTAATGCCTTCAGGGTATAAAATAACACCCTCTTGACTGACTTCAAATGTAACGACGATTCGGTCACTCATCGTCATCTTACTGACTCGGCTGGTCACGCCTTTTTGACTTAGGTATTTTATAATTTTTTGCTTCTTCAACAAAATAGCGGCGCTCATAAGCGTTAACATCGGATCCTGCCAAACGATTAAATCTTTTGTCGGCGCAATGGGCTTTTTCTTTTCGTACTCTATGTGAATACTCGGTACATTTTTTATCTTACAACGCGTATCACCTTCACACATCGCATCTACATTAGCCAACTCCATGTTTTTCTCGTGAAGCCACTGATCATGTGTTTTTTTGAACTTTAAGTAATGGTCTTTAAACGCAATGTCATGCGGCACTGTATAGCGCTTTTGTATTTTTTTGAAGGCATCATCTAACGCACTTAAATAGCGCGGCACGGGAAACAAAACCGACAACCTCTCGGTATCATCCCAGCCGATACGTTCAATCAAAGCAATCCAATTATCTGGATGCTCTATTAACTGCTCAATGATAACGCTTTGGTTTTTTAACACCATCCCAGCGTCTGCATACAGACCCACCACCTCAGCATCTTGACTCTGGATCGAAGCAACAAATTGATAATGCGCCCACTCCAAACCTTTCTTCTGTAACGCGATTAGCGCCGCCAGTTTTTTAGGCTCATTTTGTGCGGCCACTATTGGTTGATTAAAGCTGTCTAAAAACCGGCGGTTTTCATAAACCTCAGGGTTATATAGAAAATAGTAGCCACTGAGCAGTGACAAAGTCAGCGCGATAACACCGAAGCTCGTGGGCGATATAAATTTTTCTGATTTCATGCCTTTTCTTCTTTTTATAGTCAGTGATCAGCGTTACTGGCCACGCTCAATAATTACGTTATTCCCCAGCGCATCAACCTTAAAGTAAATCAGTGTTCCGTCTGTTAAAAATAATTTATTCGGGATGACCTCCGCACCTTGCTCCCGCATAAACCGCATTAAAGCCTGATCTTTTTGCCACGCAAAAACGCTGAATAAGGACACCTTAACACGCTCCTTTACAATATAGTCTTCCTGCGGCTTGCTTGGCTTAGAGCTGGCAAAGAGTCGACGTACATCATTTAACCGACCACGTCGGCAGGCATCGTTATCACAACCTTTCAGCATTGCTTGCTTTTTATTCGCCAATGCCTGCTCCCAACTCACTAATTTTATGTCGTATTCATTCTTAGCCTGACGAAACGCCTCTTTTTTCTGTTGAATATACGGACGTGAAATGTCAGCTAGTTGAGGATCAAACTCACTCACAATGTTGGGCAACGTAAATAGGCCATTGAGGTTTAGCTGATAACGCTCATCAAGTAAGCCCAACATGCTCTTTTTATGCGTTGATTCACTTAAGGCTATTTCCAACAAAATACTGTCTGAATTCAGCGGCATACCCAGATCAATAAATGCTTGAACTTGGCGAACATCATCATTTTTAATCGCTTCGATAAAACGGAAGTGTGCCCATTCGACATTCTCACTCTTAAGAAATGCTATTGCCTGCTGCTGCGTTGCTGTCAACAAACTGTCGTTAAATTCTACATAGCTGTTTTCATAACGATTACCTTCGAACCTCTCCGTATCATAGAAAAGCCCATAAATGAGTCCAACTCCTGTCAAAATTCCTGCAATTGTCAACAACACGTACAATACAGATGGTCTCAACTGTGCCATTTTAAATACCTTGTCGCTTTAAATCCTGTATCACTTGCAGACGTTTTTTGTATATCGCATCACCAATCTGCTTACCCACTAGGCCTCGTTCAACAAACTCTTTTGAGGTCACGGCATTTGCCGCAAGATAAGCCTGCTTAAGCCATGTCGCTTGTGGGTAGGCGTGGTCTTCAAAGCCTAGTCGCCCTTTCGAGTCCGCCTCACACGCTAGCAAAAACTGTTCTAACTTTTCTGTTTGACGAAAGGCGCCTAACGCTCCCAACAGTTTTAATAACGTGGCCGCTTTTAATTCAAACGCTCGGTGACAATGGCTGTGATACTCCATGACTTTTTCTGCCAGATCCACGTAGTCATTTGGCACACGTAGGCGTGTCGCTAACTGTCGCAAAGCAAGCAGCCCTTTTGTTTCATGCCCGTGATGGCTCGGCCAATGTTCAACTGCGGTAAGACCTTTACCCAAGTCATGCATGAGCGCAGCAAAGCGCACGACTGGGCTGTTTGACAATTTAGCGGATTGCCTCAAAACCATCATGGTATGAATACCGGTATCAATTTCAGGGTGGTGCTTTTCTGGTTGGGGCACACCGAATAATACATCTAGCTCCGGGAAAATAATGGCTAACCCGCCACACTGCCTTAACACATCAAAGAAAACATCCGGCGACCGCTCTCCAAGCGATCGGCAGGTTTCTTGCCAAACGCGCTCGGCCGTTAGTGCTGTTAGCTCGCCACTTTTAACCATTTCTTGCATCAAGGCCATGGTCTCTGGCGCGACTGTAAACCCTAGGTGCGCATAACGTGCCGCAAAACGCGCGACCCTCAATACCCGCAGAGGGTCCTCTGTAAAGTTAGGCGAAACATGGCGAAGTAGCTTTGCTTCCAAGTCGGCCTGCCCACCATATGGGTCAACCAGCTCACCTTTAATTTGAGCCATGGCATTTATGGTTAAATCACGCCGTTGCAAGTCTTGTTCTAAGGTAACCTCCGGTGAGGCGTAAATATCAAACCCTTTATAACCCACACCAGACTTACGTTCAGTCCTCGCTAACGCGTACTCGGCCTTAGTTTCAGGGTGGAGAAAAACCGGAAAGTCTTTGCCAACGGGTGTAAAGCCTTGCTCTATCATTTGCTCAACGGTTGCGCCCACCACAACGTAATCACGATCTTTAAAGGGGTAGCCTAATAGCTGGTCTCTAACCGCGCCACCCACGAGGTATATTTCCATCAGCGGATCCTCATATACGGTATAATTTCGACATATTTTATTAAATTTGGATACATCACATTGTTTGAAATCTTCTTATATTGCGCGGCCTTTGGCATCCTTTCAGGCGTTTTATCGGGCCTTTTAGGCATTGGCGGCGGCATCGTTATTGTGCCATTCGTTGCATGGCTCCTAACGAGTAATGGTATGCCAGCCGAATCAATCATGCAAACGGCCGTTGCCACTTCATTAGCAACCATTATTATTACCTCTATTTCAGCTGTACTGGCCCAACATCGACGTGGCGCCATTAATTGGAAAGTTGTTAAAACTCTCACCCCTGGCATTGCTATTGGTGCGTGGTTTGGCGCTGATCTAGCACACTTTTTAAGCAGTCAATTACTGGCGACTATATTTGGTTCTTTCTTACTCATAAATGGCCTGCGCATGGTCATGAGTTTAAAGCCTAAACCCCATCGTCAGCTTCCCGGCACTTTACCTTTAGGTATAGCTGGCTCAGTAATGGGCGCGCTATCAACCTTAGTTGGTATTGGTGGTGGAACAATAACGGTGCCTTATATGACGTGGCACAACGTGCCAATTAAAAACGCCATCGCTTTAGGTAGCGCATGCGGCTTACCGATTGCTTTATTTGGCGCGTTCAGTTTTGCCGTCATCGGTGCCCAAGCCGCTAATTTGCCTGACAGCAATATTGGCTATATCAATATCCCCGCCTTTTTGGGTATTAGCTGTACTAGCCTATTTGCCGCAACCTTGGGCGTTCATCTATCGCACACAGTGCCAACAGAGGCTCTTAAAAAAGTCTTTTCTGTTATCCTCATTATCGTTGGCACCAAAATGCTACTAGGTTAACCCTTAATGACTTCATAACAACGCGTAAACAGCATGAGCGTAGATATTAACTTAGTCAGAAGTTTAACTATGTTTGCATCAGCAAGTGAGCCCCTATTGTCTGCCGTTGCCTCGACCGCGATACTAAAAACAATTCCCAAAGGGCAGCAAATTGCTTATGAGGGCATGAGCAGTGAGTGGTTTTTCGTGGTTTTATCTGGCGATATCCGCGTTTACAAAATGCATGAGTCAGGCAAAGAAGTCACTCTCTTTAACATCACTAATGATGAAAGCTGCATCCTCACGGTTTTCTCCATTTTAAGTCAGGAGTATTACCCTGCATTTGCATCAACACAAAGCGAGCTAACTGCGCTAATGATTCCGGCGGCTTCGTTTAAAAAGTGGGTTGATGAACACAGCATTTTACGCGATCACATTTTTCTTTCGTTATCCGGCCGCCTCAAAGACATTCTTAACACCTTCGATGACGTTATTTTTCAGCGCATGGATAATCGAATCGCCAAGTTTATTTTGGATAAATGCCCAAGTAATGGAGACGCTTTAAACATAACCCACGAACAGCTCAGCCAAGAATTAGGCACCAACCGTGTGGTTGTTAGCCGTATTCTAGAAGCATTTGCTGCCGAAGCTAGCATTGCGCTTAGTCGCGGGCGCATCACCTTATGTGACAAATCTAAACTACTTAAAAAATAAATACTTGCTTTGTAACTATGATACAGACAGCCTCAACATATTCCGTTACTTTACATATCATTAACTGGCAAACTGGAGAAGGGTATGAATGCAAATGTAGGTGGTTTAGATAAGATTTTAAGAATTGTCGTCGGCCTTGGTGTCATCGGCTGGGGTGTTGCAACACAAAATTATTGGGGCGCTGTGGGTTTAGTGCCTTTAGCTACAGCACTTATTAACTGGTGCCCTGCTTATCTCCCATTCGGCATTAGCTCGGCCAAAAAAGCTGATTCATAGCAAAGAATTCACGAACAAATAAAAGCCACCCAAATTGGGTGGCTTTTATTTGTTCACTGCTCATTATCGCTTGGACGTTACTTTAAACAACAAAATACCCGCCAGCATCGACACCACCACGATGAGTGGCTCTTCAGGTCTAAAACCTACACTCGCAACAGCTGGGCCTGGACAATATCCGATTAAGCCCCAGCCCACACCGAATAATACCGACCCAAACAATAGTTTACGGTCTATTTTCAGCAAGGTCGGTAAATGGAAGTCTTCCTCAAACAGTGGCTTACCTTGGGCAAAAACAAAACGATAACCAATCGTTGTTGTTATCACCGCTCCGCCTAATACAAACATTAAGCTGGGATCCCAATTGCCCGTTATATCAAGAAAGTTAACCACTTTATTTGGGTCCACCATGCCTGATAACGTTATTCCAACACCGAAGACAATACCTGCTAATAACGCACTCAATACTTTATTCATCGTTACGCTCCTATCACTTGGTTGACGATGTAAACCGTGATAATACCGGCGACAAGAAACGCAGCCGTTGCCGTTATTGATCTCAAAGAGAGGCGTGATATCCCGCACACGCCATGACCACTGGTACAACCGCCACCCATCGCTGTTCCAAAACCTACGACAAGCCCTCCTACAACTAGCAATGCAGTCGTCATGTGTTCACGAGGCTCGATGTTAATTGGGAAAAAGTAAGCGTAGGCAAAAGCACCGCCAATAATCCCCAACACAAATGCTGTTCGCCACGCTTTTTCTGTAGCCGACGGGTTATTTAAAATGCCCGCAACAATGCCGCTGATGCCTGCAATGCGGCCATTTAAATACATTAAAATACTCGCGCTGACACCCAACAAGATGCCGCCCGCTAATGATGTATAGGGTGTGAAATTCTCCATCCTGCCTCTCTCCAAATAATTATATGCATATTATCTTAACTCATAAGGGTTCTGTTAACGATGAGTTTGGCGAATTCCATGTAAAATAACCCGATGGACAATAAAAGTGATCAGTGGCATGCGTTACATGCCGAAACGGCCGCCATTGAGTGGAAAGATTTAGAACGTTTCTTTGCACGAGGTAATTTGTTGCGTGTTGCAAACGACCTTGACCTCGTGGATGCGGCAGTTGAAATGGCTAATGACAATAAACCTGTCATTGAGCAATGGGTCGCTGAAAACCGTTTATCGGGTGTTTCGAATGACGAAGCCAAGCTATGGTCAGACGGAAATAGTGAGCTTTGGTCCGTCATTGTGTTACCTTGGATTTTAGTTCAGCAACGAAAATAGCACCGCCTTAACAGGCGAGGTGACCCTCATTTTGCAATAAAAAGGAGACACAGCGGTTCATAATAAGTTATGAATTTCTGGAATCAAGACACCCGATACGGCTTATTTCACCAAGCTGACAAGAGCGCAATAAAATATCGCGCTGATGTTTTGGTTGTTTTTGTACACGGCATCTTTGGTAACCCCAGTGACACTTGGAGCGACACGCCACAATGGCTAGCCGAACGGGTAGGCTCAAATGTCGATATTCTAAACTTTTCTTACCCCGCCGGTTTATGGCAAAAAGCGAGTATCCCCCGCGCCTCTAGCGACCTCAAAACCTGCCTAGAAACCGCTTACTCTCAGTATAATTTTCTTATTTTTATCACCCACAGCAGCGGCGGTTTAGTGCTGAAGCATATGCTGAATAACTCATTCGACGAAATATCAGCACAAATTGATAAGGGCACATTCTCCTTTGAAAGCAACGCCGCCCTCTGGCTTAAAACACGCCGTGTCGTCAACATTGCCGTACCCCACAACGGTGGCGACCCATCATTAACCAACATCGGCCAGCTTGCCTACGGATATGTCTACCTAATCGCCAAGCCCTTTTTAAAGCTCGTCAGGTTAATAACGCAAGGCGCGAGCGATGTGGGTAAAAATGAGATTATTGACACCTTACGTCACAACAACCCTTGGCTCACAAAGCTGCATGAACAAAGCGAACGCGCACTCAAGCTTTCAAAGCAGTACCAGCTGCCATACCCCGCGTCTTTTGACCTATTAGCCAGCGCCGACACTGCGGTAGCTCCCGCCTCCATCGCAAGCACACAACTCACCTTCCGAGGAAACCACGATAGCGTCAAAATACCTGACCATAAGAACGGCCCGATTATGGATGTACTGGTTTCTCAAGTATCCAGCTATTCCGCTAGCAACTACCCCTTGGTCAGCCACGCTGATGCCATTATTCGCAAACTAGACACCTTAAACCAACAGTTAAATACGCATCGACTCATTGGAGACTCGCCATCGCCCATTAAAAACATAGGTAGCCAACGGGTTATCTTCAGTAGCATATATGAGCGACTTAGCAGTCAAAACGGTCACTTTCCGCGTCAATTATTGCTGACAGGTCGTGAAGGCACCGGAAAGTCCACCGTCATGCGTGAGCTTATCAAGCAACTATCTTTAGACTATCTGGCAAACCCAAGTCCGCAACAGGTTATGCCCTTCTCAATACAACTACAAATGCTATCTGCCTCCGAGGTGAACAGCGAATTCAATTGGGACAGGCTTTGGAAATGGCATGAATCATGGTTTAACGAACTGCTCGTAAGCCGCACACCGGGCTTATCCAATATCAGCTCTAAGTTTGAGACACAAGCTGTCTGCCTTCTGTTTGATGGACTCGACGAGTTCTTAGCCTTACATAATGAAGTCAGTAGCGCACACATGTTGAGTTTATTTAAAGAAGCGCAAAAGCGCTATCAACATAATTCGAATTTTTCAATTTTAACGGTTTGTAGAAACAGTCTGCAGGGTATTGAAGGCTACGCCAGTTCGCAAAATGAAGTTTACGAAGTGTCGCGGCTGACCCTTAACGAAGCAAAGAACAGCTTTCCCATTTGCGCTAATTGGCTCAACTACATTCAAGATAAAGGCTTGATGGAGGTCGTTTTAACGCCGTTAATCTTATCGTCTTTAGACAGCATGCCCGGCATTGATGAGCGGCCTCTAAATGCCACACACATTATTGGTCAGTCTATCGACTCAATTCTAAGAAAGAGTAGTTTAGAAGGCGCTACATTAAGCGACGGAACCCGCATAAGCCGAGAACACCTACTGATAGCGCTGATGCTTATCGCTTGGGCATTCTTTAGAAAAGCCTTAGGCGAACTCAGCCTAAACACAATGCAAAACGAGGTTCAATCTATTGCCAGCGAGTGGGCAAATTATCTGCAAACAAATAACTTAGAAGAAGAGAACGCTCATTTAAAAGCAGGTTTAGCCCTACTCAATGAGGACGCCTTTGTTTCTGGGCTGGTTCAACGCACACTTTTCATTACCACTGGGCACAATAAGATTCGGTTCTCCAATCGTCAATGGCACGACTATCTCATCGCCTTATACTTCAAACAGTGCCTAAGTCTCGGTAATGTGGACGACTTTGGCGTCACCGCTTTTAACCCCGCCATCTACAAAATGGCGGGGGAATTAATGTGTGATGACATCATTACCGACACCATGGCACAGCGCACACTCACGCGTTGGCAAGCAACCGGAAACTCTTCAATCGTTACCGATATTTTAGCGTTCATTTCATGGACAACCGTTGCCATAGAACCTGCTGCCGTTCGCCTGTTTTTAACTGAGGCCGGTAATTACAGTGAAATTACGCGTATTGTTTTACTCGCTGGGTTTGGTTACAGAGGGCTTGAGAATTTACCGGGCGACCGCTCATCAAAAGATATTCGGAACGCACTCTTACCAATGCTTAACATTATGGCCAATTGTAAAACCTGCCCCATTGGTGACCGCATTGCTTCCAGTATTGCCTGGTGTTATTTAAGCGCTTACTCAAAAAAGTTTAAGCTACCGATGATTGAGCAAGCGTGGCCGGAGTTACGTTTCAATGAAGAAGGCCAAGAACTAGCGCTGACAGCCATGTGCAAAAAAGTGAACGGTCAATATCAACTTAACAAATACACTAAGTCCCTACAAATAGCCTTTTTATCTGCCGTTAAACAAGCTCAAACCAACCCTAAATTATTAATTCGCTCTATGCATTACCTATACTTTTTGGTCATGGCCAGAAAGTTCGGTGCGCACGTTTTAGAGTTAAACGAAGGTTTAGATACCCTGCTAGATGACAACTGCGAATTCGCCAAAATGGTTAACGAGCATAACTCCATTGCCGAATTAAAATTAATGTATCAGCATTTTCAGCGCCTACAGCACCAGAGCTCAAAAGACCCCGACACCCCAACTACGCCGTAAGCCCATTTAGCTCTGGTATGCCTTCCAAGCCTTTTCCAGCCGTTTTTCCGAAATAGGGTGCTTCGTTTTAATCTGCTGAGCAAAAAGCGATATCCTGAATTCTTCCAGCAGCCATCGAAATGGCTCCTTTTCAGGGTTCTCATCGGTTGAGGAAATAAACTGCCAAAACTTCTTCTCAAAGTGCTGCGCTTGTTTCGCCTTCTCTAAATCTTTATGTAACTGCCCAGCCGCTTTATCTAACCTAATATAAATCGCCTTTAAGTACCGCGTGTACAGCTCAAGCTGCTGCGCCGGAACGTGCCGAATAAAACCTTGGTAACACAAGCAATCTAGCTGTTTAGAGATATCGGCATAAAGGTTCTTCTCGCTACTCCAGCGATTCAATTCTGTTGTCACTTGCTGATATTGCAGCAGCAATTTTGCAATCGTTTCTGACAAGGCATACCCCTTGGCATACAACGATACGTCATTTTTTTTCGCCGCTTGATCAAACTCAGCCTCGGTTCGAATGTCTTGATCAGCGAAGAAACTAGCGATCAATTGATGCGCTAAATCATCAAAAACATCCTCACCTGTACTGCGCTTGCAGTAAGGGTGCGACGGTAACTTCTGGTAGCTAAACGCATGTGCTGTTGAAATGGCCGACTGACGACTTAGTTTTTTCAATTCTTTTGAAAACTTCAATCGAAACAAGCGTATTAGCCCCTCTTGGTGCGCTTTTTGAGCTTCTTCCGCCGAATCCATTAGCGTTAAACCCACGCTGTCTTTCTCATCCACCAGCGCTGGAAAACCTTTTAGCGCTTGCCCTTCATGTTGTATCGTTTGGTGTGTAGGGATATCGCTAAACTGCCAGTTTTTTGAGCCGGTTGACGACAGCGCGCCGCTCAATGCTGATTGAAACTGCTTTCCGGCCTTGTCTGCATACTGCCTTTTTAACGCATTAAAATCTTTTGATACCGCGATAACTTTCGACTTATCACCCAAAATATAAAAATTCATCCGCAAATGAGGCGATAGCTTCGCTAACTCAAAATCCGCTGCCGTTAAGCTCGAGCCCGATTTTTTATTAAGAAAATACGCCAGCTTATCCAGCAAGCGACCGCCGGAATATTCCATGCCGTCAACACACGCCGCTACAACATCGGGCACTGGCACAAATTGCTTACGTAAGTTCTTCGGCAGACCCTTTATTAATGCCTGTAGTTTTTCGGCGTATAAGCTCGGCACCAGCCATTCAAACGGATCAGCCGTTAGCTGATTAAGTTGCGCCAGAGGGATTTCAGCTGTCACCCCGTCTTCATCATGCCCGGGATCAAATCGGTAGCTCAACTTAACCGGTACGCCATTGATTAAGCGCATATCAGGAAACTTATCAGGGTCGTTGGCTGTTTTATTAGCGGCGGAAACATCGCCTTTTGTTAACTCCAGAGCGGCTTGGTTTTTATCGTTTTTTATCCACTTATTTAAATAGGCCAGACTACAAATATTTGGCGGTAATTTTTCGTCATAAAAGTCAAACAGCGCTTCTTCATCAATCAGCAAATCAACTCGCCGACCTTTTTGCTGCTCATACTCAATCGCTTCCAGTAATTGTTCGTTTTTTCTGAAAAATTTCGCGTGACACACCATCTCTCTATCAACCAAGCCACGGCGAATAAACATTTCTCGGGCTTGTTCGGGCTCCATTCGCGCCAGCGGCACCTTTCGGCCTTTACTCACGGTTAAACCAAACAATAACGACTGCTGATAAACCATCGCTTGGGCCGATTTTTTTGACCAATGCGGCTCATAGTGGTGATGCTTTATTAAATGCGCCGCCGCTTTCTCAACCCACTCGGGTTTAATGCTGGCAATTGTTCGGCCATAAACACGCGTGGTTTCTACCTGCTCTGCGGCCATTAACCAGGTCGGCCTTTTCTTAAACAAGGTTGATGCTGGGTGTATGTAAAATTTTAAATTCCGCGCACCTAAGTATTCGGCTTGCTCGTGTTTAAAACCAATTCGTGTCACCAGCCCCGTTAAGAGCGCTTGGTGTATTGCATCGTCATCGGCGTTGCTGCTGTTCAATGTTAGGTTTAGGTTTTTCCTTATTAAATCTAACAATTGTCGGCGAATATCTTCCCAATCTTTTATCCGCATATAAGCAAGAAAGTGCTCACGACAATACTTTCTAAATTGGTTATTCGACAGCGCCTTTTTCTGCGCTTGAATTTCTCGCCATAAGACTAAAAAAGATAAAAAGTCCGACGTTTCATTTTGAAACACTTTGTGCTTTTCATCCGCGTATTTAGCCTTGTCGCTCGGTCGTTCCCTTGGGTCTTGAATAGTCAGCGCAGACACGATGGTGAGCACTTCGTCCAAGCAGTTGAACTGCTCGGCCGCTAATAACATCCGCCCAAATTGTGGATCCAGCGGAAACTGCGTTAAGCGCCGACCAATTTGAGTAAGTTTTTCCACCTCATCCAGCGCGCCTAATTCGTGCAAACTACGAACACCGCTACGAATCATTTTATCGGCTGGTGGCTCTAAAAACGGGAAGTGACTAATTTCAGCCAACTTCAACGACTTCATTTGCAAAATAACCGACGCCAGATTCGTGCGTAAAATTTCTGGCTCGGTAAACTCTGGGCGTTGGTTAAAGTCGTCCTCGCTGAACAAACGAATACAAATACCTGCCGCTTCTCGTCCACAACGGCCACTGCGCTGGTTGGCACTGGCTTGCGAAATCGGCTCAATCGGTAATTGTTGAATTTTACTGCGTTG
This sequence comes from Cycloclasticus sp., assembly GCA_040743155.1. NCBI lineage: Bacteria > Pseudomonadati > Pseudomonadota > Gammaproteobacteria > Thiotrichales > Piscirickettsiaceae > Cycloclasticus > Cycloclasticus sp. The sequence continues at coordinate 2,430,953 of JBFLJU010000001.1, read as the reverse complement.
GCTAAAACGACTGATCCTTGCCAAGCCCGTGTCGATCACGCAACGAATACCCGGTACAGTAAGCGAGGTTTCCGCCACATTGGTCGCCAAAACGATACGCGGTTTTTTATGCGGCTTAAAAATTTCAGCTTGCTCTTTGCCACTAAGCCGTGAATACAGGGGAAGGATGTCATAACCCGCTGGGTGATGCTTTTTAAGAGCCTCCGCTGCCTCACGAATTTCTCGTTCGCCACTTAAAAACACCAACATATCGCCCGCCCTATTGCGATGCAGTTCTTCTGCCGCATTAACAATGGCTTGCACCCTATCTTGCTCGCTTTGATCCGAGTCGACACCAATAGGGCGATAGCGCATTTCAACCGGATAGGTACGCCCCGACACATTGATAATAGGCGCGCCATTAAAGTGCTTGGAAAAACGCTCAGGGTCAATGGTTGCCGAGGTGACAATTAGTTTTAAATCGGGGCGCTTAGGCAATAGCCACTTCATATAACCCAATAGGAAATCGATATTTAAACTGCGCTCGTGTGCCTCATCTAAAATCAACGTATCGTACTGGCTCAAAAATGGATCCGACTTGATCTCGGCCAACAAAATACCGTCCGTCATCAGCTTAACGAGCGTTTGCGTATTTTCTTTACCCTGAAACCGAATCTTATAGCCAACCGCATTGCCCAATTCTGTGTTCAGCTCGTCGGCTATTCGCTGCGCCACGGTAATAGCGGCTAAGCGCCTCGGTTGTGTATGGCCAATTTGGCCTTTAAAACCACGCCCCAGATCTAAACAAATTTTTGGCAATTGCGTGGTTTTACCTGACCCCGTTTCACCACAAAGAATAACCACTTGGTGCTGCTCTATTAACTCGGCAATCTCACGCCTTTTTTCGCTAATGGGCAAATCAGGAAAGCTAATTTTCGGGCACGCTAATCGGCGTTGCTCAGCTTGTTCAGATGATTTTTTTATTTTTTCAACAAGCACAGCCAATGCCGCCTTTTGTTCTGGCGACTTAGCCGCTTGTACTTTTTTTAACTGCGTACGAAACCGGTGTTGGTCCTTATTTAAACTGTTGGTAATTAACGAGCGAATATCGCTAATAGTTGATATGGCAGGCATTTTGGGAACAAGCAATCTCTAGGCAAAAATACATTATACCCAAAGCGCTCATGGGTATAAATTTCGTTTATGTCGGCAAATTCTAGTTGCTTAAAAAGCAGAAAAAGTTTGCAACAGCTAAGCACTAACCCGCTGTTAACAAACTCCCTCTAAAGAATTTGAATTATGCTTTATTGAGGCTTAAATACTAAGCTAAATGAAACCGGTACCGCCGTTGCAATAGAAGGGAGTTTAGCCACTTCCATTAACTTGTGGATACCCGCGTTTAAGCCAAAATCAAACGCATTCAGCATGATCGGTTTAATGCTATTAACCAATAAAGCCCCATTATTTAGACCGACAATTTGAACCTCAGTTTGCATAAGCTTAGACTTTCCGTGCAACTCAAGCGTTAGCTCTAACGTTTTAACAACAACATCACCCACACCAATCGACGCCAATTGAACCGCGCCTAAATTTACAGTAACAATGGCCGCAGGAAAAACACCCGTTTCCAGTAACATTGTTTTCATGCGCTCATCACGAATACCAATGTTCGTGTTAACACTGGCCAAGCTAATGCTCACTTGCGCCACCGCTTTATCACTAATGCCACCGCTTAATTGGCCAAACGAATGCACCTCGCCAATTTTACCTTTCTTAATCGACACAAAGTGAAGAGACGATTCAGCGCTCTCTAATTGATAAGCCGCCTGCGCAGCCAAGGTGAAAAATAACAATGAAATGACCAAAAAAAACTTATTTGTTCGCATAACGACGTCCCCTAACAAAATAGATAAGCCACGATAATATCAAGTTTTTATTGTCACCACATTAAGTTAGCGCCTAAAAACCCATTAAGAATATAAGGAGCTTAACAAACTGCTAATGAGCTGGTCGTTGCACACTTTCATACCGACTGTTACCGATGAGGTATAACGAGCATTGTTTACTGCGGCAGTTTATGCTTCCATTATCATCAAGGATGGCGCTTTGATTTTAATAAAAGGAATTAAAAATGATTAAGAGCATAGATTTAGGGAAAACAAACTTATCCGATTTGCATCAAGTTTTCAAACTTGATGATTGTGAGGAACTAGAGAGGAAAAAGGCTCGCTTATTTCCTACTGGGAACACGGAAGCTGAAGTGGCAACCACTTCAATCTTTTTAGCTTCTTTAAGTGCTGTCAAAGAATATCGAGAGGAACTTCTTACAACTCTCGGCGTAAATAAAATCAAAACGCGGAACGTTAACCTTCATGTTTATACCGAAATTGAAAATATTTCAAAGGAGGAAAGACCTGACGGGTTAATGGTAATAACCAGTGGAAAACATAACCCTATTATCGAATGGGCGGCGTTCGTAGAAGTAAAAGTATCCGATAAGAAATTAGAAGCTGAGCAAGTAGAGCGCTATATTAGTTTCGGAAGGGATATTGGTATACATAACATTATCACCATATCAAATGAAATGGTTACATCTCCAACCGATAGCCCCATCACAACAAGAAGAACAAAAACTAAACTCTTTCATTGGTCATGGACGTATTTGAAAGTAATTGCCTTACGGCTTGTAAAAGAGGATGCCGTAGCAGATGAAGACCATATATATATTCTCAAAGAGCTAAGACGGTATATGGATAACCATAAAAATATACGAAGCTTTGGCGATATGGGTAAAAACTGGAAAGATGCAGTTACTGCCATTCACGCTTACACACCTAATCAGAAAATAGATAGACCAACGTTAGACGTACTAATTTCTTCATACAAACAAGAAGAAAAAGACATTAGTTTGCAACTGATGGATAAAACTGGCGATCAAATAGCCTTGCAAGCAAAAGGAGATAGAGCGCCACTATTGGAAGAAATGCTTCAAGACAAGAAGCTGATTTCTACACCTTTTATTATTAACGATAATAAAGCCCATCAGTTTTTGATTGAAACAGACTTTATTCGGCGTGAAGTTAGATGCTTGACTAACATCAGCATCAGCACATCCAAAGGCAAGGCTCAAGCCCAAACATCCGCGTTATTAAAAATCCTGAAGGATGCCGGAGGAAGCGACTACATATACATTAAGGCTATTTATATCAGAAAAAAATCAGTCGCTACTGAAGTCACCTTGAAACAACTATTGGACGAAAAGTCTAATGATGAACCTTACTCTATATTAGACAAGGCGCTAGGCAGTGAGGTGAAAACGTTTGAAATAAAAACCAAAGATTTATTAGGCAGGGACTTCCAAAGCCCCAAGAAATTTATTGTAAAAATAGAAAGCGTTGCCTTTAGGTTTGTAGACCAAGTAATGAGAAGTCTGATAAAACAGTAATCAGCACTAAACAGCTGATATATAGCTTAATTTCTTGAGCTTAAAAGGTGCCTGCGATTGATCGATGTGCGTGCGCTCTATTATATTGTCGCGGGTAATAGTGGGCGCGTTTCACTTGTATAGAACGAGCCCCTTTATAGCAAAACGTTATGTTCTTATCGTGAACGGAGAGTTATGAGTAGTAATAATCGGGATGATTTCACCCCAAATGACAAGAGGATAATGGCGGAACGCGTTAGCTGGAAATGCTCATTCCCTGGATGCGGTAGAAATACAGTTGGCCCGAACTCTGATGATCCAACAAAAAAGATTAACAATGGTATTGCTGCACACATTCATGCAGCGGCTTCTGGAGGACCTAGATACAATCCTAAAATGACTTCTGATGAAAGGAAGCATATATCAAATGGAATTTGGATGTGCAGAGATCATGGAAACTTGATCGATGCTGATTACACTGAATATTCAGCAAGCACATTGCACGACTGGAAAGAGCAAGCTGAAAAAAGAGCCGCAGATAGCCTTAAATTACCCACACAAGAAAAGTCAAACAAGGACGCGACCCTAATTCAGCTTGGTAATGGAATTATTTACTATGCTCATTGGAGTGCGATTCATTCCCAAGAGTGGAGTTTTGAATTAATCGCTCCATTAATAGGGAACCCGGAATCACTGAGTCACTATGTTTTAGAATTTAGTTCTTTACCTGAAACTGAAACATACGTTGTTATTGAGTCTCAAGGGGATGCGAGAAAAGTCCTAGGTATAAAAATAGAAGTCTCTTCTGAAGGAAAATATCTTCTATTCATCAATGTAGATAGAAAACCCGTACCAACCAACCCTCATGATTTAGGCATGGATATGAGAATTGATGACACTGGAGATATTTCAATTCTCAATGGAGATTTAGCAATGGTTAAAGGGATAGATACAGCTAAACAAATGATCTCTATTTGCATGAGTACTATTAAAGGTGAAATGGATGATGCAAAAGAGCTAGGCTCTCTAGCAACACAGTATTACAACGAGTATAAAGATGATTCAGAAATATTTCGTAAGCTTATACTTTTAGAGCTTATCCGTTTATCGCTAATACCTATGGAGCGCAGAGACAAGGAAGAAAAAGTGCCTTCCCTACATTTTGTTAAACGATTTCTTAGCGTTCAAATATCCAGCACTGAATTAGCACATAGCCGATTCAAAGCACACATAAAGTTAGAATGGGGTAATGGGGAGCTTTGGGACGGTGAAATACCAATTTTTGTACTACAAACATAACAAGGGCATGTTGTCGGACCGAAATCAAGGGGTCAGATACTGTCTTAAAAAACAAGCCTAATTCGCCTGTTGTTGATGATTAATATCAAACGGTTTTCCTGATTTCAACACACCATAAGCCAGCACCAACAGTTTTCTCATTACAGCTACTAGAGCTACTTTCTTTGGTTTTCCCCTGGCTTGAAGCCGGTCGTATAAAGCCATCATTAAGGGGTTATATCTGACAGCCACTAAAGCGGGCATATAGAGTGACTTTCGTAAGCGTGCGCAGCCCATTTTGGATAACCTTGAACGATTAATGCTACTCCCTGATTGCTCTATGGATGGATTAAGCCCAGCATAACTGCTGATTTGTTTTGCGTTATTAAACAAAGACACATCGCCCATATAGGCCAGTATAGCCCAAGCCGTTTTATCACCCATTCCCTTGATACTGGTGAGTAATTGCACCTGTTCGAAAAATCAAGGGGTCAGCCAGCTTGATTTAATTTAACGCTAGCGTTTACGAAATGGAAAATGCCGGTTATCACTACCGAGCCGAGGTTTCTCGCGAGAAGGTATCGCAGGTAATGGCAAATCAGATTAAAAATATAGATTACGACAATTTCAAAAGCAGCGTGAGCGACAATAATCGGCACGATGCCTACATGGATGTCTGGTCGGTTATGTACGCTTATCAAACCACTGGGAGAGATTAAGGCATAGGTGATAAGCTGCCTTTGACTGATCGCTTACTCGACGAAGTACTCAGAACTTACTCAGAAGAGCGAGCCATTGAATCGGATGCTTATCAATCTGGTGGGTGTGGCCCATTATGGCCCCGTTTTGAACGTGCAGTATTAAACCAATCATGCGACGGTGAAGCCACACTACCCCGCTATGCTATTTAGGCCAATACAGTGAGGGACAATATTATCGAAGGACTGAAACTGGTTGATAATGGTGACACAGAACAGGCACATTATCACCTAACTAGGGTCGCCAATAGCCTTTCTGCATTTTCTAAAGTTCAGAACCATTTTGATCCGATGGACCAGGAATAAAAACAACGGGCAAGGCCATAAACTAGCGTAAGGGATTTAAAATCCCGCGACGTTAAGAGCCACGCCGGTTCGATTTCGGCCACAGGCACCATAAAACAAGGGCTCCCGAAAGGGGGCTTTTTTGTTGCCCAGCCATTTGGGACAAATATGGGACACTGAGTTTAAGATTCCACCCGTTTTGCAAAAACACATCATTTAAGATGAAGTTCAAAAGTAGCCCCTAGGTAGCCCCAACAAAAAAGCCCCAACGTTTAAAAACGTTGAGGCTTTGTTGTACATGGTGCCCAGAGACGGATTCGAACCATCGACACGAGGATTTTCAGTCCACTGCTCTACCGACTGAGCTATCTGGGCATCTAAGATGTGGTCGCGTATTAAACAGCGGCACGCACATTTAGTCAAGGAAGTTTTAGAATATGGTCTTATTTAACGGGTGGAACGTAGCCCTCTGGTGCTTGCGCATCGTCGCTGAATAAAAACTTCTCCATTTCCGCCTTAAGTAACGCACGCGCTTCTGGTTCAAACGGGGTTAAACGATTTTCATTAATGATCATCGTTTGCTGCGCCAACCACAGCTGCCAAGCTTCTTTTGAAATGTTTTTTATAATGCGTTCACCTAATTCACCAGGAAAAGGCGCTTTTTCCAACGCTTCTGCTTCGCGTTTTAATTTTTGACAATACATGCTTTCAACTCTATTTTTGTTAACTTGTTAGCTGCGAAATTAATTCGCTCACCGGCTTTGGTAGGCCTATTTTCACACGACTGTTTGTTTGATACCAGCTTGATTTAGCACCCTCTTCAACTTTCGAGCCCGTTATTGGCGGCGCGCAAATAATGGGCGTGTAATCTAAGTGGTAATGTGAAAATGTGTGGCGCTTTTCTGGCAGCTTTTCTGCCTCATTTATATTAATACCATTTGCATTGCTCCACGCAATCAGTTCCTCGTAGTTGATGAACTCTGGAAACGCCCACAGGCCGCCCCATAGACCAACTGGTGGTCTTTGGTTCAACAAAACACCTTGCTCACCTTTCGACACCAACCAGTAACGTTTCTTAACCGGCAAACTCGTGCGTTTTTTTGGTGTTGGCAGTTCTGAAACTAGGCCCTGTTCTAGCGCCAAGCAGTTTTTCATTAACGGGCAATCCTGACAATTGGGTTTTGATCGGGTACAAACCGTCGCCCCTAAATCCATCATCGCTTGGTTATACGATCCTGCTTTCCCTGTTGGCGTTAACTGCTCTGACAAGGCCCAAAGTTTTTTTAAGATGGCAGCGCTTCCTGACCAGCCCTGTATCGCAAAAAATCGGCATAGCACACGCTTTACATTGCCATCGAGAATTGGCTCGGCCTGAGCCATTGAGAGACTGGCTATCGCGCCAGCGGTTGACCTACCAATACCGGGCAGGTCAATGAGGCCTGCTATTTGCTGCGGAAACTGCCCATCATATTGCGTAACAACAACGCACGCCGTCTTATGAAGGTTTCTAGCCCGTGCGTAATAGCCCAGGCCTGACCAATAGTGCAGCACATCATCCAAGGGCGCTTTTGCCAACGCTTCAACATTAGGAAAGTGTTTAACAAAGCGTTCAAAATACGGTATGACGGTTGCAACTTGAGTTTGTTGCAACATGATTTCAGACAACCAAACCCGATACGGCGTGGGTGACTGTTGCCAAGGCAAGGTTTTCCTGCCGTGCAGTTCAAACCAATCTAGCACTAGCGCCTGAAAGTGCTTAGGCGCTAGCTGCAATTCCAAGCCTTTATTGACTAAAACAGGCTTCTTAATAAGTCACCCGCTTTGCCTTTTAGCTTTTCATTAATTTTCTCGTTAAGTTTTTCTTTTAACTCGGCCTTCTTCTCTTCGATTTTTTCTTTTTGCGTGGCCAGCACAAGCGCTTTCACATCAAGTTGGACACTGGGTTCGGCAAATGTTCCAGCCACATTCACCGGAATCAACAGGTTTTTAAGGTCTTTAGAATCTGCCGCTTCCGTCTCGCTAAGTGCTTTTGTGCGCTGAAGTGTTAACCGGTAGTCTAATGCCTCGCTAACCAAACTGGCGGTGCCCGCTCCTGTTATATTAATCAGCGGCGACGCAACTAACAGGTCTTTATTGTTGACCAAGCCATTCGTTATTTGTGCGCTTCCAGACATATCCGTGAATGGCGTTTTGCCCTCACCTTGCGTCGCTAAGGCTGACATATCACCCTTTAACACGGCTTCTGCTTGTTTCATTAATGCACCCACATCAACGCCGGTTACCGCTCCATCTTGAAAGCTAAAGTTAGCGGTGCCATTCAATGCCGATTTAAAAGCAGCGATGGTGTTTCCGCGCATGGTTAGGTCGGCGTTGATATTGGCGACGCCAGAAATGCTTGATTCACCCATCAAGTCCATCAGCAATGGCTCTATGTTAATGCCGCTTGCTTGCTCTTTAACACTGATTCGAGGTGTGTTTTGACGCGCATCAACCGTTGTTTTGCCGGAATAACTGCCGTTATAAAACTGCTTAACCGCTTGCTCTGTTTTTAACACCCCGTTTTTTGCAACCACTTTCAAGCTGACCTGTTGCGCCGTTAGCTTATTTACAACCAGCGACTGTACTTTAAATAGGCCATCAATATTCAATGAGCGGATCGTTTGCACGGGTATTAAAGCCGCTGCCGCAGGTGGCGGAACCGACTGACTACTGCTCGCTTGGCTTTCATTTTCCGTAGCTTTAGGTAGGTAACGGTCAACGTTGATAGTATCCACCGTGAGATCAAAGCCAATCGCAGGCTTTGTGAAATTATTAACCGATGCCTGACCCGACAATATGGAGTCATCAAACTTAATATTAATAGGGTTTAACGTTAAACTGCCTGCACCTGATAAATCGGCTATTACGTGGCTAGCTATCTCAATCTGCATTGCGCCATTGGGCACGGAGTCGCCCGCCGCATCAATCGCTAGCGTCATGTCTTGGAAATCAAATTTGTCCAAGCGGGTATTGATGACCAAATCACCATTAAGCTTTAAACGGACTGTCGCTTTCGGCTTACTGCTATCAACCGTGAACGCTAACTCTATACCCATTGGGCTTCCCAGCGATAATGCGTCCGTCGTTAAATCCAAATCAGCTAGGCTGTAGCTTTCGCCTTTGCTCGCATCATTCCAAGTAATATTGGCATCCACTATCTGTAACCCACCAATGGCAAGCGCACCTAGTCCGGCAGCCGATGATTTTTCGTCACTCGCTGTCGTCGTCGCTTTAGTATTATCAGCCGATGGTTGCGCTAAATCGTCCCAGTTGGTGACGCCCGCCTTATTCTTTGCGAGGTTCAAACTCATCCCCTTTAATACAACCGTGCTCACTTCAACTTGTTGGCTTAGCAAAGGCAATAACTTCACTTTCACATTCGCTTGTTTTATCTCAGCAAAGTACTGCGCACTAAAGCCCGCTGCATTGCTCAGACTAACATCATTAATACCCACCCCAACCCAAGGGAAAATGGAGAGAGACAAATCACCTTTAATCGTTAAATCGCGCCCTGTTTTGTCTTTAACAACGGCTTGTATTTCCTCTCGGTAATCATTTGGGTCAATAACCATCGGCGCAACAACCGCCGCGACAATAATTAACAATACCAACCCAGCAATAATTTTTAACAATTTACCCATCACTCACTCTCCTTATTTAACCTGCTCCTGATAGATGAAAATAGTATCAGGCTTTTATTAAAGAAAGATGAAATTTAATTCTTTTTATCCCGTCAATAATGCCTGCATTTCATCCAATTCCTGCTTCGACTCCGTTAACAACTGCAAGGTATTATCTGGCCCTAACTCGCCTAAGTTAAACCTATGAAAGGCTGGGATCTTACCTAACGTTTAACGCCGTTAAAATCTTTAGTCCGATATCGGGCATGCTCGGTAATATTGATTTATTTTTGCTGATACGATCATAAATTTCCTGATATACGTTCTCCATAACCTCTCCTATCTCTCTTCTATGGCCAATAAACCCTAGTGTTACCCTTTATTTGCCTATTTTTTAATAAAATAGCATGTAAAATCAGGCTTTTATGGGTATCATTCTCAACCTTTTTAATTTTTTATTGGTCTTTTTGAAAAGACTAAAACACAGGTCTTATCATGAACACAATCCAAACAGACGACACTCGAATTCTTGGCATGCAGGAAATCATATCTCCTGAACAGTTACATAACAATTTACCGATCACCGACGCTGCGGCAAAAACAACCTCCAACGCTAGACAGGCCATTCACCAAGTATTGCACGGGGAAGATGACCGTTTGTTAGTTGTCATTGGCCCTTGTTCGATTCACGATACAGAAGCCGCTTTGGATTATGCCTCACGTTTAAAGCCTTACATTGATAGTTTATCGGATGACCTAATCATCGTCATGCGTGTTTATTTTGAAAAGCCGCGTACTACAGTTGGCTGGAAAGGGCTCATCAACGACCCTGATCTCGATGAAAGCTTTGACATTAATAAGGGCGTTCATACGGCACGAGAATTATTATTGAAACTTAACTCTCAAGGCGTGTCAGCGGCGACAGAATATTTAGATTTAATTACCCCGCAATACGTTTCTGACCTTATTGCCTGGGGCGCGATTGGCGCAAGAACCACAGAAAGCCAAACTCACCGTGAATTATCGTCTGGCTTATCATGCCCTGTTGGCTTTAAAAACGGCACTGATGGCACGGTTAAAGTAGCGATTGACGCTATCGGCTCAGCCATACGTCCCCATCACTTTTTATCGGTTACTAAACAAGGTCAATCAGCGATCTTTAAAACGGCTGGCAACGAAGATTGCCACCTTATTTTACGCGGCGGCAAAACACCTAACTATGATGCTGCTAGTGTCGATTCGGCGGCGAATGAGCTGGGTAAAGCCGGTGTTAACCTGCACATGATGATCGACTTTAGCCACGCCAACAGTAGCAAGCAACACGAACGCCAAATGATCGTAAGTGCTGACGTTGCTGGGCAAATTGCCAGCGGTGATATGCGCATCAGCGGCGTCATGATTGAAAGTCACCTAGTGGCCGGTCGCCAAGACCAAATCGAAGGGCAAGAGCTGGTATACGGCCAAAGCATTACCGATGCTTGTATCGACTGGGATAGTAGCGTTCAATTGCTCGAAGAATTAGCCACTGCCGTTCGCGCTCGTCGTGAAGGTAACATTGATGCTGCGAACAATTAATAATTAGCGCTCACTTCATGAATATTCAAGTTAACGGTAAAAATCACTCTTGTCATAACGACGACACGCTTGAACAGCTCATTCAACACATGGGGTTAACGGGCAAGCGCATCGCCATTGAATTAAATGAAGAGATAAAACCCGCGGATCAATTTAATACCATTCAACTCAAAGAAGGCGATATTGTGGAAGTTGTACAAGCCATTGGCGGCGGCCAGCCAGATGACCTTATCATTGCGGGGCAACGTTTTTCTTCTCGACTACTAGTCGGTACTGGAAAATACAAGGACATGGCCGAATCACAGGCCGCAATTGAAATGAGTGGCGCTGAAATAGTGACTGTCGCCATCCGTCGCACCAATATTGGCCAAAATCCTGGCGAGCCAAACTTGCTCGACGTTATTTCGCCTGACAAATACACCATTTTACCGAATACTGCGGGCTGTTTTACCGCCAAAGACGCATTACGAACTTGTCGCCTAGCCCGTGAATTATTGGGTGGACACAAGCTCGTCAAACTTGAGGTATTGGGCGATAAGAAAACACTTTTTCCTGATATTACAGCGACCTTAGAGTCAGCTGAAATTTTGGTTAAAGAAGGCTTTGACGTAATGGTTTATACCAACGACGACCCGATTATCGCAAAGCGCCTTGAAGAAATGGGCTGTGTTGCGGTAATGCCGTTAGCGGCTCCCATCGGCTCAGGCCTAGGCATTCGTAACCCGTACAATATTCTCACCATTATAGAAAACGCCAATGTTCCCATTATTGTAGATGCTGGCGTTGGCACCGCATCTGACGCAGCCATTGGAATGGAACTGGGTTGCGATGGCATTTTGATGAACACCGCCATTGCTCATGCCAACAACCCTATTTTGATGGCATCATCGATGAAAAAAGCCGTACAAGCTGGCCGCGAAGCATTTTTAGCTGGCCGCATGCCTCGGCGCCGCTATGCCTCCGCTTCCTCTCCATTGGATGGTTTAATTTAGCTCTAAGCTTTTTGTATGATCGACGACAACCCTGATTTCTTACGGCGTATTCGCAGCTTTGTTAAACGCGAAGGACGCTTAACGCCTGGACAACAAACAGCCATCAAAACAGGCTGGCCACTCTTTGGATTAGACCTTACCAACCGCATCAACCCTAACGCGCTGTTTGGTAACGATAACCCCATTACGCTTGAAATCGGTTTTGGTAATGGTGAAAGTTTAGTGACCATGGCTAGCGATAATCCAGACCGAAACTTTATCGGCATTGAAGTTCACCGCCCGGGCGTTGGACACTTGCTGCGCACCGTCTTAGAAAAAAAACTCAGTAATGTTCGCGTCTTTGATACTGACGCGATTGAAGTCCTTCAACAAGCCATCCCTGACCATAGCCTAGACTGTGTACAACTGTTTTTCCCTGACCCTTGGCACAAGAAAAGGCACCATAAACGTCGTATTGTGCAAATAGAATTTTTAGACCTTATCCACTCAAAGCTAAAAATGGGTGGTCGTTTTCATGCCGCGACGGATTGGGAAAATTATGCCGAACACATGATCGAGACTCTAAACGCTCACAACGGCTTTGTTAATTCTAGCGACACCACCTATATCGAACGCCCCGAGTACCGGCCATTAACTAAATTTGAAAATCGCGGCTTACGCTTAGGTCACGGCGTATGGGATATGGTTTTCTTAAGCGTCGATCTTAAATAACCGCTTCACGAAATTCTAAGCCAGCAGCCTCATCTATTGCGGGCGAATTAATATCATTAAAAATCGTTTGAAGGCTGTCTAACTGGTCTGTTAAAACGAGCTCCATTGCTTTGTTTTGTGCAATTTTTTCGTCTAACTCGTCTCTACTCGCCGAGACGCTTCGTAAGCTTTCCAGCTTACTTTCCATAAACCTTTTCTGCTCATTCACTTCTCTAATCAAATTAGATAGCGCCACCGACTTCCAAGTATTAACATCTGCCTGCGCCTGTTTGAAAATAGCCATGGCTTGCCCGCCAATGGTATCTACAAACCGTTTAGCCAAAGTGTTCTGCTCCGTTAAAGCGGCCGAAGAACTGGTGCTAAACTCTATCCCTTCACGCAGTAATTGCTCTAATTGTCTCTGATAAACCGTCACATCAAACCCATTCGGTTGCTCAACATCGAGATCATGTTCATCTTTAAATCTTTTATAGATGGCATCCAATAGCTTAATACTCGCCTGCGTTGTACTCAGCGTTTCATTCAACAATGAATTTAAGCCGTCAAAACTATTTTGCATACCCTGACGAATACCCACGCTTGTCCAGCTTTTAATCATTTGTTCGCGGCCTTCATCAACAATACCCGCAACCCGCTCCGGGCTCACAACCTCTAATAAATCCGCTATTTGCATATAAAAAATATGCCGGCTGGTTTTCAAATGGGTCAAATTTTTATTGTAAACCGTCTGTTCCTGCCGTGTTTCCAGCAGTAATTCAGCCGTTGCTAGCTCGCTCTTACTGCAAATACCACGTAATTCACCAGTATGCTTGGCAACGTTTTGCAATCGACTAGTTAAGGTATGACTAGCCAATTCAATATTCTCAACAATATCACCCACAACCTTATGCTGAAGAATCTCTTTTTGTGAACTTAGTATTCTGTCAGACAGAAAATTTTCTAAGCCTGACAAGCGACTGGTCGATAATGCCCCCTCGTCGCTCTTGATCTTTGCGATCAGCGCTTGCTTGGCCGATAAGGGAAAAATAGCCTGCTCATCCAGCTCCAATAAACGCGCTGTTTCCATTGTTTGCTTATGAATGGATTGGAGCCACTCATCATCACTCATCAACTCATCGTTCAAGGTGTCAATCTTATTGAGCACCACCGCCAAACCATGCGGGTGCTTGCTTCGATAAGCCTGAATATGCTGTTCCCACATCGCCATATCGCTTTGCGTCACACCCGTATCAGCCGCTAAGACAAAAATCATCGCCTGCGCATTCGGTAACATACTCAGGGTCAGCTCCGGCTCACTACCCAAGGCGTTCAAGCCAGGCGTATCTAATATCGTTAGGCCTTTTTCTAATAGCGGGTGCGGAAAGCTGATCAACGCGTGACGCCAAAAAGGAATGACGACGTCGGCCTCCCCTTCTTTACCTGCAAGCCCCAAGGCTTTAGCCTGATCAGCCGAGACCGTTTTAGTTTTTAACAGCTCCAAAAAACTGTCCTGCATTTGTTCCGGTGAATCACAATTGAGCTCAATATACGTCCACTGTTTGGCCTCTTTCTTAAAGTCCTCAAGGGACTTATCGCTCAACCTCGTTTCAATATCTAGCAGTCGAAGATAGGGCTTTTCAGTTGCGTCATAAAAAAGTTCGGTGGGGCACATTGTCGTACGGCCAGGGCTAGATGGTAGCAAGCGAATACCCGCTGAGGAAAAAAACAAGGCATTAATCAATTCCGTTTTGCCGCGCGAAAACTCGGCAGCAAATGCAATGGTGATACTGTCCTTTTCCAGTAGCCTTAAATTCTTGATCAACATCAGCTCTGTCTCAGTATCACTAAGGCTTGCGCCATCTAGCCAGCGCTGATAGTCATGTATTGAGTCAGACATTGACTGCTTCCACAGGTCATAACTACGGAGTTGAGCATCAAGATTCATGTGTTAATCACCTGTTATTCTGGACGTTTATCCCATAAACGTTTGCTATAGAGTATAGATGATTATTAAAAAAAACCCGCTGGGGTTTGTGACGGCTCGCACACCCTGACACGTTTGTGTCGACTGTGCTCACCGCTAACGATCGCAATAGCAGATTTTTTCACACGAAATAGCTTGGACAAGAATTTAATAAGCTGCTTATTCGCTTCCCCGTCCACGGGTGGTGCGGTTAATGAAATTTTAAGCGCGTTATCATGCAAGCCCAGCAAGCTATTTCTACTAGCACGCGGTTGCATAAAAACATTAAAAACCAAACTCGTGCCTTGCCACGAAAAATATTCAGCTGCCATGTTGATGCCTAACGATCAATATTTTCACCTTGAAACAGGGCTGCCTCTTTCGAAGAGAGGCTATCAGCTACCTAGCAAGTAAACCCTTCGTGCATTGCTTACTATAACAGCGCAAAAAGAGGTGGAATCAGCAACATTTTCAATACTTGCAATGCCAATAGCGCGGCTATCGGGCTTAAATCCATCCCTCCCATCGGTGGGATTATTCGCTGAAAAGGCTGCATGACCGGCTCTGTTATTTTGTACAACAAACTAACGACCGGGTTATACGCGCCAGGGTTAATCCAACTTAGGATGACCGTCGCAAAAATACTGTAAATGAAGACATTAATGATGAGGCTAATCAGCTCTGTTAGGCTCCAAATAAAAATAACCCAAATATTTGCACTCATGGCTAAAAAGCCTAGGCCCATTTGCAACAAAAGCATAAGAGCTATAGCGGATAAGTTGACGTTTTTAAGTGTTGGAAAAAAGGGCTTTAATAGCGTTAGCGGCGCTTTAGTCGCCTTGATAATAAAGCTAGATACGGGATTGTGAGAGTCCGCGCCTGTGTACTGCAGCAACACTCTAATCACTAATACAAAAATATACGCACCAACCACTGAGCTTATAATCAGCATTAACGGGTTTGATAAATATCCTGCGGGCATCAGCTAGCTCCCAACTCATCAGACAGCTCAGTCGACCGTTCTTTAGCCGCCATCACCGCCTCACGAAAAATAGCCTTGAGTCCTCGTTCGTCCATTACGCCAAGAGCACGTTCAGTTGTACCGCCTGGAGAAGTGACTCGCTGACGTAACACGCCTGCCGACTCACTAGATGCCAGCGCCATTTTCGCAGCGCCCAATGCCGTTTCTTGTGTTAATAGTTGCGCCGTTTTTTGATCCAACCCTGCTTCAATACCTGCCATTTCGAGCGCTTCCATCATCAAAAAGAAGTAAGCTGGTCCACTACCCGACAAGGCTGTCACTGCGTCAAGCTGGGTTTCTTCTTTAACCCAAACCGTAACCCCAACCGCCCGCAAGAGTGATTCCACTAGATCTTTTTGCAGCTCGCTGACCTGAGCATTTGCATAAAGCCCTGTTGCGCCTGTTTTAACCAATGCCGGCGTATTTGGCATGCAGCGTACTATCGGTAAATCGCCACCAAACCAGCGATCTAAGGCATCTACTCGAATGCCAGCAGCAATAGATACCAGCACCGGCCTTTTCTCTTTAGCCGCCGAACTAACCCCTTCAGCGACTACTTGCATGCTTTGCGGCTTCACCGCCAACACCAAAACATCCACACTCTCGGTCAAGGCGCTGCTATCTTGGGTAATATTAATACCAAACGTTTTACTCAAATAGCTTAATTTTTCGGTGCTTAAATCCGACACCGTGATTTTATCAGCAGGATAGCCATTACTCACTAGCCCCCCAATCAAGCTGCTTGCCATATTTCCACCACCAATAAACCCAATGTGTTGTGTATTCATAATCTCACTTAATTAAAAAATTTATGTGTCATTAAACCGTATTTTTTACCCTAGCACCAAAAATAGCCGTACCAATTCTCACCATTGTTGAGCCTTCGGAAATAGCCGCTTCTAAATCACCACTCATCCCCATCGATAACGTACCCAGTTGCAAATTAAAACGCTGGTTAATATCTTGTTGTGCGTCCGCCAAGCGTTTAAAAGAATCGCGTTGCTCAGCCACCGACTCAGCCACTTTAGGAATCGCCATCAACCCACGTAACCTGATGTTTTTTAACTCCAACACCGGCTCAATGACATCTGGCAACTGATCAAGGGCAAACCCCGATTTCGTTTTTTCCTGATCGATATTAACCTGCAAACATATATTTAAAGGCGGCAAGTTTTGCGGGCGCTGTTGGCCTAGTCGAGTAGCGATTTTTAAGCGATCAACACTATGCACCCAGCTAAAATAGCGCGAAATATCGCGGGTTTTATTCGACTGAATGGGGCCAATAAAGTGCCAAGCGATATCCAGATGCGCTAGCAAGCGTTGCTTTTGCAAGGCATCTTGCAAATAGTTCTCACCAAAATCACGCTGCCCTGCTTTATACAATGCCATCACCTCGTCAGCCGGCCTTGTTTTACTCACCGCTAACAAGGCCACCGGCGAACCACGCGTATCCGCTAACCTATTAACTAGTTCACGCTGAGTAATATATCGTTGTAATAAAGAGGGCATTTTTTTAAATTCGTATCTATACTTTTGCTAACAGCTAGATTTACATACGCCTATGTTAGTGTTATTTTCTAGCATACTTCATTATACAAATAACGAAGCTCACAAGGGTAAATGGATTTAAACATGGATATTTCAGACTTATTAACTTTCAGCACCAAGAATAACGCGTCCGATTTACACCTGTCAGCCGGCCTGCCGCCTATGATCCGAGTTGATGGTGATATTCGCCGGATTAATATGCCAGAACTTGAGCATAAAGAAGTTCACGCCATGATTTACGACATCATGAACGATAAGCAACGGCGTGATTTCGAAGAGTTTCTTGAAGTCGATTTCTCGTTTGAACTGCCTGGAACCGCACGCTTTCGTGTTAACGCATTCAACCAAGACCGTGGTGCAGCAGCCGTTTTCAGAACTATTCCAGTAGACATTCTGTCGCTCGAAGATCTTAACTGCCCTCAGTCCTTCAAAGAAATCATCAATGTCCCGCGTGGCATTGTATTGGTGACAGGGCCAACAGGGTCAGGCAAATCAACGACCTTAGCCGCGTTAATGGATTATAAAAATAATAACGTGTATGAACATATTCTAACCATTGAAGACCCGATTGAATTTGTCCATACAAGTAAAAAATGCCTGATTAATCAACGTGAAGTTCATAAACATACGCACGGTTTTAGTGAAGCGCTGCGCGTTGCGCTTCGTGAGGACCCCGATATTATCCTTGTCGGCGAAATGCGAGACCTTGAAACTATTCGTTTAGCATTAACAGCCGCAGAAACTGGTCACTTAGTATTCGGCACCTTGCACACCAGCTCTGCCGCAAAAACTATCGACAGGATCATTGACGTATTTCCAGAAGGTGAAAAAGGCATGGTTCGCTCCATGCTGTCTGAATCACTTCGTGCGGTTATTGCGCAAACTTTGATGAAAAAAATTGGCGGTGGGCGTATCGCCGCATGGGAAATCATGACTGGTACAGCCGCGATCAGAAACCTTATTCGTGAAGATAAAATCGCGCAGATGTATTCCACCATTCAAACCAGCCGCAAAGATGGCATGCAAACACTCGATCAACACCTAACCGAACTTGTTCAGGCCGGTATCATTACAAGGCAAGACGCCAAAATGAAAGCCGTCGACAAAAAAGCGTTTAGCTAGGACTCAGGAGACACTCATGGATTTTGACGCACTCTTACAACTCGTCGTTCACAAAAAAGCATCTGATTTATTTATTACCTCCGGTTGGGCGCCGACCATCAAGGTAAACGGTGTGCTTCAGCAAGTGTCCAAAACGCGTTTAAGCGCCAATCAAGCCTTAGATATCGTTCAAAGCATTATGTCCGATGATCAAAAACAAGAATTCACTGACACCAAAGAATGCCAATTCGCTATTCAGCGCCCTGATATTGGCCGCTTCCGTGTCAGTGCCTTCGTACAAAAAGACGACGCCGGGATGGTTCTTCGTCGAATTGAAACCACTATTCCAACCACCCAAGAACTAAATTTACCGCCCATCTTAGATGAGCTAGCCATGACCAAACGGGGCTTAATTATCTTCGTTGGTGCAACCGGCACAGGTAAATCAACCTCGTTAGCTGCCATGGTCGGCTACCGCAATAGAAACAGTTCCGGCCATATCATCACCATTGAAGACCCAGTGGAGTACGTACACGAACACGCAGGCTGCGTCATTACTCAACGTGAAGTCGGCATTGATACCGAATCCTACGAAGTCGCGCTAAAAAACACATTGAGGCAGGCACCAGACGTTATCCTAATTGGCGAAATTCGTTCGCGCGAAACCATGGAACACGCCATGACTTTTGCGGAAACTGGCCATTTATGCCTATCCACACTTCACGCGAATAACGCCAACCAAGCACTCGACCGAATAATTCACTTCTTCCCAGAAGACGCCCACAAACAACTGTTCATGGACTTATCGCTCAATCTAAAAGCCATGATCGCGCAGCAGCTAGTACCCGCCATTGACGGCAAGACACGAAAAGCCGTTATTGAAATAATGCTCAACACGCCGCTCGCCTCCGACTTCATCAGAAAAGGCGATATACACAAGCTAAAAGAATTGATGAAAAACTCCACCGAACAAGGCATGCAAACCTTCGACCAGGCGCTATATGGCTTCTACGCCAATGGCGACATAAGCTACGAAAATGCCCTTGCATATGCCGATTCAAGCAACGAAATACGCCTAATGATAAAACTCGGCGATGCAGGCGTTAAATCACCATCTGACGATGACGGCGATAATGATGGTGGAATGGAATTAATTGATAATTATGATGGTTAACCGTAAAAGCAATAATTTCATGTAGGTTGATGCTACGCTTTTCAAGCCCAACAAAATAAAAACATACTTTCCAGCGTTGTTATTATCAGTGATTTGTTGGATTGCGCGAACTGGCAAAAGAAAGCTCTAGAAAACAGTAGGTTGCGGCTGAGGCACGAAGCCCAACAGACCTCTCATTAAAGCAAGTTTTGAACTAAAGTTGTTGGGCTTCCTTACGTCAGCACCAACCTACCAATTACCAACAACTAGCTGTCTCAGCTGAAGAGGCATTATAGGATTTTTTGTCATTATTCTGGTCCAACGTAAAACTATCACATTCAGAATCATTCGTTTGAAGGTCAGAGCTATCCACATCAGCAGTCAATAAGTAAGTGTTAGCTGCTGAACTAGTAATTTCCAAATCATAATACCCGTCTAGCGAGTTACCCGTCGCCCACCCCAAATCACTGAGTGTAGAAGTATATCTAATATTATTCGCCCGCCATTTCTCTTGCTCAAGCTGCATATCCAACAGCGCATGCTTAGCATCCGAGCGTCGAGCCTTCTGCGAATAGCTCTGATAAGCAGGCAAAGCTATCGCCGCTAAAATACCAATAATTACTACTACAATCATCAGCTCTATTAAAGTAAATCCATTTGAAGGCGTCGTACGCATTTGTTTGCTCCAGTACTGTAAATTAGCTATATGCTAACGATAAAAACATTATTTCCATCAAAAATAGCACACAAATAGACAAACGGCTATTCTCACGCGATAAGTGGTATGCCTAACACCTTGAAAGTATTAACATCACTACTATAATTAAAGCCACCTAGGAGAACTCTTTATATGGACCTAAAGAAAAATCAAAATATACAAAAAGGCTTTACGCTGATAGAGCTACTAATCGTCGTAGTGATATTAGGAATCCTTGTTGCTATCGCTGCGCCATCTATGTTCAGTATTTTAGAGGGGCGCAAGCTTAAGGGTGCTGCGGAAAACTTCCAAGTTGATTTAATGTTTATTAAAACCGAAGCAATAAAAAGAAACTCTCCCGTAAGAATTCAATTCAAATTCGACTCTGTAGATACAGCTAAGTGGTGTTACGGAATGAAAGTTAACGCTGCTTGTGATTGCTTTGAAAACGTCGCTACTGAATCTGATTACTGTGAAATTGATGACGTTAAAAAAGTAATCAACCGAGCTGACTATGGTGACAATGTGTTAATTAAAGATAACGATGTCAATTTTGGCAGTGACCTGGTTTCTTTTACTCCCCTACGCGGACATTCAAATGCCGGTAACGTTGAATTTTCCTTAACCGACGGTAGGAGTATAAAAACTAATGTCAATGTCCGTGGGAGAGCAACTATCTGCTCCGACAGCGGAATGGGGTTCGAGGACTGCTAATTATGTTTAATCAAAAACAAGCTGGCTTAACCCTCATCGAAATGATGATAGCACTGGTGCTTGGGCTATTTGTTACTGCTGTCATCATTACTGTTTTTTCAACTAATGTTCGCTCAAGCACAGAAAACATAAAAATGATTCGCCTTAATCAAGAATTAAGGGGTGTTATGACCATGATGGCAGACGAGTTAAAAAGAGCTGGCTATTCCGCTAACCCCTCTGTGTCCGTTTTTATGGACGACCTTAATTTTACGTCAACTTGTTCGCGATACTCCTATGATGACGATGCTGATGGAGTGCAAGATGCTGATGAAAAGTTTGGTTTTAGACTGAACGATAGCAAAGTACAATGGTCTCGAAATGCTACAGGGACGGGTTGTACTGGGGGCACTTGGAACTCATTAACAACCCTAGGTATAGCGTCTATCACCACTTTGGATTTTGATATCACTGGCAGCGTTAACACAGGCGGGGTATCTGGTGTAACGGCTTTGACAACCACGACCGGTGTTAGTGTTTATGATGTGACCATCACATTAACGGGTATAACTGATTTACCGCATAGCTCTGATGCAAACGACCCAAGGCGAACTGTTACCGAAACTATCCGAATTAGAAATGAAGACCCTAAAGACTGAGGTTTATGATGAAGCAGATTAATCCACAAAACTCCGTCAACAAACAAAAAGGTGCGGCTGTTTTACTCGTATCCATTGTCCTATTGATAGGCGTCACGTTAATCACCATTTTCGCCGCGCGAGTAGGCGTGATGGATCAACGCATTGCAGGTAATGAATACCGCCATAAGGAAGCCTTTTCCGCCGCTAACGCTGCTTTAGATCAAGGCGCAGCTTATCTTGAAGAAAATAATGAACTATATGAATCAACTCATGCGTCATGGGTGGCTTGCACGGGTGGCTTGGCCACAAAGTTCCCTTGCCAAGTTGTTGGCTCAACCGTAACCGATACTTACGAATTTGCCTATGACGGCAACCTAACCACAACAAATACCATAGACCCCGTTGAGACGACTGTTGACCTTCCTAATGTGGCTTCTGACAGTTATATGGTTTTTACCACCTCTGTGACAATAGGAAACATGATCACAGTGTTAGGAACAGGGGAAAGTGCGGATGGCACGGGTGAGGCGATTGCCCAACTTTCTTATGCAAAAACCACCACTATTGGTATTGATAGATTACCTCCTGTTTTAGCTCCGGTTGCCAATTTAAGTGGTTCTTTTATGATCGTTGCCGACCCTCAAATGAACCTCATAGAGGGTAGGGAATGTACAGACGGACGATCTGCTTTTGAAGACCCAAAAAATGCGACCGACATTTCTGTTTGGACGACGACGGCAACGGGCGCAAATGGCAACTGGACAACTTGTTTAACGGGTGATTACCAAAATTCCTTAGGTGAGGAATGCGCCGATGTATACGACGATTCCACCCCCCATGCCACTTGGACTAGCTGTACATGTAATAGCGTTTTAAGTACAGGTGGTGGCGGCGGCCCAGCCGATTTGGATTACGATATTCGCATTGAAGGCAGTAACTCAACAACACCCTTCCCAGCCTCACCTTTAGCTTATATTTTCGGCACATCAGATATGGGCGTAATCTCGATCCTCGCTGACGATAGCCTTACGTGCGCAGAGGCTGGTGCCAACGACTATGCGAGCCAGCCTTTTATTTTTGTTACCGAAGACTGTAGTTTTAGCTCTATCGGCACCCAGCTCAACCCCGTTTTTGTCGTGGTTAACGGCGACCTTACTATATCTAATAACTCCGATATTTGGGGAATTATGATTAGTAATGGCAATATTACTTTTAATGGTAACCCGATGGTTCACGGGTCCGTGGTTTCAGAGGATCCTACGAATTTAACTAACGGTAACTACACGCAAGTTTTTGATTGGTGTGTAGGCAGCAATTTAATTAAGTCCATAAATGAGCCAAAGCTTTTAAAAGTTAAATATAGCTGGCGAAATTTTATTCCCTAAATTTCTGGAAAAGTCATGAAAAAAAATATGAAAAAACAGCAATCTGGCTTTAGTTTGATAGAAGTCATGCTGGCTGTGTTAATTTTGGGTATTGGTATTCTTGCTGTTTCTAAATTACAAACATCCCTACTAAGGAGTGGTGCGGATGCCAATAACCGAGCGGTGGCGGCCTCGATTGCTCAGAGAAAAGCTGATGATTTAAGGCGTTTCATACACCTTAGCTCAAGTACACCTGGCATTATATGGGATAACATTGGTGTTGATTCTGACGGTCTAAAACACCCCGCATCATTGGCATTTGAACATATTGCCGATAATAAAGGTGGGCGCATGCAATCAGGTACAGCAACGCTCGGCGGGCAAACATATGAACTAACTTGGACTATTTCAAATTATCATTTTGATGGCGCAGGTACTGTTGCCACAATTACTACTCCTGCCTCATCAACGCTGAAATTAGCGCATGTCAAAGTAACTTGGGATGGCGTGGGCGATACGACTAATAATGTGGTTTCATTCGACACTGCTTTGTACGGCTATAATACAAAAAACACGGCATTGGCTGGAACTCCGGCATCAGCGGGTGGCGGTGAAATCGACCTACAGAGCAGTGCTGATGAAGTTTTCGATAATGGCGACGGGTCAAGTTTTGGTCACGAAGAAATAGCTCCCGAGATCAGTAACAAGGGCAGTAGCATTTTAACAAGAACCGTTTCAACTACCTTTAGAACAAGTGATCGCGTCATTACATCGCGAGATGAATTTAGAACCGTGGCCTGCCCCTGTAAAAATGGTACAAATAATACCGAACAAATTTATTATGTTCCATCTTGGGATAACGTTAAAAAAGAAAGAACTGATGTACAAAGCCTCCGAAATGACACAATAACACAAACGGCTATTGCGCCACTCGGTGGCGATGCTAGTACTATTGCTGGCGAATGTACTCTATGCTGCGAACAAGGTCTTGGTATAAACGGTGACCCGACTGAAACAGATAAAATTTGTCGCCTAAAATTAATAGGTGGAAAGCTCTTTATGTATGACCCATGGAAAGCCATAGCAATTAATGTTATCCCTGAAAGCTACTTTACAGAAGGCGTATCTGTTTCTGGGCAAGGTACAACAGGAACGACGACGACTGACGCAAATAAATCCTCTTACGTTAACTACCTTGGCACGTTAATTAGACAAGTTCTCCTAAATTACACAACAACAGCTGAGCTTCTCGCATTAACTACCGTCGACACCACCTTTCCAACAGCTTCGAATTTTAATGATGGCAGCATTAATCACGCCTCGTTTGCTGGCGGAGCAAGCAGAAAAATGCAAGCTAGAGTGTTGTATTTAGACCTGCCCGCCAATGGGTCATATGAAGGTAGCACTTACACAGCCACTAATATTCCACTCGAAAGAATACCTTTTTTCGAATTTAATTTTACACAGCTTGTCGGCTGGGCTCCGGACGTCAACTTGAACTATGATGATTCAACAGCGATTGGTGACAGATCAGTAGGCGTTGATTATGTTGATAACCACGATGATATGAATGGCAATACTTGTGCTACTGACAGCGTATCTACAAGCCGTGCTTATATCACCAATGAAGAGTTGACTGCTAAATGTGATGCTGTTTATACGCGAGGTGATCTAAATCCAACTAGCGGTGGCCCAACTGAAAGCGTTAAAGCTGTAATATTTACTGGTAATAACGGGCCCGTAGATAGAGCTACCAATACTTCTGAAACTATTGCCATAAGTTCCATGGATATTACCCAATAAAGAGAACATCAAGGGGTCATATATGGACACGCGGTTAAAAACAACTTTTAATTCATTCATCTCTACCTTTCTTGATGGTTCCTATTCTTTTTTTGATGTTAAAACAGATTGATTAGCAGTCATATATTCGGCTCTTAAGTAAGATCATAATGATCTATAGCCATGATGAAAACCGCATACCTACACCTTATCAGCCAGACGGTGCTTATCACCATGACCCCTTTCAGGTCTCGTAGGTATCGGTTTAACCTGTTAATACATCAAACTTGCCACATCGGAACGATTACTCTTTAAATTGAAATGATTAATTCATGACTACATAGTCATGATCATTGGCCATAACTGACCAAAAATCAAGAAATCAAGGGGTCAGCCAGCTTGATTCCATGTATTGATTAGGTTAAATTACCTCAATGGCAAGACTCCCTCGACTCGTTATTCCTGATCAACCTTTGCATATTATGCATAGGGGTAATAACAAGCAGCATATCTTCAATACTGAAGATGATATGGTAAGAATCAAAGAGGATATCTCTTATGGTTTAAAGAAGTCTGGGTGTTGTTTGCATGCTTATGTCATCATGAGCAATCATTTACACTTACTGGTAACTCCCGAAAGCAAAGAGCAGTTGGCCATTTTTATGCAGGCAATGGCGAATAGGTATGTGCGATACTTCAACTCACTTCATAAGAGAACAGGTACTATTTGGGAAGGTCGTTATAAATCTTGTTTGGTGGACAGTGACTCTTATCTTTTCAGCTTGTACAAATATATTGAAATGAATCCTGTTAAAGCGAGCATGGTGAATAATGCTTCTGAATACCCATGGTCAAGTTATCCTTATAACGCTCTGGGAGAGCCTGATAAGCTAATAACTGAACACAATTTATACACTGCTTTAGGCAAAACCTCTGAGTTACGC
Organism: Cycloclasticus sp.; assembly: GCA_040743155.1. Classification (NCBI taxonomy): domain Bacteria; kingdom Pseudomonadati; phylum Pseudomonadota; class Gammaproteobacteria; order Thiotrichales; family Piscirickettsiaceae; genus Cycloclasticus; species Cycloclasticus sp. The sequence goes on along the minus strand of JBFLJU010000001.1, from coordinate 2,405,406 downwards.
TGTCATAGTTATAAGGGCCTGTTTGAACGGCTAGATATTGACCAGCAACAAAAACAAATAACAAAGGCAACGTTGGCGGGGGAAGTGTTTGGTAATGATCGTTTTCATAAAAAAATAAGCTTGTTAGTTAACAGGGCAACTAGACTTTGTTCTCATGGTGGAGATAGAAAGAGTGAATCGTATAAAAATCAAGCTGGCTGACCCCTTGATTTTTCGCTCACCTCTTTTAGCTTGGAGCATATGCTTTATTGTTATTTTTCTTGCCTATGCGCCTGGCTGGCATGGGCCGTTTGTATTTGATGACCAGCTGAATATTTTAGAAAATCCAAACGTTCCTATTCATGAACTTACTGAGCACGAAATAATTCGCTCTGCGCTATCTAATGAAAGTGGGCCTTTTAAGCGTGTCATTCCTGCGCTTTCTTTTGGCTTAAATTACTTTTTTGCTGAGGGCTTTAAGTCTGTTCATTTCAAGCTGACAAACATTGCCGTTCATTGCATTAACTCTGGTTTGGTCTTTTGGCTATTAACCCTCCTTTGGCCCTGTATTGCACGAACGCCTTGGGCGCAACGCACAAATATATCCAATCCCCGTCTAGTCTTTGCTATCAGCGGTACGCTTATTTGGGCACTACACGCTTTCTTGTTGACCAGTGTACTTTATGTTGTACAACGCATGACCAGCATGGCGGGCATGTTTATGCTAATGGGTGCCTGTATTTATGTAGTTGGGCGATTATCCCTAGAAGAGAAACCATATCAAGGATTATGGCTAATGTGCTTAGGACTTATCGGCGGCACAGTGCTGGGTGCAGCTTGTAAAGAAAATGCGATTCTATTGCCTGTGTATGTCGGCGTACTAGAATTTACCTTATTAAGCCAATTACCCCGCCGAACTGAAACAATAAAAAGAGTCCGCTGGTTTTTTATTGTGTTTTTAGCCTTACCCGTACTAGCCGGTTTAGCATATTGGTTTCAACACCCAACGTTTATTACCGGCGGCTACGCAGGACGACCTTTTACCCTGCTTGAGCGCGTGCTAACTGAACCTCGCGTTTTGTGGTTTTATTTGTATATGATCATTGTGCCCAATATTCAAACAATGGGGCTGTTTCATGATGATTTCCCGCTTAGTTCGGATATGCTGTCTATTGGAACGACCGTTCCGAGCATTTTTGGCATTATCATTTTATTGAGTTTGTCTATTGCTTGGCGCAAACGCTTTCCCATCTTTGCCTTTTCGGTGCTCTGGTTCCTAGTTGGGCACAGCCTTGAGTCTACGGTATTTCCACTAGAAATAATCCACGAACACCGTAATTACCTACCGGCACTTGGGCCATTATTCGGCATGAGTTATTTATTAGTTTTTGCCTTACCTGATAAAATGCCTAAAGCAATTCGAATAGGCTTAATAAGCACTATTGTTTTTTGTTTAGGCTTTGGCACGTTTAATCGCGCTCAATATTGGAGCACCGAATCGGCATTAATTGAAAGCCTTGCCATGAATCACCCTGATTCACCCAGCAGCCAATACCTGCGCGGTGAGATTTTACGCAAACGCGAGAAAGACTTCGAAGGCTCCTATGCCTATTACTTACGAGCTGCCGAATTATCACCTCAGGAGGCTGGGTTTCTAATTAGCTTGAGTATGGTCACTCCTAAATCATTCCTGCAATTAGAAAGCCAACTTAACTCATTGCAACTTGCCCGCCCTGAGTACATTGCCACAACCATTCGTCAGAAACCGATGGGCGCATGGGGAATCCGCGCATTGGATGTTTCAATAAAGTGCGTAATGTCGGGCAATGATCGATGCTTATCGAAGGCTGACGATGTGGCTAGCTGGCTACAAGCGCTTATTGACAAGCCTAATGGCAAGCCCGCTCATCGCTACTATTCCTTGGTACATTTATTTGCTATACGTATGAAACAAAACCGTTTTGCCGATGCATTATCCACCGCCGATTTAGGCTTGAAACTTAACCCGCGTAATCCACGTTTTGGGCTAATGCAGGCACATGCACTCATTGGCTTAAAGCGTATAGATTCAGCAGAAACCTTACTAAATGATATTGCGCAGTCTTCTGCTGGGCGGGTGCGAAAATATGCCAGCCGAATAAATAAATTGAAAAATGCTATTCGAACAATTAAGCACAATAGCCTAAGCGCCATTACACCTGCACTTTAAGTGCTTGCTGGGCTTCATGTTTCAGCCCAACCTACGGTTGTTAGCGTTGACCTTGAGTAGATTGGCCCTGAGTGAGCGAAGCCAATGGGCTTATGGGGTCGGCTAGGCTCTACTGAAGACTTATTTGCTACGGCTTAACGTCAGAATGCCCTAACGACCTATCAGGGCATAAATAATCACGTATTCGTTGCTTAGCTTCCTTCGCCTCGGGAAAGCGGCCTTCTTGTTTGCGTGACCAAATCAATGTGGTTGTTTCGCTATCCATTAAATTAATTTCAAAACGACCGCCGCTGGCAGGGACTAACGTAACCCCACCAAGCTCTTCTTCAAAAGTGGTTAGTAACTCCTGCGCTAACCACGCTGCGCGTAATAGCCAACGGCATTGTGTGCAATACAGGATTTCAACACGGGGTTTCATTTTATAGCTTAGTGAGCGCTTTAATACACTATAAGTGATATGCCGGGCTGCTTTGATGTACTTCATCTATCATTGCCGTAACGTGCTCGGGGTTAATATCTGGCAATATGCCATGGCCTAAATTGAATATATGTTTATGGCCTTGCCCATAGTCGGCTAATACATTACGCACTTTTTGCCGAATGGTGTTGGGATTCGCATATAAACTCGTTGGGTCGAGGTTGCCCTGTAACACAACTTTATCTTGCGTCAGTTCACGTGCGAATCTTAGATCGGTTGTCCAATCTACACCTAAACCGTTATAGCCCGCGTCTGCCATGGTCCGCAACCAAACGCCCGCGCCTTTAGTAAACAACATCCGAGGCACATCAGGGTTCGTTGCTTGCAATGCTTGCGAAATCTTACGGCTATAAGCCAGCGAGAATATTTCGTAATCTGTGCTTGTTAAGTTGCCGCCCCATGTATCAAACACCATGACAATTTCAGCGCCCGCTTCAATTTGCGCTTGTAAATAAGAAATAACAGATTGGCTAATGATCTCCAAAAGCCGATGCATTAATTCCGGTGTGTCATACATCATGCGTTTGATGTGTGCGAAATTTTTGCTGCCACTGCCTTCAACCATATAGCAGGCAAGCGTCCATGGACTCCCCGAAAAACCAATAAGGGGCACGCGACCATTCAAACCTTTTTTAATGGTTGAAACGGCATTCATTACGTATTGAAGCTCTTGATTCGGATCAGGGACAAATAACTTATCTACATCTGCTGCTGTTCGTACCGTGCGTTCAAACCGTGGGCCTTCACCTTCCGCAAAATATAGACCTAAGCCCATCGCATCCGGTATGGTCAAGATATCTGAGAATAAAATTGCGGCATCTAGCGGGTAACGCTCGAGTGGCTGCAAGGTAACTTCACAGGCTAGCTCCGCATTTTTACATAAGTCTAAAAAGCTACCTGCTTCGGCACGAGTTGCGCGGTATTCGGGCAAGTAACGACCCGCTTGGCGCATCATCCATACCGGCGTACGCTCTGTGTTTTCACCGCGTAGCGTTCTTAGTATTAAATCATTTTTTAAAGTCGTCATTATCTAATACTCGCCTATTGAGTGCTGTTTTAAAGAAAGAGTTAAACGTCTAGGTAATCTAAGATGCCTTGAGCGGCTTCACGGCCTTCATATACTGCTGTAACCACGAGGTCGGAGCCTCTCACCATATCACCACCGGCAAAAACTTTCTCATTACTAGTTTGATAACCGAACTCACCATCAGCAGGCGCAACAATTCGGCCTCGCTCATCTTGGTTAATAGCAAAATCAGCAAACCACGGTGATGGGCTTGGCTGAAAACCAAACGCGACTATCACATTATCAACTGCTACGATTTCTTCAGTACCTTCGATAACAACAGGACGACGACGGCCACGCTCGTCTGGCTCGCCTAATTTAGTGGTCACTAATTTAATACCTTCCACCTTGTCAGTCCCTATAATTTCGACAGGCTGACGATTCCATAAGAAATTAACTCCCTCTTCTTTGGCGTTCTCCACTTCTCGACGAGAACCAGGCATGTTTTCTTCATCGCGCCGATAAGCGCACGTTACTTCCAGCGCACCTTGTCGAATACTGGTACGGTTACAGTCCATCGCGGTATCGCCACCACCAAGCACCATTACTCGTTTACCTTTCATGTCGATAAACTGGTCACCCATAATCGTGTTGACGCCTTCTAAATCCATTATCCGATTGATGTTAGAGACTAAATATGGAAGCGCTTCATGCACACCCTCTAAATCTTCACCGGGGAAGCCACCTTTCATAAATTTATACGTGCCCATGCCTAAAAATACCGCGTCGTATTCATCCAGTAATTGCTGGAAAGGGATGTCTTTGCCTATCTCTGTACCTAATATAAATTCGACACCCATGCCTTCTAGAATTTCACGGCGGTTTTTAACCACACTTTTTTCTAATTTAAAGGGTGGAATACCAAAGGTTAATAAGCCGCCCACTTCTGGGTAACGGTCATAGACCACCGGCTTGACACCATTACGCGCAAGAATATCTGCGCAACCTAAACCTGCCGGCCCTGCGCCAATAATAGCTACCCGTTTGCCGGTGCTTTTTACTGCTGAAAGATCTGGTCGCCAGCCTTGCTTAAACGCTTCATCTGAAATGTATTTCTCAATAGAGCCAATTGTCACCGCGCCAAATTCATCATTTAACGTACAAGATCCTTCACATAATCTATCTTGTGGACAAATACGGCCACAAATTTCAGGCAATGAATTCGTTTTATGCGACAACTCAGCCGCTTCGATAACTTTTCCTTCAGAAATCAGCTTAAGCCAGTTTGGAATGTAATTATGCACTGGGCATTTCCATTCACAATACGGGTTACCACAATGCAAACAGCGGTCTGCCTGATCAGCAGCTTGGGTTGCACCAAACTCACCGTATATTTCTTTAAATTCCTGTTTTCTTTGACCTGCAGGTACCTTAATCGGGTCAATGCGGGGTACATCTACAAATTGAAAATTATTTGCCATCTTTCAGTATCTCTGTGCGTTAAGCTGCTTCTGAGCTTAAGGAATCTAGTAGGGATTTAACATCGGCAGCCTTGGGAGCCACCAGCCAAAAGTGTTGTACATAATCAGCAAAATTATCGAGCATATCTTGCCCTCTCACACTGCCTGTTTCAGCGACAAACTCCGTGATTAAACTGCGTAAATAGTCGCTATGCTCATCCATTGACTCTGTATAAACACGATGAATTTCAACGAGTTCATGATTGTACCTGTCCACAAAGGTACGGGATTCATCTAATACAAATGCAAAACCACCTGTCATACCAGCGCCAAAGTTAATGCCTGCCTCACCTAATACAGCGATAACACCGCCGGTCATATACTCGCAGCCATGATCGCCGATGCCTTCTACAACGGCTGTTGCACCTGAGTTCCGAACGGCGAAACGCTCGCCAGCTAATCCAGCTGCAAACAATTTACCGCTAGTAGCACCATATAGACAAGTATTGCCCATGATGGTCGATTCGTGGCTATTAAATACACTCACTTCAGGCTGTTTTAACACGAGCTTACCACCAGCCATGCCTTTACCAACGTAATCATTGGCGTCACCTTCAAGCGTCATGTTTAAACCGCCGGCATTCCAAACACCAAAGCTTTGGCCTGCTGAACCGGTGAAGTTGATCTCGATAGGCGCATCACTCATGCCTTTATTACCGTAGCGTTTGGCAATTTCACCCGATAAACGAGCTCCAATAGAGCGATGAATATTACCAATTTTATAGCTAAACGACCCGCCTGTTTTGCTTTCAATAGCAGGCAGCACTTCAAGCACCATTTCTTCTGCAAATTCAGCATTATCAAATGGGTCATTTTGCGGCGAGATGCAATGCTGCGTTTTAGTTTCATTGCCCGGAATATAGTCCAATATAGGCTGTAGATTAAGGCCTTGTTGCTTATCCGTTGTTCCCTCGATTTGCTCTAACAGGTCTGTTCGGCCAATAATATCTTCTAGTTTCTCGACACCAAGTTTTGCCAACCATTCGCGCACCTCTTGAGCCAGGAAGCGGAAGTAGTTCATCACATACTCAACTTCGCCATGATAATGCTTCATGCGAAGCACGTTATCCTGCGTAGCAATCCCTGTTGCACAATTATTAAGATGGCATATACGTAGGTATTTACAACCCATCGCCACCATTGGCCCGGTTCCGAAACCGAAGCTTTCCGCACCTAAAATAGCTGCTTTAATAACGTCCAAGCCCGTTTTTAAGCCGCCGTCTGTTTGTAAACGAACTTTGCCTCTTAAGTCATTGGCCAGTAGTGTTTGATGTGTTTCAGTTAACCCTAATTCCCAAGGTGCGCCAGCATAGCGCACTGATGTTAATGGGCTTGCACCTGTGCCACCGTCATAACCGGCGATAGTGATTAAGTCGGCATAACATTTGGCCACGCCCGCAGCAATGGTTCCTACACCGGCTTCTGAAACCAGCTTCACTGATACCAGCGCCTTCGGATTAACTTGCTTTAGATCAAAAATCAATTGCGCTAAATCTTCAATTGAATAAATATCATGATGCGGCGGCGGTGAAATCAATGCAACACCCGGCTTTGAGAAGCGCAGTGTTGCTATCATTTTATTCACTTTGTCTCCAGGTAACTGACCGCCTTCACCCGGTTTTGCACCTTGAGCTACTTTGATTTGTAACACATCTGCGTTCACTAAATAATGCGGTGTAACGCCAAAACGCCCCGAAGCAATCTGTTTGATTCTTGATAATTTTTCGGTGCCAAAGCGTGCGGGGTCTTCACCACCCTCGCCGGAGTTAGAACGACCGCCTAGGCGGTTCATCGCGATGGCAAGTGTTTCATGTGCTTCTGGGGATAAGGCGCCAAGCGACATCGCTGCCGTATCAAACCGTTGATACAACCCTTCAGCTGCTTCTACCTTATCTATAGGAATTGCCTTAGCATCATCTAACTTCAAACGGAACATATCACGCATAGATGCTGGCGCTCGATTATTCACTTCATCGGCATAAATGCGGTATTTGTTTATATCCCCAGTACGAACAGCCTCTTGCAAGGAGTTCACTACATCGGGGTTATACGCATGGTACTCACCACCGTGCACATATTTCAGCAACCCACCTTGTTCCGTGCCTTTACGTGGGTTCCAGGCGACTTTAGATAATTGCTTTTGTTCTTTTTCTAGCTCTTCAAAACCTGCACCCTGAATACGGCTTGTGGTTCCTTTAAAGCAAACATCAACCACAACCGACTGCAATCCAACAATTTCAAACAACTGAGAACCACGGTAACTTGCAATGGTTGAAATACCCATTTTTGATAAAATCTTATAAAGGCCTTTATTTATGCCTTTACGATAGTTTTGGGCAAGTGCATCTTCTTCAATGTCGGCAATATCACCTGTTTCCAACATATCATTTAACGTTTCATACGCAAGATATGGGCACACCGCCGTCGCCCCATAGCCAATTAAGGTGGCAAACTGATGCGGGTCTCTAACCGTTGCCGACTCTACAACAATATTTGCTTGGCAGCGCAAACCAACATTAACCAAATGATGGTGAACTGCCCCCGTAGCCAATAATGCATGTACCGGTATCAAGTCCTGTTGCAAGCCCCGATCACTCAAGACAATCACAACACAGCCCTCACGAACCTTTTGCTCAGCTTGTTGGCAGATCTGTTTAACAGCCTCTTCCAAGCATTCTGTTGACGGCTCGTACTGTAAGCTAATAACCGAGCTTTTATATGACTCGTCCGTATTCGACAGTAGCGCATCAAACTTTGATGCTGATAACACGGGTGAACCCACTTCTAAACGATGAGCGTGCTCTGCAGACTCTTCAAACAAGTTCTTTTCGCTGCCAAAACTTGTCATTAATGACATCACAACTTGCTCACGCAAGGGGTCAATTGGTGGGTTTGTTACTTGCGCAAATTGTTGTCTAAAATAATCATATAAGCTACGAATTTTTCTCGATAAAACGGGCATTGGAATATCATCACCCATTGAACCAATTGCCTCTTGGCCCGCTTCAGCCAACACCTTAAGCACTTGATCGCGTTCTTCAAATGTTAGTTGATATTGCTTTTCATACACCTTTAACGAGTCCTTATCAAAAGGCGCTAGAGTCAACGGGTCATCATCTCTTGTGGTACTGAGCTTTTTAGTATGCTCAGCCAACCATGCCTTATATGGCTGGCGCGATTTCAAGCGCTCATCAATCTGTGCCGGCGTAATAAGCTCGCCTTTTTCTGTATCCACAGCCAGCATCTCACCTGGCTTTAAACGGCCTTTCTGAATCACATCTTCAGGCTTATAGTCGTACACTCCAACTTCTGACGCCAGTGTGATATGACGATCTTTTGTAATCACATAACGTGCAGGACGTAAACCATTCCTATCTAAACAACAGGCAACGTGGCGGCCATCAGTCAATACAATAGCGGCGGGGCCATCCCAAGGCTCCATGTGCATCGATGAATATTCATAAAATGCGCGTAAATCAGGATCCATCGTATGAACATTTTGCCAAGCTGGTGGCACTAATAAACGCATAACACGGAAAATATCCATACCGCCGGCAATCAGCCCGTCGACCATATTGTCTAAACTATTTGAATCTGACCCTACTGACGAAACCCAAGGGCGGATATCGTCCATATTTGGAATCAGCGGCGTTTCAAAGGTAAAGCTACGTGCTTGAGCCCAATTTCTATTCCCTCGAATAGTATTAATCTCACCGTTATGCGCTAAAAACCTAAACGGCTGGGCCAAACGCCATTGCGGGAACGTATTGGTTGCGAATCGCTGATGGAAAACACACTGTGAGCTCTCTAATTCAGGATCGCTTAAATCGGGGTAAAAGGTTGGCAAAAACTCTGGCATGACCAACCCTTTGTATGAAATAACATTCGAGGCCAAACTAGCCACATAAAACATGTCATCGCTCTGCTCTATCCTTTTTTCCGCACGGCGTCTTGCAATATACAAATGCCCGTCAAATGCTGCATTATCAATGCCTTCCCTCGCATTAACAAACACTTGCTGAATAGATGGCAGTGTTGCTAGTGCTTGCTCCCCACATGCAGCCGTATTTGTTGGCACAGTACGCCATGCAATAACATCAAGACCTTCTTTTTCTATTTCTTCTTTAAGAATTGATTTAGCTAACTGGGCTTTCGCATCATCTTGATTAAGAAATACCATACCCACTGCAAACAATTCGGCAGCTGTCGCACCTTGCTCTTTTGCTTTTTCACGGAAGAATTTTTCAGGCGTCTTAAGGAGCAAACCACAACCGTCACCTGATTTTCCATCTGCTGCAATCGCGCCACGATGCGTTAGACGAGCAAGTGAGTCGATAGATGTTTTAACCAGCCAATGGCTTGGTTTATTATCAATATGCGCAATTAGTCCAAATCCGCAGCTGTCTTTCTCAAACGCAGGGTCATATAAACCCGCTTGAGGGATTGAGGTTTGTTTCACTCGGCTAACCTTGTACTTAGTTATTGAAAATATGACTTACTTACACGCAAGTCGGCCGGTGATTATAGCAATCACACGAGATATTTTCAATTTGCTGGAGATATCGAATTTGTCGCCACACAATTCGGCAAATAAACTGTCAGTTAAACGCACATAACTGCATAGTTATGTGTTTATTTATTTTTTAACGAATAAGTCTCTTTGAATAGCCCTAAAGTCACGAACCCATGGTTTTAACTTCCCCAAGGAGACAGGGAGTTTCCTAGCCGCGCTGATTGCCATTTCTTTATTTTCAAAATCGCCATAAACCACACTAAACCACTTACCGCCATTCCTTTTATGTTGGAAAAAATGCAGTTGTTTAACCTTTTCATTCTGAGAAAGGTAGTTACTAGCAGATGCTTTTGTAGAAACACTCATTAATTGCAATGTGAAATGGTTCTTGATTCTGCTGTTTATCCATAAGTGATTCGATTGAATTACTGTTAATTCCGTTACCGGTCCAAGTTTGGGTAGCGTTTTTTCGACCTTTAAACTCGCCATCAGCTCTGTAATGATCGGTTTTTCTAGCTCCGTCTTAACCGTCTTATTTCTCTGCCGCTCAGCTTTTTTTTCTATTGTAACAACCGCGGCCTTTTTTATTGTCTTTGCAACACTCGGCGCCTCTTTTTGCCTTGGCTTCGGTAATGCAGTTAACGCTATCGCTGGTGTCTCAACTTCTAGGACTTTTCCCGGTACCCCTGTTGATTTTCTAACGGGCCCTGTAGCCGCTCCAGTACCCGTAAATGGCTTCACCAAACCGCCCACAACTCTATTATTTTGTCTCTCTTCTGTTTCTATTTTTTTTGCAAGCGGCTCGATTTCTTTCTCTGAGTACAAGCCAAAAAACAAATAACCCATAACGACTAACGCCGCACCTACCGCCCAAACCAGTGGCATCGACTGCATTGTCACCCGCCTTTCATTACGATTCACTGCATGACCCATCTGTTCAAGCGCATCATTTATTCGTCCTGGCAAACCACCCGTTTCAATAAAAAGTACTACATCATCTAACTCCACCAAATCAACAATACCTAGGTTCTTTTTATGCACCCTTTGTCTAGCATATTCCGTGGTTTGTTTCTGTGTAAAGGGCTCGATATCAATCAACTGACAACGCGACTCTATGGTCTCCCCCAAGTTCTCCGAGGAAGTTAGAATGATCTGCACACAGTCATAAGTATCTGATAATTTGAACAAAAATTTGAATTTCGTCGCATCCAACTTCTGCGCATCTTCGATGCAAACAATCACTTTCTTTCCAGCTTTTGACCAAGCCTCAAACCGCACAATAATTTGTTTGTTGTTGCCTTCTGAGTTATCGAATACATCAGCAAAAATTTGCAATGGCTCACTTGTTTGCATTAAATCTTCTGCCGGCACTACACAGAACTGCCAGCTTGTATCTACCTGTTTTTCAAGCTGTGTGATAAAAAATGATTTCCCCGATCTTTCTGGCCCCCTCAAAAGAATAACACCCCGAGCATTCGGGATTAAATGAAGAATTAAATCAAGCCGTTGCTGCCTTTCTACGGGAAAAAACTCTTCTTTACGTGATTCTTTATTTGAGTGGCTAAAGTCCATTTAGCCTTGTCTGCTTATTACTTGGCCAATCAATGCTTCATCATTGCAGTCATAAATAGCCGCTTGACCTAGTTCCTTCAATAAAATCAGCCTAATGGATGCAGAAACATTTTTCTTATCCACCTTCATATTTCTAATGAAGTCTGACTCGTCCATATCTTTTGGCTTTTCAACGGGCAGGTTTGCACGCTCACATAACGTTTTAACGCGTGCGCTATTAGCAGACGAAATCCAGCCCAAGTTTTCTGACATATCCGCAGCTAGGCACATGCCCACTGCAACCGCCTCACCATGTAACCATTCACCGTAACCCATGTGAGTTTCTATTGCGTGGCCGAATGTATGACCAAAATTAAGCGTAGCGCGTATGCCTGATTCCTTTTCATCTTGAGCAACTACTTCAGCCTTCTTCTCGCACGATGTCTTTATTGCATAAGCGAGTGCAGCTGTATCTTTTGCTAAAAGGCTAAGTATGTTTTTTTCTAGCCACTCAAAGAATTTTATGTCACAAATCGCGCCGTATTTAATTACTTCGGCTAGACCCGCACTTAGTTCCCTATCAGGTAATGTTGAGAGTACCGACGTGTCTATCAGCACACATTTAGGTTGATAAAAAGCACCAATCATATTTTTACCAAGCCGGTGATTGACACCTGTTTTACCGCCAACTGAAGAATCAACCTGAGATAACAACGTTGTTGGAACCTGAATAAAATTAACCCCCCGTTGATAACTAGCGGCTGCAAAGCCTGTCATATCGCCTATGACACCACCGCCCAAAGCGATCAACGTCACTTGCCGATTGCACCTGTTTTCTAGCAACGAATCAAAAATCTTGTTTAAATACTCTAACGTTTTGAATTTTTCGCCATCGGGAAGTATGGACGCCTTAACATCTACGCTAGAAGGGAATTGTGCGATAAAGCGATCTAGGTAAATTGGTGCTATCGTTTCATTCGTTACAATTAGCACCTGTTTTGACGAAATATGCTTTTCAATTAAAGCCTGATGGCTTAACAAGGTTTCGCCAATATAAATTGGGTAGCTTCTACTCCCTAAATCTACTTTTAATATTTCCATCTCTTTCTTCATTGAGGATTTAACTGTTCGAGGATGGTATTAATCACTCTTTTACTGTTTGTTTTATTTGTACTGATGACAATATCTGCAACTGACTCATAGATTGGCGCTCTTAACTGCATAAGCTCTTCTAGTTTTTTTCTTGGATTATCTATCTGAAGCAAGGGCCTTTTCGTATCAAACTTGGTACGGCTTAACTGCTGATCAACCGAACACTGCAAATAGATAACACACCCTGTTTCCTGCAATACGTCACGGTTTTCGTCTTTCAAAATGATACCGCCACCTGTCGCAATAACTACACCATTCTTTTCAGATAAAGCATGTAATTTCTCGGTTTCACGTTTTCTGAACCCTTCTTCTCCCTCAAGCTCAAAAATTAAAGATATTTCGACACCCGTACATTTAATAATCTCTGTATCAGTATCATAAAACTCCTTATTCATTTGCTTTGCCAAAAGCTTTCCAACTGTCGATTTGCCTGCTGCCATAGGCCCAACAAGGTAAATATTATTTTTTTCTGGCATGTGCGAATCTTTAGATGTTTCTTGTAAGTAAAACTATATCACGAGCTCACTATAACTATTAGGTGCTATTCTTAATTGCATCGACATCGCCCATAAAAAAAACGGGGCGTTGCCCCGTTTTTTTTATATTTCTATATGCTTTATACAAAGACAGGAGCTATAAAACCTCTATCCCAAACAAAGCGGCCTTCTTAATTTATAGTTAAATTATCTTTTAAAATTTTAGGTGTAACAAAAAATAACAACTCACTTCTTTGCTCTGACTTTCTGTTATTCCTGAACATCACTCCTATGCCAGGTAAATCCCCAAAAAATGGTGTTTTATCAACTCCGGAACTATTTGAATGCTCATATATACCGCCTAGTATTACCGTATCTCCATTATCAACTAGAATAGTTGTAGAAACCTCTTGTTTATTTATTCCTGGTGGATTTGTAGAGCGGTCAGGTGAATCTTTAGTGATATTAAGCTCCAAATTCACCCTATCATCTGGCGTTATACGTGGAGTCACTGACAACTCTAGCAATGCGTCTTGAAAGCTTACAGAAGTCGCACCTGAAGATGATGCCTCCTGAAAAGGAATTTGAACACCTTGACTTATAGATGCTTCCTGCTGATCCAAAGTAACCACTCGTGGACTTGATAGCACCTCACCTTTCAACTCCGCTTGTAAGGCTGTTAACTCAAGGTCTAACAATACACTACCAATCTTACCAATTGTAAACTGGGCAAATGAGTTACTCGCAGTCGAAAGATCCACGGCTATTTCACCAGCTTTGAATATGGCCTCTCCCTCATTTCCTGTTCCCAGCCCTGCATTTTGATAGTCAAGCCCTGTAAGACCAAATTTTACTCCTAAGTCTCTTCTGAAATCTTCGTTTGCCAATACAATTCTAGCTTCAACCATTACTTGTCGAATTGGTCTATCAAGGCGCTCAATAATTTTTCGTATCTCTACTAATTTTTCAGCCGTTTCTTGCACTAAGAGTGTATTTGTTCTGCTGTCTACTGATACCCCGCCCCTAGCTGAAATTAGCCTTGTTTTCTCACTCCCTCCGCTTGCTTGTATTATTCCCATCAAGCTTCCAGCTTTAGCGTAACTAATCTCAAAAAATTCTGTTATCAGTGGAGAGAGTTGCTCAACTTGTTTTTTGGCTTCTAATTCTAATCTCTCTTGAGCGGCTACTTCCGCTTGCGGGCCAACCATCATGACATTACCCGTAATGCGTTTAGCTAAGCCCTTACTTTTTAAAATGATGTCTAGTGCTTGGTCCCATGGAACATTATTTAAGCGTAACGTAACGCTGCCGCCTACCGAATCACTAGCAACAAGATTCATATCAGTAAAATCTGCCAATAATTGCAATACCGAACGCACCTCTATGCTTTGGAAATTTAAAGATAATTTTTCACCTGTATACGGAAACTTATCGGCCGCTAACTCTTCTTGTTCTTGCTTTGTTAATGGTTTAAATTCAATCGTTAACAGCTCATCCATTTGGTACGATAAAAACTCGTAGTGGCCAATAGCAGCTATTGATAACCGGGTATTACTTCCGGCAGACATCACATCGATTGTCTTAACGGGCGTTGCAAAATCTAGTACATCTAATCTATTTGCTAGCTGGGCCGGTAACGCAGTGTCATGAATATCTACAATCACCTTGTCGCCCTCTTGTTTAACGTCAACAACTGACGATGTATTTGTAAGGCTCACAAGAACTCGACCTTCGCCTTCCTCACCACGCCTAAAGTCAATACCACTAACTGCCTTTTCAGCTGAGACAACTACCGCGTTAGCAGTGCTTGCTACTGAAGCACCCGTAACATTACCAATTGTTAAAAAGACGCTGTTACCCTCTACTCTTGTTGCATAAGGCGCCGCATCATTAAGATTTAACACAACTCTCGTTCTACCACCTGCTTCAAGAGCTCTTACACTAACTGCTTTACCGATATTTATGGGGATGGTTGTTTTACCCGATCCATTACTAGTTCCTAAAAGGTCTATAGCAATTCTCGCGGGATTATCCGTGCTGAAACTTTTTATTTGGCCTGGGGCCGAATCTAATGCTAACTCAATCTGTACTTTATTACCCGGCAAACCAGAAAACTGAATACTTTCTAGTACAGCAGCTTGCGCCGACATAACCGACATTGAAAACCAACATGTCAAAGCAAGCGCTCCTCTCATCACCAAGGCCTTTTGCTTTGCTACACCCCATCCACTTGCGTTTAACTTGTGCATGAATTTTCCCTTATTTACATGTTTCATTATCAATTCTCTCTATTATTCAACGAGAGCCAAAGAGGCTTCTCTTTCACGCCACTTGCCGGCCGTTGTTGCCACCCACTCTCCAAGATCAATCTGTTGATCTTGAACTCCAACAATTCTGCCAAAGTTTTGGCCTAAATAATTACCAGCCTGAACACGATGTATAACGCCATCACTCGCCTTCACAAGCCCCCATAGCTCACCATTCTTAGACAGCGTACCTACCATCCTCAATGTATCTAGCGGATAAGCCTCTAGCTCTTCTTTTTCTCGGTCTAAGTCTGGCCCCGGTCCTTCCGCATCGACCATATCTTCTATGGCCTGTGGCTCATCAAGTCTTTCAAATGGATTTCGTAATCCCTCTGCTAGATAGTCAAAAGACTCGTATGATTTGATCATCGGCATTGGCTCAATAGGCGTCGCCGGCCTAGCTTTAATTTGCGAAATATAGGCTTTTAAATCATTAAATTCTTCACTAACACAACCAGACATGAATATCAGCAACGTTATGAATGCTAATGATTTTATTGATCTATGTAGAGTAAGGCGGATCATCATTTATCATCCTCATCTAGGTAACGGTATGTTTTTGCAGTGGCATTCATTGTCATTCGACCACCTTTTCCAGCAGGTGTTATTGACACATTATGGAGCGTTACAATACGTGGCAAGGCAGCCAAATTACTAACGAACTGCCCGAACTCGTGATAGCTACCAACCACCGTTAAGCGGATCGGCTTTTCAGCGTAAAAGTTTTTCCGACTTTCGCCTGATGGCTGAAATAAACTAAATTCTAAGCCACTCGCTAAACCCGCTTGAGATACATCAACCAACAAATCGGCAATCTGGGTCTTATTCGGCAATTGCTGCAACATCGCGCCGAACTGCTTTTGCATATCACTTAATTGTTGCTTGTAAGCAGAAAGATTAACCGCTTTTGCTTGTTTTCGTTCAAACGTTTTCTTTAGCGCGAGCTCTTTTTTCTCAACCTTCTCTAAACCATCCCACTGGTCGAGCGTGTCGTAGTAAATCCACGCACCCACCAAAATAATACTCACCAATACGATGGCCGCGGCCTTAATGCTGCTCGGCCAGTTGCCCGCTTCGTTAAAATCCCAATTGATCTCGTCTAAATTCATTTACTTCCCCTCCGTGGGTTCCCCAACTTTAGCTTGGGCAACCTTTAGGGTAAAGCTATTTGCATCAACACCTTTGGAGCGGATAACATTCAAATCCGTACCTTTGAGCCAAGGAGATCGCTCCAAGCTACGCATATAAGCCGACACCCTTGTGTTAGATTGCGCATTACCCGCAATTGAAAGATTTTTGCCATTTTGGTTAAACTTGGTTAAGTAAACACCTTCCGGAACCGTTTTTGCCAATTGGTCAAACATGTGGACAATTTCTGGACGGCTACTTTGTAACTGCTGGATTACTTCCATTCGAGCAAGTAACCGGCTTTTTGTTTTATCCAACGCCTCAATCTCTTTAATTTTTTTATCCAAAACCGATATTTCATTCTGTATAAAGCGATTACGGTTATTTTGGGTCTCAATCAGCCCTTCTATCGAAAAGTGCACCGTTGCCATAATCATGACAGATACCAGAACCCCGGCCCCCAAAAATATTAAGAAATCGACCTGCCGCTGCTTACGCAGCTCTTCACGCCATGGAAGAAGGTTAATTTTAGCCATTAATCAAAACTCCTTAATGCAAGACCCGTTGCAATCATCATTGCGGGTGCATCATTACTTAGCGCCTGAGCCTTCACCTTTGCCGCTAATGTCATTTGAGAAAAGGGGTTCGCAACAGTAGCGGGTGTTCCAAGCTTTTCTTCCAACAACGCGTCAACACCCGGTAGCGACGATGTCCCACCCGACAGAATTATTTGATCTACGCTGTGCTGAGAGCTAGAAGAGAAGAAAAACTGCAAAGAACGCCCAATCTGTTGGCACATGACATCTTTAAATGGGTCTAGCACCTCGGTGATATAGCTATCAGGCAATCCTCCATGCTTTTTGGCCATACCCGCTTCTTCATACGAAAGGCCATAACGCCGCTGAATTTCTTCTGTCAGTTGCTTACCGCCAAAACCTTGTTCTCTCGAGTAAATAACTCTATTGTTATGAACAATATTGAGCGTTGTTACATTAGCACCGGTATCTGCGATGGCAATCGTCGCATCAGAACCATAGTCGGGCAAAGAACTTTGCAAAAGGCCGTAAGCATTTTCTAAAGCATATGCCTCTACGTCAACAATCTTAGCCTTAAGTCCAGCCAAATCTAATACGGCCACCCTATCATCTATATTTTCACGCCTTGACGCTGCTAGCTGAACATCTATCATCCCCGCATTCTTTTCATTACGGCCAATAACGCTAAAGTCTAAATTAACCTCATCAAGTGAATAGGGAATATATTGGTCGGCTATCATTTCAACTTGAGCTTCAAGCTCTTCGTCATTTTCTGGCTCGGGGATGGTCACTATCTTTGTAATGACAGCAGAGCCTGAAACCGAAACCGCTGCCTGCCTCAGCTTTGTCCCCGAACGCTCTACAACCTTACTGAGTGTTTGACCAATCGCTTCAATATCAGCAAAGTTATTATCAATAACGGCATTTTCGGGGAGAGGTGCAACTGCATAGCTTTCTACTCGATAGCGTGCGCCATGCTGGCTGAGCTCTATCAGCTTGACAGCCGTTGTACTGACATCAATGCCCAAAACATTAGGGTTGTTACGTTTGAAAAAAGACATCCTTTTTTTCCCTTCTCTTTTTTATCGTCTCCGTGATGACACAAAGAGCTTTTATATACTTTAAAATACAACGAAATCAAGCCAAAAATCAACAACTAACAACGTTTTCTTAGAGTATAGCCTTGCTTTTAAATATTTGCTGTTTTTATTTAAGTTATGTTCATTAAGCCAAGGTTTATGTGATTTCCTTCACAATGCTAATACAATAGTACAGCATTACTTAACTCACACCTTACTTTTACACCTAAAAACGGCATGAAGCAACAGCCCAAAACGCAATCATCTTTTAAAAAGCTTTTAAAATGGCTGATCATTATCGTCCTGACTCTCGCTGGCCTTGTCGGGCTTTATATCAAATTCAGCGTCATCCCCGCCCTGCCTGATGTTAACTCATTAAAGGACATTCAACTGCAAACACCCATGAGCGTATACAGTCGAGACGGCCTGCTCATCGCTAAGTTTGGAGAGAAAAAACGCATCCCGACGCTATACGCCGACATTCCACAAATTCAAATAAATGCATTCCTTGCCGCTGAGGATAAAGACTTTTTTCAACATTCTGGCGTCGACTTTTTTGGTCTAGCACGTGCCGCCGGTCAACTCATACTGACCGGCAAAAAGAAGCAGGGTGGCAGCACCATCACCATGCAAGTAGCAAGAAACTTCTTTCTTTCCAAGCAAAAAACTTACGGAAGAAAGGTTCGTGAAATACTACTGTCTTTTATCATTGAACAACAGCTCAGCAAACAAGAAATCCTAACCCTTTATTTAAATAAGATTTACCTAGGCCACCGATCTTACGGCATTGCCGCTGCCGCCAAGGTGTACTACGATTCAACTTTATCTGAACTTTCTCTAGCTCAGCAAGCAATGATAGCTGGGCTGCCAAAGGCACCTTCCGCGTTCAACCCGATAACCAATCCTGCAAGAGCCCTATTACGGCGTAACTACGTACTAAATCGGCTTCTTAGCCTTGACTATATAAATCAACCCGAATTTGACGCCGCTATTACCGAGCCCGTTACTGCTCGCTTGCATTCCGCCTCTGTCGAACTTGAAGCCCCTTACGTTGCGGAAATGGTTCGCAAAGACATGCATCAGCAGTATGGTGACGACATTTATACCGCTGGTATGCATGTGTACACCACTATAGATAGTTCACAGCAAAACGCTGCCAACCACGCTGTTAGAAACGCGCTACACGACTATGATAAACGTCACGGTTATCGCGGAATTTTAGGGCATATTGAGCCTAACGAAGCTGACTCAAGCGAGCTAGACCTAACCCAATTATCTGCTTATAAGAAAATTGGTGAAACTGAACCCGCCATTGTTATCGCCCTGTCGGACAAAAGCATCACCGTCACTACCTCCACTCATCTTACTGTCGATATTGCTTGGGATAATTTAAAGTGGGCTTGGCCATATATCAATGAAAACAAACAGGGGAAACAACCGAGAGTTGCTGCGGACATTTTGGCCCTTGGTGACATTATTCGAATACGCCAGCAACTCAACAAGGATGATTTCGAGCTGGCTCAAGTACCAAACGTCTCCGGTGCCTTGGTATCGATGAACCCTCTTGATGGCGCCCTGACCTCTCTTGTTGGCGGCTATGACTTCTATTCAGGCAAATTTAATCGTGCATTTCAAGCCAAACGACAGCCCGGCTCTGGCTTTAAACCTATTCTATATTCTGCCGCTTTATCGAAAGGCTACTCAACGGCAACTCTAATTAACGACGCCCCTGTTGTTTTTGATGATGCTGGCCTCGAGCAGCAATGGCGGCCGCAAAACTATAGCGGCAAGTTTTTTGGTCCGACACGTATGCGTGAAGCATTAATTCATTCCAGAAACCTCGTTTCTATCCGCATTCTCAGGGACATAGGCATAAAGCACGTCCGGCACTTTGCAGGCCGTTTTGGTTTTGACTCCTCTGCCCTACCCCGTAACCTTTCGCTCGCTCTTGGCAGCGGCAGCGCAAACCCTTATCAAATGGCAACCGCATACTCCGTCTTTGCCAACGGCGGCTACAGCGTCACCCCTTACTTTATTGAGCGAGTGACTTCCGCATCTGGCGACGAGTTATTTAAGGCCGAGCCTGCCATTGCCGGTGACGATGATCCGGGGCCACAAAAACATGAACTTACACCAGAATCAAGCATTACAACGCCTCTAGAAATGCCCACTCCCGTAGAGGACAACGCATCAACTAACGGCCTTAATGAACCGCTTATAAAAAAAGCTGAGCGCGTCATCTCACCCCAACTCCACTTTCTTATTAACTCTTTATTAAGAGACGTAGTTAAACGCGGAACAGGGCGACGAGCCCTCAGCCTAGGGCGCTCAGATTTAGCGGGGAAAACAGGCACAACCAACGACCAACGAGATGCTTGGTTCAATGGCTTCAACCCTTCACTGGTTGCCGTTGCCTGGGTTGGTTTTGATAACAGCAAGCCGCTAGGCAACAAAGAGACCGGAGGGCGCGCGGCCTTACCCATTTGGATCGACTTTATGAGGGAATCACTTAAGAACACGCCAAATATCCCTCTAGCGCAGCCAGACGGTATCGTCGGTCTTTTGATTGACCCAGAAACTGGCTTGAAAACGGAACCCTCCAATCAAAGGGCTATTTTTGAATACTTCCGAGAAGAAAATGCCCCTCTATCAGACAGCCAAGGTAGTGAAGCTGGAGACTCTACTGCCGAACAACAAACCCTCGAAGAACTTTTCTAAAACTTATAGCCATAAAAAAAACGCACCAAACGGTGCGTTTTTTACTGTGCCCTATCAAATATTAACGCTTATCAATAGAGACATAATCACGTTTTGGTGCACCTTTATATAACTGACGAGGGCGACCAATTCGACCATTTGGATCAGCCATCATTTCTAACCAATGAGAAACCCAACCTGACGTTCTTGCCAATGCAAACATCACCGTAAACATGCTCACAGGAATCCCAAGTGCTTTATAAATAACACCCGAATAGAAATCAACATTTGGGTATAGTTTACGCTCAACAAAGTAATCGTCTTTTAATGCGATTTCTTCAAGTTTCATCGCTAACTCAAACATTGGGTCTTCCGTGCCTGTTTCTTCCAACACTTCATAACAAACTTTTCGAATGATCGTTGCTCTAGGGTCAAAGTTTTTATACACGCGATGGCCAAAGCCCATTAGCTTGAACGGGTCGTTCTTATCTTTTGCTTTTGCTAAATACTTAGGAATGTTCTCAACGCTGCCGATTTCACTCAACATTTCTAACACACCTTCATTAGCACCACCGTGTGCAGGACCCCATAACGCGGCAATACCCGCTGAAATACACGCAAATGGATTTGCGCCTGTGCTACCCACTAACCTAACCGTTGATGTACTTGCGTTTTGTTCGTGATCTGCGTGCAAAATAAATAATAAGTTGAGTGCTTTAGCGGCAACCGGGCTGACGATATATTCTTCACAGGGCACAGAGAACATCATGTGCAACAAGTTTTCACAATAGTTTAAATCATTACGCGGGTACACAATCGGCTCACCAATTGAGTGTTTGTAGCACGCCGCTGCAATTGTAGGCAGCTTAGAAATCAGCCTATGCGCAGAAATCATCAAGTGCTCTTCATCATTCATATTTAGCCCTTCATGATAAAAAGCAGCTAATGAACCAACAACACCCATCATCATCGACATCGGGTGAGCGTCGTGACGGAAACCATCAAAGAATTTCTTTAACGCCTCATTAATCATTGTATGACGGCGAATAATCGTACTAAAAGACTCAAACTCCTCTGTCGTCGGCAATTCACCATGTAGAAGCAGGTAAGCCGTTTCTAGGTAATTACTGTTCTCCGCCAACTGATCAATCGGATAGCCACGGTGTAACAAAATACCTTTATCACCGTCAATAAACGTAATATCACTTTCACAGCTAGCCGTCGTTCCAAAACTTGGATCATGTGTAAAGTAACCTAACGCAGCAGGAATCCCTTTTACTTCAATAGTTGAATTACCAAGCGTGCCTTCTAACAATGGTAACTCTACGCTTTTCCCCGTTGTGTTATCTGTTAACGTTAAACTCTTTGATGACATCTATAACTCCTTATTCATTTATAGCGCTTGCGCTATCTGCACACATTACTGTGCAATCACTAAATTAATTTCAAAACTTGACCGGCAATTCTAACGAATTATCTTGATGAGGTCACCTAGTTTGGGCTCTCCTTTGGGGAAAAAGTCATTTAACAGCCTAAGTTGATCTTCCGAATGATGGCTAATCGGTGATTTTTTCGCAATGCTAGCCATTTTCCTATTTCGCCGACTCACCTTAACCAAGCTGACTTTCAACTCTTTAGCTACCTTCCTATCTTTAGGATTCAGTGCCGAAAAGCTTTTGATGGTGTTAAGAACTAGCGAATCAATATATTCAAACCTATCGGCCTGCTTTGCCGCCGCGAAAAATACAAACGCCCTCAACCCTTCGAATAAAACCGCCACACGCACCTTACCCTGCCCATACGGTGTTTTACCCTCAACAACGGCCATATAGCCTGAAAATCCCTCGACCGACAGCGCCATTTCGCTGACCGTTTTCCCTATCCCCAGCCTCGTGCTCAGAAACTCTTTCGGCGTTATTTTTTTATTTAAATCCTCCAGCCTTACCTGTATAAAGGCTTCATTGCGCGGAGCGGATCCTGCTATAGAGCCAGGCCTATTCAAAATTCGCCAATTAGCTGGAAACCTTAACTTGAAATTCAAATCTGGATGATAAAAGTGACGCCCACGAACTATTCCATCTTTTTCACTGTCACCGAACGTTAAACCGTCTAACTTCTTTAAAAACCCTATATCTTGCTTATCACTTGCCGAGGTTGCAAGCCCCTGCCCAATTCGCCCCAGAACTTGCTGCAAGCGCGTATCATTATCAGGGTGTGTTGAAAAAACACCATGATATGCCCGCGGTTCACGCCCCTCTTCAAGCGCCAGCTTCTTATCAAATAACTCCTGATTCTTCAGCGTCACAATCACTTGGCGCATTGCCGCTGCAGGGTATCCCGCCTTAGCAAGGTACTCGACGCCTAGGCCATCGGCTTCTAACTCATACTCTCTCCCGTAACCCCTTACTATACCCGTGCCTAATATATTGGTTAATTGGCCAACGCCTTGCACCCCTGAAGCTGACACTATCAAACCGCCCAAGACATTAGTCGCGGTCGATAAGCTATGCTGACGAACCGAGTGCCTTGCCGTAACATGGCCCAATTCGTGCCCTAATACCGCCGCCAATTCCGCTTCACTATTAAGGTAAGCCAACATTCCACGCGTGATATAAATGTAGCCACCCGGCAATGCAAATGCATTCACTTGGGTGCTATCAAGTAACGTAAATCGATAGATTAAATTCTGCCGATGGCTGACAGCTGCTACCCGATCACCTACCGATTGTATGTACTGTTGAAGTGATGGCTTATCGTAAACACGGTATTCCTTTAATACTTGCTGACTGTGCTTGCGCCCTAGTGCCAATTCTTCCTGTTCTGACATTAAAACAAAATCACGCTGACCCGTAGCGGGGTTAATTGAACACCCACTCACTAGCAATAAAGCCATTATTATAAAAAAGCACCGGCTCAACATATCTTTACTCCCATTATCTTCAGGCAAAAAAAATGCTACCTATAAGGTAGCATTTTTCTGACTATACGTTTTTGAACGCCTATTTACCCACGCTGATAACGCTTGTTAAACTTATCAACACGACCAGCAGTATCAACAATACGTTGTTTACCAGTATAAAACGGGTGGCATTCTGAACATGATTCAATATGCAACTCTGTTTTGCTTAGCGTTGAACTAGTTTTAAAAGCATTACCGCAACTGCAAGTAACGGCAACTTCGTTATATTCAGGATGTGTATCTGGTTTCATAGTATTCTCTAAAATCTTGTGTCGGGACAACTCTGTCCCTTGCTCGGTCGCGCATCATACGAAAAATGCCGCATTTTAGCAAGCCCTTTCATTGTTACCTGTGTTCGGTATGATATCCGTTTTATTCATTTATAAGCACATACCCACATGAAAATTGTTTCAATCAATATAAACGGCATTCGCGCTGGTGAACGGAAAGGCTTTTTTGACTGGATGAAGCAATTAGATGCTGACGTTCTTTGCCTACAGGAAATAAAGGCTCAAGAAGACCAACTCACGGCTGATAGCTTCTGGCCGAGCAATTATCACTGTTTTTACCACCCCGCTGAAAAGAAAGGTTATAGCGGTGTTGCC
The DNA here is from genome assembly GCA_040743155.1 of Cycloclasticus sp. Taxonomy (NCBI): domain Bacteria; kingdom Pseudomonadati; phylum Pseudomonadota; class Gammaproteobacteria; order Thiotrichales; family Piscirickettsiaceae; genus Cycloclasticus; species Cycloclasticus sp. The sequence goes on along the minus strand of JBFLJU010000001.1, from coordinate 2,381,212 downwards.
ATTTTTTCCAAAATGAAACCAGATAACGTCACGAAAGGAATCGGTTGGGCAGACTTTGATAGTGAAGGCCGGTTTATCGAGGCCGCCTTTGGCGATCTTCGTGTATCGTCTATTTATATGCCCTCAGGCTCATCAAAAGAAGAACGCCAAGCGTTCAAATATGACCTCATGGATCGACTAATCCCCGTATTACGCGAAAAACAAGCGGATGGTAAGCAGCACATTATCTGCGGCGACTGGAATATCGCCCACAAAAAAATAGACATTAAAAACTGGCGCGGAAACCAAAAGAACTCCGGTTTCTTACCTGAAGAGCGCGCTTGGATGGATGAGTTATTCGGTGCTGAAGCTTGGGGCGACGCCTTCCGGCTCGTTAATCAAGAAGCCGATCAGTACACCTGGTGGTCTAACCGAGGCCAAGCATGGGCAAATAACACCGGTTGGCGAATTGATTATCAGGTTATTTCACGTAACCTCGCCGATACGGTAACCGACGCATCTATCTATAAAGATCAGCGTTTTTCTGATCACGCCCCCTTAATCATTGATTACGAGATTCCCGCAACCTCATAATGCCCCAACCTATGGCACAGACTAGCTGGTTAGTATCCATTCGTGCTTTCTCTCAGCCGCGCGTCATTACCATGTTTTTTTTAGGTATTTCTGCTGGTATTCCACTATTACTGATCTTTTCGTCTTTGGGTTTATGGCTACGTGAGGCCGGCATTGAACGCGCCACCGTCACTTATTTTAGCTGGGCGGCTCTAGGCTATTCATTTAAATTTGTTTGGGCGCCCTTGGTCGACAAATTGCCGCTACCCTTTTTAACTCATTGGCTAGGGTATCGACGGAGCTGGATTTTACTGTCTCAATTAATGATTATATTGTCCATCGCTCTGATCGCCTCCATAAACCCTGCTCACGACAGCCTAACCCTGATGGCCTTTGCCGCTATTTTGCTCGGCTTTTCGTCCGCCACCCAAGATATTGTTATAGACGCCTACCGTATTGAGTCTGCCGAAAGCGACCTGCAAGCGTTAATGTCATCTAGCTATATCGCAGGATATCGCATCGGCATGATCACATCCGGCGCTGGCGCTTTATTATTGGCCAGCTATTTTGGCTCCAGCTTAGCCAGCTATAGCTATATCGCTTGGCAGGGCACTTATTTCTCAATGGCCGGCTTTATGCTCATTGGTGTTGTCACAACCCTCAGTATTTCCGAACCTAACAAACAAGTACATAACGACTTTTTTCACGATAAACGTGATCACTTACAGCTGTTAATGCTCTTCACATTGGCCGTCGCCAGCTTTATCACTTTTTATCTTTTAAGCTCGACTGTCGCCAACGTTGCAAAAGCCGGCTTGGTTTCTCTCTTAGCCAATGCACCCTTGGCAAGCGCTTTCATCGAATTTCTGCGTTTAGCAATTGGCCTATTTGTAACCAGCATCGTTGCCTATACCCTCGTTTCTAGCGGCCTTATTTCATATTCCCTTGTTGCTAAAAGCTACATCGAGCCCGTCAACGATTTTTTCCGCCGCTACGGCTGGTCATTGGCATGGTTGTTATTAGCACTGATTGGCCTCTACCGGATTTCTGATATCGTTCTCGGCGTTATCTCTAACCTTTTCTATCAAGACTTAGGCTTTACAAAGCCTGAAATTGCCAGCGTCGTCAAAACATTTGGCCTACTGATGACACTTGTCGGCGGCTTTCTGGGCGGTCTACTAGTATTGCGCTTTGGCGTGATGCGTATTTTATTTATTGGCGCGGTATTGTCTGCGCTAACAAACTTGTTATTTATGCTTCTAGCGCAAGTTGGGCATAACATGCCGATGCTTTATATAGTCATTTCTGCCGACAACCTATCCGCCGGCCTCGCCAGCGCCGCCTTCATTGCGTTCTTATCAAGCTTAACCAACGTTTCATTTACCGCCGTTCAATACGCTATTTTTAGTTCGCTAATGACACTGCTTCCTAAAATACTCGGCGGCTATTCAGGCTCTATGGTTGAGTCACTGGGATACGAGCAGTTTTTCCTTATTACTGCGCTAATGGGCTTGCCCGTCTTGGTTTTAATTGCTTTCGCCAATAAGCACTTCAAGCTGGACAAATAGTATAAGGAAATCAAGCCTTCACGGCTTAGTTAGTCTATATAAAACTGGCGTTTAAAGCTAAAGTCTAACCATTTTGTTTCGCCCTCGGGCTTCAAGCGGATATTAAACGTAACCCTCTCTTTATTAGACACCCTAAATTCACTGATGTAGTAAATCGCCGCGCCTTCTGTTACCCGCCTTGAATCCAGAGATTTTAATTGCCCCACAAGGTTAATGGCATCCACTTCAACTCTTGCATTAACTGGCTCAGGCAAGCTCCCCGGGTTCTGCTTTTTTTGAATAGAAAGGTTCAAGACACCCTTATATTTACTCCTTAAAATGCCGTAAGCCGTCGCCATTTGTGCCGGCAATGTGTCTGCTGTAAATGCGTTGTAATACACAATATAATCGCCAAAAACATAAGCGTTATCCGCTGTACTGACTGTCGGCATTAAACATAAAAGTAACACGCAATATTTCTTAAGTTTCTTGATCATTTTTCATCCAATTGATACAGCGCTACCTCGCCAAATAGGTTTGGCCATAGTTTCATTAGCGCGCTAGGCTGGTGATTATAGTCGACGATACCTCTCTTAGAGATGACCATCGAGCGTTGCTCACAAAATCGCTCAAAATCATTCACCGTACATAAGTGAATGTTTTTTGTGTCGTACCACTCTGCCGGCAACGCCTTAGAGACTGGCATACGCCCTTTTATAGACAAATACAATCGACATCGCCATAAGCCAAAGTTAGGAAAGGTGACGATACTCTTTCGCCCGACACGAAGCATTTCTTCCAACGTTTTATCTGGCCGTTGAAGCGCTTGTAAGGCCTGCGTCATAATCACGTAATCAAACGATGCATCTGCAAAATCCGTTAGACCCGCATCTAAATCCGTCTGGATAATGCTCACCTTCTTTTTTAAGCAACTCAGAACATTTTTTTGATTGATTTCAATTCCATACCCCGTCACTTGGCGGTTTCGTTGCAACCAATCTAAAAGAGCTCCGTCACCACAGCCTAAGTCAAGCACTCTAGAACCCGGTTCAATCCATTCGCAAATTTTCTGTAGTTCGGGCCTTAACTCACTCATTTAGACACCTCAATATTCTGCATATAGGCACTAAATGCATCAATATAGTCATCATTTTTCACTAAAAACGCATCATGACCGTGGTTTGACTCAAACTCTAGGTAACTCACCTCGCGCTTGGCGTCTGCCAACGCACTGACAATCTCTCGTGAACGCGCAGGTGAAAAACGCCAATCCGTTGTAAAAGATGCTAAGAAGAATTTTGCTTGAACTTTTTTGAAAACGGCGGCCAAATCGCCCCCTTCTTGATCCGCGGGGTCAAAATAGTCCAGCGCTTTAGTCATCAATAAATAGGTATTCGCATCAAACCGGCTAACAAATGATTCGCCTTGATAGCGCAAGTAACTTTCTACTTGAAACTCCACCCCGTAGTCATAATTGAGTTTATCGCCTTTCAACTCACGACCAAACTTATCGCCCATCGCGTCGTCTGATAAGTAAGTTATATGACCTAGCATTCTGGCCGTTTTTAAGCCACTCGTCGGCACCGTGTCATGGTCATAATACCGACCTTCGTGAAAATCAGGGTCACTCATAATCGCTTGCCTAGCCACTGCATTAAATGCAATATTCTGCGCGGATAACTTGGGTGCCGAGGCAATCACAATACTATGCCGTATCATCTCAGGAAATTGAATCGCCCATTGCAGCGCCTGCATACCACCAAGACTTCCGCCTGCAACTGCCGCCCACTGCGTAATACCTAAGCTGTCGGCTAAACGTTTTTGATAATTAACCCAATCAACCACCGTTACAATGGGGAAATCTGGGCCGTATGCCTTGCCGGTTTTTGGGTCCACGCTACGCGGCCCAGTCGACCCACTGCAATGCCCAAGATTGCTTGGAGACACCACAAAAAAACGATTTGTATCTATCGCTTTTCCGGGGCCGATGCAAATCTCCCACCAGCCTGCTTTAGCGTCTTCGTCGCTGTGGTAACCCGCCGCATGATGATCCGCTGATAGCGCGTGGCAAACTAATACTGCGTTATCAGCCTGCGCGTTTAACGTGCCATACGTTTCATACACGATATCGTATTGTTCAATTTTTTTTCCACTCACCAATGCTAGAGGCTCATCAAAATGAAGCTTTTCGGGCCGAACAATGCCCACTGAATCTGTTGGTATTTTAGACAAAATATTCTTTTAGGTTATATAAATATCAATTAATATTATTTTTAATCATATGAAAAAGCCTTTATATTCGCCGATCTAAACTAAACTAACCGCGTCTTAGATAGCGATAATAACATGTACTTGTATAACGAATTTGATCAAACTCTCGTCAACGAACGCGTTGAACAGTTCCGCGATCAAACCAAACGATTCTTAAGTGGCGACCTAACAGAAGAGCAATTTCGTCCGTTGCGCCTTATGAACGGGCTCTACATTCAAACTCACGCACCGATGCTGCGCGTCAATATACCGTACGGCTTGTTATCAAGTAAACAGCTTCGCATGTTTGCTCATATTGCGCATAAATACGACAAAGATTACGGGCACTTCACCACTCGTCAGAACATTCAATACAATTGGCCTGCCCTTGAGCAAGTGCCTGACATTCTTGCCGACCTTGCAAGCGTCCAGATGCACGCCATTCAAAGCAGTGGTAGCTGCATAAGAAATGTCACGAGTGATCCACTAGCGGGTGTCTGCGCTGATGAAATTGAAGACCCAAGACCGTATTGCGAAATCATTCGTCAATGGTCAACATTACACCCAGAGTTTTCATACCTGCCGCGTAAATTTAAAATAGCCGTTAGCGGATCACCAAAAGACCGAGCAGCGACTCAAGTGCACGATATTGGCTTACACGTTAAAAAAGATGCTAATGGGAATATTGGTTTTGAAGTCTTAGTTGGCGGCGGCCTTGGGCGAACCCCAGTAATCGGGCAAACCATCAATTCTTTTATCGCCGAAGCCGACCTACTATCGTATCTTGAGGCTATTTTGCGAACCTATAACCGTTTTGGTCGTCGCGATAATAAATACAAAGCACGTATTAAAATTCTTGTGCGTGAAACAGGTTTAGATAAATTTAAAGAACAAGTTGAAGCTGAGTGGGCCTCTATTAGAAACGGAGAGCTAACCCTTTCAGCAGAAGAAATTCAGCGTGTTAAGCACTTTTTCACCCCGTTTAAATACGAAACATCAACGGACGAGGTTCTGGAGCAGCATTTAGAAAACAGCGGCTTATTTCGTCAATGGTTCAAACAAAACACGAAAGAACACAAACAAACCGGTTATCGAGTCGTTTTTCTATCACTAAAATCGCCAAACCGCGCGCCTGGCGATGTCACGACAGAGCAAATGGAACAAGTTGCCGACATGGCTGATCGCTATAGTTTCGGACAAATTAGAACCACGCACGACCAAAATTTGGCCTTCACCGATGTCAAATCAAGCGACTTATATGCACTCTGGCAGCAATTGCAAGAGCAAGACCTCGCCACCGCCAATATCGGCACCATTACCGATATGATTTGTTGCCCCGGTCTAGACTTTTGTAGCCTAGCTAACGCCAGCTCGATTGACATTGCTCAAGGCATTACCGATCGCTTTACTGAAAGTGCCATCGACATGGGCGATATCAGCTTAAAAATGTCTGGCTGCATGAATGGTTGCGGCCATCACAGCATCGGCGAAATTGGCATTTTGGGCGTTGATAAAAAAGGCGAGCAGTGGTATCAACTCACCCTTGGCGGCTCAGATAGCCATCAAAGTAAGCTTGGCGACAGATTAGGCAAAGCCATCGCCAAAGATTCTGTGGTCGATGCTATTGACGATATCGTTCAAGTCTATAAAGAAAATCGCACAGAGAATGAAAAATTCGCCACCACACTAAAACGAATCGGGCTAAAACCCTTTAAGGATCGAGTGTATGACGCTCATTAAAAACAAACAAATTATTGACGACAGTTGGCACTATCAAGCCGCTGAGCAGGACTTACATGGCAGCCATAACATCGTTGATTTAGCCTATTGGCAGGCCAATAAAAGCGACCTAATCTCAGAAAAATCTTCACTAGGGCTGCTAGTTGACGGAAATGAGGGCCTAGAGTCCTTTATCGACGACCTCCAGTATTTTTCGCTTATCGCTATAAACTTCCCCACGTTTGCCGACGGCCGCGGTTACTCACTTGCTAAAACACTGCGCGAGCAATGTAAGTACGCGCAAGAACTAAGAGCTACCGGCGATATACTGCCCGACCAAGCGTTGTATTTAGCACGCGTAGGGTTTGATGTGCTGGAATTAGCTAACGAAAAGTCTGCCCAATTAGCGCTTAGCAAATTAGACGAATTTAGCATTTTTTAACGAGCCAGCCTCTCTACAGTAGAGTTTTTATGCTCATTGCATACTAATTTATCAAATTAATATGCAAGCCACACACGATGAGAAGAAACTAGAAGTGAAGCTGACGCATTTATTGCGCTATGACGCGTCAATGAAGAACCAGCTGAGTAGCTTGCTGTTGAAATTGGTATGAAATTGGCTCAAGCACAATGCCTTGTAACTCTAACGTGGGCAACAGCTCTTTAAGAACGGCTATTGTTTCAGGGTGTGGGTGACCAATACCTATCGCAGCGCCATTCTTCTTGGCTTTTTTGATGAGCTCATTAAATTGTGCTTTGATACTCGACATATCAACATCGTGATCAAGAAAAACATCCCGCCTCAGTACACGAACGCGCTGTTCCTTGGCTATTTTTTCAGCAACGGATTGTTTTGACGTGCGGCTATCGATAAAAAAGTAATCTTTTTTAGCCATTTCTTTCATCACCCACGCCATATGACCTGGATGCCTTGTTAATAAACTGCCTTGGTGATTATTCATACCAACAGCATGGGGCACTTTAGAAAACGCTTCACGCAAGGCATTAACGACCTCTTTTTCACCCATATCAACTTCCAGCACGCCCTTCTCCGCGACCGCCCCAAGTGTTGATTGCATCGGCATATGCAAAATAACTTCCTTGCCTAGCTGGTGTGCATAATTTGCCAATTGCTTGGCCTTTGGCCCATTAGGTAGCACGGCGTAGGTCAATTTACCCGGCAGCTCAATCATCTGCCTGTCTTGCTTAAGCCGGTAACCAATATCATCAATAATAATACTCACCACAGCCGGTGAGTTATCGCCCGCACTTTCGCTGCCGGTAGGTGCAAAAGCCAGCATCATCATGACTATAACGACGACTAAGTGCCGCACACCCTCTTTTTCAGAAAAGTTACCGATAGCGCCCTGCCCTCCGTCTAGCTTGAACTACCTTCTCAGGATATTAATCCCTTTCAGAAGATTTAACGCCTCATTCAATGGGTAATCACTGCTCAAGGCTTTTTCTTTCTTACCTACTTGCTCATTATTATCGGCTTCACCGTCTGGATTAGCCAAGTGTTTGGTCAAATCTTTTTCTTTGATAGAAGCAAATTCGTCATCCAGCTGCTCTAGTTTTACTTTAGACAAGGTCACGTCGGGGGTGATGCCTTCCGCTTGAATTGAGCGACCTGATGGCGTGAAATAACGCGCCGTAGTCAACTTAATTGCACCACCCTTATTATTTTCAAGAATGGTTTGTACCGAGCCTTTGCCAAAGCTTTGTTGCCCCATAATCACCGCGCGCCTATGGTCTTGCAACGCACCAGCGACAATCTCAGATGCCGATGCAGAGCCACCGTTAATCAACACAACAATAGGCGCACCTTTTAAGATATCGTCTGGCCCCGCTTTGAAACTCATTTTGGAATGTTCAATTCGGCCCTCTGTATAAACAATGAGGCCGCTGTCTAAGAACGAATCACTCACCGAAACGGCGGCATTTAACAGACCTCCAGGATTATTACGCAAATCCAACACCAAACCTTTAAGTTCACTGTTTTCACTTTCTTTTTTCAGCTTAGAAATCGCTTCGTTCAAGTTCGCACCCGTCCGCGTCTGAAAGCTTGCGATTCTGACATAACCATAGCCTGGTTCTAACATGCGATTCTTCACGCTGACGACCTTTATAACCGCCCGTGTAATGGTGATATTTAGCGGCTTTGGTTCACCTTCTCTTATGATCATTAATAAAATATCGGTGCCCGGTTTACCGCGCATGATTTTTACAGCGTCGGATAACGTCATTCCTTTAACCGGCTTTTCATCTAGTCGGATAATCAAATCACCCGCTTCAACACCTGCTTTAAACGCCGGTGTGTCATCGATAGGAGTAATCACCTTAACAAAACCATCCTCCATGCCGACCTCGATACCTAGGCCACCAAACTCCCCACGTGTTCCTTCACGCAAGTCCTTAAACGCTTTTTTATCTAGGTAGGTTGAATGCGGGTCTAAACCCGATAACATGCCTTTAATGGCACTTTCCAATAAATCATGATCGCTGACTTCTTCAACGTAAGACGCTTTAATTTGCCCAAACACCTCTGAAAACGCCCTTAAGTCTTCGAGCGGCAAAGAACTCCGTAGCCGATCTTTTTCAGCCAGCACCGTGCCGCCAACACTCAACATAACACCCAGTGCCGCACCAGCTAACAACACCGGCAACGTTTTACGTAAAAAACTCATATCAACTCCATTAACTCACTATATTTATCCGACGCGGCCTTTTTTAACCGCTCGACACCAGTGAATAGGATTCACTGGTTTTCCATTTTTTCTAATGCTGAAGTATAGACCGGCTTTTTGTTGGCCGCCACTCACACCAACCGCCGCTATGGTCTCACCCGTCTCCACCCAGTCACCCACCTCTTTATAAAGGCCTTCATTGAAGGCATATAAGCTCATATAATTTGAGCCATGATCGACAATGATTAATAAACCGTAACCACGCAACCAGTCAGCATACACCACTCTACCATGTGAAATAGACCTGATACCTGTCCCTTCGCTTGCATTTATTACTACGCCATCGTAACGGCCGGATTTTCTTGCACTACCAAAACGCTTACGCAAGTGCCCTTTTATCGGCCATGAAAGTTTGCCTTTCAAACTTTTAAAGGGTTTGTTTTTTTGTGCTAAGACGGGGATATCAATAATGGCTTGACGAATACTGGCCAATAGCTTGGTTAAGCGCTTTTCGTTCTCTTTTAACTCTGCCAGCTCTTCAGCCGACGATTTAATTTTTTTACTTAGCTGTGCCAAGATTGATTTACGCTGTTTTTTTGCAACCACTAGCGTTTTATTCTCGGCCTTTTTCGCAGCAACAAATGATGCGAACTCTCGCCTTTTACTCATCAGCTGCTCTTCAACACTCAGCAGCTGCTGAATATCTGTTTCAAGCACCTTTACGTTATCCATTCTGGCTTGATTAAAATAATCATAATACTGCATAACCCGACTCATTCGATCTGGTTGCTGTTGGTTTAGCAACATCTTTACTCGCTGCTGCTTACCCATTAAATAGGCTGACTTTAACTGTTCAGCTAATAATGATTTTTGCTCTTTTATACCCTGTTTTAACGCCCCTTGTTCTGCCTGTAATTCCTTTATTTTTTTATTCGCGTTAACCAACTTAGCTTTTAAAAATCGAAGTTTTTTTGATGACTCACTCAACTTCTTGTCGAGTTGCTTAAGCGCTTGTTCTTCTTTTGTTTTAGATTGCTGAGTTGACGCGATACTTTTTTCAACTGACTGTACGCGCGCGCGCAATAAAGCTAACTGTTGCTTTTTTTCGCTCTCTGCTGAGGCCACTAAAGGTGTTGAACATAGCAACAAAAGCAGCATTAAAATGCTGCAAATAAGCCGCCTGTTCAACACTGTTAGGTACAAGGTAAGGTCTGTTATTCGTCTAAATGCAGCAGGCTGTGACCACTCATTTCATCTGATGGGCTAACGCCCATTGCTGCTAACAAAGTTGGTGCTACATCCGCTAAATCCCCAGTACTGTCAAGCGTTGCAGAACGACCAACATAAACAAAAGGCACCGGGTTTGTCGTGTGAGCGGTATGCGTTTGCCCCGTTTTAGGGTCTGTCATCTGCTCCGCGTTACCATGATCGGCGGTAATAAAAACCTCACCACCCACTTTTTCAAGTGCTTCAAGCAATCGCGCTATGCAGATATCAATGGTTTCCACTGCCTTAACTGCTGCATCAAAATTGCCGGTATGACCGACCATGTCACAATTTGCATAATTGGTAATAATCGCGTCATATTTCTCTGAGTTAATTGCTTCAATCAATTTATCGGTCAATTCTGGCGCACTCATTTCGGGCTGCAAATCGTATGTCTTAACATTCGGCGAAGGAATCAAAACCCTGTCTTCGCCCTCATTGGGCTCATCAACGCCACCATTAAAAAAGAATGTGACGTGAGCATACTTTTCTGTTTCCGCTATTCGCAGTTGCTTTAAACCTTTTTTTGCCAAAATCTCGCCAAAACCATTTTCAACCAATGTCGGCGGGTAGGCCACTGGCAGACCAAAACCCTCATGGTATTGCGTTAAACAAACAAATTGCTGCACATTCGGCACAACCTCACGCGTAAACTCATCAAAACCTTGCTCGGTAAATGCCCGCGTCAACTCTCGTGTCCTGTCTGATCTGAAATTCATAAACACGACGCTGTCGCCATCGCATATTGTCACCGCCTCTTCGCCGTCAGCCTGAACGCGGGTTGGCAACACAAATTCATCGTATTCCTCGCGTTGATAAGAAGATAACAAGCCACTAACCGCGCTCTTAGCAACAAAGCCTGAACCACCCTGTGTTAACAAATCGTAAGCTGGTTGCACACGATCCCAACGATTATCTCTGTCCATTGCGTAAAAACGACCAACCAATGATGCTGTTTTACCCACACCCAGCCGCTCAAATAACGCGTCCATCTTTTCTAAAGACGCTTGTGCACTTCGAGGTGGCGTATCGCGCCCGTCTAAAATGGCATGTAAATACAATTTCTTAACACCTTGCTCTGCCGCCATCTCCAACATCGCTTGGATATGATCCTCGTGGCTATGCACCCCGCCTGGCGACAATAAACCGATCACGTGTAAGGCCTTTTCTTGTTGCACCACGCCTGAAATGGCATCACAAAGGGCGTTATTCTTTTTAAACTCACCGGATTGAACTTCATTATTTAATTGGGTAAACGTTTGCGCTAATAAGCGGCCTGCACCCAAGTGTAAATGACCCACTTCGGAGTTACCCATCTGCCTATCCGGTAAACCCACCGCAGAACCAGAGCAATCTAGCAATGCTTTAGGTTTGCTCGCCCATAACTTGTCCCAAGTTGGTGTGTTTGCCATATTAATCGCATTAAAATCTTCTGAGTTGGAGTAACCAAACCCATCCAAAATCATTAAAACAATGGGGCGTTTTACTAAATGTTGCTTCAAAATGTTTTCTCCACGATTTGCTTGTTATAATGATCGAATATATTAGATTCATTTTACAATATATGCCTTTTAAATGCTTAAAACTATAACGTAAAGACACAACACTATGAGCGACCAAGCCATTAACACACTCATCAATAATGATGATGAAATTAGTAAAGCCGCCGAGCTTCTAAAAGTCCTTTCTCACCCTATTCGATTAAAAATAATCTGCCAATTGGGGCTTGAAGAAAAGACCGTTCAACAATTGATCGACAGTGTTGGGTCTACTCAAAGTAATGTCTCTCAACACCTTGCTATTATGCGTAACAATGGGGTTTTACAGTATCGAAAAAATGCAACTCAAGTGTTATACAGCGTGTCTGAAAAAGCTGCTATAGACTTGGTGCAATTACTAAAAAACATTTACTGTTAACTTGATGACTCAATAAGGTTCCCCCTCTAGATGGATATTTATTTCGAATTTGTAAGCAATCACAGCCTCCTTTTTGTCGGCCTGCTACTGGTTATTGTCTTGCTGTTACAAACCGTTTTTAGCGACGTGACACGTAAATTTAAACTGATCTCCCCACCCGAAGCAATCAGCCTGATTAATCGTGAAGATGCAGTTATCATTGATACACGTAACAAAGCTGAATTTAAAGCTGGTCATATATCGGACGCTATATTAATTCCCTTTCCAGAAATAAAAGATAGCGCTGACAAGTTAAATAAGTACGAAGGAAGACCCCTTCTCTTTTATTGCAAAACCGGCACGCGCTCTGATGAGGCCTGTAAGATTTTAAGCAAACAAGGCTTTGATAAACTTTACGCCTTAAGTGGCGGCATTCAGTCTTGGGAAGATTCCAATATGCCGCTTGTTAAAAAATAAAACTCACATACCTTAAAAACATATGGCCTCTACTGAACCAACGTCAACACCTGAAAAGCAATTTGCAATTCAAAAACTATTTGTAAAAGACCTGTCTTTTGAATCCCCCAACACCCCCATTATCTTTACTGAGAAATGGGAGCCCGCTGTTGACATCAATTTAAACAGTAATGCTAAAAAGGCGCCTCAAGATTTATTTGAAGTATCTATTACGGTGACCGTGACGGTAAAGAACAATGACAAAGTAGCCTACCTAGTTGAGGCGACTCAAGTTGGTATATTCGGCGTTAAAGGTTTCCCTGATTCCGAAATGGGCCCGCTGCTAGGAAGCTTTTGCCCCAGCGTGTTATTTCCCTATTTACGTGAAGTCGTCTCCGAAATTATCACAAAAGGTGGTTTCCCTCCCATGTTGCTGAACCCTGTTAACTTCGACGCCTTATACGCTCAGCACAGTCAACAGCGTGATACATCTAAAGCAAACTAAGTAACCACGCAATGACCCCTGAGAAAATTGCAGTTCTAGGCGCTGGCTCATGGGGTACAGCAATGGCCATCATGATGGCGCGTTCAGGCCACCACGTAACCCTGTGGGGACATGAGCCTGTCCATATCAAGCAACTTCGCTTAGACAACAGCAATGTACAGTTTCTTCCCGGTACCGATTTTCCTGAAACCCTGACGGTTTCAGATAACTTAGAACAAACCGTTGCCGAGCATAAATTTATAATGCTCGCTGTACCAAGCCATGCTTTTAGAGACACCTTACTGAAGTGTCAACCACACCTTCAACAAAACGTCATCGTCACTTGGATCACCAAAGGGTTTGAGACCAATACGGGGTTACTTGCCCATGAAGTTGTTTTGGATACCTTAGGCAAAAACACCAACATCGCTTTAATATCTGGGCCCAGTTTTGCGCTTGAAGTAGCCGACAACTTACCGACAGCCGTCGTTGTTGCCTCGCCTGACATCAGTGTTGCGACACAGGTTGCAAACACGTTAAGAACATCAAATTTTCTCGCCTTCCCAAGTGACAATATTGCCAGCGCCGAAATTGGCGGCTCTATGAAAAATGTATTGGCCATTGCCGCAGGAATTTCTGACGGCTTAGGTTATGGCGCGAATGCTCGTGCAGCCCTCATTACACTCGGTCTGAATGAGATGGTACAGCTTGGAAATATCTACCAGTGTTCAGAAAGTTCTTTTCTTGGCTTAGCCGGTGTCGGCGATCTCGTTTTAACCTGCACCGATGATAAATCACGTAACCGGCGTCTCGGTTTACAACTTGGCCAAGGCAAAACGATTGATCAGGCCAGGCAGGCCATTGGGCAGGAAGTAGAGGGTATTCACGCCGCACGTGAAGTGCATACTATTTGTAAAAAATGGTCTCTTGATATGCCTATTTGCATTCAAACTTATCGTATTTTATATGAAGGCCTCGCGCCCGATGTTGCCGTTAAATACCTACTCAGTAGAGCCCAGTTGGCTACGCCTCATTTAAGTTAAAAGCCGCTACTACCACTCAAAGTCCTGTTGACGCCAAGCCTCATACACAGCAACAGCAACAGAATTTGACAGATTAAGGCTTCTATTGCCTTCCTTCATAGGAATTAATATCCGTTGCTCTTCTGGCAGCGACTCCAGCAAAGTTTTTGGCAAGCCCCGCGTTTCCGGCCCAAAAACAAGCGCATCACCGGCCTTATAGCTCACTTGTGCATAGTTATTTTTGGCAAACCGAGAAAAGGCAAATACCTTATTTGGCTTTTCACTCGCTAAAAACTCATCAAAACTCTGATACTCTTTAACATCAGCCAGATCACGATAATCCATCCCAGCTCGCCTCAGCTGTTTATCATTGATCTCAAACCCAAGCGGGTGAATTAAATTCAATCGAACGCCCGTATTCGCACAAAGACGCATGACATTACCCGTATTAGGGGGGATTTCTGGCTCAAATAAAACAACATGTATCATGGTGATCTCGACTCTCGCTTAACTGGTATAATTCCGAGCATTATCTCATTATCATTAATCAAATGCTGCATCCTAAATTAGCTTCTTCTTTCTGTGGAATGCATTTCCAAACACCCGTCGTCTTACTGTCTGGTTGCGTAGGATTTGGCCAAGAATATACCCGAGTTGAGGGTTTTTCTCATCAAGATGTCGGTGCTGTGTGCCTAAAAGGCACGACATTGGACGCCCGTCCGGGTAACCCCACTCACCGTGTTTATGAAACGCCTTCCGGCATGCTAAACGCCATAGGCTTACAAAACCCTGGTGCTGACAAGGTGGTCAACACTATTTTACCCGCGCTAGATTTTAATGAAACTCGTTTCATCGCCAATGTATCAGGTTCCACAATAGAGGAATATACAGCGGTGACTCGCATATTTGATCAGTCCCCCGTTGATGCAATCGAAATAAACATTTCTTGTCCAAACGTAAAAGAAGGTGGTGTAACATTTGGCAACGACCCGGAGATGTCGGCCCGCGTCGTTGAGGCCTGCCGCTCTGTGACAAAAAAACCCATTATTACCAAGCTTTCGCCTAATCAAACCAATATTGCTGATAATGCGAAACGCTGTATCGAAGCGGGTAGCGATGCCTTTTCCGTTATTAATACCCTCATGGGTATGGCGATTGACACTAAAACTAGAACGCCGATCATTGGTAACATTCAAGGCGGTCTGTCAGGTCCTGCCATCAAGCCCATTGCCTTGTTAAAGGTCCATCAGGTTTATCAGGTCTGTAAAGAACACAGTATTCCTATTATCGGGCAAGGCGGCATCACCACCGTTAACGATGCGCTTGAGTTTATCATTGCGGGTGCTAGTGCTATCGGGCTGGGTACAGGCTTGTTCTATGACCCGCTATTAAGTAAAAAAATTAATAGCGGCATAGCGGACTACCTAGACAAACATCAACTCAAACACCTGTCTGAGTTAGTTGGTAGCCTCGACTATTAAAGAACGCCGACTAGGCGCTAAAGTCTTTAATTTTCCGCGTTAAGGTATTACGCCCCAGCCCGAGAAGCTTGGCTGCTTCTTGACGGCGGCCATTTGTCACCTCTAATGCCTGCATAATCAGCACCTTTTCTACCGATGCGACGACTCTTTTCGCAATATCCGGTTCCCCTGCTGATAAGCGTTTACTAATATCCACTTTTGCAGCCTCCAACCAATCACCATCAACCGTGGCTGCCTGCGCTGTTTTAGCGTCTTTAAGCTCTTCCGGTAAATCCTCTAACTGGATTGTATTGCTTGGGCACATCGCCGTTAATAAATGACAGGTATTCTCAATTTGCCTGACATTCCCAGACCAAGGAAGATCCGACAGATAGCGCATAGCCTCTTCATCTAATACCTTGATATCATCGCCCAACTCCTTCGCTGCTTTTGCTAAAAAATGCTTCAGCAACAATGGAATATCTTCGCGTCGTTCTCTAATCGGCGGAATTTTTATCCGTACAACGTTTAAACGATGAAACAAGTCTTCCCTGAAAAGCTTTTCTTCAACTAGTTTTTCTAGGCCTTGATGTGTCGCCGCAATGATTCGAACATCAACCTTTATCGGCTGATGCCCACCCACTGAAAAGAACTCACCGTCTGAAAGCACGCGCAATAAACGCGTCTGCATTTCCGCAGGCATATCGCCAATTTCATCCAAAAACAAGGTTCCACCATCCGCTTGCTCAAAGCGTCCTTTACGGCGACTCGTTGCTCCCGTGAAAGCGCCTTTTTCATGCCCAAATAACTCCGACTCTAATAAGTCTTTGGGGATAGCCGCCATATTTAAGGCTATAAATGGCTGTTCCTTTCTAAGACTATGTTGATGCAGAGCTTTGGCAACCAACTCTTTTCCCGTGCCCGACTCACCATTCACCATAACGGTTATATTTGATCGCGATAAACGGCCGATCGCACGAAACACTGTCTGCATTGCAGGAGCACTACCAATAATTCCTGACTCACTTGCCTCTTCTTGAGCGCGAGCATTTTCAGCACTGGCTTTCTTCTTGTTATGCTCATACGCACGCTCTACCTGATTAACCATCTCATCAACGTCAAATGGTTTAGGTAAATATTCAAAAGCCCCTCCATCATAAGCAGAAACAGCGCTATCCATATCTGAGTGAGCCGTCATAACAATAACGGGCAAGCTTGGGAACTGATCTTGTATATCCGCTAATAACTCTATTCCACTCTTACCCGGCATACGGATATCGGTTAGAAGCACGTCGGGCATTTCTTTATGCATGAGGTTCATAATGCCTTCCGCATTATCAAAACTTGTCACATGATGACCTTCTCTTTTAAGTGCCGTTTCCAACACCCACCTTATTGAACTGTCATCATCGACAACCCACACTTTTACCTTTTCACCCATACTTAATATGTTCCATTTCTCTGCCAACTGCGTATTTCTCTTCGTTTGACCATCCATTGTGAATATTGCTCCATTTTTCTTACTTTTTTTCTAACGGTAGTATTGTTGAAAATACCGTCATCCCCGGTTCACTTGCCACCTCAATAATGCCGTTATGGCGCTGGACATTTGTTTGAGCAATCGATAAACCTAAGCCCGTGCCGTCTATTCTGCCCGTCACCATTGGGTAGAAAATCTTTGTTTGCATGTCCTTTGCTATACCGGGCCCATTGTCAATAACATCAATTTTTACTGCTAGCTTGTATATTTCTTCGCCAATGGCGAAATTACGTTGTATCCGAGTTTTAAGAATGATCGTTCCACCACTATGAACGGCTTGTGTGGCATTTATAACCACGTTTAATAAAGCCTGAATCAGCTGATCCCTGTCCGCCTTTATCTCAGGTATGCTGGGGTCGTAGTCTGTCTGTATTACAATTTTTTCGCTGACCTCCGCCCCCACTAATTGACGAACGCGTTCCATAATCACATGAATATTAATATCTTCGTGATTCGGCAATTCTGATGAACCGAGCATTCTGTCAACTAATGTCCTTAACCGGTCCGCCTCTTCGATAATGACATGAATGTAATCTTTGAATTGTCCGTTCAGTTCTTTTGACAATAGCTGAGCCGCTCCCCTGATACCACCTAAGGGGTTTTTTATTTCATGTGCAAGACCACGCAACATATCAGTTGCTAATTCATTTTGTGATAACAGCTTTTCATCGTTATCTATTTGCAGATAGTGATTAAAATCAACCATCTCAACCAGAATACCTTCGCTGTTCTCACTGCCTGTTGATATTGGCGTCACCGATAAACTGATGTTCCTTTTGATTCCAATCGGCCCACCGATCGACACTAAATGTTCCGTTATCTTGGAGCCTAGTTGCCGACAACGTTTTAGTGCTTTATCTATATTAAAACCAGCCGATCTAAACAACCTTTCCGCTCTAATCCCGGTAGCTTTCCGTTCACTGATGTCTAACAATTCTTCTGCTGCGTTATTAATATAGATCAACACATTCTTTTCGTTAAACACAACAATGCCAATGGAGAGCTGTTCCATCACAGAATTAGGCATATAGGTTTGTTTTTTCATTTCGAGATTAAGAAGCAATTACTACGCCAAGCCAGATAAGGCCAACCTTCAAACAAAGTAAGCCATGTACTGGCTGTCACCACCAACTATACGCACCACAATAGTGCATGTCTATTTATTTACGCCAAAACTTATAGCCTTGAACTGCGTTGTAGATAAAAAGTTACGTCCGGACTGCGAATTTGTATGTCTCCATTTTCATTCATCACCTCTACCGAAACAACATGCGCCCCCTTTTCTACCCCCCGAACATTAAGGCCTTGCCGCTTAATTCCATCAAGTAAAAGATTAACACTGTCTCCTTTTTGTAAAGCCGGTTGTAGTTCATAGGAAACATTCAAAATCCCTTCATTACTCCTTACAGTTCCTTCTGCTCTCGGCGCTGTTATTTCTAAAAATTGATACGGGATATGCTGCTCAAAAGGACTTTTATTTTGTTCTATGATCTTGGTTGGAGCAACTGTAATAACTGGCGCTTCATAAGTCATAACCGGCGGCACGATCACTTTCTCCGCACCTGCTACAGGCCTATCAGAGTACGCTGTTTTACCTTGCTTATTGATGTATTTATAAACATCTGCTTGCACAAAACCTACCGCAAACAACCCTATTAATAAAATATTCAGCTTCATCTGCGCTCCCTTTCAACTAGTCCTACTGAACATAAGACCATAAATCTTAATTTTTGTGCAAAAAAAACCCCGCAATTGCGGGGTTTTTCACAACTTTAATGCTTCTTACAAGCTGTAGTACATATCAAGCTCGACAGGGTGAGTGCTCATACGTAAACGAGTCACTTCTTCCATTTTAAGGTCGATATAAGCATCAATCATGTCATCTGTAAATACGCCGCCTTCTGTTAAGAACGCACGATCTTCATTCAATGCATCAAGCGCTTCATCAAATGATTTTGCTACTTGAGGAATTTTTGCTTCTTCTTCAGCTGGTAGGTCATAAAGATCTTTGTCCATCGCTGCGCCTGGATCAATTTTGTTTTTGATACCGTCAAGGCCAGCCATTAACATCGCTGCAAAGCAAAGGTATGGGTTAGCTGTTGAGTCACCAAAACGTACTTCAATACGGCGTCCTTTAGGGTTAGCAACAAAAGGAATACGGATAGATGCTGAACGGTTACGTGCAGAGTAAGCCAACATAACAGGTGCTTCAAAACCAGGTACTAAACGCTTGTAGCTATTTGTTGATGCGTTTGCAAATGCGTTGATTGCTTTAGCATGCTTAACGATACCGCCAATGTAATGCAACGCTGTTTCAGATAGACCACCGTATAAATCACCAGCAAATAAAGCTTTGCCATCTTTAAAGATAGATTGGTGAACGTGCATACCATTACCGTTATCACCAACGATTGGTTTAGGCATAAAGGTTGCTGTTTTACCGTATGCGTGTGCTACGTTTTGTACAACATATTTAAGCTCTAATACTTCATCCGCTTTTTTCACGAGTGTGTTGAACACAGTACCAATTTCACATTGACCAGCTGTTGCAACTTCATGGTGATGTACTTCAGTTTCTTGACCCATTTCTTCAAGCGTTAGGCACATTGCTGCACGCATATCATGAAGAGAATCAACTGGAGGCACTGGGAAATAACCGCCTTTTACGCCAGGACGGTGACCCATATTACCACTTTCATATGATTTTTCTGAGTTCCAACCCGCTTCTTCTGAGTCAATCTTGTAGAAAGACCCTGACATATCAGTACCCCAGCGAATATCGTCGAATACGAAGAATTCATTTTCTGGGCCAAAATAAGCCGTATCACCAATGCCTGTTGATTGAAGGTATTCTTCTGCTCTTTTAGCAATCGAGCGAGGATCTCTTTCGTAGCCTGACATATCAGTAGGCTCTACAACGTCACAGCGAATGATTAGTGTTACATCGTCAAAAAATGGGTCTAATACAGCTGTTGAAGGGTCTGGCATCAAAATCATGTCAGACTCGTTAATACCTTTCCAACCTGCGATGGATGAACCATCAAACATTTTGCCATCTTCAAATACGCCGGCATCTATCGTGTGTGATGGAACCGTTACATGTTGTTCTTTACCAATGGTATCAACGAAACGAAAATCAACAAAAGTGACTTCTTTTTCTTTGATTAGATCTAATACGTCTTGTGCTGACATGATTACTCCTAAAATTTAATGTTATTAATTCAAATACGTTAGCCTGACAATTTTTGCACATATTGTGCCAAAATATAACCCCTTGTTTTCTACGGATATTTCGCTCAAGCTCCTTCAAAGCGCATCAACATTGGTGCGACGCGAGGTCATAAGCGCACCAATATTGGTCAAATTATAAAAACAACACCTTTACATCCACAACTTTCGGCACTGTTAGCGTTCTATTTTTAAACCTTTCCGACACTTCTTCCGCTTGTTTTATGTTTTCAACTATCTCAAAAGGCAGCCTTATTTCGACCTCCACTTTGCCACCGAGGTAGTGGAGATTAATATTACGCACGCTGTCTTTTTCAATGAGCCCATCCCACGCTTCATCAAATTGCGTCAACAGACTATCTCTCAACGGCAGTGCCGCGCTTGGTGAATACATTTCGTCGTCTTCTGGGTCAATATGCACCATCACCTCACCAATGTTTTCCACTCCGCTCATCAATGACAGTCGTACCGTTTCACTGACTAAGTGACCCTCTGATACACTGATTTTTGGATCAACAAGAATGTGCACATCAACCAGAGCCGTTTCTCCCATTTTTCGGGTGCGCAAAAAATGCAGCTGCCTTACTCCATGTACATTCAAGATAAGCTGTTTGATCTGCTCTACAATGCGAGCATCTAAGGCGGTATCAACCAGTTCTTTACTCGCACTAAGCACCAGGTCAACACCAATTTTTACCACCATTAGACCCACAACAAGCGCCGCGATGGAATCAAAATACTGGAAACCTGCCATCTCAAGGCCAACCCCGATCAACACCACCAATGATGAAATCGCATCACTTCTATGGTGCCAAGCATTTGCCTTTAATAAAGCCGACTTAGTTTCTTTTGCTGTCCTCATCGTTAAATGAAACATCACTTCTTTAGAAAGCACTGACAGTGTTGCAATGCCTATAATCAACCAACCATACGACAGGCTCTGGTCATTAAAAAATCGCGATATTGCATCCCAAACAATTGCACCAGCCACCGCTATGAGTATCGAACCCAAGATGACGGTTGCTAATGTTTCAAAGCGCGCATGCCCATACGGGTGCTCCTCATCTGCTGCTTCGTTTGCATGATGGGCGGCGTAATACACCAAGGCATCAGTTAATAAATCAGATAATGAGTGAAAGCCATCGGCAATTAACGCGTGCGACTGACCCAACCAACCAAAGCCTATTTTCAAAATAGACAGCACTAAGTTAACCACACTGCCAATAACAGTGATTTTCTTTTTAGCCTGTGTTTCCGTTATGGTTTGCGACATAGCGTTGTATTAATCCTTTCCAACTTCGATAGTAAGGATATATTCGTGGTCAATTTCCTCAGTTTTTAACACAGTATGTCCATTAATTCTGCACCAAGCTGGAATATCCTGCATAACGCCCGGATCGGTACACGTTACCCGCACGTTATCACCAGTTGACAACGTTTTAATGATATTTTGCGTTTTAATAACTGGCATAGGACACATCAATCGACGCGCATCTAACTCAATCATACCCGCCAAGCCTCTTGAATTTCATCCGCCGCAAAAGGTTTTACCGCGATGTTTTTAGCCACACCATTTTTCTCAGCCACTTCCACATCAACCGTATCCGCATCACGCCCTTGACTGAAACGTGCAACAATTTTCGCTGCAAGCACCAAATCTTCATCACTCGCCGTGCCATCCAGTAATGTTAATGGCCCTTTATGACTCATTGTTCTTAGCGTAATAAACTGTTTTTTATAGCCTTGTAAAAAGTTGTTCTCACCTTCTTCGCGCGCCACTATTATTTTAAAGTTTGGTTTAGGGCGAAAATGACGGCCTACTTTTAACAACATAATGTCGTCTATTTCATAGTCGCGTTTACCGCGTGACGCCCATAAATCCGTCAACTTCACCGAATAGGCCTTATCCGTTAAGAAGCAACAGCCACCGGCTGGTTGCGCGTAATCATCAAAACCAAATTTTTCAGCCAAGGCCATTTGTGGTTTACGTGTACGGCCACTGAAGTCATACAATTCATCACGATTAACCCAACCTTCACGTTCGGGTAATGTTTCTGGTAAATTTTGTGCGCATAACGGCCTCAATAAACGATCTTCTGCACCAGATTCTTCCGAAATAATCGGCATCGTTTCTTTACGTTGCGACATAGGGCGCTGGCCGATGACCTCACCGGTAATAATAAAATCAAAACCATTCTCGTCTGCCCACTCTTTGGCTTTACCCACCATAAACACTTTACAGTCCAAGCATGGGTTCATGTTTGCCCCATAACCGTGTTTTGGGTTGATCAACACATCTTTATATTCTTCAATAATATCAATGATGTGCAGTTTTATGCCCAGCGTTTCCGCACTCCAAAGTGCGTTATTGCGTTTCGGCTTCGCCTTGTCTTTTTTACGAATCGCATGGGTGTGCCCTTCCACACAAAACCCAGTGTAAAAGTTAATACCTTCCACATGAACGCCTTGCTCAAGCATTACTTTTGCCGCTAATAATGAATCTAGGCCGCCTGAAATAAGTGCGACCGCCTTACGTTGTTTTGACATAGCTCTCAATCAATAAGTTAATTGCACGCATTATACCGGATGGTAGCTTGCTATGTTGGAGCCACTAACAAGTGAGCCTCTTTATAAAAAACTTAACCGTTACACATGAAGTTGAACTTATTACTTGGAAATACATCAATAGTGTTGCGTTTGAGTTCTCAGCTAATTCAGTTGCACAACTACAATACAATTTACTTAAAAACTAAAGGAGAAAACGATGCTTTATAAAAGCAATATCCCAGCTATGCGCCACCTGTCAATTGCACTAGTGGTTTTGGGTATATCATTCCTCGCATTACCAATTCTTGTGGAGTTGTTACCCAGTATGTTTCGCTGGTCAAATCCGGCGGTCAACATGGCCGATGAGCATATGATTGTGTCGATATATTATGCTTTAGGTATTTGCTTTTTTATTGCCGCTAAAGACCCGCTGCGTAATGCAATCCTTATTGATTTCACCATCATCTCAAGTATTTTGCATGGTACCGTGATGGCTTATTACGCCCTAGTACTGGAAGGTGAAATGGCGCACATGTGGGGTGACATACCCTTTATGTACGCAATGGCGATAGGTTTTTACATTTACCACCCGCGTCGTCTTGCACGTGCGGCTGCTTAACAAGGAGATTTTTTATGAATACACAAGACGTGATTGTTATCGGCAGTGGTTTTGGTGGCGCTGTTTCTGCTTCGAATATTGCCGAAGCCGGATTTAAAGTTAAGATATTAGAACGGGGGCCTTGGCGCGACAGCCTGCCTAATGCTTCCCAAGGTATTCCTAACCGAGTCCCGTTTCCTAGCGAAGGGCTAAATTTTTGGACGAAAGTAGTTCGCACATTACGTAACAATAAATTACCAGGCGGCCGCCTTACGCTTAACATAAATGGTTTTTATGAAGCCCATATTGGCAAAGGTTTAAACATCGTTTGCTCTTCCAATGTGGGGGGTGGTAGTCACGCTTATGGTGGTTTAAATATGCTGCCAGCCAAATCGAATTATTGGGATGACATCACCAGTGGCCTGAGTGAAGAGCAGATGGCAGGGCATTACGATTCTGTCTTCGGCCGTATGGGCTCTAGCGTGCCAGGTGATGAGCATATCCCGTTGTCGATTCGTAAGCGATTTTCTGACTCTGATTCAATTCAAAGTGATGACGAAGTAGGTAACTTGCAGATGGGGTTTTTATTTCCAAAAGAGGCAGGAAATCCTCAAGAGGTCACCACTGAAGATGGCGTTCGGCGTTGTGAAATTGCTCCTAACGAGGGTGGTTTTCTTGGTTCACCTAAAGGCGGTAAAACATCACTAGATGTGGCGTATTTATACCAAGCGATAAAACATGGCTTAGAAATCTGTGACCTTCAGGAAGTTTTGGCTATCAGAAAAACAAGCGAACTAGGTAAACCCCGCTACTGTGTGAAGGTGGAAAACCACCACACTGGTGAGTTTGAAGATCATTTTGCAGATCATGTTATTTTTGCAGCGGGTACTCTCAATACGCTCCATCTTCTACTACAAAGTCGCGAGGGCGAAAAAGGTCTCGGCGGTATGCCTCAGTTAGGTAAAAGCTTTGGCAGTAATGGTGACCTCTTTGCGTATTGGAATTTGCAAAACAAGGGTCAAGACATGACCCAAAGTCTGCCAGTTAATGGTTATGTGCGTTTGAAAAATTGGGATGAGGAGAATGGAGCCACCCAACCAACCATTGTTGAAACGCCAATGCCTAGTCCAAATAAGCTTCGCTTACCTAGCTGGCTTGCCAATAAAATGCGACAAGGAACTATGGTTGCAGGCATGGGTGAAGATGCGATGGATGGTACGGTTAGCCTTAAAAACGGCAAATTGAACGTTGATTATAACCCTGACAATAGCTCTATTTTTCGTCAGATCCGCGATCAAATGGATCGTATTGCTAAAAGTACAGACAAGCGTATTTTATCCTTTAAACGACCGACTACTGTCCACCCATTGGGCGGCGCTTGTATTGGGCGCGATGTCAACACGGGTGTTATCGATGACAAGGGAGAGGTTTTTGACCACCCAGGTCTTTATGTAGCTGATGCTGCAGCGCTACCAAAGCCAGTAGCAGCGCCTCCAGCGATGACTATCGCTGCCTGGGCAAACCACGTTGCTGAGCAGCTCATTGTTAAACTTCAGAAGGAAAAAACTTAAGGTATTTCACAGTCTTTAATTTACTGAAAAAACTAGATTATTGATGTGGATAAATTCCACACTTAGACGACAAGCTGTATCTTACTAAGTCAGCCAGTAACTCTTCCTTTTTTTGCTAAGGATATAATTGGCATAGCAACTCAAACACCTCCCCCCCATGCTTACACAAAGCTTTGGGGGAGGTTAATGACGACCCATTACCAGCGTTTTAATGATATATGCGGGCTTATTAGATATACTTCTCGTTTATTTAAATTACTGTCAATTTCAGCGTGTCAAAATCCAAACAAGACCTCCAAACATTCCAAGGCCTTATCCTTGCATTGCAAGAATATTGGGCTGACCAGGGCTGCGTTATTCTTCAACCTCTCGATCTTGAAGTCGGTGCAGGAACATTTCACCCCGCTACTTTTTTGCGTGCGATTGGCCCAGAGCCTTGGGCAACCGCTTATGTGCAACCTTCGCGTCGCCCAACCGACGGTCGATTTGGTGAAAACCCTAACCGCTTGCAACATTACTATCAGTTTCAAGTGCTTATTAAACCGTCACCAACCGATATTCAAGACTTGTATCTCGGCTCGTTAAGCCATTTAGGGCTAGATATGCTGGAACACGATATCCGTTTTGTTGAAGATAACTGGGAGTCACCAACGCTTGGCGCTTGGGGGCTTGGCTGGGAAGTTTGGCTAAACGGCATGGAAGTCACGCAATTTACTTACTTCCAACAAGTTGGCGGTTTAGATTGCCGCCCAGTAAGCGGTGAAATCACCTACGGCCTAGAACGAATTGCCATGTATATTCAAGGCGTAGAAAGTGTTTACGATTTGGTTTGGGCAAACACTAAAAATGGCCCGGTTAGTTACGGTGATGTTTTTCATCAAAACGAAGTGGAACAGTCCGCTTATAATTTTGACCACGCCAACACAGACGCGATGTTTAAACAGTTTGACGAATGCGAAACCGCTTGCAACTTATTGATTGAAAAAGGCTTAGCTTTACCCGCGTATGAACACGTTTTAAAAGCCTCGCATACCTTTAATTTATTGGATGCGCGCCACGCCATATCCGTTACCGAAAGACAGCGCTTTATTCTTCGCGTGCGTTCCTTATCTAAAATGGTCGCTGAAACCTACCTTGCTTCACGTGAAGCACTTGGATTCCCAATGTTAAAAACGGAGGAATCAGCATGATGGCCAGTAAAGACTTATTATTTGAACTGGGCTGTGAAGAGTTACCACCCACCACGCTAAAAACGCTACGCGACCACCTGTTAAACGGTATTTGTGCAGGCCTAGATGACGCTAATTTAAGCTACGGAAAGACCCATAGTTTTGCCAGCCCGCGTCGCTTAGCCGTGTGGATTGAAGGCGTTGAAACCGCTCAAGCAGATGAGACCGTTGAAAAACGCGGCCCCGCTGTTGCAGCCGCCTACGATAAAGAAGGCAACCCCAGTAAAGCCGCTTTAGGCTTTGCCCGTGGTTGCGGCGCTGAGTTTAGCGACTTAGGCACGTTAAAAACCGATAAAGGCGAATGGCTATCGTACAAAAAACTTGAAAAAGGCCAAGCCGCTGAAGCACTTATTCCCGGCATTATCGAAAAGTCACTCAACCGCTTACCCATTGCAAAACGTATGCGTTGGGGCAGTTCTAACGAAGCCTTTGTGCGCCCCGTCCATTGGGTTGTTCTATTATTTGGCAACGATGTAATCAACAGCCAGTTCTATGGTATTACCGCGTCTAATACTACCTTTGGCCACCGCTTTCATGCACCGGCTGGCATCTCTATTGATAAACCAAGCGATTACAGTGAGCAACTGAGTAAAGCCATGGTTATTGCTGATTTTGAAGAGCGCAAGGCCGCTATTGAAAAACAAGCCATTCAAGCCGCTGAAGCGGTTAACGGTAATGCGCATATCGAACCTAGCTTATTGGATGAAATTAGCGCCTTGGTAGAATTTCCAGTCGCCGTTACCGGTCGATTTGATGAACACTTTCTAGCTTTACCAAAAGAAGTGCTCATTACCACCATGCAAATTAATCAGAAGTACTTCCCTGTGCTTGATAGTGCTGGCGCGTTACTGCCTTTTTTCATCACCATCAGTAACATCCAAAGTACCAACCCTGCCTCTGTAAGCCATGGTAATGAACGCGTCATTAGCCCGCGTTTGTCCGATGCAGAGTTTTTCTGGCAACAAGATTTAAAAACCAGCTTGGCTGATCGTATTGCCTCTCTAGACAATGTCGTTTTTCAACATAAACTCGGCTCCGTTGGCGATAAAACCCGTCGTATTGAAAAGCTATCAAGCGAACTGGCGAAACAGCTTGGCCATAATCTTGATTATGCTTCACGTGCGGCACTCCTCAGTAAAACTGATTTAGTGACCGATATGGTCGGCGAATTCGCCAGTTTACAGGGCGTTATTGGCCGTTACTATGCCACTGAAAATGCTGAACCGGAAGAAGTCGCCACTGCCATACAAGAACAATATCTACCAAAACAATCCGGTGGTACATTGCCCAGCACACAAACGGGGCAAATTTTAGCGCTTTCGGATAAGCTCGATACAGTGGTGGGTATTTTTAGTATTGGACTACTGCCAACCGGCGACAAAGATCCTTTTGCGCTACGTCGCGCTTCGTTGGGTGTTTTAAGAATATTGATTGAACACAATATTAAATTAGACCTAAAATCACTCGTTTCGCTATCATGCCAACACTTTAACCATGATTTCGACGAAGATAGCACCACAAAGCAAGTTATTGGTTTTATGCTTGATCGCCTAAAAGGCTATTGCTTGAGCCAAGGGTTCAGCCCCGAGCAGTTTGCAGCGGTAACCTCGGTGAACTGTACCGAGCCGGTAGATTTTATGAACCGCCTTCAAGCGGTTAAAGAATTTGCCCTACTTGATGAAGCGGCAAGCCTAGGCGAAGCCAATAAGCGTATTCAAAACCTATTAAAGAAAGCGCCTAATAATGTTGCTGAACACTTCAACGAAGCGATTTTATCTGATAGCCAAGAAATTCATCTACATAAAGAACTACAAAAAACTGAACTGCAAATTAACCCGCTTATTGAGCAGAACAACTACATTGATGCACTAAAGGCGCTATCGACTCTTAAACAGCCGATTGACGACTTTTTTGAACATGTTTTCATCATGGCTGATGATGAGAAAGTTAAAAATACCCGTTTAGCACTACTCGCTAATATTCATGCTAATTTCATAAAAATTGCTGATATTTCAATGATATAGAACAAATGGGCTTAAATAAAACTCAAACTGTAGATATTATTTTAGATCGCGACGGTGTTATTAATCTTGATAGCGACGCCTATGTAAAAAGTGCTGACGAATGGCTACCGATAGACAGCAGTATTCAAGCCATCGCTCAGTTGCACAAGGCCGGTCACCGCGTTTTTGTTGCTACTAACCAATCCGGCATTGGCCGCGGCTATTTCAGCCTTGCTACGCTCAATGCCATGCATGAAAAAATGCGCGGCTTAATTAATGAAGCCGGTGGCATTATTACCGACATCGCATTTTGCCCACACGCTCCTGAAGATGAGTGCGACTGTCGTAAACCGAAAGCCGGTTTGCTCGAATCCCTTGCCCATAAACACAGCATTAACTTAACTCACGCGATTGTCGTTGGTGACAGTTTGCGAGACCTGCAAGCCGCAGATAAAGTCGGCTCAAGCGCGATACTCGTTTTAACCGGCAAAGGAAAAAAAACGCAGCAAGACAACCCGTCACTGCCTTACCCCATATATGAGAACCTCTATGACGCAACCCAAGCCATCCTCGCATAATATGTTTCTTCTCGGCATTCGATCCGTGTTGTTTTTTGGGTTTCAGGTTATCACGCTGTTTATTTTTGCACCGCTCGTTCTGTTATCCTTCCCCTTTTCTTATCGCACCCGCTACGCCATTGCCAGCGCGTGGGCAAAGCTTGTTATTAAAGCCCTCAAAGTCATTTGTAATTTAGACTTCGAAGTTTCCGGTGCTGAAAACATTAAAGGTAATGGCATTATTTTTTGTAAGCACCAATCCGCGTGGGAAACCTTTGCCTTACAGGTCATGTTTCCGGAACAGTGCTGGGTGCTAAAACGTGAATTATTGTGGATTCCCTTATTTGGTTGGGCGCTTGCACTTATTCAACCGATTGCCATAGACCGCTCTAAAAAGAGCAAATCGTTCAGACAAATCATTAAACAAGGAACACAGCGTTTGCAGTCGGGTCGCTGGGTTGTTATTTTTCCTGAAGGTACGCGTATCGCTCCCGGTGAAAAAGGCAAGTATATGGTTGGTGGTGCGCTACTGGCTGAAAAGTCGGGTTACCCTGTTATTCCCGTTGCCCACAATGCTGGCGAATTTTGGAGGCGGAAAGCCTTCATTAAATACCCAGGCACCATACAGGTAAGAATAGGTGAAATGATCGACAGCAAATCTATTTCGGCCAGAGAGCTTAACCAGAAGGCTGAAAAATGGATTGAAGGCCAGATGGACGAGATATCCAATAAAACTTCGTAGGCGAGCTTTCAGAAGCCTATTTTTTCCTTCAATATCGTTTCAATTTGCTTAATTCGCCTCAAATCGTGACTAACCGCAACCGGTGTTTCCTTTTCTTTATTTTTTAAAAGAATCGTATACTTTCTTCTAGAATCAAAAAAAGTAACTATTCCCGCTAATATTGCTAAAACACCGCCAGCCATAAACCACCGTGTTGTAAAAATTATCAATACGATACCTATCGCTACATAAGCATACGCTCGATCCTTTGCTGGGTTTTGCTCCCCTATATAAATAGACTCGATATCAGCCAACGATATTTTATTTTTGCCAACAATAATTTCATCTTCTGTCAGGAAAATATTTTCTTCTTTTAATATTTGGTTGTTTTCCACATCAGCACCTTGTCTTAATTCTTAATTTATTTAGTTTCCCATCGGTTGAGGTATCTAACTTTTTTATTAACGTTTAATAAAAAAACTAATCTCTGCCACCCCGATTAAGGACAACTAATTCTAATAGCGAATGACGTATAACTTCGGGTTCATTATCAAATAACCACGGAAATTACTATACAGGCGTTTCTTAATATTTCTAAGCCGTTAGTTTATTTAACGTCATTTGAAAACATTGCTGATTGGTACTTGAATCGTTTAACTCGCCTATACAAACAGACATATTATTTTCCTATAAATAATAAAGCTCTCTTCTTAGCTAAAATCCATTTATTGGTTTTTTAATACCCCAATACGGTAAACATCGTTGAAATTTTGCATCCCCAATTGTTTAAACGCCGGAATTAATCGTTAGGTTAAGCCGTTATATTTCACTGACCCAATTCAGCATAGAGGTGTTTTTGAAACCCAATAAATACCCGACTTATTTCAGGCACACCCCCAAGTTCCGACATCGCATCCCTTATGGAGTGGTACTTTAGTTCTAACAAATTAGGCAGTTTATCTTTATCTAGCTCGCCGACTCCTTGCGTCACATAATGCTCCAACACAAAAGATAGAAATTCTTGCTGCTGATCAGAGTAATGACTATAAATTTTAGCCTTATGATGACTCACCCGTTCCGCACGCGTCACCGCAGGCACCGCAAAAGACACGTAAGCCAGCACATCGTACAGGTCACTTTTCTCCGCTTCTATCACTCGGCTTAACTCGCGCAATTGCTCTATGCCGTAACCCTTTTCCTCAAGCCCATCTAACAGCTTCTTACGCGTGTCAGGCTTGCTCCATATTGCCCTTAACTCATCTTCATTCTTAAACAAGTCAGGGAGTTCACCATATAAGCGTTCAATAAACTGCGCAGAAGAAATGGGCGTACCATCGGCACTCCAAAAAGAAGTCGCCGTCATGCTTTGAATTGTCCGTTCCTTGCCATCTGCCAGCTTAATAACCAGCTTACTTTTCTTTTCGCAAACACATGGTTTTTCACCGCACTCAGAACAAGGCTCAGTAACGGAAGAGCATTCACATGGAATCGAACCACAAACAGCACAAGCTTCTGGCAACACTATTGAACAACTACAAGGGTTATCACCGCATTGTTCACATATTGCAGGCTCTAGTGGATCACCATCCCACTCAGGGTCGCTAAAGTGCTCATAGGCTTTAACAAAATCATACAGGGTGAAGTAATCTTTGCCGTCAAACAGGCGCGTTCCCCTACCGACAATCTGCTTAAACTCAATCATTGAATTAACAGGCCGCATCAAGATAATGTTTCTCACATTACGTGCATCCACACCGGTGGATAATTTTTGTGAGGTGGTGAGTATGGTCGGAATCGTCTTCTCATTATCTTGAAAAACTCTTAACCAGCGCTCCCCTTCTGCCCCATCATTGGCAGTTACTCGCACACAATAATTAGGGTCGGTATGGGTCTTATACTGATTAATCAAATCCCTTACCGCTAAGGCATGATCTTGGGTCGCACAGAAAACAATCGCTTTCTGGTTTTGATCAACCTTTTCCATGAATAACTTCACCCGATAAGCTTCGCGTTCTTTAATCTCAATAACGTTATTAAAGTCAGATTCGGTATAACGTTTGCCCGCCTCTACCTCACCTTCAAGCACCGCATCATCGGCGGTATAAACATAATCATCCAAGGTCGTGGCAATTTGCTGAACCTTAAAAGGCGTGAGGAAGCCATCATTAATACCCTCTTTCAGAGAATACACATAAACAGGCTCACCAAAATAAGCATACGTATCCACATTACCCTTACGCTTAGGCGTAGCGGTAAGGCCTAATTGAACAGCAGGCGAAAAGTATTCAAGAATTCCGCGCCAATTACCCTCATCATTCGCACCGCCTCTATGGCACTCATCAATGATAATAAAATCAAAAAAGTCAGCGGGGTAATCACCAAAATTGGGAGCCGCTTGACCGTTTGCATCGGTACCCGACATAAAGGTCTGAAAGATGGTGAAGAAGATATTTCCGTTCTTCGGCACCATCCCCTTCTTACGGATAGTCTTAGGATCTATTCTCACCAAGGCATCTTCAGGAAAGGCGGAAAAAGAGTTATAAGCTTGATCGGCCAAAATATTACGATCAGCCAAAAACAGCACTCTAGGCCTACGCGTTGCCTCAGCATCGCCCTGCCACGCTTTAAGATTCCAACGGCTATGGAACAACTTCCACGCTAATTGAAACGCAACAAAGGTTTTACCCGTGCCGGTGGCCAGCGTTAAAAGAATTCGTTCTTGCCCTGCCGCTATCGCTTCTAAGGTTTGGTTAATCGCATTATGTTGGTAATAACGCGCTTCCCAACTTCCGCCCTTATCTTCAAACGGTACCGCCGAAAAGTTATCGCGCCAGTGTTGGGTTGATGCCTCTTTTTCAACATACGTTTCGGCCCAAAGCTCATCTGGTGTTGAGTAGTTATCCACATAGCCTTCAACACCTGTTTGCATATCAACCCTGTAAATTTTTCTACCATTGGTTGAATACGCATAGCGAGCTTGTAACCTTGTGGCGTATCGTTTGGCTTGAGCAAGCCCTTCAGTATCGGCAAGGCTCATTCGTTTGGCTTCAATAACCGCCAGCTTTTGCCCTTTATACACCAATACATAATCGGCAATATCGGCTTTACTGCGTTTACCGGCACCAATAAGCAGCCCCGGTGCAATTACTTCTTCTCGCCGGATACGGCTATTATCAAGCACACCCCAACCGGCAGAAGCCAGCGCTGGGTCAATCAGTTCGGCACGTGTTTCAGCTTCATTTAAATCTAGGTTCATCCGTTTACCTTTGTTGATATCGTCTTAGCTTAATTGGCCTGAGAAGGCTTTTTGTAGGAGAGATTGTTTGAGTTCATTAAGTGCTTCACTCTTTCTTTTAAAGATCGATTTCAGCTTTTGTGACTTTAAACATAGGTCATCTAAGTCACGAACAATAGAGGCTTGTTTCCTCTCATTCATACTCGGAACAATCATACTTCTTAAAAGTTTTAGTGAAACTGTTTTCTGTGCAGTTCCTGTTGCACCATCAGTTGCTTGACGATAAACCATAGGCGATAACAAAGCATAATAAAGCCATGAACTATTTACACCTGGTTTTGGCCTTAATAAGCCGATATGCCGCTGGAAACAGAAATTAACTCCGTCAGGCACTTTAACAGGAATACCGTATGATCCTGTCACTGTATATAAGACATCACCATTTATAGGTTTTCTATGCTTTAATTTATTGAAGTAATCTTTAGGCACTTTGAAGGTATTAGAAAAGTCGATCAATTTAGTGTTCTTATCAATGTTAGAAATCGTGATGAATGGAATACCACTAGGGGCTTTAGGTGGAGCAGAATGATCACCATCAGTAATACATGAAGTTACTTCTGATAATGAAACAAGAGGGTCTTTATTGTCATAATTAAAGACATTATTAAGATAACTCTCAAACAACTCACGCGCATTAGTTAGGTTCTTCTCTGTATTTGTAATCGCTTGATCTATGCTTTTAAAGGCTTCATCTAGAATGGAGACTATGCGTTTTTGTTCTGTGAGTGCGGGAAGTAATACTTTAACTCGCTTCACTAAGCCGATATTAAGATTGCGAACTGTTGAGCCTGCAGCAAGTTCATCAAACTGTTTATAAGCAGCATTTGAACCAAGAAAATAATATAAGTAGTCTTGATTGAATGCACCCGATTTATCACTAAGGACTAACCATCCATCATGAATACAGCCGGAAGTTTTCATAATATACGGACGACCGAAACTCATGGAGTTTGATAGCAGAAAGTCTCCCGCCTGAACAAACCGTGACCGTTGAATACCTTCCCTTTTTATTTTTTGCTTAGTCTTATATATATACTTATTACTAGCGGTTGCGTCACCTATCTTGATCCAGTTAACACCATCAGCAGCATCTGTAATAAATTCTTTAATCGGACGCGGAGAACCTCCTCGAGCAATATCACATATTTCATCTAGTGATACAGTTTTCCAACCTTCACTCACAACATACCCCTAATACCCTCAAGCAGCTTAGCGCTCTCAGCATCTAAAGCTGTTATCTCAGCCAGTATTTCTTGCGGATCTCTTAGCGGTGCTTCTTCTTCCGCATTGGGGTTTTTAACTGATAAATCAAAGCTGCTCTGATCAATATCATTAGCACTGATAGACCAAGATTTATCGCTATCTTTAAAGCCTTTTTGTAGTTCTATAAATTCTTTTAGGTCATTATCATTTAACGGATTGGTCTTGCCCATATTGCGCCCAGGATCTAACTGGTAGTACCAAATGTTTTGCGTTGGTGCACCTTTTTCAAAAAATAACACCACGGTTTTAACGCCTGCCCCTAGGAAGGTGCCACTGGGGCAATCTAATACGGTATGTAAATTACAACTTTCTAGCAGTTCCTGACGCAGTGCTTTTGATGCATTATCAGAATTTGAGAGGAAGGTGTTTTTAATAACCACCGCACCTCTGCCGCCAGCTTTTAGGTATTTGATAAAGTGCTGTAAAAATAAAAAGGCCGTTTCGCCGGTTTTAATTGGGAAGTTCTGCTGTATTTCTTTGCGTTCTTTTCCGCCAAAAGGCGGATTGGCTAGAATAATATCGTAACGATCTTTCTCTTGAACATCGGCTAAGTTATCTGCCAGAGTGTTGGTATGCAGGATGTTAGGGGTATCTATACCATGCAGAATAAGATTCATGATGGCGATAACATACGCCAGACTCTTCTTTTCTTTCCCGTAAAAAGTTGCCGTTTGCAGGGTTTGCAATTGATCGGTAGTAAGCTTTTTATCGGCTCTTAGGTAGTCGTGCGATTCACATAGGAAACCGGCTGATCCACACGCGGCATCATAAATGGTTTCGCCGATGGTCGGTTTTATCACTTGAATCATCGCTCTAATCAACGGCCTTGGGGTGTAATATTCGCCGCCATTACGCCCGGCATTGCCCATGTTTTTGATTTTAGTTTCGTAAAGATGGGATAACTCGTGTTTTTCTTTTTGTGACCTAAAGTGCAGCTGATCCATTAGTTCTAGCGCATCTCTTAAGGAATATCCGCTTTGAAATTTATTCTTAATTTCGCTGAAGATTTCTCCAATTTTGTATTCGATGGTATCGGATGAGGTGGCTCTTTGTTTAAAACCTTTTAGATACGGGAACAATTCATTATCAACATACTCAATTAGATCATCACCGGTGAGTGCCGTATCGTGATCAAAACTGCCATCGGAGCGTTTAGGCGCAGCCCACTTTGACCAGTGATGCGCTTGATCAATTATGAAGTTATATTGCTTGCCCATTAACTCAGACTCAATCGCCCTTTCGCCTTCTAGGTCATCTAGGTATTTGAGAAATAGCATCCATGAGGTTTGTTCGGTGTAATCGAGTTCTGAAGAACAGCCCGCTTCTTTCCAAAGTACATCATCGATATTTTTGAAGGTTTGTTCGAACATGAATTGCTTCCCTGCTTATATGGTTGGGTTTTTAATATTGTGAGACACAGTATATTGTAATTAGGCAAATAAATAAGCGATGTTGAAAGTAGGCTTAAGCGACTTTCAAAAATTGCTTTTGCGGTTTTTCATCGATGCATTAGCATTATTCGTAATTTGCTAACTACAATGTCTGACATGCTCTGATTTAGCATTCGCCAGCTCCTAATCATCAATCAAGTCTCGCCATGCCGCTGGCAGACAAATAAACAGCCTAAAGCCCCAAAAAAGACCCTCTGAGATGCGATATAAGAGACTTTCTCAACCAAACCCATGCTCTCGCCTTTATTTGCAAAAAAACCGCCTATAAATGCTTTATAGGCGGTTTTGAGTTTTTATCCGCCTGTTTTTATCGGGCGGTTTTAAGATAAGTTACAAAGGCTCTTTATTGAGCAAGCCTGTGACTCTAGACATCTAGATTTGCGACTTCTAATGCATTTTTTTCTATGAATGCACGTCTAGGTTCTACCTCATCACCCATCAAGGTTGTAAAAACGCCATCCGCTGCGACGGCATCTTCGATTCTAACCTGCAATAAGCGTCTTGAATCTGCGTCTAGTGTTGTTTCCCAAAGCTGTTCTGGGTTCATTTCGCCTAGACCTTTATAGCGCTGAATTTGTTGTCCTTTTCTTGCTTCTTTCATTAACAGGGTAAAGACTTCTTTAAAGCTTGAAACAAGGTGGGCCTTATCTGCAATAAGTAGTTTTGAGCCTTCTTCAAACATTCCACTTAACGTTTTACCAAAACTCACCAATCTTTTATATTCGCCCGATTTAAAGAACAAGCGTGTCATCTCAAATGATTTCTCTACACCGTGAGAAACAGTTGAACATTGAAGCGACCAGTCGCCTTCTTGGTATTCCAATCGTAAACTGTAATGTGTTGGGCTACTTTCTATCTCGTTTAATCGCTTCTCTAAATCGTTTAACCAGCTTTCAAGCTCAGCTTCGCTAGTAGATTCCGTTACCCCAGTAGAGACCAACAACTCGTTCAAAATTAGCGCATCATAACGGCCAGATAATCTGGTAATCATGCCTTCAATTTGAATATGCTCTTTAGCAAGTTCTTCAAGCGCTACGCCTGAAATAGCAGGAGTTGAGTCATTAATAACTAAACTGGCTTTTTGTAAGGCCAATTGCAATAAGTAATTATTTAACTCGTTATCGTCTTTCACATAATGCTCTTGTTTGCCCTTCTTAACTTTATACAAAGGTGGTTGAGCGATATAAACATTGCCGTTTTCAATAAGCTCAGGCATTTGGCGGTAAAAGAACGTTAACAACAAGGTACGGATGTGTGAACCATCAACGTCAGCATCGGTCATGATGATGATTTTGTGATAGCGCAAGTTTTCTGGCTTATATTCTTCTTTACCGATACCACAGCCTAGCGCCGTGATTAGCGTACCCACCTCATCGGATGACAGCATCTTGTCAAAGCGTGCTTTTTCAACATTTAATATTTTACCCTTCAACGGTAAAAT
The DNA here is from genome assembly GCA_040743155.1 of Cycloclasticus sp. NCBI lineage: Bacteria > Pseudomonadati > Pseudomonadota > Gammaproteobacteria > Thiotrichales > Piscirickettsiaceae > Cycloclasticus > Cycloclasticus sp. The sequence goes on along the minus strand of JBFLJU010000001.1, from coordinate 2,344,429 downwards.
AGCTTGTGTTCGTCTATCCCTACCCTGCTTTGCTGAACCTCCAGCGGAGTCCCCTTCCACTAGGAATATTTCTGATAATGCCGGATCTTTTTCTTGGCAATCGGCTAACTTTCCAGGTAAACCAGCGATATCTAACGCCGATTTTCGACGCGTCATTTCTCTTGCTTTTCTAGCCGCATCACGCGCCCTCGCCGCTTCTAGCATTTTACCTGCTATTTCTTTTGCTTCCTTTGGGTTTTCTAACAAAAACTCTTGTAACGCTTCGGATAAAGACGACTCTACAATCGATTTAACTTCCGATGAAACTAACTTGTCTTTTGTTTGTGAGGAGAATTTGGGGTCTGGCACTTTGACCGATAAAACGGCTGTTAAGCCTTCTCTTGCATCATCGCCTGACGTTGAAGCTTTTTGTTTTTTAGCTAAGCCGCTGCTTTCAATGTATTGATTTAACGTTCGTGTAAGGCCCGCTCTAAAACCGGCTAAATGAGTACCACCATCTCGTTGTGGAATATTATTTGTGTAGCAAAATATATTCTCTTGGTACGAATCATTCCATTGCAATGCAACCTCTACGTTCACATCGCTTTTCTCCACGTTAATATAAATAATGTTTTCGTGGATTTGTGATTTATTGATATTCAAGTGATTTACAAAGGCTTTAATTCCACCTTCGTATTCAAATACTTCTTCTTTAGCCGTGCGTTCATCTGACAATTTAATGCGAACACCCGAGTTTAAAAATGATAGTTCTCGTAACCTTTTTGCCAGCAACTCAAAATGGAACTCAATATTTGTGAACGTGTTTATGCTGGGTTTAAATCTCAGGCTCGTTCCGGTTTTATCCGTAGCGCCAATTACTTTTAAAGGCTCTACGGGCTCACCATGCACATATTTCTGATAGTGCTCGCTGCCATCACGTTTGATATTCAGTTCCAACTCTTCAGACAGCGCATTAACCACGGATACACCAACACCGTGTAAGCCGCCGGAAACCTTATAGGCGTTATCATTGAATTTACCACCGGCATGCAACACCGTCATAATGACTTCCGCGGCTGAACGACCTTCGTCAGGGTGAATATCCACAGGAATTCCACGCCCATCGTCGCTAATCGTTACCGAATTATCGTCATGAATAATCACACCGACTTCTGTACAGTGACCCGCTAAGGCTTCATCAATAGAGTTATCGACCGCTTCAAATACCATGTGATGCAAACCAGAACCATCATCGGTATCCCCGATATACATGCCTGGTCTTTTTCTAACGGCATCTAAGCCTTTTAAAACCTGGATATTTGAAGAATCATAGGTTTCCTCGTTTTTTTCTTCGCTCACTTAGCCTTCCTCATTCTGAATAACACCATGTTTCACGTGAAACACTTTTGTTTCTTTTGCTTCAATAAATTCTAAAAACAAATCATTGTTTGTCGTTGTAACAAAAACCTGAATACCCAAATCTTTAAGAAACAACATTACTTTTCTAAAACTTTCTTTATCCAGCTCTGCTGCCAAGTCATCCAGCAAAACACAAACAGACTTAGCCGACTGCTGACTCATTAATTTAATTTGCGCTAAATACATCGCAATAACTAATAACTTCATCTGACCTCTAGATAAATAGTCTTGTGCTAATTTCCCATCAACCAAAACCTTGATATCCGACTTATGCGCACCTAAGGTCGTATAACCATACAGAGTATCTCTAGAGTAGGATTTACTGAAGGCGTCAGATAAGGTGATTTTTTTATCCCAGCCTTGCAAGTAATTAATCTCTACATCACCGTCTCCGATAAACGTAGAAAAGATCAACTTTAACTCTTTCTGCAGTAAATCAACGTAAGCGCTTCTCTCAGAACCTACCATTGTACCGTATTCAATGAGCTTATTAGTCCAAACAGCTAATGTATCAAACTGTTTGGTTTTTAATAATTTATTTCGTTGCTTTAATAGTTGATTGTGCTTCTTTGAAATACCCAAAAAAGAGTGTTTCACGTGAAACACTCCTAGATCAATGAATGATCGCCTAACTGCAGCACCGTGCTCAAGTAACGTCTGCGATTCTGGCCTAATTAAATGTGTGTGTAGGTGTTTCGATAGTTCCGATGATTTTTTTTCAGTTCTGCCATCGATCCTTATGATTGTTTCAAGTTGGTTTTTTTTTATCGCTATTTTATGACTCGACCCAGAATAATTTAATTCAGAGAAAACTATTAGTTTTTGTTTATTGTGGGATAAAACCTTGCTGATGTTTTGTGTTCTAAAAGAACGAGCCCTGCTCAATATGTACAGCGCCTCCAGTAGAGATGTTTTACCACTCCCATTAGGGCCAACAATAATATTGAGTTTTGGAGATGGTTGGAATCTTAGGTATTCAATATTCCGAACATCCCTAATTTGAACATCAGTTAAAGACAAAGAATTAAAGCTTAGGCTGTGAATTATTTATATACGCATTGGCATAATAATAAAGCGACTGCTTTTATCACTCGGGTTCTCAAGTAAGCAGCTACTGTTGGTATCGGTAAAAGATACTTGAACACTTTCAGATTCAATAACATTTAACGCGTCCATTAAATAACTGGAGTTAAAGCCCATGCTCATCTCTTCGCTTTCATAATCTACCGACACCTCTTCTTCCGCTTCATCTTGCTCGGGGTTATTGGCATTTATTGTCATTAATTGATTAGATAAATCTAAGCGTATACCTTTGTATTTTTCATTGGATAAAATTGATACTCGAGATAAGGCAGATTTAAAAGATAACTTATCAATTGTGAAGCTGTGCTTGCTCTCTTCGGGAACAACGTTTTTGAAATCAGGGAAACGTCCATCAATTAATTTTGCGTTTAGTTGAACATCGCCTAATGTAAACTTAATGTTGTTTTTTGCTACTTTAAGTTCTACAGCGCCTTCAAACTTATCAATCAGCCTTAATAGCTCTTGAGCCGCTTTTCTAGGAATAATTATCTGGCTTATTGATTGACTCTCATTATCAATTTTATTTTTTGACAATGCTAAGCGGTGGCCATCAGATGCAACCGTTTGCAATTCCCCATCAACGACTTCCATCATCAAACCATTTAAATAATAACGAACATCTTGTTGCGCCATACAAAAGATGGTTTTACTAAATGCTTTTGCCAAAACTTCTTGGCTTATTGTTATTTGGTTAATGTAGTTAGATTCATCAAACAAAGGATATTCATCAGCACTTAACGTTCTTAAGGTGAATCGGCTTTTGCCTGATTTAATAACTAAAACATTTTGATCAAACGACATATTAATATCTGAATCGTCCGGTAATGAACGGCAGATGTCCAAAAGCTTTCTTGCTGGAATGGTCGTATTAAAAATTTCATTACTATTAATAGCGGATTCAGAGCTTACTTGAACTTCAAGGTCTGTCCCTGTGAACTTTAACCTTCCATCTGTGATGGATAAATAAACATTCGATAATATAGGCAATGTTTGTCTACGTTCGATAACACCGAATACTTTTTGTAAAGGTTCTAATAAATCGTTCTTAGTAATATTTAATTTCATATTTTAAATACTTATTATAGTTATAAGGGATAAAAAATCAGTTATTAAGTCTGTATTATCCTTTAAAATCAAAAGGTTAGTTAGTAACAAAAGGTGTTGTTAAATCCCCAAAGCTTTGTGGATAATTTGTTTATAAGCATCCTACTTATTTTATCCACAACTTGCACCTTATTAATGAGCTAGGGTTCTTAACAGGTTAATGAATTTCTCATCAAATTGTTATCAAGATTTCTCAAGTGTTGTAGTTTTTTCTTCACGTAAAACTGTTGCATGTTCAAGATTTTAAAATGTACAACTTTTCTCAAGCAATAGAACGCGTACGTTAAGGAAAAAAATAATTAGATCCTTGGATTTGAAAAACTTTAGCGACCGATTTTTATCGTATCGATACGAATACATTAAATTTGAAGAGTCATAAAACCTCTAACAAACTTTTTGATAAAAATAAGCGTTAGCGCTTAGCTAGAGATACTTGTATTAAATATAAATAATGTATTTTTTATAACAATCCAAAGCATAGGTGTATTGGATTGAACCGGAGTAAGTACAAAATAAGAGAAACACCGGTAAAAGTGGCTTAAATTGAGTTAAATCTAACGTTTAATCAAACATCTTAATTATTATTTAATTAAATCTTTTAATACTTATTATAGTTATTAGGGATGAAAAATCAGTTATTAAGTCTAAATTTCTTTTTTATATCAATGAGTTAATAAACAACAAAAGGTGTTGTTAAATTCAAATAGCTTTGTGGATAAATTGTTTATAAGCACCCAGCTAACGTTATCCACAATTTACACCTAGTTAATGAGATAGAGTTCTCAACAGGTTAATATAATCTTCATCGATTTTTTGATCCGAGTCTCTTAGCTCTTTTACTTTGCGTGTAGCGTGTAAAACAGTCGTATGATCGCGGCCGCCAAATTGGCTACCTATTTCGGGCAAACTGTATTGAGTTAGTTCTTTAGATAATGCCATTGCAATTTGTCGAGGTCGAGCAATAGAACGCGTACGTTTGGATGACAGTAAGTCAGACATTCTGATCTTGTAATATTCAGCTACCGTTTTTTGAATGTTATCAATACCGATACGTTTATTTTGCAGAGCGATTAAGTCTCGGAGAGCCTCTTTTGTAAAATCTAGGGTGATGGGTTGGCCGGTGAAGTTTGCATTAGCCAACACTCTTCGTAATGCACCTTCAAGTTCTCGGACATTAGACCTAATTCGATTACCCATGAAGAAAGCTACCTCGTCCGCTAGGTCAACACCACTTAGAGCCGCTTTACTTTTTAAAATAGCCACGCGGGTCTCAAGATCAGGTGGCTCAATAGGAATAGGTAAACCCCAACCAAAACGTGATTTTAGGCGCTCTTCTAAGCCATTAATTTCTTTGGGGTAGCAGTCACAAGTTAAGACAATTTGTTTGTTATTTTCTATCAGCGTATTAAATGTATGAAAAAACTCTTCTTGAGAGCGCTCTTTCTTGGCAAAAAACTGAATATCATCAATCAGTAAAAGGTCTAAAGAGCGGTAATGGTTTTTAAAATCATTAATTGTGTTCTTTTGTAGTGATTGCACCATGCCGGATACAAAACGTTCAGATGACAAGAAGTTGACCTTTGCGTTTTTGTTAGCTTTGATAATGCTGTTGCCAATAGAATGCATTAAATGGGTTTTTCCAAGACCAACACCACCATAAATAAAAAGGGGGTTGTAAGCAGTACCAGGGTTTTCTGAAACTTGGATGGCAGCAGCTTTAGCCAACTCATTAGATTTACCAACAACAAACGAGTCAAAGACGAATGCGCTGTTTAAATTATGTGAAACCGCTGGCGAGCTGGAGATTTTAGAAGGAGTGCTCTGTTTGATTGAACGAATCGGTTGTTGAACTTTAGAGCTACCAATTTTTAAATAGATATTAGTTTTACTATTTGTTAAATCATTGATTATATTAGTAATTTTCACAATGTAATTATCGGAAACCCAATCTAATACGAATTTATTTGGGGCGAATAAAAGCAAATCATCGTTATTATTTTGAGCTTGTAAAGGGCGAACCCAGGTGTTTATTTGTTGCGGAGGGATTTCCTCTTCTAAGCGTTGTAGGCATTGTTCCCAGAGAGATGACACATTGATCCTTATGAAATTAAGTTTAACTGGCGCTAAGAATATACCTTAATACACAAGTTATCCACAGGAAAAGAATGAAACAGGGAAAACACTTAATCTTCATATAAACATTGACTTTTGCAGTAAAAAAACTTAACCTGCGCAGTCTTTTTCTCGAAAGAAAAGCATCTAAAACAAGATGTTATCTTTTGTAACATTTTAATTAAGTATTTATAGGGTATTTAGCATGAAAAGAACATTCCAACCAAGCAACTTAAAAAGAGCAAGAACACACGGCTTTAGAGCTAGAATGGCAACTAAATCTGGCCGTAAAATCATTAATGCAAGACGCGCTAAAGGTAGAGTTCGTTTATCAGCCTAAATAAAGGGCAAGAACTCTCGTTTACAAAAGCAGATAGGCTTAACAGCGCATCTCAATACGCGGGAGTTTTTAAAGGTGCAAAAAGAAGTACGGACAATTTTTTTACCGTTTTAGTAAAAAAGAAAACCTTATCTAAGGCAAGACTTGGTCTTGCCATAGCGAAGAAAAGCGTAAAAAGAGCAGTAAAAAGAAATCTTATAAAACGAGTTATTAGAGAGTCGTTTAGACAAAGAAAAGCAACGCTATTTGGTTGTGACTTTGTTGTGTTATGTCGGAATAAAGCAGCAACAGCTACAAAAAAAGAGCTGGCTTTATCAATTCAACAGCACTGGGAAAAACTAATAATAAATGAATAAGTTTTTTATTTGTTTAATTGAATTTTATCGGCGTTTTATTAGCCCACTGCTTGCTAGCAGGTGTCGCTTCTACCCCACTTGCTCAGAGTATGCTCTTGAAGCATTTCAAGAATACGGTGTGATCAAAGCGCTTTATTTAACCGTTAAAAGGCTTGTCCGTTGCCAGCCTTTTTGTAAAGGTGGCGTAGACCCCTTACCAACATCAGAAAAAACACATGGATAATCAAAGAACGTTACTTTTTGCAGCCTTAGCTTTTATATCGGTACTTATTTGGCAAGCGTGGCAAAAAGACTACGTTCTTCCTCCTGAAGTACCGGTTCAAGTTGCCGGTGTTGATGGGCAGCCAGTACAGGCAAATGACGTACCGAATACAGCAGCGGCAAATAATAGGTTGTTGGGTGGCGGTGCTATTGTTGCCGCTAATGAAGGTGTGCAAGTAAGCGGTGGTGTTGTACGTGTTAGCACTGACGTGTATGAGCTTGAAATTAGTACAGTCGGCGGAAGCGTTGTTCAATTAGGCTTGTCTCAATATCCTGAAACAAAAGGTGAAGAGAGAAAAGTACAGCTGTTAAATAATGAAGCAGCGAAAACGTTTGTTGTTGAGTCGGGTTTAATCGCGCAAAACGGCGATAGCCCAAATCACCATGCTCTTTGGAGCGCGTCTGAAAGTGAATATGTAATGACGGGTGATGAGTTAAGAGTGCCGTTAACGTGGCAAGATGCTAGTGGCGTTAAAGTCACGAAAACATATGTGTTTGCTAAAGGAAGTTATAAGGTTGGTGTTGAAACACGTATAGAAAATAACGCTGTTAATAGTTGGTCAGCGAGAGAGTATGTGCAAATAAAGCGTAATGATTACGCTGATAAAAAAGCAAACTCAATGATTCATACTTATACCGGCGGCGTACTGTATACAGATGAAGAAAAGTACCAAAAAATTGATTTTGGTGACATGGAAGATGAGGACCTAAACCGTGTCGCGATAGGTGGCTGGGCTGCAATGATCCAACACTATTTCGGTGTTGCGTGGGTTCCAGAAAAAGAAAACCAATACAGTTATTACACCAAGTCGCTAAAAGGTGCTTTGTATGTGATAGGTGCCTATTCCCCTAATAAAACAGTTCAGGCTGGTGAGACAGAGGTTATTCACACCGTTCTTTTTGCGGGACCTAAGCTTCAAGAGCAGTTAACCGGTGTGGCTCCAGGTCTTGAGTTAATGGTTGATTACGGCAAGCTGACTATTATTGCTGAACCTATTTTTTGGTTACTCAGTTTCTTCTACGACTTTGTTGGAAACTGGGGTGTTGCGATCATCATGGTGACGTTCACCATTAAGGCGCTGTTTTTCAAATTATCTGAAAAAAGCTATAAGTCTATGGCTCATATGAAGATAGTTCAGCCAAGAATTGTTGCGCTTAAAGAGCGTTATGGCGATGATAAGCAACAGCTTAATCAAGCGATGATGGAGCTATACAAAACAGAAAAAATTAACCCGCTTGGTGGTTGTTTACCGATTCTGGTTCAAATACCCGTGTTTATTGCCTTGTATTGGACCTTGCTTGAAAGTGTCGAGTTGAGGCAAGCACCGTTTGCCTTGTGGATCGATAATATTTCATCAGCAGACCCATACTTTGTTCTTCCGGTTATTTACGGTATCACTATGTTCTTCCAGCAGCGCTTAAACCCTGCACCCGTGGATCCAATGCAAAAGAAAATGATGCAAATGCTACCAATTATGTTTACCGGTTTCTTTGCCTTTTTCCCAGCCGGTCTTGTGTTGTACTGGATTGTGAATAATCTATTAACGATTGCTCAACAAACTTTCATCATGAAAAGAATTGAAGCAGGAAAAGATACATAAGCGACGGTTATGTCGAACAATAATGACACGATAGCGGCCGTTGCAACAGCAAGTGGCCGTGGTGGCATTGGCATTATTCGGATTAGTGGTCCAAATACAAAGCAAATAAGCGAAAAGCTGTTAGGCGGTCAAATACCCGCGCGACAAGCCTGCTTTAAATCATTCAAAGAGCAAGACAACACGGTTATCGACAGTGGTCTTGCTTTGTTCTTTCAGTCCCCTGCTTCCTACACCGGTGAAGATACACTTGAGCTGCAAGGCCATGGTGGCCCAGTTGTTTTAGATATGTTGCTAAAACGGGTATTGGCATTAGGTGCTCGTCTTGCAGAACCCGGCGAGTTCACCCAGAGAGCCTTTCTAAACAATAAGCTAGATTTAGCCCAAGCAGAGGCAGTTGCCGATATTATTGATGCAGGTACAGCGGCTGCAGCGATATCTGCACAGCGTTCCTTACAAGGCGCTTTTTCTCAGCATATCAACGAGCTGCAACAACAACTAACGCACCTTCGCTTATATGTAGAGTCAGCAATAGACTTTAGTGATGAGGAGATAGACTTTCTCGCGGGTGATGAACTACAACAAATCATTAATAAGCTAAAACAAGCCTTCGCGACACTGACAGAAACCGCAAAGCAAGGGAGTTTATTAAGGGACGGCATGACCGTTGTTTTGGCGGGTAAGCCCAATGCGGGTAAATCGAGTCTTTTGAACGCCTTAGCAAAGCGCGATACCGCCATTGTGACCGAGGTTGCGGGTACAACGCGTGATGTGCTGAGAGAGCAGATACAAATAGACGGTATGCCGGTGCATATCATAGATACTGCGGGACTTCGTGAAACCAGCGATATTATTGAACAAGAAGGCGTAAAGCGCGCAAAACAAGCTATTTTAGCGGCAGATCAAGTACTACTCGTGGTGGATGATCGGGAAGCAGGATCAGAAGAGCATTTAACTTTATTAAAAGACATCCCCCCCGCTATTCCAATTACGATTGTATTTAATAAAGTAGATATTACCGGGGCGAAAATTGAAGAAGTTAAGTCGAGTGATGGGCAAACAATCATAAAGTTGTCTGCGAAACACGGTGACGGTCTTAACTTGTTAACTCAACACTTGAAAGAATTAATGGGTTTCAACCCAGAAGAAAAAAATATATTTTTAGCGCGCCGTCGTCATTTAGACGCCTTAGCAAGGTCGAATGATTTTTTAAATGATGGTATTGAACAGTTGCTCAGCTATCAAGCGGGTGAAATGTTCGCAGAAGATCTACGTTTAGCGCAAAACGCGCTATCTGAAATTACCGGAAAAATGACGCCAGACGATTTGCTGGGAGAAATATTCTCTTCGTTTTGTATTGGCAAGTAAAACTGATTGAATACCGTTTATTAGCAATGAACATTCCATTGAGGGAATAAGCGTGAGCTTGAATGCTTGTATAACTGTGGTTAGCTATTGATGCTGAGAAATTAAAGTAGGCTGGTGAGCTGTATGCTGTGCTTATAGCGTTTACCCAAGACAAAAAAAATCCCGCAGGAACTCCTGCGGGATTTTTTTCTAAAACACGTCTTTAGAACATGCGCATAAAGCTGATACCGAAATCATAACAACGGTGATCGACTTTATACCCCGTGCCGCCCCACATTGTGCCAACTAAAACGTCCACCTTCCAAGTCTCGTACTGTATGCCCATTCCAACGCTGGCAATTTGTAAATCGCCAAGCGTAATGGTTGCAGGGTTTTCAAACTCAGAGGGTACGCCTGACGACTCATTTGTGTAGCCAGCTCGTAACGTTATTTTGTCATTTAGTAGATATTCTGTACCAATGCTATAGCCGTGACCACGGTGCCAGCCTGGATCGCCGTCAGCATTTTGTAAGAATGGACCTTGATCATCGTATTTTGCATTAGAGCCAGGCCAATTGAAGTCGCTCCAGTCGTTTTCTTTATAATCGTAAGTGAAGGTAAGCCTTTTTGTTGGTTTATAAGCAACGCCTACAGCCCATGAAGCGCCATATACAAAATCAGTATGCCCATCGCTTTTTTCATCGGTTTTGAACGGGTCGATAGCAGTGCCGCCTTTCAGTTTCACACGTGTGTCACCTTTTAGCTTAATGTCGGTACCGGTGCGGTATGTTGCGCCAACACTCCACTGCTCATTAAATTTGTAGAGCATGCCAAAGTTACCCTGAACACCATAGCCCCACTTGCGTATTTGCATGTCGAAGTTATAGTCAAGATCGGGGTCCGGTGCTCGGTAATTCTTATCGACGTCGCCTCGCCAAAGGCTAAGGATAACGTCAACACCAACACCAACACTAAGTTTTTCAGTGACTTGATAGCCTACGGAGCCGTTTACCGTCATCAGCGCAAGAAGGGCAAACACGTCAGCTTCGATTTCTGCGCCTGTAACAGGGTCAGTTATTTTATCGTTATAGCTTGAGTATGCTCCGCCTAATCCATAGAGACCACCAGCAAATGTGTAACGGCCATAATTTTTGAAGGCGACAAATGACGGCATGGTAGCCGCACCTAACCAGAGCTCTTCATCATCATCAAAATGATCTGGCTCGGATGGATAGAAGCCTGGAAACAGGTCGCCTTTGTTAGGATCATATGGGTTATCAAGGTCGGCAAGTCCGTTATTTGTAACGCCATTTTTAGCATCAATTTTAGCGGTCATTGAGTAAACACCAAGAGTGTAGCCAGAGCCTTTTAACTGGCTTAAGCCAGCAGGGTTCCAGAAAATTGCTGAGGCATCATCTGCCAAGCCAACAAATGCGCCACCCATGCTCATTGCGCGAATGCCTAAACCCTCAAGGTTAACACCACTAGCGTATACGTCCGTTGCTGGAAGTGATGATGCAGTAAGTAAAGCAAGGCCAAGAAGGCTACTGCGAGAGCGTGTTAAATTAGAAAAAAACCCCTTTTTTTTCTGCGACGTTAAGTCCATTTTATAATCCCCATAATTATTTTTTATTTCATTAAAATTCAGCTAACGCGGCATTCTATATGAAGTCGATAAGTAGGTGGGTGATTAAAATCATCATCTTCTAATTTAAATGCTTTATGATTTGAAAATATAAATATAGCGTTAAATTTCAGTCATCAAAAAATGAGAAGAAAAGGTTAAGACGCTTTAATCATATATGCACTCATCAGCTGATTTGCTGTACGGTCGGCGAAAATATAAGTTCAACCCAACGATAGATAATAGAAATGACACACCCCATTATTGAAAGCCTTTTATGGCGGCACACCACAAAAAAATACGATACGACAAAAAAGGTTCCGCAAGAGGATCTTGACGTGCTTTTTGAGGCGATGCGGCTATCGCCATCGTCGATTAATTCTCAGCCGTGGAAGTTTGTCATCATAGAGAGTGACGAAGCAAAACAGCGAATGAATAAGACATTTGCTAATAAATACCAGTTTAATCAGCCACACGTTTTTGATAGTTCGCAAGTTATTCTTTTTGCCCATAACCCGCAATACACGCACGATGATTTTGTCGAAATAGTGGATAAAGGCATTAAGGATAAGCGCACAAAGCCTGAAAATCGTGAAGCTGCGTTTACTAGCTTTGCGTTTGCCAAGCTCAATACCGATAAAACGGGTGATACGAGTCGTTGGACAAAGGCGCAAACCTATATTGCGCTTGGTAATACCTTGCACACCTTGGCTCGTCTTAAAATTGATTCAACGGCCCTAGAAGGCATTGATACGGACTTAGTTAATGAAGAGTTTAAAAAAGAGTTAGCTGGCTATCAGTGCGATGTGGCGTTAGCGATTGGCTACCACCACCCAGAAGAGGACTATAATGCAAAACTACCTAAGTCACGGCGTAGCTTAAACAGTATTTTACTGCGGATATAAGGATCGGCAAGGTTATTAAGGTCGATTAGGGTGCGTTCTAGCGTAAGCTAAAATTAGCTACTTTTTTTATAAAATGCTGTTCGGAGCCCTCTCCATAGCGAGTTTTTAGGTACAGAAGTTGAAGGGTTTTTAAGGTCTCAGCTTTTTCTGGGTAATGTTGTATTGCACGATTAAAGTAGTCGGTAGTGGTTTCGTGCTTTTGCCTCTCCCCCGCTTTTTTAGCCAGTTTTATACAAAGCTCTAAATAGCTTTTTTGTACCGGGTCGAGCGTTTCTTTTTTAAATAGCAGCATGGCACAGATGGATATCAGCAGGATTAAGCCGCTAAGCGTTGCTAGCCAAAGCACCATATCACCCCAATCCATAATGCCAAACTTGGAAAGGAAATCGAGTTGTTTTTCTGGGCCATAGGCCAGCACAGAATTTTGCCAATAATAATCAATGCTATGGATCATCCACGTGAGTTGTTGAGCCCACTTCCTTAAGCCGTCAGGCGGTGTTATTAGGAAATTAACGTCACCATTAACCCGTTGCAAAGACGCGTCAATGGAGTGTTCAATTCTGTCGGGTGAAATAGCAGCGGTAGGATCGATGCGTGTCCAACCGGTTTTTTTCAACCAAACTTCAACCCATACGTGGGCATCTGCTTGGCGAATATTATAAAAGCCCCCTACTTTGTTGAAAACGCCGCCTTGATAACCGCCGACTAGACGAGCAGGAATATTGGCGACGCGCATGAGCGTGGCAAAACTGGTAGCAAAGTGACCACAAAAGCCGCGTTTGGTTTCAAATAGAAACTCAGCCACTGGGTTTTTGTGTAACGAAGGCGGTTTAAGCGTGTAAAAGAACTCTTGATTATAAAAGGTTAGGGCTTTATTGATCATATCTCTATTAGTTGTCGCGTTTTGTGACCAATTTTTAACCAGTTTATCAATCCTAGGGTCGAGATTATCGGGTAATTTTAACGCGCGCTGTCGGTCGTCGTTTGAAAGCTGCTTGAGGTGGGCCTGTGTTGACGAGGTCATTTGAAACGCAATATTACGGCGTAACTTTTTCTTAAGTATTAATTGGTGATCGTGAGTTAGCCGTGCTTTATTCGGCGCATTAATTGGAACATCTAATGCGTATAGCCAGAATTGCTGATGGGGCTCCATCATTAAGGTGTATTGATAGTCGCTAGGGCTTTTGGGTATTGGGCTGGCTTGCTCAAAGGCTGCTTTTCTTGGTGGGGTGAGGGACCAAGACCGCCCGTCTGTTTCCCAAAAAACAGGACCACGCCAATAGAGGTCTTTTTGCGCCGGTGCGGGGCCATTAAATAAAACACGAAAAGCTGTTTTATCCGATAAAGCTAAATTAGACACCTGTCCAGGGTTAATCGAGTCGCTTATCCCGCTAACAGCGGAGCTACTGTTCGGCATAGCCCATAAGGGACCTATCATGCGTGGAAAGAGTAAGAAAAAAACCAGCATTAATGGAATGGATTGTAATAACACAATGCTTGATAAGCGTAATAGCGGTATATTTTTTAAGGTATTGGTTTGAGTGGTATTAATAACCAGGGCAAACAGCAGCATGAAAAATACACCTAAAGCGTAGAAAGCCAGTTCAATCCGTTGATCAAATAAGAATGGGGTGATGAGCATAAAAAAGCTCATATAAATCACCGCTTGGGCATCGCGCGCAGATTTGCTTTCAAGTAACTTTAGGCCCATTAATACAATTAATAAGCTACTGCTCGCGTCGCGCCCTAACGACATGCCGAATGTTTTTGACACAAAAAAAACCAGCCCGATGGCTAAGGGTAATAGTAGCCATTTATTCGGCAGGGCCTTGGGAAACCGTAGTGTTAACAAGCGCCAAGCCAATAAGGCAAAACCAATGGTAATAAACGAGGGCTTTAATTCGCCAATATGCGGGGTAATGAGTAACGCACCAATGGCGACTAATAACTTAATAAGTGTGGGCTGAAGAGGGATTGCTTGCACCTTATGACTGCCCGTACAGTGCTAATTCTTTTAAGCAGGCGTGTTGATGGCTGCTGCCATGGTTTGGCAGAAGTTCAATATTGGGCAAGCGCAAACCATATTCCGCACCCTTTTCTTCACAATTTAGTACCCAAAAAGATAATTGGGATATTTTTTCTTCAATGGCTAATTGATCGCAAGACTGCCAGTCTAACCAAACGTTAGCGGATTGTTCGGCGCTAAAATCATTACTGTATAAGCCTTTTTCAGCGGCTAGTGCTTTCCAATTGATATGTCTGTAATTTTGTCCTTGTTGATAGGGTTTAAGTCCGGCAAAGTCATCGGCACCAGTTTGATTGCTAGCGGTGCCGTTTGCTTCCTCGTCGTGTTGCGTGAACGCTAAAGGTATTCCTGCATCGATAGCTTGCGGGTAAACCAAAATAGCTTGGTTAAATAATAAGGGAGACCATGCTTGAAAAAAACCAAACGGAAATTGTGTAGAAAGGGTAATGGTTTCGGGTCTATACCATCCGCGTTTTTTAAGTTTCACGGGCAAACTGATCAGTAAAGACTGTTCCTTTTTTAGGTTAAAGGTTGTTTGTTGCTCGAGATGGGAGGCCTTAATAACAAAGCGTTCGCGTTCATCCCGTTCTTTTACTGAGATATTAATGTGACCGATTGAACCGGCATAACAAGCGGGTGTCTTAGCGAGCGATATAGCGAGACCCGATAGGTTTTTATAACTGTAAAAGGTGGACGCTTGTGCGGCAGCAGCTAATAGAAAGGTAAAGATAAAGCCCATGCTGTTGTTGTAGTTAATGGAGGCTATTAGCATCAGTAAAATGACTAGGGCTAGGGAAAAGCCACCCTTGCAAGGGAGTATGAAGATGCGTCGGTGATTTAACTCAATAACAGGCTGCTGCGCTGCCTCGCCTTTTATAAAGCGTTTTAACGATAGTCGTTGTGAAAGCGTTAATGACATTGGCTGTGTGAGGGGTTAGGTCATTTAACTGTAGCACGCGTTGTTGGCCCCCGATGTGTAAAAAGCCGCAAAAGCGGCTTTTTACACAGGAAATAGGTTCTTTTTTAAAGAGCCGGAGCAGAATCTTTAACGCTAGCTTTCTCTTCCATACGAGCTTTCCACGCGCTTACGCCTGGATAATCGGCCAGTAATGAGCCCTCTGGCACCATGCCAAGGTAGGCGATGATCGGGTACAAGAAGTAATCGGCAAGCGAGGCAGTATTACCGGCTAAATAGTCATCGCTAGCTAAGGTTTTTTCCAATAAGGCGAGTTGCTCTGTTGTGGCTGGAATGGCGGCGTCTAGAACTGTTTGATCCATTGGCATGATTTCAAACCTGAATAAAACAATATCATGAACGATAGTCGGAAAAATATAGGCATTAATATAGCTAATCCATTGGTTCATAACGCCACGCTGTTTAGCGTTATCAGGTTGCAATGATGGGCCGTCAAAGGCTTCATCAATGTAATTAACAATGGCAAGAGTTTCGTACAAGGTGTAATCACCGTGGGTAAAAGCAGGGACTTTTCCCGTTGGGCTGACGACACGCATTTCATCGGTATTCGGTGCGTGCTGCAGATGCTCAAAATTTACCCCTTTTTCAATCAGCGCCATGTGGGCTGTTCTAACGTAGGTGCTTAGTGGAAAACCATATAAAGTAATCTCGATCATTTTATTTATCCCATTATTTTGCTTAAATATGAACTGATTAATATAAGTAATTAGAGTGTTGCTGTAAATAACAATATAGAGAGGAAAGATGGCTCGACGTTTTGAGAAGAAAGTAGTGGTGGTGACCGGTGCGGCGCAAGGTATTGGCAAAGCGTGTGCGTTACGGTTTGCGAAAGAAGGCGCCAGTGTGATGATTGCTGACCGTGCAAAAGAGCAGGCGCGGCTTGTTCAACAAGAGATTATTGAGCAAGGTGGAACGGCCAGTGTTTGCATTGTAGACCTTGAAACGAGCGCGGGCGCAAAAGAAGTAATGCAAGCAACGATGGATACATATGGGCGCATAGATGTGTCGGTTCACAATGTAGGCGGCACGATTTGGGCAAAGCCCTTTTGGGAATACCCAGACGATCAAATAGAAAAAGAAATAAACCGCTCCTTGTGGCCAACGTTGTGGTGTTGCCGTGCGGTTATACCTTTTATGATGGAGCAAAAATATGGCGCCATTGTAAATGTTGGTTCGGTTGCAACGCGGGGAATTAACCGTGTACCCTACTCCGCCGCTAAAGGCGGTGTGCAGGCGATCACGACTTGTATGGCGTTAGAGCTAGCTGAGCACGGTATTCGCGTTAATTGTGTCAACCCAGGCGGCATCGACCAAGGTGAACGTGCGATACCCAGACATACCGATGCGCTGACAGATGTTGATAAAAAAGGTATGGAAGGGGTTGTTGAGCAAACATTGCGAGATACCCCGATGAAACGATATGGTACGCCAGAAGAAGAAGCGGCGGCGATCTGCTTTTTAGCGGCGGACGAATCATCGTATATCACCGGTGAGATTATTAACGTTGCGGGTGGTGGGATCGGGTAATTAAAGCAATGTTTCTGTGTTGTTGAAAGTAGTAGAGTATGGGAATATACCCCCGTATAAAAATAATGTGTGTCTTAACCGTAAAGGTTTGCAGGGGCAAAATGGCGAAAGCCTTTGATTTAATTTAGGAGAGCAACCTCATCATGAAAAATATAGATTGTAAGCAATTTGTTAATACCAAAGAAGGCTGGATAGACCGCCGTATTTTTTGGGAACAGGAAATATATCAGCAAGAATTAGAACAAATTTTTGCCAAAGCGTGGCAGTTTGTCGCTCACGACTCAATGTTGCCGAATGCCAATGATTTTTATACCACCTACATGGGTGAAGACGGAGTGATTGTTGCGCGCCAAAGAGATGGTAGCGTCAAAGTATTTCTTAACTCTTGTACGCATCGAGGTAATAAAATTTGTTACGCCGATGATGGCAATACACGTAACTTCACCTGCAACTACCACGGTTGGGCGTTTGGCACAGACGGCGAGTTAAAAGGTCTGTCGAATGAGCACGTATATAATGAAGGTGATATAGACAAAAGCAAATGGGGCTTACAGCAGGCCCGCGTAGATAACTATAAAGGCATGATATTTGCGACCTTTGACGATGAGGCGCCATCTCTGGAAGAATTTTTGGGTGACTTCCGTTGGTATTTAGACATTATCTTGGATCAAGACGAAGGCGGCACGGAATTTATTGGCGGCGGTATCAAAAATTATATCAATGCTAACTGGAAATTTGGCGTTGAGAATTTTGTTGGCGATGCCTATCACGCCTTGTGGACACATGATTCTGGCTTTAAAGCGATGAACAATAATGAAGGCTTCCCACCAGCAGACCCAACGGGTAGCTACCACGCCAGTGTCAATGGACATGGTTGGGAATTTGGTACCGATGGTTTAGCGGATATCGCTATTTTAGGCCAGCCTAAGGTGCTGGAATATTATGAAAAAATACGTCCCCAAATGGCTGAGCGCTTAGGTGAAATGCGCTCGAAGATATTTGGCTCGTTGGCTTCTGTATCGCTATTCCCTAACTGTTCATTTTTACCGGGTATTCAAACCTTCCGTGTTTGGTTGCCTAGAGGGCCACATAAATTTGAAATGCGTATGTGGACGATCGTGAACAAAAATATGCCCGATGAGATTAAACAAGCGATTAATATTGGTTGTATGCAAACCTTTAACCCGGCTGGCGTATTGGAAATGGACGACGGTGAAAACTGGGAAGGCAATACCATCGTAAATAAGGGCGTGGTGACGCGTAAAGGTAAGTTGCATTATGGCTGTGGAATAAGTAGTCGAATTGAACACGAGGAGCTACCAGGTATTGTCCATGCGGGGCAATTCAATGATGCCAACCAGCGTCTGTTTTATGAGCGTTGGGCAGATATGATGAATGCTAAAAGCTGGGATGATGTTCCTTCACGATATACGCCGCGTTACGCTGGCAAAAAGACCGTATAGGAGGCTCAGATGACAAATGCAAACACACAGACAGCCTCATTAGAGCTCGTTAACGAGGTTCAGCAGTTTTTATACCGTGAAGCGCGACATCACGATAATGAAGAATTCAGAGAATGGCTGGAGATGTTGACCGAAGATATCCATTACTGGATGCCTTATCGTTATCAACGTTACCGTAAAAATGAAAAAGAACCTTCTATTTATGACACCGCGTATTACAACGATGATATGGAGTGTTTGGTTAAGCGTATTATTCGTACTGAAACAGGTACATGTTGGTCTGAAGATCCGGCAACACGTAGCGCTCATGTTGTTACCAATATCGAAGTTGAATTAACGGATAATCCCGTTGAATATCGGGTGTATTCATTAACCACCGTACATAGAAACATAAATGAAGATGAAGAGCATACGATGTTGGGTCATCGTACCGATTTAATACGCCGAGTTAATGGCAAGTTGAAGTTGGCTAAGCGTAAGATTATTCTGGATCAGAATATCTTTAAAAACAAAAGCTTAAATGTTTATTTGTAAATATTTTCATAACAAGTAAGAGGAAAAGCCCTGTTAAAACAGGGCTTTTTATTAAACGATGAGTAATACGTTAAAAGCAGTTTTATTATTAAATATTGCCGGTTTGTTTTGGGGCGGGAATATGATTTTGGGGCACTATTTAAAAGATTACTTTGGCCCTTGGTCCATTGTTAGCACTCGCTTGCTGATAGGCGGGGCCATCTTTCTTATCTTGTTGATAAAAAGTGGTGAGTTAAAAAAAATCAGAGACATCACTAACTGGCGGATAATCATCGCGTTGGCGATCACAGGCGTTATCGCTTTTCAGTTCTTAATATATTATGGACTCCGCCTGACTACATCGACAAATGGCGGCCTAATTAACTCATTAACGCCGTTATTAACCGCTATCGTGGTGGGTATTTACTTTAAAGAAAAGCTAACCTATCAACATTGGCTTGCCGCAATGGTGACGGTATTAGGTTTGGCCTTTATTCTCAGTGAAGGACAGCTTTCAAATCTCATGGTATTGGAATTCAACCTCGGTGACCTCTTCATTTTGGCAGCAGTGTGCAGTTGGGTGGCTTATAGCATTATTGCAAAAGTGGCGATGAGGGAGCTAACACCGTTGCTGATTACCTCGTTGGGCGTGCTCATTTCATTGGTTGTTGTGGTGCCATTAGGTTTATGGGAAACGCAATATGTCCAGGAGCCCACATTGACTCTCCAGTCCATGCTTGCGGTATTGTTTATTAGCACGGGGCCAACCGTTTTATCGCTATTATTTTGGAATAAGGGTGTCCTGTTGATAGGACCGGCAAGAGCGTCGTTATTTCTAAACACGGTGCCGGTCTATATAATCGTGATCAACGCATTGTTTTTGGACGTTATGCCGCAGCAATATCAACTGGTCGGTATGTTGCTAATATTTGCCGGTAGCTTTTATGCTGGTTTTAAAACATCAAAACCGACTTAAAAATTAAGGCAGATGCCGTGATTAAAAACGGCTTAACAGGCTTAGCTAGCGTTTAGGCTAAGGAATTAAGACAGGGCTGCCCGTTGTATTTCGCTGTTCTAAATAATCATGTGCCTTAGCAACATCAGAGAGTGAAAAAGTCGCGCCTATTTGTATTTTGATCTGCCCTTTCTCAAGTTTATCTAAGTAACGAGCGGCGCTTTCAAGGATCTCTTGCCGATTTCTAGTGTAGTGATATAGCGTCGGGCGGGTTAAGTAAAGAGAGCCTTTTTTTGACAGCTCCAATACGTCAAAGGGGTCCGGTTTACCAGACGCATTGCCAAAACTGACCATCAGTCCGCGCGGGCGGAGGCAATCAAGCGATTTCATAAAAGTAGTTTTGCCCACGCCGTCATACACAACATCTACTTTTTGACCTTTTGTTATCTCGTCAACAGCTTGCACAAAATCTTGCTCAGAGTAATTAATGACAAAATCACAGCCACACTTCTCAGCAATACGAGCCTTTTCGGCAGAGCTAACGGTGCCAATAACGGTCGCACCAATTGTACGGGCCCACTGGCAGGCAATCTGGCCTACTCCACCGGCCGCCGCGTGAATTAATATGGTGTCGCTGGCTTTTAGTTCATACAAACGACAGAGCAGGTATTCAACCGTCATGCCTCTAAGCAAACTGGTGGCGATGGCGCTATCTTCAATACCGTCGGACACAGGCACAAGCTCGTTTATATCGATGACTCTATATTGAGTGTAAGCACCTTTTGCAGCTGAATAAGCAACACGTTGACCAACAGAAAATTCGCTAACGCCCTCGCCTACTTGCTCAACGACGCCAACAGCCTCGTCACCTAATATAGACGGTAATTCAACCGGGTAAAGACCAGAGCGAAAATAGGTATCTATATAGTTGACACCAATTGCGGTTTGCTTAATGAGCACTTGATGAGCTTTCGGCGGGTTTACGTTAGTTGATTCAAGTTGAAAAACACTGGAGTCGCCGGTTTGATAAATCTTAGCAGAAAGGCTTGAGTACATGGTGCTTCCAAGGTGGTTAAGGTGGGTGATGAAAGTAACAAAATTCGTTAATTAAGTAAAACCTAATATTAAATTTAATTTTTGAAAAAAAAGGGGTACAAAGTTAAAGAATTCATATATATTCGGTTTGCAAAGTTAAGTGTTTAGAATTTGGTAAACCGGCTAAGAGTTATGATGATGCTTCTCAATTAGTGATAATTGTCATTGACAGTAACAGCCCAATTATTATAAATTTGAACGCTTGTTAGATTGAAAATTGTAAACAAATCTATAAAAAATAGATTCCGTTGATGAGGGGAAGATAGTGAAATCGATAAATATTAAACAAAGTAAAGGCTCGCGCCTTTTATTCGCGCTTGTATTGGCGTTCCTAATAAGTGGAATTGCTATAGCAGAAAATGGCGATTCGGCCGAACAAAGTCAGTTCCACCGATTTTGGCCTGATAATTTATACGCAGTTGAATTTGTTGATGACAAGCTTGGCTTTGTAGCAGGTTATTCTGGTTCCCTTTTTAGAACAGAGGACGGCGGTGAGTCATGGGGCGCAGTTTACATGGGGGTCAATGAACTTATTCGTCACGTTTCATTTGTCGATGCGAATAATGGCTGGGCCGTAGGTCATCGCGGATCAATCCTACATACAGCAGACGCTGGTATAACGTGGGAAGTTCAAAAACAAGACGCCGGCACTTATTTGAGAGACATTGCATTTGCAGATGCAAACAATGGCTGGGCTGTTGGCCATGACTCGGCGATTTGGCATACAAAGGATGGCGGTAAAAATTGGCAAAAGCAATCGTTAACGGGTTTTGACGGCCGCGATTTACCAAGATTACATGGCGTTGTTGCAAAAGATGCTAATACTGCAATTTTGGTGGGTGAGTTTGGAACGATCGCGCATACCGAAAACGGTGGTGAACTATGGATGGTTACGTATAACCGAAGTTCAGGAACCTTACTTTCAATAGCAACTCAGGGAGATGGTGCGGTTGCGGTTGGCTTGGATGGCGGTATTTATTCCCTTACGCTAGCGACAGACGCTCAACGAGAGTCAGTAAAAGCAATTAAAGATGCAAAGCTGGCAAAAAAAGAAGCCAGAGCGAGAAAGAAAGCAGAGCGGCGTGGCAAAGAATATGTGGCTAAAGAAGTAGCGGTATTGCCAGAAACAGAGATTGATTATTTCGTTAGCGAAATAGACAGTGGAGTCAGCAATCACTTATATGACGTCGCCAGCGCAAGCAACAATGATGTGTTGGTTACGGGTGCGTCAATCGTACTTAAAGTGTCTATGGATGATGCTGTGGTAGAAGCAGAGGCAGTAGAACAAGTATTACAGCCAACATTTACAGTGACAAGTCTAACGCCTCAAGAAGGCTTCCCGCTTCCATACGTTTGGATGGGTGGGATTGCTGTAACACCGTCAGGTGACTTTTGGGCAGCAGGTTTACGCGGCATGATTGTAAAAGGTAATTTGAATGATATGTCCTTCGGGCAGAAACTAAATATAGCTGGGTCTGAAGCGGTTAAGCTGATATCTAGTCGTTGGGGAGAAAAATAATGATTAATAAATTATCCAGTTTTATTTCAAGGCATCCGGTATTTGTTGCCTCATTGTTGGCACTAATAACAATTGTGCCTGGGTATTATGCGTATAAAGGCCTGTCGCTGAATGTTGTATTAGAAGAAATGCTACCAGCAGACTCAAATAATGTTGAATTGTTTTTGAGGTTTGGTGAGCAGTTTGGCGGCGCGAATACGACCTTAATTGAAGTAAAAAATAAGAAGGGAAATATTTATAACCTTGATTATTTAAAAAACTACAAGCAGATTGCTGAAGATGTGTACTACAACAAGAGTACATATCGCCATTTAAGCCAGTCTTTAGTGCTTAGAAAAACAAAGGCGATTTCAGGTGGTGGCGGTCGTGTGGGTGTGGATGCTTTGCTGTGGCCAGATCTACCTAAAAACGAAAAAGATATGACGCGTATGCGTCAGTTTGTTAATAAACAATATAGAGGTCTTCAAGTCTCTAATGATGAAACCTCAGCTATTATCATTGCAGACTTTAGAGATGAGGCAGACAAGTTAGAAGTCCTTAACTTTTTCCTAGATTTACGCGAAAAATATGAAGGGGATGATTTAGAAATTAACTTTGTGGGTCGCCCGATACTACTTGGTTACATCTACCAATCACTAGATGCTGTGTTTAATATTTTAGCGGCGTCATTGGTAATTATTGCGATTATTTTGTTCTTATACTTTAGAACATGGGTTGGCGTGTTTATTCCAATGTTTACAGCTTCAGTAGCGACAATTTGGGGTCTAGGTGCAATGGGTGCGGTTGAGTATAACCTTGATCCACTGCTCATTCTCTTACCGGCCTTTATTTTTGCCATCGTGTTATCGCATGGTGTGCAGTTCACTACGCGAATATTGGATAATATTGATGCCTGTGATGAGCGACCAACAGATTGTCGTGTCTGTACTAGAGATGGTTTGGCGTTATTGTTGGTACCAAGTACAGCGGCGATTATTACTGATGCGGCCGGTTTTGGTGTGTTAGGGCTAGTTGCTATTCCAAGTATCGAATCACTGGCGGTAATTTGTGGTTTATGGCTACTATCTGTTGTACCTGCACTTATATTTGCTGCAGCGGTTATGTGCTTAATCAAACCACCAAAGTCGCACAAAACGGGTTCAATTATTCTCAATAAAATTTGGGCTGCTGTGATTAATATGGAAGATCACAAGTGGACAATGGTCTTCATCACAGCGAGTTTATTAGCAATGGGTGGCTGGTATTCACAAAACCTAACGGTTGGTGATACAAAAGGTAGTGCTATTTTGTGGCCAGAAGCTCGCTTTAATAAAGACGTTGAATCAATTAATACTCGATTCTCATTTTTGGGAACCGATATGATGCAAGTCTATGTGGAAGGTGAAAAGGACACCATGTTGGATCCGTCTGTGTATCACCAAACAGAAGCGCTTGATCGCTATGTATTTGAGCATATGTCTGAAGTACGTCCAGCCATCAGCTTAGTGCCCATCATTAAGTTAATTAACTCGGTGTTGTTTGAAGGGGATCCGTCGTACGCGCTCATTCCAGATACTAAAGAAGAAGTAGGTTTTGATATCTACATGTTCCGTTCAAGGGGTGAGCCGGGTGATTTTGCGGCCTACACAAACAACGACTGGGAAATTGGTAATATATCGTTCTTCCTAGAAGATCATAGTCGACCAACAATCCAAAAGTTAAGAGATAACTTGGACGCTTTCTTTGCCAGTGAAAAAGAAGTGGTCAGTGATGCCAAGTTCTTATATATGGGTGGGCAAGTTGGTATCGTCGAGGCACTTAATAAAGAAATCGTTAATTCAAACGTTAAAACAATGGTGGCGATCGCTTTTGTTATTTTCTTTTGTATTGTCTTGTACTACCGCTCGGTTACTACTGGCTTGATTCTATTATTTAGTTTGGCAACGGCTAACTCACTAACTTACGCCTTTATGGCGTGGAAAGAAGTGGGCTTAAACGTTAGTACTTTACCGCTAGCTGCGCTGGGTGTAGGTCTAGGGGTGGATTACGGTATTTACATGATCGATAGAATTAAAGAAGAATACCGGAACTTAGAAGTAAAAGATGTGCACGAAGCGATTCACCATGCCTTCTTAACATCGGGTAACGCGATCTTTATTACAGCGGTGACAATGATAGCGCCGTTAATTCCATGGGCGGTTGCATCACCACTAAGGTTCCAAGCTGAAATGGGCATGTTATTGTCAATGGTGTTATTCATGAATATGTTGGGGTCGTTACTGTTTGTACCAGCAGCAATTGCAGCATTCCACCCGAAAGCGTTATTTACCATCAAGGATGCTGCTACGAAATAATAAAACAACAGTGTTGTAAAAAAGATAAAAAACACTATGTGGCGCTAAAAAATTAGTGTATAAAACAAGTGTTAGAAAATATATATAAGCAATTGACAAGAAAATAAAGGGGAAACCATGAAGTCAATAATAAAAACAGGCCTAGCGGCCGCATTAGGGTTAGCAATAGCTGCGCCTGCTTTTGCGTTAGATACCGGTATTAAAGGTCTAACACAAAACGGTCGTATCAAAGTTGGTGCATCCGTGTTGTATGATCTTAAAGATCAAGGTAATAAAATGGGTCCGTCGCAATGGATCATCGAATCAAAAACGACATACCGTCCAAGTAGAAAATGGACATTCGTAGCAAATTTCTGGTTACGAGGCGATTTATCAACAGAATTTACCAGCTTTAATTCAGTTGGTGGTGTAACTGATCAAACTCCGAGTTTTGCGTTTGAACCAGGTTTAGATCCAACGGATCCGCTATCATTTCCAAATATTACTTTCCCTGGTACTGTGCCGTTTAAACTCAATAATTGTAAGGGCAATGTGGGTTACACCTGTCGTGAAACCAGTGAGGTGCAAATCCTTAATGACTGGGAAGAAGTTATTCGTGAGTTATCGGTTAAATATCGTGATAGAAAAGGACGCTTTAGTGTTAAATTTGGTAAACAACAGCGTGGCTGGGGTGAGTCAGATGGTCTACGTTTAATCGATTTACTGCACGCACAAGACTTACGTGAGCGCTTTGCTTTTAGAGACTCAGATGAGCTACGTATCCCGGCATTAATGCTATCAGTGGACTTTAACCTAAAGAAACTTGGAATGGCGGCGCCGTTCGAAGCACTCGGTATGCACCGGCCAACAGTTGAGTTTAACTTCACACCAGAAGTTTTCCATTCGAATGTTATCGTTAACAATCCAACACCTGGCGAGTCTGACTCAGCCGGTGGTCTATTTGGCTTGCCTTGGCCAGTAACACTAGATGAGCCCTCCGGTAGTGGTTTAGTTGGTTTTGCATTTGCAACACCTGAGCATAAATCCAAAAGACTGAGCTTTTCAGACGCCGAATACTCATTGCGTTTGAAATTTGAAACACTTGGGGGTGTTGCAACACTAAATGCTTTTTACGGCATGCAAGATTTGCCGGTACTCAAATTAAGAGGGCTGGATTTATTTATCGGTGGTGATGTTACAACTGGTGCAGGAGCTGGTTTTGGTACTTGGGGAACTGGCGGTTTGGCCCCTTTACCTTCTGCGACAGGAGGTCGTTACACATTTTCAGCTTCCCAAACAGAGGCGATTGTGCATGGTGCTGGCGGTTACTTAGATTGGTTACGTGACCTGTCTGTCGGTGGCAATGTATTAACGGGTGGTTTACCACAAGGAAGCCCATTAACAGCAGCTACGACAGCTTTTGGATTTGGGTTAGGGGCATGTAATGATCCAGTATTGGATGCAGATGGAGACAATTCAGTAGCTTTTTGTTCTGTAAGAGCAGGTGTAGAACTAGATTACGACTACAGACAAATGGTGGTAGGTGCAACCTTTACTCGTGACTTGTCAGACTTTATGGCTTTTGGGCGTAAAAATTCATCACCTTCTATACGTTTAGAAGTAAGCCATGAATTTGATCACCCGTTCAACCGTTCAATTGTTAATCCTACAGAAAATTTTGCTGGGCTAGATGCGACCATAAATCTAGATGGGTCGGCAAATATAGATCAAGGAAGTTCTGGTGCATTGGCTGTTATACCTAGTAATGCGATTACTAAATCAGACATTACTTCAGCGATGATTGGTATAGATTTCCCGTTCTGGGTACCAGGTTGGGAAGGTCAGGAAAAATCAATCTTCACAAGCTTTCAATTGTTTGATATTTATACACACGATGCAGATGAAGGTTTGTTAGCTCAAGCACCTTATGCATTAGACGAAGTGTCAGACCACCAGAACTATATGACGTTCTTATGGAGCATGCCGTTAGACAGTCAAAGATTAGTTCTTGAAGGTTTAGTTATTGAAGACTTTACAAATGATGCAACACTATATCGTCAACGTATCGACTTCAACTACTTCGGTGACAGCTGGCGCCCACGTCTAGAATGGTTGCATTTATCAGGTGACGCAGAAAGCCCACCAATTGGAATGTACGACCACTCTGATTATGTTGAACTATCTTTAACATACCAGTTCTAAGAAATAAAAAAGCGGGGAATTAATTCCCCGCTTTTTTTTTATTTTGCGTAAATGCAAATAAAGAGGCAAGAGGCAATATAGAAAGTAAGGACTAATTAAATATATAAAGTAAAAAGTAATAACAGGAGAACAGAATGAAATTAAATAAAATAGCAGCAGCGCTTGGTTTTGTAGCGGCTGTATCAGTTACGGCGCCGGTTATGGCGGATACAAATAGGGCCTTAGATGCTTGGAAAGCCTTTGCGGCAGAGCAAAATAACCCTAATTATGATAAATGGGTCACTCTAATTTCAGACCCTAAAGCAATTGCTTTAGCGAAAGAATGGAAGGACTTACGTGGATATGATGCCTACGATTTAATGGATAAGGCAGATATACCTGCGGACCTAAAGGCTGGTTTGGTTATTAATGGTGAAAACAAAGGCGATTACCCTTGGTTAAAGAAATATTTACCAGAAGAGGTATATGCTCATATAGGTGGTGAATGGGCTAATATTAAACAAATTACAATTGTGCCAACAAATACCTACTATATGCATGAAGGATATTTGAAAAACACTAAAGAACTTCGTGATAAGAATATTAATATCACTATTGATGAGACAGGTTTCCTTAAGTATGACGATGGCACGAGAGCGCTAATGTCTGGTCCTGGCGCTACGGCTATACCGTTTCTTCATCCTAAAAATGGCATGGAGCTTCACTGGGACTTCGTAGCTCATTCAACCAATAATGACACGCTTGCATTTAACCCTGTTAAATTTGATGCATGTTCACCTGATGGGCATGAGCGTGGTTATGTAGCCGATTTGTGGTGGTGGCATTATCACAACCGATCAGTTACTGCACCGATGGGTGAGATTGAAGGTAAGGAAAAATACGTTGAAGGTGGATCAGTATTCTTCCTAGAGCCAAACGATATTCGCGGCTTGGCTGCTGTTAGACAACGTTACGCAGGTCCAGATAAAGAAGATGACTTTAAAGTGTTTATTCCTAGTTTGCGTCGTACTCGCTTGTTAACAGGTTCTGACTCACAAGATCCTATGGCTTCAGGCCTTGAGATTACTTGGGATGACTGGCGTGGTTCATGGGCGAAGACAAATATTAAAAGTTTTGATTACAAACTTGTAAGAGAAGGCTTTATTCTTGCTCAGCCAGAAGTTGGACATGCATATGACCCTATAGATTGGACTGAAGATCAGTGTGGAATTAATAATATGGATGTAGAACTTAGACCGATTTGGGTTCTAGAAGTAACTGATAAGTCTGGTAAGTATATGTACTCAAAGCGTGAAACCTATATTGATAAAGAGTTTTACTACTTACAATATCAAATGACTTGGGATCCACGCGGTAATCCATTCCGTACTTGGGATGATGCGCGTGATTGGAGACCAAGCGTTGGTGATGCTATGTGGAAAAACGTGCTTATTTTGAATGAAGCTACGCAAAGACATACAACACTTCGATTAGATGGTGCTTGGACAGATCGTGAAGAAGATGTAACAGAAGAAATGTTTGATATTGACCAATTACGTGATTATCAGTAAAGCTTAATAGTTAAACAGAGATACAAAAAAGCAGCGAAACTTCGGTTTCGCTGCTTTTTTTATGCCTTAAATCAATAATGCAGACGTTAAAAGCTCTTATAATATGTAAATGATGTTAGAGGACCTTGAACTAGCATTAAGAACTAAATAATTAAAGCTTGTATAGAATTATCCACTAGTAAACATTCCTGAAGACTTGATATCTATAAGTGCATGACAGATAGATTTGTTGAGGATTATCTGTAGCTAGCTTGTATAGAAGACTCAAGCTGATCAAATTGGATGAGGTAAACTTAATTGATTACCAAATTACTTATTTAACTGTTTGAATAAACCAATTGAAGGATTGGTTATGCGTGGCTATTTTGATTGATATAAACATAAGTAATATGAAGGAGCAATAAATGAAGATGAGTAAATTTGCAGCAGCGATTGGATTCGCAGCAGCTGTATCAGTGGCATCGCCTGTATTGGCGGATACCAATAAAGCGCTAGAAGCATGGAAAGCATTTGCTGCTTCTGAAAAGAACCCAAATTATGACAAATGGGTTAAATTAATTTCAGACCCTAAAGCTATTAAATTAGCAAAACAGTGGAAAGAACTACGTGGCTACGATGCGTATGATCTTATTGAAAAAGCTGAGATTCCTGCAGAGCTAAAGCCTGGGTTAATCATCACCAATGAAAATAAAGCCGATTACCCATGGTTAAAAGACTACTTACCAAAAGAGATGTATGAAGCACTAGGAAATAAGTGGGCAAACATTAAGCAATTTAAAATTGTGCCGACTAACACCTACTATATGCATGAAGGTTACTTAAAAGGTACCAAAGCAATTAAAGAAAATAATACTAAGCTAGTCATTGGTGAAGATGGAAACCTGTTATATGAAGACGGTTCATATGCACTGATGAGTGGTGACGCTAGTACAGCGATTCCTTTTTTAAATCCTAAAAATGGTATTGAGCTAAATTGGGATTATGTAGCACATTCTACTAATTCAGATACCTTGAGCTTTAACGCAGTCACAATGAATGCATGTACTAGCGACGGTAAGCTTGATAGAGAATATAAAGCGGACTTATGGTGGTGGCACTATCACAACCGCACGAATGTAGCTCCTATGGGCGACATATACGGTAAAGAGAAATTTATTGAAGGTGGTTCTGTATTCTTCTTAGAGCCCAACGATGTTAGGGGTCTTGCTGGTGTTAGACAACGATACGCTGAGTCAGGTAAAGAAGATGACTTTAAAGTATTTATTCCAAGCTTAAGAAGAACGAGACTATTAACAGGTTCTGATTCTCAGGATCCTTTGGCATCTGGTTTAGAGCTCACATGGGATGATTGGCGTGCATACTGGGTTAAGACAGATACAACTATGTTTGACTACAAGTTAGTAGGAGAAGCATTAATTCTTTCGTCACCTGAAGTGGGTCACGCATATGATTCGCAAGTATTAACAGCGGACAAGTGTAATTGGGAAAGTGTTGAACTTGAACTTCGCCCAACATGGATTTTGGAAATTACTGATAAAACAGGCAAATACCAATATTCAAAACGTCGTTCTTATATTGATAAAGAGTACTATTATGCGCAGTATCAAATGACATGGGACCCTCGTGGAAACGCATTTAGAAACTGGGATGAAGTGCGTGATTTCCGTCCATCTGTTGGCGATATGCAGTGGCGTTCAACGATCATTTCAAACCAAGTTACTCAACGTGTATCAACGTTACTTATGAATTCATCATGGGACGATCGTGGTGAGGAAGTTTCGGACGAAATGTTTGATATTGATCAATTACGCGATTATCAATAAAGCAAACAAGTAGTTAGCGTTAAAAAGCAGTGAGGCGAAAGCTTCACTGCTTTTTTTATGCCTGAAATCAATTTTAAAAGGAAAAAGTATAGTAAGACGAGATAGAAATTAATAGTATGTAGCAATATAAGGGGAAGGGAATGTTTAATATAAAACAAAAACTGGCATATCTTCTATTGTTCATTATCTTACTTGGCTGTAGCAATGATCAACCTGATCAGATAGCCAGTAAAGAACCTGCGGGTGTAACGACTTCAGCTGATGAGGCTATCAACACTGATATTGCTGATCAAAATACCGGCGTTAGGTATTACGGGTTAGAGCAAAATTTACAGCGCTATTCTGCTTTAACGCAAATTAACGAGAGCAATGCTGCGCAATTAAAGCCGGCATGGATCTTATCCCTAGGTGATAACCGCGGGCAACAAACGCAGCCGATAATTATAGACGGCGTTATGTATGCAACCACGCATAATGCAAGCTATGCGATTGACGCAAAAACAGGGCGTCAATTATGGAAAAGCAAGATTCAATACCCACCAGATACACTGACTTGCTGTGGTATCACCAATAGAGGAGCGACATGGCATGAAGGTATTTTATACCGTGTAACGCTGGATAATCGGGTTCAGGCCCTTGACCCAAAAAATGGCAAGGTTATTTGGCAAAAGCGTGCGGCAGACGTAAAAGAAGGTTACTCCATGACCAGCGCACCGCTAATAGCTAACGGCACAATGATTACGGGCATTGCCGGTGGAGAATTTGGTGCAAGGGGCTTCTTGGATGGCTGGGATCCCAGTACGGGTGAACATTTATGGCGTTTTTATACCGTGCCAGAACCTGGAAAGCTTGGTAATGATACTTGGCAAGGGGACGACTGGAAGCGCGGCGGTGGCCCGACTTGGCTTATTGGTTCATACGATAAAGAACTGGATATTGTGTACTGGGGTGTGGGTAATACGGCACCATGGAATGCAAACATGCACCCGGGTGACAACCTGTTTACTGAGAGTGTCATCGCCATAAAACCAAAAACCGGCGAGTTGGTTTGGCATTATCAATTTACCCCAAACGATGGTTTTGACTATGACGGGGTCAATGACCCGATTCTTGCGGATATTATGATTGATGGCTCTGAACGCAAAGTCATGATGCAAGCAAACAGGAATGGATTTTTTTATGTACTTGACCGCACCAATGGAAAGCTACTAAAAGCCAATCAATTCGTTGATAAGGTGACATGGGCTGACGGTATCGATATGGAAACCGGTAGGCCAATCGTGTCCGAGCGTGTAAAAAATATGTTGAAGACGGGTGAAACGACCGAAATTTGGCCATCTGCATTTGGCGGTAAAAACCTAGCACCCATGTCTTATAGCCCTAAAACAGGGCTTGCCTACGCCAACACATTTAACGTGGGCTGGAAATACACACCCGTAAAACAAGAGTATAAACAAGGGATGTTCTATATTGGGGCGAGCTTTAAGTGGATATTTCCCGAAGGAAATAAAGGTTATTTACGAGCTATAGACCCGTTGACCGGTCAGGCAAAATGGGAATTCCCAACAACGGTGCCAATGAATGGGGGCACGTTAGTGACAGCAGGAAATGTCGTCTTTTCGGGTGCTCAAACGGGCGAGTTGTATGCACTAAATGCACAAAGCGGCGAGAAATTATGGGAATTTAGAACCGGCTCAGGGATTATTGCGCCGCCGATTACTTATCAAATTGACGGTAAGCAGTATATTGCTGTAGCCAGTGGAATCGGCGGGGTATACACCAATTTTTCAGGTGATATAGATCTAAAAAATGTTAACCCCGGCGGTTCCATTTGGGTGTTTGAATTGGCTGAAGGCGCAGACCATAGCACTATTCATGCTGAAACTAATCGGCCGCCAGAAGAGCATCAAATAGATTCAACGGTGGCCAATAAAGCAGAATGGTCTGATCTCGTAAAGCACGGTGCGGAGCTCTATGAGCAGGCTTGCTCGCACTGCCATGGTGTAGAAATGAAAACCGCGGGCACAACGTTTGATCTTCGTACGTTCCCTAAAAATGATAAGGCACGGTTTAACGATTCAGTTATCAATGGAAAGGGTTCAATGCCGGCATGGGGTAATAAGCTATCAGCAGACGAAGTGAATGCCATATATGAGTATGTTGTTAAATAATTAAATAATTAAATTAATAGAGGAAGAGAGATGGAAAAGTTAGATGATTTAATAGATTTTAAAACGGGCCGTCAGAAACGGCTTATCTATTCAGATGCTGATATTTATGAGCAAGAGATGGAGAAGATATTTGGCCGCAGTTGGCTTTTTTTAGCCCATGAGTGCCAGCTTGAAAAACCGGGTGATTTCATTCGTACCTTTATGGGGGAGGATGAAGTGTTGGTGGTTAGGCAGAAAGATAAGAGTGTAAAAGCTTTTTTGAATACGTGCACACACCGTGGTAATCGTTTATGTAAGGCCGACCATGGAAACAGTAAAACATTTGTTTGTAATTACCACGGCTGGAGTTTTAATTTTAGTGGGGAGTTAACCGGTGTACCACTTGAAGAAGCTGCTTATGGTAATGATTTAGATAAATCTAAATTTGGCATGGTTGAGGTCGCGCAAATTGCCAGTTATAAAGGCTTAATATTTGCTACCTTTGACGAACAAGCGCCAAGCCTAGAAGATTCTCTAGGTGAAATGAAGTGGTATATGGATGTTTGGTTGGACGCGATGCCTGAAGGAACAGAACTTATTGGTACAGCAATGAAAGTGGAGTTACCGGTCAATTGGAAGCTTGCAGTAGAGAATGTATCAGGTGATGGCTACCATTTGGGCTGGGCGCATGCAGGAGCTATGACGGTTACAGCAGAATCAGGTATAGCTGGCTTGTCTGTCGGTAATAGTGAGGTTGACAACGCTGCGGCGGTATCTGTTGCTGGATTGAATGGGCACACAGTACTGGCGGCTTTAGACGGTAAGTCAGGCTATGCTTTTTACAATGAATATCAGAAAGCCTGGGATTATCTAGATGCGAACAGAGCAACGGTTGTTGAGCGCTTAGGCAAGTTTCGTGGTGAAAAGATGTGGGGCTCACAAGTCAATATGACTGTATTCCCCAACTTGCAATTTTTGCCTGGTCTTAATTGGTTTCGTGTTTACCACCCCA
The DNA here is from genome assembly GCA_040743155.1 of Cycloclasticus sp. Classification (NCBI taxonomy): domain Bacteria; kingdom Pseudomonadati; phylum Pseudomonadota; class Gammaproteobacteria; order Thiotrichales; family Piscirickettsiaceae; genus Cycloclasticus; species Cycloclasticus sp. Next base: position 2,311,178 of record JBFLJU010000001.1, on the reverse strand, counting down.
AAGGCCCCGGAAAGTTTGAAATGTGGACTTGGGCGATGGTAGACAAAGAAATGTCGGATGAGCTCAAACAAGTCATTCTTGATAATGTTAGCCGAACGTTTGGTCCAGCTGGTATGTTCGACAATGACGATGGAGATAACCTGCAGGCGGCTACCGAGCAATCACGCGGTTGGAGAACGGGGCAAATGGATGTGTACACCAATATGGCGCTTGGTGGTGAACATAGCCGAGAAGAAATGCCTGGAGTGATTAGTGAAGGGCTGGTCTGTGAGCAAAATCAGCGCTATGTGTACCGGCGCTGGCTAGAAATGATGAAAGCAGATAGTTGGGCGGATATTCCCTTTTATAATAGCCTAGAAGAGGCACAAGCTACGGAGGGTAAGTAATGAACTTAGTACATGCAAAAAATGATATTTATTTAGACCTACAAAAACACTTATTCCAAGAGGCTCGTATTCTAAGTGCTGAACGATATGATGATTGGTTAAATACTATATTATCTGACGATATTTACTACTGTATGGATATGCCGCAGAGGCGTTTTAGGGAAGATAAGTCTGGGCAACGAGCACCCGCTAAAACACCTATATTTAAGGATGATATGGAGTCACTCAAAGTTAGGGTTGGACGCTACAGTACAGGTTTTGTCTGGGCTGAGAACCCAATGAATGCATCACGTCACATTATTAGTAACGTAGAGGTGTTTGAGACCGATGAGAAAGATCAGTTTAAGGTATATTCAATTGTTGAATTACATAGAAGTCGATTAGATTCAGATAGGAAGCGCTTTACTGTTGGACGTGAAGATACCTGGATAAAATCAGCTGAAGGCTATAAATTACTCACCCGTTCGATGACATTGGATGATAGTGTGGTGCTTGATAGCAATATGAACTTTTTTCTTTAGATTATAAATAAAATAAGGCAATTTTTATGGGATGGTTGGATAGTAAAGTAGTGCTGATTACAGGTGGTGGGTCGGGTATAGGCTTGGCGGTTGTGGAGCGTTTTGTAGAAGAAGGGGCTCGCGTGTGCGTTATGGATAGGTCTCAAGAAGGAGTCGATGCTCTTGAAGCGAAGTTTGACGGTAAGGTGGTAGGTATTACCGGCGATGTTCGTTCGTTCGCAGATAATAAAGCGGCGGTTGCTAAAACAATTGAGTGTTTTGGCCAGTTAGATACATTTATTGGTAATGCGGGTATTTGGGACTATATGGTGCCGCTTGAAGCTCAAGAAGACGATAAGGTGGAAGGTATTTGTGATGAAGTTTTTGCCGTCAATGTAAAGGGGTATTTATTGGGGGCGAAGGCCGCGTTACCTGAATTGAGAAAGACGAAAGGGAATATGGTTTTCACTGCATCGAGTTCTAGCTTTTATACAGGCGGTGGTGGGCCAATCTATGTTGCTTCAAAACATGCGGTTATTGGTATGATCAAGCAATTAGCCCATGAAGTGGCACCCGATATTAGAGTTAATGGTGTTGCACCTGGCGGAACCATGACCAGTTTGGGTGGCAGTGCGGTAGCGGGTCAAGCCGAAGCGAAATTGAGTGAAATACCGGATGTGGATAAAATAATTAGTAGTATGACACCGTTGGGCTTTATTTCAGAACCTGAAGCACACGCCGGTATTTATCTGTTATTGGCTTCGGATAAAAATAGTGGCTACATCACGGGTAGTATTATTAATTCTGATGGTGGTATTGGTATTGGAGTGCGTCCAGAGTAAGTCAGACGTAATGCAATAAAAAAGCCCGCGACTAGCGGGCTTTTTTATTGGCTTGTTATATAGGGTAAGCTATATAGCGAGGTAGTACATTGGTGTCGATAACGGCTTTACGTTGAATAAAGCTGGCAGAGCCGTTTTCTATTAAGACAATGTCCTCATAGCGGCCAACGCATAAGATATCAGTTGTTTCAATAAGGTTTTGAGTATAAAAAGTCGAGAAATTATAGTCTGCTTGGTAACGATTATTTCCTAAAGACGTGATAGACGTTAATTGAGTCATATGCCTTGTTTGATAATGTTCAGTAGAGTCTTCTTGAATTTCTGTGACTTGCTTTACTCTATCCTGTAGACGCTCATATTTATCATCTAGCATAAAGCCAATGGGGAAGCCATTGCGCTCGTTTTCATTTGAAATTAATGTATAAGTTCCCTGCTTATTAAAACAAGCGAGCCACTTATGCATGTCCAATTTGTCCAATGAGCAGATGTAATCACGGTTTAAATTTTCAATACTAAAAATAACACTTGGTTCAATTTCACTCATGATGTCGCCCTCTTAAAGCCCATGGTTTTTCTATAATGTTCCCACCTTGGTAAATTACCAGACTCATCATTTTGTCCAACCTGAAGTTCTAATTTGTACTCGTCTTTTACACCCTTTTGGAAAATCGCCATGCCGGGCGTTTTATTGCCCTTATCAATACGAGAGAAAACAGAGGCATCTTCCATACTGATAAGACCACAGGGGCCTAATAAGTTACTGGATTGACGTATTCTGTGTGCGACCATTTCGTCATCGTCATCTTCATGAGTGAAATAAGCGTAATGTACTTCTATACCCTTTGGACCTTTTGGGTATGCATAACGAATATTCAACATATCCATGTGTTTAGAGTAAACAGTGACGGGAAATTGCATCTGCACAATAGAGCCGGTACTGGTTTCAGTGCCTTTAAAGTCAAGAATGGAAGGGTCCTTTAAGGCCGTAATGTCGTCAGGGATTTTAAGTTCAGATTCAAATGATAAATGACCATTTTCAGATACGTTTTGTACACCCTTACCGCCTTGCCAATTTAGCATTTTAAAGGCTAGGTGAAGTAGTGGCGCGTGGTAGCCATCATTATCGCAATAGGCTTTCCAGTTACAGTTATAATAAACTTTTTGATAACCGACAAACTTCATCCGTCCGTCACCACCTAGAATACGGCCAAGTGGCTCATAGAAATCTTCGCCAAGGTATTCTCTTAGCGGAGCAACTGTGTCGCTCATTGTAATGAAGTAAAGACCGTTATATTCCTCAGTACGAAAGGTCGCTAGGCCAAAGTTCTTTTTATCAAAGCCAGGGGCATATTCACGGCTGTTTGGGCAGCCAACTAACTCGCCTTCAGGGTTGAACAGCCAGCGATGGTACGGGCACTCAAATTCGGTTTTATTACCTATGCTTTCAGTAACAAGTGTTGTGCCACGGTGGGTACAAGAGTTTTGAAAAATACGTATTTTATTGTCTTGGCCACGTACCGCAAAAACAGGTATGTCGCCTAAATCAGCAGCTTTGAAATCACCAATATTTGGGATCTCGCTTTGGTGAACAATGGGATGCCACTCATCACCATAGAATATTTTCTCAAGTTCAAGCGGCCATAAGTCTGCTCGTTCAAAAACTTCTTTAGGCACTTCATTATATTTAGCAGGCCACTCTAGAGTGGCGTTATTGTTAGATTCTTGCGTCATGTTTCCCCCTGTAAAATTGTAGTAAAAATACTATATATAATTTTTTTTGGGCAACCTATATCTATTCGATGAGAATTTGATATTAGTCACTAAACTGGTTAGCGCGTAGAGGTATTGGCGTGTTGTTGAAGCATTGCATGATCAATAATTTTGATATTGTGGCCCTCTTTATGAATGCATCCCGAATCAATTAATTTGGAGAAGGATCGGCTGACGGTTTCAACCGCAAGACCAAGATGGTTTGCAATATCTTGTCGAGCCATTGGCAATTGAAAGCTGTTGTTTTGTGAGCCATATTTATTAATACGGCTATGGTAAAAAATTAAAAAAGCAGCTAATCGGGATGAAGCGGCTTGCAGAGCAATGATGTTTTGTACTTGAGTCATCGCCGCCAGTGCTGAGCTATATAACTTAACCGAAAAATCAGACAGGCTAGGAAATTCCTTTCTTATCGTACGAAGTTGAGGGTAGTTAATCTTACAAGCCAAGCTATTTTCAAGTGCGTCAGCGCTATTAAGCGTGACTCCAAACGCGAGGCTGTCTAAACCGATAAATTCACCGGGTAAAAAGAAGTTATGAATGTGCTCAGTACCTTGAGGTGAGATCATTTTAGTTTTAAATGAGCCTGTTTTAACTATATATAGGTAACCGGCTTTATTGTGCTGTTCAAACAAGATGTCACCTGCTTTATAGGGGAGGTTGGTCTGAACGATATTTTCAAATCGGAATAACTTTTCGGCTGGCATCCCTGACGGGACACATTTCTTTGCAAGTATGCAATCGGCACAGTTTGATTTAGTCGTTTGTATTGGCATTGATGAAGGTGTGTCTGATTACTTATAGCTCACTGTAAACTATAATTAACGAGAGTTAAAAGGTTTTTTAAGAGATGCAAAAAGACCCTAGTTTAAAAGCTAGGGTCTTTTTGTTTTAGGATGGTGAAGAGGCGTTAAAAATCCATTATTTTTTGATAGCCTTGCCATAAACCACGAATCAAACCTTCGGTCACTAGGTGGTCATCGCCACTAGGTTCGGTGCCAGCCATCTGAATAACATTAGTGTATTCGCCGTCTCGGATGATGGCATTTTGACACAATTCTGTGGATTCGCCGTCTTCCATAGAAATAAGTCCACCTGGTCCAATAAGATTGAATTGTTTTAGGCGGTAATTACGTAGCTCTTCAGTATCATCTTTATAACCAAAGTAGGTCCAGACTAATTCAAACTCATCTTTACCTTTCGGCAAGATTTGACGAAACGCCAAGGTGTTTTGAATTTGCTGTAAAACCAACGAAGGAAATAATGACAAAATAACTAAGGTAATGCCATCATCAAATTCTTGGGTACCCGCTAGTAGAGACGCGTCTCGTAACTTATATTCACCAGTTTGAAGTGTTCTGAGTTTGTCCTTTTTCATGTCATCCAAGGCGTTTTCATCTTCGGTGCCGCTGCTGGCCCAAAGAACGGAATGGAAGTCGTTGTTGACAATAGATGCGCCTTTTTGAGACGAACGGTATAAGCCAAAGGTCGCATGAAATAGGTGTAATAAACTCGCGTGATATGGATCTTTAGTATTTTCTGAGTAAAACTTCCAGTTTCCAGCAATATGCTGACGCGTTGTACCTAGTATTTCGATGGGCTTGTGCATGAGGCGCTTGAAGTGATACGCCACATCTTCGCCCATATATTCTTCGATATCAGGCGTTTCATTACTAAAGGTGCCAAAAATAGCACCGTGGTAATTCACCACACGAACTTTACGTAAGCCATGTTGTTTTTTATCAAAATCTTTTGGCATGCCACCTTTGCCGGCAAGCCCACGTTGAAAGGGTACGCCACGTAGCTCACCTTTTGCATCATAGGCCCATTGATGGTACACGCAAGTATATACGCCATCTTCAGATTTGCCGTGACGTTCGCGGCAAATCTCTGCGCCACGGTGCGCGCAACGATTAACCCAGGCGTAAACTTCATCATCTTGCCCGCGGGTAACCACTACTGGGGTGTCGCCAATATAAGTTGATTTAAAGCTGCCTTTTTCCGGGAGTTCAGCCTCGGCGGCTAAGAAATTCCACGTTTTACCGTTATAAAGCTTTGCTTGTTCTAGGTCGTAGACTTCTTGGTTATTAAAAACGGAATAAGGCACAGCAGTGCAACCAGCATTTGCGGGCCATTTTAAATGTTCGGGTGTTATGGCATTCATTATCTTGCTCCTATCTTAAATGGGGATAACCATTAATGTGGTAATGCGGTGAGTATCATAGATAGCAGTTCTTTCTTTAAACTTTAAAGCGCCATTCACTCGAACGATAACATCGACATAGCGACCAACGTTATAGACGGTGCTTTCACCATCATTACAGGTCTTAAACACGGCATAATTAGATTGAACATTAAATGTTTCGCCATCTTCTGTTGTGATAACGGGATTGCTGATGATATGACGGTACCATTGCACTTGATATACGTTAGCGTGACGCAAAGCGGTAATGCGGTCTTGTAACATGCCGCGGCTATCACACCACATAACGGCTGTTGGCAGACCCACTTCATGATTTTCTCTAGGGATGACGCGGTATAAGCACTCGTCAGTAAAGAAATCGGGCCAACTTTCAAGTTCGTCATTATCAATGCATTGAGCATATTCATTTAAAAGTGCGTCTATTTCACTTTTTAACTCAAGGGTTAGTGCATTGCTTGCCATGGGGTCTCCTCGTTAAGATGTTTGGGATGAATTACACAGTTGAGTATACGGGCTTAGTTATATAAGGAAATGATTATGATCAAAAAAAGGCCTCTTCATATGAAGAGGCCTTTTTTTGATACGTTTGAAACTAGCGGTTTATTATGAACTGGGGCGATTATCAACCAGAATCATTTTAGAAATAAGGTCTTGGACATTTACACTGATAGCGTTATCTAGCAGAACGGAAACGCGGTTGATGGTACAAACTACAGAGCCTCGCATGCTATGTACATAATAGCCGTCTAGGGGGTAAACAACCGTTGGGTCTTGTGAGGCGCGATGATAACTGAGCTGACTTATGCCCATCACAGCTAAGCCAGCCGCTTCTGAGTGCGCCATAAGACGTTCGGCACGATCTTCAGTAATGCCGCCAATAAATTCGGTTAGAAAGGGTGGGGTGACTGCGCCCTTCCCTGCGACAGTTTCACGCCAACGGACAGCACCAACAACGCCATCAATTTCTAATAGGGATTCAAAAGGTATGGGTGTAGACATAAAATTCTCCTAAAGTCTTGAATGAGTATACTTTGATGTTATTGACTACAGAGGTTAGCGCACGATCTAGGACTAAGGCAACCGCTTATTTTGTTTTTATTGGCTAAAGCGGGGCTGACTTAAAAGGAAGTGACTTGGGTCATTTATTAATGGCAAATGATTCAAAGATAATGCTATGCTAATATTTGGAATTGTAATTTTTTTTAGACAAGTATCAGGGTTATCTTAAAAATGAGTAAAAAACCAATTGTAGCAACAATGATAGGGGATCCAGCTGGAATTGGCCCCGAAGTGACGGCGAAGTCTTGGGCGACCGGTGAATTACACCAATACTGCAAACCGGTGTTGGTAGGCAGTGTCGAGGTAATGGAGCAGGCCGTTAAGGTTTGTGAGTTAGAGTTGAGGGTGAATAAAATATCATCTGTCAGTGATCTTAATGATGACCCCGCCATTATCGATATTATTGATTCGGGCAAATTTGATATGAACAGCTTTCAAATGGGAATAGATAATGCGTCTTGTGGCCAAATTAGTGCTGATTGGTTAGATGAAATGGACGCGTTGGCCCGTGCTGGTGAGGTCGATGCAAGCGTTATGGCACCGATAAGTTCAGTGTCGATGAAAATGGCTGGTGTGCTTGATAAGGTTATTAACATGGAGCCAGGGCACAGCTATTTGTTTCTAATCAGCGGGCCGTTAAGGGTCATGCATTTAACGGATCACTTGCCTCTTCGTCAGGTGTGCGAATTAATTACCGCGGAGTTAGTCAGTAAAGCGATCAGCCAGTTAAATGATGCACTCATTAGTTGGGGTATCAGCAAGCCAAGAATTGCGGTGGCTGGGTTAAATCCACACGCTAGCGGCAAAGAAGAAGATGAAGAAATACGCCCCGGTGTAGAAACTGCAAAGCAACTCGGCATCAATGTAGATGGGCCGCTTCCGCCGGATTCGGTTTTTCGCCAATGTATAGAAGGTAAATACGACGTGGTGTTGGCGATGTTCCACGATCAAGGTCATATTGCAGTAAAAACATGGGGCTTTTCTGGTAATTGCGCGTTGATTATGGGGCCGCCGTATTTGCATATGTCTGTTGCCCATGGCACCGCATATGATTTAGTTGGAACGGGTAAGGCAGATCATACGATGATGTTAGAAGCGATCAAATTGACCGGGAATTTAGCCGCTGAACAGGGCTTTTTTGAATAAAGCGAGGTTACCAGATGGGATCACAAGCGGAGCTAAATAAGATCGATTCGGAGGGCAACCATGCGCCCTATTCGGTGTATTTGGATGAAGGCATCTATAAGCTAGAGCAAGAAAACCTCTATCGCGGCCCCATCTGGTGTTATATCGGGCTTGATGTTGAGGTGCCGAATGCCGGCGATTATAAATCCACGTTCATTGGCGATACGCCCATTGTATTAACGCGTGGCGAAGATGGAAAGTTAAATGCGTGGGTTAATCGCTGTGCCCATAAGGGCGCATTAGTGTGCCGAGAACGGCATGGGCACTCTGACGATGGTGTGTTTACCTGCGTTTATCATCAGTGGGCCTATGATGCCAAGGGTGACCTCAAAGGCGTTCCTTTCCGTCGAGGCTTGAAGGGGCAAGGCGGCTACACTAAAGATTTTGATATGCAGCAGCATGGATTGCGTCAATTGCGAGTGCAAACCATAGCGCAGATGGTGTTTGCTAGCTTTGATGAAGCAGCGCCCGAACTGGCGAGCTTCTTAGGTGAAAAAATGTGTGCAAATATTAATCGTATTATGCACAAGCCGATAAAAGTGATCGGTTATGCACGTCAATTTATGCAGGGCAACTGGAAAGCCTATTCTGAAAATAGTAGGGATAGCTACCACGGTGGGTTACTGCACCTGTTCTATCCAACATTTGGGATCTATCGCCAAGGTCAAGAAAGTATAGGGATAACCGATAGTGTTGGTTGCCATAATTACTTTAATGTTTCAGCCCCGAAAGGTGATGTTGATTACACTGAGTATCAAAGTGAAGCCAATAGGGAGATGACGGGAACTCATCAATTGCAAGACACTCGAGTTTTGGACTTTATTCCAGAAAGGGATGATCGTGTTGCCCTGAGTATTCAGTCGTTATTCCCATCGGTGGTCTTACAGCAAATACAAAATACCTTAGCGACTCGCCAAGTATTACCTAAATCGGTTAATGAAACAGAATTGGTTTGGACATATTTTGGCTATGAAGACGATGATGAGGCGATGACCACCCACCGTCTGCGTAATATAAATTTGGTGGGCCCTGCAGGGTTTATTTCTATGGAGGATGGCGAAGCCGTAGAAATAGTGCAGCAAGGCGTGCACCGCGATGAAAGTGAGAAGTCACTGATCGAGATGGGTGGAACCGATGTCAGAGATATGGTGTCACCAATGGGAATGGATGAAAATGCAGTGCGTGGGTTTTGGAAGGGTTACCGTCAAATAATGGCGGATTGATAAAATACTTTAATGAGGTGAGAGATGATTGATATGGATAAACTGGTGGATCTTGATAAATCCACTCAGTCCAAACAGGTGTTTTGGGATCAAGATATTTATGATCGTGAATTAGAGCGAATTTTTGGTCGTTGTTGGTTATTTTTAGCGCATGAAAGCCAGCTTGAAAAGCCGGGCGATTTTTTCAGTACAAAAATGGGTGAAGACGGTGTGATCGTGGTCAGGCACACAGACGGCTCATTAAAAGCGTTTGTTAACTCCTGTACGCACCGAGGCAATAGTGTTTGTAGTGCGGATAGTGGTAATACAAGGTCATTTGTTTGTAACTACCATGGCTGGGTATATGGTACAGATGGGGCGCTAGTTGATGTGCCGTTAAAAGAGAAGTGTTATCACGATGATATAGACATGTCAGCAATGGGCTTGCCTTCGGTTCGTGTAGAAAGCTACCGTGGTTTTGTGTTTGGTTGTTTTGACGAAAGCGCACCTCCACTCGCCGATTTCTTAGGTGACTGGGGCTGGTACTTAGATACTTGGATGGTGGGTGCTGGCGATGGTGTTGAACTGATTGGGCCACCGATGAAATCAATCCTTAAATGTAACTGGAAAGTACCCGCAGAGAATTTTGTGGGTGATGGTTACCACGTCGGGTGGACGCATGCCTCTGCGCTAGAAATGTTAGGCGGTGAGTTGGGTGGCTTGGCAGGGAATCGTGCTGATATGCCGTTTGATGACTTAGGTATCCAAGTAACAATGCGCCATGGCCATGGCTTTGGAGTTATTGATAACGCAGCGATTGCTATTCATAAAAAACGTGATGGGTATGCCAAGTTTATGCAAGAAACAACACCCGGGGTGGCTGAAAAAATGGGTGGGCCAAGGGCTGCTTTATATAACGGTCATTGGAATTGCACGACCTTCCCAAATTGTTCTTTCTTGTATGGCACCAATATTTTTAAAGTATGGCACCCTAGAGGCCCACATGAGATTGAAGTTTGGTCGTGGGTTATTGTGCATAAAGACATGGATGACGAGACCAAAAGAGAAATTGTTAAGGAGGCGGCGAGAAGTTTTGGCACAGCCGGTACGCTAGAAAGTGATGATGGCGACAATATGGTTAACGCCACACACAATAATCAAGGCCGTTATACACGATCCAATACAATGGATTCGCGTATGGGCGTGGGTTACGAAGGTCCGCATCCGGATTACCCAGGTATTGTAGGCTCAAGCTTTGTCGGCGAAACGTCGTATCGAGGGTTTTACCGTTTTTATCAAGAAATCATGTCGGCAGAGAGTTGGGAAGCGATTCGCGCCAAAGACTCGCAGTGGGCGGATTGCTTTCCCAATAAAGACTACTGGAAAGACCGGCTTGCGGCTAAAGCGAAAGCAGGAGAACAGTAATATGCATACTATAGAAGCGCAAGAACGGGTGTCGATGCAATTGCACTATGACGTGACTCAGCATTATTACCAAGAAGCAACGCTGTTACAAAATGGTGATTTTAGTGCTTGGTTAGAGAGCATGGTGGCAACAGATATTCATTATTGGATGCCCGTTGTTGAGCGGCGCTACGTTAAAGACAAGCGGCAAGAGCCCACACCAAACGATATGGCTATTTTTAACGATGACTATGATGAGGTGAAGCAACGTGTGGATCGATTGGGTACAGGCACGGTTTGGATGGAAAATCCACCGTCATCAATTCGATATTTAATTACCAATGTCGAGGCTTTCCATACAGATAAAGCAGATGAATTTGTTGTTTTGAGTAATTTTGCTATCATCAGGAATCGTGCGCAATTAGAGCATTCTGAGCACGTAGGCTGCCGGCGAGATGTATTACGTAAGGTAGATAATGGTTACCAGCTTGCGCGTAGAAAAATTACGTTGGATGCCAGAGTAACGGAAGATAAGAATTTATACATATTCTTTTAAATTTGAATTGTATTGATATTAATTAAACTAGAAAAGAGGATTTAAAAAATGTCTAAAGTAACAGAATTAGGTTACATGGGTTTTAACGTGACGGATCTTGATGCGTGGCGTAAGTTTGCAACAGAATGTGTTGGACTTGAAATTGAAGAAGGCGATCGTGATGACCGTTTCTACTTAAGAATGGATGGTCAGCACCACCGTTTTACTATTCACCAATCAAACGAAGATGATTTGGCATATGCGGGTTGGAGAGTACGTGGTTTTGAAGAATTTAAGGCAATGCAGCAACACTTGAAAGATAACGGTGTTGAGTTTCGTGTTGCTTCAGAAGAAGAATGTGAAGAGCGCTTTGTATTAGGCTTGTTAAAACTTGAAGATCCATCAGGTAACCCGACAGAAATTTTCTACAGTCCTCAAATGGACGTGATGAAGCCTTTTCACCCTGGCCGACCTATGTACGGTAAGTTTTTAACGGGTAACCAAGGTATTGGTCATTTTATTATTCGTTCACTGGATGATGAAGCGACGTATGACTTCTATTCAATGTTGGGACTTGTTGGTTCGGTAGAATATAAAATCAAACTGCCAAACGGCATCATCGCTAAACCGGTCTTTATGCATTGTAATGATCGCCAACATTCATTGGCATTTGGTCTTGGCCCAATGGATAAAAAAATTAACCATATGATGTTGGAATACACAGAGCTTGATGATTTAGGCATTGCACATGACACGGCTCGCAGCAGAGGTATTGACGTTGCGATGCAATTAGGCAAGCACTCTAATGACCAAGCGTACACCTTCTATTTTGCAACGCCATCAGGTTGGCTTCTAGAGTTAGGCCATGGCGCTCGCACAGCGATGCGTGAACAGGAACACTACACGGGTGATATCTTTGGTCATAAGCCTGAAGCAACAGGTTATGGTATGAACATCGATATTTGATTGTAGTCATATTTGATTGATCAAGGGCGCACTTTTAAGTGCGCCCTTTTTTGTTGTATGGTTCAATTAAATCATTTGTTGATATTGGGGAAAGCTTGTGGAGCAAGGGTTACAGTTTGATGTTGAATTAATCAGCCGGTATGACAGGTCTGGGCCGCGTTACACCTCTTATCCTACTGCGCCAAATTTCACGGAGTCGTTTAAAGAAGCCGATTATTGGCAGCAGATTGAGCTGTCTAATAATAGAGGCGGCCCGCTTTCGTTATATTTTCATATACCGTTTTGCGATACGGTATGTTTTTATTGCGCCTGTAACAAAATAATTACTAAAAACAGGCGGCATGCTGACACATACTTAAAGAGTTTGTTCAAAGAAGTAGCCCATCAGGCCGAGTTGTTTGATTCGTCACGGATAGTAGATCAGTTGCACTGGGGAGGCGGCACACCTACTTTTTTAAGTACTGAGCAAATGCGCCAACTGATGGCGGTTACGCGACAACATTTTAACTTGCATACGGATGATAGCGGCGAGTATTCGATCGAAATTGATCCTCGTGAAGCAAACGCAAAGATAATAGCCGAGCTTAGAGAGCTTGGGTTTAACCGTATCAGTCTCGGCGTGCAGGATTTTGATAGCGCTGTGCAAAAAGCAGTGAACCGTATTCAGTCTGAAGAGGAAACGTTTGCTGTATTAGACGCGGCTCGTTCAGAGGGTTTTAAGTCGGTTAGTATGGATCTAATTTATGGCCTACCATTGCAAACAGTCGCATCGTTTGAAAAAACCTTGGATAAGGTGCTTGCGGTTGAGCCAGACCGCTTATCTATTTTTAACTATGCACATATGCCGGCCCTATTTAAGGTGCAGCGGCAAATAAATGAACCAGATTTGCCCAGTGCAGCCAGTAAGCTGGAGATCTTGCAGATGACGACGCAGCGACTTATATCGGCAGGTTATGTTTATGTCGGTATGGATCATTATGCGAAACCAAGTGATGACCTAGTGATCGCGCAACAGCGTGGTGAGTTATATCGTAACTTCCAAGGTTATTCGACACATGCCGATTGTGATTTGATTGGCTTTGGTGTGAGCTCTATAGGTCGGGTAGCGGATGCTTACGTGCAAAATGCCAAGGATCTAGAGTCCTACCAAACAATCGTTGAAAAAGGCTCATTGCCAATTCAAAAGGGCTATGTGTTAAGCCTAGATGATCAAATAAGACGGATGGTTATTAATGAGTTAATCTGCCATTTTGAAGTTGACTTTACGGCGGTTAATAAACGCTATGCCATTGATAGCCATCAATATTTTTCCAAAGAAATCGAGCAGCTGAAAACAATGGCGGTAGATGGCTTGCTGGAATGTAGGCAAGAAGGCGTACGTGTTAAGCCGATTGGGAGAATGTTAATTCGAAATATCTGTATGGTGTTTGACGCGCATTTAGCTCAAAAAAACACGCAGTACTCAAAAGTTATTTAGGCCCTTTGCCCAGTGATTCTATGCACGCGGAGAGTCGCTGGGTTTTGCTTTATGTTGGATTGCTTAGAGTGGAAATTTGCAATAAAAAGGCATCGATAAAGTAGAGGGAATTACCGCTTGATCGCAATTGATCACGCGTTCGAGTTTTAAGCAAATGGCTTTTCCTGATCCTTAATAATTTAATAGGGTGTCACACATACGTTGAAATGCAGGGGTTAACATCTCGCGATATTTCTCTTCAATATCAACATCTATCATGGCTTTATTCATGCAATGCATCCAAGCATCGGCGGCTTGTTGGTCAATTTTAAAGGGTTTGTGTTGACTGCTGATGCAAGGGCTTCCATGTTTCATAATAAACAATGGTGGGCCGCCTAACCAGCCGGATAAGTAGTCAAATAAACCGGCACGAATATCGGATAAGTCTTCTTTATGCATGGCTCGTACGGTTTTCGCTTGAGCTTCTTGGTCCATTAATTCGTAAAACCGTTCGACGAGCCTGCGAACACCCTCTTCGCCGCCAATCCAGTCGTACATAGTGCCTTGTTTGTTTTCTGCTTGGGTTGCTGTAGACACTTTTTTTACCAATAGTTATTGTGTTGACTAACTTTCTCACTTATTTCCACTTTGTGCCATGATTTAAATCAAGGGTGGCTACTTTTGTGGCTATTTTTGGGGTAGCCGTTGACGGGGTTATTGATTAATAATAAATTTAACCAGCAAACTAAACGACAAGGAACTTAACGTGATGCAAGATATTCCAATGCCAGACGAGCGAGGTTATTTCGGTGAATACGGTGGTCAAATTATACCCCCGGAACTAGTGTTGATAATGGATGAGATAAAAGACGCTTATTTAGAGATCTCGCAAACGAAGGAATTCCAAGATGAGTTAAATGATCTGTATGCCAATTATGTTGGCCGTCCTAGCCCTATCTACTATGCCAAGCGGTTAAGTGAGCAATTGGGCGGCGCTAAAATTTTCCTTAAGCGTGAAGATCTAAACCATACGGGTGCGCATAAAATTAACCATTGCCTCGGTGAGGCGCTGTTGGCTAAACACATGGGGAAAACCAAGGTGTTGGCCGAAACAGGGGCGGGTCAACATGGGGTTGCGCTTGCGACCGCCTGTGCCTTAGTCGGTATTGATTGTGAAATCCATATGGGTGAAGTGGATATCGCTAAAGAACACCCAAATGTTACCAAGATGAAAATTCTAGGTTGTAAGCTGATTCCAGTGAGCCGTGGCACAAAAACGTTGAAGGATGCGGTAGATAGCGCATTTGAAGAATACTTAAAGGACCCCGTTAATTTTATTTATGCGATTGGTTCGGTGGTGGGGCCGCACCCATTTCCGATGATGGTGCGTGACTTTCAAAGTATCGTTGGCGAAGAAGCCCGAGCGCAGTTTCTTGAACAACAAGGAAAACTACCGGATGTGATAACAGCCTGTGTGGGTGGTGGCTCAAATGCGATAGGGCTGTTCACAGCATTTTTGGATGACGAATCAGTGGAAATGGTTGGGGTAGAGCCGGCGGGGCGTGGATTAGAGACGGGTGACCATGCGGCGACCATGAGTAAGGGCGTTAAAGGGGCTCTGCATGGGTTTGAGTGTTACAACCTACAAGATGAGTCGGGTGAGCCGTTGCCGGTTTATTCTATTGCTTCAGGCCTAGATTACCCCGGCGTAGGCCCGCAGCATTGCTTGTTAAAAGACCTAGGTCGTGTGGAATACATTGCAGTAGATGATGATGAATGTGTTGATGCGTTTATGACCTTGTCTCGCGTTGAGGGGATCATTCCTGCCTTAGAAAGTGCGCACGCAGTGGCCTATGCGATGAAAAGGTCGACAAGGATGAGCCCTAGCGAGTCAATTTTGGTCAACCTATCGGGTCGAGGTGATAAGGACGCGGACTTTATTGCCGATAAGCTGGGTTTGTAAGTATTGAGTTTTCCCCATAGGAGTCTATGGGGCATTTAATGCGGCTCTGGGAGCTTCTTTTTTTGCGTCCCTTAAAAGGAACTTAACCAGATAAGCAGTGTTGTCGAAGGTCAATGGCATTCAACAAAATACTTTAGTAAGGCAATTCCAGTGCGTTGCAAAGGTAATCCATCAGCTCACTGGCAATCTTAAAGCGGTGATGAATCGTTTTTACAAGATCGGGGCTTAACACTTCATCACGGCTTAATGGGTGGATCGCAATAAAGTCTTTTCGTTTTAAATCGTCAATCATTGGGTGATCTTTCGCATAACCACGCGGGTAGGTTTTCAACGAATCGCCAGCAAGCGTGTAGTAACGACTGAAGGTTTTATTGCGTGTGATGTTTTTCCAACCGTTTGGGCTGTCGCTGATCATTTCTCTGATGTTGCTGAGGGCTTTGCTGTCGGGGCGCCAAATGCCGGCACCTACAAAGCACTCGTCAGGGGCGATATGTAGATAGAACCCCGGTGCGTGTACGTCTTTGCCGGCAACGTGTCTAAACTGAATGCCAATATTGGTTTTATAGGGTGTTTTATCCTTGCTAAAACGCGCATCGCGATAGATTCGCATCAGCGATCCGCCTGTTTTTTTTGGAACGGCGGTAAAGTGCTGTGAGAGCGATTTGATATTAGGCTCCATGGCGTCAATAAAATCGAGCGCCGGTAGCCGAACAGTGTCTTCATACAGGGGCTTGCGCTCATTAAACCAAGGCCTGTTATTGTTATTGGATAATTGCTGGAGAAAATCAAACGTTTGTTGATTAAAAAAACGGGTACTCATAGGATTAACGGTCCTCAAATTTGATTTAAAACACAGCTTGTTTGTTTAGGTTGAATATAATAACCTTATTATTAATTAATGGTATTTGAATAAAAGGGGTTGCATGACAAGTTTTAACGTAAAGATAAGCGAGCAGGAGTTTGAGTTTCAGTGTGAGGAAGGCGATACGATTTTACGTGCTGCATTGCGCGCTGGACTAGGTATGCCTTACGAATGCAATTCGGGTGGTTGCGGTTGTTGTAAGATTGAAGTGTTGGACGGTAATGTGGACGATATTTGGGAAGGGGCGCCTGGACTATCCCCTCGTGATATCAAAAAAGGACGTAAATTAAGCTGTCAGTGCATTCCAACCGAAGACTGTGAAATAAAGGTTCGTTTAAGCCCTGAGGCGATGCCCGTGCATAAGCCAATTAAGTCTGTAGCCGTTTTATATGAAATAAATATGTTGACCGATGACATGGCTGAATTTCGTTTCAAAACAGAGCACGCAGCGCGTTTTGAGGCAGGACAGTTCGCCTTATTAGACTTCCCTGGCATTACCGGCTCACGTGGTTACTCAATGTGTAACTTGCCTAATGAAGAAGGCGAATGGCATTTTATTATCAAAAAGATGCCAGGTGGCAGCGCAACCGGGGTTCTATTTGAAGAATACGAAGTAGGTGCTGAAATTGTGATTGATGGGCCTTATGGCTTGGCGTATTTGAGACCTGAAATTCCTAGAGATATTGTTTGTGTTGGTGGTGGTTCTGGTTTGTCACCTGAAATGTCAATTATTAAAGCAGCGGCGAAAGATTCTCGCCTGAATGATAGAAATATCTATTTGTTCTATGGAGGCCGTGCTCCGAAGGATATCTGCCCTCCTGCACTGATTGAGGCAGATGCAGATTTAAAAGGCAGGGTTCAGAATTTCAATGCAGTATCAGATAAAGAAGCCGCTGAAGCCGCTGGTTGGGATGGAGATATTGGTTTTATTCACGAATTATTAGGCAAGACGCTGGGTGATAAGTTGCCAGAGCACGAATTCTATTTTTGTGGCCCACCTCCGATGACTGATGCGTTAACGCGTATGTTGATGATGGAGTACAAAGTTCCATTTGATCAAATCCACTACGATCGTTTTTATTAAGCTTAAGCAGAGCAAAGTGAATAACCGGCGGCTTGCCGCCGGTACTGAATATTATGGTCTGTGATCATAAGAAATATTTTTTATTAATGAATAAATAAAGAGCTAAAACTATGAGCAATATAATTTTATGTAAAACAGAAGAGGTTAAAGACGAAGCACCTATTTCTGTAGCACCAGATGGTTTCCCAGCACTAGCAGTTTATGTGTTTGAAGATGAGTATTTTGTCACCGATAATTTATGTACACATGGCATGGCGATGTTAACCGATGGCTACCAAGATGGTGATGAGGTCGAGTGCCCATTCCATGGTGGTGCATTTTCAATAAAATCAGGTGAGGCGACATCATTCCCTTGCCAAATACCGATTAAAACATACCCGGTTACCATTGAAGACGGCAATGTTTGCATTCCCGCTGCTGAATAAGTAAGAGCATTTAAAATGCAACAAGGCATAGATTTTTATTTTGACATGATGAGCCCGTTTAGTTATTTGGCGCATACTCAATTACCTGATTTGGCGAGGAAGTATGGTTTGACGGTGAATTATTTGCCGATGGATATTCCACAGGCAAAGGTTGCCGCGGGTAATTATGGGCCGTCAAATCGAGAGGTGCCAGCTAAAATAAAAATCATGATGGCCGATATAAAGCGCTGGGCTGCCCACTATAAAGTTCCCTTCACGTTCCCGCCAAACTTAGACGTTGAGCCTTGGAACGTCGCTGTGCTTTATGCCAATGATAAAGACCAGGCAGAAGCGTATGTAGATGCAGCATATGCAAAAATTTGGGGTGAAGGTTGTGACCCAACAGATATGGCTGAGTTATCACAGGTGGCAAAGGCTTTAGGTTGGGATGCTGATGAATTTATTGCTTATGTGCAATCAAATGAGGGCAGAACTCGTTTTCGCAAAGCGTGCGTTGAAGCGCATCAAAGCGGCGTATTCGGCGCACCTATTATGATGCTGGATGACCAGGCGTGGTGGGGTAATGACCGTTTTGCATTTATTGAAGAGTATCTACAGCAACGATAAGTTTAGATGCTAAGCGGCCAGAGCTTTTATCATTTTGATATGAGAAATATTGGCTTCTTCAAATGGCTTCCCTATTATTTGGAAGCCATTTTTTTCATAAAATGGGCGGGCATCAGCTTGAGCGTGGCAAAATAACTGTTTAAGTTTGAGATCGACGGCCAGTTTTGTGAGGTGTTTTAGCAGTTCAGCCCCTAGTCCTTGTCGACGATATGCCTTTAGCACAGCCATTCTGCCAAACTTACCGTTGTTGGCCAATCTTGCCGTGGCGATTGGTTTGTCATTGACATCAAAAATAACAAGGTGCTGACAGCTATTATCGCGGTCGTCTAATTCCAATGTGCTGGGAACGTTTTGCTCCGTGATAAAAACAGAGAGTCGGACAGGCGTGCAAAATTCCTTAAGTTCATCCCAAGAGCCTGTTTTTAATCTAAAGCTTAGCACTATGGGATGGCAACCTCGTTGAGTAATGTGCTGGATGCCCCTTGGTTTGCAGCAACATTATTTTGAAGCTGTAACCGGTGCTCGGTGATGGAAGGCAGTAAGGCTTGTATGTCTTCTGGGTAAACACTGTCACGGCCATCAATTAGCGCCCATGCCTTTGCAGCTTGGATTAAGGCAATGCCCGCTCTAGGCGATAAGCCTTGAGTGAACAAGGGCGAACTTCGTGAAAATTCAAGTAGCGCTTGTACGTAGGCAATGAGTGGTTCGGCAGCATTAATATCTAGCACCTGCTGTTGTAGAGAAACCAGCTGATCAGAGCTGATAACGGGTTTGCTAGACTCGAGCTGGCGACGAGTATTTGTGCCATTAAGTAATTTTTTCTCCGACTCGGTATCAGGATAACCGATGGAGAGGCGCATTAAGAATCGATCTAGTTGAGATTCCGGTAGAGGAAAGGTGCCGACTTGATAGCCAGGGTTTTGAGTGGCCATCACAATGAAAGGGTTTGTCATTGGGTGTGTTTTTTTCTCAATGGTTACTTGGTGCTCTTCCATTGCCTCAAGTAAGGCGCTTTGCGTTTTTGGTGTCGCACGATTAATTTCATCGGCCAATATGAAATTAGAAAAAATGGGTCCAGAGTGGAATTCAAAGGTGTTGTTATCGCGGTCAAAAACACTAGAGCCCACAATGTCGGCGGGTAATAAGTCACTGGTAAATTGAATGCGTTGGAAATCGAGGCCAAGTAACGTCGCGAAAGTATGAGCCAGCGTGGTTTTGCCAACGCCAGGAATATCTTCTATTAATAAATGGCCCTTAGCTAGAATGCAGGCAAGTGCTAATTTTATGGTTTTTTCTTTGCCCAGGATAATGGAATTTGCCTGCTCTAAAAAAGTCTCAATGGGATGATGCATGATGTCTATTAACGGTAAGGGTTGATTGACTAAAGAACTCATTCTAGCAAATAGATTTAGTGAGTGTTTTGAAGCGAATAACTAAATTCGTCGAATGGTGTTAAAATTAACGGCTTACATTTAATCGTTAGAGCTATGCAACATCCCCAAAAATTTGATGTCATCGTCGTTGGTGGCGGGCACGCAGGAACAGAAGCGGCGTTGGCGGCTGCGCGCACGGGCGTTAAGACTCTGTTGTTAACCCAAAATATTGAAACCCTGGGGCAGATGAGTTGCAACCCGGCGATTGGTGGCATTGGCAAAGGGCACTTAGTTAAAGAAGTGGATGCGTTGGGCGGGCTCATGGCGAAAGCGACGGACAAAGCCGGTATCCAATTTCGTACGCTAAACTCGAGCAAAGGCCCGGCGGTACGAGCAACGCGAGCACAAGCCGACCGCGTGTTATATAAGCAAGCCGTTAGAGAGGTTTTAGAAAACCAGTCAAACCTTAGTCTGTTTCAGCAAACGGTTTCAGACCTTGTGGTTGAGAATGGTTGTGTGCGGGGTGTAGTGACCCAGATGGGCCTTGAATTTATGGCGCCGACCGTTGTTTTAACGGTCGGTACGTTTTTGGGTGGCAGAATTCATATTGGCTTAGAGAATTACGAAGGCGGTCGTGCCGGTGACGCGCCATCTAATGCGTTATCTCAGCGCTTACGCGCCCTGCCCTTTAATGTGGACAGATTGAAAACTGGGACGCCGCCGCGAATAGATGGACGTAGTATCGATTTTAGCGTGATGGAAAAACAGCCTGGCGATACGCCATTGCCGGTATTCTCCTTTATGGGCTCTGTAGAGGATCATCCAAAACAAATCGCTTGCTATATCACCAGAACCAACGAGCAAGGGCACGATATTATTCGTTCGGGCTTAGATCGTTCACCCATGTATACGGGCGTTATTGAAGGTGTTGGGCCGCGTTACTGCCCATCTATTGAAGATAAGGTGATGCGTTTTTCGGACAAGGATTCACACCAAATTTTTGTCGAGCCAGAAGGCTTGACCACCACCGAGGTTTATCCAAACGGCATATCCACAAGCTTGCCGTTCGATATTCAATACGCCTTTATTAGAACGATTAAAGGCTTCGAAAACGCGCATATTGTGCGCCCAGGCTATGCAATTGAATATGATTTTTTTGACCCTAGGGACTTAAAGTCATCGTTAGAGACCAAACACATGCCCGGTCTATTTTTCGCGGGGCAAATCAATGGCACGACAGGCTATGAAGAGGCGGCGGCGCAAGGTCTTATTGCGGGTTTAAACGCGGCGCGTCAATCGCAAGATTTGGAACCGTGGTGTCCTCGCCGAAACGAGGCCTATATAGGTGTAATGATTGACGACTTGGTGACTAACGGTACGTTAGAACCTTACCGTATGTTTACCAGTCGCGCAGAATATCGGCTATTGCTAAGGGAAGATAATGCGGACTTACGGTTGACCGAAATAGCTTACAAAATGGGCCTTGTGAGTGAGGCGCAGTGGCAGAAATTTAGTGTAAAACGAGAGGCGATAGAAGCAGAGCAGGCGCGTCTGGGCTCAGCATGGTTGCAGCCAAATACAGAGGCGACAAAGCAGGCGGATGGCTTTTTGAAAAAGCCGTTACAGCGAGAGGCAAAACTTTTGGACTTATTACGTCGCCCCGAGGTGAAGTATGAAAATATTGCTAATTTATCGGGTTTTGAAAGCCCAGTTGATGACGGCGTGGTGCGTGAGCAAGTTGAAATTCAAGCAAAATATGCAGGATATATCGATCGTCAGCAAACAGAAATTGCGCGAGCGCTGCGTTATGAAGAATTTGCCCTGCCAGCGCAGATGAATTATCAGCAGGTTCCTGGCTTATCCTCTGAAGTCATCGAAAAATTAGCCAGGCATCAACCAGAAACATTGGGCCAGGCAGGTCGAATACAGGGTGTAACACCGGCAGCCATCTCGCTGCTGTTGGTGTATTTGAAGAAGAAAAGTGCGTAGTCAGTGATGTTTAATGAATCGCATAGGGCCCAATTAGAGCGAGGCCTGAAAGAAATGGGGCTTGATTTGCCGCCAGAAAGTACGGGCGAATTGATTGATTTCCTTCGTATGATGGTGAAATGGAATCGCGTATACAATTTATCGGCGATAAAAGAGCCGGAGCAAATGGTGAGCCTGCATTTACTGGATAGCTTGGCGGTGCTTCCTTATTTATTTGGTAAAAGCTGCATAGATGTGGGTACCGGCGCTGGCTTGCCAGGCATACCATTAGCGATTGCGAGGCCGGATATGCGCTTTGCTTTATTGGACAGTAACTCTAAAAAAACGCGCTTCATTCAACAGGCTTGTATAGAGTTAGGGCTGAAAAATGTCTCCCCTCTGCATGAGCGTGTGGAAACGTATCAGCCAGAGCAAAAATTTGATACGGTAACGGCGCGGGCGTTTACGGCGATGCCTGATCTGCTGTCAAAAACACGACATTTATTGACAAGCGGTGGTAAATTGTTGGCAATGAAATCAAAAGAAACGGATGCCTTAGAGCGCGATGACTTCCAGTTTGATGGTGTGCAGTCGCTGATGATACCTGAGCTTGAGGCAGAGCGAAATCTAGTTATTTACACGGCGATTTAACAGTAAGAAAATTACAAATAAAGGATAGTTTTAGTGGCAAGAATAATAGCGGTTGCTAATCAAAAAGGCGGTGTTGGTAAAACAACAACGAGTATAAACTTGGCTGCATCAACGGCCGAGCTAGGCAGGCGCGTATTGTTGGTCGATATGGATCCTCAGGGTAATGCGACGATGGGTTCCGGTGTGGATAAGAAGGATGTTGAGCTGTCTTGCTACGATGTGCTGTTGGAGGATTGCGACCCTTTTCGGGCAGTAGTCAGTTCGGATAATATTAAGCATGATGTGTTGCCTAGCAATATGGATCTTGCTGGTGCCGAGGTGCATTTGTTAGAGGCCGATAACCGGGAAAGTCGATTGAAAAAAGCAATTGGCGAGCTGGCAGGCGAATATGATTATGTCTTTATTGACTGCCCTCCTTCAATGAATATGTTAACCATCAATGCGCTCGTCGCAGCGGATAGCGTATTAGTGCCCATGCAGTGCGAGTACTTCGCTCTAGAAGGATTGTCATCTTTAATGGATACGCTTAAGCAAGTTCAGGAAAGCGTAAATAAGAAATTGGGCCTAGAGGGCTTGTTAAGAACGATGTTTGATGGCCGTAGTCGCTTGACGCGTGATGTCAGCGAGCAACTGATGACGCATTTTGCGGATAGAGTGTTTGAAACGGTCGTACCAAGAAATATAAGGCTTGCCGAGGCTCCAAGTTTTGGCTTACCCGCGATTATTTACGATAAAAGCTCCCGAGGTGCACAGGCTTACATGGCCTTGGCGCGTGAGTTAGATGAAAAATATTATCAGGGTTAATAAATCATGGTTATAAAGAAAAGAGGCTTGGGTCGAGGTTTAGATGCGCTACTGAGTCAATCAAAGGCTGTTGACACTTTTAAAGAAGCAAATAAGTTGCCTATAGATTTGTTGCAAAGAGGGAAATATCAGCCAAGAACCGAATTTGATTCGGTGCAGTTGCAAGAATTGGCCGACTCAATTAGTGCGCAAGGGATTATTCAGCCCATCATTGTGCGCCCTATTGGCGATAATAATTACGAAATTTTAGCGGGTGAGCGTCGTTGGCGTGCAGCGCAATTAGCCGGCTTGCAAGAGGTCGGTGTGGTTATCAATGATGTGGATGACCGTGCGGCAATTGCCATTTCCTTGATTGAGAATATTCAGCGGGAAGATCTAAATACACTCGATGAATCGGAAGCATTGCAGCGCTTAATTAGTGAGTTTGAGATGACTCACCAGCAAGCAGCAGATGCCGTGGGTCGCTCGCGAGCAGCCGTTAGTAATTTACTACGTATGTTGGATTTGGGCCCGGAAGCGAAAGAGTTTTTGAGGGCTGGGGCGCTTGAAATGGGTCATGGTCGGGCGTTATTAGCCTTGGACGAAGCACAACAGGTTGCGGTTGCAAAGAAGGTGGCGGCACGTGGCTTATCAGTACGCGCAACGGAAGCGTTGGTAAAACAGGTGTTAAAGGGCTCGGTTGGAAAGCGCGCCACGTTGATGAAGGACCCTGATATAGAACGCTTGCAGCAAAATATTTCAGAAAAGCTCGGTGCACAAGTGAGCATCAGTCATTCTAGTAAAGGGGATGGCAAGATAGTTATACAATATTCTTCGTTAGATGAGTTGGAAGGTGTATTAGAGCATTTCAAATAGACTTGACTGTGCAGTGCAGCAAATTTATAATGATCGCGATAAATGAGCTGAAGGTAGTAAAATGAGAGCTCAAACATTAGTGGTTGGTTACCAAGTTGCGCTGGTTCTAATGGTCGCGACAGCGACAACGATTTTTTATTCAGAACAGCATAATTTTAAAGCGATACTTTATGGTGGGTTTATATCAGTGATGACATCCATCGTGATGGCGTTCAGGTTAAATCAAGCAGTAAAAAAAGTTCAGCAAGGAAATCAACGGGGAAGTTTGTATATTTATTTAGGCGTGATAGAGCGGTTATTTGTCGCAGTCGCGCTTTTTAGCTTAGGTTTTATGTGGTTAGAGCTAAGCATGCTTTATACGGTGGTAGGATTAATAGCGGGCCAAGTCGGATTTATGATTGGCGGATTTAGAGTAAAAGAATAAGAGAGAAACTATGTCAGGCGAGAACCTAACATCATCAGAATATATTAAGCATCACCTTACCAATCTCACTTATGGTCAGCACCCAGATGGTAGTTGGGGCATAGCGCATGGTTCAGCGGCTGCAAAAGAAATGGGTTTTTGGGCATTGAACATCGATACGCTAGCCGTTTCTATTATGTTAGGTTGCGTATTTCTGTATTTCTTCAAAAAAGCAGCGACAGCGCCTACAACAGGCGTACCAAGTGGCTTGCAGAACTTTGTTGAAATGATTCTAGAGTTTGTTGATGACAGTGTGAAAGACAGCTTTAATGGCAGAAACCCATTGATAGCGCCTTTGTCGTTAACAATTTTTGTGTGGATCGTACTCATGAATACGATGGATTTAGTGCCGGTGGATTACATTCCACACTTGGGGCAAATGATTGGTATTCCTTACCTTAAGGTAGTGCCCACAACGGATCCAAACATGACCTTTGCGTTGGCATTTGGTGTGTTCTTCTTGATTATTTTCTACAGTATTAAGGTAAAGGGGCCAGGCGGGTTCTTTGCAGAGCTGGCGTTTCACCCCTTCCCTAAATTCTTGATGCCATTTAATTTGTTCTTGGAACTCGTTAGTTTGATTTCAAAGCCAATTTCACTGGCGCTACGGTTGTTTGGCAATATGTACGCAGGTGAGATGATCTTTATTCTTATTGCAATGTTGCCACTTGGTACGCAGTGGGCATTGTCGGTGCCTTGGGCGATATTCCATATTTTAATCGTTATATTGCAAGCTTTTATATTCATGACGCTTACTATCGTGTACCTCAGTATGGCGCACGAAGAAAGCCATTAAATTTTTATTAATTAGTAAACTCAACAGGAGATAACAATGGAAGACTTAGGTTTAATTTATTTAGCAGGTGCGTTATTAATGGGTATGGGCGCGATTGGTGCGGCTATTGGTATTGGCATGTTGGGTGGTCGCTTTATGGAAGGCGCAGCTCGTCAACCAGAATTGATTCCTTTATTACGTACGCAGTTCTTCATCATCATGGGCCTTATCGATGCGGTTCCAATGATTGCTGTGGGTATTGCTATGTACATCTTATTTGCGGTCGTTGGATAATAAAACGAAGATTAACCCTAACTTAAGGTTTAATAATGAATATTAATGCAACCCTAATAGGCCAAACGATAGCATTCTTTATGTTTGTTTGGTTCTGCATGAAATATGTGTGGCCGCCGCTAATGGCAGCCATGGAAGAACGAAAAAGCAAAATCGCTGAAGGTTTAGCCGCTGGTGAACGTGGTCAAAAGGAACATGAATTAGCAGAGAAACGCGCTAAAGAAGTGTTGCAAGAAGCTCGTGCGGAAGCGTCAGATATCATTAACTTAGCCAATGTACGTGCTGGCGAAATGGTTGAAGAAGCAAAAAGCAAAGCTGTTGATGAAGCCGCTAAAGTGAAAAAAGGTGCAGAAGCTGAGATTGAGCAGGAAGTAGCTAGTGCACGTGAGGTTCTTCGTGAACAGGTGTCAGTTTTAGCCGTATCAGCGGCAGAACAAATCATCAAGAGCGAAATTGATGCGTCTAAACACAAAGCTATCATTGATGATATCAGTGGCAAGTTAGGTGCAGCTTAATGGCTGAGTTAGCAGCGCTTGCAAGGCCCTATGCAGAAGCTGCTTTCTTAATGGCGGAAGAAAAAGACCAGCTTGAGAAATGGTCAGAGATGCTGGATTTTGTAAATCAAGTTACGTCAAATGAACTGATCGAGAAAATCACCAATAACCCAAAAGTGTCAAAAAAGGCGCTAGAAGGCGGCATAGTTGACATTTGCCAAGGGCAGATGGATGAGCAGGGCTTGAACTTGGTTAAGTTGCTTATCAAAAATAACCGCTTGCAATTAGCAGGTGAGATTGCTCAGCAATTCGAGGTTAAAAAAGCTGAAAAAAGTGGAATACTCGATGTCGTAGTAACGTCAGCTTTTCCAATGTCAGACCATGATAGAGACGAGCTAGCCGGTTCGTTGTCGGGCACATTCGGTAAACAAGTAAAAATAAGTGTTGAAGAGGACGCGAGCTTAATTGGCGGCATGGTTATACGTGCTGGTGATAAAGTTATTGACGGCTCTTTGAGTGGACAGATTCAACAATTAGCTAAACAGCTAAAATAGCAAAGGTAAAAACGATGCAACTAAATCCATCCGAGATAAGTGATCTTATCAAGAAAAAAATCGAAAACTTCGATGCAGACGTAGAAGCGAAAACAGAAGGTACTATCGTTTCATTAACAGACGGCATTGCTCGAGTGCACGGCTTGTCAGATGCTATGCAAGGTGAAATGTTAGAGTTCCCAGGTGGAACTTTTGGTATGGCACTTAACTTAGAAAGAGATTCCGTTGGTGTTGTTATTATGGGCTCTTATTTACACCTTTCCGAAGGTGATAGCGTCAAATGTACAGGGCGTATTTTAGAAGTTCCAACAGGTGAAGCGCTGTTAGGTCGAGTCGTTGATGCGTTAGGCGCACCGATTGATGGTAAAGGCGCAATTGATGCTGAATCATCATCTCCTGTTGAAAGAATCGCACCGGGCGTTATTGCCCGTCAATCAGTTGATGAGCCAGTACAAACAGGCCTGAAATCAATTGATGCGATGATTCCTTTAGGCCGTGGTCAACGTGAGTTGATTATTGGTGATAGACAAACCGGTAAAACAGCGATTGCGATTGACGCCATCATCAACCAAAAAGGTACAGGCGTTAAATGTATCTACGTGGCGATTGGTCAAAAACAATCTTCTGTTTCAAACGTTGTAAGAAAGCTTGAAGAGCACGGCGCGATGGCTCACACCATTGTTGTGTGTGCTGGCGCGGCTGATTCTCCAGCGCTACAATTTATCGCTCCATACGCTGGTTGTGCGATGGGTGAGTACTTCCGTGATAAAGGTGAAGACGCGTTAATCATTTATGATGATTTAACAAAGCAAGCATGGGCATACCGTCAAATATCATTACTATTGCGCCGTCCTCCAGGTCGTGAAGCATACCCGGGTGATGTGTTTTATCTTCACTCAAGATTGCTAGAACGTGCTGCGCGTATTAACGTTGCTGAAGTTGAAAAACTGACCAACGGTAAAGTTAAAGGCAAAACAGGTTCTTTAACGGCCTTGCCAATTATTGAAACGCAAGCAGGTGACGTATCAGCGTTTATCCCAACTAACGTAATTTCTATTACTGATGGGCAAATCTTCTTAGAAACAGATTTGTTTAACGCCGGTATTCGCCCTGCTGTAAACGCAGGTTTATCAGTGTCACGAGTGGGTGGTGCTGCACAAACGAAATCAGTTAAAAAGCTGGGTGGTGGTACACGTCTTGATTTGGCTCAATATCGTGAATTAGCAGCGTTTGCTCAGTTTGCATCTGATTTGGATGCCGCAACGAAAGCACAGATTGATCGTGGTATTCGGGTGACTGAATTGATGAAACAAAATCAATATGCACCATTAAGTGTGCCGCAGATGTCAATTTCATTATTTTCTGCCAACGAAGGCTTTTTAGACGGCATTGAAGTTGAAAAAGTGCTGGATTTCGAAGCAGCTTTGCATAGCTTCATGGAAAGAGAGAAGGCTGATCTTGTTGCATCAATTGGCGATGAAGGTAACTATAACGACGACATCATTGCTGAATTGAGATCTTCTATCGAAGAGTTTGTAAAAACACAAACCTGGTAAGCGAGAAAAGCTATGGCAGTCGGAAAAGAGATAAAAACCAAAATCGCGAGTGTACAAAGTACACAGAAGATTACGCGTGCGATGGAAATGGTCGCTGCAAGTAAAATGCGTAAGACACAAGAACGCGTTTTGGCTGCTCGTCCATATGCTAAAAAAATGGGTCAGGTTATTCGTCATTTGGCGCAAGCTAGATCGGAGTATAAGCACCCTTATTTAGCAGACAGAGAGTGTAAACGAGTTGGCATTATTCTCATCAGCAGTGATCGGGGCTTATGCGGTGGTTTGAACTCTAATTTGTTTCGTAAATTTGTAGGCCAGCTTAAACAGTGGGATGCAGAAGGAACAGAAGTTGTTATGGCTTCTATCGGTTCAAAAGGCGAAGGCTTTTTAGGTCGATTAGGTGGCAATGTACTGGGTTCTGTCACTCATTTAGGTGAAACGCCGTCAATTGAAGAAATTATTGGCGTTGTTAAAACCATGCTCAATGAGTATGACGAAGGTAAGATTGATCGTTTTTACATAGCCCATAACGATTATGTAAATACGATGACTCAAATACCAGAAGTGACGCAGTTGTTACCTGTTTACACAGAAGAGTTAGACGAGCATTTAACGCATCATTGGGATTATATTTATGAGCCTGATGCGAAAGAAGTATTGGATCAATTATTGATCAGATACATCGAGTCTCTTGTTTACCAAGGGGTGCTTGAAAACAATGCTTGTGAGCAAGCGGCACGAATGGTTGCTATGAAGAGTGCGTCTGACAACGCAGGTACGCTAATTGATGAATTGCAGTTGATATATAACAAAGCAAGGCAAGCATCAATTACACAAGAACTATCGGAGATCGTTGCTGGCGCAGCAGCGGTTTAAAGAATATTTCCCTCTTTGAGGGTAATAAAAGAATTTAAATTAAGACTATTGAGGAACTGATATGAGCTCAGGTGTTATCGTTCAAATTATTGGCGCGGTTGTTGACGTGGAATACCCACGTGATTCAATCCCTAAAGTATACGATGCTCTTCTTGTAAAAGAAGTTGGCTTAACGCTAGAAGTACAACAGCAAATTGGCGACGGCGTTGTTCGTTGTATTGCGATGGGTACAACAGACGGCGTGAAAAGAGGGTTAGCTGTAGACAATACAGGTGAAGCGATTCAAGTACCTGTTGGTACTAAAACACTAGGGCGTATCATGAACGTTCTTGGTGAGCCAATCGATGAAAAAGGTCCTATTGGTGAGGAAGAGCGCTGGGGTATTCACCGTACTGCGCCTACTTATGAAGAACAAGCTGCTTCTAGTGAAATTCTTGAAACAGGCATTAAAGTGATTGATCTAGTTTGCCCATTCGCTAAGGGTGGCAAAGTTGGTTTATTCGGTGGTGCTGGTGTGGGCAAAACAGTAAACATGATGGAGCTTATCCGTAATATCGCGATTGAGCACAGTGGTTACTCTGTATTCGCTGGTGTGGGTGAGCGTACTCGTGAAGGTAACGATTTCTATCACGAAATGACTGAGTCAAACGTTATCGACAAAGTGTCGTTGGTTTACGGACAGATGAATGAGCCCCCAGGAAACAGACTACGTGTTGCCTTAACTGGTTTAACAATGGCGGAAAAATTCCGTGCAGATGGCAGTGACGTATTGTTGTTTATTGATAACATTTACCGTTATACGCTTGCTGGAACGGAAGTATCTGCGCTATTAGGCCGTATGCCTTCAGCTGTGGGTTACCAACCTAATCTTGCGGAAGAAATGGGTGTGTTCCAAGAACGTATTACATCAACACGTGAAGGTTCTATTACATCAATTCAAGCTGTTTATGTTCCTGCGGATGATTTGACCGATCCATCGCCTGCTACAACATTTGCTCACTTGGATGCGACCGTTGTGTTGTCACGTCAAATTGCTGAGCTAGGTATTTATCCTGCGATTGATCCTTTGGATTCGAGCAGTCGTCAGCTAGATCCTCTAGTGATTGGTGATGAGCATTATAATATCGCTCGTGGTGTGCAAGGCACGCTACAGCGTTATAAAGAACTGCGCGATATTATTGCTATTTTGGGTATGGATGAGTTGTCTGAAGAAGATAAATTATCTGTTGCTCGTGCACGTAAAATCCAACGTTTCTTGTCTCAACCATTCTTCGTTGCTGAGGTATTTACAGGGTCTCCAGGTAAATATGTATCTCTTAAAGATACTATTATTGGCTTTAAAGGAATTCTTAATGGTGAATATGATCATATTCCTGAACAAGCATTCTATATGGCCGGTACGATTGACGAAGTACTAGAAAGACACTCAAAAGAAGCAGCATAAGTTAAGGGTCTAAAATGAGCATGACAATCCATGTAGACATCGTAAGTGCTGAAGCTTCAATATACTCTGGGCTTGCAGAAATGGTTTTTGCGCCGGGTGTGATGGGGGAACTTGGTATTGCACCACGCCACGCACCGCTTGTTACGCGCTTAAAGCCAGGTGAAGTTCGAGTTAATACCGGTAAAGAAGAGTTGGATTTCTTTATTTCAGGTGGAATACTTGAAGTGCAACCGCACATAGTTACAGTATTAGCAGATACTGCGATTAGAGCCGATGACCTTGATGAAGCGAAAGCACTAGAAGCTAAAAAACGTGCAGAAGAGGCGTTGGCTGATAAATCATCAGATATTGACTTTGCAAAGGCACAAGCAGAATTAGCGGAAGCCGCTGCACAATTACAAGCGATAAGTCGTTTAAGAAAAACGCGATAAAGCTAGTTGTTGAAAAAATTAAAAACCCGCTCATTAGGCGGGTTTTTTTATACCTGTTAAACTAGTAAAAACTAAAATAAGCACAAAAATGAATATAAAAACAATCATACTTGCCGCTGGTAAAGGCACGCGGATGAAGTCAACCAAAGCTAAGGTGCTACATAAAATAGCCGGGAAACCGATGCTGCAACACGTCGTTGAATCAGTAGCAGACTTAAACAGTAATACTGTTGTGGTTTACGGCCATGATGGTGAGCAAGTCAAGCAAGCACATTCACAGTTTGATATCACATGGGTTGAACAAGTAGAGCAATTAGGCACGGGACACGCGGTAAAACAGGCAGCTGATTATATTCATCACGATGATATTGTCTTAATTTTATACGGCGATGTTCCGCTTCTGAAGAAGAAAACACTGGCTGAAATGATAGAAAATATCGATAACAGCGCTATGTCACTGCTAACTGTAACCCTTGATGATCCAACAGGGTATGGGCGAATTGTCAGGGTGGGTGACAAGGTCACTAAAATAGTAGAGCAAAAAGACGCCTCCGCAGCCGAACTGTTAATTGATGAAGTAAATACGGGTATCATGGCGGTAAATGGCGAGTTATTGCTAGGCTGGCTGGATAAGCTAAACAATAACAATGCGCAAGCTGAATACTATTTAACAGATATTATCGAAATGGCTGTTAACGATGGTATTTACATTAATACTATACAGCCAGAAAATGAATTTGAAGTGCAAGGTGTTAATTCTAAAGTACAGCTTAATGAACTGGAAAGGCACTACCAGCTTATTAAGGCTGATGAATTGATGGATTTAGGCGTAACGCTGGCAGATAAGGCAAGAATTGACGTTCGTGGTGAATTAAATTTAACGGGGACAGACATTTATATTGATATAAATAATGTATTTGAAGGCTGTGTAAGCATTGGTAGTGATGTTCATATTGGGCCAAATTGTGTGATACAAAATGCAGTAATTGGCGATGGAGTTGTGATTAAAGCGAACTCTGTTTTAGAAGATTGCGTGGTTGGTAAAGGCAGTACAATTGGGCCTTTTGCGAGACTTAGGCCGGGTGCGGAACTTGCGAAAAACGTTCATATTGGAAACTTTGTTGAGGTCAAAAAAACAACCGTAGGTGATGGCTCTAAAATTAATCACTTGAGTTATATAGGTGATGCGCAGGTCGGTAAAAATGTGAATATTGGTGCTGGCACCATCACTTGTAATTATGACGGCGTTAATAAACATAAAACCGACATCGAAGACGGTGCATTTATTGGTTCAGGAACACAATTAGTTGCGCCTATTACCATTGGCTCTGGGGCAACATTAGGCGCAGGTACAACGCTATCAAAGAACGCTCCAGCCGATGCGCTAACGGTTACTCGAGCGAAACAAATAACATTAAATGGCTGGAAGAAGCCAACGAAGGGTTAAAAAGGACTTATATGTGCGGAATAGTTGGTGCAGTAGCGCAAAGAGATATTACAGATGTTCTTGTAAAGGGCTTACAAAGGCTAGAGTATCGAGGCTATGACTCGGCTGGTGTCGCAGTCATTTCAGAAAATAATGCTGAAATAGCGAGGCGTCGAACAGAAGGCAAGGTCAACAACCTTGAGAAGTTGATTGAACAAAAACCCCTATCCGGCTTTTGTGGTATCGCGCATACACGTTGGGCAACACACGGCGTGCCCTCGGAAGTTAATGCGCACCCGCACGTGTGTGAAAACATAGCGTTAGTCCATAACGGTATTATTGAAAATCACGAGTTGCTGCGTAAGCAACAATTGGAACGCGGACATTCGTTTGACTCAGAAACAGATAGCGAAGTGATCGTCCATGCGGTATATGACGCGTACAAAAATAACAACGATTTACTGGCGGCGGTCCAAGATACGGTAAAGTTATTGGATGGTGCCTATGCATTGGGTGTAGTAGAAAATGGAAATACAGACCGCCTGATTGCGGTGAGAAAGGGCAGCCCCTTAGTTATTGGTATTGGTGATAAGGAACACTTTATCGCCTCGGATGTATTTGCGTTATTAGGTGAGGCAGAACGGTTTATCTATTTAGAAGATGGTGATGTGGCAGATATTAGTCATGCGAATGTCACTATATACAATGCCGTCGGCAAAAAGGTCACGCGTAAAATCAATAAAACGAAATTACAAGCTGATATAACGGGTCTGGGTGAATATGATCATTATATGCAAAAAGAAATTTTTGAGCAGGCAGCTGTACTTAAACATACGTTAGATGGTCGTATTGCAAATGGCCGTGTATTAACAAGTTGTTTTGGAGAAGAGGCAGAAGAGGCATTTAAAAGTATTCAGGAAGTGCAAATAGTGGCTTGTGGAACCAGTTATCACGCAGGACTAGTTGCAAAGTATTGGTTTGAATCTGTCGCAGGCTTACCATGTCATATTGAGGTGGCGAGTGAGTTTAGGTATCGCCCACATATCGTCAACCATAAAACATTGTTTGTAACGATTTCACAATCAGGTGAAACAGCCGATACCTTAGCCGCACTTCAGGCATCGGCCGAACTGGGTTACGCGCATACTTTAACAATCTGTAACGTGCCGGAAAGTTCGTTGGTTCGAGAGTCGGAGTGGGCACTAATGACGAAAGCGGGGCCAGAAATTGGCGTTGCCTCCACCAAGGCCTTTACGACACAATTAACGGCGCTTTTACTACTGGTGATTGCGTTGGGTAAGCACCATAAAATTGATGACAAGAAACAAGTTGAGATTGTCAAACAGTTGGAAGTATTACCTGAGCAAGTTGCCGAAGTACTGCGACTGGAACCAGAAATCATTGAGTTCGCAAAAAAGTTTGGCGATAAAAATAACGCGCTGTTTTTAGGCCGTGGTGAACAATACCCGGTTGCAATGGAGGGCGCTCTAAAGCTAAAAGAAATCTCATATATTCATGCAGAAGCCTATCCTGCAGGCGAGTTAAAACACGGGCCGTTAGCGTTGGTCGATGAGCAAATGCCGGTGGTCGCAGTAGCGCCGAATAATGATTTACTCGAAAAACTTAAATCGAACCTGCAAGAGGTGCAAGCTCGAGGTGGTGAACTTTTTGTGTTTGCCGACGTACACGCTGCCTTTGAAGAAGCTGAAGGTTTAAGGATTATCCGAGTTTCAGAAATAAGTGAAATAGTGGCGCCGATTATCTATACAGTGCCACTTCAACTACTGGCTTATCATGTGGCTTTATTGAAGGGTACGGATGTTGACCAGCCTCGAAACTTAGCTAAATCAGTGACAGTTGAATAAGTTATAAGCCCCTCCTTACCAAACTTGCTTTAAAAAAGTGCAAGTTTAAAATGATTTAAGTCAATTTTTTGAACAAATTCTGTTACGGCTTCTCCTGAACTGGGTGTAGCTTTCTTGCAACACTAATGTAAAAAGGTGTGTACAAAATCTAACAGGGGGAAGTTTATGAAAAAACCATTTATAAAATCAGGCGTCGGTGCTGCTCTAGGTACCGCGCTTTTATTATCGCAAGCCGGTACGGCGCAAGCGTTTAGTTTCCATCATGGAGACATTCGTGGGTCGCTTGATACCGATATAACATACGCTATTGCGGCGCGTACAGAAGATGCGGACCATGACAAAATGGGCGCGCACGGAAATAGAATTTCTAAAGATGCAGGTGATATATTCAGTAACGCTATTCGTGGCTCTAGTACTCTAAGTGTAGAGTATGGCGACTATGGCATGCTGGCGCGGGGCAACTATTTTTACGATCATGTTTATGATAATAAAGATTTAGCTGATCAAGCGCATGATAAATTAGCTAGAGATTTTTCACTCACAGATTTAATGGTCTATGGCTATTTCGGTGATAATGATCAAGTCAATATAAGGCTTGGTAAGCAAGTTATTAGTTGGGGTGAAAATACCTTTATTCAAGGTTCAATTAATGACATTAATACCGTTGACTTAAATAAATTAAGACAGCCAGGTCGAGCGCTTAAAGATGCTTTTATTGGTACAAATGCTGCCTACATTTCATGGAATATAGGTGATGAGTGGACCGTTGAGTCTTTTTATCTGTTTGAGTTTGACCAAATTCAGTTAGATCCAGCGGGTTCATTCTTTACCACTTTGGATGCTGTAGGTGCAGGCGGTGGATTTGATACTGCAGGAGATGGAGCTGTGGGTGGAATTGCATCAGGAGCAGCAACGCTTCCATTTGGTGCGCCTGGAGGTGCTTGTATTGCGCCTGATGGGCTTGATGATTGTGGTTTGGTTGGCGGTTCCCTAGTTAGGGTAGGTGATAAATTTGCCGAAGGTGGCCAGTATGGTTTGGCTATAAGGAAATTCATTCCAGGCCTGTTCAACGGTAGTGAAATAGCTTTCTATTACCAAAACCTTCATGACCATGTGCCAATGATTTCAACCTATTACAATACAGGCACTTTCTTTTTGGAGTATAAGGAGAATATCGAACGCTATGGTGTTTCCTTTAATACTAATGTCGAAGGCTGGGTAATTGCGGGTGAATACCACGTAAGAAAAGATGCGCCTATTCAAATGACAGGACCTGTTTTAAATGGTCTAGGTGCAGGGCCATTTTTTAATGTGAATTGTGGAACATGTGTTCAAGGTGATGCAATAAAAGGTTATGACGAAGTTGACCGACATCAATTACAAATGACCTTTCAGCGTATTTGGGGTGTTGGCTTCATGGGTGCCGATGCGAATAGCACCTTAGCAGAAGTCGCTTATGGCTGGATTGATGGCTTACCTAAAAAGAATGAAGCACTGGTTGGGCCGTTTAGAACAGTTTTTAATCCGCAGGTTACTGAACACTTCTGGGGCTTCCAAGTGAAACAATCACTTACATATGAAGCAGCTTTGTTTAATGTGGCGTCAGTTTCACCTTTTGTGGCGTTTAAATATGATGTGGAAGGTGTGTCTAACGAGATCGTTCCTTTGTTTGTGGATGATAGAAAAGCATTAACACTGGGTGTGAATTTTGGTTACGGTGGTGGCACGTGGGTAGGTGGCGTCAGCTGGACCATGTTTGACGGTGCAGAGGCGATGGCTAACCAAGCGGGTGGTCGTCTAAATGGCCGTTCTGATCGTGACTTTGTTCAAGCTAACATAAGTTACTCTTTCTAAGAGTCGCTTAGCATTGACAATATAAAAAGTAGTTTAAGGAGATAATAATGAATTTATTAAGTTTTAACGTAAAAAAAGCTTCAGCGCTTGTTCTGTCTGCAGCTTTATTACCCAGCATTGCTTTTGCACAACTAGATGCAACTGAGCAGGCTAAGGTAGGCATAGAAGGGACTGAATTGACGCCAATGGGTGCGATTCGTGCAGGAAATGCTGATGGCACTATCCCAGCGTGGAGCAGTGTGCCGATGAAAGGCGCAGACGCAACAGAGAGCAATAGTCTGGCAGACCCTTTTGCGGATGAAAAGCCGTTGTTTACCATCACAGCGTCTAACTATACGGAATATGCGGATAAGTTATCGCCGGGTCAAATTGGTTTGTTTAAGCAGTACCCTGATACCTACAAAATGAATGTATACCCAAGTCATAGAACGGGTGCATACGATTCTTGGGTATATGATGCGACTTTAGCGCAAGCGAAAAATGTACAGATGTGCGATGAGTTTGGCACAGAAAGTAGGGTTTGTTTGAAGGATGAAATCGCTGGTGGCGGTATTCCTTTTCCAATTCCTAAAACAGGTGCAGAAGCAGCGTATAACCACTATTTTGCATTTAAAGGTATTTCTGTCGATCAAATGATCAATGGTGCGTTAATTGATTCTAACGGTAACCGTACTGACGTAATTATGCGTCAGCGCCAAATCTTTCCGTATTGGTTCCCTGCAGACTCTAAAGTTAGAAGCATTAAGTGGTTTAACCGTGAAGGTGTTGCGGCTCTTTGTGATTCATGGCAGGTTGAAAAGCCACCTCGCTCATCAGGTTTGATTTTCGGTGGTTGTAACTCTATCCAAAACTTTGACTTCCAAACTTACCTGTATATCCCAGGTCAACGTCGTGTGCGTAAAGCACCTGAAATTGGTTTCCACGATAGCCCTTCGTTTGCTTCGGATGGTCAGCGTACGGTAGCGAGTCGTTGGATGCATTATTTTGGCGGCAAGAACACAAGGTTTGACTTTAAAGCGCCAGTCAGAAAAGAAATGTTTGTGCCTTATAACAACTATAAGTTGACCAATAAAGACACAGAATTTGATGCAATTTTTGGCGAAGATCACGTTAATCAAGACATGATTCGTTATGAATTACACCGTGTTTGGGCTGTGGATTCAACGCTAAAATCAGGGCAACGTCATCTTTATAAACGTCATACATCTTATTTTGATGAAGACACTTGGGTTGGTCTAGGCTTTGAAGCTTATGATGCAAAAGACCGTTTATGGAGAGTTGGTGAGCAATATAACGTCTTCTTCCCAGGCGCAAACATCACTACACCGGTTGGTGATATGCAGCAGGATTTGATTAATGGTCGTTATACAACTTTCCCTTACTGGATGTTCCAAGCGGGTGAAGAAATGGGCTTTGGCGCACCAAAAATCACTTCTAAAGAAGCAGATATTGGTTTCAATATCGATATCTTTACGCCTCAAGGCTTAAGAAAATTTGGTCGTAGATAAGATCAAACGTCATATTAAGTAATTAGATTAAGGCCGGGGCTAGCTCATGTTAGCCTCGGTTTTTTTTTTAAATTCATAGGGAATAACACGATGTTCAGAATTATTTTTTGCTTATCTTTGATGATGGGAAGTTCTGCCTTTGCAGAAACATTGCCTCGGCCTGCGTTAGAGCTGCCTTTATCAACGAAAGCAATTTTCCTCGACTTAGAGGTGCATGAAGCTAAGGTTTATGCAGTGGGTGAGAGGGGTATCATACTCAGCTCGAGCGATAATGGTGATTCATGGCAACAGATTAAATCACCAGTCGATGTCACCTTAACGGGGATATCATTTGCTTCGAAAACGGAAGGTTGGATTGTCGGCCATGAGTCGACCATTTTACATAGCACTGACGGTGGGGCGACTTGGGTTGTCGATAATTATAAGCCAGAAGAAGAACGCTTTTATATGTCGGTAAACTTTGTTAGCCCGCAAGTTGGTTATGTACTAGGAACCGATGGTGAGTTGTGGATAACTGAAAATGCTGGTGAGTCTTGGAACGTCACTTTACTGGCGGTGGAAGATTGGTACCAGAACCATTTATTTGCACTCGAGAAGGTCGGCAATGCTTCACTTGTTGTGGCAGAGCGTGGCGGTGTTTTTTATTCAAAAGATGGAATGAGCGATTGGCAAGTTGTGCCTTCTCCTTACGAGGGATCTTTCTTTGGCGTTTCTAGTGTGGCCGAGCAATTTATAGCGTTCGGCATGAGCGGTAATTTATATCAGATTAATTCTGAATCACTAGAATGGAGCAAGATTGATACGCAAACAGATCAATTCTTACTCGACTCCGCAACAACAGCTGATGCGAAAAGTGTATTAATTGTAGGACGTGGTGGCATTATCCTAGCGGTTGATGAGAAGGGGCAATTGATTAAAAAGATAGAGAATAAGAGCCGTGTGGACTATACCGCGGTAGCGATTCAAGGCGATAACGCCTATCTATCGTCGATGGCAGGTGGAATCACAAAAATTTCAATTAGTGAGCTAATGGAATAAGGTAAAGGTAGCAATAAATGACTATGAAACATGAATCAAATTTTGTGCACAAGGTATCTGACTTTATGGCAGATGCGCTGTTAAAGCACCGCTTATTATTTTTAATCATTGGATTATTGATAACAGTATTTTTAACATATCAAGGCGTTAATCAGCAGCTTTCTCCTGGGTTTGACAAGGCTATTCCATTGTCTCATCCGTACATGAAGACGTTTACAGAACACCGTGATGAATTCGGTGGTGCTAACCGCGTAACAATCTTTGTAGAAAACAAGGAGGGCGACATGTTTACCCCCGAGTTTTTTACAGTATTGGAAAAGATCACATCAGAAGTGTTGGTGATGGATGGAGTCGATGCGCGTACTGTAACGTCATTGTTTACCCCCAATGTTAACTATGTGGCGGTTAGTGAAGAAGGCTTTACGGGATCAAAGATTGTCCCGGCCGACTTTATTGCAACGCCTGAACGAATTGAAGAGGTTAAAAGTAATCTGTTTAAATCGTCTGAAATAGGCAAGACGGTTGCCAAAGATCTGTCGGGTGCGCTAGTGATTGCGGATCTGGTTGAGCTTGACCCGGTAACCAAGCAGAAAATCGATTATGAAGTGTTTGCTGAGAGGTTAAGCAAAATTAGAGATACCTATGAAACGAACGGTATCTCAATTCATATTATTGGTTTCGCGCCTTTTATTGGCGATGTGATTGATGGTGCTGAAGGGGTTGTTGGATTTTTTGTCATCACCTTAATTATTACATTTGTATTGTTGATTTTTTTCGCAGGCTCTATAAAACTTGCACTGGCAGTTATTGCGACTGCGTTAATTTCGGTGAGTTGGCAATTAGGCTTGGTTAAACTACTGGGCTTTGGGGTTGACCCAATGTCTATCTTGGTGCCCTTTTTGATTTTAGCAATTGGTGTGAGTCACGCTATTCAGATGACGAATGTTTGGCGTATCGGTATCGTCAGTGGTGAGAACTCAGTAGGTGCAGCGCGTCAGGCGTTTTACAAGCTTTTTATACCAGGCGCAACGGCGCTGATATCGGACGCCGTTGGTTTTGGCGTTATTGTGTTGATTGATATTCCTATTATTAGGGAGCTGGGAATTATTGCCAGTATCGGGGTGGCAGTGATGTTGCTGACGAATAAAATCATTTTACCGATACTGTTGTCCTACATTAAGTTGAATGATAGTGAAGT
This sequence comes from Cycloclasticus sp., assembly GCA_040743155.1. NCBI lineage: Bacteria > Pseudomonadati > Pseudomonadota > Gammaproteobacteria > Thiotrichales > Piscirickettsiaceae > Cycloclasticus > Cycloclasticus sp. Next base: position 2,271,303 of record JBFLJU010000001.1, on the reverse strand, counting down.
TAAGAGAGCGCAAGATAGTATAAAAGGGACTGACCATGCTTTTTGGAAAAGTTTGGCGACTTTAACGAATAGAAAAAGCGCGGCAATCGTGCTGTCGCTTGCGGTTGGTTTAGGCGTCTATGCCATGTCGGTACAAGATCAGTTGATTGTTGGTGACGTAGAGGCAGGTGCGCCAGAGTTTTGGCCGGATGCACGCTACAATCAGGACGCCAACGCAATTCAATCGAACTTTTCGGTGGGCCTTGATGAAATGGTCATATTGGCAAAGTCAGATATCAAAGGTGCTTGTGTAAACTTTGGTGTTATGCAAACAATTGATGACTTTGTTTGGCAACTTCAAAATGTTGAAGGCGTTCAATCAGTTAAAGCCCTATCCCAAGTTATTCGTGAACGAAATGTTGGTAACTATGAAGCCAATCCCAAATTTTTGGGCATTCCTCGAAATGAGAAGATGATTTCAGCCAATATTTACAGGGTGGAAATGTCACAGGCGCTTTTCTCAAATGACTGTACGGTTATGCCGGTTACGATTTATTTAACGGACCATAGGGCTGAAACCTTAGACCGTGTTATGGCAGCGGTTAATGTATTTGAAGAGCAGAATAAAAACGAGAGTGTTACTTTTGTACCTGCAATGGGCAATGCCGGCATTATGGCGGCAACTAACGAGATTGTTGCAAAAGCGCAAACAAGAATTGAACTGATTCTTTTTGCTGCGGTTGGTTTGTTTTGCTTCTTAACGTTTATGTCTATCAGGGCGACCATCTGTATCGTCGTACCATTAGCTTTGGTTGCTTACTTGGCAAACGCCGTTATGGTGTACTTAGGCATAGGCTTGAAAGTATCAACCTTGCCCGTTTTAGCAATGGGCGTGGGTGTTGGTGTCGATTACGGTATCTATCTGTTTGCTCGCATGCGTGCACATATGGGCGCGGGGCAGACGTTACTGCAGTCGTATTATGAGTCGTTAAGAGAAGTGGGAACGGGTGTTGTATTTACATCAGTGACCATGACACTTGGTGTTGCTACATGGTACTTTTCTGACCTCAAGTTCCAAGCAGATATGGGCATATTGCTGGCCTATATGTTTTTTGTGAACATGTTGGGAGCGATTATTTTAATACCAGCGTTGGCAAGTTTTCTTTACCCGCAAAAAACTAAGGAAATTAGCTAGACCAAATATCTTTTCAGCCCACGCAGTTATCGAGCGCAATCAGCTCGTTGACTGCGTGGACCGGATTTGAGCTTGATAACGGAACAGTTGGAAGGGTTTAAGCGTTGACCAAAATCTATATTTTCTGATGCAAGATGACCGCCAAATGACGGTCATCGTTGAATGTATTTTTAATGAGTGTAGTGGCTCTGAACGTAGTGGTTAGAACGGAAGGTTGGCGCTAATAGTGGTTTGCTGGACGATACGTTTAAATGCCTTTGACAACCGATGGTTTTTAGCCTATTCGTCGTCTAAGAGCCCATCAAAGAAGAACTTTGTTAGGTTATTAAAGGCGACTTTCTTTTCGATTTGTATCCAATGACCGCAATGGTCGAAGACATGTAATTGTGCCTGAGGGATTCTTTCAATCAGGTGATAGGCATTATTAAGGGGGATAAAGAAATCTTCCCGTGCATGGGTGATGAGCATTTGGTGAGGGATATTGTTCAATGCTTCATCTGATAAGACAAAGGCGTCGATACCTTTTTTTGTTCCACCGCTGAACATCGCTTCAAATTGGACGCGAACCTCATCTTTCATCACATTTTCGAATCGCTGCGCGGCAATTTTCGCAATATCCGCACCTAATAAACTAGGGTCGTATAGGAACTTGGTGATCAAATATTCCAAGGCGTCTTGAGAAGGGTTCTTGTAGAACTCCCAACCTTTGGTTAACCCTTCGGTCGGTTTAAATGGAGCGCCAACCGGGCCCATAAGAACTGCTTTTTTGAAGCGCTCAGGGTGTCTGCTAAGCAGGTGTAAAGTCACGCCGCCGCCCATGGAATTACCCACAATATGAGCTTGCTCGATACCTTTCGCATCTAATAAATCAATTTGTTGTTGCACCCAAATATCAATCCATTCACTAGTGCCACTTGGAGGTGAATTATGTTGGCTGAGGCCAAAACCCGCGATATCTGGAGCAAGGCAATGATAATTTTCAGCTAAGAAAGGTAGCGCAAACTGCCAGTTAGACATGGCGTTGGCACCGGGGCCAGAGCCATGCAGTAATAAAATAGCGGTATCGTTATCTTCTCCTGCTTCATTTAAAAAAGTTTGAAAAGAGCCTGTTTGAATATTAGATTTTTGCATGGTTTTCCTGATGATTAGGCTGTTGTAAGGGCCGTTATTAAAATGGCCAAGAGAGCAATTAAGGATGATAAGTAACTTTTATTGAAAATCATACTTAAATATTAGGAAAAGTGATTATTGTCTTAAAATGATTTAATCTAACTACTGACTGTTATAAATAAAAGTTTATAATTAAATTTAATGAGTAATTTGAGTAAAGGAAAGACAATGTTTCCAGCTGTAAACGCCCCAGAGAATATTAAGAGAAAGGTTAGTATCGTTACCCGCTTCACGACGATACCGATATTGTTATTTGCAACCACGCCAGTCGTGGCGCACTTTTTAGGAGGTGGGCATTGGTATTGGTTAACAGTGGGGGCATTTGTTATTTGTATGATTCTAGACCCTATCGTGGGTGATGATCCTATTAACGCACCAGCTGAAATGGAACAAGAACTGGAGCAAAGTCTGTTTTATCGCGTGATGTTATGGGCGTATATACCGGTGCAATTTTTGATTACATTATTTTGTTATTCATTAATAACGAATACGCCGATGGATATGTTCACGGTATTGGGTATTACTTATCAGCCACTAACCCAAGGTGAAATTATTGGTTTGGCTTTGTCGCTGGGTTTGGTAACAGGCTTTGGCGCTACGCCAGGTCATGAGCTTTGTCACCACGGTAATCAGTTTGACCGATTTATGGGGCAAGCACTAATGACTCCGATTAGTATGGCCGACTTTTATGTGTATCATAATTTCCACCACCACTTAACTGTTGCTACACCAGAAGATCATGCGACAGCACCCTATGGTGAGAATTTCTGGCGCTTTGCTTTGCGCAGTACGATTAGAAAATCAATTTGTGCTTGGCAGGTTGAAGCAAAACGTTTAACTCGAAAGGGTCTAAGCTGGCTAAACTTCGATAACAAAATGATTAAGATTACGTTAGCGCAAGTGGCTTGGTTCTCTTTCTTGGTCTACCTTTTTGGCTGGTTAAGTTTGCCGCTATTTATTTTGCAGTACCTATTTCCAAGGATGTTGTTGGCGACGGCAGATTTTGCGGAGCATTATGGTTTAATGCGTAAACAAAACGCGGACGGTACTTATGAAAAAATTCGCCCTGAACATGCCTGGGATGACAGCATGATTATTAGCAGCTTTTTTATGTGTCAAATAGATCGGCATTCAGATCACCACGCTAACGTTGGACGCCCTTATCAGGTGTTGAGAGTGATGGATAAAGCACCGCGTTTGCCCCTTGGCTACCTGAATATTTTATTTGTAGCGTTGGTGCCGTCTTTATGGCGAAAAATGATGCACCCAATTATCGAGGAGTTTTATGATACGGCGGATATTATTCCTTATGCCCTGCCAAACACCTTGCCAGAAAGGTTTGTGGAAAGGGCTGTTATTGCAGATATTAAATAACTGAATGCTATCTAGTTTAGAGCGAAAAATACCACCACCAGTTGTAGCATTAGTAATGGCCGCTCTTATGTGGCTGTTGGCTAGCAAACTTGGGACGCCAGCTGTTGAGGTGCCCTATAAGTCAATTGTTTGCGGTGTGTTTGTAGCACTGGGTTTATTGGTGGACTTCGCTGCGCTGTGGTTGTTTATGCAAGCAAAAACGACGGTTAACCCGATCAAGCCAAATAATGCATCAAGCCTGGTAACAAGTGGAATTTACCAATACACAAGAAATCCAATGTATGTTGGAAACTTAATTTTTTTGATAGCGTGGCTGGTTTGGCTTGGTTCGCCGTATGGTTTTATTTGCTTAGTAATATATGTAGCTTATATGAACCAGTTCCAAATTAAGCCAGAAGAGAGAGCCTTAACAACACTGTTTGAGAATGAATACAGCCTTTTTTGTTCGCAAGTAAGGCGATGGATTTAATGATAAAACTGACCTAAGTCATTGAAATGAAGAAAGTAAATGCTTAGGCTGAGGGAAATAACTGAAGGAGTCAAAATGACAACAGAAATTGATTATAACCACCTTATTCAATCGGATAAAGTACATGGGTCTTTGTATACTTCGGATGAAATATACGCAGATGAGTTGGAAAAGATTTTTCATAAGAGCTGGGTGTATGTCGGCCATGAAAGTGAAATAAAAGAAAGGGGCGATTACTTAGTTCGAGAAATTGGCCGTTCATCCGTGATCATGGTTCGTGATAAAGATGGTTCTATAAAGGTGCATGCTAACCGCTGTATGCACCGAGGCAATATGCTGTGTAATGAAGCAGAGGGTAATAAGCGTAACTTTACTTGCCCGTATCATGGTTGGGTGTTTGGTTTAGATGGTACCTTGATGGACGTAGCTTACCCCGGTGGCTTTGAGAAGCCGTTAGCGGAGCTGGGTCTGCAAACATTGGTGAGTGATAGTTATCGTGGTTTTGTTTTTGCCTCGTTTGTCCAACCAGAACTCAGTTTTGATGATTACCTCGGTAATGCAAAATCGTTAATTGACCGTTCTTGTGAAATGTCGCCAACTGGGAAAATTGATTTGCGAGGTGGTTGGGTTCGTCAGCACTTTGACGCGAACTGGAAGATGCTGCCTGAAAATGACACTGATGGCTATCACGTTAATTATGTGCATCAATCTTTTGTTATGGCAATTGACTCTCAGTATGGAGAGTTTGTCGGTGCCGAGGATAGTATTCAGGGCGTTATAAAAGACTGGGGTAATGGGCATACTGAAATTGACTTCTCAGCGGGTTATGCGAAAACACTGGACTGGTTAGGCTCAACACCTGAGAAGGTTAAATCATACGTCGATAGTATGCGAGAGGCTTATGGGCAGGAAAAGGCGGATAAAATTTTATACGCTGGTCCACCGCACGCCTGTATTTTTCCTAATCTGTTTTTGGGTGAGATGAATATTGTTATTTTTCAACCAACAGGCACGAATTCAGCGGTTCAGTGGAGTACGCCAATGTTTCTTGATGGCGCTCCAGAATTAGACTTTAAATTACTGAGACAAAGTGAGGGTGCCTTAGGTCCAGCAGCTTTCTTGCTAGCGGATGATGCAAGCATTGCAGAAAGAGCGCAAATAGCGTTGTTGTCGGGTGATCCTTGGTGCGATTTAAGCCGAGGCTTAAATCGCGAAACGAGTGATAAAGATGGTGTCATCACGTCTCATATGACAGATGAAACATCTAATCGAGGGTTTTGGTTTCACTACCGTGACGTAATGACAGGAGTGAAGTAATGGGAAACGTATCACTATCGTCTTGTAAGGACGGGGAGAAAACAATGGGAAGCGTATCACATGATATTGCGTTAGAGCTTGAAGCATTTATAGTTCGCGAGGCTAGGTTAGCGGATGAGTCTCAATACCAAGAGTGGGAAGACCTTTGGGCTGATGATGCAGTGTATTGGGTGCCGCTTAAAGAAGGTGACGATCCAGCTAAAAAAGTATCTCATTTGTACGATAACCGTACTCGGATTGCTACACGAATTCGCCAACTCAAAACAGGCTATCGGTATAGTCAATTGCCTGTATCGGGTTTACGCCGAGTCATTTCTAATTATGAGTATTCAGAAGAAGCGGATGGGCGATATAAAGTTGAAGCTAACTTTTATTTACCGGAGTTTTCTGCTCAAGCAACCAATACATTTAGAATTTGGTCAGGTCGCTTAGTTTATATTTTAAGCCGACGAGATGACGCTTTCCAAATGCACATGAAGAAAATCATTCTTGTGAATGGATTGCAGCCAATCCCAACCTTGTCGTTTCTAATTTAGTCGGATGAAAAGGACACCTTTATCAGCTGTTACAGGCTTGGGTATGACCGAGTTAAGCCGTGAATACTCGGCGACATCTTGGCAATTAGCGGTAGAAGCTATTGGCTTGGCAATTGATGATGCAGGTTTAAAGCATTCAGATATCGATGGTTTGCTTATCAATAAAAGCCCTATTGAAGATTTATCGGCAATGCCGATGGATCTTCAAGATTATGCCGGATTAAAAAACTTGGGCTTGTTGAATGTGGTCGAGGCAGAAGGCAGTTCGATGATTCAAACGCTGCAGCAAGCAACCATGGCTATTCAGTCAGGCTTGGCCACGAAAGTAGTTTGTGTTTTTGCAGATACACCTATACAGCCGGATAGCTCAGCAGCGGAATCGTTTGCTATTGCCATGCCGATGATGGGTAAGTTAGGCATCGAAATAGCGAATGGCTTTTACAGTGCAATAGCCGCCTATGCGATGGCGGCTCAGCGATACTTAGCGGTGTATGGCCGAACAACAGACGACTTAGCGTTAGTAGCAATGGCAAATCGTGAGTGGGCAAAATTGAATCCTCTTGCGAAAATCAAAAAACCAATGACGATGGAAGACCATCATGCATCACCTTGGTTAGTAGAGCCGTTGCGAATGTTGGATTGTGCATACCCTGTTAATGGTTCAATTGCTGTGGTGGTGAGTGATGCTGCATCAGCGGCCGATCAACCGGAGCCAGCGGCGTTTATTTATGGTATGGGGCAAGGTCACAAGGGAAATACCAACCGCAGAGGCTTTCAACCAGAGATAGAAACAGGGGCTAAAAAAGCCGCAGAAACAGCCTATAAAATGGCAGGTGTTTCAGCCAATGATATTGATGCCTGTGAATTTTATGATGCGTTTAGTATTTCAACGCTGATAAACCTCGAGATGTGTGGTTTTTGTGAGCCAGGCACAGCAGCTGAGTTCATTGTCGAAAAAGGCATAGGCCCAGGTGGTCAATTACCTGTGAATACAGGTGGCGGGCATTTATCTGGCTATTATATGCAGGGTGCTACAGCTGTATCAGAAGCTATTATGCAATTGCGAAATAAGGCGGGCGAACGGCAATTAAGTAAACTAGATAATGTACTAGTTACCGGATACGGTGGACGAATGCAGTATCACGCAGCATTAATAATGGGGCAATAGAGGGCGTTATGGAATATCCAAAAGAAGGTGTGATTTGGCCAACCATTATTGATGTTGCAAAGCCATTCTATGATGGGATGGAACAACACAAGGTGTTGATTCAACAGTGTCAGGCTTGCCAGACTTTTCTCCCGCCAGCGCAGGTTGTGTGCGACGAGTGTGGGTCTAATAAACTTGAATGGCTGGCATCGAAAGGCAGGGGTGTGATTTATAGCTATGTTGTTTTTCATCGTAGTTTTCACCCTTATTTCAATGACAAAATCCCCTACACGGTTGCTTTAATTGAATTGGAAGAAGGGCCCCGGGTTATGGGACATATAGAAGTAAAAGAGAACCAAGAATACAAGGTCGGTTCAGCAGTCGTAGCAAGCTTTAAAACAATAGATAAAAAAAATGAGCTGCTATTTTTTAAATTAAAAGACGGGGAAGAGTAAATGACAGCATTGGTTAGGGATTTTTTGCTGCGTGCAGCAAAAGCGATGCCCAAAAAGATTGCGTTTTATGAAGGAGACCGTTCAATAGATTGGGCTACGCTAAATCAAAGGGCTAATCTCTTTGCAAAAGCATTACAAAAAGAAGGTATTGGTAAAGGTGATGTCGTTGGCATACTTTCACATGAGCATATAGAAATATATGAAGCTTTCCATGGGTGCCTTAAATTAGGCGCGCCTCGTGTCGGTATCAACTGGCGTTTCTCTCCTAAAGAAATGCTGTATGTGATCAAAGACTCAAATGCAAAAGTTGTGCTAGTGCAAGCAAATTGTGTTGAGTTAATGGGTGATCTGCCCGAAAAATTAGCATCCGAAGGCATCATTCTGATCGGCTATGGTGGCGAGCACGAGCTGCCCTATGATTATGAAAAGCTGCTAAGTAGTAGCGATATAGATGTGACCTTACCAGAAATACATAATGATGATTTAGCGGCGATTAGCTATACATCAGGGACTACGGGTTCGCCTAAAGGCGTTTTATTATCCCAGGTCGCATTACGCGAAGCGATGATGAATACAGTGTTGAACTTAGGTTTGGCACCTAATGATGTTTGGTATGCGCCAACGTCTTCTGCGTGGATAACATTCGTGTTAATTACGATGAATACGGTTAATGGAATGACCTCAGTGTTACCCGAAGGTGACTTCGACCCTGATGAATACTTTGCACATATTAACAAGCATAAAGTAACGGTTACTATTATGGTGCCGATAATGATGCGCCGCCTTATTCAATTAAAAGAAGAAAAAGGGATTGAACTACCCTCGTTGCGTTTGATTACCTATGGGTCTTCTCCTAGCACCCCTGAGCTTATTCGTAGAGCAACCGAGGCGTTTGGCTGTGATATGTCACAGTTATATGGCGTGACCGAAGCAACAGGCGGTTGGATATGTGTGATGTCACCGGAAGATACTAGAAGGGGGTTGGCTGGTGAAGAACACTTGCTGCGTTCTTGTGGCAGACCAACGCTACACTTTGATGTTGAGATACGTGATGATAAGGATGTTGTTTGTCCACCAGACACCATAGGTGAAATCTGGCTAAGGTCAGACTCTGTGATGACGGGTTACTTAGGGCTGGAAGAGCAAACTAATGCAGCACTACAAGGTGGTTGGTTATGTACCAATGACCTCGGCTATATTGATGAGGAAGGCTTCCTCTATTTAACGGATAGAAAAAATAATCTTATTATCACCGGCTCTGCTAACGTTTTCCCTAGTATGGTTGAAAATGTATTGGATGAGCATGAAAATATTACGGAGGTAGCAGTCGTTGGCGTGCCGCACCCAGAGTGGGATGAAGCGGTTGTAGCGGTTATTATTGCAAAGAATGCGGATGCATTTGACTCCGATGAGGTTATCGCTTTTAGCAAAACACGCATGGCTAAATTTGAAGTGCCAAAGGCACTAGTACTCGTAGATGATTTGCCAAAAGGTTTAACGGGTAAAGTGCTCAAAAAAGATATTCAAGCAATGTTTAAGGACGGTCGCTTGTCAGTGCCTTGGGATTTCCCAAGCCAATAAAGAACGATTACCCTTTAATTAGAGTGAAGGGCGGCTTTAGATACTGGCTGTCGCCCTCCTACTTTAGCATCAGCCTGAATATCGGGGTATTGAGTAGTAGAAGATTGTTGGTCGGTAAAAAGAGGGTAGCAGCAATAAAAAAGTCCGTAGTAGATACTCACCTTCTAATATAAATTGCGTACCCACTACCATGAGAATTCCAAAGCCTAGCTCAGGTGTAATGAGGCAGATAGCCGGCAACCTATTGATTCATTGTGTATATGTCACTATTAGGGCCCACCCCGTGAGCCCGATTGGTAGAAAACGTGCCCCATATTTCCAACGGGAAAAGTAGCCAGTAAAGCACCTGCGAAAGCGAGAAGGAGTAAAAACACACAGATTTATTTTTTCGTGGATACAGCAATACCGGCAGCGAAGAACACACAAGAAAGGTTAAGAACGGCAATCAGTCATTGACTGAGCGATAACAGTTAATTTCGTGTTGGGCACATCGTCACGTAGCACTAGCAAAATAACTTAGCTATTAGGTCCGTGGCGTGAAAAATGTAGTAGCGGCTTAACCAGTATTAAACATAGGGTTTTACCACCCCTCCCTCCACACGTATTGAAGCACCAATGTTGGTGATGACAAAGCCAATGCTTGGCTAGAACTGGAGACAAAGGCAATTTTATCTTTTAATCGTAAATCCATTATTTGTTTGCAAAAGCTGCCGCCGCCACCTTTGCGGTTTTTATGGTGTTGGTCAGGCTATCTGGGTCAGCTAAGGTTGGTTCAACTATTATGCTATTTATGTCGCTAAAGCCAATAAACCTAAGTGCCGTCTCGAGATAAGGTTTTTGGAAGTCCATGCTCCTTGCCTCGTCGTTATCGTACTCGACACCACGTGAATAAATGGCAGTAACGGGTTTGCCAGTGAGCAAACCTTGAAAGCCAGTTTCCGGTGAGAAACTAAACGTAAGCCCTGGTTGTGTAATAACATCAATAAAATGCTTTAGTTTGTATGGAATTGAAAAATTCCACATGGGCACGCTAAATAAATAGCGGTCAGCGGCTTTAAACTGGTCGGCAATAGAAACAATTTCTTGCCAAGCAGCAGCTTCAGCGTCACTAGGATTTTGGCCGTGTAAAAAATTGTACTTGGCATTCAGGTGGTCACCATCGAATTCGGGCAAGTTCATATCCCAAACATTCAGCGTGGTGACGGTATTGTCTGTGGAAGCGGCTTTAAATACATCGATATAGGTATTTGCTATATCGGTAGAGTTTGAGCGGTCGCTACGTGGAGAAGCTTGGATATAAAGTAGTCTACTCATTGTTTCTTCCTAACTTATTTAGTTGACACTTACCGTAACATCGAATAGCCAAGCTGTGAATTTTTCATTCATTGGTGGTGTCGGATAGTGCCTATTGTCGGGCGGATCTTGTGTGAATTATTTGAGCCCTATGGTAAAAAAATAAGCCAAGAGGTGAGCGTTTAAGAAAAGCATGTTGACGGCTTAAATTCACCATATGTGACAAGATGCATAACATAAGCAAATTCTTATAGACAGGTTTCGAATACTCTGCTTCACTAACTAACATTCGTTATGTAATGAAGGTGAAGATGACGGTATTAATATATCTCGTCAAAATTGATTAATTGAAATGGGGAATAGAAGATGGGAAATGTAGATGTTATGGCAATACCGCCACTTGGCTCGCATGAACTTGGAACGGATGCTATTCCGTCTGATCATTATTCATCGCAAGCCTTTTTTGAGCAGGAAAAAGAGCAGATATTCAAGAAAACATGGTTAATGGCGGGCAGGGAAAGCGACGTTGCCGAGCATGGTGATTTTTTTACTTTTTTTATTGATGCCTTAGAAACATCAATCATTATTACTAGAGATAAGCATGGGCAGGTAAACGCTTTTTACAATGCGTGTACCCACCGTGGTGCACATGTTTTGAACGAGCCTTGTGGCAAAGCAAAATTCATGACCTGTGGTTTTCATGGTTGGGTATTTGATTCAGAAGGAAAATTAGCAGATGTGCCGGGCGAAGAACTTTTTAGCGATCTTGATAAAAGCAAATTAGGCCTTAAGAAAGTGTCTGTCGATGTGTGGGGCGGATTTGTGTTTATTAACTTAGACCTAGAGCCCAGCGTTTCATTGAGAAAGTACCTAGAACCGCTTAATGATTCATTTGACAAGTATCTAGGCAATAAAGATTGGACTTGGAGTTATGGTTGGCGAGCTAAATTTAATGCCAACTGGAAATTATTAGTTGATGCGCAAATTGAAGGCTACCACGTTGACCAAACACACCGAAACACAATCGCCGGTGCAATTCCTGGGACGCACGCACCTTCTGATGTTTACCCCGATAGTATCGGCATTCCTGGAAGAGTTTGTGCATATCGCCCAGAACAGATGGCTGGAATACAAACTGATGTGGCGCTACTAGCAGCTAAACACGGGGCGACATCCTTATACACAAAATCAGAAAATGAGTTTACTGCAAATGATGGTGAGGGTGTTTTAAATGAAGACCACCCATTATGGATTTTTGATGCTTACTTATTATTCCCCAACGTTGTGTTATTTATCCAGAAAGGACAAATTTTAGTTCAAAGAACACTCCCAATTGCTCCAGGAGAATGTTTTTGGGAGGTTGATTTCTTTCACACGGGGGAAGTGGAGGACTTTGGGCAACAGTTTAACTCTGAACAAGGCCGAATCCAGATTCGAGATGTGCTAACTGAAGATTTATACACCGCGGAAGGAATTCAAATGAATTTTAATGCAGGTGTTATTAAAGAGGTTTATATCAATAAGCAGGAAAACGTTATACGTGCTTATTATCATCGCCTAATGAGCGCAATGAAAGGAACGGGAGAGTTGAAATGAGCGAAGCTATAGCACGTCCAGATACCAGTGAGATCGAAGCGGAAATTAACCAGTGGGCTTTGGAAACGACCGAAGATAGATTGGTTAAACGTATGAACAGCACAATGGATGAGATCAATTCTTTTCATTATGCAATGTTGCCAAAACTGCCGGCTATTATTGAATACTTAAACCAATTCAAATTATCTGATTTGACCGGCGAAGATCTGAAGTTATCTAGAGCGGCTCTTGCCATGTGCGAGGTTGATAATGCGGTGTACAAATGGAAAGCACCGGTTTTAGGCACAGGCATTGACCTGCTTAGAATGGTTAAAAAAACAGGTTTTAGCGACAGGACTATCTTATGACTGGGCGTTTAGCGGGGAAGGTCGCTCTCATCACAGGAACGGCTGGTGGCCAAGGTCGGGCGGCAGCAGAAATGTTTGCCGCACAAGGCGCCAAAATTGTTGGTTGCGACGTGAAACAAGCCGAGAGTGAAGAAACAGTTCAGCGAGTTATTGATGCGGGCGGTGAAATGGTCAGCCGTATCGTTGATCTTGGCGATGAAGATGAAGTCAAAAGCTGGGTTGATTTTGCAGTAGAAACCTACGGTGACTTCGATATTTTATACAACAACGCCTCAGCGGTGCGCTACGGCAAGATTGATGAGTTCTCAACCGAAGATTGGCATTGGCTAGTACGCAATGAACTAGATTTGGTGTATTACGCCATCAAGCACGCCTTCCCCATTATGAAACGGCGTGGTGGAGGCTCAATTATTAATACGGCGTCTGCTGCGGGTGTTATCGGTTCGACCTTTGCGGGGCATATTCATCAATTTGCACACTCAATGACCAAAGGTGGCGTGATTGCGATGACAAGAACGCTGGCGGCTGAATTCGCTGATGCCAAAATTCGCGTCAACAGTATTTCCCCTGGCTTGATTGAAACACCGGCGTTTGCTGTCTTCCCAGATAAAGAGGTCTTAAAACAAATGATTGAGGACATCATGAAATTGCAGTTGATGGATGTTTTAGGTCAGCCAGAAGATATTGCCTACTGCGCACTGTATCTCGCGTCGGAAGAGTCTCGCTTCGCAACAGGGCAAAACTTTTGTATCGATGGCGGCCTAACAGCCATCTAATTTAATAATCACATAAGGAAAGAGAACATGATTAAGCTTTATCACATACAAGCAGAAGGCGATCCATTTGGTGGTTCTCGTAATGGCTGTAAAGCCGTCATTGCGCTAGAAGAAATGGGGGTTGAGTACGAAATCAACGCGCTAGACCGGATGGCTGACTGCCGACCTGCCGATGCGCCTTACCGACAAATAAACCCGAATGGTGTGACGCCAACAATAGATGACAATGGCTTTGTTCTTTGGGAATCCGGGGCTATTCTTCAATACCTTGCGGAGGCAAACCCTGCAACGGGTTTATTACCAACAGACCCAAAAGAACGGGCAAAAGTGCAGCAATGGGTGGCGTGGGAAGGAGCAAGTTTTGCACCGGCGCTATTAAATTTCTTTTTTGCGATGACAGCGCCTGAGCCTGATGAGGCAACGGTCGCCAGCACCAAAGAGGCTTTTTTAGGCACGTTAAATATTCTTAATAAGCAATTAGCGGGGCAAGATTATATTGCGGGTGATTATTCCATTGCAGATATCGCGAATGGCGGGATTACTTCACTGTCATTTCTTCTTGGTCTGGACCTAATGCCCTACCCCAATATTTTAAGTTGGTTAGCTCGTTTGCGCGAAAAACCATCATGGCAAGCGGCAGCAGCAGTCATGTCAGATATGGATGCAGGCAAAGAGCAAATAGGTTAATGCAAATACGGTGGTAGTAACTGAAGAGAGACCTTAAGGAGGGTGAGAGATGAGTAAGTTTGATTACAATGAATTGATAGATAACGAAACAATGCTTCAATCACGAAGCATCTTTTGGGATCCTGATATTTATCAAGATGAGTTAAAACAGATATTTAATCGTTGCTGGCTTTTTTTAGGGCACGATAGCCAAATACCCGAAGCGGGTGATTTTTTGCGTACCTATATGGGCGAGGATGACGTTATTGTTGTTCGTGGCGAAGACAATGAAGTAAGAGCCTTTCTTAACGCATGCAGTCACCGTGGTAATAAAGTTTGCCAAGCCGAATGGGGTAAAACTAAAGCCTTCACCTGTTCATACCATGGTTGGGCATTTGACAATATGGGTGAGTTAGCGGCTGTTCCGCTCGAAGAAGAAGTATATGACAACTTTGACCGCAGCAAATTGGGCTTAGTGCCGGTTGCTCGTGTGCAGAATTACAAGGGCATGATCTTTGGCACCTTTGCAGAAGAAGGCCCCGACCTTGTCGAATATTTGGGCGATATGACCTATTACCTAGATGTGATACTTGATGCTTCTCCCGAGGGGATGGAGCTTATTGGCACGCCCTTCCGCGTAGAAATTCCAGGCAACTGGAAACTACCGGTTGAAAATGCAATTGGTGATGGCTATCACGTCGCTTGGGCACATGCCGGTGCCATGCGCGTAGTGGGTACGATCGGTCAAGGTCGTGCAGAAACAGTGCTCGGCATTGGTAAAGACAACACCGGTTATGACGACTCAGGGCAAATGCACGTTGCAATACCACCGCATACCGTTTTATCAACGCTCGATGGGCAATCGGGTTATGCCTTGTACGATAACCCTGAGCCCTGCATTGAGCACCTTGAAAAATTTAGACCCAGCGCTATTGAGCGTTTAGGCGAAGTTCGCGGTAAGCAACTATTGGGCTCAGAAATGCATATGGGTGTTTTCCCTAACCTACAAATTATTCAAGGGTTAAATCTACTTCGCGTTATTCACCCCAAGGGCCCGGGCTCTTTTGAAGTGGCGACCTACTCTATGGCAGATAAGAACACCCCTGCCCACGTAAAAGAAATTATTGTTAAACACGTGGGTCAAACGTTTGGTTCAGCAGGGATTTTAGAAGGCGATGATGGCGACTTTACTGAAGCGATTACGCATTCACCAAACGGTTATGCAACTCGTCAAATGAAAGGCTGGCTTGGGATGGCGGCAGGTCGAACAATGGATTGGGAAGGCCCGGGTGATGCTTCTCCGGGTATTGTTAATGAGCTTTGCCAGCGTGAATTTTATGCGCAGTGGCAACGAACCATGTTGGCTGAGACCACAAGCGAAATTTTACCTGAGAAGATTGAACAGAAGGAGGCGGCTAATGGCTAAGAAAAAAATAGCAGCAGTTGGCAAAGATACGAGCATGGAAACAGCTTATCGAATCGAACGGTTTTTAGCGGCTGAAGCGAGAGTTTTAGACGAGGAACGTTACGACGATTGGTTGTCGATGTTGGATGAAAGTATCACTTATAAAATGCCTATCCCGATGAATACCTACCGGCGTAACAGGCCCGGTAGTAGCACAATCTGCGAAACAATGATTTATGACGAAAGCTTTGAGAAGCTAAAGCAAAGAGCGGCGCGTGAAGATACCGGTATGGTTTGGCTTAATGACCCAGCCACTAGGCACATTCGCACAATAACGAATATTGAATCTTTTTGTACCGATGAGGAAGGTGTTTACGATGTTCGAAGTAAATTTACCTTATTGCGCTCAAGGCGAGATAAAGATCATATAAGTCATAGCGGTACGCGGCAAGATTTTGTGCGGGACAGCGAAGAGGGGTTGAAGCTTATTTCGAGAATGGTTTTCCTTCCAGAGCGGGTGATTGTTGATAAAAACTTAAATATGTTCTTTTAACGATAAGAACAAACAGAAATTTACAGGCAAGGGGAAAAAATGACAGCACGAATGGAAGGACATCACGCCATAGTAACCGGTTCATCATCTGGCATGGGCCGTGCAACAGCAATTCGTTTAGCATCTGAGGGAGCGAGTGTGTGCCTTGCAGATATTAATAAAGAAGGTAATGCAGAAACGCTGGAGCTCATTAAGCAACAGGGCGGGCAAGCGATTGCCGAATATTGTGACGTGTCCGACGAAGCCTTAGTGAAGAAAATGACCGAAGCGGCTGAGGCTGTATTTGGGCCGGTTTCTATCCTATTTAATAACGCAGGGTTTGAAGACGGTGATGCCTCTACCGACGAACTGGATGTGGATGCTTGGGATAAAATTCAAAATATTAATAGCCGTGGCGTATTTCTAGCGGCCAAATACGCACTAAAAAGTATGATCGCAGGTGGTAAAGGCGGTTCAATCACGACCACATCTTCAATTGGTGGGCTGATTGGTACACCGGGTGGTTTGCATTCTTACTGTGCTTCAAAGGGAGCGGTTATCTCATTAACGAAAGCGTGGGCGGTGACTTATGCGCCGCACAATATTCGTGCTAACGCCATTTGTCCGGGCTTAGTATTAACGCCGATGGTGAAGCGGATTGGACCAGAGTTTATTGAGGCGGCTTCCAGCATGACGCCTCTAGGTCGTGGTGCGGAGCCAGAAGAAATAGCTAATTTAGTGTCCTTTCTTTCTAGTGACGAATCAAGGTTTATCACGGGTGCGATTATTCCCATTGATGGCGGCTACACGGCGCAATGAGTCAGTTTCCAGCGTTTTCATTAGAGCTATTTCGCTTAGATGGGCAGGTCGCGCTTGTTACTGGTTCGGGCTCAGGTTTAGGTAATGTATTTGCTCGCGCTTTGGCCGTGGCGGGTGCAACGGTTGTTTCAGCAGATATTGATGCCGTATCGGCTGAAAGCACGGCTGAAGAGATTCGCAATGCCGGTGGTAAGGCAACTTCGCTTATAGTTGATGTTAGTAATCCCGACTCTGTTTCGGCGATGGTCAACGGCACGATTAAGGAGCACGGGCGCTTAGATATTCTGATAAATAATGCCGGTATTGCAAGTCCTGCGCATCGCGTGCATGAGATGTTGGTCAGTGACTGGGATCGAGTTGATGCTATTAATACTCGCGGTGTTTTCTTATGCGCTAAAGCCGTTTTACCGCAAATGATGGAGCAGAAAAAAGGCTCCATTATTAATATTTCATCTATAGCTGGCTTAGCTGGCGTGTCAAATGACTTGTCAGCCATTGCTGCAAACTATTCCGCATCTAAAGGCGCGGTGGCAACATTTACTAAACAAATAGCGGTGGAGTATGGCCGTGATGGTATCCGTTGCAATGCGATAGCACCGGGTTGGCATTTAGGCACGCAGTTAGGTAAAGAAGCACTACCGTCATCAGAGGCAGAAATTAATGCATTGCTAGCTAAGCTACAAGAATTAACACCGATGAATAGAACGGGCGATCCAGAAGAGCTGGCTGGACTGCTAGTGTATTTAGCCAGTGACGCTGCATCATTTATGACGGGGCAGGTGATAGCACATGATGGCGGTTGGACGGCTTGGTAAGTAACTTAAGGGGGAGGTATATTTAGGAAGGAGCTAACTTAGTATTTTATTAAAAAGGTTGTAAATAATAAATAAGGAGAATTATAAATGAAATGGAAATTATTTCTTAAATCAAACGCCGGTATTGCGCTCGGCTGTGCGGTGTTACTGTCACAATCGACAGGGGCCTATGCGTTTAAATTTTATTCAGGGCAGCTTAAAGGCTCATTTGATACAGATATAACGTACGGTATTTCAGCGAGAACTGAAAATGCTGATAAAGCAAATTTAGGATCATCTTACGGTAATAGATCTTTTCAAGATAAGGGAGACATTTTTAGTAATGCTATTCGTGGCTCAAGCACGCTCACATTGGATTATAAAAATGTAGGCCTATTGGTACGCGGGAATTATTTTCATGATTTTGAATATGCGGATTTAAAGTTAGCTTCAGATGCTGAGGATAAGCTTGTGTCAGATGTGACACTAACCGATGCCTTTGTTTATGGTTATTTTGGTGATAATGAGCAATTCAATATTAGGCTTGGGCAACAAGTGATCAGTTGGGGAGAAAATACTTTTATTCAAGGTGCGCTTAATGACATAAATACCGTAGATGTAAATAAATTAAGGCAACCTGGGCTTGCTTTGAAGGATGCCTTTATTGGTAGTAATGCATTTTATGTGTCGTGGAATTCTGATAATAATTGGACAATTGAGTCGTTCTATTTGTTTGATTTTGACAGAATCGAACTGGATCCAGCTGGAAGTTTTTTTGCAACGCTTGATGCTATTGGTGAGGGGGGCGGTTACGATCATGCCGGTAACGGGGTAATTGATGGTGCTTGTATATCACCTGATGGAGTGCCTTGTGATATAGGTCTTGTTAGGACCAGTAATGAGCAGCCAGGGGGCGGTCAGTATGGGCTTGCTGTTCGGAAGTTTTTCCCAGGCTTGTTCAATGGAACAGAGTTTGCGCTTTACTATCAAAACTTGCATGACCATGTGCCCATTATCTCCAGTTATTTTGGGACAGGACAATTCTTTTTGGAATACCCTGACAATATTGAACGATTTGGAGCGTCATTTAACACGAATATAGCAAGTTGGGCGATTGGTGGTGAATACAGTCTACGTAAAGATTCGCCTATTCAGCTGACGGAGTCTATTCTTAATGGTTTTGGTTTACCTGTTGGTGCTTGTGCTACTACAGCATGTGCGCCAGGACAAAAGATTCAGGGTTATGACGTTGTTGATAGGCACCAAATTCAAGTAACTTTTCAACGTGTTTGGGGTGTTAATCACATGATTGGTGCAGACGATAGCTCAACTCTGATTGAAGTTGCATATGGTTGGGTTGACGGTATACCAAAAGACAGGGATTTAGGCTTCGGGGCTAGGTCGCTATTTAACCCCCATGTGACTGATAATTTCTCAGGGTTTCAACTACTGCATAACTTAACGTATAACGCAGCGCTCTTTAAAGTTGTGAATGTACTTCCTTACATCGCTTTTAAGTACGATGTGGATGGCATCTCAAATGAAATTGCACCTGTATTTGTTGAGGATAGAAAGGCCTTAACGTTAGGTGTTAATTTTAGCTATGGCAGTGAGACGATCACGGGTGGCATTAGCTGGACAGCATTTTATGGAGAAAAGCATCTACTGAATCAAGGTGGAGGTCGCTTAAATGATTCAACTGATAGAGATTTTGTGCAGGCCAATATTAGCTACTCTTTTTAAGTGGCAGCACACTAACGTAATACCATTAAAATTCAAGGAAATAGAATGATAATATTAAATAAAAAGAACCTGAGCTTGATAGTTGTTTGTTTGTCGGTTCTCTTATCACCGGTGCTAGCACTGGCAAAACTAGACTCGGAAAGCTTAAAAAAGTTAGGTGTCGAAGGAACAGAGCTCACTCCAATGGGGGCGATTCGTGCAGGTAATGCGGAAGGTACTATCCCTGAGTGGAGTAGTCAGCCAATTAAAGGAGTTGAAGGTGGAAATGGAGAGTCACTAGCCGATCCTTTTGTAAATGAAAAACCTTTATTTACGATTACTGCGGCTAACTATACTGATCATCAAGACAAGTTGACGCCGGGGCAGATTGCAATGTTTAAGCAGTATCCCGATAGTTTTAAGATGAATATCTTTCCCACGCATAGGACTGGTTCGTATGACCAATGGGTTTATGACGCAACCTTGGAGCAAGCCAAAAAAGTAAAAGTATGCCCTGAATACCAAACAGAAGGAAAGATTTGCCTAGTTGATCAGGTAGATGGTGGTGGTATTCCTTTTCCGATCCCTGAGACAGGTGAGGAAGCGGTTTGGAATCATTTGTTAGCTTTTCGAGAAGTGTCGATGGATGCAATGGTGAATGGTGCGCTGATTGACTCTAACGGACATAGAACAGATGTTATCACGCGCCTTCGTCATCTTTGGCCTTGGTGGGCAAAGGGCTCAAGCAAGCTTAAGCAGGAAGAATACTTAAACCTTCATGGCGGTTCTATTTACTGTGGTTCGCAATTAATCGAAACCCCTCCTCGTTCTGCAGGTCTAGTTTTTGGCGCATGTTTATACGCAGCTGATATCAGTACGCATGCTTACCTTTATATTCCTGGTCAACGTCGAGTGAGGAAAGCGCCTGAAATTGGTTTTCATGATAGCTCTGCTTTTGGGGCGGATGGTCAAGTAACATCAGAAGATCGCTGGATGATGTGGTTTGGTGGTTTACATCCAAGACACAGCTTTTCAAAACCAGTTAAGAAAGAAATTTATGTTCCATATAACAACTATAAGCTAACAAACGCAGAAACAAGCTTTGATGAGATCTTTGGTGAAGAACATTTAAACCAAGACTTGGTGCGTTATGAGTTACATAGGGTTTGGGTGGTTGAGAAAAACATCAAGGAAGGTTTTCGAGATTTATATGAAAGGCAAGTCGCGTACTTTGATGAAGACACGTGGTTAGGTTTAGCAAGTGAAGCATATGATGGGAAAGGAAGGCTTTGGCGTGTAGCTGAACAACATAATGTTTTCTTCTACGGCCCTAATATCAGTAGAGCGATAGGTGATGTCCATGTTGACTTAATCAATGGACGATATGCCACGTACCCTTATTGGCAGCACCAAGCTGGAAAAGAGATGGGCTTTGGAGCTCCAAAGTTTACTATATCTGGGGATGAAGATCTGAGTTTCAGTGTTGACGTCTTTACACCGCAAGGTTTACGGAAGTTTGGTCGCCGATAAAACGGATTAGTTAAGGTTATATAAACACACCGCACTTATATGTCAAATAAGTGCGGTGTATTTTGAATAAGCTAAAGAAATGCTAGAAAAAGCGTTAGGGTTTTTGTTCAACAGACTGCTAAATTGGGCGGTTTTTTAATGTTTGGCAACGTTGAATGAATTTCATTTTTACGTAATACAGCTTCAAGTATCTAATACTCTTTTCCCTTTATCATTTTCTATAAGCTAACTTGGCATAGGCTAAGGCTATTTCCTCGTTAGGTATAATGAGTTTATAACAAGTGTGTTGACCTTCAGCCCAAGTAGCTTCGCTGTGAAGTCGTGCTGCCGCTACTGAAGGTTTAGTAAAAATTAGTATTGTTGTTTTTGTCGGAAATTTGCCTTTATGTAATACAAGTTCCCTGTTGTTAATGATGGCTAGCTATCCAAATTGATAAGCCGAGACAGTAGCGCCCATAACAACGTCCGTAAATATATTTTCACCTTTATCATAACCTGCGGCACCTGCGGCAACCATAAGAGGTATTAGATGTTCTTCACGTGGGTGACAGGTGATTGCCGACGGTGCGCTTTGCCAGTTTGTTAACTGTTCATTTCGTTCCTGACTAGCTTGAGTGCAAGCGTCAGTAAGCCAGGCATCAAAATGTTGTGCATGGTTCCCAGAATCAGAGCCTTGCATCAGGATTTGCATGTTATGGAAGCTCATACCGCTACCTAGAATGAGTACATTTTCATTTCTTAGAGACTGAAGTGCGGCCCCCATTTGCAGGTGAAAGTCAGGGTCTAAACTTGAGTGTAATGAAACCTGTACAACAGGAATGTCGGCATCCGGCAACATTACTTTTAAGGGAACAAATGTACCGTGGTCAAAACCGTGGTCAGGATCGAGTTGACTTTTAATTCCTGCTGTTGAAAATAAGGCCTGAATTTCTTTGGCAAGTTCTGGTGAGCCTGGTGCTGGATAGGTGAGCTGGTATGTATGCTCGGGAAAGCCGTAATAATCGTATATAAGCTCTGGTGCGGCATTGCTATTAATATGTACGACATCCATTTCCCAGTGTGCGGAAAATATAATAATAGCTTTCGGTTTTTTGCGCCATGTTAATGGCAGTTCAGTAAGCCATGAGGCCATATTATCCCAAGTGTTTGCTGGTCCACGAGTCCAGTCCATAAAAAAGCACGGGCCGCCGCCATGCGGGATGTAAATAGAGGGGAAAGGATTGTTGGACATAGGATCAAATATTTTTTAAATATGGGCAGATATGATATATCATCTAATGCTTAAGTAAGCTAAAAATTGGAGATTTAGAATGAGTGATTCAAAGGTTAAATTATCGTGTGTTTCGGTCGCATTACATTGGGTTGTAGGTATTACGATGATTATTATGGTGACGGTTGGTGTGTATATGACAGATTTTGAAGAATATGCCTTATATCCAATTCATAAGTCTGTGGGTATGATTATTTTTGTAGTGATATTTATGCGGGTGATTTGGCGAGTAAAACAAGGCTGGCCTGAAGCTGCTAGTACCTACAAATCATGGGAACAAAAGCTTTCTAAATTGGTTCATTGGCTGCTTATTACTGCAACAGTGGTGATGCCTATTTCCGGCATGTTAATGTCTGGTTTGGGCGGATATGGCCTCGCTATTTTTGGCTTAGAGTTTTTAGCCGCAACACCAAATCCTGACGAAGTTGGCAAAATGATAGCGATTAATGGTCCTGCAGCAGGTGCTGCACACGAAACGCATGAAATCGCGGGCAAGGTGATGTTCGTAGCATTTCTCCTACACTTGACGGGTGCGCTAAAGCATCACTTTATGGATAAAGATGGCACTCTGAAAAGAATGCTCGGCAAACGTATTGACTAGTGATTAAAGGGGCGTTTTAGCCCCTTTTTTATGCCTTCTAATTATTTAAAAGTAACAGAGACGGTGACGTGTTGTTGCTCTCCCAGCCCGCTGTAGACAGCGGTTAGCCGTCCTTTTTTTATCGGAATAGGTGAGGTTAAACTACCCAGCGATAAATAAGTACCGGGTTTTAAGGGGTAGTTTAGCGCCAATAGCTCGTCCCGTAACCAACGAATTACATTAACGGGGTTGCCCATTAACGACGAGCAATGCCCTGTTTTTAAATGACTGCGGTCATCATACACAATGCCAACTTGGCAAAGGTTCAAGTGCTCTATGGCGTCCATCGGGATGGGTTCACCCATAACCCCATAACGTGCGCCTGTATTGATCGCCGTGAGCATGTCAGCCGTCAATGGCTTGTCGACTGAAAAAAGCCGGTCTGGAATTTCTATAAAGGGAATGACTTGGTCAATAGAAGCCAATATCTCGTCGTCAGTTTTTGCCTCGTTTATGGCGGCGCTTTTAACGCGCACCAATAGGTCAGCCTCTGCGAACGGGTGGGTGGTTGATTGTGTGTTGATGGTCGCGGGGCTTTGTAGCAGCATTTTGTTTAAAAAGATGCCCAATAGCGGCTTGTTAATGTTCATTTTTTGCTGGATATCGGGGTTTGTTATAGCTGCTTTGTAACCAGCGATGCCCCCCCAGTTTTCTGATAAGGCATAAACCACCTGTTTTTGAATTTCTGTTGCAGACTCGGCTGTTAGTCCGGGAATGGCTTGTGCTTCTGTTGCGTCAAGATAGTGGTGGTAAATATCTAGCGATGTTCGCGGTATAAAATTTTCTTGCCGCACAAAGAATATAGCGATAGCGGCAACAGCAAAAACGAGAAGGGTAAATTTAAATTTCATGGTGTGGGTTATTTAAAAAACTGAGTGAATACGCGAGTTATGTCCTGATGGTCTTGCACGCCTGCGCTTTCGCGTATGCTGTGCATCGCCCACATGGGGCAACCGACATCGACTGTGTTAATGCCCAGCTGGGCAGAGGTCATTGGTCCAATAGTGCTACCGCAACCCAAGTTCGTGCGGTGAGAGTATTGTTGGTAGGGTACGTCGGCTTGTTTGCAAAGCTGTATAAATTTAGCTTGAGAGGCGCTATTAGAGGCGTATCGAATATTCGCGTTTACCTTAATAACCGGGCCCTTATTAACGAGTACTTTATGGTCTGGCTCATAGGCGTTTGGGAAATTTGGCTGATAGGCGTGAGCCATATCAGCGCTGATCATAAAACTATTGGATAAGGCGCGTTTGTAGTCTTCATTAGATACGTTCAGTGAGTCGCTAATACGCTCTAGAACATCGGGCAAGAAACTACCATCGGCGCCTTTGTGGCTATTGCTGCCAATTTCTTCGTGATCAAAAAATGCGCAGACGTTAAATTGATCGGATTGTAATGATGCCTCGGAAATGAGAGCCGATAAAGCGGCATGGCAGGAGGCCAAGTTATCCAGCTGGCTGTTGGCGTAAAATTCGTCATTAAGCCCGTAAAGTGTGCCGGATTGTGTGTCGCAGACGTGTAGCTCCCAAGTGGAAATTTCGTCAACACTCACTTTTAATTCTTCGGCCAACAAATCGACCATCTTCGGTTGGCTCTCACCTTGATTGTCTGCGATAGACAGCAATAGAGGGAGTTCGGTTTGTTTGTTCAGTTTTAGACCGTCAGTATTGACTGATGGATTCATATGAATGGCCAAATTGGGCAGCCGTAAGAAAGGCTTTTTGAAGTGCACAAGTTGTGATGATAATTGATCATTTTTTACTAAATGCACGCGACCGGCTAGGCTTAGGTCGCGATCGGTAAAAGTGGCGATAATGGCCCCGCCATATACTTCAACGCCAATACGATTAATGCTCTGTTGTTGGTTGTCAGGCTTTGGTTTTACTCTTAGGCCAGGTGAGTCAGTGTGTGCGCCAATAAGCCGAAAGCCGTTTTCTGCTAAGTTGCAGGAACCGACAGTGAAGGCAATGATGGATGAATCATCTCGTTGAACGAAGTAGCGGCCATTAGCTTTCAATGACCACGCTTGTCCTTCTAACAGCTGCTTAAACCCGCTGCTGTTTAGAGCTTTAGCAGTTGTTTGTACGGCGTGCCATGGGCTTGGGCTAGCATCGATATAATCAAGCAGTGCCTGAGCGTGTTGTTGAGCGGGCAACACGTTATGCCTTGGGCTCAAGGCTTAAGGATGCAGAGTTTATGCAGTAACGTAAGCCGGTCGGTTGTGGGCCGTCTTCAAATACGTGACCTAAGTGACAATTGCATTTAGCGCAAACCACTTCAACCCGAGTCATACCATGACTGGTGTCCCGATTTTCTTTAATATTGCTGGGGCTGATCGCTTGCCAGAAACTTGGCCAACCACTGCCCGAGTCGTATTTGCTGTCAGATTCAAATAATGCTGATTGGCAACATTTACAGCGGTATACCCCGGCTGTCTTGCAGTCGGTATAAACGCCTGAAAAAGCGGGTTCTGTGCCTTGTTGGCGGCAAATTCTGAATTCCTCAGGCGTTAATAACGTTTGCCAGTCTTGCTCGGATTTCTCAATCATACGGCGTCGTTTACTTTGGAAGACTGTGGTAAATGATTTTAATCCAGTTTGCTTCGTTAACAAAGCCGCCGCCCCATGCAGTCCATTCACTCGGTAGGCCGCCCAATTGGATGTCTTCTAACGATTCGCCAGTTGCAGCCTTGCTTTGTACAAATGAAGTGGTGGCTTCTAGCATATTGTAGTAAGCCTTAAGCCCTTGTAAATCAGATAAGGCGCCATGGCCAGGAATGACAAGGGCATCGTCTGGCAAGGTCTCAATAATGGCTTTGACGTTGCGGGTTAAACTGAAGGCGTTGCCGCCGGTATCTAAATCAACAAAAGGGAAGATACCGTTAAAAAAGTGGTCGCCTAAATGAGCTACCTTGCTTTTAGGGAAGTAAATAACGCCATCACCGTCGGTGTGACCATTTGGGTAATGTATAAATTGGATATCTTCATCATTAAAATGGATGTTGATAGCGTCTTCAAATGTAATCAGCGGCCATGCTTCTTTGGGGCTGGCAGGCGATTTGCCGAAAAAGTTTTCTTGATCGCTCATTAAACGTTTTCTAACATTGCTGTGTGAAATGATAGTGGCATGCTTGGAAAAGTGAGCGTTGCTGCCGGTGTGATCTCCATGCCAGTGGGTGTTTAGAATAAACCGCAGTTTGCCGGGATTAATTTTTGCTAAGGCCGCGTTGATTTTCTCAGGCATGGGACTAAGCTGGTCATCAATCATCAGAACACCATCTGGACCGGCTGAAACACCGATATTGCCGCCAGAGAAACCACCCACACCTTCGAGCATATAAATATTGCCACGTACATGAGTCGTTTTTAATGAGATTTTAGAAAAGTCTTGGTCTAAAAAACCTGCAAAGCTTTGCGTGCTAAATAAGGCTGTCAAAAGAAATGCGAAAAATTTAGTGTGTAACCGCATGTTTATTCTCCATTAATAAATCCATTTTCAAAGATGTTTTTTCGGGCTGCTGCCCAAGCAGGATAGCACAGCTCAAGCGGCTGTAACCATGTATGTGAATAAAACTATGGTCAGCGGTATGGATTTAAATAAAGGCAGACTTTGTTAAAAAGTTGGCGCTGTGCCAGCTCTATTTTAGAGCTTGAGCAACTAAGCTGTTAAGACGTGACGGTAGCGTCAATTGCAGCGCAGCCTCATGCCCTTGAGGCGACATTTTTCCCCACGTTTTTTGTACGATATCGATTACTTTCTCATCGGGGTATTTGTCGGCGAACGGCTCGAAATAATAGCCTAAGAAGACGAGGCATGAAACATCTTCAAGCGTTTGTGACTCGGCGTTGGTTTTTAGTTTTTTCTTTTGAATAATGCGACTAGCCTGCTCGATTTTTTCGTCGCTATAACCAGACTCACGCATTGCATCGGCCAGTATCTTCGCGTGTAGTTTGGCTAGGTCTGTGCGCCATGTTAAATAGCCTTTTAACCCTTCAGGATAGTCTTTACGAGATAATTTCCAGCGACAAACGTGTTGTGCGTAACAGGCCAGTGTCAGGGAGTCGGAAGCGCCTTTATCAAATGATCGAAGCGTTTCAAGCATGCGTTTGGAGTATAAGGCTTCCCTGTCATCGTGTGGGTCGGCCGCATTTGCTTGGTCGATGAGTTGTATGGTTTTTTCTAATGGGCTGTTCATATTATTCAATGAGTAGTCTTAAAATTTATAGGCGTTACCAAATGAACTTTGTGTTTATACTTATGTCCACGATGTTGGGCATTATGCCTTAGCGATAAGAAAATAAAAAATTATTAATTAAAATAGGGAGAGTTTATGCGAGCGTTGGTGATGTTGTACGGGGTGGTCAGTTATTTTATATTTCTTGCTGTTTTTGTTTATTTTATGGCCTTTGTTGGCGATATATTTGTGCCCATAACCATCTCAAGCGCGGTGGCCGAATATGCGGATAATGCGTTGATGATTAATATCGGCTTGATGCTAATGTGGGGCATCCAGCATAGTGTTATGGCGCGCGGTTGGTTTAAAGAAATGATAGCGTCTGTGGTGCCGCATCAGGTTGAGCGTAGTACCTATGTGTTAGCGTCAGCGATCGTGCTAGCGGCGTTAATGTATTACTGGCAACCGATGGAAGGTATTATTTGGCAAGTGGAAAACCCAATGGCGATTAATGTGCTGTGGGCCTTGTTTGGTTTTGGTTGGGTGCTGATCTTTGCCTCTACCTTTTTAACCGACCATTTTGATCTGTTCGGTTTGCGCCAAACATGGTTGTACTTCGTTAAGAAAACGTACACAGATGTTACGTTTGCTGAAAATTTAGTTTATCGCTGGATTCGTCATCCGATGATGTTGGGCTTGTTGATTGCCTTTTGGGCTCTTCCAACGATGACAGTCGGACATTTAGTGTTCTCAATTGGCATGTCTTTGTACGTATTGATTGGTATTCACTTTGAAGAGAAAGGCTTGGCCAAAGCATTGGGTCAAACATATGTGGATTATCAAAAACGCACCGAGAAGGTTATTCCAAAGGTTTATTAAGTTAAGAACCTAACGGCAAATCAAATTGAAGCCCTTTTTTAAGGGCTTTTTTTTGCGCAAAATTACTGGCTGTTATACCAATAAGTCGAATACCTTGCTTGCCCGCTTTTGTACGTGATAAAAGCTCAGGAACGAGCGCCTGTATTTGTGATAGCTCGGTTATATTGCTTGGGCTGCTATGCGCGCGCGTGGCGGTTTGAAAATCTGAGTACTTTACCTTTAGCGTAATAGTTTTAGCGATAAGGTTGTTTGTTTGTAAATTGCTGAAAACAGTTTCCGCCAGCACGTTAAGCTGGTCAATAAGTTCGTCTATTCCTATAACATCCTGTTTAAAGGTCGTTTCTTTTCCGAGTGATTTGCGAACACGGGTGCTGTGTACAGGGCGATGGTCTACGCCGCGAGCAATGTGGTAGTAGTAATCGCCAGATTTACCAAAATGAGTAGCTAAATCAAGCAAACTTTTTTGCCGTAAGTCAGCACCTACTTTAATACCTAGCTGATGCATCTTTTTTTCAGTAACGGGGCCTACGCCATAGAATTTTCCAATGGGTAAGGAGGCAACAAAACCAGCACCTTGTTCAGGCGTAATCACATAAAGCCCATCGGGTTTGTCCATATCAGAAGCAACCTTGGCCAAAAATTTATTGTATGAAACGCCTGCCGATGCAACCAGGTTCGTTTCAGTTTGAATATCCCGTTTAATGGCTTGGGCAATACGTGTCGCAGAGCCTTCAAACTGCGTGTTTTGGCTGACATCTAAATAAGCCTCATCTAGTGATAAAGGCTCTACATCGGATGCGTAGCGCCAAAAAATCTCACGAATTTTTTTTGAGACCTCTTTATATGCCTCGAAACGCGGTTTCACAAAAATGGCTTGTGGGCAAAGTCGGTAGGCGCGTGAGCATGGCATGGCGGAGTGAATGCCAAATTGGCGAGCTTCATAACTACACGCGGCAACAACGCCTCGGCTATTGGGTTGGCCTCCTACAACGACAGGCTTGCCCTGTAGTTCTGGCTGGTCACGTTGCTCCACTGATGCAAAAAAAGCATCCATGTCGACATGAATTATTTTTCGTTGCTGAGTTGGCATTCTGTTTGTAAATTAACGTCTTGGCTCTATCGGGGGTGGGGCGTTGCAAGTACTCATATTAACACGCTTCCACAGCAGTTGATGGGGCGTTCAAGGCATAAAACTAAAGGCGGCGCTGCAGGTGTAAAAAGTAAAGGAATATTTGATTTACGGCTGTGTTCAATATATTTTATAGTAAATATATTGGTTAAAAACAAGGGGCGCGGGCAGTAGGTTTGTGTTCATAAAATTAAAGGGTAGCGGCCCATTAACATTAAATGGGCAGTAGGATGGGCTCATTTTTTTAAAACAATAGCAAAGGAACGATATGACGAGTTTTAAACCACCTAAAGTCTGGAGCTGGGATATCGACAATGGAGGAAAGTTTGCTAGCATCAATCGACCGATTGCTGGCCCGACGCATGAAAAAGAACTTCCACAGGGGATACACCCGATACAGCTGTATTCATTAGCGACACCTAATGGCATAAAAGTAACCATTCTTTTGGAAGAGTTGCTGGCGCTGGGTTATAGCGAAGCGGAATATGATGCCCACCTAATCACCATTATGGACGGTGAGCAGTTTAGCAGTGGTTTTGTGGGGCTTAACCCAAATTCGAAAATTCCTGCCCTGCTTGATCAAAGTACGTCACCAACAACCCGCGTATTTGAATCTGGTGCAATATTGTTGTATCTGGCTGAAAAGTTCAAGGTATTGGTGCCGCAAGAAGCATCGGCGCGCGCGGAATGCATGTCGTGGTTATTTTGGCAGATGGGGAGCTCGCCCTACCTAGGCGGTGGCTTTGGTCATTTTTATGCTTATGCTCCTGAAAAAATAGAATATTGCATTAATCGTTTTACGATGGAAGTGAAGCGTCAGCTCGATGTATTGGACCGTAACCTTGCTGAGCGTCGTTATTTGTGTGGCGAAGACTACAACATTGCAGATATTGCGGTTTATGCTTGGTATGGCAGTCTAGTGCTGAAGGATTTATACGAGGCAGCAGAGTTTCTTGATGTAAGCAGCTATAAGCACGTCGTTCGTTGGGCAAAAGAAATTCAGGCGCGGCCCGCGGTACAGCGCGGCGAGCGGGTTAATAAAACATGGGGGACAGAGGAAAAACAGTTGCCAGAGCGCCATGATGCTAGTGATTTCTTGTAACTCGATAACAGTTTAGTTGTAGAGGGGTGCCTAAGGGGGCCTCTTGATTTTTTTGCGGCTATGAAATAGAATTCGTCGACTTGGATAAGGAACGTTGCGGCAGGGTTTCCCTGTTAGGCTTATTCAAGATTCATGGTCACAGACCATTTGGCTGAATTGAGGTGACGAATTTATCTCAACGTAGCTAAAGTTTTAACGACGTTCATTATTAACAGGAAACTGAAGTAATGGGCGTTGAGCAAAGAGTGATATCATCACTTTTTACCGTTTTCCGGTAACTCTCTATCCCATGCTCAGTTTCTATTTTTACAAATGGAGCGAATGCCATATGAGCAATAATTTTATTTTTACATCTGAATCGGTGTCCGAGGGGCACCCAGATAAAGTTGCGGATCAAATCTCTGATGCGATGCTAGACGCGTTGTTAACGCAAGACCCCACATCTCGGGTGGCGGTAGAAACCATGGTTAAAACAGGCATGGTTATTTTGGCTGGTGAAGTTACCACCGATGCTTGGGTCGATACCGAAGAACTAGTGCGTAATGTGGTTAAAGAGATTGGCTACGACAAGCCCGAAATTGGTTTTGATTGGCAAAGTTGTGCGGTGCTAAATGCTATTGGTAAACAGTCGCATGATATTGCAATCGGTGTGGACGACAGCGACGACCACGAGCAAGGTGCGGGAGATCAAGGGCTGATGTTTGGTTATGCCTGTGATGAAACGGACGTGCTGATGCCCGCCCCTATTACCTATTCACACCGTTTAGTTGAGCGACAAGCATTGTTGCGTAAAAACGGCACTCTACCTTGGTTACGGCCCGATGCTAAAAGCCAATTAACGCTGCGCTATGAAAATGATAAGCCGGTGGCGGTTGAAGCAGTGGTTTTATCAACCCAGCATTCGCCTGATATCAGTGAAGCAAACCTGAGAGAAGCTGTGATTGAAGAAATCATAAAGCCTGTATTGCCGACCGAATGGTTTGATAGTTGTTTAGCCGAAAATATTCATATTAACCCAACCGGACAATTCATTATCGGCGGCCCTGTGGGTGATTGTGGCTTAACCGGTCGTAAAATTATTGTAGATACTTACGGTGGCATGGCGCGTCATGGTGGCGGCGCTTTTTCAGGCAAAGACCCCAGCAAAGTGGATCGATCTGCGGCGTATATGAGTCGATATGTTGCTAAAAACATCATTGCGGCGGGTTTGGCGAAACGCTGTGAAATACAAGTTTCATACGCAATTGGGGTAGCAAAGCCCACCTCTATCAGTGTTGAAACCTTTGGTACAGGCGCGATAGATAATGACTTAATCGCTAAGTTAGTCGATGAGCACTTTGACTTACGCCCTAAAGCCTTGATCGCAGAACTTGATTTAAAACGCCCCATTTATCAACAAACAGCAGCATACGGGCATTTTGGCCGTGAACTAGCTGATTTCACATGGGAAAAAACAGATAAAGCCGAGCTGCTACGTGATGCAGCCGGTATTTAATTTAAGGAGAGTAGACAGATGAGTTTTACAGATTATAAAGTGGCCGATTTATCGTTGGCCGAATGGGGTCATAAAGAAATAGCCATTGCCGAGGTGGAAATGCCTGGCCTTATGGCCTTGCAAGATGAGTTTGCAGCCAGCAAGCCATTAAAGGGCGCACGTGTGGCCGGTAGCTTACACATGACCATTCAAACGGCGGTACTCATTAAAACCCTAGTGGCTCTGGGTGCAGAAGTGCGCTGGTGTTCTTGTAATATCTACTCAACGCAAGATCATGCCGCCGCTGCGATTGCCGATTTAGGTGTTCCGGTGTTTGCTTGGAAAGGCGAAACCATTGAAGAGTACTGGTGGTGTACCGAAAAAATGATGACATGGCCAGAAGGCCAGCAAGCCAATATGATCCTTGATGATGGCGGTGATGCAACGTTATTGCTTCACAAAGGTGTTGAATTTGAAAAAGCAGGCGCAGTGCCCGATGCACAAGAAGGCGACAACGAAGAATGGGTAGCTATCCTTGAAGTATTGAGCCGTAACTTACCTATTGCGCCAACTAGATGGCAGGATATGGCGGCTAGCGTAAAAGGTGTGACAGAAGAAACAACAACAGGCGTACACCGTTTATACCAAATGCAAGAAGCGGGTGAATTACTGTTCCCAGCAATGAACGTGAATGATTCGGTTACAAAAAGCAAATTCGATAACTTATACGGTTGCCGTGAGTCTTTATTAGACGGTATTAAACGCGCAACTGATGTGATGATCGCTGGCAAGATTGCCATCGTTATTGGTTATGGCGATGTGGGCAAAGGTTGTGCGCAAGCGTTCAAAGGCATGGGTGCAACGGTTTGGGTGACAGAAATTGATCCAATTTGTGCATTGCAGGCGGCGATGGAAGGCTATCGCGTGGTGCGTATGGATGAAGTCGCAAATCAAGGCGATATCTTTGTTACAACAACCGGTAACTTAGGCGTGATTAACCACGACCATATGGCGGCGATGAAAAATGAAGCGATTGTTTGTAATATTGGGCATTTTGACTCAGAAATTGATATTGCATCATTGGAGCAATACGAATGGGAAGAAGTGAAGCCGCAAGTGGATCACATTATTTTCCCTGATGGAAAACGCATCACGTTATTGGCTAAAGGCCGCTTAGTGAACTTAGGTTGTGCAACGGGACATCCAAGTTTTGTGATGTCAGCATCTTTTACCAACCAAGTGATGGCGCAAATGGAATTCTTCAGCAATGGCGATACCTACAAAAATGAAGTGTATGTGTTACCAAAAACCTTGGACGAAAAAGTCGCGCGTTTACATTTAGAGAAAATAGGCGTTAATTTGACTGAGCTTTCACAAGAGCAGGCAGACTACATTAATGTGCCAGTTGACGGCCCTTATAAACCAAACCACTACCGTTATTAAAAGATGGCATTAGAATCACATCAACCGATAAGCTTTGAGTTCTTCCCGCCTAAAACAGAAGAAGGCAGAGAAAAACTATTAAAGGTTAGTCAGACGCTGGGACAGCTTGCCCCAGCGTACTTTTCCGTTACCTTTGGCGCTGGCGGTAGCACCCAGCAAGGCACGATAAACACTGTTTTAGATTTAAAAAAACAGGGTTTTTCAGCGGCGCCGCATTTGTCTTGCGTCGGCTCTACCAAAGAAAATATTCGTGACATATTGGCGAACTACAAGCAACAGGGCATAGGCCGTATTGTCGCCTTACGTGGAGATATTCCTTCAGGTACGTTGGATGTAGGCGAGTTCCGTTATGCCAATGAGTTAGTGCGCTTTATCCGTGAAGAAACGGGCGATCATTTTCATATAGAAGTGGCGGCGTATCCAGAAATTCATCCGCAAGCAGGCAGTGCGCAAATTGATCTGGCCAACTTTAAACAAAAAGTAGAGGCCGGTGCTAATGGCGCTATTACGCAATATTTTTTCAACTTTGAAGCATACATACGTTTTGTGGAAGATTGCGATAAAATGGGCGTAAATGTTCCAATCGTGCCGGGAATTATGCCGATAACGAACTATTCGCAGTTGGCAAGGTTCTCCGATATGTGTGGTGCGGAAATCCCGCGCTGGATTCGTAAACGTTTGGAAGGTTTTGCAGATGACCGTGAATCCATCAAAGCGTTTGGTGCGGATGTGGTGAGCGAGCTATGCCAGTCATTGCTTGATTATGGTTGTCCTGGGCTACACTTTTACAGTATGAATCAGGCTGAAGCGAGTTTGCTTATTTGTCGTAATTTAGGAATTGAAAACGCATGAGTGAGAAACAAGAAATAGCCTGCGCTATTTACAAAACTAAAAAGCGTGACGGTTTATATTTGTACGTGAAAGAGCAAGATGAGTTTTCAGATGTGCCGGATGAAGTTATGCAGCAATTCCCAGCGCCTGAGCATGTGTTCGATTTGGAGTTGTCGGCCAGCAGACCGTTGGCGCGTGAAGATGTTTTGCTGGTGATTAAAAATTTGCAAACACAAGGTTTCCATTTGCAAATGCCGCCTAAAACTGAGGATCCGATTGACACCATTACGTTACCGGATAGCCTTCACGGCTAAACATGCGCATTTCACGCCTATTTGTTGAGCAAACGTTGGCTGAACATGCATCCATTACTTTAGAGTCGGATGCGGCGCATTATTTACGCAATGTGTTGCGCTTGAAAAAAGGCTTTCAGCTAACCATATTTAATGGCGAAGGCGGCGAATATTCGGCGACAATCAATGAAGTTAGCCGAAAACTAGTGAGTTTGACGATAGGTGAGTGGGGTGAGGTGAATTTAGAATCGCCATTAGCCATTGAGCTAGGTTTAAGTGTATCGCGTGGTGAGCGTATGGATGTGGCGATTCAGAAAGCCACTGAACTTGGGGTGGCTGTTATTACCCCCGTTATAACGCAGCATTGCGTCGTTAAATTAACGGAGGAACGGCGGCTACAGCGTCATCAACATTGGCAGAATATTGTCTATAGAGCCTGTGAACAATGTGGCCGTAATGTCCCTCCAACATTGAATATAACCGCCGATTTAGCGCAATGGCTAGACAGTGACTTACCGTCCAGTCGCATTATCTTCGAGCCGGGAAAAACCGACACCTTGAAAAACTATGCAAAGCCGGATGGAAACGTCGTTGTGTTGATTGGCCCAGAAGGTGGATTTTCAGAGCAAGAAGTTGTTGAGGCGCAAGATACCGGCTTTAGTGCGCTAGGCTTTGGGCCAAGAGTGGTGCGTAATGAAACCGCTGCTATTGCCTCAATAGCGGCAATGCAAGTACTTTGGGGTGATATGGGGTAAACATTCAGTGTTAATATAAACGCTAATAGATCGTTGCCTAAGGACAGCTCTTTTGTCAAAGGCCTTAATTATATTTAACTCTGGAGTAGCAGATGCGCTTAGGCGTCGTAATGGATCCGATCGGATCGATCAATATTAAAAAAGACACTACATTTTCCATGCTGTTAGAGGCTCAAAGCCGTGGCTGGGAATTGTTTTACATGGAGCCACAAGACCTCTACCTGCTCGACGGGCAAGCAAAAGCGCTGTGTAAACCGTTGACGCTTCAGCGTAATGAGCATAGCTGGTTTGATTTGGCCGATGCTGTCGACCAGCCTTTGAGTGAGCTGGATGCGATTCTTATGCGCGTCGATCCACCGTTCGATATGGATTATATCTACACGACGTATGTGTTGGAGCGGGCCGAGACAGCGGGCGTATTGGTGGTGAACAAGCCGCAATCGTTACGAGATGCGAATGAAAAGTTGTTTACTGCATGGTTTCCTCAGTGTTGCTCGCCAACCTTGGTCACTTCGCAAACGCAGCGGATTAAGGGTTTTTTATCTGAGCACGGCGACATTATTGTTAAGCCGCTAGATGGCATGGGTGGTGCGTCTATTTTCCGTTTAAAGAAACAAGATCATAATTTGGGTGTGGTGTTAGAAACCATGACGGATCACGGTCGTAAATTAACGATGGCGCAGCGCTACTTGCCAGAAATTAAGCAGGGCGATAAACGTATTCTGATTATTAATGGTAAGCCGGTGCCTTATGGTCTGGCTCGTATTCCTGCCGAAGGTGAAACGCGTGGTAATCTCGCCGCAGGTGGAACGGGTGAGGGGCGTGAGCTAACAGAGAGGGAATATTGGCTTTGTGAGCAAATTGGTCCCACACTGGTTGAAAAAGGCTTGATGTTTGTCGGCTTAGATGTGATTGGCGACTACATAACCGAAATTAACGTGACCAGCCCAACCTGCGTACAAGAATTAGATAATTTATATGGCTTAAATATCAGTGGCTTACTAATGGATAGTATTGAGGAAAAAATAGCACAACGGTGACTTCGTCGACCATTTCTACTGGGGATCGATTGGGTTTAACGCTTTTTATGGCGGGCATTGTGCACGCCCTGATTATTTTAGGCGTCAGTTTCGATATTGATATGTCGCGCTCGGTGAGTAAGGCGCTGGAAATTGTGTTGGTAAAAACAGCCGATAAAGAGCGGCCCGATGAGGCGGATTTTTTAGCCCAAGAAGATCAAGTGGGAAGCGGGGAGGCCGAAGAAAAGGCAATCAATCAGCAGCAAGCGGCACCTCAGCCCAGAAAACGTTCGGCCATCTCGGAATCGGATAAAGAGCAAGAAGCAAAGGCCCAAGCGCAGAAGGTATTGCTGCAAGCGGAAGCGGAAGTAGCGATTGATGCGAGTAATAAAAAAGTGCCTAAGGAAAGCGAGGCGTTAACAACCGCCGATCTGTTACGGCAAAGCGAAGAAATTGCCAAGCTTCAGGCAGAAATTAATGAAGCAATCACTAGTTATTCACGGCGGCCACGGAAATTACACATTAACTCGATTAATGCGCATAAATATAAAGCGGCCAGTTATGAAGCGGCTTGGCAGCGAAAAATTGAGCGGGTGGGTAATTTGAATTACCCCGGCGAGGTGCGACGGAAAAGGTTGTCTGGTACATTGGTGATGAGCGTTGAGTTGTATGCAGATGGAAATTTAAAGAAAATCATTATTAATCGCCGTTCAGGGCATAAAATTATTGATGATGCTGCGATCAATATTGTTAAACTGTCAGCACCATTTGCCCCGCTTCCGGTTGATTTACAGAAAGATATCGATATTTTAGTGATCACGCGAACATGGCAATTTTTAAACGAAGGCTCCTTACGAACTCGATAAGAGCAAAAAGTATATGCGATGAATAAAAAAAGCTATTTAAGTAACAACTTCTTGATTGCGATGCCCGGCATGCAAGGCGATGATTTCTCGAAATCAGTCACTTACTTGTGTCAGCATGATGGAGAGGGCGCGTTAGGAATTGTGATTAACAAGCCTCATACCATGACAATGAGCGTTATTTTTAATCAGCTATCGATTACGGCGATTAGACCCGAAGTGGCTGAAATTCCTTTGTTTATGGGCGGCCCTGTACAGCCAGAGCGAGGCTTTGTTTTACATACGCCTGTTGGTAACTGGGATTCTACATTACTGGTGAATGATGAATTTGCGCTTACCAGCTCAAAAGATATTTTAGAAGCGATAGCCGAAGACAAGGGGCCTGAAAAATGGCTTGTAGCGCTGGGCTATGCAGGTTGGGGTGCAGGGCAGCTGGAGCAAGAAATTCAACACAATTCATGGCTTCACGGTCAGGCCGAGCAACATATTATTTTTGACGAGCCAGTAGCGCAACGCTGGGAACTGGCGGCGCATAGAATTGGCGTTGATATTGCTTTGATGAGTTCAGACTCTGGGCATTGTTAATGGCGGTTTGTTTAGGCTTTGATTATGGCGTAAAAAAGATAGGTGTGGCCGTTGGTGATACGGAGACAAATATAGCTAACGCCTTAACAACAGTTCGAGCGGTTAATCAAAAAACAGGCTGGAGCGAGATAACGAAAATTATTGATACGTGGCAACCAGTAAAAATGATCGTCGGTATTTCACGCCAAGAAGACGGCAGCGACAATGAGGTGACGCCCAAAATGACACGTTTTGCGCGTCAGTTAGAGGGGCGATATCGCTGTTCGGTCGAACTATTTGATGAGGCATTAACGACCTTTGAAGCCAAGCAAATATTGTTTGATGAAGTTCAAGTCAGCGCAAATAAGTTGTGGGAAGTGCAAGACCAAGTAGCCGCTCAGCTTATTTTACAAAGTTGGCTAAATACACAACAACATAGTAATTAAACATGGATAAAGAATTAACCGCGATAGATATTGATGCGGTCATCGAAACAATGGCCGACGATTTGGCTCGCTATATTAAGCGAAACAATATGGTCGACCCTCTAATGATAGGTGTTCACACCGGTGGGCTTTGGGTGGCAGAAAAGCTGCACCAACAGCTTGGGCTCGCTAAGCCGTTGGGTGAGATTGACATCTCATTCTATCGCGATGACTTCACCCGTATCGGCTTGAACCCGCAGGTGAAACCCAGTCATATTCCCGGTGACGTTGAAAGTGAGCATATTATTTTGGTTGATGATGTGCTGTTTACAGGCCGAACTATTCGCGCAGCACTGAATGAGATTTTTGATTATGGTCGGCCCGATAGCGTTACGTTGGCCGTTTTAGTAGATCGTGGTTCGCGAGAACTACCACTTCATGCCGATATAGTGGGCTTGAAACTGGATTTATCACCCGAAAAGCAGGTAAAATTGACCGGACCGGCGCCTTTAGCGCTAGAAACTAACCGGAATTGACTGATATGAGCTCTAGCAAGCAACCTGCTAGTACGTCCTTCAAAGCACCCGATAGTTCCCGTTTACAGCTTGATGAACAGGGACGGCTCCGCCATTTTTTAACGACCGAAAGCCTATCCAAAGAAATCTTAACTGAGATCATGGATGTGGCTGAATCTTTTTCGAGCGTTGGCAATCAGGCGGTTAAAAAG
Organism: Cycloclasticus sp.; assembly: GCA_040743155.1. Classification (NCBI taxonomy): domain Bacteria; kingdom Pseudomonadati; phylum Pseudomonadota; class Gammaproteobacteria; order Thiotrichales; family Piscirickettsiaceae; genus Cycloclasticus; species Cycloclasticus sp. The sequence continues at coordinate 2,233,012 of JBFLJU010000001.1, read as the reverse complement.
GTTCCTGTGTTACGTGGGAAAACGATTGTTAACTTGTTTTTCGAGAACAGTACACGGACACGAACGACCTTTGACTTAGCGGCGAAACGGCTATCGGCGGACGTTATTAATTTAAATATTGCGACATCTGCAGCATCAAAAGGCGAAAGTGTTTTAGACACGATTCGTACACTAGAGGCGATGCATGCGGATATGTTTGTGGTGCGCCATTCAGACAGTGGTGCTGCTCACTTTATTGCAGGTAATGTTGCGCCACACGTAAGTGTTATCAACGCCGGTGATGGAAGCCATGCACACCCAACTCAAGCGATGCTCGATATGTTTACTATTCGGCGAGTAAAGAAAGACTTTGCGGATTTAAAAGTGGCTATTATTGGCGATATTTTGCATTCACGAGTTGCCCGTTCCCAAATTCATGCGCTAAATACCTTGGGGACGAAAGAAGTTCGAGTGATCGCGCCAAAAACATTATTACCGAGTGATACCGATTCTCTAGGTGTTCACGTGTATGGTGATCTGCGCACAGGGCTAAAGGATGTGGATGTGATTATCATGTTGCGCTTGCAACGTGAAAGAATGGGCGGGGCTTTGTTGCCGAGTGAGCACGAATATTTTGAATGCTTTGGCTTAACTGAAGAAAAGTTGGAATACGCCAAACCGGATGTCATGGTGATGCACCCAGGCCCGATTAATCGAGGTGTGGAGATGGAGGCGGCGGTAGCGGATGGTCCACATTCGGTTATTTTGCAGCAGGTGACGAACGGGATTGCCGTTCGGATGGCGGTGATGACGCTTACTCTAGGTCAAAATAGGGCCGCTAGCTAAGATGAATATACTCATTAAGAATGGCCGAATTATTGATCCGGCAAACGCGCAGGATACTCGTCAGAACGTCTATATTGCTGACGGTAAAATTCAGCAAATTGGTGAACCACCAGAAGGCTTCTCAGCAGAGCTGACGATAGATGCGAGCAATAAACTGGTTATGCCCGGTTTCGTGGATTTAAACGCGAGTTTAAGGGAGCCCGGTTACGAACATAAAGCGACGATTGATAGTGAAACAAAAGCTGCGGCAGCAGCGGGGTATACGGCAGTTTGTTGTTTGCCTAATACCCAACCCGTTTTAGATACGCCATCGGTTGCGCAATTGATTTTAGATAAAGCAGAGTCGGCAGGTTATGCGAAGGTGTTACCGTTGGCTGCCTTAACGGTTGGTTTGGAAGGGAAAACGCTCAGTGAGCTGTATGCCCTAAAACAGGTGGGTTGTGTTGCAGCTTGCCAAGCGCCGAATAGTAATATCAGCAATCAGGTGCTGAGGCGCGCGCTGCAATATGCCAGCACCTACGACATTTTAGTCATGCTCAAGCCGGAAGATTTAGCGATAAAAGATGATGGCTGCATCCATGATGGTGCGATTAGTTCGAAATTGGGGCTGCCCGGTATACCCACATCAGCTGAAACAGTTGCGATTGCGCAGATTCTTGAATTAGCAGAAGAAACAGATGCTCGCGTTCATCTAACCGGCGTGTCGTCGGCTAGGTCTGTGACCATGATTGCTCGGGCGCAATTCAATAACAAAAGAATTAGCGCAGATGTTCACGCGCATCAGCTGTATTTAACGGAATTAGATGTTGGGACCTTTGATGCGAATTACCACACCTCTCCCCCTTTACGCGCGGCTGAAGATAGAGATGCGCTCATTGCGGGTGTAGCAAAAGGCGTTTTTAGTGTCAGCTCTGGTCACCGGCCACATGAGGATGAAGCAAAACAGGCACCTTTTCCATCAACGCAGTCGGGCATTTCAAGTTTAGAAACGGTGTTGCCTATTATGCTTAGCTTAGTTGATGATGGCTTGCTTGATTTGTCACAACTGGTTAGCCGTTTATCTTGTGCGCCGGCTAAGGCGTTGGGATTAGATACGGCTGGTTTATCCAGTCAGTCAGCAGCAAATATTTGCATAGTTGACCCGAATGAAACATGGCTTGTTAATGAAGATAATTGGCACAGCCGTGGCATGAACACGCCCTTTTTAGGGCATCAAATGAAAGGCAAAGTAACGCATACATTGGTTAATGGCCGCTTAGTTTTCGAGAAATAATGCAAGAAAATAGTAGAAACACCATCTTTATAGAAGAGGCAGAAATTTTAGCGCAGCACGCGTTTGAAGAGCGCCAATTTGTTTTAAGGTTGCGCGCGCCAAAGTGTGCGGCAACGGCGGAGCCGGGACAATTTGCGCATATTCAATGCGACCCCCAGCGATTAATGCGACGGCCGTTATCCATTATGCGAGTGTCGGCCGCGGAAGGCTGGGTAGACTTTTTATACAAAGCAGTGGGTGAAGGCACGGCGCTGTTGGCTAAACGACAAGTGGGTGAGCGCGTTAGCGTAATGGGGCCCATTGGACGTCCATTTGAGCTGGATAAAAGCCGACCAAAAGCCTTGTTATTGGGTGGCGGTGTGGGGATTCCACCGATGATTTGTTTGTCAGAATTGATTAAAAACGGGCATAAGAACATTAACCCAGTGGTCTTTATGGGTTCAGAAGTGCCGTTCCCGTTTGAGCGCGAAAAGTCTAAGTTATTGATTAATGGTATTGCCGACACGGTGAGTGATGGTCTGCCGTTACTTGAAGAGTGGAATATCCCCAGTAGGTTAGCGAGCCTGCAAAATTATAGCGGCGTGTATCAGGGTTACATTACCGATCTTGCGCGTGATTGGTTAAATGCGTTAAGTGATGCAGAGCGTTCGCAAGTAGTAATATACTCTTGCGGCCCTACGCCTATGTTGAAGGCAGTTGCAGCTTTAGCGAAAGAATTTAATCTTCCGTGTCAGGTGTCGCTTGAAGAATACATGGCGTGTGCGGTGGGCGGCTGCGCAGGCTGTGTAGTTAAAGTCACTACGGAAGCTGGCGAAGTAATGAGGCGTGTTTGCGTAGACGGCCCTGTTTTTGATGCGGAAACGGTATTTGCTTGAGGTTTGTCTGGCTCGCTCTACTGGTAGCCTATAGCGCGTTTATATTTTATTTATCAGGTCAGCCGTCATTACCTGTGCCGGCGTTATTTCCCCACCAAGATAAGTTACTGCATGCAGCAGCCTATGGCTTATTGGCTTTCTTAGCGATCAATTGTTTTAAGTGTCAACGTCTTACATTTAATGCTGCTTTAGTTTTGTCATTTTTATTTTGTGCGCTGTATGGCATGAGTGATGAATGGCACCAGTCATTTATAGATGGTCGTCAGGCAGATATTTTAGATTGGTTGGCGGACTGTATGGGGGCGCTATTGCTCTTGATAAGCCTCAAAGTGCTTCAAAAAAATGATTTTATATTGAAGGCGAAGGCTGGAAAGGTGTTTTGAATACTCTGAAAATAAAACGCCCCTACTATATGAAAACTAATAATACCTACTAGACTTAGCTTACTACGGAAATTTTTCGGGAAGGGGAGTTAGTTATGAAAGGTACGCTGGCAAGCAGGTTTAATTTATTAACGGTGGTGGCCTTTGTTGTTGTGCTGTTGGTGCTCTTTGGAGTGCGTTTAATGGGCAAGGTAACGGACTTTGCATATTACGAGCGCTTACACGTTGTGTCTGTCACCTTGCTAGTTAATGAACTGGAAAAGCCAATGGCGAGCCGTCAAGCACTTCGGCAAAATCTTAAGATGGCGGCCGAACAGCCCGTTAATGTTCGCGAGGCAATTGTTGAGATAGAGAAAGTTCTTTTTAGACTCTTAGGGCAAGGATACTTATTAGATATTGCTGAAGAAGACGGAAAAGACCTAGGGAAGGTGGCGGAATATCTAAATGGCTCTTCAGCGGAACATTTATCTGCCTCAGAGATATTGGGGATGGGGGAGTTGATGGAGCCTGTGCGCAAAAATACAGAACTTTTTGGTTCTGGACTTCGAAATGCAGCTGCTTTTGTCAAAGTAGTTGTCAATCTACTGGTGATGCTCAGTATAGGTTTTTTAATATGGATGGTCTTCAGTATTAGGCAAGCTACTTTGCCGCCGCTAGTGCAAATTTCAAGCTCATTAAAGAAAATCTCTGTAGGTGATTTAACGACTAAAATCGATGATAGCGGTATGGGTGAAATTCGAGACATGCAGCACTCGGTTGTTGATATGCTCAAAGGCTTACGTCATCTAATAGAAGGGATTTCATCGGTTGAAGTTGAGTTGACAACAGCGATTGCAGCATCGACAGATAGTGGTGAGCAAATGAAGCTGGGTGTGATTAGCCAGAAACAAGAAGCAGTTAATTTGGCGGACTCGATTAGTGACATAGATAGTACTACTGCAGAAGTTGCTGAAGCCTCATCAGCGGCCGAGTCTTCGGCGAATGACGGCGTGGCATCTGGCCACAGTGCGCAGGCTGTTGTAGAAGATGCTGGTCAGTCAATTAATGCTCTAGCCAATGATGTTCAAGAATCTGTTGATGCGATTCATAAGATAGAAAAAGACAGTGAGGATATTGTGGAGGTGACCCATATGATTCAAGGGATTACCGAGCAAACAAATTTATTGGCATTAAATGCAGCTATAGAAGCGGCTCGTGCTGGCGAGCATGGGCGCGGTTTTGCGGTGGTAGCGGATGAGGTAAGAACATTAGCGCAAAGGACTCAGACGTCTACTCAAGATATACAAAGCATGATCGAAAAACTACAAAAGAACACTAAGCTAGCTGTTACTGTTATGGAGCGAAGCCATCACCGGGCAGAGGACAGTGTGGACAAGGCGAGTCAAGTAGGCGTTGAAATATCGAAAATAGTGACTTCAGTTGGTAGCGTTAAAAACTTAAATCAGAAAATATCCGAGGCAGCAGCGAAGCAGGTGCTAGCGATTAGTAACATTAGTAGCAATGGTGAAAGAATAAGCCATGTAGCTCAAAATTCTGACCTTGGGAGTAAGCGAATAGCTGAATCAAATGGGACGGTACGGCTTTTATCGCAGAAACTAGAAAAGATGGTGAGAGCCTTTAAATTGTAATGACCTATACAGGTACATTATTTGTCCGCCTTTTGCCCCCAGACGCTTTTTTGTGTAGCAATATATAACGCTTCAACTTTTTTCCGTGCCCAAGGAGTTTTTCGTAAAAATTTCAGACTAGATTTAACAGAAGGCTCGCTGGTAAAACAACGAATATTAATTTGTTGGCCTAAGCGTTCCCAGCCGTAATGTTCGACAAGGTTTAACACTATTTTTTCCAAGGTAATGCCGTGTAAAGGGTCTTTGTTCGTATTTTTGTTCATTTTGATGTTAATGGCTTTCAAACTGGGGGGTTAATACGCGCTTTATATATAGCGAGAATCATTATTTAATGTTGCTCGCTGTATAAAAGTTATGCAGAAAGAAGAGAATAAATCATAATTGCATTTAACGCACATCAAAATAGGAATAATCGGTGACTTTCGAAAACTCAAGGATGAATAATATAGTCGTTTTAGGCACGTTGGCCGCGATTTTTATTTTAGGTTTATTTTTACGTTTCGGTGTTTTAGCCGGAACAGTTGTTGATACGCCGGTGCGAGCGGATGCTAGGAAGTATGTTACCTACGCTTATAATTTGAGCCACTTTGATGTCTATTCGGGGCAAAGACTAGGAACCTCTAGTTTGGATTCTAAGCCTAAGCCGGACGCGGTTATTACACCTGGGTACCCGGTTTATTTAAGTTTGTTTTTTGATAAAGAAGGTCCGATTATGTGGGATCAATTGAAAAGTTCACTACAGGTACAAACTTTTTTAAGTGGCTTGTGCGTTATATTTATTTTCTATATTTTTTCCCCGATTTTAGGTCATTGGCCGAGTCTAGGTGTTGCACTACTAACTGCGATGAGTCCACATTTAATAGTGGCCAATGTGTATTTGTTAACAGAAACCTTATTCCTTTTCCTGATGGTTTTATGGTTGTTTTTATTGCGAGTCATAAAAAATGGAAATTCTTCCATGGCATTAGTTGTTTTATGTGGCGTATTTTTGGCAATGGCATCTCTGACTCGTTCGTGGATCCAATACTTCATCATCTTTTTGGGGCCATTTATTTTTTACGTGGTGAGAAAAGAAGACAGAGTGAAAGTCGTAGGCGGTCTAGTGGCTGGGTTTGTTGCGGTTTTCTTGATTTGGGCGATTAGGAATTCAATCAGCACAGGGGGTGGAGATGACTCCTTGATGCTTGCAACGTTACATCACGGAATGTACCCCGGTATGATGTACGAGATGGAATTAAAATCTTTTGGCTTTCCGTATCGTTTTGACCCTGAGGCAGCATTCATAACGCAATCGATGGTTAATTTCTTTGATGTTTTATGGAGAAGGGCTTCTGAAGAGCCATGGCGATACTTTAGCTGGTATTTATGGGGTAAAGCATCGATGGTAATGTCGTGGGACATAATAGCTGGGTTTGGCGACGTTTTTATTTACCCTATAACAAAGACGCCTTATCAAGAGGCGGGGGTTTTTCGTTGGACTCACTCTGTAATGTATTACTTGCATGCACCGTTAACGTGGATGGCTGTATTCGGCGCGTTAATGGCTTGGTTTCCATCTAAGTTGAAGGTTGTGGGAAATAACGTTTGGTTGATTAGAGCGATTTCACTTTTATTTATCTATTTCATAGCCATTCATATGGTGGCAGCGCCATTCCCTAGGTACTCCATTCCAATGAGGCCTGTTATGTATGGTTTAGCGATATACTTTGTTGCAGATATTTGGCAAAGGAGCAAATATGTCAGATGTCGCGTAAAAAGATTAACTAATCGCTAAGGTCAAATTCCTGTAAAGGTGTTTTTGGTATATTGCCAGTGTCGAAATTTATTGAATCTAACAGCATCTGAAAGCCAAGAATTATGGGGAGTACGGCGAGCATGACTGTGCCAGTTGAGGCTTCCCTCATTTGTTGAAGAGATTCTAACCAATGGACCCCGCCCCAAAGTGTACCAAATAGGATTAGAATAAATGCGAGTACAAGTTCTAGCGACGCACGGTTAAAGTCCCGCAAAAAGTAATTGTAAAAAACGCGTTTTATAAAGGCTTGGCAATACAGTTTTGGAAAGCTCTTAAGCGTAGCCTTAACATTTAAATTACTTTCCTCTTGGCCGTATTTTGCTTGCATCGGTATATCCATAACAACGGCCCTTATTGTACCTAAGCGGAAAAGCATATCGCTTTCAAAGAAGTAGCCAGAGTTGATCTTATTTAGTGGTAGAAGTGATAGGGCATTTTTATGAATGGCAGTAAAACCGTTGGTTGGGTCCATAATGTTCCAATAACCACTGGATGCCTTATTTATAAACGACAATGTGGCATTGCCAAGTTTACGAATAGTGGGCATTGAGGTTAATGACTCAAGAGTAAAGAAGCGATTTCCTTTGGTGTAATCTGCGCGCTTCTCGATAATGGGTTGGATTAACCTTGAAATAAGGGAAGGGTCCATCTGGCCATCACCGTCTAGTTTAACAATGATGTCACAGCCCTCAGCTAATGCTCTTTTGTACCCCGAGATAACTGCCCCACCAACGCCTTTGTTTGTTTTATGCGTAATAACAGATATACGTGTATCAGAAACAACCGATGTTACATGCGAACCGGATGATTGGGGGCAAGCATCATCAATTACGTAAACTTTATTTACGATCTCAGGAATCGCTTCAATGACGCCTTCAATATGATTCTTAACCTTATAACAAGGGATGACGACAGCAATCTTATAAATAGTCATGAGTTCAGTTTACTGCAATGGCTAAACCAGCAACAATAATACATCCGCCAATTAAACTAGAAATAGAAAGCGGTTCGTCTAAGGCAAAGTATGAAAGTATGGGGACAATAATAAAGGCAAGGGCCATGAAGGGGTAAGCAAGCGAAAGAGGCATTTTGCTCAGTGCCCATACCCACAGAAAGGTGGCGAAGCCATAGATAACTAAGGCGCTAAGCAAGTATTTGTTAACGGCGAAAGAAAGCAAAGAGCCAGGTGAGATAACTGAAGGAAAAGAGTCGGATGCTAATTTAAAAAGTAGTTGCCCAAGTGATAACAAAGTGACGCAGGCAAGTAATAAAAGGAAATTGAAAGAATTCATTTTAACGCCACTCTAAGGGATACATGCTTTTTAAGAACCCAGTCTAGCAAGCCTAGCGTAAGAAAACTATATTGATGCTTCAATTGCTTCTTGCGCAAAAAGCCAAGTTTCTTCGGCAATTTCTAGTTCTTTATCGACCTGCCTTTTTTGTTCTAATAAGGTATTTAATTTAGTACTTTGGTCTGCGGAGTACAAGGCATTATCGGCTAATAACTCTTCTAATTGCTGTTGTTTGGCGCAGATCTTATCAAGCTGCTTTTCCGCTTTCTTTAATGCATCACGGAGTGGTTTTTGTTGCTGTCTTTTTTTGGCTGCTTGTTGTTTACGTTCTTTGCCTGAAGCAAGCTTGCTGCTGTCTTTGGAGTTACTCTCAGTGCTTTTTGACTCATTTTTAACCCAGTCGGCATAGTCATCTAAGTCGCCGTCGAAGAGCGTTACTTTTTTGTTTGATACCAGTAAGAATTGGTCAGTGATGGTGCGTAATAAGTGACGATCGTGGGAGACGATAATCATCGCGCCAGTAAAGTCTTGCAGTGCCGAGCTTAAGGCATGACGCATTTCTATATCGAGATGATTAGTCGGCTCATCGAGTAGTAATAAGTTGGGTTTCTGATAGACGAGTATGGCGAGTACTAATCGAGCCTTTTCCCCACCCGAAAAAGGGGCGACGGCTTCTAGGGTTTTGTCACCATGAAAGCCGAAACCGCCGAGGAAGTTTCTTAAATCGCGCTCGGTAGCCTTTTTGTCTAGCCGTTGCAGGTGCAGCAGGGGTGATGCGGTTGGATCAAGCTGTTCTAGTTGGTGTTGTGCGAAATAGCCGATGTTGAGGCTTTCAGCAGCGCTTACGGTGCCGTTACTGGGGCTGCTCTGGCCTGCCAATAGTTTGATAAGCGTTGACTTGCCTGCACCATTGGGGCCCAACAAGGCGAGCCGGTCGCCTGGTTTGATGGATAACGACACGCTATCTAATATGAGCTTGTCATCGTAGGCAAGCGTTGCCTTTTCAACTTTAATTAGCGGGTTTGAGACGCGGCTGGGTTTAAAAAATTCAAAGTGGAACGGCGAATCAATATGCGCGGCAGAAATGAGTTCCATTCGTTGAAGTGCTTTTAAACGGCTTTGTGCCTGCTTAGCCTTGGTGGCTTTTGCTTTGAAACGGTCAACGAAACTTTGCATGTGAGCGCGTTCTTTTTGTTGTCGCTCATAATTTGATTGTTGCTGCGCTAAGCGTTCAGCTCTGGCTCGTTCAAATTGTGAATAATTGCCGGTGTATAGCAGAGCATTTTGCTGTTCAATGTGTAGCACATGACCGACCACAGCATCTAAGAAATCTCGGTCATGCGAGATCAGTAATAAGGTGCCAGCGTAATTTTGTAGCCACTCTTGCAGCCAAATGACGGCGTCTAAATCTAAGTGATTGGTCGGTTCGTCTAGTAGTAGTAAATCAGAGCGGCACATGAGTGCTTTGGCCAAGTTTAATCGAACCCGCCAACCGCCAGAAAAAGTCGATACTGGATTGGTTAATTCTGCCGCTTTAAAGCCCAAGCCGCTTAACAAAATAGCGGCGCGGGAATTTGCCGTATAGCCGTGAATTGTTTCTAATTCTGCATACAGTTCTGCGCTACGGTGGCCGTCGTTTTGTTGCTCAGCTTGCGCGAGTTTTGCTTGAATATCTCGTAATTCGGCGTCGCCATCAATAACAAATTCAAGAGCGGCTTGCTCAGTTGCTGCTAGCTCTTGCGCGACGTGTGCAATGATAAAACCCGATTGAATCGAAAAGTCACCGGTATCTGCATGTAGCTCATCACGTACCATGGCAAACAAGCTGGATTTTCCGCAACCATTCGCGCCGCTGATGCCTACGCGCTGCCCGGAATAGACGGTAAAGGACAGGTTTTCAAATAAAAGCTTGGCTCCTCGTCGAAGCGATACATTAGTTAACGTCAGCATGTGGTGTTCGTTGGGTGGGTAGACGAGAGATTATACCCAAAGGGCATCAGCTTGGTTTGAGTGAATTAGACGCTAGTTGTTTAATTTAACGTCAGAGGCCGAGTTTGTCGGTCTTTCGTTTATGCGATAATTGATCTTTTAACATCAACTGTTTGGATCCATGAGTCGCGCACAATCAATTCTACAATCTACCTTTGGCTATGACACTTTTCGTGAACCGCAAGGTGAGATTATCAATGAGCTAGAAAATGGCCGTGACGCATTTGTTTTGATGCCAACGGGTGGCGGTAAGTCGTTGTGTTATCAAATTCCAGCCTTATTACGAGACGGTACGGCGATTGTTGTTTCGCCATTGATTGCGTTGATGCAAGACCAAGTGAGCGCTCTAAATGAATTAGGCATAAAGGCGGCGTATTTAAATTCAACGCTTAAAGTGGGTGAAGCAAGACGGGTTGAGCAACAATTGTTGGCGGGCGAGCTAGAGCTATTGTACGTGGCGCCAGAGCGATTATTGAACGAAGCTATGTTGTCGTTGCTGGAACGCTGCCAACTCGCGTTGTTTGCCATCGATGAGGCACACTGTGTGTCGCAATGGGGGCACGACTTTAGGCCGGAATATCAAAAACTACGCATTCTTCACGAACGTTTTCCTAATGTTCCACGCATCGCTTTAACAGCAACGGCGGATCAGCGAACACGCGATGAAATTATTGCGCAATTACAGTTAGAAAAAGCGCGAGTTTTTATTAATAGCTTTGACCGGCCGAATATCCACTACGCGATTTCAGAAGGCAATAATCCAAAATCAAGAATGTGGCGCTTCTTACAAGAAAAGCACGCCAGTGATGCAGGCATCGTGTATTGCTTATCACGTAAAAAAGTGGAAGCAACGGCTGAGTGGTTGTGTGAGCAGGGTCGTGTTGCCTTGCCTTATCATGCGGGCTTGCCACAAGAAGTTAGACAAACAAATCAGCAGCGCTTCTTGCGTGAAGACGGCGTTATCATCGTTGCAACCATTGCCTTTGGTATGGGTATTGATAAGCCGGATGTGCGTTTCGTGGCGCACCTGAGTTTGCCTAAAAGCATTGAGGCGTATTACCAAGAAACGGGGCGAGCAGGCCGTGATGGTGAACCGGCAAATGCGTGGATGGCGTATGGCTTGCAGGATGTTCTAACCCTGCGCCAGTTTCTACAAAACTCCAATGCCGATGCGGCGCATAAGCGAGTTGAACACCATAAATTAGAATCAATGCTTGGACTTTGTGAGTTAATCGCGTGTCGGCGGCAAGCCTTGCTGGGTTATTTTGATGAGCGTTTGGATGAAGCCTGCGGTGAGTGTGATAACTGTGTTTCACCGCCTGAGAAATGGGATGGTAGCGAAGCGGCGCAAAAGGTGTTATCGACCGTTTACCGAACGGGTCAGCGCTTTGGGGTGAATTACATCATTGATGTGCTAAATGGCAAAGTGGATGAACGAATTCAGCATAATAGCCATGATCAGTTAAGCACGTTTGGGATAGGTAAAGAGTTCTCGGTGATGGAATGGCGTACGATCTTTAGGCAACTGATTGCGTTGGGCTATATCAATGTGGACGCCGAACGTCATGGTGCCTTAATGCTAACAGAAAAATGCCGACCTGTTTTGCGCGGCGAGCAAACACTAGAGCTCAGAAAGCAAAGCAAAGAAGAAGCACTGAGCAACGAGAAAAAGAAGAAAAGTCCAGTACGCCCTCAAGACGAGCCGTTGTGGGAGGCACTGCGTGGTTTACGGATGCGTTTAGCAGAGGAAGCAGGTGTGCCACCCTATGTCATTTTTCATGATGCGACGTTGCAAGAAATGGTTAAAAAACGGCCTATTTCATCATCAGACTTGCGGTATATTTCAGGTGTGGGCGATCAAAAAATCAAGCGCTACGGTAAAGTGTTCTTAGCAGAAATTGTAAAATACCCGTTGGCAGAACTATTAAATAATCGTCTAAGCGCAACCGTTAACGAAACCTTATTGTTGTACCAAGAGGGATTGAGTGTTGAGGCGATTGCCAAGCAGCGAGACATTAAGGACAGCAGTGTTTATAGCCATTTAGCCGATGCGATTGAAGCGGGGCTGCTGGATGTTCGTGAGGTGCTGGAGCTTGATGACAGTGAATATCAAGAAGTCGTGATGATGATTGAATCACTGGAAGACGAAAGCAAAGGGCGCATCAAGCCCATTTATGAAGCCTTAGATGAAGAGTATGACTACGGGGTAATTAAATGTGTGATGGGCTCTATATAGCTTGAGCTCATTAACTTTTTCATCGTATTGCAAAGATGCAGGCCACAAGCTTAAGCCGAAAAATGAAGCCCAGCGTGGCAATTAAATAATGTCTAATTGCTGTGAGGGCTTATTTTTTTGTATGGTGTTGCTATCAGCAAAAAAGCGGTTATGAGTCTAACGCATCGTCCGCAATGGCGTACTTAGGGTCTTCAATAACATTCACTTCAATGAGTTTTCTCGCTTTGTGTAACAGCTTAATACACTCAGGACTTAGGTGGCGTAAATGTAAGGTTTTACCTTGTTTCATGTACCGTTCGGCGAGCGCGTCAATCGCTTCAATGCCGGAATGGTCAGACACACGGGAGCGGGCAAAATCAATAATCACTTCTTGCGGATCGTTAACTGGGTCAAAGTGATTGCGGAAATTATGGATAGACGCAAAAAATAAGGGCCCGGTTGGTTTGTAAATCTTTACGCCGTCTTTTTCTTCAATGTCAAAGTGCATGTTTTTGGCGTGTTTCCAGGCGAAAACAAGCGTAGACATAATCACCCCAACGATCACCGCAATAGCCAAATCGGTTAAAACGGTCACAACAGCAACGGTAATGCCGACCAAGGTATCGGATAGCGGGATGCGGCCTAATAAGCGGAAGCTGGCCCACTCGAAAGTGCCTAAAACGACCATGAACATAACACCGACCAAGGCGGCAACGGGGATCATTTCGATCAGTGAAGAGCCGACTAGAATGAAGGCTAATAAGAACAACGCAGCGGTAATACCCGATGCCCTGCCGCGCCCGCCGGAGTTAATATTGATCATACTTTGACCAATCATTGCGCAACCGCCCATGCCACCAAAAAAGCCGGTGGCGATATTGGCAACGCCCTGACCAACACACTCTTTATTACCGCGACCACGTGTTTGAGTTATTTCATCAATCAGGGTAAGTGTTAATAACGATTCAATAAGGCCAATAGCGGCAAGAATAAGTGCGTATGGGAAAATGATTTTTAGCGTTTCTAAACTCAGTGGAACACTTGGGATATGAAATTGAGGTAGGCCGCCGGCAATGGTCGCCATTGGGTCACCGGTCATGTCTTTTAGAACGTCTTGAACGATACGTAGGTCCATGTCTAGGCCGACGGATAGCGCCACGATGGTCATAATGGCAGCAAGTGAAGAGGGAATTGCCTTAGTCAGCTTCGGTAAAAAATGGATGATGGCCATGGTGAGCGCAACCATGCCGAGCATCATGGTCATTTGATTACCTTGTAGCCAAGTCAATTCACCTGTCGTAGGGTCCAAGAATTGGAACTGCTGCAGCTGAGCCATAAAAATAACAATCGCTAAACCATTTACAAAGCCCAGCATCACAGGATGAGGCACTAGCCGTATAAATTTACCCAGCCGAAATACACCGGCGAGTATTTGTAGAAGCCCCATTAAAACAACGGTAGCAAATAAATATTCAACACCGTGGGTGGCAACTAAGCTGACCATCACAACGGCTAAAGCCCCGGTGGCACCTGAAATCATTCCGGGACGACCGCCAATCGCAGCGGTGATTAAGCCAACCATAAAGGCGGCGTATAAGCCGACCAGAGGTTCAACACCAGCCACAAAAGCAAAGGCAACGGCTTCTGGAACAAGTGCAAGGGCAACAGTTAGGCCAGAAAGCAGGTCGCTTTTTAAGCTTTGCGTACGAGAAATAATTAGCTGAAACATGAGGGTCTGCAGAATTGTCTTAAAATTGTGGGCGTGATTATAGCAGAAAGTTGTGCAGTCGCAGCATTCATAAAAGCTTCACTCAACGGTAACCCATCTGTCACAAAGACTCTTTAAGATGTGTGCCAGTTAAATCAACTAAAGGAAAAGTGATGATAAGCAATATGGAAGAATTAATGGGCCCAGCTAAGAAACTGACCGAGTTAAACAGAGCGCGAGTTGAAAAGGCGGTGGAAGCACAGCAGTTAGCGGCTCAAGAATATATGGTGTTGGCTGAGGCTCAGTTTAAGGCAGCGGTTGATATAAAAGACATGCCGAGTTTGAAAACCTTTATGGCTGGTCAATTGGAGTGCGTCCAAAGTAGTGTTGAGAAAATAGTGGCCGACAGTAAAGCCTTACTTGAAGCGGCCAAATCATATAACGAAGAAGTGATCAGGTTATTACAAGAGGGTAATAAAATGATGGTTCTGGAAACGACGGAAACAGTTAATAAAACGGCTAAAAAAGCTGCCTAAGACGCAAGGATTAGCAGGAGTTTGACCGTACAAGGATGTACACCTGTTTTTTAATGGCTAACTTGGTTAACAGCGAGGCTCTTTATTTAACCTTGCGTGCCTTAGAGGGGCGGCCTTTTACCTTGCCGTTGGCTAGGTAGTTCAGCGCTTGACGCACGACCTCGTGCTCAAGAGCTACATAGCTTGAGCGATCAAAAATATCAATTTTGCCAATTTGCGAGCCATTTAATCCGGCGTCGCCGGTTAGTGCACCCAATATGTCGCCGGGGCGAATTTTGTCTTTGCGTCCACCATCAATCTGAATTGTTACCATGGGTGGGTACAGTTTAAACGTGGTGTCACGGTCTAACGATTTTGGGCTATCAATTAAGCAGGGTTTTTGTTGGTATTGCTCGATGGCATTGACTCGGATTTGTTCGTGTTCTGCAAACAGGCTCATGGCCAGTCCCGTTTCACCCGCGCGTCCAGTCCTGCCAATACGGTGGACGTAAATTTCAGGATCACGTGGTAATTCGTAATTAATGACCATGCCAATAGACTTAATGTCTAAACCACGTGCAGCAACGTCGGTAGCAACGAGTACAGAACAGCTATTGTTGGCAAAACGAATCAAGACTTGATCACGTTCGCGTTGATCGAGGTCACCATGAATGGCTAGCGACTCTATGTTGTGTTCACGTAGGAACTCCGCCATTTCGCCACATTGTGCCTTCGTGTGACAAAAGACAATCGCCGTTTTTGGCTGGTAGTGCTCAAACAACGCTAACAGTGTGTTGTTGCGTTCATGTTTTTTAACTTGGTAAAATAGTTGTTCAATGACGTCTTGCTGATGGTCAGACTCAACTGTTACGGTCACAGGGTCTCGCTGAATAGAGCGACACATCTGTTTAATAGCGTCTGGGTAGGTGGCTGAGAATAATAAGGTTTGTCGAGCACTGGGTGTGTGCTTAATGATATCGGTCATCACATCGGCAAAGCCCATGTCAAGCATCCTATCGGCTTCGTCCAACACCAAGGTTTTTAATTGACCGATATTTAACGTGCGTTTTTTTAGGTGATCTTGGATCCGACCAGGTGTACCCACCACAATGTGAGCACCGTGTTCTAATGACCCAACTTGCGGACCAAACGGTTTGCCACCGCACAGTAACACCAGTTTGATATTGGGAACGCTACGTGCCAATTTTCGAATCTCTTTGCCTACTTGATCCGCTAGTTCTCGCGTGGGGCACAGTATCATGGCTTGTGTGCCAAAAAAACGTGGATTAATTTTATCCAGCAAGCCAATACCAAAGGCAACGGTTTTGCCACTGCCGGTTTTGGCTTGGGCAATAATGTCTTTGCCGTTTAAAACGTGGGGCAAGCTTTGCGCTTGTACCGGCGTCATGTTTTTATAACCTAATGAGCCCAAATTTTTAATTTGAACCGGTGAAATTGACAGAGATGAGAAGCTTGAACTGGACATAGACGTGTTAACTCGATTATTTCTTTTCGACTAAAGGCGAAGCATCAAAGGTAATGCCTGCCCAGCCTGTTTGCATAAAGTTGCGAATATTCTGGTGGTCGTCGCCATCGGGTGTGGCTAAAACGTCGCGGAAAAATTCACCAAAACAAGCCAGTGTTTGTGGCTCGCTAAAGTCATTCATTTTGGCAAAAGCAAATAATTTGCATGAGCCATTATTTTCACCAGCCTCATTATGCACCTTGCCGTTGCTGAAACCAGTGGGTGTGAATTCGTATAAGGCATCGATTATATCCATGCTGTCATTAAATTGTAGTGTCGTCATGGCTTGACGTAATTGTTCAATAGATTTGTTCATCATTAAGCTCGTGACATAAACTTGCCAGTTGAAGTGTTAATTTTAACGACCTCGCCATTATCAATATACTCAGGCACTTGAACTTCTAACCCAGTGGACAAAATGGCCGGTTTAGTGCGCGAAGTGGCTGAGGCACTTTTTAAACCAGGCGCTGTATCGGTGATTGCTATGCTGATAGTCGTTGGTAACTCAATCGCCACTAACGCGCCGTCCAATAAAATGCCAACAATACTCTCCAGTCCTTCGCTTAGGTACTTAATTTGATCTTCAATATCATCGCTATCTAGGGTGTACTGTTCATAACTCTCTAAATCCATAAAGGTATAACTATCGCCATCTTGGTATGAATACTGGAGCTTGATGCGGTCGCAATCCACGTCTTTTAAGAAGTCACCGCCTTTGAACGTTTCATCGCGTTTTTGCTTGGTTTTTAAATGATTGAAACGGACCTTGTATAAGGTGGATGCACCGCGTGAAGATGGGTTGCGTACATCAATGCTTTTAACGGCGTATGGTTCGTCATTGACTTCTACGACCATGCTGCATTTTAATTCACTGGCTTTTGGCATGAGGGCTTCCTCAGTTTTTGATAGCGGCGATTATACAGTCAACGCCCAGCCTTCGTTAGCAGCTTATCTAATTGATTGGCGAAGGTTTGCCGATCAGTGTTATTCAGAGGGGGTGGGCCGCCACCTATTTCAAGCCCACTTGAGCGCATGGTTTCCATAAAGTCGCGCATGTTGAGGCGATCTTTAATGTTCTCTGTGGTGTACAGTTCGCCGCGCGGGTTAAGTGCTGTGCCACCTTTTTCGATGACCTCAGCCGCTAAAGGAATATCACCGGTGATGACCAAATCGCCAGCGCTCATTCGTTTGACAATCTCGTTATCGGCCTCATCAAACCCAGCGCTGACACGCAAGAATGAAATATACGCCGACGGCGGTACTCGAACGACTTGATTAGCCACCAATGTGGTTTGGGTTTTGGTGCGCTCAGCGGCACGAAATAGAATCTCCTTAATCACCACCGGACAAGCGTCGGCATCGACCCAGATAGTGTTAAGCATAAAATATAACCGTCTTTATAGCCAAAGCGTTAATGATCATGAGCGGCGGCTGCAGAATTCGGTAAACGGATTCTCTCAACCATATCTTGTACGCTTTGAGGCGGCGGTGGTGTCATGCTCGACACGATAAAGGCAACAAGGAAGTTTAAGCACATGCCGATGGCACCAATACCTTCTGGCGATATGCCAAACAACCAGTTTTCAGCCGTGTTAGCGGCCATTGGTTCAATGAAGATACCTTTAAAGTAAATGATGTAGCCCATGGTGAAAATCAGCCCTGTGAGCATGCCGCAGATAGCGCCGTATTTATTCATTCGTTTGCTGAAAATACCCATAATCAGCACGGGGAACAACGAAGACGCCGCTAAGCCGAAAGCGAAGGCGACCACCTGCGCCACGAAGGCGGGTGGGTGTAAACCTAAATAACCAGCCACCATAATGGCAAAAGCAGAGGTTATTCGGCTTGCGCGTAGTTCTGCCTTATCGCTGATCTTTGGCATAAACGTGCTTTTTAGTAAGTCGTGCGAAATACTCGCAGAAATAACTAAGAGTAAGCCGGCAGCTGTTGATAAGGCGGCGGCAACACCACCCGCGGCAATCAGCGCGATTACCCAATTCGGCAGTTGCGCAATTTCTGGGTTAGCCAGCACCATAATATCGCGATCAATATAAATCTCGTTAGCGAAGGGAGCGCCATTAACGATCTCGCCGTTAGATGGGTTGGTCACAACTCGCTCGCCCAATTCCCCGCGCTGTTCGCCGTTAAAAAGGGGCTTTCCCTTACCGGCGAAGGCGTTACCCGCTGCGTACTGTAATTTGCCGTCAGCATTGTGGTCAAACCACGCCAGCAGACCCGATTTCTCCCATGTTTGGAACCAACTGGGCATGTCCGTGTATAATGTGCCTGTGTTGTCGGGGCCGTTGATGCTGTTAATAATATTCAAGCGGCTGAGTGAGCCAACAACCGGTGCAGTGGTATAGAGTAGGGCAATAAAAATCAATGCCCAACCGGCAGACTTTCGGGCATCCGATACCTTAGGTACGGTAAAAAAGCGCACGATCACATGTGGCAACCCTGCAGTGCCGACCATTAAGGCAAGCGTGATAGCGATAACGTCAATCATAGACTTATCGTTAAACGGTTCCGTGTAAGAGCTAAAGCCTAAATCAATTAAGGTATTGTCTAGGGCGTCCAACAAGAAGCCTGAGCCATCCGACATTTGACTGCCAAAGGCGATTTGTGGAATAGGGTTGCCGGTAAACTGCATAGCCATAAAAATAGCCGGTACAGAGTAAGCAAACATCAGCACAACGTACTGCGCAACTTGTGTGTAGGTAATGCCTTTCATACCGCCGATAACGGAGTATATAAATACAATACCCATGCCAAGGTAAAGGCCTTGATCAATCGGCAATTCTAAAAAGCGTGAGAAAACGATGCCAACACCGCGCATTTGCCCGGCGACGTAAGTGAAGGAAATAAAGATCAAACACATGACCGCAATAACGCGCGCGGCACGGGAATAATAGCGCTCGCTGATAAACTCGGGCACGGTGAATTTGCCAAATTTACGTAAATAAGGTGCTAGCAACATGGCGAGCAATACGTAGCCGCCGGTCCAGCCCATTAAATACATGCCAGCTTCATAGCCTAGGTAAGATATTAACCCCGCGAGTGAAATAAACGATGCGGCCGACATCCAATCTGCCCCGGTCGCCATGCCGTTAACGATTGGGTGAATACCTTTGCCGGCAATATAAAAATCACCTGTTGTTTTTGCTTTGGCCCAAATGGCAATGCCGATATAGAGTGCAAACGTAGCGCCAACGACCAAGTAAGTTAATGTTTGTAGTTCCATGATTTAATCGTTTACGTTGTGTTTAGCGTCAATTTCACCCATCTTCTTTATGTAATAAAAAATCAATAGAACGAATGAAATAATGGAGCCTTGCTGGGAAAACCAAAAGCCGAGTTTAAAACCGGCAAATTCAAAAGCATTGAGTTGCTCAACGAGGATAATGCCAAATACAAAGGAGACAAGAAACCAGATACATAATAACTTTAAAATAAGACGAATATTATCCGCCCAGTACGGGTCAGTATTAGCCGACATGGAACCCTCCGGTTGTGGTCGTTCACGTTCTTTGCGTGAAGTTATCGGGGCTTACGCCTTGGAGCGTAAACTGTATTATTGAGCTGTATTATTGTGGATAAAAGTTTGTGATGCAATGCGTGATCGTTGACGAAGTAAGCGGTCGTTTTCCCCAGGTGCTGCCAAACTAATAACTAACGCGCTTTTGCTTAAGGTGAAAGCGGGAAGCTTGCTGCTGATAAGCACAAAAAACCTCAACAATGAGCAGGTCTTACGTTAGTTGAATCTCTTTTTTGTCATAAAAGACGTAACAATTTTTACCGCTAGTTTTAGCTTGATACATAGCGGTATCAGCCTGTTGCAGAAGCTCGTCGGCCGTTATATCGTAATCCTTGATAAAGATAGAAACACCGATACTGGCTGACACCTTGGCTTGCATATCGTTTATTTCAATGGATGTAGTTGCCGCCGCCAGTAACCTGTAGAGGATTAACAAGCAACTGTCATTGTCCGTCAGCTCAGTTAATAAGACGACAAACTCATCTCCGCCAATACGGGCAACGGTATCCGTTTCACGTACTAATTGGTTCATGTGCTTGGCTAAGGAGACGAGCAGCTTGTCGCCTTCTTCGTGACCAAAAGTATCATTGACCATTTTGAAACCATCGAGGTCGATATAAACGAGGGCTAGGGCTTTTCCATCTCGACGAACGTGAGCCATCGCTTGTTGTGTGCGGTCTTTAAGCAAGGTTCGATTCGCTAAATCTGTTAGTGGGTCGTGAGTGGCTGCATAATTCAGCGCTTCTTGGTGGCGAGCTCGTTCGGTGATGTCAGAAAAAAGCCCAATATAACTGGTGACCAGTCCATTGGTGTTTTTTACAGCTACAACGGTAACTTGTATGACGAGCGTGCTGCCATTTTTATGTCCGTTTGAGACTTCGCCAGACCACCGTCCTGTATCGAGAACCTCTTGCCAAGCTGCGCTATGCGCCTTAGGGACCAGAAAACGAGAGTTTCTACCAATGGCTTCTTCTTTTGCATACCCTGTGATGCTGGTAAAAGCATTATTCACGCGAATAATCATACCGTCGGTATCGGTAATGACAATTCCTTCAAAGGTATGAGTGAAAACGGAGGCGGCTAATTGCGCGTCTGCAAGTGCTTGTATATGTTCGTATTGTAGTTTCAACATGCGTTTTGCTACGTTTATTCGTGCTTGAAGCTCAACGTTTTTAAACGGCTTTGCAATAAAATCATTTGCTCCTGCGGCAAGCCCTTCGGCAATATCTTCAGCTTCGCTGCGAGCGGTGAGCAATAAGATATAGGGTGGATCTTCAGTTGCTTGCTGTCGGATGCGTTGGCTTAATTGCAACCCATCCAGTTTTGGCATTTCCCAATCCAGCAGTAGAATACGTGGCGGATCATCTTGCTGTAGTACGGCCCACGCGGCTTCGCCATCCTCAACTATTATGGGTTGAAGTCCCCAGCGAGTTGTCATCGCCTCAAGTATGGAACGGATGGTTAGGTCATCATCGGCGATTAGAATTTTCATGCGGAGTCGTTTTCGAGAGTTTCTTGTAATAGCCTAAAGCTACTGGCTAATGTCTTTAAACCATCAGCAACGGGCTGCAGGTCTCCCTCCTTGGCAGATATTTCCATGTTTTTAGCCAGCTGCGCTAGCGCATTAGCGCCAGTGCTGGCGGCAGAGCCTTTAATTTTATGTGTAATGGCACCAGCACTGCTGGCATCGGCGTCGGCTAGCGCAAGCTCTAATTGATCTAGTTGCGAAGGTATCTCGCTGATAAAAGCGGTGATGACTGACTGAATTGTCTCTTCATCACCGAGTAAGTTTTGTAGCACGCTGTGATCAAAAATCAGCTCCTTTGATGGCGGTAACTGAAGTTTTTTTGATGCTTCAAATGCTAACGCGTCTTCACTTAAACAATCCCTTGTCTCTTCGTCGACAGGGCGATCTTTGTTCTGCTTTGGCAACCATTTATTTAAAGCGCTGAGCAATAGGCTTGGGTTAACTGGCTTTGCGACGAAGTCATTCATCCCGACGGCGAGACAGTGCTCCTTATCTTCAGCCATGGCATTAGCGGTCATCGCGATGATGGGAATGTCGTGTTGCAGAACCCCTGAACTAGTGTCACGAATTATGGTACTCGCTTGGAATCCATCCATAATAGGCATTTGACTGTCCATAAAGACGAGGTCATAACGCTGGCTTGATAGTGCTTCAATGGCTTCTTTGCCGTTATTCACGATAGACACGTTAAGCCCCAAATTCTCTAGCATACCGCGTGCAACCAGTTGGTTAGTGACATTATCTTCTACTACTAAGACCTGCGCGCTGAACAAGTTTAATTTGCGGGAGGGGTGTCGAGTAAGTAAGCGGGCATCGTCAGCTAAGCCATAGACTTGCAAGAGCAGATTATATAAGTCAGATTGGTTCACGGGTTTTGATAGGAAACCGTTGAAGCCAATATCGCGCATTTTTTGGGCATCACCACGGCGTGCTTGAGAGGTGAGCAGAACCAATTGGGTGCTGGCAATATTATCTTGTTGGCGGATTGACTGTACGAGTTGAAGATCATCGGTTTCGGACATTTGCATGTCAACAATGGCCATAGAATATGGTTTGCCTTGTTCAGCCGCATTGCCTAACATTTGTATCGCTTCTTTAGCCGTTTCTACTTGTTGATTAGGGATGCCCCAGAGCGTCAATAGTTCTTTTAACAGCTTTCGGTTGGTGTAGTTATTATCGACAATTAAAATGGATTCGTTGCTTAAGGCGTTGGAGCTGTTGGCTTCAGCACTGTGTTCGCTATCGTATAACGTTACTGCAATAGTAAATGTAGAGCCTTCGTTAAGGGTGCTTTCAACGGCGATTTCCCCGCCCATCAGTTCGACCAGCTGTTTGGAAATAGTTAAGCCTAGTCCTGTTCCGCCGTATTGGCGAGTGGTCGAGCTATCCGCTTGGGTAAAGCGTTCAAAAAGGCCTTGTTGCTGTTTGTACGATAGGCCTATGCCGGTATCAGTAACTTCAACAAGCAGGTGGTGTTGCCCGTTCCTGTTATCAACAACGTGAACGTTAACGGATACTTCGCCTGTGGGGGTGAATTTGATGGCGTTACCGATCAGGTTAATTAATACTTGCCGAATACGGTTAGGGTCGCCTTTATACCAGTTAGATTGAAGTGGATTCGCTGGGCAGATGAGCTCGATATGTTTTTCTTCGGCTCGGAAAGCCATCGAAGCGGCAACATCGCTGATCAGCGCTGCGAGGTCGAAGTCGATGATTTCTAATTCAAGTTTTCCGGCCTCTATTTTTGAAAAATCCAGAATATCATTAATAATAGTCAGCAAGCCGTTAGCACTGTTAGCAACTATTTTGGTGCGCGCATGTTGTTCGTTGGTTAAACCACTATCGAGTAATAAGCTTGTCATGCCGATAACCCCATTAAGCGGGGTACGAATCTCATGACTCATATTGGCTAAGAATTCACTTTTAGCGGTGTTTGCAGCTTTGGCGTTGTTGGCGGTTTCCATTAACTCAATTTCTACCTGCTTCATATGGCTGATGTCCGTACGAATAGCAATGTAACTGTTTAGCTCCCCATCGGCATCTTTAATGGGAACAATGGTGGTGTCGACCCAATATAGAACGCCGCTTTTAGCTAGGTTGCAAACCTCACCATGCCAGACATTGCCAGCAGTTAATGTGTAGAACATCTGCTCAAAGAACTCGCGGGGGTGGTGGCCCGAGTTTAACAGTCGATGGTTACTGCCAATGAGCTCATCGCGTTCATAGCCGCTAATATTGCAAAACCGGTCATTTGCATAGCTGATGGTGCCGGCTAAATCGGTAATAGCAACAATAGCGTGCTGGTCAAAGGCAAATTTCTGTTCAGATAGTTCGTTGAGCGCTTGTTGAATATCGTGGTTATTATCGCTAATGGTTTTTATATATTTCTCACGCACACGAATCATATAGTTAAAGGTCGCTGCTAATTCACCCACCTCATCCGCACGTTCAATCACCACTTGTTGCTGGGATTTTCCTTTTGCGACCGCTTGGGTGACTTCAGACAGTTTAATGATGGGCCGAACGATACGCTTGGCTTGAAACAGAGCGATGGCCGCGGATAACAAAGCAAGAAGAGCTAAGAAGCTGAGTGCAGTTTCTTGTATGTCATTGATAACGAATAGGGCGTCTGCTTGGTTTATTTCACTGAGTAGTAGCCAATGAATATTGCCGATGTTGATACTTGTTTTGTAGCCGAATACAGTCAAGCCATCGGGCCCAAGATAAGGTTCTAAAAGAGTCGCATCTAATGGTTTTTTTTGCTGCCAGTCTTGCACGGCTTGAGAGTCAACTTTCCGCAACAATACTTGCTTGTGGTCATTGATAGGGCTGAGTAAAAGCCCCGTATTATCGACTAGGTAATGGCGGTGAGTAGAATGAAACTCTTGGGATTCTTGGGATGAGTAAAATGTTGAGACTTGTTGGTACAGCTGGTCGAGCTTAATTTGAATGGCTAAGACGCCGACCTTGTCTCCATTGTCATCCAATAGTGGCGCGGTTAAGAAACCGGCGAGCATGTTATTGCTCGGCGCATAACGTTCAATGCCAGAAAAGAGCGAGCGACCGCTATCGAGGGTTTGTCGGACCGATTGAGCAAAAAGGGTGCTGGAGTGGTCGCCGATGAATAAATTGCTACCGAGATCTTCTTTTTGGGCGATGGAGAATAGGATGTTGCCAGAGAGGTCAATTAGAAAAATGTCGTATATATAACTGTATTTACGCGTCAAATTCAGCAAGGCTTCTTCATTTGGCGTTTTTTTACGCACCCAGTCATAGCTTTGAGTATATTCTTTAGCGCTGGACTTGCTGTTATCTAAACCGCTAACTAGGGCTTGTAAAAACTCGCTGTTACGCTGGTTTTGAGCTTGGTAATCTAGGTCTTTAAAACGATAGTCAAACCAATTAACAATAAAGGCGGCTTTGGCCTCAGCGGTTTGTGTTAAGAGTATAGCGGCGTCTTGTTTGAGTGCTTGAGTTGCCTGCGATAGGCCTATAGCGACCATCAGTGCCATGGGGATGAGCGAGAGCCCTAAAAACCAGAAGCAGAGGCTCTTTTGTAATGAGTGTTTGGTTTTTGTCATTACTTATTCGCCATTAAAACGGGTGTCGGCAAAGGCGTCGATATCAATCGCTTCAGCGATGATCTTACCTTCTACCGCCAAGTCCATGATTTGCTTCAAGCCGGCTTTATCAATATTTAAGTGCTGGTAATTAATTACCTTCAGTTCAGGGTTTAAGCTGGCGATGATCGCTTCGCGATTGTGTTCGGGAATATGTTTACGCACGATGAGTACGATGTCGTCTAAGGCTTGGCCACCTTTAAGCCGAGCTTGCTCAATATCCTCGCCTGCTTGGCGAATATAGTGCATCACCTCCTTACTGGCGGCAAATTTATTGGCAATGGCTTGGTCACTAGCCAGCGCGATGCACTCAACATGGCCGTTTGGCCAAGGCATCACGTCTTTCGAATACCAAGCAATGTGGCCGAAGTGCTGGGTTTCAACGACATCGGCCCAGGGTAAAGATTGTTCGAAGGCCGATAATTCCGCACGGTTACTCCTTGATTTTATAAAAGCCGGTGCCTTCGGCGGTGCGACGGTAATGGCGAGTACTTCGGCGGGCCGATTGGTGCTGGTCGACATGCTGACGCCGTATTCCTTTAAGTAGCGGTAAAGCACCACACTGTGGGTGGATAACACGTGGGGCATGCCAATTTGCACTGCTTGGCCGGTGGTTTCGTAGTGCTGATGCAACACCGCGGCGATGGCGGCTGTTGGTAGGCGGTCTTTGCGTAAGCGCGGAACGTTGACTTGCTGATTAAATAGGTCGTTAATGGCCAAGGCATTGCCATCACGATGCATCAAGCCGATCCAGCGGAAGTTCGGTTGTTCCCGATACATGTCCATAGCTAAGGGGCTCATGACGAAGGCCATATCAGGCTCGCCGGTTTGGAAATAGGCACGGAGTAGATCCCAATTGCCCATTTTCTCAATGCTAAAATCGGCATGAATCATTTTATCGCGGTAGCGCTCATAGGCGACTAAGGCAGCGTAATGATCCGCTAATGGAATGTACAACGCATGAATGCTTTGTTTCACGTTATTTGCACTGACGCATAAAGAACTTGAGGCCAGCAATATGAGCGCTATAAAGCCTCTAGTAAGGGTAAAAATTTTATGATCTTTAGACACCGTTTTATCCTTAAAACAATCGTTAGCAGATTAAATATAGCAGAAGAAACCGTTTTTTCTACGGAGTTAATAAAAACCAACAAATAAGCGTAACGATAATTGCGCCGATGAGGTTTAACACAAATTCTTCTCTTGCCATTTGCTGACTATGTGGCTTTTCACTACGGGAGCAATATTAAGTGGAAGATACGTAAAAGGTTTTACGATTCGGAGCGTGGTTAGTTTCTGCGTAAACAAAATACCATTGAGTTAGTGCTGAGTGATTTTCCTAAAAGAGTTGTTAATATTTTATGACATATTTAACGCAACCGAATTGACGCAAGTCATTATATGAATATTCCTTTTGGCTATATAATGGCATTTATTACTTAAAATTCACATTATTAGAAAAGGGGCTAAAGAGGTGAGCACAGCAATCTATCAAACGGCGAATAGATCACTAGTAAATTTTTCTATAGAGAGGCCAACGTTTATTAGTCGTTTAATGTGGGCATCAACATTAATCATTGTGATGCTGGCCGTTTTGCCATCTGTGTGGCCAAAAACGTTCAGTCTTCTAGAGCCTTTGGTCGTTGATACTGACCCTGAAAACATGCTTTCTGCCGATGAGCCCGTTCGGCTTTTTCATAATCAAATGAAAAAAGAATTTTCACTTAATGACATTGTGGTTGTTGGCGTTGTAAACGATAAAACGGAAAGCGGTGTTTTTACACCAGAGGCACTCCAGCACATTTTTGAATTGACGCAGTTTGCTAAAACATTGAGTTGGCCTGATAAGGAGAACCCAGCACAGCAAGCGGGTGTTATCGAAGTAGACATCATTGCACCATCTACGGTTGAAAATATTGAACAAGGTGGTTTAGGTTCGGTAAATTTTAGCTGGCTTATGCCAACCCCACCAACAAATAATGAAGAGGCATTAGCCGTTCGAGACCGCGCAATGAATATTCCTTTTTTGAAAGGAACACTTGTTAGTGAAGATGGCAAAGCAATCGCACTTTATTTGCCGTTAACTGACAAGCATCTTAGTTATCAGGTGCGTGAGGCCTTGTTAAATAAAATTGATGAGTGGGGTGAAACTGAGGAGTCTTATTACATCACTGGGTTGCCCGTTGCAGAAGATACCTTCGGTGTTGAAATGTTTTACCAAATGGCTATCTCTGCCCCGTTCGCAATGTTAGTTATTTTTCTATTGTTATGGTGGTTTTTTAAGAAGATTATTTTTGTTATTTCGCCAATGATCATAGCGATGGTCTGTGCTTTATCGACGATGGGGTTGTTAATTATTACCGGTAATACCATCCATATTATGAGCTCGATGATTCCAATCTTCATCATGCCAATAGCCGTTCTTGATGCTATTCATATCTTGTCGGATTTTTTTGACCGCTACCCAACAATAAAGGATCGACGGAAAACCTTAATTGAGGTTATGAATACACTGTTTTCACCGATGCTCTATACCACGTTAACTACCATTGCTGGTTTTGCATCGCTTGCGTTGACACCGATTCCGCCCGTGCAGGTTTTTGGTGTTTTTGTGTCCATTGGTGTTTTCTTTGCTTGGTTCTGGACGATTACGTTTGTTCCAGCATTTATTATGTTTATCCCCGAAGAAAAGCTAGCTGCTTTCGCAAACCATGGAAATTCTAGTGAAGATCAAGAACATACAGCCATGGGGCGCTTTTTAAAGCTAGCGGGGAAAGGCATTTATAAACGCTATCGTTTTATTTTAATTTTGACCCTGCTTGCTGCAGGAACTGCTGCCTATGGTATTAGCAAAATTAACATTAATGACAACCCTATTAAATGGTTTGGCCCAGAGCACTCAATCCGCATTGCTGACAGAGTGATGAACGAGCATTTTGCAGGAACTTACATGGCTTACCTTGAATTGGAGCAACCAAGTGAATATAGAGCGAGTCAAAATGAAAATGCGGCGCAACTGTCTCGTATGGAGAGTGAATTATCAAGATTAACTAAGGAGGGGGTCGTTAATGTTGATACGGTATTTAGTCAGCTGACAAAAAAGATACAGCAAATTAAACAGAGTACTCCTGCTTCGGCTGATGAGCAGAGTAAGTTACTTGATGCTTATCTAGATGAGCAGCTCGATAATACGTCTGACGAAGAATTTGATGCTTGGGATCAGGCGCAGCTTTTTGTTGATAGTGAACGACAACGTGCTGAGCTTTTTAAACAGCCTGAATTATTGGAATATATCGCTAAACTTCAAGCATATTTAACCAGCTTAGATGTGGTTGGTAAGGCTAATTCACTTGCGGATATAGTTAAAACAGTGCATCGTGAATTACTACTGGGTAATGGAAAAGAGTTTCGCATTCCGGATACCTCAAATGCCGTAGCCCAGACGTTAATTACCTATCAGAATAGCCATCGTCCTCAAGATCTCTGGCATTTTGTCACGCCCGACTATCGCAAAACAAACCTATGGTTACAACTGAAAAGTGGTGACAACCAAGATATGTCAGCTGTTGAAGGTGCGTTGGCAGAGTGGATGGAAGACAACCCACCTCCAATGGGACTTCAGGCTAACTGGTTTGGTCTGACACATATAAATGTTGTTTGGCAAGATAAAATGGTTAATGGCATGGTCAGTTCTTTTAGTGGCAGTTTTATAGTTGTCTTCATTATGATGGCTATTCTCTTTCGTTCAGTGCTTTGGGGTGCTCTTGCGATGGTGCCGCTTACGGTCACCGTTGGTTTGATCTATGGTGTTATTGGTCTAGTCGGAAAAGATTATGATATGCCCGTTGCGATTTTAAGTGCGCTTAGTTTAGGGCTTGCGGTGGATTATGCGATCCATTTTCTGGCGCGGGCTCGAGAGACGGTGAAAGAAGTTGGTTCATGGCAGGCCGCTGTTGGCCCAGTATTTGGAGAGCCGGCACGTGCTATTAGCCGTAATGTCATTGTGGTCGGCTTTGGTTTTTTGCCATTGCTGGCAGCTCCCTTGGTTCCTTATCAAACGGTGGGTATTTTTATAGCTGCGATTCTTTTCTTAGCGGGCGTTGCTTCGTTGATGATTCTGCCAGCAATGATTACGCCGTTTGAGCGATCTCTTTTCCCCAGTCTAAAGACTAAAGAAATAACAGAGGATAAATAATGAAAAAATTCATTAAAAACGCAATAAGCACGCTTTTTATAAGTGTTGGAATACTCGGAAGTAGCGTGGCATTGGCAACGCCCAGCATTGATGAAATTGTTAACCGAACCAACTATGTTGCCTATTATCAAGGGCTTGATGGTAAGGCTAAGGTCAAAATGACCATTACCGATGCGCAGGGGCGAGAACGCACACGCCAGTTTGTTATTCTAAGGAGTGATGAACCGCAGACTGATTCATTAGCAGGCGGTGAATATAGAGGTAATCAAAAAATGTATGTCTATTTCAGTCGCCCTGCGGATGTAAATAAGATGGTTTTTTTAGTATGGAAGAATGTAGGTGGCCTGGATGATCGTTGGCTTTATCTTCCGGCGTTAGACCTTGTTAAACGAATAGCATCCTCGGATAAACGTACCAGTTTTGTTGGTTCAGATTTCTATTATGAAGATGTTTCAGGGCGTAATCTTGAGGACGATACGCACGAACTGGTCAGTACAGATAATAACTATTATGTCATCAAAAACACACCCGTAAACCCTGATTCTGTTGAGTTCTCTTATTACACCATGTATATCCATAAAGAGACTTTTTTGCCTATCCAGACGGAATACTATGACAAAAAAGGTGTCTTATACCGAATCAATAAAACACTCAAAGTCGATACTATTGAGGGATTTCCAACGGTTACAAAATCGAG
Organism: Cycloclasticus sp.; assembly: GCA_040743155.1. Lineage (NCBI taxonomy): Bacteria > Pseudomonadati > Pseudomonadota > Gammaproteobacteria > Thiotrichales > Piscirickettsiaceae > Cycloclasticus > Cycloclasticus sp. The sequence goes on along the minus strand of JBFLJU010000001.1, from coordinate 2,203,414 downwards.
CATGGAAAATTTGAAAACAAAAAGTAAAACGCTAATGGAGTATAGCAAAGTGAGTTATAACTTAGACTTGCCCAAAGAGATTTATACAGAGCGTTTTTTACGCAAAGCACCGCGAAAACTGCTGCGCTAGCTACAGCCGGTGTTTAGGGTGAGTAAACGACAAGGTATGGTTTTTTTGATGGCCGCATTATTTATGCCATTAATTCAGGCCGCTCCCCCTGAGTTGCCCTCGGGTCTATCTGGAGGTGCGCCTGCAATGCCTAGTGGGCTTAATCCTACACCTGCTCTCCCGATTGGTTTAGGCACGGAAGGCTCTGCTGGCACTTCATTGTTAGATTCTAATGATGAAGTAGAACTATTCAATATCAGTGGCTTTTGGGAGGCGCGAGGTGGCTTCCGCACACAGTCGGACTCCCACCAGCGGGGTACATCCATTGGAGAAAGTAGACTTCAGCTTGAATTACAAAAAGAGTTTGAGTCATTTTCGATTAATCTCACGACCGATCTTCTATACGACACAGTTGATCGCCAGCGCCATATTGAGCTGGAACAGGGTAAGGGCTGGATTGACCTTCGCGAAGCAAATATTGAGTTTAGCCCAACCGACTTTGTAGATGTGAAGCTGGGGCGACAGGTTCTAACGTGGGGAACAGGTGACTTGCTGTTTATTAATGATATGTTCTCCAAAGATTGGAACTCTTTTTTTATTGGGCGTGATGAGGAGTATCTAAAAGCTCCCTCTGATGCGATAAAAACCTCATTTTTTAGCTCAGTTGCCAATATTGACCTAATTGTTAACCCCCATTTTGATGCGGACCGTTATATTGATGGACGTAGGGTTTCATTTTTTGACCCAACCTTGGGTGCGATTACTGGACAAAATGCCATCGTTAAGACCGACCAACCACAGGGTTCGGAGGTATCTCTTCGTGTTTATCAAACAGTTGGCACCTATGAGTTAGCGTTCTATGGCTACGATGGCTTTTGGAAAAGCCCCGCAGGGTTTGATGCCTTAGCTGGTGTTGCAATCTTTCCTGAACTTCGTGTTTATGGCGCAAGCGTGCGAGGCCCGTTGTCATCAGGGATTGGTAACGTTGAAGTGGGTTATTATGATTCCAAAGACGATAGCAACGGGAAAGATTCATTAATTAATAACAGTGAATTTCGATTTCTTGTGGGCTATGAACAAGAGCTGGCTAAAGATCTAACATTGGGTGTCCAATATTACCTAGAGTGGTTGCTGGACTATGATGGATATCGTGATGGCTTGCTAGTTGGCAGCCCCCAACGTGATGAGTATCGCCACCTAATCACAACACGACTAACCTGGCTAACCTATAACCAAAACCTACAATGGTCATTATTTGTTTACTATTCTCCATCGGATGCTGATGGCTATCTGAGGCCAAAACTACACTATAAAATTGATGATAATTGGTCAGCAGAAGTAGGTGGGAATTTCTTTGTCGGTGAACGGAAGCATACTTTTTTTGGCCAATTACGCCACAATAATAATTTGTTCGCGGCGGTCCGTTATGGTTTTTAAGCGGAGTTTCATTTTTTATAAATAATAGGGGAAATAAATAATAGTACACATAAAATGCCGGTCTTTAGCATACGAGGAGTAGGTGTTTATCAAGTAAAGGTAAACCAACAAATAAGCGTAACGATAATTGCGCCGATGAGGTTTAACACAAAACCTTCTCTTGCCATTTGCTTACTGTGTACGTGTCCGCTACTAAATACGATGGTGTTGGGCGCGGTAGCAACGGGCAGCATAAAGGCACAGCTGGCGCTGAAGGTGGCGGGAATCATCATAAGCAGCGGATCAATATCTGCATTGATGGCGGTGGCGGCTAATACGGGCATTAGCATCGCGGTGGTCGCGGTATTGCTAGTCGCTTCGGTCATAAAGGTGACGCTGAGGGCAATCACAGCCATCATGCCGATAATACTAAAGGCAGTAACTGTGGAGAGTTGTTCACCAAGCTGTGCGCTTAAACCAGAAATAACAAAGGCTTTGGCGAGACAAATGCCGCCACTGAATAGTAATAAAATCCCCCAAGGAACCTGTTGTGCAGTTTTCCAGTCCAATAGTTTCTGCTTGTTGCCGTTAGGGATAACAAACAGTGCAATCACCGCAAGGAAAGCCACGGATGCATCGTTGGCATGAGGTAAATTTAGCCAACCGCTCCAGCCGCCAAATGGCTCGCGGCGTGTTACCCATAAAAAGGCGGTTAACGCAAAAACAACCATCACGCGGCGTTCGTGGGTCGTCCACGCACCTACTGTTGGCAGCTGTAAGCCGCCTGTGTGCTCTAGCCCGCGCGTTAACCAAAGCCAGATAATGGGTATAAAGAGAATAACTAAGGGTAAGGCCCACGACATCCACTGGGTAAAACTGATTTGTAGTCCGGTGTTTTCTTCGTACACCTGCATGAAGATGAGGTTGGGTGGGGTTCCTATGGGTGTGCCAAGGCCGCCGATACTGGCAGAGTAGGCAAGGCCAAGTAATAAGGCCAGCGAAAGTTTTTTATTATTAGCGCTATCGACAACGGCGAGTGCAACCGGTAATAGCATCAGTGTTGCGGCGGTGTTTGATATCCACATACTGAGTGTGGCGGCGGCAACCATAAAGCCTAAGACTAAGCGTCTGGGGTTGTTGCTGCCAAACCAGTGCACCATGGTGAGTGCAAGCCGGCGGTGTGCGCCGCAGTGTGAAATAGCGGTGGATAATAAGAAACCGCCGAGTAGTAATAGCACCAATTTATTGCCGTAAGCGGCGGCTACTTGCTCTCCGGTCAATACCCCGGTTAATGGGAAAAGTGCGAGCGGTAGTAGGGATGTAACAGGAATGGGTACGGGTTCAAAAATCCACCAGCTGACACACCAGACGGCAACGGCAGCGGTGATGGCAATGTCTGTGGTATCACCGCTGTGTAACCAATAAAAAACGAGCAGAGCAAGTACAGGCCCTAAAAAAAGGCTGCCTTGCTTTAACGCGGCTTGGCTATTCACTCTGTTAGCGCGAGGACTTTTTATTTTTAAAGGGTTTGTAGCCTTGCGAGGTATGTTTGGTTAGAAACTTTTTGGTACCGGCTTTCGCTTTGTATTTCCCCGCGTTTGGCTTGCTAGGAATTAAGCAATTGGGTCCATCACCGATCAGGTTCTTTTTACCCATTTTGAGTAATAGGTCTTTAATAACTGTCCAGTTATTCGCGTCGTGATAGCGCAACAGTGCCTTATGAAGGCGGCGCTGTTCTATCTTTTTAACCGTGTTTATTTTTTCGCTTTTGTAGCTTAGGCCTTTAAGTGGGTTTCTGCCGGTGTGGTACATCGTGGTAGCAGTCGCCATCGGAGAAGGGTAAAAGGTTTGCACTTGGTCGGCCTGAAATTTATTTTTCTTGAGCCATAGCGCAAGGTTCACCATGTCTTCATCTTCTGTACCCGGATGAGCGGCAATAAAGTAAGGAATAAGGTACTGTTTTTTGCCAGCCTTTTTGGTGTATTTCTCGAACATCGTTTTGAACCGATCATAGGTGCCAATGCCCGGCTTCATCATTTTGGATAAAGGCGCTTGCTCGGTATGCTCTGGGGCAATTTTTAGGTAGCCGCCGACGTGATGAGTCACTAATTCTTCAACGTATTCAGGCGACTCAACCGCTAAATCGTAACGCAGGCCGGATGCAATTAGGACGCGTTTAACACCTTTAATGTTGCGGGCCTTTTTATAGAGTTTAATCAGTGGGTCGTGATTGGTGTTCAGGTTTTCGCAAATACCGGGGTAAACGCAGGACGGGCGACGGCAAGCGGACTCTATGTCTGGATCCTTGCAGGCAAGGCGATACATATTAGCTGTTGGGCCGCCAAGATCGGATATTGTGCCGGTAAAACCTGGTGTTTTGTCACGAATGTCTTCGATCTCGTTCAAAATAGATTGTTCTGAACGATTTTGAATAATCCGCCCCTCGTGTTCGGTGATGGAACAAAAGGTGCAACCGCCAAAGCAACCGCGCATGATATTAATGGAAAAACGAATCATTTCGTACGCCGGAATTCGTTTGCCTTCATACTTTGGATGCGGTACACGTTGATACGGCAGGGCGAATACCTCGTCCATTTCTTCGGTTGATAATGGAATGGGCGGCGGGTTTAGCCAAACGTCTTTGCCGTCGTTATTTTGCACTAGTGCGCGAGCGTTGCCGGGGTTGGTTTCTAAGTGTAAAACGCGTGAGGCGTGTGCGTATAACACCGGGTCGCTTTTTACTTTTTTATAGGCTGGTAAGCGAATAACGGTTTTCGCGCGATCTGTTTTGCTGTGTTTGGGTAAAAAGCTTAGTGTTACTAGCTGGCTGCCATCACCTGCTTCGGGGCCGCTGCTGATTTGACACTTGCCACCGGTTGCTGCGGCGCGCTCTTCATCTGACTGATAGGGGTTGTGGTGTGGATCAATTTTGCCAGGCCGGTCAACGCGGGTGGAATCAATCAGGGTCCAACCGTCGGGTAAGTTTTGGCGAACAAAAGAGGTGCCGCGAATGTCGGTAATCTTCTCGATGGGCTCATTCTGTGAAAGACGATACGCTAACTCAGCAATGGCGCGTTCGGCATTGCCGTATAACAAAATATCGGCTTGCGAATCGATTAAAATGGAGCGCCTTACTTCGTCGTCCCAGTAGTCGTAGTGGGCGATTCTGCGCAGGCTAGCTTCTATACTCCCCAGAACGGTAGGTACCTCGGGAAAGGCTTCCTTACAACGCTGGGTGTATGCGATGACGGCGCGATCGGGTCGGCGACCCGCTTTGTCATCGGGGGTGTATGCATCGTCAGATCGGGCGCGTTTATCCGCCGTGTAACGGTTAATCATCGAGTCCATATTGCCGGCTGCAATCCCGAAAAACAGGTTGGGTTTGCCTAAGCTTGAAAAGTCATCGGCGCTTTGCCAATTAGGTTGGTCGATAATGCCAACTCGAAACCCTTGTTTCTCCAATAAGCGACCGATAACGGCCATACCAAAACTGGGGTGGTCTACATAAGCATCGCCAGTAACGATAATAATATCGCAGCTATCCCAACCGAGGGTGTCCATCTCTGCGCGAGTGGTGGGTAAAAATGGCGAAATGCCATAACATTCAGCCCAATATTTTGGCTGTGAAGATAGCGGCTTGGCAGTTGGCATCATTGGATGATTCCCTCGTCTTTTAGTAGTGCGCGTAGTCGTTCAACGCGTCGTTTATTAACGCCAAAGTCGTAATACCCGGTTCGAGAAGCCGAACGCACGTGAAGAAGGCCTTGTTCTGTATCGATGATTAAGTCTAAGTCATCGACAAAGCCAAAAACACGGCTGCTTATTTCTGCGCTTAGCTGCTGTGCGTCGTGGCTAACACTGATATTTGCCTCGAGTTTTTTTAGCGTCGCGTTGAGTTGTTGCACATTAATTTTAGTGCCTTTTTTTAACTGGAACGGCGTAATTGCGTGCTCATCAGTGGCCAGACTAGAGACACAGTTTGGCTTATTGGGGCAAGGTTTTAGTGCGTTGGGAGCGGCTGAGGTTTGTGAGTACATGATGATAGTGAGTAATATAAATAGATATTTCATGAGACAGTTTTTGCGGTTGCCTGAGGGACGAATTTTTTAGACATCAATAAGCCAATTTCAAATAATAGCCACATCGGCAAGGCTAATAAGGTTTGTGATATAACGTCTGGTGGCGTTAATAGCATGCCGACTACAAAGGCACCGACGACAATATAAGGCCTTTTTTCAGCTAAACTTTGCGGTGTTGAAACGCCTGTTTTTACTAATAAGAAGGTGGCAATAGGTACTTGAAACGCCATCCCAAAGGCAAAAAACAGGGTTAAAATAAAATCTAAGTATTTGCTGATATCGGTCATCACTGCGACACCGTCAGGCGCTGTTGCGGTTAAGAACTCGAAGATGAGTGGCATGACGACAAAATAGGCAAACAACATGCCGGTATAAAACAGGAAAGTGGCGGCACTTATTAATGGTAATGCGATGCGTTGTTCATGTTTATAAAGACCTGGGGAAACAAATAGCCAAATTTGGTAAAAAATCCAAGGGATGCTGATAAATAGGGAGAGCATGAGGGTTAATTTTAAAGGTGTTAGGAACGGTGAGATGACCTCAATGGCCACCATGCTAGTGCCTTCAGGCATGTGGGTGAGTAGGGGCTGCGCCAATAATGAATAAATGTCGTTAGCAAAAGGTGCGAGCGGTAAAAAGACGGCGAGCATACCAATAAGCGCGTGGATGAGACGCGTGCGTAGTTCAATTAGGTGAGAAACGAAGCTGGTTTCTTGGTCGTTAGAATTGTTGTCAGACATAAGGCAAAAACGTTATCAATCATAATGACTGATGAGTATTTTAGTTATTTGCTGGAGTCGTCTTTATCGGAGTCATCGTTAGCAACGGACTTTTGATCGTCAGCGCTCTTTTTTTCTTCGCCTTCTTTCATAGCACCTTTAAAGCCTTTAATGGCACCGCCCAAATCACCACCAAGGTTACGTAAGCGTTTTGTGCCAAACAATAAAAGAACAATAACGAGAATAATAATTAATTGCCAAATACCAATGCCACCCATAAGAGTTCCTAGCTACTTTGTTTTAAGTAGAGCCATTCTACTTGTTTCTATTGGCTTTTTCATCTAATCCGGATAGACCGAAGCGACGCTCTAGTTCTTTGAGTACATCATCAGAGCTCAAGTCTTGCTGTGCTAATAAAACGAGCGAGTGAAACCATAAGTCGGCGGTTTCATAAATAATTTGTTCTTTATCGCCTGATTTTGCGGCGATCACGGTTTCGGTCGCTTCTTCGCCGATTTTTTTGAGAATGCTATCGAGCCCTTTGTGGTACAGGCTTGCAACATAAGAAGAATCTGGTTCCTCTTGCTTGCGCTGCTGCAAAACATTATCCAGTTTTTTCAGTGTTTCATTCATGTTGAATAGATGGTTTTTGGGTCTTTTAAAACAGGGTCAGTTTCTTGCCATTGTTCATCGACAAGTTTTCGGTAAAAGCAACGTTCGCGTCCAGTATGACAAGCAATACCACCTTTTTGTTCAACCGATAGTAAAATAACGTCTTCGTCGCAATCTATACGTATATCGATGATTTTCTGCTGGTGGCCGGATTCTTCACCTTTATGCCACAGTTTATTGCGTGACCGTGACCAATAAACGGCGTGACCTTGTTCTGCCGTGAGTTGCAGTGCTTGCTTGTTCATCCAAGCGACCATGAGAATTTTACCCGTTGCGTGGTCCTGAGCAATGGCTGGCGCTAGTCCTTTCTCGTCCCACCTAACTGCTTCTAGCCAAGCGCTCACAAGCGAACCTCAATGCCGTTGTCTTGCATGTGCTGTTTAGCTTCACCAATGCTGTATTCTGCAAAGTGAAAGATGCTGGCAGCGAGCACCGCATCGGCTTTACCTTTGCTAATGCCATCGACTAAGTGATCTAAAGTGCCGACACCGCCAGATGCAATAACAGGCACTTCGACCGCTTCGCTAATGGCGCGAGTCAGTTCAAGATCAAACCCAATCTTAGTGCCATCACGGTCCATACTAGTGAGTAAGATCTCACCGGCACCAAAATTGACCATTTTTTTAGCCCACTCAATGGCATCAATACCAGTTTCTTTACGGCCACCGTGGGTGAATATTTCCCAGCGCTTTGCTTCGCCTTCGGCGGTGACACATTTGGCATCAATCGCCACAACAATGCATTGTGAGCCAAATCGTTCGGCGGCTTCCCTAACAAAATCAGGGTTGGAGATGGCGGCGCTGTTTATGCCAACTTTGTCGGCACCTGCTTTTAACATGCGGCTAATGTCGGCTAATTCCCGAATGCCGCCGCCAACCGTCAGAGGTATAAAAACTTCATCGGCAACTTGTTCGATAACATGCACCATGGTCTCGCGGTTATCGGAGGTCGCAGTAATATCAAGAAAAGTGATTTCGTCCGCGCCTTCTCGGTCATAGCGCCTAGCGACTTCGACCGGGTCGCCCGCATCGCGAATATCAACAAATTTAACGCCTTTGACAACGCGCCCATTATCAACGTCTAGACAGGGAATAATGCGTTTAGCGAGCGCCATATTAAGCGAATGAACCGGCTAGTTTTTCACCTTCGGCGAAGTCCAAGGTTCCCTCGTAGATGGCGCGTCCAGTGATGGCGCCCATAATACCGTCATCGGCCACTTTTCCTAGGGCATGAATATCATCCATATTGGTGATGCCGCCAGAGGCGATAACGGGGATGCGAATAGAACGAGCGAGTTTGGCCGTTGCTTCAACATTAACTCCCTGCATCATACCGTCGCGTCCAATATCGGTATAAATAATGGATTCTACGCCGTCATTTTCGAACTGCTGAGCTAAATCAATCACGTCATGGTTCGATAATTTGGACCAGCCATCAATAGCCACTTTGCCCTCTTTTGCGTCTAAGCCAACGATGATGTGGCCGGGAAATTCCGCACAAACATCACCGACAAAGTGCGGTGTGTTAACCGCTTTAGTTCCGATAATGACGTATTGTACGCCAGCGTTAAGGTAGGCTTGGATAGTGTCTTCATCGCGAATGCCGCCGCCGACTTGAATGATTAAATCAGGGTGCGCTTCGGCAATATCATGCACGACACCGGCATTCACTGGCTTGCCGGCAAATGCGCCGTCAAGGTCAACAAGGTGTAGGCGTTTAGCGCCTTCGTTTACCCAGCGAGTGGCTACTTCAACGGGGTTGTCAGAGAAGATGGTTTCATCGTCCATGCGGCCTTGGCGTAAACGGACGCATTTTCCATCTTTAAGATCAATAGCGGGAATAAGAATCATATCGATTGTTCCTGGTGGTGTTAGGACTTTCCGTCCCAGTTTAAAAAATTTTGTAGTAATTGTAATCCGGCGTGCTGGCTTTTTTCAGGGTGAAACTGAACAGCGACTATATTTTTCCACTTTATTGAACAAGGGAATGGTTCAGGGTAATCAGTCGTCGCGGTAGTGATTTCATTCGCCACTTTGCTGGCATGATAGCTATGCACGAAATAAAACCGCTCATCTTGAGCTGTGTTATCAAAAAGTGGAGTTTTTCTAGTGTAATTAACTTTATTCCAACCCATGTGTGGGATTTTAAGCTTTTCACCCTGAGAGTCTCTGGTGCCAGACTGGAATTTTATGACGTTTCCAGGAATGATGCCTAAGCAGTCTACGCCACCATTTTCTTCGCTATGCTCTAGTAGCGCTTGCATGCCAATACAAATACCGAGCAATGGCTTGCTTTTTGCGGCTTCTTTAATGGTTTCATCTAAGCCGCTGTCGTGTATGGCGGCCATGCAGTCACGAATGGCGCCAACGCCGGGAAAAACAATGCGATCAGCCGATAAGATGGTCTCTTTGTCCGAGCTCACAATGACGCGTGTGTTTGGCGAAGCGGTTGATAGTGCTTTTTCAATGGAATGGAGGTTCCCCATTCCATAATCGATAACGGCAACGGTGGCCATAATTTAGGTCTCGTTTTAGTGTTACAAGCAGCCTTTAGTGGAAGGAATAATGCCTTCCATACGAGAATCTCTTTCTAATGAGAATCGTAGCGCGCGGCCGAATGCCTTGAAAATGGTTTCTGCAACATGGTGTGCATTAACGCCTTTCAGGCTATCAATGTGTAGCGTTATATTGGCGTGGTTTACAAATCCTTGGAAAAATTCACGGAATAGGTCGACGTCGAAACTACCGATTCTAGCGCGTGGGAAATCCACATCATAAACCAGCCCTGGGCGACCAGAAAAGTCGATAACGACACGTGATAAGGCCTCGTCCAATGGAACGTATGCGTGACCATAGCGATAAATACCCTTACGGTCGCCAAGTGCTTCTGTCACCGCCTTGCCTAGGGTGATGCCAAGGTCTTCAACGGTGTGGTGTGCATCAATGTGTAAATCGCCTTTCGCGACAATGTTCAAATCAATCAGGCCGTGACGGGCTATTTGGTCGAGCATGTGTTCTAGAAAGGGGATACCGGTAGAAAAATCTGTTTTACCGCTGCCATCTAAGTTGATAGTGACAGAGATTTGAGTTTCTAAGGTGTCGCGATTAACAGTTGCTGTTCTGTTATTCATTTTATGGTATGTGTTTTATTGCAAGTAGACGTGCATTTTCCCAATAACGAGGAGGGATAGCAAGCGTGAAGTTATCGTTTGCGGATTATTTGTTAACCGCCTACAACGGGTGGCCAAAAACTGAGGGTGTCGCCGTCACAAAGCTGGGTCACAGCACGTTTGTCTTTATCCACGTAGATGCCGTTTAAAATGACTAGATGGAGATTCTTGTGAGATAAATTGGCGCGCTCGGCAATGCTCAAAATAGTATCGCCTGTTTGTAAGGGAAGTTTCTTTATTTCACCGCCAATATTTTCGGGCGCGACTTTTGCTAAAGAAGCAAAAAGTTTAAGTGTGATTTCTGACATATTGGTTAAGTCTTTGCGTAGCGGCCAATGTGACCGCCACGCAAGAGAGTATTGGTTAAAGTCCTAATCGTTGTTTTGTTTCATCTTTTAGCGTGCCGTCTTGGTTCCATCCACGAATCTCATAGTATTCAGGTAGCATTTTATCCAATTCGCAGACGTGGCCTTTTGCAGGGCCGGCTTTAATCGGTTCGCTAAGTAGGCGCGGAGGCAGCGTATCATCAGCAGCGGTAAAGCCTGCGTTGTTGTTGAACTCGCGCTCTAGGTTCCATACGCGTTCGCCTAATTGGCCGAGCCTTTCTGCTGTCCACTCGCCTTCGCAGGCGGCGTCAATTTGCTCAGCGACTTCTTCAAGACCTTGTGCGAACGATGAGAAGGTGCAGATTCCGGCCGAGTCAAAGACACTGGTTGTATCTTGAAACGCCATTAGTAATTCTGCTTTTCCTTCGGTGGCTAAAGGGTCTGTTTTGAATGGCACGCCTGCTGTTTCCGAGCCATTGGTGTAGCCACGAACGTGACAAGCACCGCGGTTAGACGTTGCGTAACCAAGGCCCATGCCTTTAACTGCGCGGGCGTCATAGGCTGGAAACTCTTGTCCCTTAACCACAATGGCGAGGTCTGGGCGGCCATACTTTTCACAAAAGCGCAACGAGCTTTGGGCAAGTTGTTGGCCAAAGCCTTCGTGTTTTGCAATAAGTTCAATGCATTCAACCATGGCTTCAGCATTGCCAAACCTAAGGTCAATGCCGCCGGTATCTTCTTTCGTTAGAATACCGAGTTCAAATAGCTCCATTGCTGCGGCAATGGTGGCGCCAGCAGAAATGGGGTCTAGCGCTTGTTCGTTGCAGACAAAGTTAGCGTAGGTAACGGCGTCTAAATCATCAACACCGGTGTCACAGCCTAATGCCCATGCGGCTTCGTATTCGTTGCCGCCTGAGTTTCCTTTGAAGTATTTGTGAATGTCTTCGCGGTTTTTGATACTGAAATGTTCAGGGTCAATGGTGGAGATGCGTCCGCAAGAAATAGTGCAAGCAAAGCAGCCAGCATTTCTGGTTAAGTTAGGTTTTCCGTCACTTGCCCTAGGAACTGCCATCGCTTCGCTAGAGAGTTTTGGTGCATTTTCGAAAATACTGTCTTGCCAGTTTCTGGCCGGCAGGGCGCCTACTTCGTTCATGTGGTTCATCATGACGTTTGTGCCTAATGCGCTGAGGCCGCCAACCATTTCATTTTCAGCAATAATTTTTTTGGCTTTGTTGGTGGCCTCAAAGAAGCGTTTAGGGTCTTTGATGTTGCCAACGCCTTTGCTACCACGGAGTGTCACAGCCTTAACGTTTTTAGAGCCCATGACAGTGCCAACGCCTGAGCGACCGGCAGCACGATGAAGATCATTAACGATGGCAGAATAAAGGTTGCCCTTTTCACCCGGTAAGCCGATAGCGGCGATTCTTAGTTGTGGGTCTTGGTGCTTAGTATGGAGCCACTCGTCGGCTTCCCAAACTGATTTTCCCCAAATGTCATCGGCCGGTAAAATTTCACATTTTTCATTTACGATGCTGATATAGACAGGTGAGCTTGCTTTGCCTTCTAAAATAATCATATCCCAGCCGGCACATTTCATTTCATTTCCAAAAAAGCCACCTGAATTGGAACAAGCCAAGGCATTAGTTAAAGGGCTTTTGGTGACGCAAGAATAACGACCGCCGGTGCTTGCCATGGTGCCAGTTAACGGACCTGTGACCATATAAAGCTTATTGTCAGGAGACAAGGGGTCGACTTTTGGGTCAACTTCGTCTGTTAAGTATCGGGTGGCGAGCCCTCTTTGACCGAGGTACTGTTCGGCCCACTCCATATTGAGTGGTTCTTCAGCAGATGTTCTGTCTGTTAAATTAATGCGTAGTACTTTTTTAGTCCAGCTCATGATCTCAACCCCATGTATTAGAATTCACTGAATATAGTAATTCTCATGGTGAGCAAAGACAATATGTTTTGCTAAATAAGTGCAACACAGGTGATTGTAAGCATATGCTTACGTTGATTGAGGCTGTAGATGATTCTTTGTGGAAGAGGATGGCCCTATACTTCCACCGTTGCTAAAGAAATTTATGAGAAGGATCTCACCAAACAAGGATTGTTTGCTACGGAAGTGTGAAGGATCACACAATCAGCAAGGATGCTGGAAAGGACGAATTTTTTGCCAACCAAGCAATGCGACCATATAACCGACGGAGTTTACTCCGTCGGTTTTTTTTGGTCTAAGACTTAGGCCCGCGCGAGGCGCGCTTACGCTCGTTCTCTGTTAATAGTTTCTTTCTTAAGCGAATGTGTTGAGGTGTTACTTCTACTAATTCGTCGTCTTCAATAAATTCAAGCGCTTGCTCTAATGTCATGGTGACAGGCGGTACCAAGGTCAGTGCTTCATCTGTACCCGATGCGCGAACATTGGTCAGTTGTTTGCCCTTAGTTGGGTTTACCACAAGGTCGTTGCCGCGTGAGTGAAGGCCGACAATCTGTCCTTCGTATACTTCCTCAGCGTGGCCTAAGAAGAGTTTGCCGCGTTCTTGAAGGTTGAAAAGACCGAAAGCAAGTGTTTTACCTTTAACCATAGACACGAGCACGCCATTTTGGCGAGAGGTGATTTCACCTGATTTAACTTGGCCATAGTGATCAAACACGCTGGTCATAATGCCGGAGCCGGATGTTAGTGTCAGAAAATGCCCACGGAAACCGATGAGTCCACGAGAAGGGCTCATAAATTCTAGGCGCATACGGCCCTTGCCGTCGGGCTCCATATTAGTAAGCTCGGCTTTGCGCAGTCCCATTTCTTCCATAATGGGGCCTTGATGCTGTTCTTCGATATCAATAACGACCACCTCGAACGGCTCTTGCATTTTTCCATCAATTTCTTTTTGGATAACTTCGGGGCGGGCGACACCTAGTTCAAAGCCTTCACGGCGCATGGTTTCGATCAGTACGGACAAATGTAGTTCACCGCGACCGGAGACAATAAATTTATCAGGTGAGTCGCCAGGGGCAACGCGTAAAGCAACGTTGTGAATCAGTTCTTGGTTTAGTCTGTCTTTGATGTTCCTTGAGGTGACAAATTTACCGTCTTGCCCAGCAAATGGTGAATTGTTGACAGAAAAAGTCATGCTAACGGTTGGTTCGTCTACGGACAGAGGGGTCATCGCTTCAACGTGATCTGGGTCGCATAGAGTGTCAGAAATGCCAAGGCCGTCGATGCCGTTGATGCAAATAATGTCGCCAGCAAAGGCTTCTTCAACATCAATGCGCTCAAGGCCTAAGTGACCTTTGACGTTCAGTACTTTACCCTTGCGCTGTTTGTTTTCGCTGTCGACAATGGTGACTGTTTGTCCGGGTTTTAGGCTGCCTCGTGTGATGCGGCCAACACCAATAACGCCAACATAGCTATCGTAGGCTAAAGATGAAATTTGCATTTGGAATGGCGAGTCAACGTCTACGACAGGAGCGGGGACGCTTTCTCTGATAATTTCAAACAACGGGGTCATGTCATCTGCCAATTCATCGGCTTCTGGGCCAGCAACGCCGTTGATGGCGGAGGCATAAATGACGGGGAAGTCGAGCTGCTCGTCGGTAGCGCCTAGTTTGTCGAATAGGTCAAAAACTTGATCGATAACCCAGTCTGGACGTGAGCCAGGGCGATCTACTTTGTTAATAACAACAATGGGTTTCAAGCCTTGCTCGAAAGCCTTGGAGGTCACAAAGCGAGTTTGTGGCATAGGGCCGTCTACAGCGTCGACGAGTAATAATACGCAATCAACCATGGACAGAACACGTTCTACTTCGCCACCAAAATCGGCATGGCCTGGGGTGTCAACGATATTAATGTGTATGCCTTCCCATTCAATGGCTGTGTTTTTTGCGAGAATGGTAATGCCGCGTTCTTTCTCTTGGTCGTTGGAGTCCATGATACGTTCAGTACCTGAGCTCTTACGGTCAAGCGTGCCTGATTGCTCGAGCAATTTATCAACAAGGGTGGTTTTGCCGTGGTCAACGTGGGCGATGATGGCGATATTTCGAAGATTCTGTTTCACAAGAGTAGGTTCCTATAAATTGAGTGGCGGGTAGCCGAGAGTATTTAAAATGTTAGAAGCGGTGTTAGCTTTGTTCCCAAGGGAGGTTATGAAAACGCCAACCGCCTAAATTACCGCGATGGTTGTTGTTGTCTTTATCGCCTTCAAAGCCTTGGTCCATGTTGTATAACGATTGGTAGCCAGCCGCTTCCAATACCTTGGCGGCATCCATTGAGCGTGCGCCGCTTCGGCACATCAAGACAATGGCGGTTGTTTTGGAAGAAAGCTGTTTACCAACTTGTTCGACAAAGTCTGGAAAATTATCCCAGTTAGGCGGTCTTTTAAGGGGCACATGAACGGCACCAATAGGGTGGCCGACAAAGGAAAATTCAATTTGAGTTCGTGTATCGACTAATATGGCTTTCGAGTCGTTTTCGAGAATCTCATAAGCCTGTGTTGGCGAAATGCTTTTAATGATAGACATGGATAGACCTTAAAGGGATGTTAGCCGGACATTATACAACGATATCTTGTATTTAGTGCTGGTTTCGATCCTAGGGCTTTTGAGCGATGAGTATGGCTTCATTTCGAATGCCTTTTTCTGTGTCTCCAACAAGCCCTTCATCACGGTAAACAAGGGGTGTGAGCGCAGAAAATAATGATAAAAGCTCGCCCTTCGCTAATAGATACAGAGTGTTTGTTGGTCCGATAGACCGTGTTTTTTCAAGTGTGAATGTTTGATAAAACAGTAAGCCGCCCGGTTTAAGCGCTGCAATAATACCGTCGATAAGTTGGCGATCTAAAAAGCGTGAAACGGTAATGACATCGTAATGATTGATAGCAAGCGCGGTATCGCTGATGTTGGTCGCTAATGCATGAATGTTACTTGGAGCAGGTGTGTTTCGCTTAATATGTTCAATCGCGATGCCTGAGATGTCCCAAGCGTCAACTTGTAAGCCTTTTTGGGCTAGAAAAAAGCTGTTGCCACCCAAGCCACAAGCAAGGTCAAGTGCCACACCTTGTTGCGGTAGCAGGTGTGAGTAGCGAGATAACATGAGAGCGGGCTCAGGTGTTGTGCCTGTTCGCTGACGATAAATGTCATCCCATTTGTTTTTTAAATCAGACATTAATCACGCCAAAATACCGGGCTGAATAAGACCAGTAAGGTAAATATTTCCAGCCGGCCTAAGAGCATTGAAAAGCAAGCAATCCACTTGCTGGGATCAGGAATGCTGGCGTAGTTACTGCTGATGTCACCCAAGCCGGGGCCTAGATTATTAAGCGTTGAGGCGATGGCTGAAAAGGCGGTTACTTGGTCAAGCCCGGTCATCATCATTAGAATCATCAGTACGCCAAACGATAGAATATAGGCAGAAAAGAAACTCCATACCGCATTAATTACAGGGCGGGAAACAACGTGATGGTCAAGCTTTATGGGCATGTCAGCGTGTGGGTGGATTAGGTGAGTAATTTCTTTGCCTAATTGCTTGAGCATAACCAAAATACGAATAACTTTAATGCCGCCAGCGGTGGAGCCGCCGCAGCCGCCATAGAAACTCATGAAAATGAGCAAGGCTGGAATAAATAAAGGCAAGCTTGTATGGTCGGTTGAGGTGAAGCCCGCGGTCGTTGCAAAAGAGACGACTTGAAACAGGGTTTGTTCAACAATGTTTGAATGATCTAATAAAAACAGGGCAGTGCAGACGATCAGGGTATGTATGGCAAGGATGAAGAGATAGGCCCTAAGCTCATCGTTTTGACCGTAGACCTTAAAATTAAGTGATCTAGCGGCTTTGAAGTGCAGGGCAAAATTGATGCCGGCTATCAGCATGAAAATAATGCAAATATAGTTTAGCGCGGAGCTGTCAAAAAAGGCAAAGCTAGCATCGTGGGTTGAGAAGCCACCGATGGAAACGGTGCTAAAGCTATGCGTTAAGGCATCAAAAAAATTCATGCCGCCGGACCAGTAAGCCAGTGTGCAGGCGACCGTTAAGCCGAGGTATATTTGCCAGAGTGCTTTAGCCGTTTCAGTAATGCGCGGGGTTAGCTTTGCATCTTTAACTGGGCCGGGGGTTTCGGCCTTATACAACTGCATGCCGCCAATTCCAAGCATCGGTAGAATGGCAACAGCCAGTACGACGATGCCCATACCACCAAGCCACTGAAGCTGTTGGCGATAAAAAAGAATCGATTTTGGCAAGCTGTCCAGCCCCGTGATGACCGTTGCGCCTGTTGTCGTTAGGCCTGAGATAGATTCAAATATGGCGTCGGTTAAAGATAGCGACGGCATGTTTGAGACGTACAGAGGAATAGCGCCCGATAAGCCTAGACTGACCCAAAATATAGCGGCAATGATGAAGCCGTCACGCGTTCTAAGCTCTTCTTTGGCGTTTTTTGCGCTTAGCCAAAGGAGGAAACCAACAATAAAAATGGTTAGAAAACCAATGATAAAAGGTTGATGGTTTTGTTCGTTGTAAATAAAAGAAACGGCAATAGGCGGTAGCATGGTGATGCTAAAAAGGCCCAACAACAGGCCGGATATTCGCCTAATAACGTTATAGTGCATACTTAGTTGATCAGTCGGCTAAGGAGTGATTTTGAGGGTTGAAAAATGGCTTCTACTTGAGGCACTAATGATTTATCCGCAATAAAAATAATGAGTTGGTCGCCCTCGTTAATAATGACGTCTTGCTTTGCGGGAATGGAAGCATTGTTTCTTACCATGCCGATAACAAGGCTGCCATGTGGTAGTTTAATGTCGCGTATGGCTTTCCCTATAAGGGTATTCTTTTTGCCATTGCTTTTGATGGTTGTTTCAAACGCTTCTGCTTTCCCACGGAGTAAGGAATGGACGCTAGAAATATCACCTTGTCTGACTTGCGACAATATTTTGCCGATGGTAGTGTGCTGAGGGTAAATGACGTTGTCGATGGAACCATTATCGACCATGCTCATATAAGCATTTCTATCGACCAGGCTCATGACAACCTTCGCGCCAAGGCTTTTGGCTAGCATCGAGCATAGAATGTTGGTTTCATCATCACTGGTTAGCGTGCAAAAGACGTCGGTCCGGTTAATATTTTCATCGAGTAAAAAGGCTTCATCCGTGGCGTCTCCAGATAGCACGATACTATGGTCCAACTGCTCCGATAGTTCATAGGCTTTCTGACTGCTCTTGGTGATGATTTTCACCTGTAAGGTGTTCTCTAGCTCTTTCGCCAAGCCAAGGCCGATTCTTCCACCACCAGCAATAATTAATCGCTTGTATGCTTTGTCTTGGTTAAATAATAAGCTGAGTACCTGTTGTATGTTTTCCGACGGGGCGATAAAGAAAACACGATCACTTTCTTCAATAATGCTTTGATAGTCAGGGATGATGATTTTTCCCTTTCTATAAACTAGGGCTATTCTTGCGTACACGCCGTGTAAAAGGCTGGTGAGGTCATTGAGTGACTTTCCAATTAAAAGATCGCCGCGGTTACACTTTGTTTCGACAAGGCTAATGGCACCATTGGCGAATGAAAGTACCTGTTGAGAGCCTGGGTGTAAAATAAGGTTTTTTATGAACTGTACGATCTCATTTTCAGGATTAATGATGATATCAATAGGGATAGCGTCAGCATTAAAAAGCTGCTCTTGAACATCTAAAAAGGTTTTTGCCCTGACCCGTGCGATTTTCTTTGGTACTTGGAATAAATGGTGGGCAACTTGGCAAGCCATCATATTTGTTTCGTCACTGTCTGTTGCAGCGATGACGATATCGGCCTGCTTTATGCCTGCACTTTCTAGGACATCAGGGTGGGACACGTTGCCACAGATGGCCGAAACGTCTAAGCGTTCGCAAACAGCATCAATAACACTCTGACTTTTATCGATCAGCGTGATGTCGATGTTTTCATTAGATAGGTTGCTAGCAACGGTAAAACCAACACGGCCTGCGCCTAAAATAACAATTCTCATGGGATGCGGCGATGCGTAAGGCTAACGCTTTCCTCTAAATTCGATGCCCAAGGCGTGAAGTTTGCGGTAAAGGTGAGTGCGTTCCACACCTGCTGTTTCAGCAAGCTTGCTAACGCTCCCTTTATGTTGGTTAAGGTGGTAATCAAGGTAGGCTTTTTCGAATTGTGCACGAGCATCTTTAAGGGGTAAGTCATAAAAGACTGGTATATCATTTGATGTTATGACGGATCTTGCGGATTCACCGAGCGTTGTTTTGACTTCGGTTAGGCCGATCTCGTCCCCAATACCTAGTATTAATAGGCGTTGAACCACGTTCCTTAGCTCACGTATATTCCCTAGCCACGTATAATCGCTTAAAAATTGTTGCGCCGCAATGGT
Organism: Cycloclasticus sp.; assembly: GCA_040743155.1. Taxonomy (NCBI): domain Bacteria; kingdom Pseudomonadati; phylum Pseudomonadota; class Gammaproteobacteria; order Thiotrichales; family Piscirickettsiaceae; genus Cycloclasticus; species Cycloclasticus sp. Next base: position 2,184,555 of record JBFLJU010000001.1, on the reverse strand, counting down.
AAATTTGCGTTTTGGTAAATTTTCTCGTTTTATATAATGTTGAAGATAAAAGTCCAGCAGTAAAGGAATGTCTTCTTTTCTTTCTCTGAGAGGCGGTAAGTGGAGGTTGGCGACGTTGAGCAAATAATATAAGTCCTGCCTGAACTGACCGTTTTGAATAGCGTCTTCAAGATCTTGTCGTGTGGAGGCAATAATTCTCACGTCAGCCTTTACTTCTTCATGGCCGCCAATCCGCTGAAAGGATTTGGACTCTAAAGCGCTTAATAGGCGATGTTGAACTTCGCTGTCCATGTCACCGATTTCATCGATGAATAAGGTGCCTTGGCTGGCCTTTTCGAGCAAGCCATAGTGAATGGCGTCGCCGTCTTCACGGCCAAAAAATTCTTCTAAGGCATTGTGAGACGTGATCACGCCGGTATTTAGCTCTATGAAGGGACCATTTTTCCTAGCGCTGTGCTCGTGAAGATATCTAGCGAGCGTTTCTTTGCCGCTGCCTGGTTCGCCGGTTAATAGCACACGGGTATCATGTTGTCCTAAGCGACGGGCCTGTTCGAGCAATTGTTGAATTTTTTGGCTGCTGCCAAGCGGTTCTTGAATGGTGCTGGAGTATTGCTTGAGGTCGATGTTTTCTTGTTTGAGCTTTTCGGCTTCAAGCGCACGCTCAATTGTTAGCAATAGTTTTGCTATTGAAAGCGGTTTTTCTAAAAAGTCATAAGCGCCTAAGCGGGTGGCCTCTACAGCAGTCTCAACCGTACCGTGGCCAGACATCATGATCACTGGGCACGATAATTCCCCAGCCGTAGACCACTCCTTTAGCAAGGTGACACCGTCGGTATCGGGCATCCAGATATCGAGCAAGATTATATCGTGACGACACTCGTGGCGCGCTTGTTGAGCGGCTATGGCGCTCTCAGCGGTAGATACTTCATAGTCTTCGTCCTCGAGGATGTCGCGTATCAGGCTGCGAATATCTGGCTCGTCGTCTATAACAAGAATATGAGGTTTGTTCATAAGGTCTTTCCGTGAATTAAAGGGTTTTATTAAGGGTTAGTGACAGGGAGTTGAATGATGAAATTGGCGCCTTGAGGTGTTATGGGTTTAATGATAATGGTGCCGCCGTGTTCCTCGATGATTTTTTTAACGATAGCCAGGCCAAGTCCCGTACCTTTTTCTTTGGTGGTTGCATAGGGTTCGAAAATCCGTTCAATGTCCGAATTATCTACTCCTGGGCCGTTATCAGCAATACAAATTTGGATCGAATCAGTGTCTTCTTGATAGCGGGCTGATATGTTGATTTGGCCCCCGTCAATGTCGGCAATGGCTTCTTGGGCATTTTTTATTAAGTTAATGAGTACCTGACGCAAGCGAATGGGGTCTGCAAATGTGCTGGGTAAATGGTCGTCAATAGCGGTGTTTAGGTGCCGCACTTGCCCTTGATACAGGTCAGCAATATCACCGATGAGTTGGCCAATTGACATCATTTGAGGCTTGGACTGTGGTGGGCGCGCAAAATTAGAGAAATCATTCACCATGCTTTTCATCGCGTCTACTTGCTGCACAATGGTATTGGTTGATTTTTTTAAGATTTTCTTGGCGTCATCATCGAGCTGAGCGTGTAACTTTCTTTGTAAGCGTTCGGCCGATAATTGTATTGGCGTGAGAGGGTTTTTAATTTCATGTGCCAAGCGCTGGGCTACTTCGCTCCAAGCGGCATTTCGCTGTGATTGAATGATGGGTGTGACGTCGTCGAAAATCAGCACATAACCCGATAGTGTTTTGTCGGCAGCGTAAAGCGGCGTACCTTTTAGAAACAAGGTTTTTTTCTGGTGGTTGATGGAAAAAACAAACTCGTGCTGCCATTCCTTTTCATTGGCAGAAAACTTATTGATTAACAGACTGGTAAAGGCGTCGAGCTCTGGGCATTTGCTGGCGATTTCTTCAAGTGAGTATTCAATACAAGCGGTTAACGGGTGTTCAAGAATTTGGTCGGCACCGTGGTTAGTTGTTTTAAGTCTTAGTGCAAGGTCGAAGCCTAGCACGCCATTAGAAAGGTGGCTTAAGACGGTTTCTAGGTAAGTGTGTTGGTCTTCGGCATTTCGTTGAGCATCACTGGCTTCTGTTCGAGAGTTAGAGATACGTAAGGTCATGGCATTGAATGAGTTAATGAGGAAGCCCAGCTCATCTTGCCGGTTGGTTTTTAGTTTCTTCTCGTAATCACCTTCGGCAACGGCTTGAGTCCCTTCGACCAACTGTCGAATAGGGGCGACCAGTTCTTTTGCAAAAATAAAGGCTGCCCAGCTGGCAGCCAAGACGCTGAAAATAAGGGCCAATGAAAGGGTCAGCGTAAAGCTGAATTTCAATGAGTCGCGCAAGTAACTGAATTCTTGATAAGCGGTATAGGCGTCTTCAACCGAGCTGGCTAAGTCACTGATATCTTCCGGCATGGTGTAGATAGCTTGTAAGTAGCGCTTTGGGTTGGTGTGCCTAATTTCAACGATTGTTCGTACAATCAGGCCTCTGTCATAACTTGGTTCTAAGCCAATAAACTCTCGGTTTTGTTTGGCTAGCGACAGGATCGAGCTGTCCGGTGTGTTAGGAATTAGTACGCCAGGATCAAGGTTGGTTGTTGCAATGATCTGGCCTTGTTTTGAGAAAGCGGTTAATTCGTTGGCATTTGTTTGTGCTCGTAGACCGGCGAGTGTTAATGACAAGAAGATATCGCTTTCGTTTTCCAACTGGCTGGCAAGTTGGCGGGTTTCTTTCATCAGCGCAATCGTACGGTTATCCAGCGAGCGGCGACTCAGTGTTAGCGAGCTTTGCATCGCGTCGTCAATTTTTGCGTCAAACCAACTGTCGATGCTTTGGTGCAAGAGTTGGCTGGAAAAGTAAAAAACGATACCGGTTGGGATGACGGAAATGGCAAAAAACAGTAACACGATGCGAGCAGTGATACGCGAGCCAACGGCTTGTTTGGTAAATTGTCGCCAGAGCCAACGAATGTTTGAGATCAATAAACCGAGCAAAAAAACAGCACCGATAATATTGATGATGATCAATAAAGAAAAAATGTCGTTAAATTGGGAGGCGGATTGTGTTGCGTGGCTCATCAGATACAGGCTGCAGAGTAAACTGAGCAAGATTCCAATGGGAATAATATATGTTCTTTTCTTTATTGAGTTAGTGGCCATTGAAACGTTTTACTGCGTAAATACCAGCCTGCTGTGATGTAAGCTAACGGCCGCATGGGCAGAGGCAAGGCTTCAATATTAAGGTAGGCTTTTAACGAACCGTTGGCCGTAAAAGCGTTGCTGCTTGTCATCGCGTGTATTGGGGTGTCGTCAACTGTTCCCAACGCATGAAGGGCGGCCGAAAGGCTGGAAAAGTTATGTTGTAAATTATTGGTCGTATCAGAAACTTGGTATGTTTCAGCTAAGGTATGGTATTTGATTCGATAGGGCAATGTGAGGCTGCTGATGTGTTTGTTCCATAGCCAGCTTCTTGGCTCGATGATTGATAACTCCACATTAAAGGTTAAAGTCACGCCATTGTGCAATGCTTCTATTGCTTCGTCACTTAGGCTGTAATCTATATGAGCATTTAATAAGTAGGTTTTATCCTGCAAAGAAAACGAAGCCGATCTTATGGTAATGCTTTGGTCCTCGACGGCAAAGCTGCTTGCTGATACGAGCAACAAGGCAAGGGCCGCCAATACTTGCCGTGTATAGCGGTAACAGCGCGCCTGTATTAGGTTTTTGTTAAGCATGCGTAATAAAAGCCATCCATGTTGTTCTCGCCGGGTAAAATCTGCCTACCGTGTTCGCAGGTTTGGCCCCACTCGGCCTTTATTTTGATTTCTTTTGCGTCAGGGTGTTCGGCCATAAATGCCGACATCTGCTGGCTGTTCTCTGCGGATAATATAGAGCAGGTGGCGTACAAAAGCACACCCTTTTTATCCAGTAATGGCCAAATGGCGTTCAGTAATGCGTTTTGTAGCTTAACGAGGGCTGGGATGTCAGATGCTTTGCGCAGTAGTTTGATATCGGGGTGCCGCCTAATGACACCGGTCGCTGAGCAGGGGGCGTCCAGTAAAATGCGCTGAAAGGGAGTGCCATCAAACCATTCGTTAGGTTCTAAACCATCGACGGTCATAACCTCGGCGTTTAACTTTAAGCGTTGCAGGTTTTCTATAACGCGTTGGTTTCGCCTTTCGTCAATATCAATGGCTAACAGCGCAATGTTGTCAGGCGCGTTTTCGAGTATATGTGCCGTTTTGCCACCCGGCGCGGCGCATACATCGAGTACGCGTTGGCCGTCTTTAATGTTGAGCAGTTCAGCCGCTAATTGTGCGGCACTGTCTTGTACCGATGATGCGCCTTGCCAAAAATCAGGCAATTGGTCGACATTCACTGGATGCTCTAGCGTTAAGCCAACCGTGTTGAACGGGTTTTCCGACGCAGCAATGCCGCTTTCTTTTAATTGGCTTAGGTAGTCGTCCCGCGTTGTATTTTTTTGATTAACCCGTATCGACATCGGTGGGTAATGGTTATTCGCATCTAGAATACTTTCAATGCGTTCGCCCCAGTCTAACTTTAGCTGTTGAACAAGCCAGCTTGGGTGGGAGAAGCGTTGTTCCCAGTTTTTATCGGCGGTGGTTTCTAGTGATTCACGGTTACGAAGGAAGTTGCGTAATACACCGTTTAGGACGCCTTTCGCCCAACTTTTTTTACCACTTCTGCACAGATTAACCGTTTCGGAGACGGCGGCGTGATCAGGCGTGCTGAGGTAAATTATTTGATATAAACCGACTAGAGCGAGGACCGTGATGTCGATATCTTTCGGCTTGAACGGTTTTTTCAATAACTGTTTGAGAATGGCGTTTAGCCGCTCGTACCAGCGAAGAGTGCCGTAGCAGAGCTCTCGACAAAACGCACGTTCTCTAGGTTCTAGGTTTTCGCTCAGGCTTAGCGCGTCGGTAAGAGACTTTCCTTGTTGAATGACCGCGCAAATAACGACGACAGCAGTTTCTCTAGCGGACGTTGGTGTTTTATTTTTTGAATTCATGATCCTAGCGTGAGACCGTTAATTTGATGCGCGGCAAGGTAATCGCTGGCAGGCATGCGCCGTTTGTTAGCGGGCTGTAACTCAGTGATTTCAATGTAATAATCTGCACAGGCGATAAATAATTTGTTTTTTTCTGTTTTAATTTGCCCGGGATTGTTGCCGGAGCGTTCGCCGGTGGCTTTAGCCTGCCAGATGCGTAGGGGTTTTTCGTTAATCAGGGTGTGTGCAACGGGCCAAGGGTTGTAACCTTGGATCGCGCGTTGAACCTCGGTGGCTGGCTGGTTCCAATCAATCGATGCTTCTTGTTTGCTCAGCTTGTGGGCATAGGTTACGTCAGAACTGGGTTGTGAGACGGGCTCTAGTTGGTCGTTTTCAACCAGCGGCAGTAGGTCGAGCAACGCGCTGGCACCCAAAGTGGATAAAGTGTCGTGCAGGCTGCTAGATGTGTCTTTCGGTGCTATTGGGCAAGTAAGCGTTGAAAGCATGTCGCCGGTATCTAGCCCCTTGTCCATTTGCATTAAGGTAACGCCGGTTTGCTTGTCACCAGATAAGATGGCGCGCTGGATCGGAGCGGCTCCTCGCCAACGTGGCAATAGCGAAGCGTGGATATTGATGCAGCCAAATCGTGGTGCATTTAAAATACTTTCAGGCAAAATAATGCCGTATGCGACTACGATCATTAGGTCAGGCTGATAGGAACTTAATGTTTCGAGTGATTCTGCCGACTTAAAGTTGAGTGGTTGCTCGACGGGTATGTTTGCCTCTAAAGCAGATTGCTTGATAGGGCTAATTTGTAATTTACGCCCCCGCCCTGCTGGCCTGTCGGGTTGTGTGTAGACGGCGCAAATCTTATGTTCGCTTGTAATGAGTGCTTTTAACGTAGGCACTGAAAAGTCGGGCGTACCTGCAAAAATAATATTCATGATAGGAGGCTTATAGGACGGGGTTAGATTGAGCTTTTGGTTCTGTATGCTCTTTTTCCATGCGCTCAAGCTTTTTCCTAATTCGATTACGTTTCAGGGGCGAGAGATAATCCACGAATAACTTGCCGTCTAAATGATCGATTTCGTGTTGTATGCAAACGGCTAATAAGCCGCCGGTAGTCATTTCAAAAGGTTCCCCCTGCTTGTCCAATGCTTTGACGGTAACGGAATCTGCTCGTTCAATATCCTCGTAGAAACCGGGGACAGAAAGACAACCTTCCTGCATGATTTCAACGCCCTCTTTGTGCGTGATAACAGGGTTGATAAAGCATAGGGGCTCATTATTATCTTCTGATACGTCAATCACGATAAGACGCTTGTGAAAATCCACCTGTGTTGCGGCAAGGCCGATGCCGGGCGCTTCGTACATTGTTTCGTACATGTCGTCGATAAAAAGGCGCAAGTCGTCATCAACGCTTTTAATTTCAACTGCTTTGGTGCGAAGTCGCTTGTCTGGGAAGTGAAGAATGTCTAGTTTTGGCATAGTGAAATGAAGAAATGTGCGTTTTCGCTCAGTTGTTTGAGGGGAATTCTAACTAATTTAGGTTAAACTTTGAATAGTGAATATTTTAAGCTAGACTTAGAACGTTCTTAATTTGCCAATAAAAAGGAAGATCATGGCTATGAAAAAATTAATAGTATTGCTACTTGGCATGGTGTTTAGTTGGAGTGTACTGGCCGCTGATATTAAGTTAAACCCATCGCACCCAGATCGTTATGTGGTTGTAAAGGGAGATACGCTTTGGGATATATCGGCACGTTTTTTACAAACACCATGGCGCTGGCCTGATATTTGGCAAGCCAATGATCAAATTGGGAACCCGCATTTGATTTATCCCGGCGATATTATTGAGTTGTCTTTTATTGATGGCGTGCCAAGGTTGACCTTGAAAAGAGGCAATGGAAAGTTGTCGCCGTCTATTCGACGCTCTAGTTTAGGTGATGCCATTCCTGCAATACCCATCGATGCGATTAATGCATTTTTGAATAACCCAAGGGTGATGACGCAAGAAGAATATGATTCTGCGCCTTACGTGGTTGCGTTTGATGACGGACATATCTTGGGTAGCCCAGGTTATAAAGCTTACGTTAGGTCTTTCCAAAACGGCATTGCCGATGGGTACGTTGTGGTGCGTCAAGGCGAAGAATATTTAGATGGTGAAACGGGCGAGTCTCTAGGTTTTGAATCCGTCTATATAGCAGAATCAGCCGTTAAGTTGAAAGGTGACCCAGCGACGGTTATGTTGTCAAAATCAACGCGTGAAGTACGTAAAGGGGACCGTTTGTTGCCAGCTATAATAGGGCCTATCGTGCAAAACTATTTCCCCCGCGCACCAGACAGCGATATTAAAGGTCGAATTGTTGGGGTGGTTGATGGAGTGTCTCAAGTAGCGCAATATGATGTGGTTGTGATTGATCGTGGTGAACAGGATGGTGTCGAAGTAGGACATGTGCTACAAGTTGATCGTGCAGGCGAAACCGTAAGAGATGTTATTGCCGGCGGCGGTGAAGAAGTGACCTTGCCAGATGAAAAAGCAGGTGCGCTTATGGTTTTTCGTGTTTTTGATCGTGTGAGTTACGGCCTTGTTATGCAGAGTAGCCGAGTAATACATCGCCATGATGTAGTTCATACGCCTTAACATTGGCTGATATTAATGGGCCTGATGGTGTTTGTACATCGTCAGGCCTTTCTCGTTCAGATGCTCGTGCTTGGCTTGCTTTATGGCGAGTTAAAGGAATTGGCGCAAAAAGATACTTAGCCTTACTTGAGCTGTTTGCTTCGCCGGAGAGCATTTTTTCCGCGTCCACCGCCGAGCTAAGGCAGGCGGGTTTGTCGGCGACTATCGCTGAGCAGATAAAAAACTTCGATTACCGCAAAATAGAGCCGGATTTAAAGTGGTTAGAGCGCGAAAGCTGTCACTTGATGTGTTGGCACGATGACGACTATCCGGTGCTCTTAAAAGAGATTGCAGACCCGCCGCCGGTTTTATTTATACGCGGAGACCGGTCTCTTCTAGGTTCCTTACAAATAGCGATGGTGGGCACAAGAAACCCGTCGCCAATGGCGCTTAAAACAACGCAAGCCTTTGCAAAAAGTTTCGCGAATTTTGGTCTAACCGTAACAAGTGGGCTGGCGTTAGGTGTTGACCAAGCGGCGCACAAAGGTGCTTTAGAAGGTAATGGCTATACAATTGCAGTGGCCGCTACCGGTTTGGATAGGGTGTATCCTGCAAGCCATAAACCGTTGGCAGAAGAGATTATTAAGACAGGTGCAATCGTATCGGAATTTCCGATTGGCACGCAACCAAAGCCGGGGTACTTCCCTCGACGGAACCGCATTATCAGTGGCCTAAGTTTAGGCGTTTTAGTGGTGGAGGCGGCGATAAAGAGTGGAACATTGGTGACGGCAAAGCATGCTATGGAGCAGGGTCGAGAGGTCTTCGCCATTCCGGGCTCTATTCATAACCCGTTAGCAAAAGGCTGCCATCACTTGATTCGGCAGGGTGCTAAATTAATTGAAACAGCTGACGATGTTCTTGAGGAGCTAGGCCACCTCTCATCCATTGCTGTTGGTGAGAGTGATGCGCAACGAGCAAAACCCGCGTTAAATATTTCGCCTGTGGAAGGTGATTACGTTGTTTTACTTGAAAAAATTGCCTTTGACCCCACCTCTGTGGATGAACTGATAGCGGAAACTGATTTTACAGCAGAAGAAATTTCGTCTATGTTACTAGTATTAGAGCTGCAAGGTTTAGTATCATCTGCGCCTGGTGGCCTTTTCTATCGGTGTTCAGCCGAATAAGTAGAGATAAAATTGAAAGAAATGAAAGAAACTATTTTTGAAGTACTCGTGTACCTATTTGAGCATTACATCGACGTGGGCGATGAAAAAGCAATCGAGCAAGGTGCGTTAAAAAAAGAGTTATTGGAAGCAGGGTTTACAGAAAATTATGTTGACCGAGCCTTTGACTGGATGGATGAGTTAACGCTTCAGCCCTCAGCAGTGGTTGAACATTATGCCGGCCAAAGCTCAATCAGGATTTATTCCACTGAAGAACGTGTACGATTTGATGTCGATGCTCAAGGCTTTCTCTTGTTTTTAGAGCAGGCAGGCATCATAGACATGACTCGCCGTGAGCTGATTATAGATAGAGCGATGGCGTTAGGCGATGCGATACTGACAGTAGACCACGTGAAGTGGGTGGCATTGATGGTGTTATTTAGTCAATCTGGTATGGAAGGGCACTACTCACAAATGGAAGAGCTAGTGTATGGCGACATTCCATTCGAACTTCATTAGGCGCAAATATGTCAGCTCTTGTTATTGTTGAATCACCGGCGAAAGCCAAGACCATTGAGAAGTACTTAGGAAAAGGCTTTACCGTTTTGGCGTCATATGGGCACGTCAGGGATTTGGTGCCGAAAGAAGGCGCAGTTGATCCTGAGAATGATTTTGCGATGAAATATTCCTTAGTCGAAAGGAATCAGCGCCACGTACAGGCCATTGCTAAGGCAATGAAAAAAGCCGACGAACTCTATCTCGCGACTGATCCAGATAGAGAGGGTGAGGCAATTTCTTGGCATGTGTCTGAATTACTAAAAGAGAAAAAGCTACTAAAAGACAAGCCTGTTTATCGTGTTGTTTTTCATGAAATCACCAAAAAATCTATTCAAAAAGCGATACAAGAACCACGCGAGTTGTCAATGGATATGGTGGATGCTCAACAAGCAAGGCGAGCATTAGATTATTTGGTTGGCTTCAACCTGTCGCCTTTATTGTGGAAAAAAATACGCCGTGGTTTATCCGCAGGACGTGTACAAAGCCCTGCCTTACGACTGATTGTAGAGCGTGAACTAGAAATAGAAGCGTTTAAAAATCGCGAATACTGGAGCATCGAAGCGGCAGTGAAAGCGGCGGATCAACCGTTTAAAGCCAAGTTAACGCATTTTGAAGAAAAGAAACTGACCCAGTTTAGCGTTGAGAATGCCAAGTTTGCGAATAAAATAAAAGACGATATTGTTAGCGTTGCGGCGGGTAAACTGCTGGTTAAGAAGCTACAAAAGAAGCAACGTAGGCGTAACCCGGCGGCACCCTTTACAACCTCTACACTTCAACAAGAAGCGGCAAGAAAGTTAGGGTTTACCACTAAAAAGACGATGCAAATTGCCCAGCAATTGTATGAAGGGGTGACTATTGGCTCTGAGTCTGCAGGTTTGATTACCTACATGAGAACGGACTCGGTGAACTTGGCGGAAGAAGCAGTTGCGGAGATTCGTGAGCTTATTCAAACCCGATACGGTAAAGAGAACGTACCTAAAACGGCACCTGTTTACAAAACAAAGTCAAAAAACGCACAAGAAGCTCACGAGGCGATACGTCCGAGTTCAGCAGCGCGCATACCTGAAGAAATTCGCGGTTCGTTATCGAACGATCAATATAAGCTTTATTTGTTGATCTGGAAAAGAACAGTGGCCAGCCAAATGGTTAACGCGTTGATTGACGGCGTTAGCGCAGATCTAACGTGTGGTAAAGGTCATGTGTTTCGTGCGACGGGTTCAACCGTTAATAAGCCGGGCTTTATGTCGGTGTATCTCGAAGGTAAAGACGACAGTAAAGCTGACGACGATAATAAGGAAAACTTATTGCCGCCAATGAAAGAAGGCGAGTTGATTGACCTATTGGACGTAACGCCGAATCAACACTTTACCGAGCCACCACCACGCTACGGTGAAGCCAGTTTGGTTAAGGCGCTTGAAGAACACGGTATTGGCCGCCCTTCAACGTATGCGTCTATTATTTCAACCTTGCAAAACCGTGATTACGTTGAGCTAGAGACGAAACGTTTTTACCCCACGGATGTTGGTCGAATCGTTAATAAATTTTTAACGCAGCATTTTACCAATTACGTGGATTACGATTTCACGGCTAAATTGGAAGATGACCTTGATGCTGTTTCTAGGGGTGAAAAAAACTGGCTGCCATTGATGAGAATGTTTTGGCAGCCATTCAAAACTTTGATTGACGATAAAGAAGTCAGCGTTCAGCGCAGTGACGTCACGCAAGAAGCGTTGGACGAGAAGTGTCCAGAATGCGGCAAGCAGTTATCCATTCGTTTAGGTAGGAATGGTCGCTTTATTGGTTGTACCGATTACCCTGAATGTGGCTATACGCGCAACCTTAATGAGGATGCGGCGGCTGCAGAGCCCGAGGTGGTTGAGGGGAGAAGTTGCCCTAAGTGTGAATCAAACCTTATTATTCGTACCGGTCGTTATGGCAAATTCATTGGCTGTAGCTCGTATCCGGATTGTAAGCACATGGAGCCGTTAGAGAAACCAAAAGATACTAATGTGGTTTGTCCTGATTGTAAAAAAGGCACGATACTCGAACGTAAATCTCGGAAAGGGAAAATATTTTACTCTTGTTCAAACTATCCTAAGTGTAAATATGCTTTGTGGAATGAACCGATTAATGAGCCTTGTCCGAGTTGTAACTGGCCCATTTTGACGATAAAAACAACGAAACGACGTGGCACTGAAAAAGTATGTCCACAGCAAGAGTGCTCCTACGTGACGCCTTGTGAAGAAATAGCTAAACCGGAATAACACAAAATTATTATGCAAAATAAAAAAATATTTGTCGCTGTATTAATGGGCTCAGACTCAGACTTTCCTGTCATGCAAAGTACGCTTGATGTGCTGAAGGGGCTGGAAATACCCTATGAAGTTAGAATAACTTCTGCGCACAGAACGCCTGCTGAAACGCATGCTTATGTGACCGATGCCGATGCGCGAGGTTGTGCCGTCTTCATTGCGGCTGCAGGTTTAGCGGCCCATTTGGCCGGAGCAGTTGCTGCTAACACGGTTAAGCCGGTAATAGGCGTACCATTAGATGCAGGCTCGTTGCAGGGTAAGGATGCGCTTTTGTCTACGGTGCAAATGCCCGGCGGTATACCCGTTGCCAGTGTAGCCATTGGTAAACCGGGTGCAAAGAATGCGGCCTATCTTGCAGCGCAAATAATAGGGTTGTTTGATGCGGGTGTTTCGCAGCGTGTGGCTGCAGATAGAAAGGCTGCTGGTGAGGCGGTGATTAAGAAAAATCAAGAGTTGCAAGAAAGGCTTCAACAGAGTTAGCTCTGCTATGCCATCAGCGTGGCAGAAAAGGTGTTTTGCTGAACACCTGCATGCGGGAGGGGTTGTAGCGTACCCAACAGAAGCGGTGTTCGGTTTGGGCTGTGACCCACTCAACTCAGAGGCGGTTTCACAGTTACTTCGGTTAAAAAGAAGAGCGCGAAATAAAGGACTTATCCTCATTGCGTCGGACTTTTCTCAAATAGAACCTTATCTAAAGCCGCTATCTGAATCGGTTATTTCTATGATATATGATCAGGTTCAGCAGCCAACGACGTGGTTGTTACCCGCAAAAGAGTCGGTGCCAAAATGGCTAACAGGGGGGCATAAAACGATTGCAGTCCGGTTGGTACAGCATGGCTTGGCTAAAGAGCTGTGCGAATTGGTGGGGATGGCGATCGTTTCGACAAGTGCCAATATATCTGGTTGTGTATCAATAAGAACGGCACACCAAACTCGCTTGAAATTCTCTGGTAAGGGCGTTTACACCATCAATGGACAAGTCGGAAAAGCTAAAAAACCTAGTCGGATAATCGATCCTCTGTTAAACAAACAAATACGTTAATTACCGAGATTTTATTTATGTCAGCACCGGATATACAACGCGTTAAAGAGTATTTATTAACGCTACAAGATAGCATCTGTTCTTCTATCGCGGGATTAGAAGAAGAGGGGGCTTTTAAAGAAGACCTGTGGGATCGAGGTGGTGATACCGGTGGCGGCCGCACAAGAGTGCTAGAAAGTGGAGCCGTATTTGAACAAGCCGGGGTTAATTTTTCACACGTACGTGGAGGCTCTTTACCGGCGTCAGCGACTCAACATCGGCCTGAATTGGCGGGACGCAGCTTTGAAGCCTTGGGTGTTTCATTAGTCATTCACCCGCGCAATCCATATGTGCCGACTTCACACGCAAATGTACGTTTTTTTATTGCAGAAAAAGAAGGCGAAGAGCCGATATGGTGGTTTGGTGGTGGCTTCGATTTAACGCCGTATTATGGTTTTGAAAAGGATGTGATCCATTGGCACCAGCAGGCGAAGAAAGCATGTGAGCCGTTTGGTGATATGGTTTATTCAAATTATAAGAAATGGTGTGATGAATACTTTTATTTAAAGCACCGTAACGAACCTCGCGGTGTAGGCGGCCTTTTTTTTGATGATTTAAACGAAGGTGGTTTCGAACACTGTTTTGCGTTAATGCAAAGTGTGGCTGATCACTATATACCAGCGTACGCACCGATTGTTGAACGCCGGAAAGGCTTGGCATATACAGATAAAGAAAAAGATTTTCAGCTTTATCGACGTGGTCGTTATGTCGAGTTCAACCTGGTTTACGATAGAGGAACTCTATTTGGTTTGCAAACAGGCGGCCGCACGGAATCTATTCTAATGTCCTTACCGCCACAGGTAAAATGGCGTTACAACTGGAGCCCAGAACCGGGCTCAGCTGAAAGTAAATTGTATACTGTCTTTTTACAGCCAAAAGACTGGCTTGGCTAGCAAGTAAAACTAAGATTTATTGTCAGTTTCATCTTGAGCAAGTTGACTGGACGCTTCTGATTGCTTGTTTTTTTCTGCTAACTGCTGAATAACCTTATCTAAGCCACCGGCCCTTTTAATGGTTTTGGCAAAGCTGGCTTTGTAGTTAGTGACCATGCTGATGCCTTCGATGATGACGTCGTAGGCCTTCCATTCGCCTTCTTTATTGATGGCCATGCGGTAATTAACGGCAACCGGTGGCCGTGAAGGTTGAATGATTTCCGTTTTAACAGATACTCTTTTCTTCGTTGAATCGAGTTTCATCGGCAAAAAGTGTACGGTCCATACGTCAAATTCTTTGAAAGCGGTGGCGTAGGTGTTTACCAATAAGCCTTTGAATTCTTTTTGAAATTGATGCTTTTGCTGATCGCTTGCTTTGCGCCAATATTTACCTAAGACGAGTCTAGATATCTTTTCTAAATCTACGCGGGGCTCAAGAACTTCGTTAACGAGCTGAAAAATATAGTCACGATCATCAAGTCTTTTCTTGTCTTTCTGAATGATGCTGTATAGCAAGTCTGAGGTATCTTGGATGACCTTTTGGGGGGCGTTCAAGTCGTTTGCCGTTGCGGAAAAAGCTGTGCCTGATAGGAGGGCTAATAGCCCAACGATTAAAAATCCTTTTATTTTATTCATTACTCAATATCCTGTTTTTTTATTTTTGTAGTTGTTCATTGAAGGATGACCGCCCCGAGGCTTTTTCCATTGCAGCGTCAATCGCTTCGATAACCGTATTTTCTATCTCTTGTAAGACCGGTAGTGCTGGACTATTTTGTCCAACAAAGCTGGGTTTAACAAATAATATATGCGTTTTACCTGAACGCTCGATGACTGTTAGACGCAAGGGGCACAAAGCCAGCATCGTTGGATCTTCATTGCTCACTTTGTTTGCATACCAAGCATTGCAAAACACCATACTGCGAATGCCACCTAATTTGTTTTTATTGTAGTTTGCAGCCCATTTTTCTTTAAATCGAGAAATATTTTCACCAATATTGGCTGTAAAAACAACATAAAAGTTACGCTGTTCTAGCTCTTGATAAACAGAATCAAAGGCGTCATCTAAGGTCATATCCCCTGCTTTCTCATAAACACTGCTGCTAGAAGCGATAGCAATGGTTGTTGAAAAGCAGAAGATTAAAATGCTTAATAAAATTTTCATAGTTGTTTAATATTTAACCGTGCCTGATGCCTTCTTTGAATGAGTATAGCCGCCCAAATTAATAATTCTAGAGCGAATGGCTAACTAAGTCGTTAGAATAGCAACGAATAATTATAGCTTGAAATGGTGGGCGAAATGAAGATCAACAAAACAAATGCAATTCTTGCTACTAGACAGCGACGAATGCGATCGGATGAGTTTAGTCGTCGGTTGATGCGAGAAACTCAATTGACTGCGGATGATTTGATTTACCCAGTGTTTATTATCGAGGGTGAAAAACAACGCCAACAGATTGATTCAATGCCTGATGTTGAAAGGCTTAGTATCGACTTGCTGATACAAGAAGCAAAAGAAGTTTTTGAGCTGGGTGTGCCTGCGATCGCACTATTCCCGGTAACGTCGGCAGACTCTAAAACAGAATTGGCGGATGAGGCATGGAACCCGCAGGGCTTAGCGCAAAGAGCCGTTCGCGCATTGAAAGAAGCATTGCCAGAACTCGGCGTGATTACCGATGTTGCCTTAGATCCGTTCACCACCCATGGCCAAGATGGTTTGATTGATCAAAACGGCTATGTGTTAAATGATGAGACAGTTGAGGTGCTGGTGAAACAGGCGCTATCCCATGCAGAAGCAGGCGCAGATATTGTCGCACCGTCGGACATGATGGATGGCCGAGTGGGCGCAATACGTGAGGCATTGGAAGTGGCGGGTTATACCAATACTAAAATACTGGCTTATTCGGCAAAGTATGCCTCTAGTTTTTATGGGCCATTTAGAGATGCGGTTGGCTCTGCGGCGCAGCTGGGTTCAGGGAATAAATATAGCTACCAAATGGATTGTGCTAACACCGATGAGGCCTTAGTCGAAGTGGGCTTAGATATCGAAGAAGGTGCGGACATGGTGATGGTGAAGCCGGGTATGCCCTATTTAGACATTGTTAGACGCGTTAGCGACGAATTTGATATCCCTGTGTTTGCGTATCAAGTCAGTGGTGAATATGCGATGTTAAAGGCAGCGGCGCAAAATGGCTGGCTGGATGAAAAAGCAACCGTTTTAGAATCATTGCTGGCGTTTAAGCGAGCCGGTGCGGACGGTGTTTTAACGTATTTTGCAAAAGACGTTGCGCGCTGGTTAAGAGAAGAAAAATAATGATAGATCGTTATGCGGTATTTGGTTTTCCGATTGGGCATAGTAAGTCGCCTGTCATCCACCAGCAGTTTGCAGAGCAAACTGAGCAACAGCTGAGTTACGACGCGGTAGAGGTGAGACCGGAGGTGTTTGATGAAACGTTGGCAGAGTTTTTTAGCGCGGGTGGAAAAGGTATAAATTGTACGGTTCCACTGAAAGAGCTGGCGTTTGAGAAAGTGGATAAACTAACGGAGCGAGCAAAGTTCAGCGGCGCTGTTAATACGATAAAGCTGATGAATGATGGTTCTTTGTTGGGCGACAATACAGACGGCGTAGGTTTGTTGACCGATTTGTGTGAAAACTTGGGCTTGCAGTTAGGCGGTAAAAGAATCCTCGTGCTAGGGGCTGGTGGGGCGTCACGTGGAATTTTAGGGCCTTTACTTGGCGCAAAGCCATTGGAACTTTGGCTGGCTAATCGGACGGTTTCGAAGGCGCAAGCGCTGGAAGCGTTATTTTCTTCTGTAGGACCTATCCATGCATCAAGTTTTGAAGACTTAGCTGGTAAGCAGTTCGATTTAATTATTAACGCAACCTCTGCCAGTTTGACAGCTGATCTTCCGCCTTTGGCAGATGGACTGCTGGCTTCAAGAGGGGTCTGCTATGATCTTGCGTATAGCCAAGAACCAACGGCGTTTGTTAAATGGGGCGCACAAGAGGGTGCCATATTATCCGTAGACGGATTAGGTATGTTGGTAGAACAAGCAGCTCACGCGTTTAATTTATGGCGAGGTGTGATGCCCGAAACAAAGGTGCTTAGGGCGAGCTTAAGGAATTAAGCCCTGTCAACGAGGTATTTGTTTTTCAATCGGACATAGTTTTTTGGTGAATAACTTAGGAACTGCGCCTCTTTTTCATTAACTGGGCGAGTTTTTTTAACCGGTGAGCCAACGTACAGGTAGCCGCTTTCCAATACCTTTCCTGGAGGGACAAGGCTGCCAGCGCCAATCATCACCCCGTCATTAACAACTGCACCATCCATCACAATAGCGCCCATACCAATCAAGCAATGATTGCCTATCGTGCAGCCATGTAAGGTCACGTTATGGCCAACCGTTACATCTGTTCCAATCGTTAACGGATACCCTCCAGGGTTAAAATCACTGGCGTGGGTCACGTGTAACACGCTACCGTCTTGCACATTAGAACGCGCGCCAATCTGAATACGGTGTATATCGCCACGAACGATCGCTAACGGCCAAATAGAAACATCTTCAGCGAGAGCGACATCGCCAATGACCACGGCAGTTTCGTGGATGAAAACAGTCTCATGAACTGACGGAGTTTTAGAGTCAAAAGATTTAACGTGCATAAGTGGGGTCCTGTTCTATACTTTATCGAGAAATTTTAAATGGAGAAAAACATGAGTGTATCAGGATTTGTCACGTTGGCAGTCATCGTTGTCTTGGCAGGCTATGGGATAGCGCTTTACAACAGTTTAGTGAGTTTAAAACACAGCGTTTCGAAGGCCTGGTCAAACATTGACGTGTTGCTAAAACAGCGGCATGACGAGCTGCCAAAATTGGTGGAAACCTGTAAGCAATACATGAAGCACGAGCAAGGTACGCTTGAAAAAGTGATGCTGGCACGTTCAGGTGTTTCAAGCGCCTTAGGCAAGTCAGATATGGCGGCGCTGGGTCAGGCGGAAACACAAATGCGGCAAGGGCTGATGAATTTATTTGCCGTGGCAGAAGCCTACCCCGATTTAAAAGCCAATGACTCGTTTAAAGAATTGCAAAAGCGCATTAGCCAACTGGAAAATAATATAGCGGATCGGCGCGAGTTTTATAACGAAAGCGTGAATTTAAATAATGTGCGTATTGAACAGTTTCCCGATGTGTTGATAGCCAAGTTTTTCAATTTCAACCCATTTGATTTACTGGAGTTTGAAGAATCAGAAATCGCCGATGTCAGCGTCAAAAAACTATTTGAATGATGAATGATTTGGCGTACGCCATTCAGCGCTTATCAAACGACGAATTTTGGCTATATTTTATTGGTGCTTGTCTTGCGGCAATGGCTAGTCTGTATTTTTATTTTCGTTTTTTATGGCGTTATCGCATTATGCAAGACACGCCAACATCCTTAATACGATCGGCCGCGCAAGGCTATAACGAGTTTGAAGGCTCAGCAAAAATGCTACCCGGCGAGCCTATTATTGCGCCGCTGACTAAGCTTCATTGCGTGTGGTATCAATATAAGGTCGAAGAAAAGCAGTCGCATTATGTGCGTGGGCGTAGTCGCACTAGTTGGCATTTGTATGAATCGGGTGTTAGCGATGGTGTTTTCGCCTTACAGGGTCGAACAGGTAAGGCGATTGTTGACCCAGATGATGCAGAGGTCGTTCATTCGGTCTCTGACTCATGGTACGGCAGCACGCCTTACCCCAGCGCAGGGCCTAGGGGCTTTAGCTCTAGAGCATTCGCTATTGGCAGACGTTACCGTTATAGCGAAAAGCGTATTCACGAAGGGGATGGCTTGTATGTTTTGGGTGATTTTAAGTCGTTCACAGAAGTGGAGTTGCCATCCGAGAATGAATCGTTGGCGGCTATCTTAAGTAGTTGGAAAAGAGACCCGCAGGCATTATTAAATCGCTTTGATGAAAACCGAGATGGCAATATTGATTCGGATGAGTGGGAGAAAGCGGTTTTAATTGCTAAAAGCCAATTAACTGAAGCGTCGGTTAAACAGACGCAGGCACGTATTGATAATGTTATCGAAAAGCCGTCTGATAGCCGTAAGCCCTTTTTAATTTCAACCCAAGATGAGGCTGAGTTAACTAGAAATTTCCAATATAAGTCCTATGCCTCATTGTTTCTCTTCTTTGCTCTTGGCGCAGCTGCGCTTTGCTTATTTAATGTGCGTTTTTAAATAATTTCTCATTGGGCAGGTGTATAGAAAATGCCTGCAATCTTTTCAAGAGTTGGGTTTGATAAGATACCACTATGCGCGTAGGACTTATGCTGCGGATCAAATAAATAACTTCTAGGTAATTCGCCGTACCAATTGGGGTCGATTGATTGGCGCAGAAGTGCGTGAGCCTGGGAGCCAAAAATCCAGTTTTCACGATGGCTTAACTGGTATTCATTAATGACTTGTCTTACTTCGCCTTGTTGGTTTTTAGGGTCGGTTGAAACCAAAACTAGGTTAACGTCGGAATGCTTCTTAAGCCAAGGCGATAATAAGGCTAACTCGTCATAGCAGGCGGGGCAATCTATAGACCAGAGCACCAGTAAGAAGGGTTTTCCTGAATACTGATGAGTTATTTTTTTTAGACTACCGCTGTCGAATGACCTAAGCGTAGTGGGCTCTGCGTATATGGCGCTTGAACAGAGTAAAACTAACAGGGTGAGAAGTGACTTCAAGGGCTTTCCTGTTTCTTTAAAGGGATTAAGCGCAAACCTTCGGCGGTAGTAAACCACGATGCATAGGCTACATTATTGTTATTAATAATGAATGGGTGGTCTGAATCATTGGCGCTACTGGCGATGGTGATGGGCTGTGTCCAGTGTTGGCCTTGGTCCAGCGAATACTGCGCATGTAGTTGGGTGCGGCCTTGAATGAATGACTTCCAAACAAGCCATGTGGTGCCAGCAAATTGTTTGACGAACGGGTGGCTGGCACTGGGTGAAGGGTCGATGAGCCGAGGCTGGCTAGAAGTTTGCGTTGTTAGATCATAGCGTGCGTAGTATAGACCCTTGTGTAGTGCACCGTGGCTAAACCACGCCATGTGATAACTGTCAGGTGTAATAGGAGAAAGGCTTGGCCCATGGTGAGGGCAGGCATCGGTTTTCCATTGATCAATAGTCGCTCTGTGAACAGTGGGCGCCTTGCCATGTTCAAGTAAGCTGATGGCATGGTCGCGTAGACCGCCTGTGAAAATATGCCGCCACATGATGGCCGCGTTGTCTTCACCGCTAGGCGAAATGGCGATACGGCAACATTCGCACGTGTGCTCTGCCGCTAGTAGGTTATTAGAAAATGTTTTTCCATAATCGGTAGAGCGGGTGTAATAAAGGGAAATTCCTTTATACGGCAAGCCCATTTCTTTTGCTTTGACCGATAAACGTTTATCTAACCAAGCTAAGTAGATGTCTCCTGAAGGAGTGAGTAATAAGCTATCGAAACGGTGACCAATATTTTGCCCATCATCATTGATGACGATGTCCTTCTCGAAGCTTTTTCCGCCGTTGATTGATCGAGCAAAGTGAATGTCGCCGTTAAAGCGTCCCTTCGTTTTCTCTGTCCAAGACAGATAAATATTGCCTTCCTTACTAACCGCTATTTTGGGGCGGTTTTCACCGTTAGTATAAATATCTTGAGGCGTAAGGTTGACTAAAATAGGCGCGTTGAATGATTTTCCTAAATCGTTAGAAGAGGTAACGAAAACAGATTTATTTTGAACATAAGCAACCCATAATCGGCCATCAGCCCCAAAGGTTGATGTTGGCGTTTTCCAGTCAAGCGCTGCTTTAAGGGTATTTTTATCTTCTGAGAAAGCTGCAGATTGAAAAAAGATCAGAGCCAGTAAGCTAGCCCTGATTAAAAAAAGAGGTAAGTTCTTTGTCATAAGTGAGACGCTATAGCGTTAATTTACCTTCTAGAAAGAAAGTTCTTGATGGCCATGGGTGATGCACATAGGCTTCTTCGTTGAAGATATTGTCAACGCCGATGCTAAATTGGGTGGTTTTTGATGCTTGCCAGTTCAGCTTGGTATTTACAAAAACATATTCATCTTGTGCGCCAAAGACGTTGCCCTCTGCGTCGCTATTGTCTAGGTCACCATAACTGTTGCTGGCATATCGGATGCCTGCATGAGCAGCTAACTTTTCAGTTAGCGGGTAACCCACTAATAAATTAGCACGCCAGTTTGCTAGCCTTGGAAATGTATTACCCTCGATGCTTGGGTCGAGCGAGTTTTTAGTAATCTCAGCATCTGTATAACTAACATTGAAGCGGCTATCAAATTTTGAACCCATGATGTTGTTTTGGTTATAAACGAATTCAGCGCCCTTTGTTTTCACGGTGCTAATCGGTAGGAATGTGCGCAAGGTTGAGCCGTTAACGGTAACGTTTTGACTAAAAATAACATCATCAACGTCGTCATAGAATAGGTTGAAACGAACGAGACCATCGTGAAGCTTGTGCTCTAACATAATGTTTTGAAATATGCCGTCTTCTGGTTCTAAGTTTGCGTCGGCTATTGATACTTGGAGGGCTTCGTTTACATTTTGGTAAAGTTCTTCTGTTATCGGAAAGCGCAGCGCACGAGCGATTGAGTACCGTAATGTTGTTCTGTTCGTTAAGAAATGGGCCAGAGAGAATTTTGGAGAAAACCCCTTTTCATGCCTGTCATTGTGTTTTTCCGCCCCAGCAATAATTCCGTCAGCATTGTCATCAAAGAAACCATTTTCTCCGCGCCAATCATCGTAACGAAGGCCGACAGAGACATCCCATTTAGGGTCAATTAACCAGCCCCACTGCGCAAAGACAGAGTGTGTGAACGTTTCGCCACCACTTGCGCCACGTGTGTTGCCTTTTGTGTTTGTGATGGAGTCGTATCTAAATGGGTTTATTTCCAGTTCATACTTACTGTAGTTATAGCCAACGGATAAGCGTTGATTGTCATCGCTGCCTAGGGATTCGGTGCCTGCCTTAAAGTCTAACGTTTGCCAACCAGTATCGTCATATTCAGTTAAACGACCACCGAAGGCAGTGTTTGCTGCAACATACGCAGGATCAGCCGGGTTTCGGCCAGTTCGTTCTTCTTCATCTTTTAAGATATCAAAGTTGGTGGCGTAAATATCAAATACCCAATCACTGTCAGCGCCCATAGGGCCTGTTATACCAATTCCTAATAGTAGACTTTCTCGATCTTGGACGCGTTCTTGAAAGACGCTCGCGCCATAACTGCTGGTTTCAAAATGCGTGCCATCGGTAGTCGTTACATTGTCATCCCAAACGCGGTTGCCAGTAGCATCTCGAAGGTAATTGTTTACATCATCGGTTTCATTCTTTCTATCTTCATAGGCGATGCTACCGCGCAATTGGTAATCACCCACATCGTAATTCATTTTGATTTTAAGCAAGTCGGTTGTGGTGTGGGTTGCACCTGAATCGCCATAGTAGGTAACATCGTTACCATGTTCTTCAGCACCCGCCTCTGTTCCACTAACGATAGTGCCGCCAGCACCTGACGCTGCGGCTGCAAATTGCGTCTGTGGTTGGCTGTCATTCTCTAGGTGGGTGAAAGAAAGAAATAGACCGAGGTTGCCAATTTTATCTTCGAAAGAACCGAAGAATTTCCCACCATTAAAGTTTTTGTCTGTTTGAAGTGTGTCGTAGTCCTGACTGAACAGGGTACCTTGTAAGACAACGCGGCGTAGCTTAGGGTCGCGTGTTTTAATATTGACAACGCCACCCATGGAGCTCCCGCCGTACTCAGCAGAAAAAGGACCATAAATAATTTCGGCACTTTCGACTTCGTCTGGGCCAACTAAAGACCACCGAGGCGAACCAGAGTAACTGGTTTGGAGGAAATAATGCAGCGGCAAGCCATCAGCATATACGGATGTTCTGGTGGTTTGAAACATATTAGAGCTACGAATTCCGATGGTGCCATTTGAATCTCCAATATAGCGTTTGCGAATAACTAAGTTGGGTTCATGAGAAATAATGTCTTCAGTTGTTGTTGCGTTAATGGCTTTAGCATCTTCAGCGGTAATGCGAGCCGTTGGGCTGACAACGGTCGTGTCACGAAATAAAACGTCGCTGGTGACAGTGAGACTAGGGATGTCCGAATTAGCATAGGCCGTTGTACAGCTTAAAAGGCAAAGGCCGATGATGTGTTTTTGCATGTTTTTATTTTCAAATGCTCGAGGGTGGCAGCGGATGATAGAGGAGTTGTTTAAACTTTGGAATGCGACAAATTGTCGCAGGGTTAATACTAAGGAAGTGTGCTATATGACTTTAATTAGCGCTGAGCTTGGATAGAGGGAGTGAAGCGTGAGAAGATGCACGCTTTGAATTCACACACGTATCGGTATGAGCAACCCATTATTAGAAGACTTTTTATTACCTCCTTTTTCGGCGATTAAGGCGACACATATTGAACCAGCAATCGATCAATTGCTGGACGAAGGACGACGAACGATAAAAGAGCTGCTTGAAAATGAAGCAGATTATTCTTGGGAAAACTTGGTTTACCCCATGGAGCAAGTGGACGATAGGTTAAGTCGAATCTGGTCACCAATAAGCCACCTGAATTCGGTTATGAATAATGATGCCTGGCGTGAAGCCTATTCAAACTGTCTGCCAAAGCTCAGTGAGTATTCAACAGAGATTGGGCAAAACAAAACGCTGTACTTAGCTTATCGCTCAATTAAAGAGGGCGGCGAATATGCGCGCCTTGATACAGCGCAGAAAAAGATCATAGATAACGCATTACGTGACTTCAAATTATCTGGTGTAGCGCTAGCGGATGATGAAAAACAACGATATATGGAAATTTCTCAGGAGTTATCGTCCTTAACCAATCAGTTTGAAGAAAATTTGATGGATTCGACGAACGCCTGGAGCAAGCTTATTTTGGATGAAAGCGAGTTATCTGGCTTGCCAGAATCAAGCATGGATTTGTTGCGGCAAACGGCTCAGCAAAAAGATAAAGAAGGCTGGATGCTGACGTTGGAGTTTCCGTGCTATATGGCGCTAATGACGTATGCAGATAGCCGTGATTTACGCTATGAAATACACCGTGCTTTTGTAACTAGAGCGTCTGATCAAAGTGACGGCGACAAGGCTTGGGATAATACCAAGACAATGGACGATATTGTTGGCTTACGGCATGAAAAAGCACAGCTATTAGGTTTCGAAAGCTACGCTGATTTATCGCTGGCAACAAAAATGGCAGAAACGCCGACGGATGTATTGGAATTTCTAAGCCAATTGGCGAGCAAATCTTTGCCAATGGCGAAACAAGATTTTGCAGAGTTAAGCGCCTTTGCGAAGGAAAAGGGGCATGAGGCTGACCTTGAATCGTGGGATACGGCCTATTATTCAGAAAAATTACGAGAAGAACGCTATCAGTTTTCTCAAGAACAAGTGAAACCTTACTTTCCAGCGAATCGTGTCTTATCGGGTATGTTCGAGGTAGTGGAGCGGCTTTACGGCATTAAAATTGCTGAAATTGACGGCGTTGATAAATGGCATAAAGACGTTCAGTTTTTTGCCATTACCGATGAACTGGGCGTTCAACGGGGCCGTTTTTATATTGATTTGTATGCGCGGCCACATAAACGCGCTGGTGCGTGGATGGATGAGTGCGTAACGCGCTTCAAAAAAGACGATGGCGTGCAATCGCCGGTGGCCTACTTAACCTGCAATTTCACACCGCCCATCGGTGACGACCCTGCGTTGTTAACGCACGGCGAGGTTGAAACCTTATTCCATGAGTTTGGCCATGGTTTGCACCATATGCTGACCAAGGTGGATTACTTGAGTGTATCTGGTATTCATGGCGTTGAATGGGATGCGGTTGAGCTGCCCAGTCAATTTATGGAAAACTGGTGTTGGCAGCCCGCTGTCATGAACTTAATTTCGGGGCACTATAAAACGGGTGATAAACTGCCGGATGATATGTTTGAAAAAATGTTGTCGGCGAAGAACTTTCAATCCGGCATGCAAATGGTTCGTCAAATTGAATTCTCAATATTCGATTTTCGTATCCATTTGGAATATGACAAGGCAGAAGGTGCGCGAATTTACGACATTCTTGAAGAAGTAAGAGAGCAAATGAGTGTGGTTAAAACGCCGGAGTTTAATCGTTTCCCAAATAGCTTTTCGCATATCTTTGCGGGTGGTTATGCTGCCGGTTATTACAGCTATAAATGGGCAGAGGTGTTGTCTAGCGACGCGTTTTCATTGTTTGAGGAAAACGGTGTATTTGACGAAAAAACAGGACGCTCGTTTTTGCATAATGTTTTAGAAAAAGGAGGTAGCGACGACGCCTTAGCATTGTTTACAGCGTTTAGAGGCAGGAAGCCGAGCATTGACGCATTGCTAAAACATTCAGGTATTGCTGCCTGATATGTTTAAACGGATTATCTTGCTGCTGATGCTTTGGCCTATTGTTGGTAATTCCGCGCACATAACCGATAAATTATTGGCCGGTATGTATGCAGCGCCTAATAAGACCGAACAGCCGATCCAGTTATTACCGAGTGGTACACCGGTTGAATTGATTGGTGAGCAAAAAGATTTTGTGAAAGTGCAATTAGTCGACGGCAAAACGGGTTGGGTCGAAAAGCGATTTTTGTCTGAAGAAAAGCCAGCTAAGGTGCGTTTACTTGCACTACAAAGTAAATATAGGCAGTTGCAAGGGAAGTTAGATGAGGCCGAGAAAAGGATGACTGCTTTAGATCAGCCGGTAGAACTACCGAAGGTCAATAGGGAGGAGCAACAACCCAATGTGGAGTTACAGGACGCTTTGCTAAAGGCCAATAATGAGGTTCTACAATTAAAAGAACAAATGAATCAGCTTGAAGAGGTAAAGGTTGGCGTTGATGGGCTTGTTGAGCCAAAAATCGCGAAAACGGTGGGCGAAGAAGGAGTTGCATCCTTGTTGATAGTGTCTCTGCTGTTTGTTATCGCTGTGATGGCAGGGGTGTATGCCGGTATGCGGATCCAAGATAAGCGCCAATTAAAAAAGCACGGAGGCTTTAGAATCTGAATGGGTTCTGGGAATATGTATATAACCTAAAAGAATAAAAGGTCATTATTTTAGGTAAAATGATTTAAGAAACAGGTGGTTATAGGTTTTTTTCGAATAGTCGGTGACGTATAGTTGGCCGTATAAAAATACTAATATATAACTAAAGAGGAGATAAATCATGTCAGGAAGACATCAGCAAATACTCATTATTGGCGCAGGCGCTGCCGGCATTACTGTTGCTGCGAGTTTGAAGCGTCATGCAGCTGGCAAACAGCTCGATATCGCCATCGTTGATCCTGCCGAAAAGCATTACTACCAGCCCGCTTTTACGTTAGTAGGCGGTGGTTGTTACAACTTTGAAAAAACGCATCGGTCGACGGCTAGTTTAATTCCTAAAGGCGTTAGCTGGATAAAACAAGCGGCGGTGCATATAGACCCAGAAAACAATTCTGTTGAATTAGATAATGGCGACAAAATCAGCTACGAGTACTTAGTGGTTTGTCCTGGCCTTGTTTTAGATTGGGAGGCGATTGATGGTCTTAAAGAAACGATAGGTAAAAATGGTGTGTGTTCAAATTATTCGCCGGATTATGTTGAATACACATGGGAGTGCATACAAGGTTTAAAAGCTGGGGCTAAAGCATTCTTTACACAAGCGCCTTTACCTTTTAAGTGCCCCGGTGCGCCGCAAAAAATTGCGTACTTGGCGGCGGATTACCTTCGTGGTAAAGGCATTTTAGATCAGTGTGATGTTCATTTTACAAACCCTGGTCCGGGCATGTTTGGTGTGCCTTACTTTGCCAAAGCGCTGGTTAAAGTGGCAGACGGGTATGGTATACACAAAGATTTATTGCATAAGCTGGTTAAAATTGATGGCGATGCTAAGAAAGCCACGTTTGAAGTAGTTGATGGGGATAACAAAGGTGAAATCAAAGAGCTTGATTTCGATATGATTCATGTGACGCCACACCAAAAAACAACTGCTTTCCTTCATGGCTCGGCAGTTTCTAATGAAGCCGGATATGTGGATGTTCACCAAAAATCCATGCAGCATATTAAATACCCGAATGTTTTCGGTTTGGGTGATGCGTGTTCAACGCCCAACTCTAAAACAGCTGCCGCAGTACGTAAACAAGCGCCGACCGTGGTCGAAAATATTAAAAACTTGATGGATGGTCAACCAGTGGTTGAGACATATTATGGCTATGGCTCTTGCCCGTTAACTACGGCTCGTGGCAAAGTGATGATGGCTGAGTTTATTTACGGAGGTAAGGTAACCCCCACACTTCCATGGGTGGCAAAGCCAAATGAGGAGTCAAGGGTGATGTGGTATACAAAGACAACGGGTTTGCCCCTCATGTATTGGGAGTTTATGTTGAAAGGCTATGAGAAGTTCCTTGAGCCGCAACTAGATTACGATACAGATGAATAGTCGTTAATTGGCTAGAGCCATTTATTTGAGCACTCTTTTGATTAAACAGAAGGAAAGTCAGTTAGCTATTTTAATGTAAAAGTATTGAATATCGTCATCTCGCTCAAACAAGAGCATTTCGTGATTTGATTTATCAATAAAAACGCCAATATCAAGGTGGGCTGCAGGGTCGGTGGCAAGCATTTGTATCACCTCACCGGGGTTAGCTTTTTGAAGAAGTTGTTTAAGTCGTAATAATGGCAGGGGGCAGTTTAGGCCTTTTGCATCCAGTGTAATGTCGTATTTCATATCTTAGTTTTTGTATCAGTGTTGCTTTATAATCTCATAAAAATGATTAGTTTATAGTAAAGATGGAATATAAAGATTTACGTGATTTTATCTCAAAACTGGAACAACTGGGTGAGTTAAAGAGAGTCACTCAGGAAGTTGACCCCTATCTCGAAATGACAGAGATTTGTGACCGAGTTCTGCAACAAAAAGGCCCTGCGCTACTATTCGAAAACCCTAAGGGATATTCGACGCCAGTATTGGCTAATTTATTTGGAACGCCAAAGCGTGTCGCCCTAGGTATGGGGCAAGACGAGGTTAGCGCCTTAACCGAAGTGGGTGAAGTGTTGGCCGCATTAAAAGAGCCGGAGCCGCCAGCAGGTGTGAAGGACGCATGGGAAAAACTGCCAGTTTATAAGCAGGTGCTCAACATGGCGCCAAAGATGGTTAAAAAGCCTGTGTGCCAGCAAATTGTCATTGAAGGTGATGATGTTGATTTAGCCACCTTGCCTATTCAAACCTGTTGGCCAGAAGATGCGGGTCCGCTGATTACGTGGCCCTTGGTCATTACAAAAGGGCCGTTAGCAAAGCGCCAGAATTTGGGCATTTATCGCCAACAGGTGATTGGGCGTAATAAAGTGATTATGCGTTGGTTGGCTCATCGAGGCGGTGCGCTTGATTTTAAAGCATGGCAAGAAGAGCACCCTGGCGAACCATTCCCTATAGCGGTTGCGCTAGGTGCAGACCCCGCCACCATCTTAGCGGCGGTTACGCCGGTACCTGATTCTTTATCAGAATACGCCTTTGCAGGTTTGTTGCGTGGTTCTAAAACAGAGCTAGCTAAATGTTTGACACACGACCTACAAGTTCCGGCCAGTGCGGAGATCATTTTGGAGGGCTACTTATATCCAGATGAGATGGCTGATGAGGGACCTTTTGGCGACCATACGGGCTATTACAATGAGGTTGAAAGCTTTCCCGTTTTCACTATTGAGCGAATAACGCACCGCAAAGAACCTATTTATCATTCAACATATACCGGCAAACCACCGGATGAGCCTGCGATTTTAGGCGTGTCGTTGAACGAGGTGTTTGTGCCGATTCTGAAAAAGCAGTTTTCAGAAATTCAGGACTTTTATTTACCACCCGAAGGCTGCTCTTATCGGATGGCAATCGTGAGCATTAAGAAGCAATACCCGGGTCATGCTAAGCGTATTATGTTTGGAATTTGGTCATTTTTACGCCAGTTTATGTACACTAAATTTGTCATTGTGACCGACGATGATGTTGATGTGCGTGATTGGGAGTCGGTAGTTTGGGCAATTACAACGAGGGTAGATCCCAGCCGAGATGTGACGCTCATTGATAACACCCCCATCGATTATTTGGATTTTGCGTCACCGGTATCGGGTCTGGGTTCAAAAATGGGGCTTGATGCGACCAATAAATGGCTAGGTGAAACCACGCGGGAATGGGGTAAGCCGATTGTAATGGAGGCATCCGTTAAGCAAAAAGTCGATGAACTATGGGCGTCCTTAGGGTTGGATTAGGTGTTTTAAGACACGCTTGCTGTGGTTGTATTAAGTGCTGCTGTATTCATGCTTAATTTAAGGCCGGCTTTGTAGCTGGCATTAACGTCATCGGCCGAGTCGCCCTGCTGCTCTTGGGCTTGCCCCAATAAAAGATAAGCGAGGCTAGTCGGTTGTAGCGCAAGACTATCTTTTATATAGCCTTTTGCTTTGCTCCACTGACTTTGTTCCAAACAAAGTTGGGCAATGGCATTGAGTAACTCTGGGGTGGTCGTTTGCTTTCGCAACCATTTTTCTAGTTGTAACATCCTCTTCTTTATTGCTATATCTAGCTGCATGTAAAGAGCCAATAAGGATGCGTCAAATTGTGCGTTAAGTCCTTTTATCAACAACTCTTCTGCTACCCCAGTTTTTCCTGTGTTAATCAATTGAGAGGCGTAAGCATTTAGGTAACTAGGGTTGAGCGTTTGTTTTTTATTCAGTACTTTCCAAATAGATTTAAGATCGTGCTGGCTAGAATTTGAACCGCTGTTAAGCAGCTTAAGTAAGGTCTTTTGCTCAATGGCTTGCCACTCCTCACGGGGTATTTTGCGGTTGTTCTTGATCGCTGGTAGCAAGTTGTATAGCGCTTCCCAGTCGTTTAGCTGTAGGTGCGCTTTCATCAATAAGGTCAACACGATGGGCTGACTGGGGGTTGCAGTTCGGAGTTGTTGTAGCGTAGCGAGTGCTTGTTCGACTTGTCCGGCAGCCAATTGTAGTTTGGCTCGCGTTAATTGAATGGCGTGTAGTTGATCAGGTAATGCTTCCCCAGCTTTAAATAAGTAGTCATCTCGACGGTCATAAGCACTTTGCGATTGAGCGGCGTGAGCAGCGCTGAGGTAATTTAATAGAGGTGTGTCGCTTTGTTGTGCATGCCTGACGAGTAATTTCTCAGAGCGTTGCCAGTTACCTTCCGCAGAGTCAATAAGGCCTTTGTTGAGTTCTTTTTTTGACCTTATTTGCTTACGCTTTTGGTTCCATTTGCCGATATTTTTCGGTGTACGTTTAACCGTTAACAGGGCTCTAAGCGAAATATAAAACCCGACGAAGGCAATTAGCGTAATAAATATGAGCACGGCGAGCGATGTCTCGATGGATAGCTTGCCGTAGGTTAATAGAGCGTAGCCAGGTTCTAAGTGAACTTGGTAAGCGAGCCCAGTCGCAATTATAAGAGCAAGAATAGTCAGAGAAATTAGTTTCATAATCGCGCCTAGTGTTCGGCTTTAATCGATTCATCGACCGAAGTCGTCGTTTTTTCTTTAGTCGCAGGCTCCTCAGTCGGAGCCTTTTTGACAGCGGTCTCGACAGCAGGCGTGGTGACTTTTTCAACGGTCGCTTGAGTCGATAGCGCCGGTTCAATTTGATCCGCTATAGTCAAAAGCGGCAAATCACGGAGCATTTTTAACGACAGGGCAATGGACGGAAGCTCCACTTTAATGGCGGTATTCTTAAGCTCATTCAATTGCTCAATAGCCGTTTTTACAGACGGTTTGTTAGTATCAAAATAATCACTTAACCATTTGATAGAGATGGCGATACTTGCAGTGTAAAGTGCTTGGTTTTGATTGATTAACGCAAGTCGTGCAGACTCAAGCTTCAGCGCCAAGTTTTTTCTAATCAGTTCAACACGCTCGGGTGTCATTAGTGCGGCCATTGGTTTGTCATGTCGACGCACAACAATTAATTTACTGAAATTTTCCCACGCTTCGTTAAGGGTTTCCTGAATGTTTTCTGGGATGGCTGAAGGGTCGGCCTTACCGATTTCTGGTGCTTGAGCTGTTCCCGCGTGAGGCTTAGAAATTCCCATGTTAGAGACAGCATCTTCAAGGGCTAGAATCTGAGACGAAAGACCAACGGTATCCGGTAATTCAGTGCCTTTAAGAATATTAATTTCCTTTGCTAGTTGCTTGCGTACAGCAAATGTCATCGGATCGCCGTTTTCTTTAAGGCGCTGATCAGCCGCTTGTAAGGCAATAATGGCGGTATCAATATCACCTACTAATTGCAGGCGGGTGTTAGCAATACTGGTTAAATACTCAGCCTCTGCGATGAGCCATTGACGCCTATTTTTGCCAACCTGTTTTTGTAATAAGGCTATTTTTTCGCTAGATGATTGCTGTAGCTCGCTGAGTTGCTCAGATAAATCAGCTATCTCAGTGTTAATACCTATGGTGTTTGACTGGAGTTCGGTAGATAGCTCAGAGGTGCTTTTCTTAGCGGAGTCAGTGCTGTTAGACACTTGGTCCAGTCGTTGTTTTAACTGAGTAAATGCAAGGTACCCTGCGCCAGTGGCGACAACAACTAACATGACGGCGAGCCAAGCAACACCAGCGCCCGTTCTTTGTTTGGCTTGAGTGTCAGGAGTCTTTTTTGCAACCGCCTTTTTAGTCTTCGCCGGCGCTTGCTTTGAGGTGGCTTTATCCGTGGCTGTGGCTTCTTGTTTTGGTGTCTCTTGCATGAGGTATGTCCGTGAGTTATAGCAATTAGGTCACTTCAAACAATAAACCTAATGTGTGTAAAGTAAGTTAGGGATGTTTCTTAGTATAGCGTTGAAGGCTTATAAGTGCCTTAAAAATTGTTATCGTTTTTCAGCGTGAGTGATGGCCGATATCAAGCCGAAATCACTGGCCTCTTTGCAGATAATAATATGCTGACAACCAAGTTTTTTAGCGTGATGAGCAATACGCTGACTAAACACGACAAAGGTACTGTGTTGTTTTAATTCGTTGGCTGTTAGTCGCGCCAATATAAATAAATTGTCTAGCGCGAGTTGGCTGGTAATGGTGATATAGTGAGGCACCTCAAGGTGCCTAGAGTCATGGTTTCTTGGCAGGACGCGTTTGTATACATCAACTGTGCTGACGCTCATGCCCCGCTGTTGTAATTGCTCTGCTAACAAGGTTCGCCCACCTTCACCTTTTATAATGAGGCCTTTTTTTGTGCTCAGCTCGTCAGGAAACTTTTCCAATAATTGCTCTGAACTAAAGGGTTTGTCGGCGGTGATCGTAGCAGGTAAATCTATTTTTCTGAGTGCCTCAGCCGTTTTAGGGCCTATGGCGACGACGCTGGCGTCGTTCTTGGGCCATTGGCTATTAAGTAACAGGTTGGCTTGTAACACGGCGTTTGCGCTAACGAATATTAGGTAATCGCTGTTATGACATGCTTGTAAGGTAGTGGTCGCTTGAGTCGGCTCATCAACGGCTTGAGTGGCGATGGTTGGGTAACAAATAGGAAGAAAGCCTTCAGCTGTTAATTGCTCGCATAATTGTTTTGCTTGTGGCGCAGGTCGGGTAACTAAAACGGTCTGCTCATTAATCGGCATGGTTGTACAGTTTATCTAGAATGTCCTTAGCGCCACCCGCGAGTAAGCGATTGGCGACCGTTTTGCCCATCTCTTCTGCCTTTTCAAGGGGGCCTTCTAGTTGCTCGGTAATGATGACACTGCCATCTGGTTCAGCCACCAAGCCGTCTAAAATTAATAGATCGCCGTTAATTCTTGCGTGCCCAGCGATGGGCGCTTGACATCCTCCCTCAAGGGTGTAATTCATCGCGCGTTCGGCGCGAACGCGTGTAGCCGTTGCGTCATCGTGCAGGCATTTAATGAGCGCTTTTGTTGCAACATCGTCTTCACGGCATTCAACACCAATAGCGCCTTGGCCGATAGCGCAGAGCATGGTGTCGACAGCTAGCGCGGTTTTTATTCGTGATTCAAAACCGAGACGAATTAAGCCCGCTGCGGCGAGGATAATGGCGTCGTATTCACCATTATCTAGTTTTTGTAGGCGGGTATTAACGTTGCCCCGAAGTGATTGAATTTGCAAATCAGGTCGCATACTGAGCAGCTGGCATTGGCGCCTAAGGCTGGATGTGCCAACGATGGCGCCTTGTGGTAAGTCGTCGATGGTTGAGTACGTATTGGAAACAAATGCGTCGCGGGGGTCTTCACGTGAAAGAATCGCAGAAATTTCAAGCCCGTCAGGTAATTGGGCGGGCACGTCTTTCATTGAGTGCACAGCGATTTCTGCATCACCGTTTAACATGCCTTGCTCAAGTTCCTTAACAAATAGGCCTTTACCGCCAATTTTTGCCAGAGGCGTATCGAGAATTTTGTCACCCTGAGTGATCATTTTAACCAACTCAATATTGAGCGTTGGGTGCGAAGCTTTAAGTAACTTGGCAACGTGTTCAGCTTGCCAAAGTGCCAGCGGGCTTTTGCGGGTTGCGATTCTAATAAGTGACATGGATATAGGCGTTTTATGAAGTACATCGATTATAACAGCGGTTGAATCACATATTATTTGCAGTTCAGTTTTTTTGTCGAAGCAGGCGGTGTAATTCGGCTTGGTGTCGGCGACTGATGGTTAAGGTGTCTCCACAGCCATGCAGCTGCAGGTTAAATTGCCCGCTGGCTGATTTTGTAATGGATTGTATCGCGTTGATGTTGACCAAGGCATTGCGGTGGATACGAAAGAACTGTGCGGCGAACTCTTCTTCCAGTGCTTTAAGTGGCTCCTCAAGTAAAATGGAGTCGTTGGCGGTGGCTGCGAGTACGTATTTATGGTCAGCTTTAAAGAATAAAATATCAGCTAACTTCAGCACCTTTATACCCGAGTAGCTGTGCGCGCACAGCTGTTGTCGGGGCGGCGCTATCGATTGTGTTACTCGCTTAATATTATTGGAGCCGGCGTTTCGCTGCGCTGCTTTCTCTATGGCCTGCTTTAAGCGTTCTTTCTTAACGGGCTTTAGTAGGTAATCAATGGCGTTCTTGTTAAATGCTTCTACGGCGTACTCTTCGTAGGCGGTGGCAAAGATGACGCGTGTATTTAGCTTGGCATTGGCCATTTCGGCGGCAGTTTGTAAACCATCCATTTTCGGCATGCGAATATCGAGCAAGGCGATGTGTGGTCGAATTTTGATACATTGTTCCAGCGCTTCTAAACCATTTCCGGCGTCAGCATACACGGAATGTAGAGGGTTTATTTCTTCCAGCAATCTTTTTAAACGCTGCCTTGCCAGTGGTTCGTCATCGGCGATTAGAATTTTCATGATGGTTTGTTTTGGTACGGGAAAGTGAGTTGAGTTTGAAATTCTAGTTCGCTGGAGCTGATCAATAACTTGCTTTGATCGGGGAAGCAATGCTCCATTCGAAGTCGAATATTTTTGATGGCCATATTGTTGCCCGATCGAGCATTAGTATCATGTTCATTGCTGATAGGGTTTTTGACAAGTAAACTAATGGTGTTTTTTTTCATCTCGCCGAAAATACTTAATAGACCGCCTTGTTCGCTGGGCTCAATACCATGATAAACAGCATTCTCAATAATCGGTTGGATGCTCAGTGGCGGTATTAGCGCGTCATCTGGGATAGTTGAGGTATCTAATTTTATGCTCAGCCGGTCGCCTAAACGAGTCTGTTCAATGTTTAAGTATTGTTGGATTAAAGCAAGCTCTTGCTTAAAAGGAACGAGTCGCTTGGAGGTTTGCATGTTCGCCCTGAATAATTCAGACAGGTCTTCGGTGAGCGACTCTGCTAGCGGTGGGTCAACTCGGGTTAGGCTGGCGATAGTATTCAGGCTATTGAATAAAAAGTGAGGTCGTATGCGTGCCTGTAAGGCATCTAACTGGGCCTCGGCCTCAGCTCTTATTTGTTTTCGCCATTGAAATTGAATATATAAAAAGCGCAATAAAATGATGCTAAAAATGATGCTAAAAATGATGCTAATGCCTGAATTTCTCAAGTAAATGCTCATATTGCTTTGAGCAGGGGTCATAAATAAATCCAGTTGCGGTAATAAAGACGAACTGATCCAAGTGATGAAGGCGGTGCTGAGGTTGATGGTGAGGAACATAATCAGGCTGATTTTTAGCGCTGGCCAACGGTTAATTTGCCGCTTAAAGGCACAGAAAATGGCCGCACAGGTAAACGCTACCCACAAGATGAATAAGGCGTTTAA
Source organism: Cycloclasticus sp. (assembly GCA_040743155.1). Classification (NCBI taxonomy): domain Bacteria; kingdom Pseudomonadati; phylum Pseudomonadota; class Gammaproteobacteria; order Thiotrichales; family Piscirickettsiaceae; genus Cycloclasticus; species Cycloclasticus sp. The sequence goes on along the minus strand of JBFLJU010000001.1, from coordinate 2,149,569 downwards.
GCTTAGTGCCGTCCAGAAGTTACCGGAGATGAAGCTGGTGTTAAGCGCGAGGATAATGGCCAGTAGCTGCGAAACTAGCGTGAGATATAGCACGCTCTTAGCTCGGCACATGTCGGGCAAGAAGTATTGCTGATCCGTTTGAGAACGTTTATCCATGCTGGCGTGTTGTTCGTTTCCTATTCGCTCTAAATTAAGCCAATCTTAAGTGATATACTAGGCGAAATTCCATATTTGTCCGTAAACCATGTCACAAGATAAACAAAATAAACTGTGGGGCGGTCGCTTCACAGGAAGTACCGATGCCTTTGTTAAAGCGTTCACCGCCTCAGTTGACTTCGATCAACGTTTGGCGCCGTACGATATTCAAGGCTCCATTGCCCACGCAAAAATGCTCACCAAGGTGGGAATTTTAACAGAGCCCGAATGTCAGCAAATCCTAGAAGGCTTGGCGGAAATATTGAGGACCATCGAGGCCGGCGATTTTGAATGGTCGGTTGACCTTGAAGATGTGCATATGAACATTGAAGCCGCATTAACGGAGCGTATAGGCGTTGCCGGGAAGAAGTTGCACACGGGGCGTTCGAGAAACGACCAAGTAGCGACCGATATTCGTTTGTTTTTGCGCGACCAATTAGACTTAATTCAATCTGAATTGGCTCGTTTGCAAATAGGCTTAGTTGGCCTTGCTGGAGACAACGCCGATACCATTATGCCCGGCTTTACCCACTTGCAGGTAGCGCAGCCAGTGACGTTTGGTCATCATTTAATGGCGTGGTTTGAAATGTTAAAGCGTGATGCAGAGCGTTTTGCTGATTGTGCTAAACGGGTGAATGTAATGCCACTAGGTTCTGCTGCATTAGCAGGAACCAGTTACCCAATTGATCGTTTGATGACGGCTGAATTATTGGGTTTCTCACGTCCATCAGAAAACTCATTAGACGGCGTTAGTGACCGCGATTTTGCGATTGAGTTTTGTGCGGCGTCTGCTTTGTTGATGACGCATTTGTCACGCTTTTCTGAAGAGATTGTGTTGTGGACCAGTGCGCAATTTAACTTTATTCAATTACCGGATGCGTTTTGTACCGGTTCGTCGATTATGCCGCAAAAGAAAAACCCTGATGTACCCGAGTTGGTGCGCGGTAAAACAGGGCGTGTTAACGGTAATTTAGTGTCATTATTAACCTTGATGAAATCTCAGCCATTGGCGTACAACAAAGATAACCAAGAAGACAAAGAGCCGTTGTTCGATACGGTCGATACGGTACTGGGCTCGTTGCGGGCGTTTGCCGACATGGTGCCGAATATTGAACCGGTAAAAGAGTCGATGTTGGCAGCGGCAAAGCAAGGGTTTTCAACGGCAACAGACCTTGCAGATTACTTGGTGGGTAAGGGTATTCCTTTTAGGGATGCGCACGAAGTCGTAGGCCTAGCGGTACGCTTAGGTACGCAAACCAATCGTGACTTATCAGAGCTATCACTGACAGAATTACAGAGCTTTTCGCAAAAAATCACTGATGACGTGTTTGAGGTGTTAACGCTAGAGGGCTCCGTTTCAGCGCGCGATCATTTAGGTGGTACTGCGCCAAACCAAGTACGTCAAGCGGTGGCAAATGCTAAAGAGTTCTTAGCGAAATGAAGATAAGCTAAAAAAAACCGACATTATTCAAAATTTAGGCAATACTTGAGAGTAACTTTTAATAAAAACAACTAATTGCAAAAATGATCGATTCATTATCAGGGGGGTGGGGTCAGCAAGCATTAGAAGTCGCCGACTTTGGTGCGCTCGTTTTGCATGATCAACACACCCAATGGATAAATCCGTACCTTCTTGCTTTGCTTGACTTAAAAGAAGACGATTTAGCGGACCGCATCACCTCAGAACCTGATCGACTTTCCAGCTTGTTGCTGGGTACAGATAACCCGTTTCTTATTGCAAATAAGAGTGGAAAGGAGACGTGGTTAAAGCGAGAGCATATTAAGACGGCGGGGTATGACATCTATTTTTTTCATGATTGTAGTGGCCTCGTTATTATCGGTAATGAATGCCGACGTTTGCAGCACGATTTGACAGGTTTGAACCCTAAAGACCCCGTGACCGGCATGATGAGCAACGACGTTATTGTTGAAATGCTCGAAGGGCATATCAGCCGTAGTCGTCGTTATGATAACCCACTGGCATTACTGAGAATTCGTTATGAGTTTTCTGAGCAAATGGATGCGCAATTATTCTCGCGTAGCATCAAGCGAATTGCTTTCTTTCTTAAAGACCAACTGCGTTGGGCCGATCAAATTGGCATGCTAGACCGGCATACTTTTTTAGTCATACTGCCTGAAACGGATTACTCCTCGGCGGTAGCGTTGCTAAAAAAGTTTAATGAAGAACCGCACCTATCGTTATTTTCTAAAGGGGATGGCCGGCCCATGTCCTTTTCTGTGGGGCTGACCGAATGGGCAAAAGGCGATACGACCCCAAAAATGTTACAAAATACTCGACAGGATGTTGATTTAACGATGATGATGTAGCGCATGGTTGATTTACAAAAAAGGCCGCTTCAAGAACGAAACTTGAAGAGTATTAAGCTGGTTGGCCCTGATGGCGAGATCAGTAAGAAAGACCTCAGAGTAGTTAAGCAACGCTTTTTAAACCTTCATAAGTTGAAAATGCAGCGAGCGCTCGATGCCATTACGCCTCGTCAGAAGATATTTTTGGAATTGCTGCCCTTGCTGTTTCACGTTAATCATCCCGTATTGCCAGGCTATGTATCCAGCAAAACGCCAGCAGGTATTGCCGATTACGCGCCGAGCAAACTCTCGATAGAGAAAGCTAAAAAGCTTGGTAAGGGCTTTGTTTATAGTAAACGGGCAAAGCGCGTTTTTGGCATTGAGTCTATTTTCTTGATGGGAAGTGTCGGCAGTATTGCTTATGTTAAAGGCAGCGACATGGATTTATGGCTATGTCACGGGCCTAATTTGTCAGTGAAAGAGTTGACATTGCTGCAAGAAAAAGCCACAGAGATTGAAAAGTGGGCGGATACTCTGGGCCTTGAGGTGCATTTCTTTTTAATGAATGCGGAGCAATTTAAGCAGGGTGCGGCAACCCCGTTGTCGTCTGAAAGCAGTGGTAGTACGCAGCATCATTTGTTGCTGGAAGAGTTTTATCGCACGGCTTTGTATGTGGCGGGTCGTTACCCAGTTTGGTGGTTAGTACCGCCCGAGGCAGAAAATAATTACCAAGAGTTTGTTGATAGTTTATTAAAGCAACGTTTCATTGATAAGCACGATGTGATTGACTTTGGAGGGCTTGAGCGTGTTCCTGCAGAAGAGTTCTTGGGTGCCTCGTTCTGGCATTTATATAAGGCCATCGACTCACCGTACAAGTCGCTATTAAAGTTGATGTTAATGGAATCGTACGTCGACCAGTATCCCAATTCATGTTGGGCGGCGTTGTTAATGAAAGAGCGTGTTTATGCGGGTGAGTCTGACGTTAATAAACTAGACGCCTACCTTATTTTGTATGATGTGCTAGAGCAATATTTCATTAAAAGAAATGAACCTGAACGCTTGGATTTAATGCGTTATTGTTTTTACAGTAAACTGAATGAGCACTCTAGTAACTCATCAAAGCATGATTGGCGTCAGGAAGTGTTTGGTGAATTACTGGCTCAGTGGCTACCTCTGCCGGATTATCTTGAGAGTTCGCTAGAGAATAAAGAATGGGATATTTCACAAGTTCAGCAAGAAAAAGAGCGCCTAACCAATGAGTTAACGCACAGTTATCGCTTATTAATGCGCTTTGCAAAAGAACGAATTGATAAGTCAAAACGTGATAGCGATGAGCTGACATTGTTGGGCAGAAAGCTTAATGCGGCCTTTGAAAGACGCCCGGGTAAACTAGAACGCGCTACGATAAAAAACACACGTATTCGGCAAGAAAGTAAAGTTCTCTTAAAGCAACACTCGCTACAAAACGAGCAAGCGAGTTGGGTGCTAAGTCGGCTAGATGTAAATCAGCAAGAACAATTTATTCGTCAATCACACGGTTTGATTGGCTTGTTGGCGTGGTGTGTTGATTACGGCGTTCTTGGCGAGAAAACTAAAATTGCTTTAGACCCGGGTGCGAGTCACATCAGTTCGCGAGAAGTGTTGCAAACGCTACGCAGTGTCTCGATTTTTTTTAACGCCTTACCGAAAAAGCCTGCGGACCTGAACGCCTACCGTTATAAGCCGGTGGTGACCAATGCGATGCTGGTGATTAATTCGGGTTTGGATTCGATGAGTGGTTTTACCGAGCGAGGAATTAACCTGACCAGTGAGCGTTCAGATGCGCTAAGTTTTGGCTCGCAGCGTCGTAATTTGGTTCACAGTGTAGACATGGTGTTGCGCAACTCGTGGAACGAAATAGTGGTTGGTAAATATGATTCCGTGGGTGGTCTGATGACTTGCTTGTGTGAAATTTTTGACCATAAAACATTGGGCGCTACACAGGTGCTGCCAATACTAGTGTGTACCAGCTACAACTCGCCTAGGGCGATGAGTGTGTCAAAGCGAATACAAGGCTTGTTCAAAGAAATAGCGGCTGTGTTCAAAGGCTATAGTAAAGAATCGTCGCCTAGGTTGGTCATTCAGTCAGCCCGTTCATTCTTTATCATGCAGGTTAAAGATAGGAAAATGACCGCTATTACAGTCACGGAGGAATACCTGTTGGCTGAACTGTCAGCGTCACAACTTGTTTATAGCCCTGTGCATTTTGATAGCGGGGTGGATCAGAAAGGCTTGCTTCCAGTAATTTTTGGTCACCATAAAGCAAATATTACGAGTATTTATTACATTCAGACTAGCGATGATAAGGCGCAAATTTATATTCTGGATGAAAAGGGCTCTTTGTTTTTTAAGGAGCAACGTTTTGTCAGTGAAAGTGTGCTGTTGCAATCCTATAAAGAATTGATTGAAAGTATTTTTCATCGTCGCCGTTTAGCGGCTTATGAATTAGATGATATGACGTTTGATTTGGAAATTGAGTGTTTCAGAGTTGAGAAAGTTCGCCAGAGTTGGGCTATAAAAGAAGTTTTTGTTTCGCACAAAGCAGCGACTAAAGGTATGGACGTGCGAGTGGCTTATGATGCCCAGACAAAAGAATCACATATTTATTGTAATGAACGTACATTTTCAAGCCTAGAGTATGCCGACCAATTGTATAGTGAGGTGTCGGCATTCATTCGAGAAAAAAGAAATGCCGTTGAAGAATACCCTGTCTATATCACGGATATTGATTTACCTTACGAAGAATTAGCTGCAACTAGCCATGCTCAGCTGCAAACGGTTCACTATTTAAACTATAAACAGCGTATAGAAGAGAAATTGAACGTTTAATGCTATAGCAGCGTTGCGAGGGCTGACTTCCTGCTATTTTGAAAAACCCCAGACGGCATAAGGAATTCGACAGCAATATTGTAGCGCTGATGGTTGGTCATTTATCAACAGCAATGCCTTTGCAGCGAAGGCTTACAAAGGCACTACTTGCAACGGGTTACGCCTGCTTTAGATGATTGAGCATGGTATCAATATCACTGCATGTAAACGGGTCATCGGAACAGTTATCTACTTTCCCCGGTTCGCTGAATATGGCGGTGATTTTGCTATCCTCAACAAGCATTGAATAACGCCATGAACGATCACCAAACCCTAGGTTCTCTTTTTTTACCAGCATGCCCATAAGACGCGTAAATTCACCGTTGCCATCAGGTAGCATTTTGACGTTCTTAACGCCGAGGTTTTTGCCCCACTGAAACATAGTGAAGGCATCGTTAACGCTTAAGCAATAAACTTCATCAACGCCCTGTTTTTTGAGTTCGTCGTATTTAGCGTCAAACCCAGGTAAATGAGTGCTTGAGCAGGTAGGTGTGAAAGCGCCAGGCAAAGCAAAAATGACGATTTTTTTGCCGCTAAAAATTTCGTCAGATGTAACGTCTTGCCAGCGAAAAGGGTTTTCGCCTTCAATGCTTTCATCTCTAACGCGGGTTTTGAATGTAACGTGGGGTACGGTATTGCCCATTTGATTCTCCAATATTAATTTAACAAAGTGCGATAGTACGCGCCAATAGGAGACAGTGTATACAATGCCAATGAATCGATAAAATCAATTGTTCTTATAGCAGCAATAGTTTTTACCTATCATTAATTCAAGCTTTGTAAGAGAGCTTTGACTTTATCCATGAGCAATGTTCTAGGGCTGGTTTTTCGCCAGACTAGGAAAATACTCCGTTTAGGTTGCGGTTCTGTAAAGGGGATGTAACAAATATCCTTATCATTACGTTGAACGGCTATTTCAGGAATAAGGGTAATGCCGGTGTTTGCACGCACCATTTGCCTAAGCGTTTCTAAGCTGGTTGCTCGAACGTCTTGTTCTTCAGCGGCTCCATTTATTTGGCAAAATTGCAGCGCCTGATCTCGTAGGCAGTGGCCCTCGTCGAGTAAAAGTAATGGCTCACCGACTAAATCTTCAGGAGAAACTAGGGCTTGCTTAGCTAAGGGGTGTTGTGAAGAAACGGCTAATTTGAAAGGGTCGTCAAATAAGTGTTCAGCGCACAAATAATCGCCTTTTATAGGGGCGGCCAGTAATGCAGCATCGAGTTCGCCATTTTTGAGTTGTTGAATTAAAGTGTTCGTTTTTTCTTCCACCAAAATTAAGCGGATATCCGGCAGTTGTTTTTTTATTTGTGGAACTAAAGCAGGCAGCACATACGAGGCAAGTGTTGGAAATGCGCCTAATTTAAAACGCCCTGAGAGTGGGTTTTGGGCGCTTTTGGAAAGCTCTTCAATTAAGCTGATTTCTTGTAGCGCCCGCCTAGCAGTGGAGATAATGCGCGCACCCACCTCAGTGATCAGCACGCGTTTATTATTGCGTTCAAAGATTTTTACACCCAAGGTTTCTTCTAGCTTCTTAACCTGCATACTGAGGGTGGGTTGGCTTACAAAACAACGTTCAGCCGCATGCACAAAGCTTTTTAAGTCGGCAACAGCAACGATGTACTTTAAATCTCTAAGATTCATCTCGTCCCTATTTTCAGGAAAGAACGGTTGTGAGCCAGGTTTTGATATGAGAAATTTCTTGCGGAGAAACTGAATGCTCCATTGGGTAGTTGTTCCACTCAACGCAATAACCGGACTCTTCAAGGAAGTGGCGTGATGACTCAGCCTGATCAATCGGGATGACAGAGTCAAAATTGCCATGGCCATAAAAAATTGGGATATCGCCATTGCCGCTCTGTGTCGCGTTAGGCAGCGTGTCGCGCATGGGTATATAGGTTGAAAGTGCCATAATGCCGGCGAGCGTATCGGGGAAACGAATACCTGCATCAATGGCAACGACGCCGCCTTGGGAAAACCCAGCAATAACAATTTTAGAAGGCTCGATGCCCATCGCTATTTCATCGTTGATCATGTCGGTGATCGTGGCGCTGGATTGAATAATGCCAGCACTGTCGGCGCGTTTCATTAAGTCCATTTCGCTGATGTCGTACCAAGCGGGCATCACCGCGCCACGATTAATGGTAACGGGGATATTGGGTGCATGTGGAAAAACAAAGCGAATGCCTAATTCATCTTGTATACCGAGTTCCGGCACGATGGGGGCAAAATCGTTGCCGCTTGCGCCAAGGCCATGTAGCCAAATAACGCTACAGCGGATAGGGGTGTTAGGGTTAGAAATAATAGAAGGCAGTCGAGTCGCTTGCATAGTGTTGGTTTCAAGTTGAGTTGCTAAAAGGGATTAGAGTATGCCAAAAAACGTCAAGCGTTTATACTGCTGACTATCTAAATAGTAAAAGGGTGCAAAGATGATGCATTTATTAAAAGTGCTGTTGATTCTGGGTTTGGTCGCAGTATCAGCGGGTTGTGGGCAAAAAGGCCCGTTGTATATGCCAAGCCAGCAAGCGGCTCAACAACAAGGCCTGTAAATGGATTATTTTCAGTACCGTGGCAACCAGCTGTATGCGGAAGGAGTCAGTGTTGAATCAATTGTTAATCAATTTGCTACACCGACCTATATTTATTCTAGAGCAACATTAGAGCGTCACTGGAATGCGTTTGATCAGGCGTTTGGCGACCGTCCACACTTAATTTGTTATGCCGTTAAAGCCAATTCAAATATTGCGGTTTTAAATGTGTTGGCTCGACTGGGTTCGGGCTTTGACATTGTCTCTGTCGGCGAACTTGAGCGTGTTTTAACAGCAGGCGGGCAGCCCGAGAAAATAGTTTTTTCTGGTGTCGGTAAACGCCGTGATGAAATTCGTCGTGCGTTAGAGATTGGCATTCGCTGTTTTAATGTAGAAGTGTCGACGGAGCTTGACCGCATTAATGAGATTGCTGCCGATGTCGGCGTGATTGCGAATATCTCTATTCGCGTTAACCCCGATGTAGACGCACAAACACACCCTTATATTTCAACGGGTTTAAAAGAAAATAAGTTTGGTTTGGATATTGAAACGGCGTTTGAGCAATACCAGCGTGCAGATCAATTTGCCAATTTGAATGTGGTCGGTTTGGACTGTCATATTGGTTCTCAATTGACCGATGTGAAGCCATTTGTCGACGCATTGGATCGCGTGCTGAGCTTGCTGGATCGTTTAACAGCGGTTGGTATTGATATTCAACACCTAGATTTAGGCGGCGGCTTAGGTATTTGCTATCGCGATGAGCAACCGCCTTCACCGGCTGAATATGTGGCTGCGTTGTATGAAAGGCTGGGTGAGTTGCCGTACGAAATTTTGTTAGAGCCCGGCCGAGCCATTGCTGGGAATGCTGGTATTTTGGTGACCGAGGTGGAATATATTAAGCCAACTGAGGATAAGCAATTTGCGATAGTCGATGCGGCGATGAATGACCTGATGCGTCCGGCTTTGTATCAAGCGTGGCAAGATATTGTTCCAGTAAATTTGCAGTCTAATGCTAAAAAAAGCAATTACGACATTGTAGGCCCAGTGTGTGAAACAGGTGATTTTCTGGGTAAAGATCGAGAGCTTGCAATATCACAAGGCGATTTATTGGCTATTCGCTCATCGGGCGCTTACGGCTTTACCATGAGTTCAAATTACAATTCTCGCCCAAGTGTGGCTGAGGTAATGGTTGATGGTGAGCAAACTCACCTTGTTGGTGCGCGTCAGAGTATTGAGAGCTTATGGCAAAACGAAGCCTTGTTGCCTAATGAATTTGAGGAAGTCGGTTGTTGATTAACTTCAGCAAAATGCACGGCTTAGGTAATGACTTTGTTGTTATTGATGCGATCAGTCAAACACTTGATTTAACAGCTGAAAAAATTCGAAAGCTGGCGGACAGACATTATGGCGTAGGTTTTGACCAACTTTTAGTGGTGGAGCAGGCGGCGGGAAATGCAGATTTTAGGTATGTCATTTATAACGCCGATGGTAGTGAGGTGTCGCAATGTGGCAATGGTGCGCGCTGTTTTGCGCTGTTTGTGAGGCAAAAAGGGCTCACTGAGAAGCGTACGATTCGAGTGGAAACCGGCGCTGGTGAATTGGTGTTAAATATCAATGCAGATAATGAGGTGACGGTCGATATGGGGCGGCCGCAGTTTTTACCGGCAGATATTCCCTTGCTCGCGACGCAGCAGCAGGTGCTTTATCAGGTTGATGTTGCTGGGAGTAGCATTAAATTTTCAGCACTATCGATGGGTAACCCGCATGCCGTTATTCAAGTTGATGATATTGAAATCGCAGCGTTGGAATCGGTTGGCGTAGCGATGGAAAGCCACGAGGTATTCCCAGAACGTGCAAACATAGGGTTTAGCCAAATAACGGGTGTTTCAAGTGTGGCCTTGCGTGTGTATGAGCGTGGTGCAGGTGAGACATTGGCCTGCGGTAGTGGTGCGTGTGCAGCAGCGGTTGCCGGCATTCAATTGGGTAAACTCACTTCGCCTGTCACTGTCTCTTTAGCCGGTGGTGAGCTGCAAATTGATTGGCAAGGAAAAGAAGCGCCGGTGATGATGACGGGGCCTGCTGCATTTGTTTTTGATGGTATGATTGAGCTATGAGCGAGCAACAAACATTAAAAGAGGCAAGCGATTTAACGGCAGAGCAGGTTCGTGACTATTTACTAGAAACGCCTGATTTCTATAATCAATACCCAGAGTTGCTGGAAGATATTCAGGTGACTGAGCAACGCGGTGGTGTGGTTTCTCTTACTATGCGCCAATTGGCCGTCTTACGAGATAAGAACGAAAAATCACAGAAACAATTAGAAGGACTGTTGGCAATTGCACGTGAGAATGATGCGTTATTCGGGCGTATGCAACAGCTGACAACGGCGTTAATTGATGCGCGTTGCGTAGAAGATGTGTTTGCGACGCTGGATGATACCTTGCGAGAATGTTTTGGAGCCGATTTTTTTGCTATCCGTTTAGTGCAAGATGAAGGCGAATCAGACTTCCCCATTAGCGATGTTGTTTGGTCGAAAGATGCCGCCCAATTAGAGCAGTTTAAACGCGTCTTTGAATCACAACAAATAAAATGCGGCCACCCCACTCATACGCAAGCAGAGGCGTTATTTAGCGAACAGGCGTCAGAGGTTCAATCAGTCGCTTTAATTCCGTTGAAAATTGATCAGCAAGATGGTCTATTAGCAATAGGCAGTACAGAGACGGATCGTTTCCACCCGACAATGGGTACGTTGTTTTTAGCGCACCTTGGTGAACTCGTCGCCAAACGATTGAACTCATTGCAACCGTTTAAAAAATAACAATGGATAAAATGGCTGTTGATGTTTGTCAGCAGTTTCTAGACGTTCTTAGAGTAGAGCGTCGACTCTCTTTAAATACCCTAAAAGCGTACCAGCGCGATTTAGCTCAGCTAACAATATATTGTGATGAGCAAGGCTTTAATACATGGGCTGAGTTAAATGGCCATCATGTTCGCCGATTTATTGCTGAACGGCATCGAAAAGGGCTAGGTAGCCGAAGTTTGCAGCGAGAGCTGTCGGCTTGTCGAAGCTTTTTTGGCCACTTGGTAAAAATAAAGGAGTTACCCAGTAATCCCGCCAACGGTATTCGAGCGCCAAAGGCACCAACAACATTGCCTACGGTGCTGGATGTTGACCAAATCAATGTGCTTTTAGAAGTTGAACCCACGGATTCATTGGAAATGCGTGATCTTGCGATGTGGGAGTTACTGTATTCATCCGGTCTACGCGTCAGTGAATTAGCCAATGTAAGTTTGATGGATGTGGATTTAAGTGGACGAACAGTCTATGTGCTGAGTGGTAAAGGGGGAAAGTCACGACTATTGCCACTGGGTGGCAAAGCCGTCAGTGCGATAAAGGCATGGTTATCGGTACGAATGGAGCTTGTTAAAGCAGATGAAATGGCTTTGTTTGTGGGTAAAACGGGGTCGCGTTTAAGTACTAGAAGTATTCAGTTGCGTTTGGAAAGGTGGCGGAAACGTCAGGGCTTACAGGGGCGATTGTATCCGCATATGTTACGGCATTCATTTGCTAGTCATATGTTGGAATCGAGCCAAGATTTGAGAGCGGTACAGGAGTTGTTAGGTCATAGTAATATTAGTACGACACAGGTTTATACTCATTTGGACTTTCAACACTTAGCGTTGGTGTATGACCAAGCCCACCCGCGGGCAAAGCAAAAAAAGAAAGAGTGAGAAGCTAATCCGGTTTTGGCAACTTTCCGTCAGATGGTGTGCTTAAAATATCGTCATCGCTTGACCAGCCAAATAGCTTACCTAAGAATTTAAAAACACGTTTAATGCCACGCCATAATTTAGGCAGTGCCCAAATCATCAGCAGGATAAAGAAAACCAAGCCGACGACAAAGAAAGTAGGGTGTTGAATGGAAGCCCAAACGCCGGCAAAGACGGCCACGTCTTCCATGATGGATGCGGTCCAGTTAGTAAATGGTTCGGGTGAAGTGTTGATCAATACGCGGCTACCTGCTTTGGTCGCGTGGGTGACGCCAGCCAAGCTACCACCAACAATCGCAGCAGCAACTTCAGCGGCAAGGCCAATGTCACCAATAGCGCCTGCGGCTAACAGAGCACCGGCAGGGATTCTAATGAAGGTATGTATGGTGTCCCAGCCAGTATCAACGCCCGGTACTTTGTCGGCAAAAAACTCAACTGCGTACATTAAACCTGCGGCTGTCATCACCAAAGGGTCGGCCACAATCATAAGGTCTGGCGGCAAATCGATGCTGCCGGTGTGGGCTAAATATCCCAGCATAAGGAGTGTGGCGTATAAATTAATACCGCTGCCCCAGGCGGCACCCATACTGAGCGCCAGCGTCTGAGAAATTTGGTTTAGTTCATCCACGATATTGACTCCCTGTTGTAATCGATAATAAGAATATCATAAGTAATATGAATAACGGCTAAACAAACGTCGCAGGCACGCGAAGCCCATAATAGTGTGTAAAATGTAGGGTCAACATGAAAGTGAGAGGCAATAGTGGATTTTAGAGGAACAACGATTCTTTCTGTGCGGCGCGGAAACAGCGTGGTGATTGGTGGTGACGGACAGGTTACGCTGGGTAATACCATCATGAAAGGTAATGCTAGAAAAGTTCGCCGGCTAGCCGGTGGCGACGTCATTGCTGGTTTTGCAGGGGCAACGGCCGATGCCTTTACCTTGTTTGAGCGTTTCGAAGGGATGCTGGAAAAGCACCACGGTAACTTAACTCGCGCGGCAGTGGAGATGGCAAAAGACTGGCGAACCGACCGAATGCTTCGAAAATTAGAAGCGCTACTGGCCATTGCCGACAGTAAAGATTCGCTGATTATTTCTGGTAACGGTGATGTCATTCAGCCGGAACAAGATCTCATTGCGATTGGCTCGGGCGGACCGTTTGCCCAATCGGCAGCACGTGCGTTACTGGAAAATACGGATTTATCGGCGCGGGAAATTGTAGAAAAAGCTTTAGGTATAGCTGGGGATATATGCATTTACACCAATCACAATCACACGATTGAAGAATTAGTTGCAGAGGAAAAAAAGTAACATGAGCCAAATGACACCAAAAGAAATCGTGCATGAGCTCGATAAACACATCGTTGGACAAAATGCTGCCAAAAGAGCGGTAGCTATCGCACTAAGAAACCGTTGGAGGCGTTCGCAAGTAGCCGTTAATTTACGCAGTGAAATTACGCCTAAGAATATCTTGATGATTGGCCCAACAGGCGTGGGTAAAACTGAGATTGCACGTCGTTTGGCGACCTTAGCAAAGGCACCCTTTATAAAGATTGAGGCGACTAAATTCACCGAAGTGGGTTATGTTGGTCGTGATGTTGACTCTATTATCCGCGATCTTGCTGATATCGCCGTTAAAATGACGCGCGAAGTTGAAATGGGAAAGTTCAAACGTAGGGCGGAAGATGCGGCCGAAGACAGGGTTCTTGATATTTTGTTGCCTCGCGCTGAAAGCGCAGACCCTGACGACACAGCGGGCGATTCCACACGACAAAAATTTCGTAAAAAATTGCGAGAAGGCGATTTAGACGATAAGGAAATTGAAGTGGAAATGAGTGCGCCGAGTGTGGGTGTGGAAATTATGGCGCCTCCGGGCATGGAAGAAATGACCAATCAATTGCAGGGTATGTTTCAAAACATATCGGGCGATAAAAAGAAAAAACGCAAAATGGCTATTAAACAAGCCTTGGTGGTCATGACTGAAGAAGAAGCCGGGAAACTGGTCAATGAAGAAGAGTTGAAGCAGAAGGCGATAGATAACCTTGAGCAAACGGGCATCGTTTTCCTAGATGAGCTGGACAAGGTCTGTAAGCGTGGCGATAGTGGCGGTGCAGATGTGTCGCGTGATGGCGTGCAACGCGATTTACTGCCGTTGGTTGAAGGCAGTACGGTGACGACTAAGTATGGCGCAGTAAAAACAGATCATATTTTGTTTATCGCCTCGGGTGCTTTCCACGTGTCGAAGCCTTCAGACCTTATTCCTGAGCTACAAGGCCGTTTCCCTATTCGGGTAGAACTGGATGCATTGGTGGCAGCCGATTTTGTACGAATTTTAACCGAACCGGATGCATCGTTAACTGAACAATATACCGCCTTATTGGAAACAGAAGGCGTTAACCTGCAGTTTACAGAAGATGGCATTGCACGCATTGCGGAAATGGCGTGGCAGGTTAATGAAGGCACTGAAAATATTGGCGCTCGTCGTTTACACACGATTTTGGAACGCTTGTTGGATGAAATTTCATTCAAGGCACCGGCTGGTTCACAGTTGAATGAAGTGGTTGATGCAGCTTATGTTGATGCACATTTAGCTGAGCTAGCATCGGATGAAGATTTATCACGTTATATATTGTAGGTAACAAATGGTAGCAATTACAGATTTAGCGCTCGATCAAAAGAGCAGGGTGTTAACGTTAAGTTTTGACGATGGCAGGTCAACGGAGCTTAGTTGTGAATATTTACGCGTATTTTCGCCATCGGCAGAAGTTCGTGGGCATGGCCCGGGGCAAGAAGTGCTGCAAATTGGTAAAGAAAACGTCAATATCGTCGCGATAGAGCCAGTAGGCAATTACGCTGTTCGATTGGTGTTTAGTGATGAGCACGATACAGGCTTATATGCGTGGAATTTCTTAATTGAATTGGCCGAGAATAAAGAAAAAAATTGGCAAGATTACTTGAATAGGCTTGAAGAAGCAGGGCATCAACGTCAGGTGTCGTGAATTAATAACGCTAATAAACGTATACAGGGTTAGTTATGGGTGATAAAGCAACAACACATTTCGGTTTTACAGACGTTCCAGTCGAAGAAAAAGTTGGAAAAGTCCGCGAAGTTTTTGATTCGGTAGCACCGTCGTACGACATTATGAACGACCTTATGTCGATGGGCGTACACCGATTATGGAAGCGCTTTACTGTGGAAATAGCCAATGTGAAACCGGGCCATGTCGTATTAGACCTAGCGGGCGGCACAGGTGACTTATCGGCGCTGTTTGCCAAGCGTGTAGGTCAGAATGGCAAAGTTGTTTTAGCCGACATTAATGAAGCGATGTTGCGGGTAGGTCGTGACCGAATGATTGATAAAGGCCTAATTAAAAACATTACGTACAACCTAGCGAATGCGGAATGTCTGCCATATTCATCAAATCAATTTGATCGTGTTTGTATTGGTTTTGGTTTAAGAAACGTGACCGATAAGAACGCGGCATTACGCTCCATGTTTGATGTGTTAAAGCCGGGTGGTCGTCTGTTAATTTTAGAATTTTCAAAACCGGTCAGCCCAATTTTAGATAAAATTTATGACATCTATTCGTTTAAACTACTGCCTAAAATTGGTGAGTTAATTGCTAAAGACGGCGATAGCTATCAATATTTGGCTGAGTCAATTCGTATGCACCCCGATCAAGCAACGCTTAAAAGTATGATGGAAGAGGCGGGTTTTGAACGCTGCCAAGTGAATAACTTAACCGGCGGCATTGTTGCCGTTCACACGGGTTATAAACTCTAGTCGTCGTGTCGTTAGTCAGCCCTTTTGTGAAACCGCTGCAAATAGCGGTTAATCGTTATTTGGATTACGACCCAGAAGTCCCAACGCAGTTGGCAAAAATGCAGGGCAAGGTGGTTGCGTTACACTTCAAGCAGCTCGAACTCAGCCTGTATATCATTATGACCCGTGACGGCCTTGATATTCGTGATGAGTTTGATGGCGAGGTAGACACCGTCATTTCGGGTTCGCCATTGGCGCTGGCGATGTTGGGGTTGCAAGAATCGTCCAGCTCTAGCTTATTCTCAGGCGGCGTAACAATAGACGGTGATATAGAGTTGGGCAGCCAGTTCCAAGCCTTTCTTGAAAATATAGAGGTTGATTGGGAAGAGCCGCTATCGCAAATAACGGGCGATGTCGTGGCGAACCAACTGGGCAATTTAGCGCGAGGACTGTCAGATTGGATGCAACAAACAACAAAAACAAATGTGCTTAATGTGTCTGAATATTTTCGTGAAGAGGAACGCATGTTACCGTCCAGGTTTGAAGTGAATAAATTTAAAGCCGGTGTGGATGAGTTGCGTTTATCTGTCGACAGGTTAGAGGCAAGAGTTCAGCGATTGATGGCGAGCAAACAAAACCCAAAAAATGAGTCAACAAAGGGCGAGAAGTGATAAATCTAACAACAGCCATTAGACTGATACGAATTCAACGAGTGTTACTACGTTATGGCTTAGACGAGTTTGTATTTGGACTACACCTGTTTAGACCACTACGCTTTTTGACGTATCTGTCACCGAGCTATTTATTGGGTAAACGAAAAGGTACGCGCGGTGAGCGGATCCGTAAAGCGTTAGAAGATTTAGGGCCTATTTTCGTAAAGTTTGGGCAAATTCTATCAACTCGCCAAGATCTTTTGCCTCCCGATATAGGCGAAGAACTGTCGCAACTGCAAGATAATGTGCCGCCGTTTGCGGATAATTTAGCACGCCAAATTATCGAGCAATCATTGGAGGCCCCCATCGAGGAGATTTTTTCTGAGTTTTCAGAAAGCCCGTTGGCGTCCGCTTCAGTCGCGCAGGTGCACACGGCTACCTTACACACGGGCGAGGATGTTGTCGTTAAAGTGTTGCGTCCGGGTATCGAAAAGATCATTAATTCAGACGTGGCGTTGCTCTATACATTGGCGGGACTGGCCACTAAATATTGGGGCGAAGCCAAGCGCCTAAAGCCGATCGAAGTGGTGCAGGAATTCGATCACACCATCCATGATGAATTGGACTTAGTTCGTGAAGCCGCCAATGCGTCCCAATTGCGGCGTAATTTTGAAGGCTCAGAGCAGCTATACGTGCCGGATGTTTATTGGGACTACACGCGGCAGAATGTGATGGTCATGGAGCGTATTTATGGTACGCCGATTGGTAGAATCGACGAGCTAAAAGCAAAAGGCATTGATATGCAGTTGCTGGCAGAAAGGGGGGTGGAAATATTTTTTGCCCAAGTTTTTCGCGATAACTTCTTCCATGCCGACATGCACCCAGGCAATATTTTTGCCTCAGATGATGCAAAATATCTTGCGGTAGACTTCGGTATCATGGGTAGCGTAACCGTTGCGGATCAGCGTTATTTGGCAGAAAATTTTCTGGCCTTTTTCCAGCGTGATTATTTTCGCGTGGCGCAATTGCATATAGAATCCGGTTGGGTTCCTAAGCATACGCGAGTTGACGAGTTTGAAAGCGCCATTCGTGCTGTGTGTGAGCCCATTTTTGAGAAACCACTAAAAGAAATTTCCTATGGGCACTTATTGCTCCGTCTGTTTCAAACTGCGCGACGCTTCGATATGGAAGTGCAGCCGCAGTTGGTGCTTTTGCAAAAAACCTTGCTGAATATAGAAGGCCTAGGCCGGCAACTGTATCCCGACTTGGATTTATGGCAAACGGCCAAACCCTATTTGGAAGAGTGGTATAAAAATCGGATTGGCCCCAAAGCGACGTTCAATAAGCTAAAAGCACACTTGCCAATAATGGCTGAAAAGTTACCTGAATTGCCGGAAATGATGTATCAGGTGCTGAGTGATGCCGCTAAAGGCGAGCTTGAAGTAAGATGGAAGTCTAAGCAATTAGAAGAAATCAAGCAGCAAATGGCGCGAAACCATCGTAAGAATATTCTCGCTATTTGTGGTGGCAGCATGCTTATTTCAGCTGCCATTATATTGGGCTTGGACGGTTTTTCACCTCTTATGCTAGGCGATGCGCCTGTTGTTACGTGGGCATTGGGTGGTTTGGGCGGGCTTTTTTTGTTTAATGCGCTGGACTGAATAAAAGCATGACGTTGTTGCATACGCCAGTTTGTGACGTTGGCCTCTTAGCGCCAGACTTTAATTTATTAGGGGTTGATGGGAAGCGCTGGACGCGTGATGAGTGCGCCGGTAAAAAGGGTTTACTGGTTATGTTTATCTGTAACCATTGCCCTTACGTCAAAGCTATTCAACAGCGTTTGCTCGAAGATGTGACCGTGTTGCAAGAACAGGGTATTGGCGTAGTAGCGATTATGTCTAATGACCCAAGCGACTACCCAGCAGACTCGTTTGAGAGCATGCAAATAATTGCTAAAGAAAAAGGTTATAACTTCCCTTATTTAATAGATACAACGCAACAAGTAGCAAAAGACTACGGTGCAATTTGTACGCCCGACTTTTTCGGTTATAACAGTCAATCGCAGTTGCAATACCGCGGGCGACTAGATGAAGCGGGCAAAGACTCTAATGTTGGCGATGTAAAAAGAGATTTGCTTGAAGCCATGTTACTTGTCGCTAAAACAGGTAAAGGCCCAGCCGAACAAATACCGAGTATGGGCTGCTCTATTAAGTGGATATAATTCCGAACTAACCTTTAAATCAGCGGCGCAGTTTTATGCGTCCGCTGATTTTTCTGGTTATGTGCTACAACCTAAAGAGGAATAACTTTATTTGCACACGGCCCTTTTTGACCTTGGCCAACTTCATACTCTACTTCTTGCCCATCATTAAGTGTTGCAAAACCGCCACCACTTTGAATTTCTGAATGATGAACAAAAAGATCTTTGCCGCCATCTTCAGGTGTAATAAAACCAAAGCCTTTATCGGCGTTGAACCACTTAACTGTACCTTTACTCATGTTGTTTCCTTTAGTGTTTTGATGAAAGATTATGTATTCACGACTCCAATTCATCGGTTGGGTGTCGAATTTCGATATTCTCAGGTTTTTGTATTAGCTGTCACTATCAATAGGGGTATCCTGGTCACCCGTTAATGGAGGCTGTTCGGCGTGAGCTTCTTCAGAACCTTGGCCCATTTTTTTTAGACGTTTTTCTTCCTTTTTCTTTTTTTTCGCAAGCTCTTTTTGCCGCTTTTCAAAAGTGTAATTTGGCTTTGCCATTAAAATTCTCTTATTTTAATTTAAATATGCTGGTTTTGGAGTAAAACACATAACTAGATGTTATCGGGAATGGTTTTTTCCTGTAATGCCTATACATAGTAGGACTATATTTCCTTGTAATGCGATAATCAAGCCTAACATGGGCATAAACTATTATATCCATACTTGTGTCTTTATGCTGTTTGTAGCTTTGATTTTTAGCATGGGAAAATTGATGGGCAATATAGTAACTAAAAGTGCTTTTAAGTAAGAGTCAGAGGGAAGGCTCTATTCATGTGAAAGAAAACTCCCAAACTCTATAAGATCGGAGTCCGGAAGACTGACCTAGCGGCGGATGTTGCCCTGTGTCTTGGGCGCCTATTTTAACCTACTAGACCGGTGGAAAGTGCAATAAGCGAAAGAGAAGGCGGGAGCAGAAAGTAACGTGGAGGACTAGCGGTTTCTCTTCTTCGCAGTTCAGTGTAAAATTGCGCGTTCACAAATCATTGCCTACGGCGTTGATTTTAAAACCCACTAAATAAGCAACGACCATGAGCCAATTACCTCCTCGCCAAACTCTGGCAAACGCCATTCGTGTCCTTAGTATGGACGCTGTTCAACAAGCTAACTCAGGCCACCCAGGTGCGCCGATGGGTATGGCGGATATCGCAGAAGTATTATGGAACGACTTCTTATCTCACAACCCGGCTAACCCGCATTGGGTAAACCGAGACCGTTTTGTGTTGTCGAACGGCCACGGCTCGATGTTGCTGTATTCCCTATTGCATCTATCCGGTTACGATTTAGATATTGAGGAATTGCGTAATTTCCGTCAACTCCATTCAAAAACACCCGGTCACCCTGAATACGGTTATGCGCCGGGGGTTGAAACCACCACGGGGCCATTAGGCCAAGGCGTCACCAATGCCGTTGGTATGGCGTTGGCAGAAAAGGTGTTAGCGGCGCAATTTAATCAACCTAACTTTGATGTGATTGATCATTACACCTATACCTTTATGGGTGATGGCTGTTTGATGGAAGGCATTTCACACGAGGCTTGTTCGTACGCGGGCACGTTGGGTTTAGGAAAGCTTGTCGCATTTTGGGATGATAATGGTATCTCTATTGATGGCGATGTAGAAGGTTGGTTTACCGATGATACGCCGGCGCGTTTTGAATCTTATGGTTGGCATGTGGTTCGTGGTGTTGACGGACATAATGCCGATGACATTAGACAAGCTATTAAGCAAGCGAAGGCAGAAACAAATAAGCCAACACTGATTTGTTGTAAAACAGTGATTGGCTCTGGTGCGCCGAATAAAGCGGGCACGCACCATGTGCATGGTGCGCCATTAGGTGCAGAGGAAATTGCTGAAACTAGAAAAGCCTTAGGCTGGACTGAGCCGGCGTTTGAAATCCCTAAGGATATTAAAGACGCGTGGGACGCCAATGATAAAGGCGAGCAAGCAGAATCTAAGTGGGAAGAGTTGCTAGAGGCTTATGTGGGAGCACACCCCGAATTGGCGGATGAATTGTTACGCCGTTTGTCTGGCGAGTTGGCCGACGATTGGGAAGAAAGGTCTAACGCATTTGTTGAAGCCGCGCAGCAAGCGGGCGAAACCATTGCGTCGCGTAAAGCATCGCTGAATACGCTTAATAGTTTTGGTCCTTTGCTGCCTGAATTTTTGGGCGGTTCGGCCGATTTAACAGGTTCGAATTTAACTGAGTGGTCAGGTTGTACCGATGTGGACGCTGGTAATGCTAATGGTAATTACTTGCATTACGGCGTGCGTGAATTTGGTATGAGTGCCATCCAAAACGGCATTGCTTTACACGGCGGCTTTATTCCTTATGGTGCGACTTTTTTAACATTCTCCGACTACGCCCGTAACGCGGTTCGTATGGCGGCGTTGATGAAGCTGAAGAATATTTTTGTCTATACACATGATTCGATTGGTTTGGGTGAAGATGGGCCAACACATCAATCTATTGAACATGTTTCAAGTTTACGGCTTATACCAAACTTAGACGTTTGGCGTCCATGTGATGCGGTTGAATCTGCGGTTGCGTGGAAGTGTGCGGTGGAAAGTGAAAACACCCCGTCAGCGCTTATTTTTACGCGTCAAAATGTGCAGCACCAAGATCGTTCATCACAACAGTTAACGGCTATTTCCAAAGGCGGTTATGTCTTAAAAGACTGTGATGGCGAGCCACAACTGATCTTAATTGCTACGGGTTCCGAAGTTGAGCTAGCCACAGCGGCTGCAGAAACATTAACCTCCGATGGTATTAAGGTTCGGGTTGTTTCTATGCCGTGTACGGATATTTTTGATAAACAAGACGCTGCGTATAAAGAATCCGTATTACCGTCGTCAGTAACTGCAAGAGCGGCGATTGAAGCGGGCTCAACTGGCCTTTGGTATAAATATGTCGGCTTGAATGGCGCGGTGATTGGTATGGATTGCTTTGGCGAGTCAGCACCGGCTAAAGATCTGTTTGAACACTTTGGCATCACAGCGAGCAAATTAGCGGCGGCGGCTAAAGCCCTTTTGTAGGACAGTCGTTCTTATCTAAACCTAATAATACAGAGTTCAGTTATGCCTGTTAGCAATATGAAAGACATTAATTTATCGACTAAACGGGTGCTTATTAGGCAGGACCTGAATGTGCCGATAAAAGATGGCAAAGTCACGAGTGACGCGCGAATTCGTGCCAGCCTACCGACTATTCAACAAGCTCATGCCGCTGGTGCGATGGTGATGTTGATGTCGCATATTGGTCGTCCAACAGAAGGTCAATATGATGAGGCATTTAGCTTAAAGCCGGTTGCTGAACATTTATCGGGCTTATTGAACTTACCTGTTCGGCTAGAGAAAGACTGGATTGACGGTATTGAGGGTGAGCCCGGCGATATTATTTTGTGTGAAAACGTGCGTTTTAATGTGGGCGAAAAAAAGGACGACGAAAGCCTTGCTAAGAAGATGGCTGCCTTATGTGACGTGTTTGTCATGGATGCCTTCGGTACTGCGCACCGTGCGCAAGCATCGACTCATGGCGTTGCCAAGTTTGCAGCCACTGCTTGTGCTGGGCCGCTATTAGCCGCCGAGCTAGAGGCGCTAGGCAAAGCTCTGTTTGAGCCTGCTCAACCTATGTTGGCGATTGTTGGTGGGGCAAAGGTTTCAACAAAACTGACGGTTCTTGATTCGATGTTAGACAAAGTCGATCAACTAATTGTTGGTGGCGGCATCGCCAATACATTTATCGCTGCACAGGGTTACTCTGTTGGTAAATCGTTATATGAGCCTGACTTGCTTGATGAAGCAAGAGCACTGATGCTAAAGGCCGAAAAAAATGGTGCGAGCATTCCAGTCCCCGTTGATGTGGTGTGCGCCAAGGCATTTTCAGAAAAGGCAGCGGCAACGGTAAAGCTAGTAAAAGACGTTGAAGAAGATGACTTGATTTTGGACGTGGGTCCGCAGACAGCAAAGCAATATGCAGACATTGTTAAAGCGGCTGGTACGATTGTTTGGAACGGCCCATTAGGTGTTTTCGAGTTTGATCAATTTGCCGAAGGCACAAAAACACTCGCGCAAGCCATTGCGGACAGTGATGGCTTCTCAATAGCAGGTGGTGGCGACACCTTGGCGGCGGTTGATAAATACAATATTGCCGATAAAGTGTCCTATATTTCTACAGGTGGTGGTGCCTTTTTAGAGTTTTTAGAAGGCAAAGCGCTACCGGCAGTGACTGTTTTAGCTACAAGGAACGGCTAAAAGGTTATATTTTGCGTTGCGGCTATCTTCATTAGCCGTATCGTTTTCTTTGAGTTCGACTGTCTTTAAAGTTCATTGGTTTGGGTTAATAAATTCAAAGCGCCCTTTATATTTAAGTTATTCATAACTTAGCCGATATAAAGTTCACGTACATTATTAACCCCATTAGTGCTTGAGATAGCGCCCTAAAGACTCATGAAAAATATTAAGCATTTTTCCCTATCTAGTTTTTTACTCTGTGTGCTGATAATCCCATTTGCGCAGTCTGCTACCTTTAATAAGATTAAAAGTAAATCATTAGACGTTCGTGTGTTGGTTGACGTGTCGGAAAGAATGAAAATTAGTGATCCGGACAATCACCGAGTCGCGGCACTCAAATTATTTATTAAGTTGTTACCAAACAATGCGAATGCAGGTATTTGGATGTTCGACGACACCACAACACAAATAATGAAACCTGGTAAGTCAGGTATCTCATGGAAAAAACAGGCGTTGAAGAAGTTAGATGAAATTCACTCATCAGGTAAAAAGCTGGATCTTGAAAGGGCGTTGGCGGTGGCATCATTGGATTGGGTGGCAAAAGATAAAAATGCACGCCGGCATATTGTCCTGTTAACCGATGGCAAGATAACCTCTGGGAAAACGAAGAAAGGGAATGCCGCATCGAAAGCCCGGGTGTTGAATTACCAAGTAACACGCTTAAAGGCAGCTGGTGTAAGCGTACATACAGTGGCTTTTTCTGAAGATGCGGATATTGAATTTTTGGATACCATTGCGAGTGATACCTTGGGGTGGTTTGACGTAGCAAAAACATCGGCACAACTCGAACGCGCCCTATTACGGGTAAATAAACGCCTCGTTGAGAAAAATAGTATTCCGTTAGTGGCCAATAAATTTACTGTTGATGAAACAGTTCGACAATTTACAGCGGTCGTTTTTAGAAAAAAAGGATTTGGCTCGACCCAGCTTGATGACCCTGATGGGATGGATTTTGGCAGTTCTAGTAATAGAGTTGGTGTGAGTTGGCATCGTGAGAAGAAATATGACATCGTAACAGTCACCAAGCCAATCGAGGGTGAGTGGAGGTTGATAGCACCAGCAGACCCTAGCAATGAAATTTTCATCACAACCAACTTACAGATGGCTGTTGAAGATATGCCAAAAGAGATATTTGCAGAGTCCGGTACTCGGATAAGAATGCTGATGACAGATAAGGGTCGCTTGCTAAGAAATAGCAATATATTGGACGTGATCGACGCTACAGTCGAGATAACAAATAAACGCGGTGATAAAGATATCATTCCGATGGCTCAGGATATGATCACCAACGGTTATTTCTTTGCGGATGTTGGAAAAGAATTAAAAGTGGGTCCGTATGAATTAATTGTTAGAGCGACAGGCAATACTTTTGAGCGGATAGAAGCGTTGTCATTTCACGTCAAACCAAAGCCTAAAATTGACTATGTGGAAATTAACCCAGTTTTCGATAAGGTACTGGCAGATGCCGGTATTGTTTTGCCTGAGGAGGGCGTGACGGAAGAGCGTATTCTTCAATGCCCGGATTTGTCAAAAATTGTGGTCGGCGGGGACGGCCTGCCACCCCCTGAAGAAGTGATGGAAGAAGAAGGCTCTAGTTGGATGTTGATAGGCGGCATCGTGTTACTTATCAACTTATTGTTGGCCGCAGCTGTTTTCTTTGGTCTTAAATTCTATAAAAAGAAAATGGCTGAAGAAGATGCGTTGCTGGTTAAAAAAATAGCAGGATGATTATGGAGTGGATAATTGTAACGCTGTGTACTATTGCATTATTAGCTGAGTTAAGAGCTTTGACGGTAAAAAAACGGAGAGTGTCTAGATGAGTGAAAGTCTTCTAATTATATTGATTGAGCTTGTCCTCGCGCTAATAGCCGGTGGTGGTTTCTTGCTTTTCAAGGCGCATCAGAAAAAAGAGGCGATGAGGAGTCAATTAACGGCCTTATTAAGAAAAGTTGCTAACGAAGCGCAGGATAGAAAAGAAAAATTAGCCGGTACGTTTAAAGCAATGGGGGTTACAGACAGTCAGGCGGAACAAAGTGCCGCGCAGTTAGTTGATGCCGAAACAAGCTGTGTTAAGAAGTTCGCGGCGGTGCAGCTAAATCAGGAGGGCGATGATATTGCCTTCTTTTCTGACGTGGTCTACGAATTGTCGGCAGTACATATGGGTGTCAGCATGTTAAATGCCGAGAGTATGACGCCCGCTGCGCAACCCATCGCGTCAGTCGCAGAATCTGAGCCACAAGTAGAGCAGGAGATTGAACCGGAAGTTGAAATAGGAGTGCTTGGTGATGATGTTGATATTGAGGTGTCGCTTGATCTCGATGATATGGAGGAATTAGCAGAACCAGAGCCAGAGCCAGAGCCAGAGCCAGAGCCAGAACCAGAGCCAGAAGCAGAGCCAGAACCAGAGCCAGAACCAGAGCCAGAACCAGAACCAGAACCAGAACCAGAACCAGAACCAGAACCAGAACCAGAACCAGAACCAGAACCAGAACCAGAACCAGAACCAGAACCAGAACCAGAACCAGAGCCAGAACCAGAACCAGAACCAGAGCCAGAGCCAGAGCCAGAGCCAGAGCCAGAGCCAGAGCCAGAGCCAGAGCCAGAGCCAGAGCCAGAGCCAGAGCCAGAGCCAGAGCCAGAGCCAGAGCCAGGGAAGGAGGCCCTTTCTTTCGATATTGATGATATAGTTGCTTCAGCATTTGCAGAAGTGGAAACCGAGTTAAAAGGAGAGAGCTCTGTAGATGAAGAGAATCCAGATGTGTCATCAGATGATGAAGGGCTGAGCTCGAAAAACTAAAAAGCTGGGGGGAAGGTTGAACAGGAGTTGGCCATTCATAGTGTTTTTTTTTGCTACGGTAGTAGTAGGTTTTCCTGTGGAGGCCTCTAACGTTCGTAACGAACCCATTGACCCTATTCCACGAACTAAAATTCATAATATGGCCACTGTTGAACTAGGCAGTAAGCTGTTTCATGATGCGCGTTTTTCAAGTGACCAAAAAATCTCGTGTGCTAGCTGTCATTCTTTAGCGAAAGGAGGGGCAGATGGCAGGGCTATTTCCTTAGGTGTGGAAAACCGACGTGGCGAAGTCAATGCGCCAACTATTTTTAATAGCAAATTTAATTTCAGGCAGTTTTGGGATGGCCGTGCTGCAAACCTGATGGAGCAAATAGAGGGCCCGTTCAATAACAAGGATGAAATGAACTCAAGCTGGTCGAGGGTTATTTCCGTTATTGAAAGTGACCCGACGTATCTAGCAATGTTTGCTAAAAACTATGAAGATGGTGTGACGGCCCATAATATTAAGACATCTATTGTTGCGTTTGAAAATACATTGACAACACCCAATAGTCGATTTGATCAGTATTTACGGGGTGACAATCATGCCATCTCTAACGAAGAACTTGCTGGTTATAAATTATTTAAATCGTACGGTTGTGTGTCGTGCCATCAAGGTATAAATATAGGCGGAAATTTATACCAAAAATTGGGGGCAGTACATGAATATAAATTTAGCAAAAGCGACCGCTATCTAGGGCGCTTTAATGTTACAAAGAAAGCAGATGATAAGTATGTTTTTAAGGTGCCAAGCTTAAGGAATGTTGCTTTAACAGCGCCTTATTTGCACGATGGTTCGGAGCCAACTTTAAAAGGAGCAGTGTCTAAGATGATGGTGCATCAATTAGGTCGTCTATCTTCCAAAGAAGACGTGAGCCTTGTCGTTGACTTTTTAAAAACGCTGACCGGTGAGTATCAAGGCAAACCTTTGGAATGAGTAA
This sequence comes from Cycloclasticus sp., assembly GCA_040743155.1. Taxonomy (NCBI): domain Bacteria; kingdom Pseudomonadati; phylum Pseudomonadota; class Gammaproteobacteria; order Thiotrichales; family Piscirickettsiaceae; genus Cycloclasticus; species Cycloclasticus sp. Next base: position 2,123,119 of record JBFLJU010000001.1, on the reverse strand, counting down.
TAAAAAGAGCTTTTTTTTAGTCGTTGTATTGCTACTATTTTTAATGCTAGTCTCAAGTTGGATGTATCTAAATTCCCAACTAGACTTTCAAGCACATCACGAGAAAGTTGAGTCGGTAAACAAGCTTCAGCAAGAGTCGGCAAGGTTACTGAATGATATTCTGTTGGTTGAAAGTGGTAATCGAAATAACTTGGATAAAGTGGCATCATCTGAACAGCTCGTTAGTGCGCTATTGTCTGAGCAGGATGTTAATAGTGACAAGAACAAAGCGTTGGTAACAGAAGTTGCGGGTCTGTTGTCTAACATAACTAGAATCAAGTCAAGTTACGCTGTCTTCCTGAATTCGGTCACGTACTTCCCTGAAAGTGTTTCGTTACTGCGCCAAAAATTATTTGAAAAAGACGCTACAAAGCTGATCCAAGAAGTTAATAGTTTGGAACGTATTGTGTTGAGGTATAGCGCCTTTGGCGCAGCTGGCAAGATGGAAAGCGTGTCTAGAATCACCACAAAGATTGAGTCGTTGAAGCGCACTTTCAGTGCAACAGAGCCGAGCATTAGGGAGCCTGCGTTAGCGATGATTCGTCATGCTTATGTGCTGTTGAGTCATGCGGAAAAGTTAAGAAAGTTGAATGATGATGCGCTGAATAACCAAATAGCTGTCGCATCAAAACAGGTTTTAAGCGTGCTGGGTGATGAGCTTAATAAGGCAATAATGCGAACCCAGAATGTAAAAGCGGGGTTTTACATTTCTATTTTCGTTTTGCTTTTCTTGTCTTTTATTTTGTGGAACAGGCAGCGACAGGTGATGCAGTCTTTGGCCGAGAATACAAAGTCGTTAAGTTTGGCACTAAAAACAACAAGACAAAACCAGTTCTCAATTGATGTTGAAAAGCGAGTAATTACCTTAGGCAAGGCTTACATAAAAGAACTGGGTTCTGGTTCAAAAGAATATCATTTGAGTATAGAGGGCTGGATTGCTCAACTTCATCCTGATGAGGAAAAAGAAGTTGCATCTTTACTACAAGCAAGCTTGACGACAGGGGTTGATTTTAATATTGAGTACCGTTGGAAGGGCAGAGATAACAGTTGGATTTGGGTGAGTTCCATTGGCCGAATCATCGAATACGACGGGGGTGGAAAGCCGCTTAAAATGTCGGGCATTAGCACGAATATTACTGAAAGAAAGGCTAATGAGCATGTATTGCGTGTTATTGCCGAAAGTAACCCGGCGAATGCTTCAGCAAAAGATGTATTGGGTACTATTATTAAAGAGTTGGCACTGGCAAAAAACGTAAAATACGCGCTCATTGCAAAAGTGAATGAAGCAGATAGTAGCATGGTTGATACGCTAGCTGTTTGGGCTGGAAATGAGTTTGCCGATAACTTTTCCTACAGTTTGGTCGGAACGCCATGCCAAAACATAGTAGATGATGGGGTTTGTCTGTACCCAGACTCTGTTCAAGAGTTGTTTCCAGATGATCACATTCTCAAAGAGATGGAGGTGGTCAGCTATTTAGGTGTTCCATTAAAGAATAATCATAATAAAGTAGTCGGGCTGCTGGCACTTCTTGATCTAGCGCCAATTGCTGCGAGTACGCAGTGGCAGTCGCTAATGAAGAGTTTGGCTACAAGAATTGCTATGGAAATTGATAGGGCTGAAGCGGACTATCAGCTAATGCAAATGGCGCACTATGATGTGCTTACAGGTTTGCCTAACCGCGCCTTGTTAATGGACAGATTTTCACAGGCGCAGGCGCATGGCGCGCGTAAAGGAACATTGTTGGCGATTTGCTTTGTTGATTTGGATGATTTCAAGCCAGTTAATGATGAATATGGGCATGAAGTGGGTGATGAGTTGCTGAAGGAGGTTGCTAGACGCCTGTTGGACTCTATTCGTCAAGAAGATACGGTGTCTAGGCTGGGTGGTGACGAATTTGTATTGTTGTTGAGTGAGTTATCAGCTGTTGAGGAGTGTCAGTTATCGCTCGATAGAGTGATTCAGACGATCTCTGAGCCTTATCATGTTTTTGGTTTAACACTTCATGTTAGTGCGTCCATTGGTTTCACGCTGTCAGGGGCGCTTGAGGATGAGTTGGACTCTCTAATAAGACAGGCGGATCAAGCCATGTATACAGCTAAAATAAAGGGTAAAAATAGGCATAGTCGTTTTAATGCAGAATTAGACCAGTTAACAACGAAAAAGCATATTGAGTTATCTGAGATTCGTCGAGCGTTGATGAGCGAAGAGTTTTGTTTGTATTATCAGCCAAAAGTGAATATGAAGACGGGAGAGGTTTATGGTGCCGAGGCGTTAATTCGTTGGAACCATCCAGAAAGAGGGCTTATTCCTCCACTTTCATTTCTGCCCATTATTGATGGGGATAAGCTTGAGGTGGCAGTTGGGGATTGGGTGGTAAGTTCTGCTTTGAGGCAAATGGAGGCGTGGAAAGAAGCTGGTATTGAGCTGGAAGTTAGTGTCAATATTTCCCCGTATCACCTGTTATCGAGGGGCTTTATGGATATGTTAAAGTCTCAACTAGAGTGTTATGCGCTCATTAATCCAGGAAAACTGCAGCTGGAGATAGTAGAAAGCAGTGTGATTGGTGACATCCAAAAGGTTAGTAAAATACTTCAATCAGTTAAAGATGAGTTGGGTGTCAAAATTGCCTTGGATGATTTTGGCACGGGCTATTCATCCTTGACACACTTGAGAAAAATACCAGCAGGAACGGTAAAAATTGATCGTGCTTTCATACGAGATATTTTGGCCGACAGCAATGCTCTTACTATTGTTAAGTCAGTAGTTGGATTGGCAGATTCGTTTAGTTTGGATGTGATTGCCGAAGGAGTAGAGTTCGATGAACAAGGGCTGAAACTGCTAGAAATAGGCTGCGTAAATGCTCAGGGCTATGGCATCGCTAAGCCGATGCCAGCAGGCGACCTGCCATCATGGTTAGAGAGTTACCAACCCAATTTAGAGTGGGTGAATTTTAGCTCTTTGTCTCTTATTAGCCGGCTTTAAAATCTTATGGTTCGTTGCTAGAAAATACTAATAACTAGCCTTAATAGATAAGTAAAAAAGGCCCGTTAACGAAAGAAAAGTTTTGAAGCATATTTAGTGTAAAGCAATTTAAAAAGTTGATTATTGACGCTGCCGATAAGCAGTTGAAGACGGTAGCCGAAATTGCAGAACATCTAAGGGTGCCTACGTTAAATCTATATTGATACTTTGGTGTTGTTAACTTATTTTATGCCTATGCTAGGTTAGTTTTTAACAAAACTAAACAATGAGCGATAGATAGTTTTTAATTGGTGATTTTAGTAAAGGGTGCTATTTTGCTGCACGAGTAGCTTATGGGTATTAAGTTTAGCTACAACGTTAATGGATTTTTTTAAAAAGGGAAAAATATGCATCGCTTTGAACGCTACTTTAGTGAGTGGGTTATTAGGTATCGACTACCTATCATTATAATAAACCTGCTAGTTGTTATCGCCGCAGGCAGTGGTTTAAAGCTACTGGGCTTTAATACTGACTACCGAGTTTTTTTTGGAGAGGACAATCCTGACCTGATTGCCTTTAATGCACTGGAAGCGACGTACAGTAAATCTGATAACGTGTTTATCCTTGTGGCGCCCAAAAAGAGTGATATTTTTCAGCCACCGGTGTTATCAATCGTTGAAGAATTAACGGAGTTATCATGGCAAATGCCGTTTTCAAGGCGAGTGGACTCGCTTCAAAATTTCCAAAATACATACGCGGAAGAAGATGATTTAGTTGTTGAAAACCTCTACGAAAATGTGGATGAGTTATCCGTAGCTGACGTAAAAAGAGTTAAAAAAGTAGCGCTGGCAGACCCGTTGTTGTTTAAACGGTTAGTGTCGGAAGAGGGCTTGGTTACAGCGGTTAATGTCACTATTGAATTCCCAGGCGTTGATAGGAAGGCAGAGTTAGGTGCTGTCATTAGTTATTCGCGTGGGATGATTGATGAATTTAAAACTAAGTACCCCGATGTGGATTTTTATGTCACCGGCGTTACCTTTTTAAATAATGCCTTTGTGGAGGCGGGTGAGCGTGATGTAAAGAGCTTAGTTCCGCTAAGCTTTTTGGCGATGATTATCCTATTATTTATATTGTTGAAAAGTGTTAGTGCGGTTTTCGGCGTGATGTTGGTGATTATATTGTCTGTGGTGACGGCCATGGGCATTGGTGGTTATTTGGGTATTGCGTTGACGCCAGCTTCAATCTCATCGGTACAAATGATTATGGTGCTGGCGGTAGCGAGCAGTGTGCATATGCTGGTTTCATTTTTGTTTGGTTTGCAGCATAAGGATACAAAGTTGCACGCTTTATCTGAGAGTTTAAGGGTTAATATTCAGCCGATTGTATTAACTAGTTTGACCACGATGGTCGGCTTTTTAGGAATGAACTTTAGCGAGGTGCCTCCCTTTCATGATCTTGGAAACCTCGTGGCGATGGGGTTGTGTGCCTCCTTATGCTTATCATTAACGTTCCTACCCGCTTTGATGAGCTTTTTGCCGGTTCACGTCAAGGTTGAAGAAGATCCGGGAGTGGGTTACTTGGCAGGTATCGCCGCGTTTGTCATTAAAAGGCAAAATATTGTTTTAGTAGTCATGAGTGGTGTGGTGCTGGTGTCGGCGTATTGTGCAACATTCAATCAGCCAGAAGAGCGTTTCTTGAAATACTTTGATACGTCGATGCAGTTTAGGGTGGATACCGATTTTGCAACTGAGAACTTAGGGGGCTTGTACCAATTAATGTATGCCGTCCCTGCGGGCTCTCCAGGCGGCATTAGTCGGCCTGAGTATCTGAAAAATTTAGATCTATTTAATGATTGGATTAAAAGCCAGCCAGAGGTTATCAATACCTATGTTCTAACCGATACGATGAGGCGGCTTAATAAGAATATGCATGGCGATGAGGAATCTTGGTATGTGTTGCCGGAGAGCAGAGAGCTGGCCGCGCAGTACTTATTGTTGTACGAAATGTCCTTGCCGTATGGTCTTGATTTGAATAACCAAGTTAATGTTGATAAGTCGGAGACGCGTCTAATAGCTACGATGGTTGAATTAAGTAATGTGGAATTACTTAATTTTGAGAAGCGTGTTCAAGCTTGGTATGGCAAAAACATGCCTGAGTTTATGAATACACAGGGCACGGGGACGCTGATGATGTTTGCGCATGTGCCGGATAAGAATATCAAAGGCATGTTATATGGTTCGATTTTGGCGTTGTTTATTATTTCGATGATACTTATTGTGGCGTTACGTTCGCTTAAAGTGGGCTTGATTAGTTTAGCGCCAAACTTGGTGCCGTTAACGATTGGTTTTGGTTTGTGGGGCTTGCTATATGTAGAAGTTAATATGGCTTTGGCGGTCGTTGTTAGTATGACTTTAGGTATCGTAGTGGATGACACCGTACACTTTTTGAGTAAATACTTAAGAGCGAAGCGTGAAAAAGGTTATGACTCCGAACAAGCCATTACGTATGCCTTTACGCACGTTGGTAAGGCCCTAGTGGTTAGCACGGTTGTATTAATGATTGGGTTTGGTGTGTTAATGACGTCACCGTTCGCATTAAATTCTGACATGGCGATGTTGACTACGTGGATCATTTGTTTGGCATTAATTGTCGACTTTTTATTGCTGCCTGTTTTATTACTTAGATTCGATAAGGATGAAAAATGAAAAAATTAGTTTTAATGATGCTGTGCCTATTGCCATTAATGGCAGTGGCTCAGACGTCTGAAGAAAAGGGCTTGGAAATAGCGGTTGAAGCGGACAAGCGGGATATGGGGTTTGGTGACGTATCTTCATCGCTAACGATGACCTTAAAAAATGCTAATGGCAACACCAGTATTAGGAAAATGCGATCTAAAACGCTTGAAGTGCAAGGTGACGGCGATAAAGGCTTAACCATTTTTGATAAGCCAGCAGACGTTAAAGGTACGGCATTTTTGTCATTTACGCATGTGCTAGAGGCGGATGACCAGTGGTTGTACCTTCCTGCGCTAAAGCGCGTTAAACGAATTTCATCGAAAAACAAGTCGGGCCCTTTTATGGGCAGCGAATTTGCATTTGAAGACTTGTCATCGCGTGAAGTTGAAAAGTATAAGTACCTGTATTTAAACGATGACGCCGTTGGCGGTGAAGACGCCTTTGTTATTGAAGTGCGGCCAAATTACAAATACTCGGGGTACACGCGCTCGGTTGTGTGGATTAGTAAAACAACCTATCAGCCGTTAAAAATTAATTATTATGACCGTAAAAATAGTTTGCTTAAAACAATGGTGGCAACGGGTTATAAGCAATATTTGGGTAAATATTGGCGGCCTGACGAAATGAATATGGTTAATCATCAAACAAAAAAAGAAACCTTGTTGGAATTTTCGGATTATAAATTCCAAACGGGCTTGAAATCTCGGGACTTTAGTAAAGCCAGCTTAAAAAGAGCGAGGTAGCGGTTGATTGGTATGGAAGCTCGAAAGAAGGGAGGCGGTTATAGGCGATTGCTGTTGGCTGCGGCGCTTATATGTTCGGGTGCTAAGGCTGGTGAATGGTCGGGGTATGTTGCGGCAGACTATAGCTACTTTCCACAATCGGCATTAAATGCACAGCAATTTGAGCATGGGCGGCTGTCGTTTTCAGCGGAGCCTGAGTTTTATCATAGCTGGGAGAATGATGACAGTTTGACGTTTGTCTCCTTCTTTAGATGGGATGAGCAGGACCCTCAACGCAGTCATATTGATATACGTGAATTGCTTTGGATGCGCGCTCGGGATGACTGGGAATTGCTTGTGGGTATCGGCAAAGTGTTCTGGGGTGTGACAGAGTCTCAGCACTTGGTGGATATTATCAATCAAACTGACTTTGTGGAGAACGTAGACGGTGAAGATAAGCTAGGTCAGCCGATGATCAATGCCACGTTTCTAAGAGAGTGGGGAACGGTGGATCTATTTGTGCTTCCGGGTTTTAGGGAAAGAACATTTGCGGGGAAAGGTGGGCGGTTTCGTCCAAACCCAGAAATAGATGACCATTCGGCTTATCAGTCGGCGGCAAAAGATAAGCACGTAGATTACGCGTTACGCTGGAGCCAAACTTTTGATGATTGGGATGTCGGTGTTTCTCATTTTTATGGTACTAGCCGCGAACCAAGAATTATTCCAACACTGGCCCCGGCCGGTCTTGTGCTGACGCCTTTTTATGACATCATCAATCAAACGGCTGTGGATGTACAAGCAACGCTTGATGAATGGCTCTGGAAAGTTGAGGTTATTCATCGTAGTGGACAAGGTGAGACCTTTAATGCATTGACTGCTGGATTTGAATATACCTTCGTCGGCGTCATGGAATCCTCTGCCGACTTTGGGCTTATCGCTGAATATTTATATGATGATCGTGGTGCAAGTGCGAGCACGGCCTTCGAGGATGATATTTTTATCGGTGGCCGATTAGCGATAAATGATGCAGCATCTAGTGAGCTGCTATTTGGCGTCATTGCTGACTTACATGAAAGCACTCGTTTTTATAGCGTTGAGGCAAGTCGACGGCTTGGAGATGAGTGGGTGCTCAGTCTAGAGGCGCGTTTTATATCATCGGTTGAAAAGCGCGACCCGCTAGCGTCTTTTCGTCATGATGATGTTATTCAACTAGAGTTAGCGCATCACTTTTAAGCTGAAGACAGAATGCTTTGTTGTGAAACTAAAAGTATTTTTGAAGCTCGCACCAAAATAGGTTGATGGCCGCCCCATTTTGATGCAAAATCGAGGGCTTGTGAAATAAGAAGAAGCAGGCTTGATATGAAACTAGTAACAGCTATTATAAAACCGTTTAAATTAGAAGATGTGCGCAGGGCTTTATCTGACGCGGGTTTTGTGGGGATTACGGTCACAGAAGTTAAGGGTTTTGGTCGTCAACGCGGCCATACTGAGCTATATCGTGGTGCTGAGTACGTGGTGGACTTTTTACCTAAGGTTAAGCTTGAAATTGCCGTGGCTGAGGACCAATTAGAGCTTGCGACAGAGTCTATTATTAAAGCAGCGTGTACTGGAAAAATTGGTGACGGCAAAATATTCGTAACGAATTTAGAAAAAGTGATTCGAATTCGTACGGGTGAAGCAGGTCGCGAGGCGCTATAAATGAAGTCGATAAAGTTTAATCTTTTCCTTGGTTTGTTACTCTTGCCCCGCTTTGCATTTGCGGGAGAATTAAACGGCGCTAACACAGCGTGGATTTTAACGTCGACTGCGCTGGTGCTTTTTATGACGATTCCGGGGCTTTCTATGTTCTACGCGGGCTTGGTGCGGAGCAAGAATGTACTGTCTGTGTTTATGCAGTGTTTTGCGATTACCTGCGTGGCCTCAATATTATGGTTTATCATCGGCTACAGTCTTGCGTTTGGTGAAGGTAACGCATGGATTGGCGATTTCTCAAAAGTCATGTTCTCTGGCATTAGTCGCGAATCTCTATCCGGTGATATCCCGGAATCGTTATTCGCAATGTTTCAAATGACGTTTGCGATTATTACGCCTGCATTGATTATTGGTGCATTTGCAGAGCGAATGAAGTTTTCGGCGATGTTATTGTTTAGTGCGATTTGGCTAATTGTTGTTTATGCGCCGGTAACGCATTGGGTCTGGGGCGGTGGTTGGCTCGGTTCAATGGGCGTTTACGATTTTGCTGGCGGTATTGTTGTACATATTACAGCCGGTGTCGCAGCGCTAGTAGCGGCCATGGTAGTAGGCCCGAGAAAAGGCTTCCCTACCACGGCGATGCCTCCTCATAACTTAACCATGACTATTGCTGGTGCGGGGATGCTTTGGGTTGGGTGGTTTGGCTTTAATGGCGGCAGTGCACTAGCCGCTAATGGTGATGCTGCTATGGCCATCATTGTGACGCATATTTCTGCATCAATGGGCGCGTTTACATGGATGGTGATTGAATGGAGGAAGTTTGGTAAACCGAGTGCCTTAGGCGCTGTTACTGGCATGGTGGCAGGTTTAGGCACAATTACTCCAGCATCCGGTTTTGTAGGGCCTGGTGGAGCCTTGGTTATTGGTTTGTTAGCGGGCTTTATCTGTTTTAACGCGACTCAATATGTCAAAAAAGTATTGAAAATCGATGATTCGTTAGACGTTTTCCCGGTCCATGGCGTTGGCGGGATATTAGGTTCTTTAATTGTTGCTGTATTCGCATCAACCCAATTGGGTGTGTTCAGTGGTTACGGCTTTGCCGATGGTATTTCATCTATCGCTGAGCAATTAACTGTTCAAGCAACGGGTGTTGTAGCAACCATCGCTTTTACAAGCGTTGCGACGTACGCTATTTTAAAATTGGTTAGTCTATTAGTGGGTGGGCTACGTGTGGATGAGGAAGAAGAACAGCAAGGGCTGGATGTCGTTTCACACGAAGAGACTGGGTACAATTTGTAAGTGCTCAACATGATTAAAAAACCCAGTTCAGGCTGGGTTTTTTAATGCGTTATATCTATGGGTTTACGGTATAGATAGGGTGTCGTCTATTAAAAGTTACTTAATTGGGAGAATAAAATGATTAAATTGTATGGTTATCCTCGGTCTAGAAGTACGCGCGTGGTTTGGATGCTTGAAGAGCTTGGCGTTGATTACGAATTTATTAAGATCGAGCTGCTAGAAGGGGCCGGTCAGGCTGAGGAATACCTAAAGATTCACGCCGACGGCAAAGTGCCGGCGATTGACGATGGTGGGTTTGTGCTGACTGAGTCGGCGGCTATTGTGGCGTATTTAGGTGATAAATACTCAGCGTCAGGTTTAGTGCCGGAGCCAAGAACGCAGCTCAGAGCCAAGTATGACGAGTGGAGTTTCTTTGTTTTAACGGAGCTAGAGCAACCTTTGTGGACTATTGGGAAGCATACGTTTGTACTGCCAGAAGAAAAACGTGTGCCAGAAATCTTGAGCATAGCGCGTTGGGAGTTTTTGAAGGCTTGTAAGGTGTTAGAAAAGAACTTGGGCGGCAGAGAGTTCGCATTGGGTGATACCTTTTCTGCGATTGATATTTTATTAGCACACACCTTGCGTTGGGCTGATGCCTTTGGTGTTCCTTCGGGGTCTAGCCAGTTAGACGAGTATCGAGACAGAATTAGTGCAAGACCTTCGTTTGATAAAGTTGTTAGTGCAGAAGCTGCGGCGGCTTAATAACATCTAACGGTCTATTCTTTAGCTAGCTTTCAGTGATACAATAGTGAGTTCATTCAAACGAAATGTTTTCGCGTAAGCTGGCGTTTTTGTTTGGGTAACACTTTAATTAACTTAACCATTGTAGACTTATGACTGACTTAACCAAATACAGAAACATTGGTATTTTCGCCCACGTGGATGCTGGTAAAACCACAACAACCGAACGTATCTTAAAATTAACCGGCAAAATTCATAAAACAGGTGAGGTTCACGATGGTGAAGCAACAACCGACTTTATGGAACAAGAAGCCGAACGTGGGATAACCATTCAGTCTGCGGCAGTTTCATGTGAATGGGATGGCCATCGCATGAACATTATTGACACACCGGGACACGTGGATTTCACGATTGAAGTGTATCGCTCATTAAAAGTTCTTGATGGCGGCGTGGGTGTTTTTTGTGGTTCTGGTGGTGTTGAACCTCAATCAGAAACAAACTGGCGTTATGCGAATGAATCTGGCGTAGCGCGGGTCATTTTCGTTAACAAATTAGATCGTATGGGCGCAGATTTTTACCGCGTTACCGATCAAGTTAAAAATGTATTAGATGCAAATCCATTAATTATGGTGTTGCCAATTGGTATAGAAGATGACTTTACAGGTGTTGTTGATTTGTTAACACGTAAATCGTACATCTGGGATGATTCAGGTCTTCCAGAAAACTACACAGTCGGTGATGTGCCTGCTGATATGGTTGATAAAGTGGAAGAGTACCGCGAGCAGCTTATCGAAATGGCTGTAGAGCAAGACGACGATTTGATGGAAATGTACCTTGAAGGCGAAGAGCCTGCAATTGAAGACATTAAGCGTTGTATCCGTAAAGGCACCATCGCACTTGATTTCTTCCCAACATATTGTGGCTCTGCATTTAAAAACAAAGGTATTCAATTAGTGTTGGATGCGGTTGTTGATTACCTACCAAACCCAACAGAAGTTAAGCCTCAGCCTGAAACAGATGATGAAGGCAATGAAACGGGTGAATTTGCGATCGTTGATCCGAATGGCCCATTACGTGCCTTAGCATTTAAAATTATGGATGACCGTTTTGGTGCGTTAACATTTATTCGTATCTACTCAGGGCAGATGAATAAAGGCGATACCGTGTTAAATACATTTACCGGTAAAACGGAACGTATTGGTCGTCTTGTTGAAATGCAAGCTGAAGACCGTATCGAACTAACGAGTTCACAAGCGGGTGATATCATTGCCGTTGTGGGCATGAAAGATGTGCAAACAGGTCATACATTATGTGATCCTAAAAACCCAGCAACCTTAGAACCAATGGTTTTCCCTGATCCTGTTATCTCTATTGCTGTATCACCTAAAGATAAAGGTGGTTCAGAAAAGATGGGTATTGCGATCGGTAAAATGATCAAAGAAGATCCTTCTTTCCGCGTAGAAACAGATGAAGACAGTGGCGAAACTATTCTTAAAGGAATGGGCGAGCTTCACTTAGATATCAAAATTGATATTCTTAAGCGTACACACGGTGTTGATGTAAGCGTTGGTAAACCACAAGTGGCGTACCGCGAAACAATCACTAAAGTATTAGAAGATAGCTACACACATAAGAAGCAATCAGGTGGTTCTGGCCAGTTTGGTAAAATTGACTATATTTTAGAGCCAGCAGAAACAGGCGAAGGCTTTAGCTTTGAATCTAAAGTAACGGGCGGTAACGTTCCTCGTGAGTACTGGCCTGCTGTTGAGAAAGGCTTCAAAAAACGCATGGATAAAGGTGTGCTTGCGGGCTACCCTTGTGTAGACGTTAAAGTAACCTTGCTTGATGGTGGTTTCCATGCGGTTGATTCCTCGGCTGTTGCGTTTGAACTTGCGGCTAATGGCGCTTACCGTCAATCAATGCCTAAAGCTGGCGCGCAATTGATGGAGCCGATCATGAAAGTGGACGTGTTCACACCAGACGATCACGTGGGTGATGTTATTGGTGACCTTAACCGTCGCCGTGGCATGATCAAGTCTCAAGATGCTGGCGCAACAGGTGTACGTATTAAAGCGGAAGTTCCACTAAGTGAAATGTTTGGCTACATTGGTGACTTGCGCACCATGACGTCTGGTCGTGGTCAGTTCTCAATGGAATTTGTTCACTACTTGCCTTGCCCAAGAAACATTGCAGAAGAAGTAATCAAAGAAGCTAAAGAGCGTGAAGCAAACAAGTAATTAATGTTTGCTAGGTAGTTAAAGGGCTGGTTTTCACCAGCCCTTTTTTATGCAATTGTATAAAATAAACTCATGAAATTATTAATCATTGCATCCTTATGGCCGGAGCCGACATCATCTGCTGCGGGAAGGCGGATGGTCGACTTGATAAAACTGTTTCATGCTCAAGGTTGGGCGTTAACGTATGCCTGTACAGCCGCAGCATCAGATCATTGCTACCCATTAGAGTCGTTAAATATTCGGCAACAAACGATAGCTGTTAATGACAGTGCGTTTGACGTATTCATTAGTGAACTATCTCCAGATATTGTTTTATATGATCGTTTTATGGTGGAAGAGCAGTTCTCTTGGCGGGTAGAGAAACACTGCCCAAATGCAATGAGTATGTTGGAAACATCAGACCTGCATTGTTTGCGCCATGGCCGTCAGAAGGCGTTAAAAAAAGATCAGGACTTTAAACACGAAGACTTGATGAACGATGTGGCTTATCGAGAAGTTGCCAGTATTTTGCGCACAGACCTAAGCTTGATTATTTCGACGGCCGAGGTGGAGTTGTTGACCTCGGTGTTTAAAGTGGAAGAGTCACAGATGTATTACTTGCCATTTGTTGTTGACCCTAAGCAGGTGCAACAGAATGCACTCAGTTGGCCCAGTTATAAACAGCGAAGCGGATTTATGTGCATAGGCAACTTTAAACACGAGCCTAATTGGGATTCGGTTCAATACCTTAAACGAGAAATATGGCCGTTGATTAGGCAGCAACTGCCAGCGGCAGAGCTTTTTATATATGGTGCTTATCAACCGCCAAAAGCTACGCAGCTAAACCAGCCAAAAGAAGGCTTTCATATAAAAGGCCGCGCTGAAGATGTCACAGAAGTGATGCAAAAAGCGCGGATTTGTTTAGCGCCTTTACGTTTTGGAGCCGGCTTAAAGGGAAAGTTATTAGAAGCGATGGAAAATGGCACGCCAAGTATTACAACATCGGTTGGTGCCGAGGCAATGCACGGGGATTTGCCTTGGAATGGCAGCGTTGCAGATCGGCCTCAGGCATTTGCAAATGCGGCCGTCTCTTTGTATGAGGATGAGCAGCAGTGGCAAGAAAGTCAGCAAAACGGTCTGGAAATTCTTAAGCAGTGTTATTCAGCCTCAGAGTTTATGCCGTCGCTGCTAGAAAAAATAACCGACATACAAGCCGATTTGGCAACGCATCGTCAGCAGAACTTTTTAGGTGCAATGTTAAAACATCACCTAATGAAGAGTACAAAGTACATGTCCCTTTGGATAGAAGAGAAAAATAAAGTTAAGGAATAACAATGGCGAAAATCCTTATTATTGGCAGCGGTGATATTGGCGGCCAACTTGCGGGCTCATTAGCATCCGAAGGGCATGATGTCAGCGCTCTAAGGAGAACGTCTGTTGCACCGTTAGCTACGGTTAACTACATAAAGGCAGATGTCACCAATCAACAGCAAATGGATGCCTTGAATCTAGATTATGACCAAGTCGTTTATATTCTCTCGCCTAGCGGAAGGGATATAGCTGCGTATAAGGCGGTATTTGATGTAGGCGTAAAGAATGTCTTATCGGTATTTAAGCAAAAATGCCAGAACGCCGCGTTTACCTTTGTTTCCTCAAGTAGAGTTTATGGCCAACAACATGGCGAATGGTTGGATGAAAAGTCAGCAACTGAGCCTACTGATGAGAGAGGCGGCATTATATTGGCAGCGGAAAAGAGCTTCTTAGAGTTTAATAACCAAACGACTATCGTAAGATTTTCTGGTATTTATGGCCGCTCTAATTACTTTCTTAATGCACTCAAGAAAGGTGAAAAAGTCCAGCAGCAGCCGCCCTATTATACCAATAGAATTCACCGAGAAGATTGTGTCGGTGTGTTGGAGTTTCTATTAAATAAGAAGGTAAACGGTGGAAAGTTAGAACGAATTTATCTAGCAACGGATACTGAACCCACCTCAAAGTGGGACGTTGCAAACTATTTGCTCAATAAGTTGGGCTTAAAAGCGTGTAAACCCTTAGTATTGGAAAGCAATGCGGATCAAAATAAGCGCCTGCTGAATAGCCGATTAAAAGAAGCGGGTTACAAATTTAAGTTTGTAAATTACAAAGAAGGCTATCAAGAGAGTATGAATGAATAACGTTAAATCAATCGTTATCTTAACCGGCGCAGGCGTTTCGGCCGAATCAGGCATCAAAACATTCAGAGCCAGCGACGGGCTGTGGGAAAACCACCGAATAGAAGATGTAGCGACGCCAGAAGCGTATGAGCGTGATCCGCATCTTGTGCACACGTTTTACAATATGCGGCGCAAACAGTTATTGGACGAGGGTATAAAACCAAACGCCGCGCATACTGCCATCGCTCAATTAGAGCAAAGTGACCAATTCAACATTTTGGTCGTCACCCAAAACATCGATAATTTACACGAACGAGCTGGCACGAAAAATATCATCCATATGCACGGTGAGGTGCTAAAAAGTTTTTGTACTCGAACGGGTAAGCGTGTTCCAACCAGTGGCGATGTGATGCCAGAGTCTATGTGTGAGTGTTGCAAACAACCTAATAGGCTACGACCGGATATAGTTTGGTTTGGGGAAATGCCTTATCGGATGGATGAGATTTATGACGCGATAAGCCGGTGTGATTTATTTATATCGGTGGGTACCTCGGGCAATGTGTATCCAGCGGCGGGTTTTGTACAAGTGTCAAACCAGTCTGGCGCGCATACAGTTGAGTTAAATTTAGAGCCTTCTTCAGTTGAATCGGAATTCAAAGAAAAGCTTTATGGCCCGGCAACTGAGGTGGTTGTTAATTACTTAGGCCAGTTAGCAGAGCATTAGGTTTTCACATCTTAGGGTAGGGTTGCAACTCGTCTAAAGGAATTGACAGACCGTTTGGTGTGACAATACGGGCGTGCTGTCGGTGCAGGCGTCGTGGTCCAGCAACACCGCATGAGTGAGCAATAATTGATACCTCTTTGACCAAATTCTTTTGATAATTAGCCACACGATTTGCCTTATTTGCGGGGTCTAAGCCGCGTTGGAGATCTGGATTATGCGTGGTTATTCCGGTTGGGCAGGTGTTTTTGTTGCACTGAAGTGCTTGTATACAGCCGAGTGCAAACATAAAGCCACGCGCTGATGTTACAAAGTCTGCACCGGCACATAACGCCCATGCAACTTCAGTTGGGTTAATTCGTTTTCCAGAAGCGATGATGCGAATACGCTGCCGAAGACCGTGTTTAATGAGTACATTTTCTACTGCAGGTAGTGCTTCGGTGAGAGTGAGCCCGACGTTATCAATGAGCGACATGGGTGCTGCGCCCGTGCCGCCATCACCACCGTCTACAGTAATAAAATCAGGCGCAGATTCTTCACCGCGTGAATTAATTAGCCCGCATAGCTCACCTAGCCACTGCCATGAACTCACCACGGTTTTAAAACCAACGGGTTTACCTGTAACGGAACGAATCCGCTGAATTAAATCGAGTAACTCAGCAGGTGAGTTCACATCGAGGTGACGGTTGGGGCTGATAGAGTCTTGTTTTACTGGAATGCCACGAATATGCGAAATTTCTTTAGTAACTTTTAACCCAGGTAAGATGCCTCCTTTTCCTGGTTTAGCGCCTTGGCTGAGCTTAATTTCAAACATTTTAATTTGCTGGTGCTGTGCTACTTGTTTGAGTTTATCGTTACTTAAATTGCCGTGCTTGTCGCGCACTCCGTATTTAGCGGTGCCAATTTGGTAAACCAGATCACAGTCACCTTCTAGGTGATAGGGTGAAAGCCCACCTTCACCGGTGTTGAACCAACAGCCTGCTTTTTTGGCACCGTGGGAAAGCGCTTGTACAGCAGGTTTGGAAATAGCGCCGAAACTCATGCCGGAAATATTAAAAACAGATGATGTTGAATAGGGCTTCTCGCAATAGGGCCCTACCATCATTGGACCTAAGGCTGCATTTTCGTGGTCTAGTTTGGGGAATGGGCAGTTGACGAAAATAATGGCACCGGGTTGCCGCAGATCCTTGGTTGAGCCAAAGGCAATAGTGGAATCTAAATTCTTAGCTGCACGGTATACCCAGTTCCTTTGCGCGCGATTAAAGGGTAGTTCCTCTCGATCCATTGCAAAAAAATATTGCCGAAAGAACTCCCCCATCTTTTCAAATAAAAACCTGAAACGACCTATTAGCGGATAATTCCTCAGGATGGTTGATTCTTTTTGCGTACTGTCTTTTATATAAAGAACAAGAGAATATAAAATAAATGAGCCAACCGTAAAGATAAAGACAGCACTTAATAGTTCAACGGACCTTGACAGGTAAAACGCAACGTCCATTGAAAATAGGCTGTCCATTATGAGCTAATTCTTGAATTGTTTAGCGACCCAAAAATCTAAGCTGAGGTATTTTCCTGAGCCAATAAAAAAGAGTACGAGTAACATAATAAAATAGGTCGCAGAGAACTCGATACCATTATTAAGAATAACAACGCTACCGTTTTCTGTTAACCAGCTGTAATTGCCATGCTCGCGAAGGATATCTTTGGCGGCACTCAAGCGTTCGACCGCGCCAGCAGTACGTTCATTAGCAAAAAAACCACTGTCTTCTGCTATCGCTAACCAACCATTTTGGAGGTGAACGGTAACGGCGGCAACAGCCATGGTGACCATTAGTGGGATAGACACCCAACGAACGGCTAAACCAATGAATAAAAGAACGGCGCCAATAATTTCGACCCAAGTTGCCAGACCGGCCATTAAGTAGGGATATGGAAGGCCAAGTCCATAGTCTGGATTGCCAAACCAATCAACCGTGCTATCAAAAGCAGATAGCTTTTTAGTGCCCGCCATCCAAAAAATCGGAACGAGGTAAAGCCTGAGCGCAAGAGGTGCTAGAAAGTCAATAGAACGGGTGCGGTCGAGCATGGCTTGTAGCCTGTTAATACATTTAATCACGATTTTTCCTTTAGTTTAAGAGTCACACAAACAGACCGTATGTTTAGCTAAGTTCTTTCGAGAAGTTCAAGCTTTTCTTCTGATGAGTGTTTGTATCGTAACCATGCACTCGCACCAGCACCGGTTAATACACACCAAACAGCAAATAATGCACCAGGTAAGGCGGTTTCCGGCGAGAAATGTTTTAGGGCTAAAGCGACGCCCAGTCCTGCGTTTTGCATACCAATTTCAATGGCCATTGTTAGGCGATATTGGTTATTAAAGTTGAACAGTTTGGCTAAGAACCAGCCAAATAAATAGCCGAGAGCATTAACAATGATGATGACGAAAAAAAGATTCATGCTAATGCTATTAAGGCGTTCATGGTTAGCCGCAACGGCATACGCGCAGATAATGATAATGGCTAGTGACGCCATGCTTGGGGCGAACTCAATCAATGGCGCAGCTCGTTCGCGTAGAAGCTTTCGGCACGCCATGCCGACGAATAAGGGGGTTAGTACGGTAAGTAAAATGGTTTGCATCATTGACCAAAATGGTACGGGCAAATAAGCACCGCCTAGCCACTCTACCAATGCCGGGGTAAACAAAGGTGATAAAACAGTCGCAACGGTTGTTAGAGCAATAGAGAAAGCCACGGCGCCACCCGCCAAATAAACAATGACATTGCTCGCCATTGCGCCCGGCGCACAACCCACAATAATGACACCCAAAGCGAGCTCAGGCGGTAAGTTAGCCAGCCACGCAGCGGCAGCGCAGAGCAAGGGCATGACACTGTACTGGGTGCAAACCCCCTGGAAAATGGAACGCGGTGTTTGTAGCGTAGTTTTTAGTTCGTCAGGTTTAAGAACAACACCTAAGGCAAACATGGAGGCGGCGAATAGCCACAAAAAATAAGCTTTAAAAACCAGAAAAATAGCCGGCTGGTAAAAAGCAATAAGTGCACAGACCAAGGTAAGCGGTGCCATGCCACGTGAAATGAGTTGAGATAGTGTTTTCATGCCGTAAAGCATAAAACGATTGGCCTAAAAAGACATCAAATAAATAAATAGATAGAAAGAAATTTTAGGACGAGCCACAGCCTTTATCTTCCATTTTATTAGGAGGGTAAAGGGTTGTGGCAGATGAACAAAAATAAAACAAGCTGAAGAAGCTGACTTTAGCTGAAAGCCATGCCTCTAGTTGATCACACGTCAAACGGTTCGTTAAGGATTTTTTTAACCGGTAAGTTTTTCAACTGAACATAGTTGGGTAGGCCGTTAACATACGGCGGGTAATCTTCTCCCATGATCAAGGGGCGCAGATATTCCTCGCAGTCAGGGGTAATACCAAAACCATCAGCCGTTATATAGTGGGCTGGAAGCTTTTGTTCTACGTTGGCGACGTCTTTTAATTCGCCTGTGCCAATTTCCCATTGGTACGGGTCGTTGCTGGTACGAACGATTGTTGGCATCACGGCTGTTTTTCCAGCGATAGCGAGTTCAACAGCAGCTTTACCCATGGCGTAGGCCTGCTCTACGTCAGTTTTAGAAGCGATATGACGCGCCGCGCGTTGTAAATAATCGGCCACAGCCCAATGATATTTATAACCATGAGCGGCTTTAATCATCTCTGCGACGACGGGGGCAACGCCACCCAATTGGGCGTGACCAAAGGCATCGCGGGTGCCCGCTTCGGCTAAAAATTGGCCGTCAGGGTTTTTAACACCCTCGGATACGACGATGCAGCAAAAGCCATACTTTTTTACTGTCACGTCCACTTTAGCGAGAAATTTTTGCTGCTCAAAAGTGACTTCGGGGAATAAAATAATGTGCGGTGAGTCGCCTTCATTTTCTGCTGCCAGACCGCCGGCCGCTGCAATCCAACCCGCGTGTCGCCCCATCACTTCCAGTACAAATACTTTGGTTGAGCTACGAGCCATTGAGGCAACGTCAAAGCCTGCTTCACGAATTGAAACAGCTACGTATTTAGCGACTGAGCCAAACCCTGGGCAGTTATCGGTGATGGGTAAATCATTATCAACGGTTTTAGGAATACCAATGCAGCGGAGGTCGTGTCCTAATGTGTGACTTAATTCTGAAAGTTTATTGGTGGTATCTTGTGAGTCGCCGCCGCCATTATAGAAAAAGTAACCGATGTTATGTGCTTTGAAAACGGCAATTAAGCGCTCGTATTCTGCACGATTTTCTTCAAAACTTTTGAGCTTGTAGCGACAAGAACCAAATGCACCTGATGGGGTGTGGCGTAATGCGGAGATATCATCAGCGGTTTCAAGACTGGTATCAATTAAGTCCTCGGTTAACGCGCCAATAATGCCGTTACGTCCCGCATAAACCTTACCGATTGTGTCGCTATGTTGGCGGGCGGTTTCAATTAAGCCACAAGCACTGGCGTTGATAACGGCGGTAACACCGCCAGATTGGGCATAAAAAGCATTTTTGGTAGTCATAATTCACGGATTAAATATAAAGTTGCCCGCATTATAAAGCCGAATTAAATGAATGACATTCATTTCCATGAGACTTATGCCCTTTGGGTATAAAGCCGAATTAAATGAATGACATTCATTTCCATGAGACTTATGCCCTTTGGGTGTAAAGCCGAATTAAATGAATGACATTCATTTCCATGAGACTTATGCCCTTTGGGTGTAAAGCCGAATTAAATGAATGACATTCATTTCCATGAGACTTGTGTTCTTTGGGTATAAAGGGCGAATATGCAGAATGCGTAGTGGTTCTTTGGCGTAGCTCACAAATTAGCAGGTATGCGGTCAAGATTAGTTGTGGATATACGCTATAGTTAAGGTCGTATAGCATGGAAAAAGCTATGTATGTTAGGGCGTTGCAATCGGTAACCAAAATATCCCATAAGGTATAAAAGTATGTCTTTATCAAAACAATTATTAATTCTTATATCGGCGTTATTTCTGATGATTTTCAGCCTGAATTTTATGCTGAGTGTAAATAATATTAGAAGTTACTTGGAAGGTGAGTCACTCATTCACGCTCAAGATACGGCAACATCGCTTGGCTTGTCGCTAAGTCCTCATATGACAGACGATAAGGATCCAGTGCTTGAAACAATGATGAATGCGATATTTGATCGTGGATATTATAAAGAAATTAGCTTAGTTAACTTCTCAGGGGAAAAGTTAGTCACGTTGACGAATGAGCAAGAAGTTGGCTTAGTGCCAGAATGGTTTATTAGCAATTTACCGATGCAAACGGCGGTTGCTCAAAGCGAGATTAGCTCGGGTTGGAACATTAGTGGGGCAGTGACCGTGGTAATAAACCCAGGCTATGCCTACTCTAAACTGTATGGACAGGTTCAGACCAGCTTTTATTACTCGTTAACGGCATTTGCAGCGTCTGTTATTTTGTTGTTGCTCGTGCTGCAAATCACACTGTCTTCCTTGAAAAGAATAGGTGAAATGGCGGAAACCATCTCACAGGGAAGTTTCGATCTTATCGAGCAGTTGCCGTGGACAACTGAGGTACGAAAGGTCGCATCTTCGATGAACGTTATGTCCAGAAAATTAGAAAAAGTTATTAGAAATCTGAATAAAAAACTGGAAAGCATTGGTAAGAAATTGCAACTAGATGAACTGACAGGGTTGAGTAAAAAAAGTACTTTTGAAATAGATATGAAAGAGGTGCTTGCTTCACATGAAGATGCCTTTGTTTTCATGATTAAGATTGATGCGCTAACTAGCTTAGTTAAAGAGCTAGGCAATGACTCCATTGATCAATTTATTAAAGATTTTGCCGGCATATTGAAGTCCGAGGCTGGGAATAAGGGCTTAGGAGAGGTGAGTGCTTATCGATTTTTTGGCTCAGAGTTTGTCTTGTTAACTCGCGCTACGAGTGCAGAAAAAGTGGAAACGTTAGCAAAGTCATTGAGCGTATCGTTCACTGAATTGGGCGAAAAATATAGTAAAGCTGATATTGCGCATATTGGTGTGGCTGCAGTGGATCCATTCAGTTCAACCGATACGACTTTATTAGGCTCGAATGAGGCTTATGAGCAAGCTCAGCTCATTGGCACGAATAGCTACTATCTGCGCAAAGGAAAAGACAGGGCAAAGGATATGGCTGAGTGGAAAGAATTAGTGTTCGATATCGTCGATAGGAATGACTATAAGGTGTCATATATCGGTGAAACTGACAACCTTCAAACCACAGGTGGCGTGCTAATGAAAGATGCGTTTTCTGAAGCATTGGATAAAAATGGAGATGCACTTTCGATTGGTACGTTTGTCTCAATTGCTGAAAAATTTGTGAAAATTGTAGACCTCGACAAAGGTGTGACGTCACGTGTGATTGACTATATCAAAAGTGACAATATTTCTCATGAAATAGCGATTAACCTGTCCAATAGAACGGTAAAGAATAGTGATTTTAGAACGTGGCTGGCAGCTTTATTGGTGGAAAACTCATTCTTGGCTAGTCAACTAGTGTTTAGTTTTTCAGCGTATGCGGTTGCAAAAGAGGTCGATACATATAAGGAGTTTATTAGCTTTGTGCGTCAGTTAAACGCGAAAGTAATGGTTAAGCGGTTTGAAGCGCAGTCGATGTCACCAGAAAGGCTCAAAGAGCTTAAACCGGACTATATTCGCCTAGCGCGTGATATTGGTAATGGTGTTCAGCAAGATACAGAGAAATACGAATTCGCAAAAACAATCGTAGAGATTGGTGATTTGTTAGATATTCACGTGTTGGCGGAAAATGTTCAGGTTGACGAAGATTTTATTAGCTTAAAAGAAATTGGGGTCGCTGGGGCTAGCCGTTAGTGTAAAACAGCTAATTTGCTAATGGACGTAAGCATACAAAAGTTCTTTAAATTCCACGCGATGAGGATTCTTCGCATGGCTGGATTGAAATTCTTTGTCGTGTCGGTTTGCTTAATGGTCGCTGCTGTAGCACCTGCAGCACTAGACTTTAGTGCGGAGCTTATTTTAAAAGTAAAAGCGAAGTATGGTGAACAAGCAGCGGATAGGGTTTTAAGCTGGCAAGCACTCGTTAAGTCGGCACAGAGCCTACCAGAGAAAGAAAAATTGAAGCGGGTTAATGATTTTTTCAATCAACAGGTTGAGTTTGTTGATGATAGCTATTTATGGGGCGCGGTCGACTATTGGGCGACGCCCCTAGAAGTATTAGCAAAAGGGGCGGGTGATTGCGAAGATTACTCGATTGCTAAGTACTTCACGCTCAGAGAGTTAGGGGTTTCTGATAGCAAAATGCGAATTACCTACGTTAAAGCGATAGAACTAAATCAAGCGCATATGGTGCTAACGTACTTTGAGAAACCTGGCGTTGTGCCAATGGTCTTGGATAATCTAAACCCGATTATTAAACTGGCTTCAAAGCGGCGTGATTTATTACCAGTTTATAGCTTTAATGGTTCTGGTTTGTGGTTAGCAAAGTTACGCGGGGCAGGTAAAAAAATTGGTGGCTCTGAACGGCTTAGCAAATGGGATGGGTTGAAAAGCCGGATGTTAAGTAAAGAGTTTTAAACCTTAAAGAACTCATTACAAGTGGGGCAGTGGCTTTTATTGCTTGCAATAAAAAGGCTATCAACTGAGTTGATAGCCTTTTTAATATATTGTTATTACTTACTTAGAGGCAGGTGCATATGTAGGAGTCAATTTTCCTCTTTGTGAGCCACCAATCCAAGGCTCAACCTCAGGTAAGATCGCTGTCTCTTCAGGCAAGGTAACATTCAAATAATTTGTCAACGAACCACCACTAGCAAGAATTCTGAACTGAGAAAATAGTTCGTCATAGCTTGCATTAGTGTAAGCACTTTTTGCAACAAACATCTCATTGGCTGAATCAAGTAGATCTAGCAAAGAGCGTCGGCCAATGTTGAATTGCTTTTGGTACGCCTCGTTACTTTTGATGCTTGAGTCTCTATGACCTTCAAAGAATGCCATTTGGTTTTTAACGGTTTGATGGGCAATCCATGATAAGCGCATACTCTCAACAGCTTGTCTGTAGGTATTGTCTCTAATGCTTTTTGCTTGGTTAACTAGTTGTGCGGTTTCTTTACGACGGGCAGTATCTTTGCCGCCGTTATAAAGGTTATAACGCAAACGAACCATGGCAGAAGCGTCTTCATTAACTTCTTCAATACCGTCAATATCTTTATTATGTGAGGCACTTAGTTCAAGGTCTACACGCGGTAAAAAGGCTGTTTTCGAAGTTGCATGTTGAGCGATAGCAGACTTGATGTCCGAGTTTGCAGACTTTAATATCGGGTGGTTTGCAATTGCGCCATCAACAGCTTGATCAAAAGTAGCGGGTAATGCCTCGCTTGGTGAACTAACAGTTTCTAACTCATATGGGAGCCTACCAACTACTCTTAAATAGGCTGTTTGAGCATCTTTTAAATTCCCGATTTCTGACAGGACATTCTTTTGCGCTAATGATAACCTACCTGTAGATTGCTCAACGTCTGCTCTACGACCAACGCCACGATTGCTTCGTGATTTAATTTGATCGTTTGTGCTTTGATGAATCGTTAAGTTTTCTTCAGACAATGCGAGCAGCTCTTCACGGCGAAGCACGTTGATGTAAGCTTCAACAGCATTTAGAGCAGTGATTTCTGCTTGACCAAAAACGGTATAAGCACGTGAATTTGTTCTAGCAGTTTGACGGTTAACTTCACTAGCAGTTGCAAAGCCATCGTAAATCATTTGTCTAATTTGAATAGACGCTTCATCTCTGCCAAGGGATTTAGATTCAGAACCATCCGCTTTGGTTGAAGAATTGAAAGAGCGTTCCCAACCAGCGCCAACGGAAATATCAACAGTAGGGAAATAGCCTGCTTTTACTTGGCTAATTTCTTGTTCAACGGCTAAGCGCTCAGATTTAGCAGATTGAATTTCTGGGTTTTCGTTAACGGTATATTGGATTGCATCCTGCAGTGTTTCGGCCGTTGCCGCGCCTAGGCTCAATGCCAAAATGCCACTCACAGCTATTTTTAATTTAAGACTCATAGTTCCCTCTTGCTTTTGTTTTATTATGTAAGTAAATCAGGTAATTAGACTGAATTAGTGTAAATCTAACGTAACTGCACAACTAGGTCAACCATATTCTTTTAGATACAAAGCAAGATGGAGCCTGTCAGAAAGATCTAGTTTTTTGAAAATAGACGTTACATGTGCTTTAACGGTGCGTTCTGAAATTTCCAAAGCACTGGCGATAGCCTTGTTGTTTTCACCATCACGAACCATATTAGCAACGTCACTTTCACGTGAAGATAGCGTAGCTAATAAGGTTGATGACTCGATCGATTTATGGCTGTCAATTGTTTGAGTGCGCTCGGGTTTCATTTTGACTAAGGTGCCGATAACGCGGGGGACAAGGTGGCGCTGAATCCAAATATCGCCCTTTAATACGCTAGTCACGGCTTGTAGTAAAAGTTTAGGCGGTTCGGATTCGCCGCAATAACCGGCTGCACCATGTACCAATGCATTAATTTGTTTATTTTCTGACCAATCTTTGCCTACCACGAGAAAGCGTGCGGAGGTGGAGGAAAACATGGCCGCTAAATCGGTATTTGTGTCGACTTTGTGCGAATCGATGATAACAACCGATGCTTTGACTAGTTCTTGCTTGCTTACGGCTGTGAATATATCAAAATGACTAACCAGTGCGTGAGACCAAAGCTTCACGATAGCGGGGGTGTCAGAAAAAATAGCGACACGACGCATCAAGACGGCTCTTTGCGGTAAAAGCTAGCGTGTGTTTTTTGCTTAAAGCAAAGATGGTGGGTTGATAAAGTCATGTTAGCGTTCCTTGAGCGTGCGCTCTCTTGCTTTTAAAATAGGCTTAAGCAAGTAATCTAACACAGTTTTTTTACCCGTTAAAATATCAACGTCGGCAGTCATGCCGGCAATAATGTTTAATTTTTCGCCGTTTTTCTCGAGATAATTTTTATTGGTACGAAGGCGAATTATGTAATAGTTTTCGCCGTCGTCCTCATTGGTGATGCTATCAGCACTAATATGCTAGAGTTCTGCTTCAAGTCCGCCGTAAATTGAAAAGTCATAGGCGGTGAGCTTTACCATTGCTTTTTGACCAGGGTGAAGAAATGCAATATCGGCGGGCCGAATCTGTGCTTCAATTAAAAGTTGATCTTCAAGAGGAACGATCTCAACTAAGTCCATGCCAGGTTGAATAACACCACCAATAGTGGCGACTTTAAGCTGCTTGATGATGCCTTTAACGGGAGAAGTGACGCGGGTTCTTGTTACTCGATCTTCCAATGCCAGTGTAGACTGGCTGGTTCTATCTAGCTCGGCTTTGACTTGGTTTAATTCTTCCAATGCCTTGGTTTGAAAGCGCACTTTTGTTTCATGGAGTTTATTTTTGGCTTCAGTCAATTGGCCTCTTAAATCATTAACTTCTCGTTTAATGCGTAGCAACTCAACTTTGGACATGGCGCCTTCATCTACTAATGGTGCCGACATTTCCATTTCTTCTTTCAGAAATGCGTAACTTATTGCTCGTTGCTTGATTTGTTCAGACAAAAATTTAGTGCTGGCATTTAACTCGTTACGGCGTGAGTCGAATAGTTGCTTTGCATTGCTTGCGATTTCTGGCGCGTTTTCTGATACTTGAACAGGAATACGGAGAGGTTTGTTATCAACTTCTGCCGATAATCGTGCTGTTGCGGCGAGCAGTTCGAAATATTTCAGCTTGGTCTCATTTAAAGAGGATGAAAAGCGTACAGCATCGAGCTGTAGTAGTGCTTGTCCTTTCTCAACGGTTTCACCTTCTTTAACCAAGATTTCAGATAAAATTCCTCCTTCCAAGTTCTGTATGATTTGAATATGACTGGAAGGTGTTGTTTTGCCAGAGCCGCGAGTAACTTCATCAAGTTCAGCAAAATCAGCCCAAATAAGGGCGACAACGATGAAACTAAAGGACATCCATAAGATGATGTGGCTTTGGATGGATGCGCCGTACAAGCTGGCCGCGTTAACATCTGTTATATAGGGCTGGTCTTCAGCGTGTAGCTTGTATTTCTTGTTAGCGTTGAAAATCTTATTTAACATAATTAGTTTGAAACCTTGATTTGTCCTTTTTTCAACGCTTCAAGCACTTTGTCTTTAGGGCCGTCGGCCATAATTTTAGAGCCATCCATCACAATGAGTCGGTCAACCAGAGTTAATAACGATGCTCGGTGGGTGACCAAAATTAACGTTTGCTTGTTTAGCTGCTCCGATAATTTTTCTTTAAATCGCGCTTCAGTGCTGTTATCCATTGAGTTGCTTGGCTCATCCATAATAAAAATAGGCGGAGAAAGCAGTAAAGAGCGGGCAACAGCCACGCTTTGGCGTTGACCGCCAGAGAGCGAAGAGCCGCGCTCGCCAACAGGCATATCAAAACCCTCGGGGTGCCGGTTGACAAATTGGGTAACACCGGCGACTTCAGCGGCATGCAAAATGGATGCGTCATCTGCATATCGGGAGCCTAAAGTAATGTTGTCTTTAACGCTGCCAAACATCAGTGAAATATCTTGTGGTACATAGCCAATCTGTCGACGAAGGTCAGAGGGGTCAACTTGTCGAATATCAGTTCCATCAACCAAAATCGAGCCTTCTTGTGGTTCGTACATGCCAAGCATCAGCTTCTCGATGGTGCTTTTTCCTGAGCCAATACGGCCAATAAAAGCAATTCGTTCGCCAGCTTTAATCTTAAAAGAAATATTATCCAGTGCCTTAATAGGTTGCTCTGGGTAGCTAAACGAAATATTTTTGAATTCAATGTCGCCTTTAAACGTTGGCCGGTGTAAGTATTTTTTACCGGGTTCGCGTTCAACCGGTAGAGACATCATATTGGTTAATGTATCTAAGGAAGCTCGCGCCTGATGGTAACGTGTTAGTAACGAAGCCACTTGGCCAATAGGGGCTAGTGCGCGGCCGGTTAAAATGGTGCAGGCAATTAAAGCACCCATGGTGAGCTCGCCTTCAGAAATTTTATATACACCGAAAACAACCACGGAAATTGACGCCATTTGCGTTAAAAATGCGGTCAAGTTGGTGGCAATAGACGAGTAAAAACGTGATTTAAGACTTAAGCGAGAGATTTGTCCAATGTTTTGTTCCCACTTACCTTGGATTTGGCCTTCGGCTCCTGCGCTCTTAATGGAATCCAAGTTGTTAAGTGACTCAATCAGCGTTGCATTTTTTTGTGCCGAGTACTTAAAGAGTTCGTTAATTGTATTTTTAAGGGGTTTTTGTACAGCGAGTGCTCCTAGTATAGCCAAGGGTAAAACCGCTAAAGGCACTAAGGCTAAGTTGCCGCCCAGCATGTATATAACGGCAATAAAAATAAATAGAAAGGGTAGGTCGATTAAGGTCGTTAGTGTTGCAGACGTTAAAAAATCGCGAAAAGACTCAAACTCACTTAAGTTACTGGCAAATGCGCCCACAGATTTTGGGCGGTTTTCCATCTTAATGCCCATGACCTTTTCAAAAATGGTGGCGGATAGGATAATGTCCGAACGTTTGCCTGCGACATCAATAAAGTAACCACGTAGCCCCTTCATAACAAAGTCAAAGGTAAACACAATTGTTACGCCAATGGCTAGCACCCAAAGCGTTTCAAGCGCGTGGTTGGGCACTACGCGATCGTACACGTTCATTATGAAGAGTGGCGATGCTAAGGCGAACAAGTTAATTAATAAGGATGCTGCAAGGGCTTCACTGTAGATAGGCCAAGACTTATAAATAACGTCCCAAAACCAATGCTTTGCTTTGGGTATAACAGAGTCGGCTGTTCTATCGTCGAAGGTATGGTTTAGTTGAATAAAGAAGGCCGAACCACTGTATATTTCATCTAGTACGTTTAAATGAACGGCTTTTTCACCGCTATCTGTTTCCGGCAGAATAATGGTGCATGTCTCATCTTTTTTGGAAATGAGAACACAGGTCTTTCCATCTTCAAGTAGTAAAACAGCCGGTAAAACCAAATTAGATATTTCAGCCAGTGGGCGGCGAACCAATCCCGTTGAAAACCCTGCGCGTTGCGCTGCTCTAACAAAAAGAGATGCGGTGAGTTTGTTGTCAACTAAGGGTAAGCCAGCAGTTAAAGAATCTGCGGAGTGCGGGCTGTTGAGCAACTTACACACCGATAACAATGCTAGCAATAAGGGGTCATCTTGAGAGGTCATGCTCGAGATGTTGTCTATCGGTTTGCTTAGGACTGCTTCTGCCATTTTTTATCCGTTAAATTACGAAACAAAGCGCAAACATTCTTGTCGTGCGCGGTAAGTTTGATTATTGTTTTTTATTTGGTGATACTAGAACAAATTTAAAAAAATGCAAATGGAGCCGCAATATGCCTTATATTCAGCGTAATCAGCAAGGTGAAGTTATTAAGTTATTGGATACACCGTTCGGTGACGAGAGTCAATGGCTGGAGCTTGACCACCCCGATGTGGCTGGCTTTTTACAGCAACCAAGCAATGGAAGTGAATTAAAAAAATCACTGCTCAGCTCTGATAGTGAAATGGTACGGGTCGTAGAAGACTTGGTTGATTTGCTGATGGAAAAGCAAGTCTTTGTCTTTACCGAGTTGCCAGAAGCGGTGCAAGCCAAACTCAATGCGCGAAAGAAATTAAGGCATGACGTCAATGCTATCAGCAACTTGATTGGCGAGGATGACAATATTCTGTGAAGCACTGCCTCGCTCAAAAACCTCAAGAATTAGTACCTTAGTACAATAGCCAAATGCTAAGGCCCCATCTAGACTGCTTTTATTCGGCAAAAACACACTTTAAAGCTTAAACAATGATAGATGTACTGGTAATTGATAAAACCGATCAAGTAAAGTCCGAACTATCAGCAGTTCAAGCCAATGTGAGTTGTGTTGATGATGAAGTGAAAGCGTTAAATGTACTTGAGCAATCTTCGTCGGTCGTGGTTCTGCTGAACTTTAATATGATGCAAGAACAAACAGCAGAGTATATAAAAGTGTTAGTAAAGGCTAACTCAGCATGCAGCATCGTCGTTATAGCAGATGAGTTGACCGAAAAAGAGATATTGAATTGCTTGTTAGCGGGAGCAAAAGGCTACCAGAAATTAAGCCAGCTAAAGGAATATTCCAATAGATTGGTAACGGTCATGGATGCAGGCGAGGCATGGATAACACGACGGATGACCGCCACCCTGCTTGACTCATTGCGTCAGCGTTAAGAGGATAAAACGATGGTAAAAGAAACAGAAAACAACGAGCAAAAAGCCCTAGATCTACAAGACCTGTTAGTAGATGAAAGCAATGATGTGCTGAGTGACTACTTGTCTATCTCAATAGAGACTCTGGGCGAAGGCACCAAAGTCAGCGTTACAACCGTAGAAGACCAGCCGGCAACGTATTCATCAGTGCTCACGGGCGTCACATTAATCGATTTACATTGTTTAATCGATGTGCCGACAGAGTCGTAAAAATAAGAAAGATTAGTACCTTAGTACAATAGGAAAAACACGTTTTACAAGCAATACTTACAAAAAATTAACGAAATAACCAACGGATCGGAGAAATATCATGGCTAACGTAGGCACAGTACAATCAGTAACAGGGGTTGTAAAAGCAATCGCAGAAGACGGAACGGAGCGCATATTAAGCGTAGGCGATAGCGTTGCAGAAAACGAAAAAATAATCACAGGTGATGGCGTTATCGTTATCGCTTTCACTGATGGCACAGTTTTAGACTTAGGCAGCAACTCAAGCATCGTATTAAATGACGATTTGCTCAATCAAGCAGGTGAGCAAACCGCGCAAAGCCGAGCTGATGCAGAAGATGAAGTGGCTGCTTTACAGCAGGCTTTAGCGGATCCAAATTTTGACCCAACGGCCAACTTGCCAGCAACAGCAGCCGGCACAGCAGCCGGTGGAACAGGCAACAATGGCCATACCATTGTAAGTGTGGACTATTTAAACCCAGATGCACCTGTAGAATCAGGGCACGAAACGGCCGGTATTAACGCGGAGTTTTTACAGTCGGATGAGGAATTGCCGCCGGTTATAGAGGATGGGCCAGTTGTCAGCGTGTCTGTTGAAGTGGAGGTGGAAATTGATCCTGAGAACCCAGGCGGTACGCCTCCAACAGATGGTATTCCTACCGGTGATTTTCCGGTAGTTGTTAGCGGTAATGGTGCTAGCGTATTAGAGGGAACAAGCGAAGGCACCAAGCCTGTTGTGTTTATTTTAAGCCTAGATAAAGTGTTTGATGTCGATGTGCAGGTGACTTATGAACTAAGACCGCTTTCGGCAGATAACCCCCAAGATTGGTTTAATGGCGACCCAATTCAAACAGTCACGATACCTGCAGGTTCAACAACATTTGAAGTAACCGTTAATGTAGTTGAAGACCATGTTGATGAAGGGAATGAAACGTTTGACATTATGTTGATTGGTGCAGAAGGTGCAACAATCAACCCAGAAGCGGACTCAGCAACAATTACTATTTATGACGACGATACAACGCCAGTAGCAAACCCAGATACAAACTGGGTTCAAGTTGACCCTATTTCTGAAATATATGAGCAGTCATCAGATGAGGGTGATTCTTATGGCGAGCTCTCAAGCGTTAGCGGCAATGTTCTGAATAATGTTGATCATGAATTTGACCCTGATGCCGAAGTTGAAGGTGATGAAATACCATTCCAAGATGTTGCAGATACAGATGCAGATGGTGACTCTTTAACCGTTACAGGAGTTGTCGCTCATGGCGATGACGGCGTACTAGGTGGCGGTGATGATACAGTTGGTTCAATTGGTTCGCCAATAGCAGGGGTATACGGCATATTAACGTTACAAGCTGATGGAGGTTATGTTTATGAGGCAGGTCCTGAAACGTCCGAGCTTACCTTCGGTGAAGAAGTAACAGACCAATTTAGCTACACCGTAACAGATGGTTATAACGATCCGCAAACAACAACATTAACCATCACCATCTTTGGTGGAGATAGTGGTGTTGAAATTCGTGATTTAACACCTGCAATTGAAGGTGGGGATGTTATGGTCGATGAAGATGACCTACTAAATGGTTCGGATGGATCTCAGTCTACGACTCAAGAGGGTACATTCGGTATTAGTGCGCCAGATGGTGTCGGGAGTCTAGTAATTGATGGGGTGACCGTTATCAATATTGCCGGCTTGACTGGCAATACGGTAACAACGGGTTTAGGCAATGAAATTGTTGTTACTGGATATGACGACTTAACAGGTCTTGTTACTTATGAGTATGAGCTAAAAGATAATGAGGACCATGGGGGTGTTGATGATGGTGAAAACAACATATTCGAAAACTTGGTGGTTGAACTAACAGATACAGATGGTGATTTCACTTCAGATATATTAAGTATTCAAATTGTTGACGACGTACCGACAGCCGTTGATGATGAAGCGACACAAGGCGATGAAGACAGTGATGTTGTTTACAATGTGATGAGCAATGGAGATGGCACGAGCGATACAGAAGGCGCGGATGGTGCAACGTTAACTGGAGCAACGGTTAATACAGGTGCAGGTAGTGTCTCGTTCTTATCGAATGGTCAAGTGACGTATAACCCAGTTGATGGTGAAACGGGTACGGTTATTATTGATTACACCATCACAGATGGAGATAACGACACCGCAGATGCGACCTTAACGATTAACTTAGGTGAAGATTCAAAGCCGACAGTGAGCGTGACGGATGGAACAGTTGACGAAGCGGCGTTATCAGACGGTAGCAACTCAGGCAGTACAGCTGAAACAGACACCGGAACTTTCACGATTGGAACAGGTGATGATAGTCTTCAAACGCTAACAGTAGGTGGCGTAGATGTCACGGCAGGTGGCGTAGTGAATGGCGAGTACGGTGACTTAACGGTGACCAATACAGGCGGTGTTTACACGTGGTCTTATACATTAAGTGATAACACGACCGATCATACAACCCAAGGTACAAGCACCGACGGAATTAAAGATGACTTTAGCGTTGTTGTAACAGACTCTGATGACAGTGTTTCATCAGCTGATACCTTAACGGTAACGGTGCAAGACGACGTACCGACAGCCGTTGATGATGAAGCGACACAAGGCGATGAAGACAGTGATGTTGTTTACAATGTGATGAGCAATGGAGATGGCACGAGCGATACAGAAGGCGCGGATGGTGCAACGTTAACTGGAGCAACGGTTAATACAGGTGCAGGTAGTGTCTCGTTCTTATCGAATGGTCAAGTGACGTATAACTCAGTTGATGGTGAAACGGGTACGGTTATTATTGATTACACCATCACAGATGGAGATAACGACACCGCAGATGCGACCTTAACGATTAACTTAGGTGAAGATTCAAAGCCGACAGTGAGCGTTAGTAACGCGGCGGTGGATGAAACCAATGGTAAAACTTCAATAGACGGAACGTTAGACGTTGATTTTGGTAATGACTTAGCTGGAGCAACAGTTGAGCTATCGGCTACAGGCGCAACATGGGATGGTACCGATACATTAAATGCTGATGATGGTAGTTGGAAAATTGTTAATAACGCTAATGGTACATATACTTTTACCCAGCTTCTTATCATGACGCACTCAGGTGCTGAAGACGCTGAAATTGTTTTGAATATTGGTGTCACAGCTACAGATAGCGATAACTCTGTTGATAACGCATCATCGTTCACAGTTACTGTTTATGACGATGGCCCAGTAGTCACTGATAAAGATGGCGTCATTAATCTTTCAGCTGGCGATAGTCTAGAAGTGCTAGCTTATGATTTAGGTGAGGATGCTTTAGGTGGCGTGGTCTTTAGTTTGGACAGTTCATCAGTGCCCTTAACCTCAGGCGATCAAGCTATTTTGACGGAATCTATTGATACCGGAAATGGCTTAGAGTCTTTTGTAGGCTATATTGATCTAGATACTGATGGTATTTATGACGTTGGTGAAGAAGTGTTCACGATAACTCCAACAAATTCTAATGCAGACGGAACTTATGAAATCACCTTATCAGCAGATAACGTTCTTGATTTGCCAACGTCTAAAGTAGAATTATCCTTTACTGGGATTAGTGCTGGTGGGCCAACGGAATCAGTCGATGTGGGCTCTGATTTGACTATTTCTATAGTAGATGCCGGAACAACAGTTAATACAAGTAACGGCTTTATTGGAATTAACAATAATGTGATGAACGACAATGGTGGTGGTGAGACGATTCTCTACACCTTTAATAATGGATTGTTAATTAATGATTTACAGTTAGATATTAAAGATGTTGGTGGGTCTGGTGACACATTAACGTGGACGGTATATAACAGTGTTGATAATACAACTGAGTCAGGACCGTTAACAATTAACGGAAATGGTTTAAGTGATCCAATAAGCCCAACAATTGATTTTGATAGCGTTGAGTTATTCGTCACAAGTGGTGACTTTAAAATTGGTGGCATTACCTATACTGATTTAGGTGACCCTCAAGATGTGATGATGCAGTTTGGGTATGATGCAACAGACGCGGATGGGGATGTTGTCAGTGGTAGCATTGATGTAACAGTATCGGCATCAACAGGAACGAATATAACGGGTAGTGACCTATTGACTCACTCAGATGCAAATATTGATGTAAGCTGATTAATTGCCTGATGTTAAAAAAAAGGCACTTTCGAGTGCCTTTTTTTGTATTTGATAGTTAGAGAAACAGGGAGTTAAGGCCACGGGTTAGTCAGCTTGACAATTAGTGGCGCAGTGAATTCATATTCTAAGTATAGGGTTTAAAAACGAATAGAGCCTACTGTGCGTGAACTAGTTTTGGAAATTGGTAAGCCAGAGTTTTTATGGGGAGTCCTTAGCGGTTATTGGCCGCAAAGAATTGATGATGGAAGCTGTAGTTCGTACGTGGTTAAGAATGAGAGGGTCGCGACCGGTGGCATGTCGGTACCTCTATTGTTTGACAATAAATGGCGCGCTCGGCGGGAGTCGAACCCACGACCTTCGCCTTCGGAGGGCGACACTCTATCCAGCTGAGCTACGAGCGCATTGAGAATTTACTGCGGTATTATAGCGTGATATACGGATGAAATATTGATTCTGAGCTATGTAAATAATATTGCGTGGTTTTATTTCGAGTTTATAAGCTTAGGGTTTATAATCGGCTCAAAATACCACTAAATGGAGCCAGTACGTGAGTGAAGATAAGAAGGTTTTAAACGACTTAGGCGTGACAATAGCTGTGCTAGTTGCTATCGCAATTGTCATTTCTATTATTGCGATTAATTTGGTTGGTGATAAACCTACCTCAGAGTGGGAAGAGCAGAAGGTTCTTAATAGAATTAAACCATTGGGTGAGTTGGCAACGACACTAGAAGAGGCTAGAAAAGCAAGTCCTATTGTAGAAGCGCCTGTGGTGGTTGCTACTGAACCAATGACGGCGGAACAAATTTATAACACTGCTTGTATGGCTTGCCACACAACGGGTGTAGCTGGCGCGCCAAAAATGGGTGATGTTGCTGCGTGGGCGCCACGTATTGCTCAAGGTGATGACGTGTTATTTGAGCATGCAACTAAAGGTTTTAAAGGCATGCCGCCTCGTGGAGGGTCATCTCAATTGACGGATGAAGACGTTTCTGCCGCGATTGGTTTTATGGTTGTGAATAGCCAATAAAATCAGCTTAATAAACTTTTCATAAGGGCCAAGCTTTCTTGGCCCTTTTTCTTTTGTTCTTCAGGGTCGGCGTTACCTAAGGCGGCCCAGTCTAAGTCTTCGCTTGGTAGTTCGGTTAAGAAGCGGCTAGGCTCGGTCGGTGTGATGTCGCCATATTTTGTGCGGTGTGAGCAGTAGCTGAAAGTGAGTTGTTTTTTGGCGCGCGTAATGCCAACGTACGCAAGCCGGCGCTCCTCTTCAATTTGCTCGCTATCTATGCTGTTCTGGTGAGGTAATATGCCTTCTTCCATACCTATTAAATAGACATAAGGAAACTCTAGCCCCTTTGCTGCGTGCAAGGTCATCAGCTTTATTTGATCGGTTTTTTCTTCTTCCTCATTTCGTTCAAGGCTGTCCAATAGCATCATGCGAGACACAATGTCGCCTAAACTGCGCTCTTGTTGAGATTTTTTAGCACTGTTTTCAATCCACTTGATCAGTTCAAGCACATTGTTAATTTTCCGCTCTGCTTGTTTGTCGCTGCTGGCGTGTGCTTTTATCCAATCGTAATAATCGATGTGTTGAATCATTTCATGAAGGATGGGAATGGGTTCTTCTTGTTGGGACCTATCTGATAGCCGCACAATCCAATCACAAAATGAACGAAGCTTGTGATAAGTGCGTTCGTTTAGTTGATGTTCGAGCCCCATTTCAAAACAAGCATCGAATAAGCTGATGTGGCGTTCGTTAGCGTAAAGCGCAAGTTTTTCAACCGTTGATGTGCCTATTTCTCGGCGTGGGGTGTTAATGACGCGTAGGAAGGCGCTGTTATCATCGGGGTTGATCAGTAGCTTGATGTAACATAAAACGTCTTTGATTTCTGTGTGTGAGAAAAAAGAAGTGCCGCCGCTAATCGCGTAAGGTAGCGATAATTCGCGTAGGCTTTTTTCTAATAAGCGGGCTTGGTGGTTGCTTCGATAAAGAATGGCAAAATCAGCATTACTGGCGCGGTGCTTGAATTTTGCACGTGATATTTCGGCGGCAATTTGCTGAGATTCGGCGAATTCATTTTTGCATTTTAAAACGATTATTTTTTCGTTTCCTTGAATGTTACTCCAAAGGTTCTTCTCGTATAAATGCGGGTTATTGCTAATAAGCTGATTAGCGGCTTTTAAAATGCGTTGGCTAGAACGGTAGTTTTGTTCCAACTTAATAATGTCTAAGCGAGGAAAATCATTTTTTAAGGTAAAGAGGTTTTCAGGGTTAGCACCACGCCATGCGTATATAGACTGGTCGTCGTCACCCACAACGGTGAACTGCCCAACGGAGCCGACGAGGTGTTTAAAAAACTCATATTGCGTTGTGTTGGTGTCTTGGTATTCGTCGAGCAATAGGTAGCGCGTACTGTTTTGCCACTTTTCTAACACTTCTGGGTGTTCTTTAAATAACAGTAACGGTGTCAGGATCAAGTCATCAAAGTCAACGGCGTTACAGACGCGGTTGTATTGCTGATATTGTTCGTACAACGCCGCGGCAAATTGCTGCTGAGTGTCTTCGGCGGCAGACATGGCCTGTGCCGGTAACATGGCTTGGTTTTTCCAATCGGATATTTGCCACGATAAGGGGGATATTTGGCTTCTATCCAGTTTGTGTTGGCTGTTTTCTAAGATGTCCTGAAGGGTTTTAAATTTGTCCTGCTCGTCGAGAATACTAATGTTTTTTTTAAACCCAAGGGCTTGATGCTCTTTGCGGATAATATCGAGTCCGAGGGAGTGAAAGGTGGAAATTCGGATGCCTTTCGTTTTTTTGGCCGAGCATAATTTTTCAACCCGTGAGCGCATTTCCCGTGCGGCTTTATTGGTAAAGGTAACGGCGGTAATGTGCTTAGCCTCAACGCCGTTACTGATTAAATGCGAGATTTTCTCGGTAATAACGCGTGTTTTTCCGCTGCCTGCCCCCGCAATAACCAATAGAGGGGTATCTGTTGTTGAAACGGCTTTTTGTTGTTCAGGATTGAGTTCGTGCACAGCAGGTAGTTTGGCTGGAAAGGGGAATGAATTCTACAGTATTTGGGGGTTATGTAATGCGTTTATCCATACGTCGATAACTGAGCGCTTCGGTAAGGTGCTGGCGTTGGATGTTGGTTTGTCCATCCATGTCGGCGATGGTTCTTGATACCTTCAAAATACGATGATACGCACGGTGCGACAGCCCAAGTTTTTCGATTGCGCTTTCTAATAATACGTGATCATCGTCGCTGATTTGGCAGTGCTGTTTGATTAGTGACGTGGATAAGAGGTGATTAGCTTGGCCTTGCCGATTGAGCGCAAGTTGTTGTGATTGGTGCACGCGTTTTGCAATTGTAGCGCTACTCTCTTCACCATCGGCGGTACCTTTTCGAAGCATCTCAGTTGAAATACGAGGAACTTCAATATGCATGTCAATTCTGTCGAGCAAAGGGCCGGATATCTTATTGCGGTAACGAGTCACTTGAGCAACCGTGCATTGGCAGCGTTGAGATGCGTCACCAAGGTAGCCGCAAGGGCATGGATTCATTGCGGCGATAAGTTGAAAACGCGCTGGAAACTCAGTTTGATGGCTGGCACGTGAGATGGATATTTTTCCGTTTTCTATCGGCTCGCGCAGAACCTCTAATACCTTGCGGTCAAACTCAGGCAGTTCATCAAGAAACAGCACGCCATTATGCGCAAGCGAAACCTCGCCAGGTTTTGGTTGGCTACCACCGCCGACTAGGGCAACGGCAGAAGCAGTGTGATGGGGCGATCTAAACGGCGGTATTTTCCACTGTGTAGTATCAACCGTGTGTTGGCTTATTGAATAGATAGAAGCTGTTTCAACGGCTTCTTGTTCATTAAGGAGGGGTAAGACGCTGGGTAAACGTGCGGCAAGCATGGATTTGCCTGTACCGGGCGGGCCGAGCATGAGTAGGCTGTGGCGGCCAACGGCAGCAATTTCTAATGCGCGTTTTGTATGCTGTTGCCCGTGAACATCGGAAAAATCGGCGGTGGATGCCGTGCTTTTTCTCAAGCTTGCAGTTGGGGTGTAACTTGGAAGTGCTTGCTGTCCATGAATATGTGCGCAGACAGCTAATAAGTGTGGCGCACCTAAAATGTTAATGTCAGCGATAAGTGATGCCTCGTGTTGGTTTTGAGTGGGCAGGCAAAGGGTCCGTTTAGACGTTTGGCAGGCAATGGCGGACGGTAATGCGCCTTGAATGGCCCGCAGTTCACCACTTAATGATAACTCCCCAAGAAACTCATAGTCTGCAAGTGAATTGTTGGGGATTTGGCCAGAAGCGGCGAGAATGCTAAGTGCGATGGGTAAATCAAAGCGTCCGCCTTCTTTAGGGAGGTCGGCAGGAGCAAGGTTGATAGTGATTCGTTTGGCGGGGAATTCAAACTGGCAGTTGATGATAGCGCTTCGTACGCGATCTTTGCTCTCTTTAACAGCGGCTTCAGGAAGGCCGACAATGCTTAAGCTGGGTAAGCCATTGGCAAGGTGCGCTTCGACGGTCACCAAGGGGGCATTAATGCCGGATGAGCTGCGGGTAAAGGTAGTAGCAAGTGACATGATGGAATCCTTTCCTTGTCGTCATCACCTGAAAGTGATGGGTTATTTTTCGTCTTTAATGGCAGTGCTTAGGTCGAGTATGGTTTTTTCAAGTTCTTCGAGTTTATCACGTGTTCTTGTGAGGACGGCGCTTTGAGTGTCAAACTCTTCGCGCGTTACTAAATCCAACTTAGAAAATTGTTGTTGTAAGACGGATTTAAAGTTTTTCTCTACTTCATCTTTAATGGAAGTAAGCCCAGTGGGGAGCTGGTCACTGAGTGATTTTGCGAGGTTTTCAATGGCGTTGATATCAAACATAGTAATAGTTAATTATAAATTAAAGGGGTTTGTTTTTGCACCAACCAGGAGCAATGAAGAGCTGTAAAGACTGCTAATGGTGCGGACCTGTTGTTTTTTTGCAAATATTAGGCTGTTAAACCCCATGGATTGTGTTAATCTAGCAACATGAAAGTTACAGTTTCGTGACATAAACGCGGACAATATCATAATTTAACAACAATAAGGGACGAAAATGAAATTATTACAAACGACTGCAATTGCTGGTTTATTAGTAGCATCAGGTGCAGCAAGCGCATTAGAGCTTAGCGGTAATGTTGCTTTAACAACAGACTACGTATGGCGTGGCATTTCTCAAACTGACGGTTCACCAGCAATTCAAGGTGGATTTGATGCGGACTTAGGAAATGGCCTATATGCTGGCGTTTGGGGTTCAAACGTTGATTTTGGCGATGATGATGTAGGTGGCGACGATAGTTCTGCTAACGTTGAAATTGACCTTTATGCTGGTTGGGCTGGTGAGTTCAATGGCGTTGGTGTTGATGTTGGTGTTTTACACTACGCATACCCAACTTCAGGTTCTGATACTGACTTTACTGAGGTTTATGTAGGTCTTTCAATGGGCCCTGCTTCAATAACTCAATACTTTGGTGTTGATGCTGGAAGTGATGATATTGGTGATGCAGATTACGGTAACTATACTGACATCGCTCTTGACCTTGGTGAATATGCAGGTATTGCTCTAGCTGCACACGTTGGTTACTACGATCTAAATAGTGATAATGGTGACTATTGGGATTGGAAGTTGGCTGCATCAACAAGCTATTTAGGTGTTGATTGGGAAGTGGCATATTCAGATGTTGATAATGCAGATGTAGTTAATAACGACGACCCTAACTTAGTATTGACAGTTTCTAAGTCTCTATAAGTTAAAACGTTTAATCGTTTCAAAAACGCCCCTCTTTATGAGGGGCGTTTTTTTATGTGTGGAATAAATAGAGTGGGCGTGCTGATGCGCACCAGCATGGTGCGGTCGTAACATTAGAATAAGCTTTTCTTTACAATGATTTCAATAACCATTTGATTTTAATGGATTAATATAAGATGGCATGTTGTATGCTATATTTAAAAGGTCAATAAGACATTTCTGAAAAAGAGGAAGAATAATGAAACTAGTAACCGCTGTATTAAAGCCGTTCAAATTAGATGATGTGCGTGAAGCGCTATCTGATATTGGCGTATCTGGCATTACCGTCACTGAAGTAAAAGGTTTCGGTCGCCAAAAGGGACATACTGAACTTTATCGTGGTTCTGAGTATGTTGTGGATTTTTTGCCTAAAGTAAAAGTTGAAATCGCACTGTCTGACGATCAAGTTGAGCAAGCGGTGGATTCAATTATTAAAGCGGCAAACACGGGGAAGATTGGGGATGGCAAAATTTTTGTCACGGAGCTTGAAAAAGTAGTTCGTATCCGTACCGGTGAAACTGGCGCAGAAGCGCTTTAATTAAAATAAGGGGGGTATAAACGTGGATCAAATACTAGAATTACAATACGCGGTTGATACATTTTATTTCTTAATGTGCGGCGCGCTTGTTATGTGGATGGCAGCTGGCTTCTCGATGTTAGAAGCAGGCCTTGTTCGTTCAAAAAATACGGCCGAGATTTTAACTAAAAACGTTGCGCTGTTTGCGGTTTCTTGCATTATGTATTTAGTGTACGGCTATGAAATCATGTACGGCGGCGGTGCGATGTTAAGTGGCATAGAGCTTGACGGTGCAGCAACGGCAGATGCGTTAACGGCTACTGTGTTGGCTGAGTCTAGAGAGGCTGGCTTTGACGGCGGTTCTGTTTATTCAAATGCATCAGACTTCTTCTTCCAAGTTGTATTCGTAGCAACAGCGATGTCTATTGTTTCAGGTGCGGTTGCTGAGCGTATGAAGCTTTGGGCTTTCTTGGCGTTTGCTGTTGTGATGACAGGCGTTATCTATCCAATGGAAGGTGCTTGGACATGGAATGGCGAGGATGTATTCGGCTTGTATAACTTGGGCGACCTTGGTTTCTCTGATTTTGCGGGTTCAGGTATCGTGCATATGGCCGGTGCAGCAGCGGCGTTAGCCGGTGTATTATTACTGGGTTCTCGTAAAGGCAAATATGGCCCGAACGGTGAAATTCACCCCATTCCAGGTGCTAACTTACCATTAGCCACATTAGGTACATTCATTCTATGGATGGGCTGGTTTGGCTTTAACGGTGGTTCTGTGCTTAAACTGGGTGATATCGCCAGTGCAAACACAGTTGCGATGGTTTTCTTAAACACAAATGCTGCAGCAGCTGGTGGTGCAATGGCCTCGCTGATTGTTGCCCGTCTGTTGTTTGGCAAAGCTGATTTAACGATGTTATTGAACGGCGCGTTAGCGGGTCTTGTCGCTATTACAGCTGAACCGTCAACACCAACAGCGCTACAAGCAACCCTATTTGGTGCTGCCGGTGGTGTATTGGTTGTACTTTCAATCGTGACATTAGACAAGTTGAAAATTGATGACCCTGTTGGTGCGATCTCAGTACACGGTACATGTGGTTTGTTAGGTCTTTTATTAGTCCCATTAACAAATGACGGTGTTAGCTTCTCAGGTCAATTGATCGGTGCTGGAACTATCTTTGGATGGGTTTTTGTAACGAGTCTAGTGGTTTGGGGTGTTCTGAAAGCTGTTATGGGTATTCGTGTATCAGCTGAAGAAGAGTACGAAGGTGTTGATTTAAGTGAATGTGGTCTGGAAGCATATCCAGAGTTTACTAACAAATAAACTGATACTTTTAAGAGGTACTAAAAAAGGGCGCTTAAGCGCCCT
This sequence comes from Cycloclasticus sp., assembly GCA_040743155.1. Taxonomy (NCBI): domain Bacteria; kingdom Pseudomonadati; phylum Pseudomonadota; class Gammaproteobacteria; order Thiotrichales; family Piscirickettsiaceae; genus Cycloclasticus; species Cycloclasticus sp. The sequence goes on along the minus strand of JBFLJU010000001.1, from coordinate 2,081,390 downwards.
TTTTTATGCGTTGTTGAAAAGCTTACTCAGTTAATAAGGCTTGAACTTCACGGTATTTACCGGCGGTTTTGTCAGCAATTTCTTTGGGTAGAGTAGGACCAGGACTTGTTTTATCCCAATCGAGTGTTTCTAAATAATCGCGAACGATTTGTTTATCGAAACTCGCAGGGCTTGTGCCCACTTTGTATTCTTTGGCATCCCAAAAGCGTGAAGAATCAGGCGTTAGCACTTCATCAATCAGGTGCAAAACACCGTCGTTATCAAGTCCAAATTCAAACTTGGTGTCGGCAATAATAATATTGCGTTCTAAGGCGTATTTAGCCGCTGTTGTGTAAAGCGTTAAGCTGATGTCGCGCACTTGCTTGGCTAGCTCTTCACCGAGTAGCTCAATGGTTTGTTCGTATGAAATATTCTCATCGTGATCGCCTACCGCAGCTTTGGTAGAAGGGGTGAAAATAGCTTCAGGCAATTGAGAGGCTTGTTGCAAATTCTCAGGTAACTGGATACCGCACACCTGCCCCGATTTTTGGTAGTCTTTCCAGCCAGAGCCAATTAAATAGCCGCGGACGATAGCTTCAATAGGAAGCGGTTTAAGTTTTTTTACAATAATGCCGCGTTTTTCAAGTCGCTGACAATCTTGCTCGTTATCTAAAACTTGGTTAAGCGTTATGTTTGATAATTGGTTGGGAATTAAATGAGATAACTTTTCAAACCAAAAATTAGACACTTCATTTAGCACAATGCCCTTGCCTGGAATAGGATCGGGTAGAATAACGTCAAAGGCAGACAGGCGATCAGTGGTAACAATAAGCATGTGTTTGTCATCAATATCATAAATGTCACGCACCTTTCCCTTATGGAGGAGTGGTAGGCTATTTAGATTGGCATCAAGAAGAGAAGCTGGAATAGTCATTTGATTATTTTGGAAGTTAAAAAAGCTGCTAATCATCTAATTTTATTAACAATTTTGCAAGTAAAAGGTGTGAAACGATGAGGTGGACAGGGAAATTATTGGGCGGGGTTTTTGGTTATATGACGTTCGGCGCGCTCGGTGCGTTATTGGGAGTCTATATTGGCCATAAATTTGACACTGGCATGGCTCAAAATCCATTTGACCCTGAACGCCAGCAACGGATTAAAAAAATGTTCTTCAGGTCGACGTTTGCCATTATGGGGCATATCGCAAAAGCGGACGGGCAGGTTTCAAAGGAAGAAATTCAAATGGCGCAACGTGTGATGGCTCAAATGGAGTTATCGGCGGAGATGAAGAAAGAAGCGGTTGCCGAGTTTAACCGTGGTAAAGAGCTGGATTTTAATCTAGACGCAGAACTGGATGATTTCAAACAAGCCTGCCAACATCAAAAGAATTTAGTACGTATGTTTATTGAAGTACAGCTTCAAGCGGCGTTTGCCGATGGCGTATTAGACGAGGCAGAAGATGAAATTCTAGTACACATTTGTGGCCGACTGGGTATTCCACAGTTTGCCTACGAGCAGCTAAAACGTATGTTGGGTGCAAGCCAGCGGCGAGGTACGCACCAGCAAAGTAGGTCCACACCGGAAGAGGCGTATGCCATTTTAGGTGTGAGTGAATCAGCTAGTGATGCAGAAGTTAAGAAAGCGTATCGACGCTTAATTAGTCAGCATCACCCAGATAAACTGGTATCTAAAGGCTTGCCGGATGAAATGATGAAAATTGCAAAAGAGAAGACGCAGGAAATTACAGAAGCCTACGACACGATTCGTGACCTGCGGAAAAAAGTGTAACCGTTATTTAAGTGGGCTTGGCAGGCAGTAGCTTGGTCATCTGTCGGTGCTGAGCAGGGACATGCCCAGCAAGGGCAACTCAAAAACCCTGTGGTTTACGGCGACTGTATCGGCGTGATGGGCGAGCTTTAACTTAAGGTTTACTCCCTTGAGGTTTTTATGCTTTAGGCTGAAGGGGAGGCTTTGTTTTTTTACATAGCTCGATAAAATAAGTTTATTTTACAAATAATTAGGAGGCGTTATGCCATCGTTTGATGTGGTTTCAGAAGTTGATATGCACGAATTAACCAATGCGGTTGATCAGGCAAATAAAGAAGTTGGTACGCGGTTTGACTTTAAAGGAACTGATGCCAATTTTGAATTGGCGCAGCACGATGTGACGTTAACGGGTGAATCTAAATTTCAGGTAGGGCAAATGCTTGATATTTTCCGCATTAAATTGTCTCGCCGTGGGGTCGATGTTGATTGTATGGATGTTCAACAAGCTGAAGAGTCTGGCTTAAAGGTTCGGCAAAAAGTGGTCATTAAAGAAGGCCTCGATAGCGAATCCGCTAAAAAAATCACCAAGGTGATAAAAGAAAAAAAGCTGAAGGTTCAGGCGCAAATTCAAAAAGAGCAAGTTCGCGTTACCGGTAAAAAACGAGATGACTTACAGGCAGTGATGGCTATGTTGAAAGCAGAAGGCCTAGGTATTCCCTTACAGTTTAAAAACTTTCGCGACTAACTTATAACTTACCCAGCATGTATATTGCGTAGTGTTGTATTCATTTTGAAGCGTGTTGCGTGAACACGTCGTTTATTAGACTGGGAGCTTAGCTATCGCATCAGTTCCCTTATTATTTAGCCTAGGCAGAAGATTGCCGTTAGCGGGGTTAAAGCGGAAATTTTGAGCGACACCTTAGGAAATATTTTTTATAAGTTCTTGTTTCTAATGAACAAGTGATTTTCGGCATATCAATTGCTTTAAGTCTATTATTGTTAATAGATAAAGGTGGTTGGTAATGCGCTTCTTAACGGTTTTTAATCTAACGTTATTGATGTTGTTGGGTTCGGTGGTGGTGTTAATTTCACCAAGTCACTTGCTTGCGTTGATTAATATCCCAGGCTTGATGGTGGTGTTAGGCGGAACCTTGTGCGCGGTCATGTTGAGTAAGCCACAGCACAAAGTATTACAGTTATTGCGTGAGCTGCCCGATATTCTGAAGGGGCAGGGTGTGGATTTTCACGGCCGTGCAGAATTCAAGCAATTACTTCGTTGCGCCCACCTCTATCGTTCGTCAAAAGTGCGGGTGCTTGAGCAAGAAATTCAACTGGCGCAGCAACCTTTATTACGAAAGGGCGTTCAACTTATTCTTGACCGTTGTTCCTTAGATGATGTGAATAACATCTTGCGTAAAGAACGGGCTCGCCTGTTAGTGGTCAATCAAGAAAAAGCCCAAATTCTGCGTTTGATGTCCAGTTACGCGCCGGCCTTTGGCATGCTTGGAACATTACTGGGCATGATTCATATGCTATATGGCTTAGGCGATGTGGGTTTGGATGAAGTGGGCGTGACGATGGGCTTTGCATTACTGACAACGTTGTACGGCCTTGTTGTGGCAAATTTAATGTGTAAGCCGTTAGCGATTAAACTGGAAAAAAGAACGGCCGAGCACGCGGCACACCTTAATGTGCTGTTAGAAGGCTTGGCGATGATGTACGAGAAGACGCATCCGTTGGTTATTCGGGATATGTTGGAAGCACATGGTATTCCTGTTGATCAAAGTTCAGTGCCGAAAAAAGTTAGCAAAAGTAGGCTTTCTAAATTATTACCTTTAGCTGCATCCCATGTCGATTGAGCGTCGGTCAAGTGTCAGCTTGCACGATGATAGCTTACCGCACGAGGAAGATAACGAGTCATGGGCAGTGAGTTATATCGACCTTTTGTTGCTCATGGTGACGCTATTTGTTTTATTGCTGAGCTATCAGCAACAGCAAATTAAGCAAGTGACAGAGCAAGAGTTACATGCGGTGCATATCGAGAGCAAGCCGGACAATAAAGCCTTTTTAGATCAGATCTACCTGAGTCACTTACAGGACCGCGTTAGCGTGGTAGAAGAGCAAAACACCATCAAATTAGCGATGAGCGATAGTATTTTGTTCTTTCCTGCCGATGCAACCTTAAGCCGATCAGGCGAGCAGGTGCTGGATGAAATTGCAGTGATGTTACAACAGCGCCCTTGGCATATTCTGGTGGAAGGTCATACCGATAATCAGTCGATCTCGACACCACGGTACTTGTCTAATTGGGAATTATCATCGGCTAGGGCCACTAGCGTTACGCGTTATCTGATTGGTCGCGGCATTTCGCCACAGCGTTTGAGCGCCATTGGCTATGCACAAACACGTCCGATCGCTAGTAATGACGATGCGGAGGGGCGAAGTAAAAATAGGCGCGTGGCGTTGGTGTTAAGGGTTGCGGACTGATGCTTTTTCTATTTGATGATCAGCACCCAATTGAATAATTAAATCGGCGATACTCGGCATGTCGTCAAGTTGCTGTAGCGTCAGCCGTTCGTAGTGGGCGATGAAGCGTTCGAGGGAGGCTTGCGATGTCATTAAGTGTTGCTCATGTTGCTGCTTGTTGACGAGCTTTTGCTCTTGCAGGCCACGCCATTTTAAGACGCAATCAAAACTGGGTATTTGTAAAAAGATCAAGCAGTCTAATAAGTTAAACAAGAGCTTGTAGTCGGTTTGCAGGTGCTTGTTAACAGACCGTCGCCAAGTCAGGTTTTTATCTTCAGTTAACTCCAGCAAATTAACGCTTTGCGTTAATGCTTGGTCGGCTTGCGCTTGCGCGCCCACGCACCAACCTTCAAAAATTAGAATATCGATGGGGCCGCGACATTGAGGCCAAGTTGATTGTGCTTGTCGATCATCATTGCCTTTATCGAAGCGAGGGTAGGATAGAGTTTCTTCTTGCTTTAACGCCTTTATTTGTTGAATAAGCTCAATCCCCATCGCTGTATCGTGAGTTCCAGGCGCGCCACGTGTGTTGAACAAAGGGTGGATGGATTCAGCCATTTGTTTACGTTGCTGTCGTGTTTTGTAGATATCGTCGATAGAGATAATGACCGTCCGCAGCCCAAAGCCATGTTGCAAAACATCCGCAACTAATTGCGACATCGTTGACTTTCCGCTGCCCTGAGCGCCGTTAATGCCAACCACAAGAGTGGTGCTGGTATTAAGCGCTTTTTGATGTAACCAAGCAGCGAAGGGTATGTAAAAAGGTGTTAAATACGTGGATAGCTGTTTGTTAATAGCCAGCTCTTCGAGGCGGTGCTCAAAGGGCGTAATAGTTTTCGCGTAAAGCTCATCCAGCTCGCTAGGCGTGAGTTGTTCGAGTTCAGCAGGCCATATGTTAGTCATGCGAGTATCAGCTGGCCGCAATGAACAAACATGTTAAATAAGGCTAAATCCAAGACCAATGAGGCCACCAAAAACACCACCCCAAACAACAAGCCAACCCAAGTGCTGTTTAATCATTCGTTGAATAATGTCCTTGACCATATCAGGGGTCAATTCATCGAGCCTTTTCTCAACAATAGCTTCAATGTCCTTGATTAAGTCACCGCTGATTTGTTGGGCGTTAATGCCCTCATGAATAGCCTCAATGAAGGCTGGGCTTTCGGTCATTTCGGTTAGGGTTAAGCGAATTTTTTTACAAACAGGGTCTTTCAGCGGTTCCAGCGCAGCCACTCCACCGACCATAGCCAGCATGCTGCCAAATGAAGACTCAGCAATGGCATCGACCAAGCCTTGGAATAGTTTGTCGTAATCAAGCCGGTCTAGCAGAGGGTCTACATTGAATAATTTTTGTGCCGAATCTTCTTCACGTTGCAAAAAACGTTCAATGTTTTCTTGGGTGAAAAACTGCCGCATGATGAGGTCTTGGATGCCGCGTTTAAATTCTTCAAAATGAGCAGGGATAACGCCTGAACCATATAAAAATGGCACCCGTTCGAATAGCATATGAATAGCAATCCAATTTGTTATAGCGCCAGACAAGGCGAAAACACCAATCGCTTTGATGTTTATGGCGTATAGCGGAGCAAAAAAACTAGCGATAATAATGCCGATAGCGACGAGGTTAGTTACTAAGCTTTTGTTCACAGTAGACGACGTTTGTTCAGGGTTCATGGTTGTTTAAATAAATTAGGTGTTGGTTAGGTAAATAAGTAACGGCCGGCTGTTGCAACGACCACGACGCTTATCCCGATGATGAGGTTAACACCTATTAATAGGCGAATTTGGGCTAGGTTTTTGCCAGCCTCTTGCCAGTTATGTTCGGTTACGGCTCGGGTTAATTTACGTGAAGGTGCAAAAAAGATATGTAAAAATATCAGCGTCATGATGATACCCATGCTCATCATGATATGAATGTGCACGGCCACATTTTTCATGCCACCAAACTTATTGGAAATAAGCCAAAAGCCAGTACCAAGGAGCAGCACGGCACAAGCCCAAACCCAAGGGAAAAATTTAGAAAAAACGTTGGACCACAGAGTGAGTCGCTGAGGAGCTTCGAATTGCACGGCGGCAATGGGGCGTAACACTAAGTAGGCGAAAAACATTCCGCCCACCCAAATAACGGCGGATAGAACGTGCAAACTGATGGCTAGAGGGATCATAGGTTTCCTTTTTTAATTATTGAGAGGGTTGTTTAAACGTATGCGTCAGCCAGCTATGAATTGAGCGTGCGAGGGTTTCGTTTAAACCATTAAAAGCATGGTCAGCACCTGATATTTCAACCTGACGGTTAAGCGGATTGTTTTTCATCAGCGCTAATCTCCGTACTGACGCAGTTTTTATCACATTATCCAAATCTTGGCTGCCATAAATATCGAGAGTCGGGATGGTTATTTTTTTCAACTGTTCACTTGATTGTGCTTCAGGCAGCTCAGAGGCCAATGTAGGTAAGCCAATTAACACGAGGGCATCGCAAGCGAGTTTTTCTTGGCTCGCTAGAAAATGAGTGGCCATAACAGCGCCCAGACTATGGGCGACGAGCACGCAAGGTTTATTCTGAAAGTTCTCATGCATGTAGTTTAAGGTGGATTGAATCCTCGGGCCGCTTTCCTTTATTAGTGCTAGGTTGTCGCTTATGGAAGCCCCTTGTGCGGCAATAGGCAACTGAATTGACGCGGTAACCCAGCCGAGTTCGGCTAATTGGCTACGAAGCGGCTGAACGATTTGTGGTGCGTTGGGGTTTGAACCCATGCCGTGCAAAATGATGACGCTGCCATGTAGGTTTTCAGGTTCTTCGTTATTAATTAAGCCGATAAACTCAACGCTGCCCGCTCTTAAATTCACTACATCGCCAATAATGATGCTTTCTTTAACGCTTTCAGCGATACGTTTTTCACGTTCCAACTCAGATGACAAGGCGTTGCCGCTAACAAGTAGGCAAAAACTAAAAGCTAGAAAAGATAATAACTTTTTAGGCATCTGTGGGCGATATGGCGCTGGTTAAACAAAGTGTTTATGGTGCATCACAGGGCGCAAAAAAGCCAGCATAGCGGGTGCTTTTGAGTGATTAAATTGAGTTCACCTGAAACGTCAGAGGTTATGACAATGATTATCTTTACAGGTAAAATCAGCCGATGGGGAATCAACGACTTATCTTTAAACTGGCTATTTCAGCAGACGCGTATTTGTCTGTTTATAAAGGTCATGCGAAAACAATTTCTACCGTGGCAGTCGATGGCCGGCGAGTGGAATTTTCTGCCGAAAAAGTAAGAGGGTTTTTAACGCGCGCCGGGGTTAATGGTGTGTTCGAAATGGAAATTACCGCTAAGAAAAAGTTTTTATCGATCAAAAGGTTGAGATAAGCGACTATATAAGGTGCTAAGAGGTAATTCAGGTGAAATAAATCACAATTTCGGGTAACCTTCTTTTTTTAGCGAATGGTTGCCAAATAGATGAAAACACCTTTAATTGCCCCCTCCATTTTATCAGCGGATTTTGCTCGTTTAGGCGAAGAGGTCGATAATGTCTTAGCCGCAGGTGCGGACGTCGTGCATTTCGATGTGATGGATAACCATTACGTGCCAAATTTAACGATCGGCCCATTGGTGTGCGAAGCGCTACGCAACCACGGTGTGACCGCACCGATTGACGTCCATTTGATGGTGAAACCGGTGGACCGAATTATTCCTGATTTTGCAAAAGCGGGCGCCAGCTTTATTACCTTTCACCCTGAAGCATCGGAACATATTGATCGCAGTTTAGGGTTGATTAAGGAGCTCGGCTGTCATGCAGGTTTAGTGTTTAACCCAGCGACACCGTTACACTATTTAGATCACGTGATGGATAAGCTCGATGTGATTTTATTAATGTCGGTGAACCCCGGTTTTGGTGGGCAAAGTTTTATTCCAGCGACGATGGATAAATTGCGTCAAGTGCGACAACGCATTGATGCAAGTGGGTTTGACGTTCGCTTAGAAGTGGATGGCGGTGTGAAAATCGATAATATCGGTGAGATTGCCGCAGCGGGTGCTGATATGTTTGTTGCAGGCTCGGCTATTTTTAATACCGATGATTATGCAAAAACCATCTCAGATATGCGTGAGCAAATTGCGAAGGCGCTTGGTTGAACTCACTGCGCAACAATTGCCAGGCCAAACTAATCGCGTTTGATTTAGACGGCACCTTGCTCGATAGCGTGCCCGATATCGCTAAAGCAGTGCAGCTAACCTTGGCAGAATTAAGCCTGCCCAGCCAGCAGCAAGAGCAGGTGCGCGGTTGGATTGGAAATGGTGCGCGTGTTTTAGTGAAACGAGCTCTGTCGGGTGATATGAAAGGCGATGTGCCAGCTGACCTGCTTGATAAGGCATACCCTATCTTTTTGCAACATTATGCGGCGAACCTGAACTGCGAAAGTGTGCTTTATGACGGTGTTGAGGCAACTCTGTGCGCTTTAAAAGAGTCGGGCATTCCCTTGGTGTGCATTACCAATAAACCGGCACAGTTCACCTTGCCGTTACTCCAACAAATGGGGCTTGCTGAACTGTTTGATAAAGTGGTTTGTGGTGACACCTTTGAACAATGCAAGCCGCACCCTATGCCGTTGTTAGAAACAGCAAAATCTTTTAATGTGTCGGCAGAGCAGTCCATTATGGTGGGTGACTCGGTAAATGATATTGCAGCGGCCCAAGCGGCGGGATTTTATTCCATCTGCGTGGATTACGGTTATCACGGTGAGGATGATGTGCATACATTAGGCGCGGACGTTGTGATTAGCCACTTTTCAGAAATAAATCAGTTGCTTGAAAAAGCAGCGTAACGGGTGATGTTTAACATGGGCGATGTAATATTAATGAAACAACGATGGCGGTTCGGCTGGCAGTTTTAATCGTAAAAGCTAAACCCATTGATGAAGTAATTAAGAGACAGTGTGATGACACCCGAAAAATTCAAACAATACGCAGACCAGGGCTATAACAAAATACCCCTGATGAAAACAATCTTGGCTGACTTAGAAACCCCATTGAGCGCCTACATGAAATTGGCAAATGGGCCCTATAGTTACCTTTTTGAATCCGTGCAAGGTGGTGAAAACTGGGGTCGCTACTCGATTATTGGCCTGCCATGTAAAGACCTTATCAGCATCAGCGGCAAGGTGATTAGCCTGCAATCGAATGGCAAAACAACGCAGACAATAAGCAGCGATACACCGTTAGATTGGGTGCGCGAATATGCGTCAACCTTCAACACGCCTGAGGTTGAAGGCCTGCCGCGTTTTAGTGGCGGCTTGGTTGGTTATTTTGGCTACGAAACGATTCATTATATCGAGCCGAAAGTAGCAGAACAAAGCCAGCAGAATAAAAAAGAAGACCCTATCGGCTCGCCCGATATTTTATTGATGATTTCAGAAGAGGTTTTAGTCTTTGATAACGTCAACAACCAATTAATGATCGTCACTCACGTTGATCCAGAACAAGAGGATGCTTACGCAAAGGGCATGTGCCGTTTGGACGAGTTGGTGAGTCAGCTAAATACCGCTCAGATACAGTCCTCTTTTGGCCAAAGCCAGACCGTGGCGGTGGATGAGGCAGATTTTATTTCAGGCTTTACTCAGCAAGGCTTTCAAGACGCAGTGAAGACAGTGAAAGAGTATATCGTTGAGGGTGACGTGATGCAGGTGGTGTTGTCGCAGCGGATGACTATTCCGTACGCAGAGCCTGCGATTGACTTGTATCGAGCGTTACGCTGCCTAAACCCGTCACCGTATATGTATCACCTGAATTTAGACGATACGTACGTTGTTGGTTCGTCCCCCGAAATCTTAACCCGGCTGGAAGATGAGCAAGTAACGGTTCGGCCAATTGCGGGGACTCGCCCACGTGGTGCCACGCGCGAAGAAGACGAAGCATTAGAAAAAGAGCTGCTCGCCGATCCTAAGGAATGTGCAGAACATTTAATGTTGATTGATTTGGGGCGCAATGATGCAGGCCGCGTATCAAAAACGGGTACGGTTGAATTAACCGATAAAATGGTCATCGAACGCTATTCACACGTGATGCATATTGTGTCGAATGTGACGGGTGAGCTGCAATTAGGGCTTGATGCGATTGATGTGCTGGAGGCGACTTTTCCGGCAGGAACAGTCAGCGGCGCACCAAAAATTAGGGCAATGCAAATTATTGATGAATTGGAACCCGTTAAGCGAGGTATCTATTCGGGTGCGGTCGGTTACTTGTCATGGTCGGGTAATTTAGACACGGCGATTGCTATCCGCACGGCAGTGATCAAAGATGGCCAGCTGAATATTCAAGCCGGCGCAGGCATTGTGCATGATTCAGTACCAGAGAATGAGTGGGCAGAAACAATGAACAAAGGGCGTGCAATTTTTAAAGCGGTGGCGATGGCGCAGCGCGGTTTAACAGAAGGTGAAAGCTAATGGCGGCGTGTAAATTAGTCATGATCGACAACTACGATTCGTTCACCTATAACTTGGTGCAATACTTTGCCGAGTTGGGGGCGGATGTACACGTCGTGCGAAATGACCAAGCCAGCGTTGACGACGTTATCGCAATGCAGGCCGATAAATTGGTGATCTCACCGGGCCCATGTACACCGACGCAAGCGGGTATTTCAGTAGAATTAATTAAACGCATGGCCGGTACCTTGCCGATTTTAGGAGTCTGCTTAGGGCACCAAAGTATTGGTGAAGTGTTTGGCGGTAAAGTGGTTCATGCGCAGCAAATCATGCACGGTAAAACGTCTGCGATGCACCATAATAATGGCGGGGTTTTTAACGGTTTGAGCAACCCATTTAAAGCAACGCGCTACCACTCACTGGTGGTGGAAAAGGCGTCGTTGCCAGATTGCTTAGAAATAACGGCATGGACAGAAACAGCGGATGGCGAGATGGATGAAATTATGGGGCTGAAACACGTTGAACTAGACATCGAGGGCGTGCAGTTCCATCCGGAATCTATTTTGACGGAACACGGCCATGATTTATTAAGAAATTTCCTAAACAAAGGTTAAGTAATGGATATTAAACAGGCGCTAGAAGTGGCCATTAACCAGCAAGACCTCTCAACCGACGAGATGACCAGCGTGATGCGTCAGATCATGATGGGCGATGCAACGCCTGCGCAGATAGGCGGTTTTTTGGTGGCGTTGAGAATGAAAGGTGAGTCGTTAGATGAGATAGAAGGCGCGGCTATTGTGATGCGCGAGTTGGCGACAAAGGTGACGGTGGCTGGAAACTTCTTGGTTGATACCTGTGGTACCGGTGGAGATGGATCGGATTTATTTAATGTCTCAACCGCTAGCGCCTTTATTGTTGCAGCGGCCGGTGGACAGGTAGCGAAGCACGGCAATCGTTCGGTTTCCAGTTCAACCGGCAGCGCCGATGTGTTGGAAGCGGCAGGGGTTAATTTGAATTTAACGCCCGACCAAGTAGCGCAATGTATTCAACAGGTGGGGATCGGTTTTATGTTTGCGCCAGCCCACCATAGCGCCATGAAACACGCCATTGGCCCGCGTAAAGAGCTAGCACAGCGGACTATATTTAATATGCTAGGCCCAATGACCAATCCTGCTGCGGTAAAGTCGCAAGTGATCGGTGTGTTTAACGAAGCGCTGTGCCAGCCGATTGCCAATGTTTTACATCGCTTAGGCAGTGAACATGTGCTGGTTGTGCACGCACAAGATGGACTGGATGAAATTAGCCTGGCAACGCCGACACATATTGCCGAGCTAAAGAATGGCACTGTTCATGAGTATAAAATAACCCCCGAAGAAATGGGTATTGCGAGTCAGAGCTTAATTGGTTTGACGGTTGATAGTGCTACCGAGTCGTTGGACTTGATAAACGACGCGCTGGGCCAGCAGCAAACTGCGGAAGGCAAAAAAGCGGCAGATATGTTGGCGTTAAATGCAGGAGCCGCGTTGTATGTTTGTGGTAAGTCGGACAGTATTAAGTCGGGCGTAACGCTAGCGCTCGCAACAATTAATTCTGGCGAAGCGTTACAAAAAATAGCGGAACTAAAAGAAAAAACACTGAGCTTTTAATATGAGTGATACACCTGACGTTTTAAAAAAAATACTCGCCCGCAAGCAAGAAGAAATTGCCGATCGACTCACTCATACCTCTATCGATGAGTTAAAGCGGCAAATTGCAGAAGCCTCTGCGCCCCGCGGTTTTGTTGAATCGATTAAGCGAAAATTACAACAAGGCGAAACAGCCGTTATCGCAGAAGTAAAAAAGGCTTCGCCAAGTAAAGGTTTGTTGCGTGAGCACTTCATCCCGTCTGAGATCGCGATGAGTTATGAAGCCGGTGGAGCCGCCTGTTTATCCGTGCTAACGGATAAAGACTTTTTCCAGGGTTCTGAAGCGTATTTAAAAGAGGCGAGGGCGGCGTGTGATTTGCCGGTTATTCGTAAAGACTTTATTGTCGACCCCTATCAAGTGTATGAAGCGCGTGCGATGGGTGCGGACTGTATTTTATTGATCGTAGCCGCACTCGAGGATGATGCGTTACAAAACTTGCATCAATTGGCGACGCAGTTGGAGCTAGATGTATTGGTGGAAGTGCATGATAAGGATGAGTTGGAGCGTGCACTGCGCTTGGATTTAGCTTTAGTCGGCATCAATAATAGAAACCTAAGAACGTTTGAAACATCATTGCAAACCACGGTGGATTTATTGGATAGTATTCCAGATGACATCATTGTCGTGAGCGAAAGTGGTTTACACAAGTCTGAAGATATTGCGATGTTAAAGCAGCATAACGTGCATACCTTTTTGATTGGCGAGGCGTTTATGCGTTGTGATGATCCGGGTGAAGCGCTGAAACAGTTAATAGCCTAAGCGATCGCCTTTAACTAGGATTGTTTTGCCGTTCACTTCGATCAGGCCTTCTTCACCCATTGATTTAAGAACACGCCCCGCCATCTCGCGAGAGCAGCCAACCATCCGGCCAATGTCTTGACGGGTTACTCTAATTTGCATGCCCTCAGGGTGGGTCATTGCTTCGGGCGTTTCCGTTAAATCGATCAACGTCCTTGCGACTCGGCCGCTGACATCTAAAAAGGCGAGGTGCCCGGCTTTGCGGCTAGTCTGCAACAGGCGTTTGGCAAGTTGCCTGCCCAGTGCAGAAATAATTTCCCTGCTGTCTGCTTTGAGTTCATTATCCAGTAATGAGCTCAAGCGGTTATAGCTAATGCCTGCGAGTTGGCAAGTGGAACAAGTTTGAACACAGACGTCTCGTTTATCTCGGCTACCGTCAGGTTCAAAGAAACCGGCCTCACCAATAAAGTCACCACGGCTAAGGTTAGCGACAATAAACTCATGCCCATCTATCTCGTCAACACGAACATAAGCGGAGCCTTCAATAAAATAATATAAGGTATCGACATCATCGCCAGGTTGAATGATGTCGGTCTTATTCGGGTATTCGTGGCGATGGCAAAAGCTGATGAAACGGGCGAAGGTCTCATCGGGCATGCCAGAGAAGTTAAGGATGGGCTTTAGTTTGCTCATGGAATGAAGTGTAGCAGAGAATTCTTAAATAGCTTGCCCAGTTGAATTCGAAGGGCAGCAAAGAACAGGCCGTGAATGAATTTTGTGATATTCTTTGCAGCTAAATTTAACCAGTAGGGAATAGCGATGGATGTAAGAATAAAGTGGGTGGAAGGAGCAATGTTTCTGGGTGAGTCTGGCAGTGGGCATACCGTTGTGATGGACGGCGCGCCAGAAAATGGTGGTAGAAACCTAGGCTTGCGCCCAATGGAAATGCTGCTAACCGGCATGGGCGGCTGCACCGCGTTTGATGTAAAAATGATCTTAGATAAAGCGCGTCAAAACGTCACCGATTGTGTAGCAGAAATTCATGCAGAACGGGCAGATACCGTGCCAGCCGTGTTCACAAAAATCCATGTGCATTTTATTATTTCAGGCAAAGGCTTAACGGAAAAAGCCGTGGCGCGTGCGGTGAACTTATCTGCCGAAAAATATTGTTCGGCATCAATTATGCTCAGCAAAGCCGTAGAGATAACGCACGACTATGAAATTATTGACGTAGATGCCGAATGAAACGCCCTAACCCCACCACCGGCCTTCGGCACGTCGCACTGAATGTGCGCGACCTAGCCGCCAGTGAATATTTTTATGTTGAGCTCATGGGCATGGCGGTGGAGTGGCGACCCGATGCCGATAATGTTTACCTAACGTCAGGGAATGATAATTTGGCCCTACACGTTGTAAACGGCGAGCAAAGCGGGGTGCCAACGCTAGACCATATAGGCTTTTTTCTAGATACAGAAGAGGACGTAGATGAGTGGTTTGCCTTTCTAACGCATCACAACATTAAAATGAAAACGCAACCACGTAAGCACCGCGATGGCGCAAAAAGTTTTTATTGTTATGACCCTGAAGGTATTACCGTGCAGATTATTTGCCACCCACCGTTGATTGGGAAGTAGAGGCGCAGCTTAGACCAAACGCGCACATCAGCTTGCGGCGGTTGGGCTGACCATGCGTGTTAGACGGCACTCACAGTTCTACTCCAAAATAACCTAAAGCGGTGATCATAAGCCAATAACAGCCAACGGTAAGCCCTATTGAAATTCCCATACTGAGGTAAAAGTTTAAACCCTGTTTCAGTAGTAACGGTAATGCCAAAAATAAAGCCAAGGAAGGAATGACAAGCCAAAAGACGCTGATCGAAAGATTGCTAATCTTTGAAATATCTTTGGTGTCTATATAAAGCCAGGTCATCGCCAGTACCGAGATCAATGGAATAGAGGTCAAGATGGCGCCAACAAAGCTGCTGCGCTTGGCAACCTCGGAAATCAAGACAATTAAAATTGTAGTGATGGCAATTTTGATTAGATAGTAAGCCAATGTATCACCTCCGTGCTGTTTGGATTAGTAGTGAATAGCAAGCCATATCGTTTCTACCTCAGGGTCGGTCCACGTCACTTTATGCTTCGTGTTCGCCGGTATATTTAAATGTGAGCCTGCAATAAGGTTAAATTCAGCGCCATCTCTAAATGCAATGACGGCCTCTCCTTTTAGAACAACGACCCACTCATCTTGTTCTTGGTCATACCATCCTGATTTCGGGGAACGGTGACCTTTGGAAATTATCCTCTCTACCTTAACCTTTTCATTTTGAATAAGTAGGTCAAAAACCTCATCATCGAGATTGTCAGGGATAGATTGGAACAGGTTGCCTAATTTTATATCCATGCGACTATTTATCTAGGCACATAAGGCTTTAGGAAAGGCACGCGCGTTTTGAGATAACGTAGAGATTTCTAATTTTAGCTCTTCATTCATATTTATTTTAATTCTCAGCTTTCATTTTATACAGAGCATAGTGCAAAGCTACGTTGTTAAACGTATGGTTAGGCTTTTTCTCGATCGTTATATGACAATAATAGTAAATATACGCCAAATGCTGCCGCGATATGTTTAATGGAGTGGCCACTAATAAAAAATAAAGCATTGTAAATATGGGCATCAAAATACTCTAATAATTTGGCCAGCACGTAAGCTAACAACAATAACCAGTAACCTTTATTGTTTGTGAATGTTGGTTTAAAGAGTAAAAGCATTAACGGCATTACTAATACCGGTAGAAATTGAACCAAGAAATATAATCGTAAATCTCCAGCATGCTGACGTTCGGTGATGAGCCAGTAATATACAGAGTACGCACCAACCATAATTAGCGGCCACAGTAGTATTTTCCCAAGTTTTGGAAAAGTGAACTCACTTATAACAATTGAAAATAGTGACATGAAAGCAATAGTCAGCGGTAGGCGATCCCAGACCAGTGTCTCGTTGCTTGGCAAGAGGTGATAATAAGATGATCCAACTGCTACCATTGAAACACCAAGAAAAAACAATGAATAGGCGATTTTAAACTCATTGATTAATGCTGCTTTTTTAGAATAATAAATACTATAAAGCCCTAGACCGCCGACTAATAAGAATGGAAGGTTAGAGATGACGTTCCAGAAATTAGGGATACCAAAAAATATTCTTTGATCCACAAATTCGTGGTATTCAGGGTTTTGCTCGATTGGATCGAGCGAAAAAACTATTAATATTGCGATAGTTGAAATAAAGGTTACAGCGATATAACCTGCTTTTTTATACGTTGTAATATATGGCATGATTTTTAAAGCCTAACGTTCGAATTAACCAGCGTGCTAGGGGAGTAAGGGGTTTTTTAAAAGCCTCTCTCCCCTCAAAATGAACATAAAAAACTGACTTTTAACCGCAGTCAATTGTTATGTGCTTTACGCATTGTATAAAGTAAAAATACCAATTCCGATAAAACCCGCACCAGCAACATAGTGCAGGTGTTTTTCATTTATGTATTCGGATAATAAAGTACCGGCAAGAACACCAAGAGCTGAAGCTACAATGAGAGCAGCAGAAGCAGCAAAAAAAACGGTGTATTTGCTTACCTCTTTATCTGTGGCAAATAGCATGGTAGCTAGCTGAGTTTTATCACCCAGCTCAGCGATGAATACCGCCCCAAATATTGTTAAAAATACCTTCCAATCCATATATTGCCTCTATTTAATTGACACATAACGCCTCACTTCAGCTGACGTAAAAAGTGACGCTTTTTATGGTCAGCTGGAAGAGCTTATCATGCGACATTAAGATGAACTTTTTGAACACTACTAAGCTTAATGTGCTTTCTTGCCTGCCATAAATCATATGAATCTTGCATAGAAAGCCAGCTCTCAGGGCTACGGCCTAGTGCCTTGGAAAGGCGAAGCGCCATTTCTGGACTAATACCACTTTGAGTTTTTAAAACTCTATTGAGAGTAGATGCAGCCACATTGAGTTTCCCCGCTAAATAACGGCAACTTAGACCAAATGGCTCCATGTATGTAGCTTGTATAAACTCACCTGGATGAGGCGGATTGTGCATAACCATTAGTGATAATCCTCGTAGTTTACGATATAAATATTGCCGTCGGAAAACTTAAAAGTAATGCGCCAATTTGCATTTACAGTAATTGACCAGCAACCCTTGAAATTACCTTTTAGCTGATGTAACCGATAGCCTGCGATATCAAGATCTTCAATGAGTTGGGCGGTATCTAGTGCAATAAGCTGCATACGTATTTTCTTTGCATGCTTTGCTTGAATGCCTTTTGTGTTACCAGAGCAATAGAATTTTTCTAGGCCTTTATGTTTGAAGGACTTGATCATTTGCAGAGTGTAGCATGTTGCGCAACATCATCAAGACGCATAACGTTTTTAATAAAGCGCGCGGGTCTTTTTCCGCGTCGCCTTTGATTATTTTGTTATGTGTTGTATGTATAAAAGTACCATGTGCTCTTACCCGTATCTAGTGAGTCATAAAGTTTTTGTGCTTGCTCATTATCTGGTGCAGTTACCCATTGTAGCCTTGATGCACCATTTGATTTTGCAAAATCCCTGCAATGCTCGACGAGTTGTTTACCAATACCTTTGCCTCTCATTTCCGGCAATGTATACAAGTCATTTAATATGGCAACTTTAACCGCAAGAGTGGATGAATATGTGAAAAACACCGTGGCAAAACCGACAGCCTTAGAGTTATTGCGGAATATAAATTGACAACCAAAGGGGCTGGTTTCGCCAAACTGCGAAAAGAACTCTTTGTTTTTTGAGTCTGATATATCTGCTACTTTATAAAACTCTTGGTATTTCCTGATTAAAGGCAATGCCTCATCAACGTTTTTGTTGGATACGAATTCAATCATTAAACTTTCCTAAGACACATAACGCCTTACTTCAGCTGACGTAAAAAAAGTGACGCTTTTTACGGTCAGATGCAAGTTTTTGTTAGCCGTTTGTTGATGTGATGATATAGCCATTTGATTTTGCTTTTTCTATAAAACCGTTAATGTTAGCAACACCCCATTCAGTGCATATAACAATATCACAATCTTTTAAACCGATAACTTCTTTTACAAAATGTCGTTTGTGGCTTTTGGTTTCGTATTTCTTTTGAATACCTTGAAGCTCATTAAATACGCCTATGGATCCTTGAAGCTCTTTTGGAAATGCTTTAGCTAAGCTATCAAATGTTGTTTTTGGATTGCTAGAAACAAAATCTTTGATAATAGCTAAGACTAACTTTCCTTTGCCATACTTTTGATTTTTAAATGAATATTTTGTCGTATCTCTTTTTTTAACCGCATCATCGGCTAGTGGGATATTCGATGTTTTTGCATCTATACCTTCAAAGTGATTAAGTAATGTCTCAATTACGTTTGCTGGTGTATCAAAGCCTTTTGCATGTTGTTCTAGGCGCGAAAATAAAACTTCTGGGATTCTGATTACTGGACTCATGATTAAACCTCATTAACTAAATTACATGTAACATGATAACGTGTAATTTAGTTAATGCAAGGCCATTGTCGGATTTGATACGGCTAACGCTTAATTTAAAGGGCGCGAGTGTCTTTTCGCGTCCATTTTGAAATTGTTTGTTATGCTAGTATATTTGAGGTAGTAGTAATTCAGGTGATATTGGCATGGAATTTATTAATAAAAAGCTGGCTTTAGTGGTTTCTATATATGAGGCTATTACATATCTCTTTGCAAGAGATTTCAACATAGTAATAACCAGCGTATTAGAAACTTACCAAGCCTCTCTAATGGAGATAACTATGCCGTTGTGGGAAGTGGTACTACTGATTATTACGCCTGTTTGTTTAATTGCACTATGGGATTACAGGCACCTGATTAAGAAGAAAAAGGTTAAACCGATTGAATTAAATAAGCTAGACCAAGATGTAATGGAGTATTTTCTGGGAGCGTCTGAGTTAGAGAAATTTACTGCTGATACTGTTGCTGAAGAACTAGATACCTCTATCCCAGATATGAGAAAAACACTTGTTTGGCTTGATAAGCATAGTTTAGTTGAGAAAGACTACGAAGGCTACTATATCTCCAATAAGGGGGTGCTCGCCTACAGAGCCTTGGGAGCATAACTTGTTATTAACAGGAATCATAATTCCCTTTAATTTCCTTATATAGCGGGAACAAAATTCCTGTTAATACGATAATCAAGCATAAACCGGGAATTTGACGACGCTATATACTCTTAAAATAACATAGTTCCTGTTAACGGTTTTTTGGTTTTGCTCCGGCTGTTTAAAGGTGGGGCTAATTAATAATACTGGCTGCTTTTTATCTAAAGACGGTTGGGTCGTAAAAGCCTGAGTGATTCTGACTGAGCGCTAAACTCGCCTAAAAGGTAGGTTCGTACAACGCGTTCATCACCAAAAAAACAGATTTTAAGGCGCGGTAGAGAGGTGTTTGAGGGTGTTAATTGATTTCTGAGGTGACTTGTTCCATTGCCGATGTCACTTTGGATAAATCGGCGCTATTCATAACATACGGCGGCATTACATACACGAGATGTGCGAAGGGGCGTACCCATACGCCTAGTTCTACAAAACGCGGTTGCATCCAGTGAATATCAATCGGTTTGTGCAGTTCTATGACGCCAATAGCGCCTTTTACGCGCACGTCTTTAACGGCGTTGAATGCGCGGCAAGGTTCCAGTTGTTGTTGGAGTTGGTTTTCTATATTGCTAATGCGTTGTTGCCAAGGTGAATTGAGCAGTTGTTTTAAGCTGGCATTGGCAACGGCGCAAGCCAGCGGGTTGGCCATAAAGGTGGGGCCGTGCATGAGGGTGGGGTGCTGGCCGCTACCAATGCCGTTGGCGACTTTGCTGGAGCATAGAGTGGCGGCTAGGCTCAGGTAACCGCCGGTGAGTGCTTTTCCAACACATAAAATATCGGGGGCAATGTCGGCTTGTTGGTAGGCGAATAATGACCCTGTACGGCCAAATCCGGTGGCTATTTCATCAACAATGAGCAGTACGTTATATTCATCGCATAATGCGCGAACTTTTTTTAGATACGCGGCGCTATAAAAACGCATGCCGCCTGCGCCTTGAACCAGTGGTTCTAAAATAACGGCTGCAATGGTTGATTGGTTTTCTTTTAGCAGGCGTTCAAAATCCTCAATGGCCTCAGCGTCGTAGTGTTCTTGTTCAAAGCACGTGGGGCTTTTGGCAAATAAATGCTTGGCCAGTACGTCATTAAATAAATGGTGCATGCCGTTGTCTGGGTCGCACACTGCCATCGCGCCGAAGGTGTCGCCGTGGTAGCCATTTTTTATGGTTAATAAACGCTGCTTTTGGGGTTGATCTTGCGATGCCCAATATTGAATGGCCATTTTAATGGCGACCTCAACGGAGACGGAACCGGAGTCTGCAAAGAACACATGCTGTAAATCATCGTGGGTGATGTCGATGAGTGTTTTGGCTAAGTCAATGGCTGGTTGATGCGTTAGGCCGCCGAACATTACGTGCGACATGGCGGCGAGCTGCTCGGTAATGGCTGCGTTTAAGGCGGGGTGGTTGTAGCCATGAATAGCCGCCCACCACGATGACATGCCATCAATTAATTCACGGCCATCGGCCAGAGTTAGGCGAACACCCGATGCGGACTGAATAGGGAAAACTGGGGTTGGGTGGTTCAGACTGGTGTAGGGGTGCCAGATGTGTTGTTTGTCAAATTCGACAAGGGAATTCCAGTCCTTATTCACGCGGGGTTAAATCCTAAAGGATGCTTTTGTCATTATTTTAGAGACCAATTGCATGCCTTGCTTAATGGGTTCAGGTAACTCAGCGGCACCTTGCTCAACCGCGGTGGTTGCGTGTTGATTTTCGTCTTTATGCATTTGTTCAAGGATGGCGCGTGTCTTATGGTCTGCGTCGGGTAGTTGGTCTAAATGGCTATCAATATGACGAACGACTTGCCTTTCAGTTTCGGCCAAGAAGCCAAGGCTCCACTTATCTCCAGCCAGCCCAGCGGTGGCACCAATGGCTAAAGAGCCTATGTACCACAAGGGGTCTAGAATGCTGGTTTGTTGGCCAAGCTGGTTGACGCGTTTTTTACACCAAGCCAAGTGATCATTTTCTTCTTCAGCGGCTTGCTTTAGTTGTTCTTGAATCTCTTTGTTGCGAGCAGTCAGCGATTGGCCTTGGTACAGAGCTTGAGCCGCCACTTCGCCGGCATGATTAACGCGCATGAGTTGGGCGGATAATTTAGCTTCATCATCGTTTAATTCGGTGTCGTTAGCTGCATCGGCGGGGTCGCTTCGGCCGGTTGTTTTTGCGTGCCCAGCCAGTGTGCGGATCACTCGATCGAGGTGATCGATGAGCGTGTCGGCAGGTGAATAAGCTCTTTGCATGGTTAAACCTTTAGTTGTTGTGCCAGTAATGATACCGGATGTAAGGCGTCGGTGTTAAGCCCTGCTTGCTTTAATCACGCGCGCAGCCGATATGGCTGGTTAGCAAGTAATCTGTTGGCTGTTGATTTACGGGCGCTAACGCTTTGCCGCGTAACGTGTTAGCCGTTTTTTTGTGGTTGAGCATGTAGCTGCCGGCAGCGCCACAGTAGGCTTGCTCAGCCTCAAAGCTGTTGATGGTTAATTCGCCGATATGAGTTAATAAAGTGGATATGTAGGTGCTTTTTGATGGTGCGTTTTTAAATGTGCAGGGCGTGTGTAGCCACGCCGACGCGTTAAGGAATTCAAAGGATAGTCTTTGCTAAAAAGGGTGCAATAAAATCACTGATGTTGTCGGATAGTGGGTGATCATATTCGGCCAGCGTAGAGCCGCAGCCGCTGGCGAGTGTGATAATGGCGTCATAGCTGTTGCCTGAAAAGACTGCGTCGTTTTGTTGCGCCAGTTCAAGGTAGTGACTTTTCTTGCCAGCGTGTAAATCAATGGCGCTGCAGCAACGTTGGTTTTTGGGAATAGTGATGTCAAAACCGCAATATTGCAGTAGATAGAGACTGTTTTGATCGTTTTTGAGTCGATAACTTCACTAGCGCAACCGGTGAACAGGGCCACGTGACCGCACTCCAAAAGAGCTCGCTGATGCGTATTTTTCACGAAGGTTGTTGCTAACAATGTTCTTCGGTAGATAATGGTTAAGCGGTAAGGGTGATTTGTTGAAAGCTAAATGTTGGTAGCTGCGTAGTAGCGTGTTTAAGCTTATTCGGTGTTGCCTGGTTAAAAGCTTAATAGCTGAACGCTCGAGAAAATCAGCGTATTATTACGTGTTACAGCGGTTTCACTGCGAAAATCATTGACCAGACGGGCGTAAGGAACCTCGGCTGGGCACATGCTTTCGCAGGCTCGGCAAGTTAGGCAATATCAATATGTTGGCTGAGCTTGTCAGAGAGCTTGAGGTGGCCTTCCGACCAGCCTTGAATAAGCGCTAAGCGCCCGCGTGGAGATTCATTTTCGTTTTTGCTAAGGGTGTACGTGGGGCAGGATGGCAGGCATAATCCGCACTTAACTCAAAGACCTTTATCAGAAAAGTTATTTTGTGCTGGCAAAGCAATAAAATAAGTAAAGTGATTGAGAATTCATTATAATTAAATATTATATATTCTATTTAAAAGAAACATTATGGTTATAAGTAAAAAGCAATTGACGCACTTAAAGCGGCTAGAAGCGGAGTCTGTTCATATTATGCGTGAGGTGATTGCCGAGTTTGATAACCCGGCGATGCTGTACAGCGTGGGTAAAGATTCATCGGTGATGCTGCACTTGGCGCAAAAAGCATTTTATCCGGCTAAGCCACCGTTTCCATTGGTACACGTGGATACGCAGTGGAAGTTTAAAGAAATGATCGAGTTTCGTGATAAGCGTGCGAAAGAAGTGGGCATGGAATTAGTGGTGTATATCAACCCGAAAGGCGAAGAGTTGAATATTTCCCCATTCGAACACGGTTCATCGATGCACACAGACATCATGAAAACCGAAGGCTTGCGTCAGATGCTGGATATTTACCAATACGATGCGGTATTCGGTGGAGCAAGGCGCGATGAGGAAAAGTCACGCGCGAAAGAGCGTATTTATTCTTTCCGTGATAAACACCATCGTTGGGACCCAAAGGCGCAGCGTCCCGAATTATGGGATACCTACAATGGTCGCCACGCAAAAGGCGAGTCGATTCGGGTGTTTCCATTGTCGAATTGGACTGAGCTTGATATTTGGCAATATATCTATTTAGAAGGTATACCGATTCCTGATTTGTATTTCGCTAAAGAGCGTCCAGTGGTCGAGTACGGCGGTACCAAAATTATGGTCGATGATGATCGTATGCCTGAAGAATTACGGGCTAAAGCGGTGATGGAAAAAGTACGTTTTAGAACGTTGGGTTGTTACCCGCTAACGGGTGCGGTTGAGTCGAAGGCAGAGACCTTGCCTGAGATTATTCAAGAGATGCTGCTGACTAAAGTGTCAGAACGTCAGGGTAGATTGATCGATCACGATGAATCAGGCTCTATGGAAAAGAAAAAGATAGAAGGGTATTTCTAATGGCTATTGAACAAAACAAACTCATCGAATCGGATATCGAGGCGTACCTCCACCAGCACGAAAATAAAGAGCTATTGCGTTTTATTACCTGCGGTAGCGTGGATGACGGCAAAAGCACCCTCATTGGGCGTCTGCTACATGACAGCAAAATGATTTTCGAAGATCAACTGGCGGCGATTCATCAAGACTCTAAAAAACACGGCACGACCGGCGAAAGCATTGATTTGGCGTTATTGGTAGACGGCTTGCAATCAGAAAGAGAGCAAGGGATTACCATTGACGTGGCGTACCGCTTTTTCGCCACCGATAAACGTAAATTCATCATCGCTGACACCCCAGGCCATGAGCAATATACCCGTAATATGGCTACTGGCGCATCAACCGCCGACCTAGCGATTATTCTTATCGATGCGCGCTATGGTGTGCAGACACAAACGCGCCGTCACAGTTATATCACTCACCTGCTCGGTATTAAAAATATCGTTGTGGCGGTGAATAAAATGGATTTGGTTGACTTTAGTGAGCAGCGATTTAACGAGATAAAAGCAGAGTATCAAGCCTTTGCAAAAGGCCTTGGCATTGTTGACCCGGTGTTTGTACCGGTCTCCGCTTTAACCGGCGACAATGTGGTTAACGCCAGTGAGAATATGGCTTGGAATACCGATGCACCGTTAATGGAGCAACTAAACACAATTCCACTTGAAGACACGGTTAATTTAGAAAATTTCCGCTTGCCGGTTCAGTATGTCAATCGTCCGCACCTGGATTTCCGAGGGTTTTGCGGCACGATAGCGGCTGGCACGATTAAAGTGGGTGATCACGTGACCGTATTGCCTTCAAAGAAGACCTCCATTGTTAAGCAAGTGATTCAACCGGCAGTCGCTGAACAAGACATGACCATTGATGAAGCTTTTGCGCCAATGGCCATCACCCTGACGTTAGAGGATGAAGTGGACATTAGCCGTGGTGACATGATTGTTAAAACGACGGATATTCCAGAATTATCTGACCAGCTAGAAGTCACCATGGTGTGGATGAACGAAGAGGCGATGCAAACAGGTGTCGACTACCTCATTAAAAGAGCTAGCAACGTAGTGCCGGGCCGCTTTAATAGCATCGACCACAAGATTGATGTTAATACCTTAGAAAAAATTGAAACAAGCGAATTGCAACTGAATGAAATTGCGCAGTGTCAGCTTTCACTAAAGCAAACCATAGCGTTTGATGCCTATACCGATGTAAAAGGAACAGGCAGCTTTATCGTGATTGATAAGTACACGAATGCAACATTAGCGGCAGGTATGATTCAAGGTAAATCTGACGTGACAACGCAAAAAGCATCAGCAAAAGAGTACAGCGCTTTTGAGAAAGAGCTTAATGCATTGGTAAGAGAACAATTTCCAGAGTGGGGTTGTCGCTCGATAGATGACTTGTTGTCATAGACGCTTTGCAAGTAAGCCAGTGATGCCATTACTCCGCACGGGGTGAAAGGAGATCGCGTAGAAAATATTCGTCGCGTGGGTGAAGTGGCCAATCTATTTTGTGATTCAGGCTTAGTCGTTGTGACCGCGTTTATCGCACCGTTTGAAAAAGATGGAGAAATGGTGCGCAAGGTGGCGATGGCAGGTCAATTTGTTGAAGTCTTTATAGACGTTCCGCTAAGTGTTTGTGAACAAAGGGACCCTAAGGGGCTGTATAAGAAAGCCCGCGCCGGAGAAATTAAAGATTTCACGGGCATAGATTCGCCTTACGAAGTGCCAGTTAATCCAGAGTTTCACGTTATAAACGATGGTATCAGCATTGAACAAGCTGCAACTCAGGTGGTCGACTACCTTAAGCAACACGCATCTATCTAACATGATTAATAAAATAGACGTACAAGACGTGGTGGCGCTGGCGAAAAAAGCGGGCGATGCCATTATGGTTATTTACCAAAAAGACTTCGATATTGAGTTTAAGGCAGATAAGTCGCCATTAACGGAAGCGGATAAAGCAGCTCATGCGATTATAGGAAAAGGTTTAAAAGCCTTGGATCAAGCAAATCAAACAGACATTCCAATCATGTCGGAAGAAGGGAAGGGTATCCCATATGAAGAAAGGGAAAACTGGGAGTATTTCTGGGTGGTCGACCCAGTGGATGGTACCAAAGAGTTTATTAAAAAGAATGGCGAGTTCACGGTCAATATTGCTCTAATACATAAAGGTGCTCCTGTTCTAGGTGTTGTTTATGCGCCTGCGCTAAACCAAATGTATTGGGCTAAAAAAGGTGAGGGGGCTTTTAAGGGTGGCAAGCAGCTACCCTTAAAAAAGGCCGACCAACGCGAAGTGTATAAAATAGTGGCGAGCCGCTCGCACATGTCTGATGAGACGAAAGCATATATTGATGTAATAGAAACGGATAAACAGAAAGAGCTGGTTTCGATAGGCAGTTCTTTAAAGATCTGTTTGGTTGCCGAAGGAGAAGCGGATATTTACCCGCGATTAGGCCCAACAATGGAATGGGACGCGGCCGCTGCTCACGCGGTAATAGTTGAAGCGGGAATGGAAGTGAAGCGGTATGAAAATGGGCAAACCTTAGGCCAGCTTTCGTATAACAAGCCCAATTTATTAAACCCGTTTTTTATTGCATCTACACTCACTCAATAGCGTTTCCACTTATGCCTTACTACAAACAACATGTTTTCTTTTGCACGAACCAACGAACCGACGGGCGCGCCAGTTGCCAAGATCATAATGCGCAAGAACTGCGTGATTATCTGAAGAAGAAAGTTAAAGAGGCGGGCTTGGCGGGGCCTGATGGAGTGAGAGTAAATAATGCCGGTTGTTTAGATCGTTGTGGACAGGGCCCCGTGCTGGTTATTTACCCAGAGGAGACGTGGTATCAGTATAAAAGCAAAGAAGATATTGATGAGATTTTTGAGCAGCATATAAAAAATAACGAACAAGTTGATCGTTTATTAATTTAGAAGTTAATAATGAGGACCAATGATCAACAAGCGCAAATCATTGTAGAAAAGTTGAAGAGGTCTTGCCGAATACCAAGCAGATTTTATTATTTGACTCACGAGTGGATGGCGTTGATGTAAAACGGTTAGTCTTAGCGATGAGGGTTTCCCTTAAAGCGCTCAAGTACTTGGGCTATTCTGATTGATAAGTATTTTATGTTTTGTTGCTTGCTATAACCCAGTTATGTATGAGAATAGAAGCAATCTAAAATATCGTTTTTAGTAGCAAAACGAGAAGTTATGATAGATAATCCCCTCCCCCTCCCCCCCTCTCTCTCCCTAAAGCAGTTATTCCAGTTGGGGTGGTTGTAAATCTATCAAAACAAGGAAGCTATGCCGAATGCTCGTATGGACTCATTAGAAAATGAATATGCTCTTATACCAACAATTCTTTGTGGTGGTTCAGGTTCTAGGCTTTGGCCTGTGTCTAGAGAAGCGCACCCCAAACCTTTTATCAGGCTGAGCGACGGCGAGAGTTTTTTGCAAAAGGCTTTTCTGCGTGGCGTGGAGTTGCCTAACGTCAAAGAAATTATGACGGTGACTAATCGTGAGCTGTTTTTTAAAACAGAAGATGAGTATGAAGAAGTCGATAGCTTGGTGGGCGACCATATAAGTACCAGTTTTATTCTGGAGCCTTTTGGTCGCAACACAGCTCCTGCCATTGCCGCGGCAAGTATTCAGGCTGCGGAAACGCATGGCGACGATGCTATTTTGCTTGTGTTAACGGCAGACCACTTAATTGAAGATAAAGAGTCTTTTGCTAACGCAGTTGCTAAAGCGTGCGAACTTGCCAAAACAGGGAAAATTGTTACGTTTGGCATACAGCCAACATCGCCAGAAACTGGCTATGGCTATATAGAATCTAGCGGGCATGATGTTATTCGCTTTGTTGAAAAGCCTTCGCTTGAAAAAGCAGAGGAATATCTTAAGTCGGGGAACTTTCTTTGGAACTCTGGAATGTTCTGTTTTACAGCCAAGTCAATGCTTCAAGAAATGGAAAAGCATTGTCCAGACGTTATTAACGCTACTAGAAATTGCATTGAACATGCAAGAAAAGTATCGGGAACTAAGTCCTGCCAGGTAGAAATCACCCCTGAATATTTTAAGATGGTGCCAGATGACTCCATTGACTACGCTGTAATGGAAAAAACGAGTAATGCAGCGGTCGTGGCTTGTGATATTGGTTGGAGTGATATCGGTTGCTGGCAAGCGTTAGGTGATTTAGCCAAAGCAGATGAAAACAATAACCGGATAAAAGGCGATGTGTTAATACAGGATAGTCGTAACTGTACTATCGAAAGTGAAAACAGAATGGTAGGCGTAGTCGGGGTAGATAACCTTGTTATTGTAGATACACCCGATGCACTTTTGGTTGTTGATAAGAAAGAGGCTCAAAAGGTTAAGCAGATATATAGCCAATTAAAGGCGCTTGGTCACGATGCCCACAAACACCATCGTACGGCATATCGGCCGTGGGGCACTTATACGGTGTTAGAAGAAGGCCCCCACTTTAAAATCAAACGCATTGAAGTAAAACAAGGTGCAAGCCTTAGCTTGCAAATGCATCACCATCGTAGTGAGCACTGGATTGTAGTAAGTGGCACGGCTAAGGTGATTAATGGCGAAAAAGAATTGACGCTTAAACTAAACGAATCAACCTTCATACCGGCCGAGCATAAGCACCGTTTAGAAAACATTGGATCCGAATGGCTAGTGATGATTGAAGTGCAAACAGGAAGTTATCTGGGTGAAGACGATATCGTGCGCTTTCAGGATGTTTATGGACGCGTTTCGTGAACCAGCTAACCTGCTTTAAAGCCTATGATGTCCGCGGTAAATTGGGCGAAGAGCTTAACGAAGAAATTGCCTACCGTATAGGCCGTGCATTTGCTCAGCACCTTCAGGCTAAACGAATTGTTGTTGGCGGTGATATACGCTTAACCAGCGAAGCACTTAAACAGGCACTTGCAAAAGGTATAATGGATGCCGGTGCCGATGTGATTGATATTGGCATGACAGGTACAGAGGAAATATACTTTGCAGCCTTCCATTTAGATGTGGATGGCGGAGTTGAGGTGACGGCCAGTCATAATCCGATAGATTTTAATGGCATGAAAATGGTTGGCAAAGGTGCTAAGCCTATCAGTGGCGACAGTGGATTAAAAGAAATCCAGCATACTGCAGAAAACCAAAAATTTCAGGAGGCCAGCAAGCAAGGCTCAATCAGCAAGTTGTCTATCCTAAATGAGTACGTTAACCACCTGTTTGGTTATGTGGCTACAGAAAAACTCAAACCCCTTAAGTTGGTCGTTAATGCAGGCAACGGTGCGGCAGGGCATGTAATTGATGCTATTGAAGTAGGTTTTAAAGAACGAGGTGTACCAGTTGAATTTATCAAAGTACATCACAAACCAGACGGTGCCTTCCCAAATGGAATTCCTAACCCATTATTAACAGAAAATCGCAAAGCAACTGCAGATGCGGTTAAAGCTAATGGTGCGGATATGGGTATTGCATGGGATGGTGATTTTGACCGTTGTTTTCTTTTTGACGAAAATGGTGAGTTTATAGAGGGCTACTACATCGTTGGTCTATTGGCCGAGGTGTTTCTAAAGAAGCATAAAGGCGAAAATATTATTCACGACCCGCGTCTAACTTGGAACACAATTGATATCGTCAATAAATCGGGCGGGAAACCGATTCAATCAAAAACAGGCCACGCCTTTATTAAAGAACGTATGCGCGCAGAAGATGCCATATACGGCGGCGAGATGAGTGCCCATCACTACTTTCGTGATTTTGCCTACTGCGACAGCGGCATGATTCCCTGGCTGTTAGTTGCTGAATTAATCAGTCAATCAGGTTGCTCTTTATCCAAGCTAGTGGGTGATCGAATGGCTGCATACCCATGCAGCGGCGAGATTAATTATAAGGTTGAAAATACTCAAGCCAGTATCGAAAAGGTCAAAGCGCATTTTTCCTCATTGAACCCAACCATAGATAATACAGACGGTATCAGCCTTGAATTCCCTAATTGGCGTTTTAGTTTGCGCAGCTCTAATACAGAACCACTACTGCGTTTGAATATAGAGTCACGTGCAGACGCTCAGTTGGTAAAGGAGTGCACAACTGAGATCGAAAACCTGATTAAAGAAGGTGCTTAATGTTTCGTAGTTTGTGGCAGTATCGCCATTTTGTTCTTAGCTCTATCCGTAATGAATTAGTGAGCCGTTTTGCGCGCAGCAAATTGGGGGGCTTGTGGATGATTATTAATCCACTGTCTCAAGTGTTAATTTATGCGCTCATTCTTTCCAATATTTTAGCCGCAAAATTGCCAGGTATTGATAACAAATACGCCTACGCTATTTATCTAATGGCCGGTTTGTTGGCATGGAACCTGTTTAGTGAAATTATCAGCCGATGTTTAACGCTCTTCATTGAGCAAGGCAACTTGATGAAAAAGATGAGTTTCCCACGCATTACACTACCAACCATCGTAGTCGGCTCCTGTGGGTTAAATAACATTTTGTTGTTCGCCTCTATGCTGGGCATTTTTGCTTTGCTTGGCCACCAGTTCAGTTTGGTTATGTTATGGCTAATCCCACTAACGTTAATTGTTATTGTGTTAGCACTGGGTATAGGTCTTATTTTAGGCGTAATGAATGTATTTTTACGTGATATTGGCCAAGCCTTCCCAATTCTTCTTCAAGTATGGTTTTGGTTTACCCCCATTGTCTACCCAGAAAATATCATCCCAGAAAGCTACAGGCATTTACTTGCATTAAACCCAATGTATGCCGTAACCAATGGCTACCATCAGGTACTGGTCTATAACAAAACGCCAGATATGGATGGCCTGATTATTATTGCTGCTATTGCCAGTGCGTTAATGCTACTTGGCCTATTTTTATTCCGGCGATCAAGCGCAGAAATGGTGGATGTGTTGTGAGCCTTCTAAGCGTAAAAAATGTAGGTAAAGCCTTTAGGTCCTACTCATCAGAGTGGAAACGCTTTGCACGGTGGTTTGGCCTGCCAGTAAAGCCGACTGAAGAGCATTGGGTGCTACGGCATATAAGCTTTGAGATTAACTCGGGAGAAGCCATCGGCATCATTGGCCAAAATGGTGCGGGTAAAAGCACCCTGCTTAAGATGATTACAGGCACATTGCAGCCCACAGAAGGTGAAATACAGATCAATGGGCGTATTGCAGCCATTCTTGAACTGGGAATGGGCTTTAACCCCGAATTAACAGGGCGTCAAAATGTATTTCATGCGGCAGGTCTCATGGGTTTTAGTGCCGAGCAGATTCAGCAAGCCATGCCCGATATCGAAGCCTTTGCCGAGATTGGAGAATATTTTGATGAGCCAGTGCGTACCTATTCAAGCGGAATGCAAATGCGAGTCGCATTTGCTGTAGCTACAGCCTATCGCCCAGAAATTCTTATTGTTGATGAAGCGCTATCGGTAGGCGATACCTACTTTCAGCATAAAAGCTTTAATCGTATTCGAGAGTTTCAAGAACAAGGCACTACATTATTGATTGTCTCCCATGATCGTGGGGCAATCCAAAGCCTGTGTAACCGAGCTATTCTTTTGGAAAATGGAACTGTAATAAAAGATGGTAACCCAGAAGAAGTGTTTGATTTTTACAATGCGCTCATTGCAGAAAAAGAGAACAGCACGGTAGAAGTTAGGAAGCTGGACGATGGGAAAACCCAAACAAGTTCAGGGACGGGGGAAGCGAAAATAGAGTCAATAGAACTCTTAAATCAAAAAAACGAGGTGATTGAATTTGTAGATGTTGGCGAGACAGTTTTGTTAAAAGTTAAAATAAAAATAAACCAACAACTGGCAGATGTAACGCTTGGCTACCTGATTAAAGATCGCCTAGGTCAGTCTGTATATGGCACAAATACGAATCTTTTAAAAGAGGATGTGGTTAACGTAATAGCGGGAAGTAAATTAGAGTTTGGGTTTACGTTTGATGCCAGTCTCGGGATAGGTTCATACTCGATTAGCGTAGCGATCCATGCTGGAGAATCACATATGGTAAAAAATTATGAGTGGCGTGATCATGCGCTTGTTTTTCAAGTTGTAAATTTGAACAAGTCCCACTTTGAAGGAGTGGCATGGTTGCCGCCCGCATTGGAGATTAAGCGATGACAGATAACTTTTATCGTGAATTTGAAGATAAGCACCGTGGTAGTCGAGAGCTAATAAAGTCAAGACTGGAGGTTTATCTGCCTTTTGTTAAGTTATTACTGCATAAGAGTTCGGCAAAACCTAATCGTGCTTTAGATTTGGGCTGTGGGCGAGGTGAGTGGTTAGAATTATTAAAAGAACAAGGTTTTAACGCGCAAGGTGTTGATCTTGATGAGGGTATGCTAGAAGCATGCGAGTTGCAGGGGTTTAGTGTCGAAAAAGAAGATGCAATAAGCTATCTTCACGGACAGAAGGATAATAGTTTCGCAGTAATTTCAGGCTTTCATATTGCAGAGCACCTACCATTTGATAAGCTGCGAACCCTTATTGATGAGTCATTTAGAGTGTTAACGCCAGGAGGCTTGCTGGTTCTGGAGACACCAAATCCTGAGAACATTGTTGTGGGCACTACCAATTTTTATCTTGACCCTACGCATGAGCAACCCTTGCCAACAAACCTATTATCGTTTGTTGCAGAGTTTTCGGGGTTTGTGCGAGTAAAGGTCTTAGGCTTGCAAGCGGCAAACTCTATAAAGGAGTTAGAGGAATCATCGCAGAGTCTCTCTTTAATGGATGTCTTAGGTGGAGTAAGCCCTGATTACTCGATTGTTGCTCAAAAGCAAGGACCCAAAAAACTGATTAGTCGGTTTGATGCGCTTTTTTCGAAAGAGTATGGCGTAACTCTCCACGAAATCACCAGTTTATATGAAAAACAGCAGAATGAAAGAGCTACGGTTTTAAATCAACAGGCGAGGGAGCTAGCAAATAGCGTCGTACACTTAGAGGGTCAATTAGAAGTAAAAGACGACGAGCTATCAACGCACCAAGCAGCCAATCTCTCGCTCCAAGAAGAGATGAATGCCACGAAGCCACGCATTGAACAGTTTATTGAATCGCTGGCCATAGCAACCAACACAGTGACGCAGTTAGAGGGTCAGTTAGGCGTAAAAGACGACGAGCTATCAACGCACCAAGCAGCCAATCTCTCGCTCCAAGAGCAACTTAATAATATAACGCAAAAATCAAATGAACAGAGTAACGAATTAGATGAGGTGAATTTTAAAATTGATGAGCTAAATCAATCTAGCCACCATTGGTGGACTATTGCAGATCAGCAGGGTAATGAATTAGATGAAGCTAGGGCTAAAATTGATGAGCTGCACCAGTCTAATCACCGCTGGTGGTTAGAGGTAGGTAGGTTAAAAAAAGAGCTACAAACAGTTTATAAAAGTAAATCTTGGCGCATTACTTGGCCGCTGCGTGCAATAGTATTGGTGTTGCGCTGGCTAATAATGCTGCCTTTTCATGTGCTTAAATGGCTTTTAAGGCCGTTGGTAGTAATTACTCTTAGACAGATCCTTTGTCGCCCGGTTTGGTTGATGAGGTTGAAAGGCACAAAGAATTGGTTTCCTAAACTGTATGAAAAAGCGAGAAGAATTGCTCTAGCTCACGGACTTGTTGGAATGCCCAATATTTCTAACTCAGAAAGTCAAAAGGGTTCGCTTCATATGTCGAGTATTGCTGAAGACAACGACAGCAATAGCAACATGAAGGGAGCACCTGAAAGTTTGTCTTCATCGGCAAAGGTAATTTACCTAGACTTACTGAGTTTGCAATTAAGCACGAAAAATGGAGAATTAAAATAATGCGTATTGTTATGGACTTGCAGTGCGCCCAAATTGATATTCGTCTTGGTGGAAATGGAGGTGATGCCGTTGCGCTGATAAAGCAGCTCGTGAACTCCGAAGGCGTTGATATGATTGTCGCGCTAAATGGTTTGCTTTCTTCTGAGCTGAATGCGCTTCGTAAAGCTCTTTCTGGTATTGTCCCCACAGAGAAGATACATGTTTGGGTGCCGCCGGAACTTCCGTGTGGTTCTACTTGGCACTTGAGAGTTGGTGAATTGATTCGTGAAGCATCTATTTCTAGTTTAGGGGCTGATTATGTTTTGGTGCCGGGGCATCTTGTAAGTGGTAATGAGGGAACTATGTTTACTTCGGGTCTGTTTTCTGGACGGGCTCCATCGATTGCTGCTAAGCCAACCATTGAAGATGCAGGCCTTACTGATCATCCACAAGTATTTGAACTCGATGCTTTGTTGCCGAGTTCAGATTCAATGTCTGAGCGAGCAAAAGCCATTATCTCATTTTGTCAGCAGCAACTCTCAAAAGAGGCTCCCCTAAAGGGTATTTCTTCGGCAGGTAAGCGACGAAAGCTTGCCTTTGTTTCGCCTTTGCCACCGGAGAAAAGCGGAATTTCTTTTTATAGTGCGGAGTTAATTCCCGCGCTAAGTAAATATTATGACGTCGACGTTGTTGTCGCTCAGAAAACTATTTCAGATGAATGGATTACTGAGAATTGTCGCGTATTGACACCTGCCATGTTGATTGAAAACCAGCATTTGTATGAGCGTGTTATTTACCATTTCGGTAACTCCCCTTTTCATTCGCATATGTTTGATCTGCTGGAGCAGGTTCCTGGTGTTGTAGTGTTGCATGACTTCTATCTGGGCGACCTGATGTACTATATGGAAGCCCATGCCGAAAGGACTCACTGGTTTACAAGAGGGCTTTATGCTTCTCATGGATATAAGGCTGTCATTGATTATTTTACCCAACAAGATGTCCACGCTACGCTTAAAGAGTACCCGATAAGTTATAGTGTTTTTGAGAAATCTCTAGGTGTTATTGTTCATTCTAATTATGCAAAGGCGTTAGCAGAAGAAAGGTATTACAAAAACAATTTTTTCCGTTGCTATGAAATACCATTGTTGCGTGAACCTGCCTCTCAGTTAGATAGACCTGGGGCAAGAAAACGTTTAGGAATTTCACCCCGTGATTTTGTTGTGTGTAGCTTTGGCCTTCTTGGAAAGCATAAGTTAAATGGCCGCTTGCTTGATGCTTGGCTATCATCAGCACTTGCACCGCAAACTGAGTGTAAACTTTTTTTTGTAGGTGAGGTGGCGAGTGATAGCTACGGTAAGTCTTTAATCAACAGTATAAAACGATGTGAAGATGTAGAGATAACAGGCTGGGCTGATGACGAAACCTATAGAGATTTTTTGGCTGCTGCCGATGTCGCAGTGCAATTACGTTCAGAGTCTCGAGGCGAAACTTCTGCGGCCATTTTGGACTGTATGAATTACGGACTAGCAACAATCGTAAATGCAAACGGGTCAATGGTAGAACTGTCTAAAAACGATGTTTTGATGCTAAATCATGAATCAGATAGTGATGAGTTGGTTAAAGATTTAAGTGCGGCGCTGGAGAAATTATGGCAAAGCCCCAGTGCAAGAAAGGCCTTTAGTGAAAACGCGGCTTTGACGATTCGGTCGAAGCATGCCCCAGGAGCATGTGCCAAGCAATATGCTGAAGTTATAGAAAAAAGTAGAAGCTTATCCATGTGTAATCAAAAGGCTCAAATAGCCAAGATTGCAAGCCTTGGAACGCCACCGCTAGACAATAACGAACTTATTGATCTTTCAGAACGCATGGCGCAAAGCCTGCCATTATTAACAACAAAGAAGCAGTTATTTGTTGATGTGACGGTGACGGCTGAAAATGACCTGCGAACAGGTATTCAGCGTGTGGTTCGCTCAATAGTGGGTGAATTCATTAATATGAACCTCAGTGATTATCGGGTTGAGCCGGTATATTTGTCGTCAGAGGGGGGGCGGTGGCATTACCGCTACGCAAGAGAGTGGACAGCAAAAATGCTTGGTGTTTCTTCAGAGTGGGCGGTGGACGAGCCGGTCATGCATGCTTCTGGTGACCTATTACTGATTGCGGACTTCCTATCAGGAATACTACCCGAGGTGATGCGTTCAGGCCTATATGATAGGTTGAGACGAGACGGGGTGGAAGTTAAGGCAATCGTTTATGATATTTTGCCGCTCACTCTGCCATCTCAATTTCCTGCAGAGGCAGAGCTTAATCATAAGTATTGGCTTGAATCGGTACTTAAGCTTGATGGTGCGGTTTGTATTTCTAAGTTCGTTCAGGGTGAACTCGGAAAATGGGTGCAAAAGAACAGTAGCGTTGATCTTAATCAGTTTTCGATTGACTGGTTCCACCTAGGGGCTGATATTGAAAACTCTGCACCAACAAAAGGCTTTCCGAATAATGCTGCTGCAGTGCTTCGGTCGATAAAAATGGAAACAAGTTTTCTAATGGTAGGAACCTTAGAGCCACGTAAAGGCCATAGTCATACACTTAATGCTTTTGAGCAGCTTTGGTCGAATGGTGTTGATGTCAATCTAGTTATTGTCGGCAAACAAGGCTGGATGGTTGATTCAGTTGCAAACGCTATTCGTTCGCACTGTAAGTATGGTTTACATCTGTTTTGGTTAGAAAGCATCAGTGATGAATATTTAGAACAAGTTTATGAAGCGTCTAGTTGTTTAATCGCAGCCTCTGAAGGAGAAGGTTTTGGCCTGCCTCTTATTGAAGCAGCTCAACATCAATTGCCAATTATTGCTCGTGACATTCCCGTATTTAGAGAAGTTGCAGGTGAATATGCCTTTTATTTTGACGGGACAGAACCAGATAGATTAGCTGCAGTAATTCAAGATTGGTTAAAACTCTATAAATCAAACAAACACCGAAGCTCAGAATCAATGTCTTGGCTTACTTGGTCTGAAAGTGCATCGTCGCTTTTAAGAGCGCTTGGTATAAAAAAACATGGAAAAGGGTTTTCAGTATGCGGATAATCAATCTGATTCTACAAGAGAGAGCGGCATTATTTTTGTTTTCTTTTTGCGCCATTTTTTATTTAAGTGCACCTGTAATTCAAGTGAGTGATTCAAACTATTCTATGATGGTTAGCCAGTCATTAATTGACTACGGAACAGTCAGGCTTGATGGATATAATATAGAGAGAAGTGAGCCCTTTTCTAAGCCTGGTATTGTAAAGAGTGGGTATCCATATCAGGTCGAAGTGAGCGGAGAAAAACTTTTCTACTACTTTCCTCATGGGTCTTCAATTCTATCTGTTCCATTTGTAGCAGTATTGAATGAATTTGGTTTAAGCGCCGTCAATGAAAACGGCACGTACAATCTCAAAGGCGAAGCAAAAATTGAACGAATTTTAGCAGCATTTTTAATTTCAATTACGGTCACTATTCTTTACTTTACAAGTAGGGTTTCACTGAATAGACCCTTCAGTTTTGCGGTCGCGCTAACTGCTGCTTTAGCAACGCCACTACTGAGCACCGCATCCAGAGCAATGTGGGCGCACACTTGGCTTTTGCTGCTACTATCATCAGTAATTTTTCTTGTTTGGCGAGGCGTACAAGAAAAAAAATCACCCAATCCAATGCTCCTTGCCACGCTTGTTGCATGGATGTACTTTGTACGGCCAACATCTAGTATCAGCACTATTGCCGTAAGTGTGCTGGTGCTGGTTTATTTCCGTCCTGTTTTTATTACCTACTGTTTGATTGGGTTGGCATGGCTTGCAGGGTTTTTATTATACTCTCAATATAACTTTGGTACTTTTCTTCCCTCTTACTATGCTGCTGGCAGAATAGGGTCAGATACCTTCTTTGTTGCTTTGGCTGGAAATATGATAAGCCCTGCAAGAGGTTTGCTTATTTATTCTCCATTCATCTTTTCTATTGTCATAGCACTGTTAGTATTTCGCCAATACGTTCAGGAAAGATCATTAGTCTTTGTTTCTGTAGCAACAATAATTCTGCATTGGGTCGTTGTCTCTGGGTTCCCACATTGGTGGGGCGGCCATTCCTATGGTCCTAGGTTTATGACGGATGTAGTGCCCTGGGTTATGCTTGTTGCAATTATTTCATTACAAGCTGCTAGTACTGGTGGGGAAGTGAATGACAAATGGAGCATAGTAGGCTCGAAAAACACACTACCACATGCTGTTGGCGTTGTGATTTTGATAGCTATTAGTGTGTTCATGCATGTTCGCGGGGCTTACAGTCATGATGCTTCGATATGGAATGTTCGCCCAAACAATGTTGATGAGCACAGTGAGAGACTTTGGGACTGGAGTCATCCACAATTTCTTGCTGGTTTTATCACCCCTGAGATAAGTAGAGATTTCCCGGTATTTAAATCTGGCGAGTCCATTTTTTTGAATGACTCGGCCGCAGAACCTTACCTTATTTCTGGCTGGAGTGGGCCTGAGCCAAATTTTCGGTGGACTGAAAGCAATGCTGCGCGATTTGGTTTTAAGTCCTCGGTTGGGAGGGCTATTGCGATCTCGTTAAACATGGCTCCGTTTGTTACAGCAAGCCATGATAAGCAGCGGTTACGTATTGAAGCAAATAATAAGTTTGTCGCCGAATTCGTGTTTGGAGAACAACCTATGTCAGAAATTCGCTTTGTTATACCTCGCTCGTTTGTTAAGGAGGCCAACCTAATTACATTACAAATTCCGGATGCTACCTCGCCAAAGACATTAAAAATTAGTGAAGATGCTCGCAATCTTGGTATAGCGGTTGAATCATTTACTATTACAGGGCTTTGAAATGAGTAATAAGTTTATTAAATTAATCCGCCCCCACCAGTACATTAAGAATAGTTTCGTTTTACTGGGCGTGGTTTTTTCGGGTCAATGGTAGCAGTCAGTACTTTATTCTGTAGGGATTGCTTTCCTCTCTTTTTGTGCGGTGGCTAGCGCGGTGTATGTACTCAATGATATTCTCGATATCGAGGCAGATCGTCAGCACCCTACCAAGAGAAATCGACCGTTAGCTTGCGGCGCCATTTCCTTGCGTATGGGTTGGTGGTTGAGTGGGGGATTTGCAATGTTGGCTTTCGCGCTTGCTTCCTTTGTAAGCCTATGGGCGTTCGTCTTTGTTCTTGCTTATGCGTTATTGAATATCGGCTACTCGTGGCGCTGGAAGCATGTTGCTGTGCTGGATGTGTTTATTATCTCCACAGGGTTTATGCTGCGGATTCTCGTTGGAACGGTGGGGCTTAGCATTGCACCCTCGTCTTGGTTATTACTGTGCGGGCTGATGCTTACCCTATTTCTTGGTTTTGCCAAACGAAGAGCCGAGTTGTTGGCGCTAGAGCAAGCGGGTGTTCATGATCGTGCGCTGACACGCCGGGTTTTGGATGACTATAGCCCAATGATGATCGAGCAATTTATGGCGATTACTGCAGCATGTACGATCCTGACCTACAGTCTTTATACCGTTAGCACTGAAACAGTTGCGCTACATGGTACCAGTGCATTGATTTATACGGTGCCGTTTGTTGTGTATGGAATTTTCCGATATATTTTTCTTTTACATCTTAAGGGGAAAGGGAATGATACTGCTCGAGATCTATATTCCGACCGGCATCTTCTTTTGACTATTACTGCATGGGTTTCTGTAACCCTGTTTGTGTTGATATGATTACTTCCTTTCTAAAAGGGCGGCAGGTACATGCTCTAATCGCATCCATCGCGTTAGCAGCGTTTGGTTATCTTGCTTTCTCACTCTGGGGTGGCTGGCAGGATGTGCTTGACGCCTTTGCTTCAGTGGGGCTAGCCGGGATGGTTATAGCACTTGCATTATCACTTGTTAATTATGGTCTACGCTTTGTACGCTGGCAGATGTACCTTTCTGCTCTGGGTAATGCGGTAGGTCATGGACCAAGTGCGGTTATTTACGTGGCTGGGTTTGCACTCACCACCACACCTGGTAAGGCTGGAGAAATGTTGCGGGGCGTTTTTCTTGAAGCACGTGGTATGTCGTTTACAAGTAGTACAGCGGCTTTTCTGAGTGAACGTCTTTCGGATTTGGTTGCAATTGTTCTTATGACTTTATTAGGAGTGTCACTTTATCCGCAAGGAGGGGGCGTGGTAATTTTTGGAGTGGTACTTGTAGGGGGTGGGCTGCTACTTTTATCTAGAGTTGGCCTGTTGACTAAGTTGTTGGCGCGGTTTGCAAACCGCACCAGTAAAATAGCACGTGCTGGCCATCATGTGCTGAAGATGTTGATCGAAGCCCGCCGCTGCCACACGCCACGGCTTCTAGTGCTGGCGACGACCTTAAGTTTGATCGCGTGGTCAGCTGAAGCTTTTGCTTTTTATTTAATCTTGCATTGGATGGGGTTCGAGGTTAGCTTTGCATTCGCATTCTCTGTTTATGCGCTTTCTATGCTGGCTGGTGCGCTTAGTTTTCTCCCTGGAGGCTTGGGCGGTGCTGAGGCAGTTATGGTTGCGTTGCTCATATGGGCAGATATACCCGAGGCGCAAGCTGTCGCGGCGACAGTAATCATACGCCTAACTACGCTCTGGTTCGCGGTAGGGTTAGGTGGGATAACGCTTTTTTCTGGAGGCCGAGTATTACGGAATGATGTAGCTTCGGTGAATACCTGACATGATGATAACATCTTGGAACCGTTATCCATTAGTTAGCCATACTAATGTGCTGGATGCTGTTCATCGTCATGAGTCTTTGCCCATCACGAGCGGACCTTTACTTGCTTTTGGCAGTGGGCGTAGCTATGGAGATGTTTGCCTGAACGAAGGAGGGGTACTGCTTCGCACACGGCGGATGGATCGATTTATAGCCTTTGACGAATCTACGGGGGTGCTTGTTTGCGAGAGTGGCGTACTCCTAGCTGATATTTTGGATCTTGTCGTTCCCCAAGGGTGGTTTTTGCCAGTTACGCCAGGTACGCGCTTTGTTACCGTTGGAGGAGCTATCGCCAATGATGTGCATGGTAAAAATCATCACATACAGGGTAATTTCGGCCATCATGTTCGCAAATTTGAGCTGCTCCGTTCTGACGGAGAACGCAAACTGTGCTGCCCGGACAAGAACATCGACTGGTTTCGGGCAACTATAGGTGGCCTCGGTTTGACGGGGCTTATTACTTGGGTGGAATTGCAGCTGCTACCTATCATTAATCCATTTATGATCACTGAGTCGAAACGATTTCATAGTTTGGATGACTTTTGGGAGCTTAGTGCTGAGGCTGAATCGCAATGGCCTTATACCGTGGCCTGGATTGATTGTACCGCTACAGGCAAACGACAAGGTCGAGGAATTTTGATGCTAGGTCAGCATGCTCCTGCGCAAGCCGATTTGCCTACATGGAAGGAGCGCCCAAGACGCTTCCCCGTGGATCCGCCTTTCTCCCTCGTTAACACTCTCAGTGTGCGTGCTTTTAATCTGTTGTACTATAACAAGCCTATAAAAAAAGGGCTGGCTTTAACGCATTACAAACCTTATTTCTATCCTTTAGATGGAATGCTTGAATGGAACAGGATGTATGGCAGAAAGGGATTCTTCCAGTATCAATGCGTATTACCTCCTGAAGCCAGTCAAGAGGGTATTCGTGACCTGCTTAACATCATTGCAAATAGTGGAAGCGGGTCCTTTCTCGCCGTACTAAAAACATTTGGAAGTAAAATATCACAAGGTATGCTATCTTTTCCGCGCCCTGGCGCGACTTTGGCGCTGGACTTTCCTAATCAAGGTAAACGCACTCTGCGCTTACTAAATGAGTTGGACGCCGTGGTGCGTGAGGCAGGTGGCGCACTTTATCCCGCCAAAGATGCGCGTATGCCTAGTGAGTTGTTTCGCTCGGCGTACCCCTTGTGGGAACAGTTTAGTACTTTTATCGATCCACAATTCTCGTCCAGTTTTTGGCGGCGAGTGAAGGAGTAATTTATGAAACGATTTATTATTTTTGGGGCTACCTCGGCTATCGCGTGTGCTTGCGCTCGTCTCTGGGTGGCTCAGGGGCATAGTCTCTTTCTTGTCGGACGTGACAGGGCCAAACTGGAAAATCAGTTGGCGGATTTACGCGTACGTGCCTCCCCTGGACAGTATTTAGACAGCATGTCCGCTAACCTGAACGATCTTGAGCAGCATGAGAGTATATTTTCTCGTGCCGAAGCGGTATTGGGTGGAGTCGACGTGGTTTTCATCGCCCATGGTACCCTGCCAGATCAAAAGGCTTGTGAGTTATCTGTTGGTCAGACAATGGACGAGATACAAACCAATGCGTTGAGTGTGATTTCACTGCTTACTTTGGCCGCGAATCGGTTTGAAGCGCAAGGCTCAGGTGTTATCGCTGCTATTAGTTCTGTGGCGGGTGATCGTGGCCGGCAGAGTAATTATGTCTATGGGGCAGCTAAAGGCATGGTAACCATATTTTTGCAGGGTTTGCGAAATCGGTTGGCGAAAAAGGGTGTGGCCGTAGTGTCGATCAAGCCCGGTTTTGTCGATACACCTATGACTGTGCAGTTTGATAAAAAGGGGCTATTGTGGGTGCAGCCAGAAACTATTGCCCAAGGTATTGTGAAAGCTGTCGAACAGCGGCGAAATGCAGTTTATTTACCTGGGGTTTGGCGTTGGATCATGCTGGTTATTCGACATATTCCCGAAGCGATATTTAAGCGGCTTTCTTTATGAATAAACAGGTCGCCTTCTTTGACTTTGACGGTACATTGACTAATGGGGACAGTCTAATTCCATTCCTACGAATGGTTAGAGGTACTCCAAGGTTTGCACTTGATTTGTTGGTTGCTTCACCATGGCTATCTGCTTATGCTGTGGGCCTTATTCGCAATGATATGGCTAAAGAGGTTTTACTTCGTAAATCGATTGGAGGGACTTCGCTGGATGATTTACGCGCGCATGGACAATATTTTGCGGAACATTTTGTGGCGAAAATGCTACGTGCGGATATGATGGAACGCTTGCACAAACACCTGGAACAGGGTGACTGTTGCGTGTTGGTTAGTGCTTCGCTAGATCTTTATCTCGAGCCTTGGGCGAAAATGATTGGTTTTGATTATTGCATCACTTCATCTCTGGTTATCGATGCTAATGGTACTGCTACAGGAGTATTGCGAGGTGGCAATTGCTTTGGTGAGGAAAAGGTTCATCGAATTAAGCGTCTTCTAAATAAGATTGGTAGACCTTCTCGTAGCTATGCTTATGGTGATAGTCAAGGCGATATCCCGATGCTTTCTATGGTAGATGAGGGTTACAGGGTTCAGAAAAGCATTAAAGCTTACCCAAATATAAAACATCAGGAGTTTAAAGAATAAATATGTCAAAAATTGCAATTATCACGGGTATA
This sequence comes from Cycloclasticus sp., assembly GCA_040743155.1. Lineage (NCBI taxonomy): Bacteria > Pseudomonadati > Pseudomonadota > Gammaproteobacteria > Thiotrichales > Piscirickettsiaceae > Cycloclasticus > Cycloclasticus sp. The sequence goes on along the minus strand of JBFLJU010000001.1, from coordinate 2,038,436 downwards.
ACAGGTCAAGACGGTGCGTATTTAGCAGAGCTTCTTTTAGATAAGGGGTATAAGGTTTTTGGTACCTACCGTAGAACAAGTTCGGTGAACCTTTGGCGTATTGAAGAGCTTGGTATTCAGAATCATTCTAACCTGGAGTTAATTGAATATGACTTAACTGACTTAGGCTCTAGTATTCGGTTGTTGGAAACAACGCAGGCGACAGAGATATACAACTTAGCTGCACAAAGCTTCGTGGGTGTATCATTTGACCAGCCTATTACCACGGCGCAGATTACTGGGCTAGGTCCTGTGCACCTATTAGAGGCTATTCGTATTGTGAATCCTAAAATTCGCTTTTATCAAGCATCAACCTCTGAAATGTTTGGTGAGGTGCAAGAGATTCCTCAAAAAGAATCCACTTCTTTTTATCCTCGTAGCCCATATGGTGTTGCAAAGCTTTATGCGCACTGGATGACGATTAATTACCGTGAGTCTTACGGTATTTTTGGGTGCAGTGGTATTTTGTTTAACCATGAATCGCCGTTACGTGGACAAGAGTTTGTGACGCGTAAAATTACTAACAGCGTGGCTAGAATTTCATTGGGCAAGCAAGATGTTTTAGAGCTTGGCAATATGGATGCAAAGCGTGACTGGGGTTTTGCTAAAGATTATGTTGAAGGCATGTATTTAATGCTACAGGCTGATAAGCCGGACACTTATGTATTAGCAACTAACCGTACTGAAACGGTACGTGACTTTGTTACGATGTCCTTTAAAGCGGTTAATATTGAGCTGAACTGGCAAGGTGAGGGGGAAGCTGAAACGGCTATTGATAAGACAACAGGTAAAACAGTTGTTAAGGTGAACCCTGCATTTTATCGACCAGCTGAAGTTGAATTGTTGATTGGTAATCCTCAAAAAGCAAAGGATGATTTAGGTTGGGAGCCGTCAACTACTTTAGAAGAACTTTGCGCGATGATGGTAGAAGCTGATTTACGTCGAAATAAGGCTGGGTATTCATTTTAATGCGAGTATTAGTGACGGGGCTTAATGGTTTTACAGGGCAACACCTAAAAACCGAGCTTGAAGCGAATGGACACGTTGTTATTGGCTTACAAGCAGATTTAAATGAATATGACGCAATTGCCGCTGAAGTAAAGCGAATACAGCCGGAAGCGGTTGTTCACCTTGCAGGGGTTGCCTTTGTTGGGCATGGTGATGCGAATGCATTTTATCAAGTGAATTTATTAGGAACCCGTAACTTGCTGAGCTCTTTGGCGGAACATGCCTCTTATGTACGTGCGGTGTTGTTGGCAAGTAGTGCTAATGTGTATGGTAATCGCTCGGAAGGTATTTTGGCTGAAAGTGCTTTGCCAGACCCGGCCAATGATTATGCGGTTAGTAAACTTGCGATGGAAAATATGGCGCGGTTATGGGCAGACAGGTTACCACTGTTTATTACGCGACCATTTAACTACACGGGTATTGGGCAAGACGATAAGTTTTTGATCCCTAAGATAGTGGCGCATTTTCGTGAGAATAAAAAAGTTATTGAACTGGGGAACTTGGATGTTTCTAGGGATTTTGGGGATGTTCGATCCGTATCGGAGGCTTATAGAAAATTGATGGAGGCTTGCCCGGTAGGTGAAACCATTAATGTTTGTTCTGGGAATGCTTATACCTTACGAGAAGTTATTGGCTTGTGTGAAAAGATTACTGGGCAGCAGATTGAAGTCCAGGTGAATCCTGATTTTGTTCGTGCAAATGAAGTGCGGGTTCTTGCGGGTGATAATTCACGATTGAGACAGTTAATAGATGGCTGGCAGCCATTGGAATTAGAGGCAACACTGCGATGGATGTTGAAAGACGAAAGGATGGTATGCTGAGTGAAGGTTGGTGTTGATGCTAGGCTGTTATCACGCCCACTAACGGGTATAGGGCGTTACACTTTAGAAATGTGTCGTGCTTTACTTAAGATTGAAAATATTGCTCTGTACCTTTATAGTCCGTCGCCCATTTCAGACGATGTGAAAGCAAATTTGACAGGTGCGCACTTTAGAGAAATAAACTGGCGTCATGGTGTATTAAGGCAGCTGTGGTCTGAGAGTTATTTGCCTTTATGGGCAAAAAAAGATGAGGTGGATGTTTTTTGGGGGCCGTCACATCGGCTTCCTCGCTTCTTGCCAAGGAGTATTCCTAGCGTTGTTACTATCCATGATCTTGCATGGAAGTATGTTAGTGAGACGATGCGTTCAGCAACATATCTGCTGGAGAGACTTCAAATGCCTTATGCAGTACGTTCAGCCGATGTTGTTGTTGCCGATTCTCAGTCAACAGCGAGGGCGCTTAAACTTGAATATCATCTGAGTTCTAAGCAATTGCTGGTTATACCTTTGGCCGCAACTTGTACCCCAAGTGACATCTCTTTCAATATGCTTGCTGAGTATGGCATTCATGCTCCTTACTTTCTTTTTGTAGGGACACTGGAGCCACGTAAGAATCTTACTCGTCTACTAGAAGCCTATGCTCTTTTGCCAACAGAGGTTAAAGCTCAGGCGAATCTAGTTATTGTGGGTGGTAAAGGGTGGGGTGATGTAAATGTAGCGGATGAGGTTACTCGTTTAAGTTTGAGTGAGTATGTCAGACTGCTGGGCTATGTGGATGAGGAGCTGTTAAGTGCGTTATATTCACATGCTGAATTCTTAGCCATGCCTTCTTTGTATGAGGGATTTGGGTTGCCCTTACTTGAGGCGATGGTGCATGGAGTACCTGTTTTAACGGCGGATAACTCGTCTATGCCTGAGGTTGCAGGTGATGCGGGGTTGCTAGTTGATGCGCAAAATATTCATTCGATAGAAAAAGGCTTGAGGCAGCTTATTCTCAATGGAGAATTGCGTGGCAAACTTGCTGAAAACGCCAAAACAAACGTGGCTAGGTTTAGTTGGGATAGTTCGGCTCGACAACTAGTTTCTTCTTTTGAAAGGGCTATTACCTATAGGCGTTTGGCTTAGTTATGAAAGTTCTTCATTTTTACAAAACCTATTTGCCCGATACCATTGGTGGTGTTGAGCAAGTTATTAATCAGTTGGTACGAGGTACTGAGCCTCATGGGTGCGATTCAGAAGTTTTAGTGCTTAGCCCATCTAAGGTAGATAGGGTTGTTGAGGTCGATGGGCATAAAGTTTACCGTTGTAAATCAAATTTTGAAATAGCTTCAACACCATTTTCAATATCTGCATTTTATCGATTTCGGCAATTAGCAAAAAAAGCAGACATTATTCATTATCATTTTCCCTACCCCTTTACGGATATTTTGCATCTGCTATCAGGGCTTAATAAACCGAGTGTTGTCTCTTATCACTCAGATATTATTAAGCAGAAGACTTTATTAAGACTTTACCGGCCATTGAAAAGGCAGTTTCTAAGAAGTGTGAGCCACATTGTGGCAGCATCACCCAGCTATCTCAAAAGTAGCACGACACTTTCTCGGTTTAAGGGTAAGGTCAGTGTGATCCCTTATGGGCTTGATAAGAGCCTTTACCTTAAGCCCTCTTTGGAAAGGTTACAGACTTGGAGGGAGAAGGTTGGTTCCCGGTTTTTCCTATTTTTAGGGGTTCTTCGATATTATAAAGGCCTCCATATTTTAATAGAGGCGGCTCGTACAACCAATTACCCAATTGTCATCATGGGTGCGGGGCCTGTCGAACAGGCGCTGAAAGAGCAGGTTTTGAAACTAGGTTTGCAGAACATCTACTTTGTTGGTTTTTTACCTGATGAGGATAAGGTTGCGCTTCTTGAGCTTTGTTATGCGGTTGTTTTTCCTTCTCACCTTCGTTCTGAAGCTTTTGGTATTTCCTTATTAGAGGGGGCTATGTATGGAAAGCCTCTGATTTCTAGCGAGATTGGTACAGGAACAACGTATATAAATATTGACAAAGAAACAGGTGTGGTTGTGCCGCCCAGTGACCCTATTGCTTTACGGCAGGCGATGGATTATTTGTGGAATAATCCAGAGGAAGCAGGGGAAATGGGTAAGCGAGCTGAAGAGAGATATTGGAAGTTATTTACAGCGAAGCAGATGGCTAGTTCGTATGTTGCATTATATAAAAAGCTACTTGATGCTAGTAATTGCCGGTGAATTCAAGGAGTTGAAAAAACAAATGAGGGGTAGGTTTTACATTAACGCATACGCTGTCAGTAATGGAAAGCGTATGCGAGGGCTGTTCCTCTTCAGAGAGTTAAGGAGGGGGGCTGAAAAACAAGCTTTATTTAGATGTTGTTGATAGCACTCGTTGAACGGTTTCCTAGCTTACAACCGTAGTATAAGCTATTTGCAGTGGCAGTAAATAAAACGAATGAATCTATAAGTGACCTGCAATGCGCTCGGGGCAATACCTTAGAAGTTTTAAAGGAAAGGATATGAATTCTGAATTAAAAACGAAGATAAATGTAAGGTTTTTTCCATGGTGTACGTTCTGTTTTCCGAGGTAACAAAATGAAAATAATGTTAATTGGTGCAACAGGTTTTGTTGGTAAGGCGTTGGTGGAGTGTTTACTGGCAGATAGTATCGAGGTTTTGGCTGGTGTGCGTAAAAAGTCAGCAGGTTTATCAAGCATTGTTCAACAAGTCGTTATAGGCGATTTATCGGTATTGACCGAAGATTCGCTGGGTTCAAAGCCCTCTCTTTTTGATGGTGTAGATACTGTTATACATGTGGCAGCTCGTGTGCATATTATGAATGATGATGCATCGGGTTCTTTGACTGAATATAGAAAGGTCAATCGTGATGCAGCTTTGATTTTGGCTCGAATGGCTGAAGAAGCTGGCGTTAAGCGATTTGTGTTTTTAAGTTCGATTAAAGTTAATGGTGAATTTACTCGACTTGAATGCCCTTTTTTACCGTGTGATGAGTATATTCCAGTAGATCATTATGGTTTGTCTAAGTATGAAGCTGAGCAAGGCTTGTTGGCGTTAGCGCTTAAAACGGATATGGAGGCGGTTATTATTCGTTCTCCTTTGGTTTATGGGCCCGGTGTGAAAGCTAACTTTTCTTCTATGGTGAAGTGGGTGAGAAAAGGAATTCCTTTACCTCTAGGCGCTATCCACAATAAACGTTCTTTAGTAGCATTAGATAACTTGGTGGATTTTATTGCATTGTGTGCGGATAGGGAGAAATCACCTAAAGCGGCAAATGAAATATTTTTAATTTCAGATAATCAAGATGTTTCGACAACTGAACTTTTGCGTAAAGTAGCAAAGGCATTCGGTAAAAAACAGTGGCTTATTCCTGTGCAAACAAGTTGGATGGAGCTTGCAGCAAAGTTGGTGGGTAAGGAGGATGTTGCGATGCGTTTATTTTCTTCTTTACAGGTGGATAATTCGAAAGCACGTGGTGTATTGGGCTGGAAGCCCGTTAGCACAATGGATGAGCAACTAAAGAAAATAGCGGATGCTGAGATAAATGAAAAGACTGTTTGATCTGTTATTGGCGTTGCTTGCCGTTTTTATGTTGGTTGTTCCAATTTGCCTTGTAGCTATTGTGGTGCGATTAACCTCAAAAGGCCCTGCGCTGTATTGGTCGGATCGGGTAGGTATTGATAATGTGATTTTTAAAATGCCCAAGTTTCGGAGTATGAAGATTGATACGCCTGCTGTTGCGACTCATTTATTGCAAGACCCTAAAAGTGTTCTGACGCCAATAGGTGACTTTCTGCGCAAATCTAGTTTAGATGAACTACCTCAGTTATGGTGCATTTTAAAAGGTGATATGAGCTTTGTTGGGCCCCGTCCTGCACTGTTTAATCAGGAGGATCTGATTGTGTTCCGGACAGAAAAAAGTGTGCATGAATTATTGCCGGGTTTAACCGGTTGGGCGCAGGTGAATGGTCGAGACGAGCTTCCCGTTTTTCAAAAAGTTGATTTAGATGCTGAGTATTTACGGCGGCGATCATTTTTCTTCGATATCTATATTCTTTGGTTAACGTTTGTAAAAGTGATAAGGCGGGATGGTGTCTCGCACTAAGTGTTCAGCTCGCATTAAATACTTTAAATTTAGGTGGTAAATATGGATTTTAAAGAGTTAGGTTGCGTATTACTTGCGTCAGTCGAGAATAAAATTTTTAACATGTGCTGGCGGAACATACAGGCCTTTCGCGTGTAACGATTAACGCGCTAGAAAATTGGCGGGCGAGTGTCAATGGTATGCGGAAGGGGCACAAAATCGTTGCCTACTTAGGATATGAACTACAGTTAAAAGGGAAACGGTACTTCAAACACTTGAGGGGTTACGTGGTAGGCTCCTGTTATGCTTCGTGGCAATTCCCACTTTTAAGTGGTGTGCGGCCAAAAGTGCTGTTTCAGGTTGAAACCAAGCTACACTTAAACTGGATGATTACATCGTAAAGGCGGGGCAATGGATAAGCGAAAAGTACTCGAGCATTTAGCGAGCTTAATGGAGTAGCTTGGATTTTATAATAAAAATTATAAAATATATTATCCAAAACAAATGGGGTTTTGGTATTTCACATCGTAATTGTTGGTCTATATGAAGATAAACTCAGTATACAAATTTCAGCATGGATAAGCTTGTGTTTTCACTGCCAAAATGGCTACTCTCTCAAAATCGCCAGGTAAAACGAGGTATTACATTATTTTTTGATACCTTAGTAATAATAGCTACGCTTTGGCTCTCATTTTCTTTACGTTTGGGGGAGCTATATTGGCCCAAATCGGACGTGGGTATTTTGTTTCTATTTGCTCCTTTTGTTGCTGTGCCAATTTTCATTAGGTTGGGTTTATATCGAGCAATTGTTCGTTATTTGGGCTTTTATTCCTTGTGGGTGGTTGTAAAGGCGGTATCACTTTACGCTTTACTATTGGCTGCCTTGGTTTTGCTGGTAGGAATAGATCACGTTCCGCGTTCAGTACATATTATTAATTGGGTTTTGGTGCTTCTGACAATTGGCGGCAGCCGAATGATTGCTCGTTGGTGGTTTGCTGGTCTTTTGGGCGGCAAGGAGAACCCTGCCAGCGGTCATAGAATGCTGATTTATGGTGCTGGTTCTTCTGGCGTACAGTTGGCAGATCAGCTGGCTTTAAGGAGTGATATATTAGTTGCTGGCTTTATTGATGATGATATTTCGTTACATAAACGTCAAATTCATAGCCTTCGAGTATTCCCTTTTACTGATTTAAGCCGCTTAGTTGGGAGACACGGTGTGACAGATGTCTTGTTGGCGATGCCGTCTATCTCTCGTCATCGTCGTCAGCAAATCATCGCCTTACTGGAACCCTACCCTGTAAAGGTGAAGACATTGCCAACATTTGCCGAAATAGCAAAGGGAGAGGTGACGGTTGACGATATTCGCGATATTGATATTGAAGACTTGCTAGGCCGTGATCCGGTTGCGCCGAATGAATCGTTAATGGGGAGAAATATAAGCAGTAAAATTGTCATGGTAACGGGTGCTGGTGGTTCAATCGGTTCAGAACTTTGCCGACAAATTTTACGTTTGCAACCGCGAGAGTTAATTCTGTTTGAAAATAGTGAATATGCGCTTTATGCCTTGGAGAAAGAGCTAGCTCAATTGCATGAAACTTTAGGTTACGGTGAGCCGGTTAATGTTTTGCCAGTGCTAGGGTCGGTCTTTAATAAAAACAGGATTGAGAAGGTTTGCTCAGAATGCAAAGTGGAGACCATTTACCATGCGGCGGCTTATAAGCACGTGCCGTTGGTGGAACAAAACCCAAGTGAAGCGATTCAAAATAATGTATTGGGTACGCTATATACAGCGCAAGCGGCAATCGCGGCAGGTGTGGCCTCGTTCATTCTTATTTCAACGGATAAGGCAGTTCGCCCAACAAACATAATGGGTGCATCCAAGCGTGTGGCTGAGCTTGTTTTGCAAGCGTTGGATAAGGAAACTGACGGCACGCGATTTAGCATGGTGCGATTTGGCAATGTGCTGGGTTCATCGGGGTCGGTTATTCCTTTATTTAAAAAGCAAATCCAACAGGGTGGCCCAGTAACGGTGACAGACCCCAAAGTAATCCGTTACTTTATGACCATACCGGAAGCAGCGCAGTTAGTGATTCAGGCGGGGGCCATGATGAAGGGTGGTGATGTGTTTGTGTTGGATATGGGAGAGCCAGTCAATATCCTTGATCTGGCACGAAAGATGATTCATTTGAGTGGTTTGGAAGTGCGTGATGAAAATCAGCCCGACGGTGACCTAGATATTAAGTACACCGGGCTTAGGCCGGGTGAAAAACTGTACGAAGAATTACTGATTGGTAATAACGTATCTTCCACCGAGCACCCTAAAATTATGTGCGCCGAAGAGGATGAGGTGCCTTGGATGGCGCTGGAGAAAATATTAATAAGGCTAGGTAATGCAGCGGAACAATATGACGTTGGTGCGATTAGAGCAGTTTTAGTAGAAGTTGTCAGCGGTTTTAAACCGCAATCCGGAATTCTAGGGATTGTGTCAAGTAAGCAGCAACAAAATGAAAAGCGGATACCCGTAGATAATGTAATTGAAATGGATAGTCGAAATGGATAGTCGAAATGGATAGTCGAAATGGATAGTACGAATAGTCAAGTTAGGATGGCAGTAATACCCGTTGCTGGTTTAGGGACGCGTGTGTTACCTGCTAGCAAGGCGATTCCTAAAGAGATGATGCCGGTAGTGGATAAGCCCGTTATTCAACACGTTGTTGAGGAGGCGGTAGCGGCTGGTATTAAAGAAATTATTCTAGTGACGCGCAGCGGTAAGTCTTCAATAGAAGATCACTTTGATGCGCATTATGAGTTAGAGGCTGAGTTAGCGAAGAAGGGCAAAACGGCGTTGTTGAGTGCTATTCAGAACATCGTGCCACCAGATGTGTCTATTGTTTCTATTCGCCAACCAGAGGCTAGAGGCTTAGGGCATGCGGTTTATTGCGCAGCGAGTTTGGTAAATCAAGAACCGTTTGCAGTTATTTTGCCAGATGTCTTGGTCCATAACGCGGCAGAGGAAAGTAATGATTTAGCTAAAATGATTGGCGAATTTGAAAGAGATCATTCAGCTCAGATTATGGTGGGTGAAGTGCCGACTGATAAAGTGCATTTATACGGTATTGCTGATTGTAGTAACGTTATGCCGAAGACAGGCGAATCGACCGCTATTAGAGGGTTGGTTGAAAAGCCGAACCAGGCCGAAGCGCCTTCAAACCTTGCGGTAATAGGACGCTATATATTACCTGCGCGGGTGATGGACTTATTGGCTGAGGGTAAGCCTGGTGCGGGTGGTGAAATTCAACTGACAGATGCGATCGATGCGCTGCTGACTGAGCAATCGGTTGAGGCATATAAAATGACAGGCAAAACCTACGACTGTGGTGAGAAGCTTGGTTATCTAAAGGCCAATATTGCCTATGGGTTACAGCACGCGGAAACGTCTGAGGGTTTGAAGGCCTATATTAAAAGTTTGAGTTGAGCGATGAGTAACCGAGAGGGGAAGGCGTGGATTGATTTGGTGCTGCATGCCGAAGAGATGAAGGGTGTGCACCTTAAGGACTTGTTTCAGTCGGACTCGGCTAGGTTTGATGCGCTGAGCGTGTCTACCGAGCACTTTTTATTGGACTTTTCCAAGCAACGAGTTACAACGAAAACGTTAGATAAATTGTTTGCTTTAGCTCAAGAACATGAGCTTCAATCGTGGATAGAAAAGCTATTCATGGGTGCAAAGGTTAACGTATCAGAAAACCGACCTGCCTTGCACACTGCGCTGAGGTTGCCCGAGCATGAAACATTGTGCGTAGACGGGAAGGACGTGGTGGCTGACGTACATGCATCGTTGGCTAAAATGGAATTATTGGTTAAGCAGCTTCAGAACGCCCAGTGGCGTGGTTACGACGGTAGTCCTATAACGAATATTGTTAATATCGGTGTGGGTGGTTCAAACCTTGGGCCGCTAATGGCTTGTGATGCCTTAGAGCAGTATGCGTCACCTGAAATGGGAGGGCTTGATGTGCACTTTGTGTCATCAATGGATGGCAGTGAGCTAGAGAAATTGCTGCCAACCCTTGATCCGGCAACAACGCTATTTATTATATCCTCAAAAACATTTTCTACGATTGATACCTTGGCAAATGCCAATACGGCGCGCGAGTGGTTGCTACAAGCAAGCCAAATAAGTGCCGAGATTATTAATCAGCATCACTTTATTATTGCAACGGGTAATACATCGGCTGCCCTCGCCTGGGGCGTGCCAGAGAAGAACCAGTTGCTGTTTTGGGATTGGGTGGGCGGTAGATATTCATTTTGGTCGGTGATCGGCATGCCGATTGCTTTGACAATTGGCATGGATAATTTCCGAGCAATGCTGAAAGGTGCGCACGATATGGATGTGCACTTTAGAGAAATGCCATTTGAAAGAAACTTACCGGTATTGTTAGGACTTCTGGGTGTTTGGAATATTAATTTTCTCGATATTCACGCGCACGCCATTTTGCCATACGATGGGCGGCTTGCTAAATTACCGGCCTACCTTGAGCAATTAGAAATGGAAAGTAATGGTAAAAGTATCAATCGTGAGGGTGAGCGAATTCATTATCGAACTTGCCCTGTACTGTGGGGTGAGGTGGGTTCAAATGCGCAACACGCCTTCTATCAGTTGCTCCACCAAGGAACGGAGCCGGTGATGTGTGACTTTATTGCGCCTGCAATACGATATGAAAATGGCGGTAAAGAACTACAGCAGCAGCACCGCCTATCACTAACAAACTGTTTCGCACAATCGAGTTTGTTGGCCTTGGGTGATGGCGAACAAGGGGGTAATAGTAGTACTAACGGCTATCAACATTACGATGGTAATCAACCCAGTACCAGTATTATGCTGGATGAATTAACGCCAGAAACATTTGGTGGGCTGATTGCTTTATATGAACACAAGGTGTTCGTGCAATCTGTGATTTGGGAGATCAATCCGTTTGATCAATGGGGGGTTGAAAAAGGCAAGCAAGTAGCGACATCACTTTTGGCCGAGCTAGATCAAATCAGCAACGGTGATTTAGATTCATCCACAAAAGGGCTGTTGCGCTATACGCAACAGCTAGGCAAGGAAAATAGCGATGAAAATTAATGTCTATGGCTCGAATCTTTCTGCATGGGTAGCGGCAGCTAGCTTAGCAAAGGTGGGTAATGATGTTGCTATAGATGATATGGGCGAGGGTGCTTTAAAAGACCTAAAGGATATGTCGATTATAAGAGATGAGCCGGGCTTGTTGAATGAGTTGCAGCTACAGGTGGGAGCCGGCAGGTTGATACGGCGCCGACAACTATCAGCGGCCGAGGCAGGTGTTCACTGGTTGGCTTTGCAATCGAATGAGCAAACGATGGCGTCAGAGGTGGTTGATAATCTAAGGAAAAGTCAGCTAGGGGCTCCCTTAGTCGTTAACCAATGTAATTTTTCGGTGGGGGCGACGGAAGGTCTGCAGTCTAGATTGGGTAAAGTGGGTGACGTTGTTTATATACCCGATAATTTACAGGAAGGTATGGCGCTACAAGGCTTCAGTCGACCGAAAAGGGTTATTTTAGGCATGGATAGCGATAAGGTTTTGATGAAAGTGAGAGCGGTGCTGAGGCCTTTTAGTGCGGAGCTGGATGGGCTGCAAGTGATGAGTTCGCGTGAAGCGGAGTTTACTAAATTTGCTATCACTGGAATGCTGGCTATTCGATTGGGTTATATCAATGAGTTAGCTAATTTGGCAGATCAGCTGGGCGTGGATATTAGCGTTGTTAAGGATGGTATGGGCGCGGACCCTAGAATTGGCCAACATTATTTGTCACCGGGTTGTGGCTTTGGAGGTCAAAATTTCCACGCCTATGTGTCAAAGTTTTCAGGAATATTTCAAAAAGAACGCCAACAATCACTGCTTAAAACGGTGGTTGAAGAAAATGAAGTTCAAAAAGAATTGTTGTTTAGGAAGCTGTGGCAGTTCTACAAAGGGGATGTTACGGGTAAGGTAGTGGCATTGTGGGGAGCATCGTTTAAACCGGGGACGGCCAGTATTGATAATGCGCCTAGTTTAAAAATCATCGATGCGCTCATTTCTCAAGGTGTTAAAGTACGGGTGCACGATCCAGAGGCGCTAGCTAATCTTAAAGCTTATTATGCGGATGAAGATTTAGTGAGTTATTACGAAGATCATATGGAGGTGGTTGATGGTGTCGATGCCTTGCTGCTCGTGACGGAATGGCCGTTATATTGGTCGCCGGAGTATGAAGATTTGGTTGCCAGAATGCGTCAGCCATTGGTCATTGATGGCCGTAATGTTTTTGATAAAGAAATGATGGTGTCGCACGGGTTTGATTACGTGGGTATAGGGCGTTAACGGATTGAAGTCGTGTATTTGAGGCGATTTAGGCTTGGAACGTTAAAGATTGTTAACTTAGCATTGTGATTAAGTGAAAAAATAGATAGAATACGCGGCTCTTTGATAGACCCGCATCACGAGTGAGTGGAATTACGAAATGAAAACATTTAGTGCAAAAGCAGAAGAAGTAGAACACGATTGGTTTGTTGTTGACGCAGAAGGTAAAGCGTTAGGCAGACTGGCGACAGAAATAGCGCATCGCTTACGTGGTAAGCATAAGCCGGAGTACACGCCGCACGTTGACACGGGCGACTACATCGTCGTGATTAATGCGGAAAAAATTGGCGTGACTGGCAATAAAGAAAAAGACAAGATGTATTACCGCCATTCAGGTCAAATCGGTAAATTGAAGTCTGTTTCATTGGGTAAGCTTCGTGAAACATACCCAGAACGTATTATCCAGTCAGCGGTTAAAGGCATGTTGCCTAGAAACACGCTAGGCAGAAACATGTTCAAGAAAATGAAAGTATTTGTTGGCCCTGAGCATACGCATCAAGCACAACAACCTAAAACCTTAGATATTTAACAAGAGTTTATTATCATGGCACAAACCCAATATTATGGAACCGGTCGTCGTAAAAGTTCAGTAGCACGTGTTTTTGCACGTCCTGGTAAAGGCGAAATAAAAATTAACAATGCAACATTAGATGCGTATTTTGGCCGCGAAACAGATCGTATGATCGTTCGTCAGCCATTAGAGACAGCTGATGCGATGGAAAAGTTTGACTTTCTAATTACAGTCAAAGGCGGCGGCACATCAGGACAAGCGGGTGCTATTAGATTAGGTATTACTCGTGCTTTAATGGAGTTTGACGGCGAATTGCGTCCAGCACTTCGTAAGGCTGGTTTTGTTACCCGTGATTCACGTGAAGTGGAACGTAAGAAAGTTGGTCTTCACAAAGCGAGAAAACGTCCGCAATATTCAAAACGTTAATAGAAAGAGGCAGCAGCCTTTTATTATTTACGAAAAAAGCCCATCATTGCATGGGCTTTTTTATGCGTGTCTGAAAATGTTGCTTGCACGCATACGTATTGCAATGTATCTCCCAAGGTCTAGTCTATAATCAGTAGTAATCATTTAGGTGCAAGAGAATGTCAGATTATAAAGAGCAATACATGCGTGCGATTAAAGCATTGGGTGAGGCAGAGAAAGAAGGTGCTGAAAATGTCGAAAGCTTGTATCTCGTTTTGATGTCTATTTTGGCGGAGCTGAAAGGTCAGCATAAAGCAGTCGATAAGGCGATTTCAGCACTCCCAAGAAAGCTATCAAAGAATGGAGCTGTTCCTATCGATGAGTTGGCTCGGGTAAAAGATCTGATTGTTAGTTATGTTAATACGGGTGACGACATTGGCGCAGCGCCCAATGTTTTAGAGACGTTACTGTCGAATTTAAAGGTATCTGATAGTTTTCAAGAAGGTGCCGAGGCGTTGCGGCAGAGTTTGGCGCAGGCTCGCAGCTCCAAAGATTTTGTAACAATCGCGCGCGAAGTAGCGAGCTTAGTGCTTAAAAATACACCTGTGAGTAGCCCTTCTTTGTCGGGAGGATCTATTGCGGATATTAAACAGGGCTTATTGTTTCAGTTAGAGAAGCTAGGAAAGTCTGATGCCGAGTTGGCGAGGTCGATTGATATTCCTAGTTTGGTGAACAGCTTAAATAAGGTCAATAGTTTAAGAGATTTAGAAGTTTTTTATAAACAAGTATTTGAAGGCTTGGGTCAAAGAATTTCTAAGAAAGATGAGTTTATCGTGGAGTTATCGGGCCTCATCGAAACGGTCGTTCATCAGTTGTCTGAGCTTTCAGCAGACTTAAAAAAGGAAGGAGTGGAGAACGCTGAAATAACACAAGATCGTTGGCGGTTAACGGAGTTAATGGGCGGTCAAATTAATACACTGCAAGATTCAGTGCTGCAAACGGACAGTTTAAGTACGCTAAAAACAATGTTGGCCGAGGGCTTGGGAGAACTTAACCAGAGGGTGTCAGAGTTCGCTGAAATGGAAGAAGGCCGTGCTAAGCAAGCTGAAGAACGTGCCCTGTCCGTTACGAACAGGCTTAAGCGCGTAGAATCTGAGGCATCGGACCTTAAGCATTCACTCCATCAAGCTCACGAGCAAGCGTTTGTCGACCCGTTGACAGGTGTGGCCAACAGGCGCGCTTATGATGGGCGGATAAAGTTAGAGTTTGAACGCTGGAAGAGAAATAGAGAGCCGCTGGTGTTGGCTGTACTGGATATCGACCGTTTTAAGGGAATTAATGATGAGTATGGTCATGCGGTAGGCGATAAAGTGCTACGTACTATCAGTCAGCTGGTTGATAAGAAAGTTCGCGACAGTGATTTTTTTGGTCGAGTAGGTGGTGAAGAATTTGCGATTATTTTTACCGGCAGTGATCTGGATAATGCGGTTAAGAGGCTAAATCAGTTTAGAGAAAGCGTTGCGGGCTGCAAGTTCGGCTATAAAGGTAAACGTATTGTTATTACGATGTCGGTAGGTTGTGCCTTATTTGCCGAGGGTGACAGGCCTGATAGTGTGTTTGAGCGTGCCGACCAAGCGCTGTATAAAGCGAAGCAAACAGGGCGCAATAAGTGCCTCAGCGAGCTTGATTTATAATAGTTTAAGCGTATCTGACTATAATCATGCGTTGTTCTTTAAGATGGTCATCGCTTGGTGAGTGCTTAAAAAAACATTGTCTTCGCCTATCTTTTTGAGGAAAGCGGTCGTTCTCAGCTTGTCCATAACGGGGCCTTTAATTTCTGCTAAATGTAGCTGAATGTCTGCTTTTTCAAGCCGATAGAGAATGCTGTCTAGAGACTCTAAAGCGCTCGTGTCTATGAAGCTTATGGAGCTACAAATAATGACAATGTGGTTTATCGATTTATTGTCGGCCACAAGCTGCATGATGGTATCTTCTAGGTAGTTTGTGTTGGCAAAATATAAGTTTTCGTCAACGCGTAAAGCAAGAATCTCTTTATCGGTTTTAACCTTGTGCCGGTTGATATTTCTATAATGCTCAGTATCTCCAACTTGTCCAACGATAGCGATATGTGGCTGGCTGCTGCGGTGTAGGTATAGTGCTATAGATATTATGGTTCCAGCAATAATGCCGCTTTCAACATCCGTTGCTAAGACCGTGAAAAATGTAATGAGCATTGAAAAAGCATCTGCTTTATCGTAACGCCATGCATGCTTCAGCGTATGGGTGTCGATGAGCGGTAAAACTGCCAAAACGATGATGGCGCCAAGGGCCGCCTTAGGCAAGAAGAAGAATAAGGGGGTTAGAACGGCTAATGTTAGAGCGACTATACAAGCGGTAATGATCGACGCTAAGGGTGAATTGGCACCGGCTGAGAAATTAACCATTGAGCGTCCAAAGCCACCGGCTACGGGGTAACCGCCGCTAATGGCTGATGCGATATTGGCCGCGCCTAAGCCAATGAGTTCTTTGTTGGAATCAATTTTTTGTCTTTTTTGACTCGCCATTGATCTAGCAATGGAGACGCTTTCAAGGTAGCCAATTAATGCAATGAGCAAGGCGTTTGGAAGTAATCGCTCAATCAACTCAATGTCTATACGAGGCAAAATTATATTGGGTAATCCAGCGGGTATAGCGCCAATGATTGAAACATCGTGTTGAGTATCCAAGCTGAAATAATAAACGCTAAAAGTGCTGAGGGCGACGGCGGCAAGAGGACCAGATTTTGAAATAAATTGAATCCTTCCTTCACCGATACCTTTTCTCTTTAGCAGGCTAACGAGAGGGGTTTTAAACCACGATAGCAGCAGCAAGCTGCTGACGCCAATGAGAGTGGTTACGGGGTTCAGATGGGGTATTTGTGTAATGATGCGGTAAAAGGTTTCATAAGTTGGAAGTCCGCGGGGTAGGTCTAAGCCAAACATATGTTTTATTTGGCTTAGCGCAATAATGATGGCTGCAGCACTAACAAAGCCAGAAATAACAGGGTGGCTTAGGAAATTTATAATAGCTCCTAAACGGACTGTTCTCATGAGCAGTAAAATAACGCCAACTAATAAGGCTAGTGTGTGCGCTGTGGAGACCATTTCGTCAATACTTGTGATACCTAACTCTATGATGGTTGCCCCAGTCATCAGAGACATTAGTCCAACGGGGCCAACGGCTAGTGTCCTGCTGCTACCGAAGGCGGCATATAAAATAAGTGGTAGTACGGATGAATATAAGGCGACCTCAGGTGGTAGTCCTGCTAGCATGCCGTAAGCCATAGATTGTGGTACGAGAACAACGGCAACAATAATGCCGGCAATCAAGTCGCCATTTAGCTGTGCTTTTTTGTAGTGCTTTAACCAGTTAGGTGAAAACATTATATGAAACCTTATTCATCTCTACTTCCGTGTTGGTTGATGGGTATTTAGTGGTCAGCGTTATAAGCGTTGACTGGTCTTAATAATAGAGGCTACTAGATGCTGTCTAATATATCAAAAAGAATATAAGCTTATAACGAGATTTTAATAAAAACAAAGAAATACATAGATGGTTGCTATTGTGTGCATTAAGCGGATTTTCTGTTGCGACGCAACAAAAAAGAATAAAATCAAGTAGTTAATGCTATTCTTTTGTTGCTTTTATGCAAAAATTCAGTATTATGGAGTTAAGAACAAGGAGAGGGGAAGGCCGGTTCTTTTACAAATAAAGAATCAGCACCACCAAAAAATAATAATAAGAATAAAAAACTAGGGGGCTTTTAGCCCCTTCTTTTTTGCCTGTTAGAAATGTAGATTTTGACCGGTTTATGCGAGAGCTAACGTTAAGGTCTGGGTGCCTTGTGCGCTGGCCAGTAATACGGTGTCGGCAGAGCGCTTCGCAAATAGCCCCGTGGTAACAACGCCGGTGATATTGTTCAGTATGTCTTCAAGTTTTAACGGTTCTAGTATATCCATTCGTTGAATATCTAAAATGATGTTGCCATTATCGGTGATGAAATTTTCTCGCCAAATGGGATGGCCGCCGAGTGCTGTCACTTCGCGGGCAACGTAGCTCCTGGCCATTGGTATGACTTCAATGGGTAAGGGGAAATCGCCCAAGCGAGAAACTAACTTGCTCTGGTCAGCAATGCATACAAACTTTTTGCTCGCCGCGGCAATGATTTTCTCACGTGTCAATGCGCCACCACCGCCCTTAATGAGTTGTAGGTTAGCATTAACCTCATCAGCACCATCGACATAAACATCCAATGTGCCAACGGCATTTAAATCAAAAACAGGAATACCCAAAGCAAGCAACCTTTCTGTGCTAGCCTCAGAACTAGAAACGGCACCCTCGAATT
The DNA here is from genome assembly GCA_040743155.1 of Cycloclasticus sp. Taxonomy (NCBI): domain Bacteria; kingdom Pseudomonadati; phylum Pseudomonadota; class Gammaproteobacteria; order Thiotrichales; family Piscirickettsiaceae; genus Cycloclasticus; species Cycloclasticus sp. Next base: position 2,020,739 of record JBFLJU010000001.1, on the reverse strand, counting down.
GATGTTTGATGGGTTCTAGGAGGTCGATAAAGTGATTGACGGTAGAGCCGGTGCCAACGCCTAAAATACGGCAGTTGTTGACATAGGGAATAGCCGCTTCGGCAGCTTGTCTTTTTAGGGCATCTTGCATAATTTATCTGTCAGTGTCTATTATTGTAAAGTAGTCGATATGATATATCGCAACGGCTGTTTGGCAAAAACTATTTAGCGAGCTTTGGGGCCATTAGGTCTTTATAGCGTGCGTAAAAGCTGCTTGGCCCTTGTTGAAAAATAGAGTAGCCCATGCTCTGTGATGGCGGCATCTAAAGGGATATCCCAAGGTTGATGTTCAATTTTTTGGCACATTTGTGAGCTATAAGCAATGCCAATTAATAGTGGTTTTTTTTTGCAGTTCGAATTGAGCATAAAGCCAAGTGTCCGGTCGTAGTAGCCGCCGCCCATGCCGAGCCGATGGCCTTGGCGGTCAAATCCAACTAGAGGCATCAAGATAGTTGTTAAAAAGCTGGCTGGAAAAGACTGTGTAGTATCGGGTTCGGGAATATTGAAAATATTGTTTTTCAGCCGGTCACCCCAGCAATAAGGTGAAAATTTAAGCCGTCGTTTATCTAAAACCGGGAGGTAGTGCGGTCGATGTATGGATGAGCAGGATTTAATAATCAAGTCGACCGAGGGTTCACCGTCGTTAGCTAGATAACTAGCGATACTCGATGAGCGAAGAAGGGCGCCTGATTTTATAAAGGTTTGGTTAATTGAATAGTCAAACTGGGCTCTATCTTCTGGCGCAATATTATTGCGCCCATGTCGTAATGCTCGCCTTAATGAAGTGATAGATTGTGGCATAAAATAGGACGTTCCCCGCTAGCGCCGCATTCAGGTTTCTACCTTGAACCGTAAAGTTCAAGTGGGGGTCGGACATTTGCATTAGGCTTCTCTATTGTAAGAGCATGCACACCAGCAAAGTGATCTGTCTTCCCGAATAGGTAATTAGGTCCAAGGGCATTTCACCTTATTTCGAACACCGCAGGGAACGCACTTACAGTGTACGCCTAACTTGTAAATTTAACAGCAGATTTATACGACTTAAAGGAATAAAGGAACGTGTTTTTATTATTATAAAGTTGAACTAGATGGCTTTATTGTCTGCCTGAAGCGTTAAGTTAAGGTCGAAAGAAAGGCTATGTGCTGAATGCGTTGATGGCAAAATCTAATTTATTTTGAAGTGCGTTGATCTTATCGCTAATGTCTAGGGAGGTGCCACCCCTTTTCTTATCTTCGGCAAGAAAATCGTGGGTGATATTTAGGCCGGCCATAACAGCAATGCGGTCTAAGCCAACAATGCGGCCAGACTGTTTGATAGTTTGCATTTTTTCATCTAAAAAGCGAGCGGAAAACTCGAGTTCTTCGCGTTCATCTTCAGAACAACTGACGCGATACTCTTTATCCAAAATATTTAATGCAACGGTCACCGGTGTCGGCATGCCTAAACCTCCATTAGTTTAAGTCTAGAAATCATTGACTCAACGCGCGATTTTGCTTTTTCAGTTTTATCCATTAAGGCACTGCGTTGCTGAATAAGGTCGGCTTGCTGTCTTTTTAGCTCATGGTTCTCTTCATGCAGGTTTTGACACACTTGTACAAGCGCATCAATTTTTTGCTCTAGTTGCTGCAAGGCGATTTCTGGGTTCTGTTCTTTGTTCACGGGGTAAATAGTAGGTGCGATTGCTCGCGAGGTCAATACCATGACTAATATAGTCGGTAAATTTTGGTGACAAGGTCACGGAGTGATAGCATAGCCAAATTAAGTCATTGTTTGGAGTATAAAGTGAAACGTTTGGGTGATTATGAAGATTTGCAGGTGATGTTGGATGAACATGACGCGCAAATGAATGTGTCTGAGGTACATGGTTTGGCGTCAGGGATGCTTTGCGTGCAGTTTGATGCGGATTTTTATCGTTGGATAACGGCGATATTTGATACGGAAGAGCAGCTTAATGGGTTAACGGAAGATGATAAACAAAGCTTGTCCGGTTTGTTCCAAGGTACTTTGGAACTGTTGAAAGAAGACGATTTTATTTTTGATTTATTATTGCCTGATGATGATGCGCGGATTGCTGAGCGTGCAACAGCGTTAAGTGAATGGTGCCAAGGTTTTTTGTACGGCGTAGCTTATATGGGCGTGGGTGACGATAAAGATTGGAGTGATGACTGTAGAGGGGTGCTTCGCGACTTTATGGAAATTTCAAGGCTTGACTCTGATAATTCTGATAATTCTGATGAGCAAGCTTTTATGGAGTTGCACGAATATGTGCGAATGGGTGTTCAAATGTTGATGCAACAATTGCAATCAGGCGACGAACCAACGGATGAAGAGCCAACGGTTCATTAAAGCGCGATAGAGGTTAAGACGTGGTAGAAGAGCAAAAAGAATTTTCCCGACGTAGAAAGCAGTTCTTACGCATGATAGGCAATGGCAATATAGCGGTTATCGCTAGCGCGTCAATTATGCAGCGTAATAGCGATGTCGAATTCCCGTTTCGTCAAAATAGCGATTTCTTTTATTTAAGTGGTTTTGATGAGCCGGAATCGGTGATTGTATTTGTACCGGGTCGTGAACAAGGCGAATACGTGCTGTTTTGTCGGGAGTTCGATGAAAAGACCGCGTTATGGGTGGGTGCCAGCGCCGGCTTAGAGGGCGCGCTCAAAGATTATGCTGTTGATGATGCGTTTCCCATTGATGATATTGATGACATTTTGCCCGGTTTGTTGGAAAACAAAAACCGCTTGTACTTCCCGATGGGCGCGCAGCCCGACTTTGATCAACAGTTAATGGAATGGTCACAGCTAGTTCGAGGGCGTTCTAGGGCAGGTGTTTCGGCACCGGCAGAGTTTATTTCATCTGACCACTTATTGCATGAGATGCGCTTAATTAAGTCTGCGCAAGAAATCAAGCAAATGAAAAAGGCGGCTAAAATATCCGCCGCAGCGCATAAAAAAGCCATGCAATACACGCGGCCTGATGTATTCGAATATCAGGTTGAAGCAGAGATGAAGCACCACTTTATGACCAATGGCGCGCAGTTTGAGGCGTACCCCGCTATTGTGGGCGGTGGTAAGAATGGCTGCGTTCTTCATTACACTGAGAATAACGCGAAGTTGAATGACGGTGATCTTTTATTGATTGATGCTGGCTGTGAATGGCAAAAGTACGCGTCTGATATTACGCGAACATTTCCAGTGAATGGTGTGTTCAGTGAAGAGCAAAAGGCGTTGTATCAGTTGGTGTTAGATTCGCAGTACGCTGCAATTGAGCAAGTCAAGGCAGGCAACCACTGGAATGACCCGCACGAGGCGGCGGTTAGCGTGCTCACCAAGGGCTTGGTGAAGCTAGGCATACTGGAAGGCCGGGTATCGACGCTGATTAAAAATGAAGCGTATAAGCCGTATTATATGCATCGAACAGGGCATTGGTTAGGCATGGATGTGCATGATGTGGGTGATTATAAAGTGGATAGTCAATGGCGTTTGCTGGAGCCTGGCATGGTGTTCACTATAGAGCCTGGCTTGTACATTCAACCGGATGCAAAAGAAGTAGATAAAAAGTGGCGCGGTATCGGTATTCGTATCGAAGACGATGTGCTGGTCACTAAAAAAGGACACGATGTGTTAACGGCCGGTGTGCCCAAGGAAGCCAAAGAGATTGAGGCGTTAATGGCGAAGTCACGTGTCGCTTGATTATGATGTAATCATTATCGGCAGTGGCATGGTAGGCGGCTGCTTAGGCTTGGCATTAAGCAAGTCATCACTTCGTGTTGCGATTGTAGAGGCGCGTCCCTTCGCGGATAAGCAAGCCGATACCGCAGGCAAACGCGCCATTGCATTATCTTGGGGAAGCCGGTGCATTCTTGAGCAATTAGACATTTGGCAGCAAATCTATGAGTCGGCTATGCCAATACGTCAAATCCATGTGTCCGATAAAGGCCACTTTGGTAAAACGCGGTTGTCGGCAAAAATGCAACAAGTTGATGCCCTAGGTTATGTGGTAGAAGCGGCGCAAATAGAGGCCGTTGTAGCGGAAAGCTTAGCGGCGACGAATGTTGATATTTTATGTCCAGCGACACTCGTTGATTATGCGGACCGGGGCGCTAGCTCAGCGGTAACAATTAGTTTAGATGGTAAAGAGCAAACCTTATCTTGTCAGTTATTAGTCGGTGCCGATGGTGGCTTGTCGAACGTTCGTCAGCTCGGTGGTTTTGAGCTTAAAGAGTACTCATATGACCAGTATGCTATTACTGGTTTGATTAAGGTTGAGTCGGATGTGAAAGACGTCGCTTATGAGCGATTTACTGCAGAAGGCCCGATTGCGATGTTGCCGCACTTTGATGGCTTATATTCATTGGTTTGGACCATGCCGTCAGCGCTAGTCGAGAAAATTAAATGCTTATCGGAAGAGGCCTTTTTGGAAAGGTTGCAATCACAATTTGGCCACTGGCTGGGTGAGCTATCAGTGTCGGGTGAGCGTCAAACATTTCCATTAAGTTTGTCCTATACGCCGCATAGTACGTGCGCTCGCACAGTGCTCATTGGGAATGCCGCGCATCAGCTTCACCCGGTGGCGGGGCAAGGGTTTAATTTAGGTCTACGAGATGCTGCCATGTTGGCGGATGTACTCATGTCGGCGAAGCAAGATATTGGCACTGACGAGATGCTTGAAGCGTATGCGCGGCAACGAAAAACCGATCAGGCGCTAGTCATTGGATTTACAGACACGGTGATAAAGCTGTTTTCAACAGACAGCGCGCTCTTTAGCGTTGTGCGTAATAGTGGCTTGTTGATGTTAGATAAGGTGCCGGTGTTGAAAAACCAGTTTGCACGACAAACGATGGGCTTAGGCTCTCGCTTTACTAGGTTAGAGGCGAACTAATGGATGTAAAAGCATATCAAGTCGCGATTATAGGCGGCGGCATGGTGGGTGCTACGGTGGCGTGTTTGTTGGCTAAAAGAGATATCTCGGTTGCGTTGATTGATGCGGGAGATCCATTAGTCGCTTGGCCGAAAGATAGCTATGATTTCCGTGTGTCGGCGCTCACTTTGGCGTCTATTAATGTGTTTAAGTCACTGGGCGTGTGGGATGAGATTGTTCGCTTAGGCGAGCAGGCGGTGCAAAAAATGTTTGTATGGGATCATTTTGGTGCTGGCGAATTGGATATTGATTCAGCCGATGCCGGTGAGCGGCAAATGGGCTCGGTGGTGGAGAATCGCATAACGGTGTCGGCACTTTGGAAGAGGTTACAGGATTTAGCTGCTTGCGATATATACAAAACGACGCAATTAAATGGTTTTGATATAAATGATGAAGGCGTTGATATTCAATTATCGAATGATCGGCAGATAACGGCTCAGTTAATAGTCGGTGCCGACGGCTCAAATTCAAAAATACGGCAATTAGCAGGGATAGATGATTACGGTTGGAGCTACCAACAAAAAGCATTAGTGGCGACAGTTAAGTCTGAAAAACCACATCAAAATACCGCGTGGCAGCGATTCTTACCAGAAGGGCCGCTAGCGCTTTTGCCTTTACGTGATGGTTTGATTTCTATTGTGTGGACCTCAAAAACAGAAACCACAGAGGCCAATTTAAAACTATCAGAATCAGCGTTTTGTGATGCCTTAGCCGACGCATCTGAGCATCAGTTGGGTAACTTTGAGTTAATAGGCGAGCGTGGCGGATTTCCCCTAAAGCTACAATTTTCATCAGAATACTGTCAACAGCGGGTGGTGTTAATCGGAGATGCTATTCATACCATTCACCCGTTGGCTGGACAGGGAGTGAACTTGGGGTTGAAAGATGCGGTGGCCTTGGCGGGCGTTGTGTTAACAGCGCAGGAGTCAGGGCGTAGCATAGCTAGTCAACAGGTTTTGCGTCGGTATGAACGTCAACGCAAAGGCGATAACTTGATGATGATGGCCATCATGGATGGTTTTAAGCGACTATTTAGCGCCGATGAACAATTAGTTCAGTTCGCTAGAAGTTCAGGCATGGGTATGGTAAATCAATCGACTTTGTTGAAGAACCAAATCTGCAAGTACGCGATGGGAATTTGAGCGTTAATTAGCGGTCAGTAAGCCAGAAATAGCCTGGGCATGTTCCGCCGTTGTTCTGCCGATAGTCGTTAAATAACCGCCGTCCACTTGATCGATTAAGCCTTTTTCAAACAAGCGCTGCGCTGCGTTGGAAACATTTGAATCTGCGTCGTGATGGATTTTGATGCCTTGCTGCGTGTTAGATAAGTCGAATTGTAAAAGAATATTTAGTTCATCAAGTGTGTTTTGATTCAGTTTCATTTTTCTACCTCGTGTTTTATTGGAATTAGCATAACGCTTTGTTTTATGCGAATGCAACTTGCGTGGTTTGTTTCGATAATGATGTTTCAAGTGTAGCACTGTTACGCAATGATTTTGGCTGAGTTGCTGTCATTAACATGATCAAAAAACATAAAGAGACTGAGGTATAAAAGTCTATCGATTGAATGCTCATTAGCTGCTAAGGTATGAGTGGAAGAAAGGAGAGGTTGACTAGACTGCTTGTTGTTAAAGCTATAGGTGGGGTTGGTCGATAATACCGTTTACATGGAAATAAGAAGAGGGATATGGTGAAGGGATTAAATCTGGAAGCAAAGTTCAAGCTGCAAATTGTAGCGGCTGTGTTGGCTTTGTTAGTTGTTATGTTTGGTGTTCGCTTAATGGGTAAGGTCATAGATTTCGCATACTATGAGCGAGAACATATTGTTGCAATAACTAAAATCAATGAGTCTCTCCTGAAGTCTCCTGTAAAAAGAGACTGGGTAGTTGAGCATGCGCAGAAGGCGCTTCAGCAGACAGCCAATGTCAATGAGGCGGTTTTTGGTGTTGAGAAGCTGCTTTTTAGGTTGCTGGGGCAAGGTTACTTGCTTGATTTAGTTATCGACGATGCAGAGCTGCTTAGAGAGGTTTTGATTTACTTAGAAGAGGTTCCTAGTCATCGCTTAACGATTGAAGAAGTGACTACCCTTGGTGCGATGATGGAGGCACCAAAGGAGCTCACCGCAGCTTTTGGCGCTGGCTTACGTAGCGCAGGAGCGTTTGTTAAAACAGTCGTGATTTTATTGGTTGTGTTGATGCTTGGCGGTGTTATTTTTCTGATTGTCGATCTCATGCGGGCGACGGTGAATCCATTGAAGAAGATCGGATCTATTATTGATGAAATTGCAGAGGGTAACCTTACGGTTGCAATTGATAGTGGAGCAGGTGGTGCGGTTGAACATATAAACCAAGCAGCGATTAAGATGGTTGAAGGCTTGCGCAAAGCGGTTAATGAAATTGATCAGGCATCAGCTGAGTTATCTAGAGAGGCGTCCAGTGCTTCAGATGTTACCGACCAAACGCTTCGGGGTGTTACCGACCAAAAGGCCGAAACGGATAGCCTTGTTGTGGCTCTTGGGCAGATGGGAGCTGCGGTTGCAGATGTTGCCAGTTCATCATTGAGAGCAGTTGATTCCGCAGGAGAAGGCAATGATGCCGCGAATAGAGGTAAGGCAGTTGTTGTAGAGGTCGTAGCGTCGATTAATGCGTTAGCCACTGACGTTGAAAGTTCTGCTCAAGCAATCCGTCGTATTGAGTCAGATAGCGTAAAAATTGGTTCAGTTATAGAAATGATTCAGGGTATTACGGAGCAAACCAATTTGCTTGCATTGAACGCTGCCATCGAAGCGGCTAGAGCTGGGGAGCATGGGCGAGGTTTTGCTGTTGTTGCAGATGAGGTGAGAACTTTAGCGCAGAGAACTCAAAGCTCTACGCAAGAAATACAGGAAATGATTGAAGAGCTGCGTAGTGGGACACGTGAGGCGGTGGAAATTATGGACCGCAGTCGAGAGCGAGCTCAAGCTAGCGTTGAAAAGGCGAACCAGGCCGGCTGCGTGATTGAAGAAATAGCCAGCTCTGTGTCATCTATCGAGGTGTTGAATACACAAATAGCCCAGGCAGCACAAGAGCAAGCGGCGGTTACAGATGAAATTAATAGTAATACGCAAATGATTAAAAACGTTGCTGAGCAGACAGAGGTTGGTGGGAAGCAGGCCGTGCAATCGAATAAGCAACTCGTGGTGTTGTCTCAGCGCTTGAGGCAAGTCGTAGGAGGGTTTGCGCTGTAAAAAAGATCTGCAAAGGCTTTATGCTTTGCCCACTTTAGACGGGTTTGATAAGCATAGCCAAGGCAGTTGGCTAAAGGGCCTCTTCAATATAGAGCTCGAATTAAAATAATGCTCGAGTCTGTTATAGTCAAAACGTAGAAAAAACTGACTTTTCTACGTATAATGCTCGTCTAATTTAACTCTTTTGGGAGAGATCGGCGTTATGCCGACGCCGAAGGCGCAATCCGTCCGGAATCGCTCAGGCAAATGGACCATAAGAGGGAGCGCGTATTAAGGTGCTTAATTAGCTCTGGAGAGCGGTTGAAATAACCCACCGAAGAGGAAAGAGAGCATTATTGCTCTTAAACTTTCAGGTTTTGGACAGAGGGGCGGCATGTGGTTTTCGCGTGCCGCCCTTTTTTTGTGCTGAGAAAATAGATAATGACTAAAAAAACAGTTTTAAATAATGCGCATCGTGAGTTAGGCGCCCGTATGGTGGATTTTGGTGGCTGGGATATGCCGGTGAATTATGGTTCGCAAATTGATGAGCACCATGATGTGAGAAAATCAGTGGGTATGTTTGACGTATCACACATGACAGTGGTTGACGTGGGTGGCGCAAAAGCGAAAGCTTATTTGCAGCATTTGTTGGCGAATGATGTGGCTAAATTAACCCGTCAAGGAAAAGCCTTGTACAGCTGTATGCTGAATGGCGAGGCAGGCATTATTGATGACTTAATTGTCTACTTCCTAGATGAGAAAAACTACCGTTTAGTGGTCAATGCATCAACCCGCGATAAAGATATAGCGTGGTTAGAGAAGCAAGCAGAAAATTTTGATGTAGAAATTAATGAGCGCCCTACGTTAGCGATGATTGCCGTGCAAGGGCCAAAGGCGCGTCAAAAGGTATGTCCTTTACTGCCGGAGCGCTTGGGACTTGCGGCAGCAGAAATAAACCCGTTTAGCGCGTGTTGGCACGGTGAATGGTTTGTGGGCAGAACGGGTTACACCGGTGAGGATGGCTTTGAAATCATGTTGCCGGAAGACAGGGCGGAAGGCTTCTGGAAGCAGCTGCTTGAGGTCGGTGTTAAGCCGTGCGGTTTAGGTGCGCGTGATACATTACGGCTTGAAGCGGGCATGAACTTATACGGCCAAGATATGGATGAAACAAAAAACCCCTTAGAGTCTGGCCTTGCTTGGACAGTGGCTTGGCAGCCAGCAGAGCGTGACTTTGTTGGTAGAGCAGCATTAGAAAAAATAAAAGAAAACGCAAGCAGCGATAAATTTGTTGGTTTATTGTTAGAGGAAAAAGGCGTGTTACGCGGGCATCAAGAAGTTGTTTTGGATGATGGTTCGCGCGGTGAAATTACCAGTGGCGGCTACTCGCCCAGCATGGAACGCTCAATCGCATTGGCACGTGTGCCTGCAAGTATTGGCGAAACATGTAAAATTGATATTCGCGGAAAATTAAAAAACGCAACAGTTGTTAAGCCCTGTTTTGTACGCCAGGGTGCTGTACAAATTAAAATTTAAAGAGGAAATACCATGTCAAATACACCTGATGATAGGAAATACGCTGACTCACACGAGTGGGCTTTATTAGAAGCTGACGGTAATGTTCGAGTCGGCATTACCCACCATGCGCAAGAGCTGTTGGGCGATTTGGTTTTTGTTGAGTTACCTGAGGTCGGCGCAAATGTTGATAAAGGCGACGAGTGCAGCGTTGTTGAATCAGTTAAAGCGGCATCGGATATTTACAGCCCTGTAACAGGTGAAATTATTGCGGTGAACGAAGACTTGGAAGATAGCCCAGAAGCAATTAATAGCTCGCCTTACGCAGATGGTTGGATTTTTGTTATTAAACCAACCGAGGTCAGTGAGTTGGATGATTTATTAGCTGCCGAAGGTTATCAAAGCCTGACAGAAGACGAGTAATCATTTATGCCTTTTATTCCCCATTCCGAACATGATATTTCAAAAATGCTGGCCACTATTGGGGTGGATAGTATTGATGATTTGTTTGATGAAATTCCAGATAATTTACGCTGCGGCGAGTTAGAAAAAATCCCTGCGGGGATGAATGAAATGGAAGTGACGCGTTTATTGCGTGAGCGGGCTGCGCAAGATGGTTTGCCGCTGTGTTTCTTGGGCGCTGGTGCATATGAACATCACATTCCAGCCGCGGTATGGGAAATTACCACGCGTGGTGAATTTTATAGTGCGTACACGCCGTATCAAGCAGAAGCCTCGCAAGGCACCCTGCAATTGTTGTATGAATATCAGTCGATGATGGCAAGTTTGATGGCGATGGATGTGTCGAATGCCTCACTTTACGATGGTGCTTCAGCGTTGGCCGAAGCGGTGTTAATGGCGGTTCGGGCGAATAAAAAGTCCAAATCACGCAAAATTTTAATGCCGTGTACGATCAACCCTGTGTACCGCTCGGTGACCGAGGCGATTGTTAAGAATCAGGATATTGACTTAATTGAGGTGCCGTACGATTCAGCCACAGGGCAAACGGACTTAACCGCATTGGAACAGTTCGCAGCTGATGATTTTGCTGCGTTAGTCATCCCGCAGCCTAACTTTTTTGGTGTGCTGGAAAATGTCGACGCGTTAACGGCATGGGCCGCCGACAACAAAATGCTGTCTATTGCAGTGGTTAACCCAATGGCCATGGCGTTATTGAAACCACCCGGCGAATGGGCGGGTGAAGGCGTTGATATTGTCTGTGGCGAAGGCCAGCCTTTGGGCGTACCTTTGGCGTCCGGCGGGCCTTATTTTGGCTTTATGTGTTGTAAACAAAAACACGTGCGTCAAATGCCAGGGCGTATTATTGGCCGTACCACCGACTTGGATGGAAAAGAAGGCTTTACGTTAACACTGCAAGCACGTGAGCAGCATATTCGGCGCTCTAAAGCGACCTCAAATATCTGTACGAACCAAGGCTTATTGGTAACAGCGGCGACTATTTATATGTCGTTATTGGGGCCGCAAGGGCTTAAAAAGGTGGCGTTAAATTCACATAAGAACACTCAATTATTAGTTAATCGCTTAACTGAAATCAAAGGCGTATCGGCAGTCTTTCAAGCGCCAACCTTTCATGAATGTGTGATTAAAGTTGAGACGGATGCAAAGCAACTGATTGACAAGTTAGCAAAAGAACACCATATTTTAGGCGGCTTTAGTTTATCGGTGGATTATACCGAACTAGGCAACGCACTATTGATTTGCGCGACAGAAACGCGCACAGGCGAAGACATTGAGCGCTTCGCGACAACGTTGGATGCAGTACTTAATAACTAAGGAGAAAATGATGGCAATAATTACGATAAAAGGTGCAGAGTTTCATACGAACGGCCAATTACCCGCAGTAGGCGATAAAGCACCGGATTTTGTTTTAACCACGAAAGAGCTCGCCGACGTGTCTTTGGCGGATTACGCAGGTAAGAAAAAACTGATCAGTATTGTACCAAGTTTGGATACACCTACCTGCCAGTTATCGACCAAGAAAATTAACGAATACGCAAGCAAGCACTCAGATGCAGTATTTCTAGTTGTAGCGGCAGATCTACCTTTTGCAATGGCGCGTTTTTGTGGTGGTGAGGGGCTAGAAAATGTAGTGCCTTTATCGCTGATGCGCGGTCGTAAATTCGCAAAAGATTACGGTGTTTTTATTGAAGATGGCCCTTTTAAGGGTATTACAACAAGAGCGTTATTGGTGTTAGATGAAAATGATGTGGTTATCAGCTCAGAACTTGTTAAAGAAGTAGCTGACGAACCAAATTATGACGCCGCATTCGCTAAACTAAGTTAAGAGAACTTATTTCTATGCTGATATTTGAGCAATCACATACGGGTAGAGCATCGAATGCTCAACTACCTGCCGACAACGATGCACTGTCATCGTTGCCGGCAGATGCTTTAAGAACATCAAAGCCCAATTTGCCTGAAGCGTCTGAAATGCAAGTTGTTAGGCATTTTACGCGCTTGTCACAAAAAAACTTTTCCATCGATACGCACTTCTATCCGCTCGGCTCATGCACGATGAAATACAACCCGCGTGCGTGTAACACCTTGGCGAGTTTGCCAGAATTCTCAGGTCGGCACCCATTAGGCCCAAGTTTGCATGGGCAAGGTTTTTTACAATGCATGTATGAGCTACAAGGCATGTTGAAAGAAGTCACTGGTATGCAAGCGGTGTCCCTGTCGCCTGCGGCCGGTGCGCAAGGTGAGTTTGCGGGTGTGGCCATGATTAAAGCCTATCACGATGACCGTAATGACACGGCGCGTTGTGAAATTTTAGTACCCGATGCGGCGCATGGAACTAACCCTGCGTCAGCAGTGATGTGCGGTTACAAGGTGCGTGAAATTCCTACAGGCGGGAATGGTGACGTCGATATTGACGCGCTAAAAGAAGCGGTCGGCCCAAAAACAGCAGGCATTATGCTGACAAATCCAAGCACGTTAGGTGTTTTTGACCGCAAGATAAAAGAAATTGCCGGCATTGTGCATGAGGCAGGTGGTTTGTTGTATTACGATGGTGCTAACTTAAATGCCATCTTGGGCAAAGTGCGTCCAGGTGACATGGGCTTTGATGTGATTCATATGAATTTACACAAAACCTTCTCAACACCGCACGGCGGTGGCGGCCCTGGTGCCGGACCTGTGGGTGTTAGTAAGCGCTTAAAACCCTATTTGCCGGTGCCGATTGTTGGTAAAAAAGACGAGCAGTATGTATTGTTGGATGAAAACGATTGTCCGCAAACAATTGGCAGAATGTCCGCTTTTGCGGGTAATGCTGGGGTGTTGCTGCGTGCGTATATCTACGCAAGAATGTTAGGCCGTGAAGGAATGCCAAGGGTGGCGGATTTCGCTACGTTAAACGCCAATTACCTATTAAAACGTTTAATGGAAGTCGGTTATGACGCGGCGTATCCAGACAGACGCGCTACGCATGAATTTATTTTAACGCTTAAAAAACAAGCGAAAGAGTTGGGTGTCACGGCAATGGATGTTGCGAAACGCTTGTTGGATTACGACTTCCACGCGCCGACCACGTATTTTCCGTTGTTAATTCCAGAATGTTTGCTGGTTGAGCCGACAGAAACTGAAGCAAAAGAAACGTTAGATGATTTTATCGACACGATGGCAAAAATTTTAGTGGAAGCGGAAGAAGACGCGCAACTATTAAAGCAAGCGCCCTATACATTGCCTGTTAGGCGTTTAGATGATGTGAAAGCTGTTAAGCAGCTCGATGTGGTTTGGAAAAAGGAAGAGGTTAAATAATGAGTGCTTTAATTTGCGGTTCAATGGCGTATGACACCATCATGGTGTTCCAAGATAAATTTAAAAATCACATTTTGCCGGATAAAGTGCATATGTTGAATGTGTCCTTTTTTGTGCCAGATTTGCGCCGTGAGTTCGGGGGGTGTGCGGGTAATATCGCCTACAACTTGCACCTACTGGGGGAAACCGCGCTGCCGATGGCAACAGTGGGTAAAGACTTCGGCCCCTATGCTGACTGGATGACTAAAGCCGGCGTTAGCCAAGAGTATTTAAAAATATTGGCGGATGATTTTACCGGTCAGGCGTACATCACCACCGATGAAGACGATAACCAAATAACCGCGTTTCACCCCGGTGCTATGGGGCGTTCGGAACTGGTTCGGGTGCCGAGTGACGCAGGGGTAAAGATCGGTATTGTGTCGCCCGATGGGAAGGCTGGCATGATTGAGCACGCAGAACAGTTTTTAGAAGCCGGTATTCCTTTTATATTTGATCCGGGTCAAGGCCTGCCGATGTTCGATGGCGAGGAACTGAAAACGTTTATTGGGCAGGCGACATGGGTTACTTTAAATGACTATGAAGCAGCGCTACTACAAGAAAGAACCGGCTTATCACCTCATGAAGTTGCAGAACAAGTAGAGGCATTAATTATTACCAAAGGTGCTGAAGGCTCGTTGATTTATACCAAAGATAAACGAATTGATATTCCAGCGGCAAAAGCGGCAGCGTTAGTTGATCCAACAGGTTGCGGGGATGCTTATCGTGGTGGTTTATTGTATGGCCTAATGAATGACCTAGGTTGGGAAGTAACCGGACGAATCGCAGGTCTAATGGGTGCGATTAAAATTGCTCACGCAGGTACGCAAAATCATGTGGTTACGTTAGATGATGTAAAAGCACAATATCTAGAGCAGTTTGGCGAATCATTCTAGAACAAAGCAATAACAGCACTGGTTTGCCGGTGCTGTTATTTGTATGATGAATTAAGCCTTTTTCACAAACTCTGATTTGAGTTTCATGGGTCCAATACCGCTAACTTTACAGTCAATATCGTGATCGCCTTCAACCAAGCGAATATTTTTCACCTTGGTGCCTACTTTTACGACGGCTGACGAGCCCTTTACTTTAAGGTCTTTAATCACCGTGATGGTGTCGCCATCGTGTAATAAATTTCCGTTTGAGTCCTTTACGATAAGGGTGTCTTCATCGTCGAGCGCCTCCATAGACCATTCGTGCGCGCACTCTGGACAAATGTATAAATTGCTATCCTCGTAAGTATATTCAGAGTTGCATTTAGGGCAGTTAGGTAAAGCGCTCATGATGAATCCTAATTAATAAACAGTGGGCGAATTTTACACTTAAAGTGTATCAGTTACATGCCTAGGCTGAGCCTATGTCGCCTATCAGCGGCGGGTAATCTAGCAAAATATAAGGCTGTAAATGCCCAGCTAAGTTGTTTACTTAAAAACGGGGCGAAAGAAACTGCGTTCATAGCTAACGATACAACTTGTTTCATCTGCGTATGCAAATGCCGCAAGGCAGTCTTTGTCTTTGAACGAGTTTGAACGGTACTGCTCGTACTCAGCCAAACTTGGGAATGAGAATAAGGCTAGGGCAATATTATTGGCACCCTCTGATGGGAGAAAATATCCATGATGTGTTCCCCCATGTTTTTCTATTAGTGGAATCCAAAGCTTTGAATAGTGCTCAAATTCATTTATTTTCTTGGGTTCAATGACGTAACGTATGTAGCAAGTAACCAATTTTTTTCTCCTTTACTTTAAATTTCATGTCCAACGCTGAGAGTTTAGCTGCGTTATTAATGCATAAAAAGGGAAATGGTTTCCCTATAATTCCTATTCATATGCCCAAAAGAATAGTGGGCAGTACGGTGGACTATAGATCCCTGTCATGGGTTATTCAAGCGTAAACCCTGCGCTTTTGTTTACGGAGGTAATGGCAAGCTTAATCAATGATGTTTTTTCGCAGTTGTTTTAGTTTGCCACGCTGAGTTTTATTGTCTACGCGTTTTCGTTTGGCATTTTTGCTGGGTTTAGTCGTACGACGAGGTTTTTGTACGATTGTCGCGCTTTTTATAATAGCGCGCAGGCGCTCTAAAGCATCGGCTCGGTTTTTTTCCTGCGTGCGATATTGCTGAGCTTTGATGATGATCACGCCATCTTTGTTAATACGTTGGTCTTGCCGGGCGAGTAGGCGTTGTTTATAAAAGTTGGGCAGTGAAGAAGCGCTAATATCAAAACGCAGGTGGATGGCCGATGATACTTTGTTAACGTTTTGGCCGCCTGCGCCTTGAGCGCGAATGGCGGTTAGCTCTATTTCCTCGTAAGTGATGGCCAGGTGTTGGGAAATGCGGAGCACGGCAGCAAGTTGTTTGTAAGGCTGAGTTTATTTGCGTTTTTCTGCGCGGCGTTTATTTTGTTCGCTTTGCTTAGCGGTGAATTGAACCAGTTCTTTTTCTGCCCAAGCAATGGCTTCTGCTTCATTGTTAAAGCCGCTTTGAGTTTTTGAGACGATGGTTTTTTTGGCGCTGGCGCGACGAATTACTTCAGCTTTCCAGTTGTCATTTTCTTGAGATGTTTGGATGCTGTATTTTTTGCTTTGTTTCATAATATTTTGATAAATAGGTAATAAAGGTTATTTCTCTAGTAGACGAATGCCGTCTTTAGAGATGCTAAGAATGCGTTGTTTGTATAAACCGCCGATGGCTTTTTTGAAGGCACCTTTGCTCATGCCAAAGGTGTCGGAAATAATTTCTGGGTTGGACTTGTCGTGCAAAGGTGAGAAACCTTCGTGTTTTTCTAAATAGTTAATAATGATTTTGCTGTATTTGTCTCGAGTTTCTTTGCCGCCTTGTAGGCTCAAATCAATTTTCCCGTCAGGCCGTATACGCTTAATAAAGCCTTTTTTGGATTGACCGAAACTTAATTGTTGGAATACGTCGTTTTTATACAAAATACCCCAATGAGAATGATTAATGATGGCTTTAAAGCCAAGTGGCGTGCTATTGGCAACGATTAAGTCTACTTGTTGTTGGGGAGTAAAATCGTGAGGTTCTTCATCATCAATAAACTTGTCTATTTTAGATGAGGCAACAATGCGGCCGTCGTTCTTATCGAGGTATAAATAAACGAGGTAAGACTTATCAACCTCCATCGGGACATGTTGTTCGGCAAAGGGTACTAGAACGTCTTTTTCTAAGCCCCAGTCTAAGAAGGCGCCTACGTGTGTTCGAGCAACTGCTTTTAGGTAAGCAAATTCACCAACTTTGGCTTTGGGAGTTTTAGTGGTGGCAATAGGGCGATCTTCTGAATCAAGATACAGAAAAACATAAAGCGATGAACCTACTGCCAAATCTTTTGGGGCATACTTGCCCGGTAACAGTACCTCGCCTAATTCTTTGGCATCAAGAAAGAAGCCGAAATCGAGTGCTTTAATAACTTCTAATTGATGTGTTTGTCCAAGCTTAACCATGGTGTGTTCCTAATGTGCGGGGTGAGGAGGATTATACAGGTCACGGCGTAAAGAGATGAGTAAAAGAGTCTAACGAAATATATTGCCAGTTCTATCGTATCTAGGCGTTGCCTTATTCATCAAGGAAAGTTAAACGTTCGTTAGTGGTTGTCCCAATAGCGTTGCATTTCGTAATATAAGAATGAAGCGGTCCAAGTGATTAAAACAAGCCCAGTGAGGGATTCGAGGCCGGTTAAATGTCGTAAATCCCCGATTGGTTGGATGTCGCCAAAACCTAAGGTTGTAAACGTTGTGAAGGACAGGTATGTGCAATCGAGCAAACTGCCGTCGAAGTTTCCTTCTAAGTGACCCCAGCCGTCGGCATGGTGCATATAGTAGAAGGCTAAGGCAAAAATCCAGACCTCTACCGCGTGTGCAACTAAAGCAGCAAACACACCGAATAGAATCCTAAGCCGGTGTTTTACGGTCATGTGTGGAATGTATCTGGATATGCGATACAAAAACTCGTAGTGAATCACCACGGCAACGGCGACGACAAACGAATTTAAAGCAAATACAGATATCATGATGTTGAAAAATGAGTTCCAAACGTCATAGGTATGAGCTGATTACATACATATAGGGCACGAATGAGTCATGCCCTATATGTATTAATCGGCAACTGAAATTTAGTTGAGGCTATGCCGACAGTATAGTCGCCGACAGATCAACGCCGTTAAATTGAAACAGCGGTTAGGTAGCTAACAGCGGGTGGCGCTGATAATAGGCTGGCAAGCTTCTCAATGTCACCACGCTCTGTACGCCATGCCATATAACTTTCGTGATCACTACGTTGTTCCCACTTTTCGAGTAAAACAATGTTGTGTGGATCATCTTCATTAGTCGTAACAGTGATCTCTATGCAGCCTTTGTATGCACGGGTGTCCGGTAGGATCGCAGTGAAAACGCCCAATAATTCTTCTCGATTCTCAGCACTTACTTTTAGATCTAAAATAACGTCTACAGCCATTGTGTTCTCCTTTTTATAAGCAATTTTTATTTAAATGAGCAGCTGAGTATATGCCTATAAATTAAAGCTTGCAATAAGCGGGAAGTGATCGGAAATACTGAGCGTGTCGTGTTGACGAATATTTTTGCAATGGCACGTCAGCAAGGGTGAATAAAATAAATAATCTAATGTTCTATCGGGTATTGCAACCTCGGGGTCGTTTGAATAAAAACTGTACCAATCAGATGGATTGGTGCCGATGTCCTTCATCGAGGGGATGCAAGGGAATTGATTGGTTAAGCCGAAAATTTCGGACGCAGCTCGATAGTGGGTGCGTTGCCTTGCGGGAAGCGTCCTGTATTGATTGGGCGGTAGTAGGTTGAAATCACCGCCAATGATCCACGGAATGCCGCGGTCAGTATACTGCGTTAGTAATGAAACAATATGGTCGACTTGTTTTTGTAGCGTATCAGATTGTTTGGAGAATGCTTCGAGGTGTGTGTTGAAGAGTATTAGTTCACCTCCTTCATCATATGGAATGTGTGCTTCAAGTACGGCTCGTTTAATGCCTAAATGCTTGGCAATTATATTGCCCGGTGTTAACGCGAGTTGGTGCCGCTTAGCGAGCGCTATAGGGTGTTTTGATATTGTGCTGAGCTTCATCCCCGCGCGGCCTAATATTTTGGGGTGGGGTACAAAGCCAGATTTCCAATAAAAAGCAGAGGTGTGGTAAGAGTAGTGAGTCGGTAGCAAGTCGAGTAAGGCTTGCAGCTGATCCTGCTTGCCGGTACGTTTCGCCCCATCATCCACTTCTTGTAAAAGGATGAAGTCAGGGTTTTCGTCAATAATGATATTGGCGACATCATGCAGCGTTTTTACAATGGCGCTGGTAGACGGTCTGCTATCTGGGCCATTAACTTCTGGAACGTCAAACCAAAAAACGTAGTCTTTTCCCGCCATAAATTGAACGTTATAGGAAAGAACTTTAATGTCTTTCCCCTTACTGAGTAAGGGAGCGTCGGCGACTTTTACAATGCTTTCTGCTTGTTCATTTTTTGGGTAAAAGCCGGTCGCGAGTATGGCAAAAAGAAGGCATATAAAAAAAATAAATATGACGGCAATGGCGGTCATTACTTATGTAATTTCTGCCTAACTAGGTCGATGTGAACCAGTAATTGATAGACTTTTTCGGCGTAAGACAACGGTGTCTTTACCTTGTTTACCTCGTTTTCAATATGACTAAGTTGTTGCCCCAAGTGTTGGCGCTGTTGCTGTGTGAGTTCATGCCCATGAATTTTATCGTCAACGCTGTGTAGTTCCTCGTACCAACGATAAATGCGCGAGCTGATGCGCCATTGATACAGCGGTGGCATCACCTTAGCTAGCGGCAGTAAGATGGCTAGCAATGGGATGATCATAACAATAAACCTGTCAATCATAATAGCGGTCCAGAAAGGCAAATAGCGCATTAGAAAAGGTGGACCATTCTTATAGAAGCGTTCGGCTACATCGCTGATAGGTGCAGTCAGGTTGTTATTGTTTGGAAACTGATGAGCGGCTGAGAAAATCCCTGATGTTTTATGGGTATCCTGAATAGCTTGTAGCACGAGTATTGATAATGCAGGGTGAAAACCGGCATTCATTAACAAGTTTACAGTGGGTGCGAGTAATGTTTTATCAAGTGATGGTACGTTGCTTTGCAAGTCAATCACGCCTTCGGGCAAGGTTATTTTTGACAAGAATGGGTGCAAGCGTTTGTATGCTTCAGCGCGAGTGAGTGATGCTAACTCAATGGATGGCGTTTGTAGTAACTTGCGAATAACGGGCGATTTAACTGCGCCAATAAAGAACGCGGCATCAATATCGCCAGATAATAATTTGTTAGCCGCAAAAGAGCCGGAGTCATCGGTCAAGGTTACGTTTGAACTGTCGAGTTGGTTGTCGCTCATTAGCAGTAGCGCAAGGCTACGTGTGCCGCTACCTTCAACGCCAATAGCGACTTTTTGTCCGGCAAGGTCGGTTAGTTTTTGTAAGTTTTGCTCTTGACGGTGAAAGAGCCAAGCGGGCTCATAATATAAGCTGCCGAGTGATAATAGCGGCGTGTTGGGTTTGGTCAGCCCGCCCTGTACCAAGGCGAGGTCTGTTTTATTCGCCAATAAACGGTCAATATTTTCTGCGGAACCGGCAGACGTTTCAATGTTTAAGGTGATGCCTTGCTGAGCTAAGTGTTCTTTGTATTGCAGTGCATAGGCGTAATAAGCGCCTTCTTTACTGCCAGTGCTGATGCTGATGGTGGTGGCTGGTGCAGGCTCTACAAATTGATAAGCCAGCCAGAAACCAGCGAGCAATAAAATAATGCCTATGCCAATAGTGGCGATGGAGTCCTTTTGAGAAGTCCTTTCAGAGGAAGCCATTTAACACGTCCTTGAGTTTATGTATTGATCGACAGCTTCCAACAGTAATGTATTTTAGGGTTACGTTCAAAGTCTTTCGATATGGTATGTTTGCTAATGTCTTGAATGTCTAATGTTGTTAGTGCGCTTTTATCTAACTTAAATTTGCGAAAGTTGGTGGAGAATATCAAGGTGCCTTTTTTCGTCAACAGGGTGGCAGCTTTGTTCAGTAGTTCAACGTGGTCGCGTTGAATATCAAACACCTTTTCCATTCGTTTTGAATTTGAAAAAGTGGGTGGATCGATAAAAATCAACTCATATTTTTGTTGTTCTAGTATGGCTTTATCAAGCCACTCCATGCAATTTGCTCGAATGAGTTGGTGTTTGTCTAAGTTCAATTGATTGAGTTCAAAATTATTTTTGGCCCAATCTAAATAGGTTTTTGACATGTCCACCGTTGTTGATGTAGTGGCACCACCAAGAGCGGCGTGCACAGTGGCCGCGCCGGTGTAAGCGAAAAGATTTAAGAACTGTTTACCGTTCGCGTTTTCGCCGATCCATTGGCGTATGGGACGGTGGTCTAAAAATAAACCGGTGTCGAGATAGTCTTTGAAATTAACTAAAAAGAACGCCTCGCCTTCTTGAATTTTATGGAAGCCGCCATCGGTGCCTTGTTTCTCGTATTGCGTGCTGCCTTTTTGTCGGCGACGAATTTTAAGCGATATTTGTTTTGAAGGGACGTCGAGAACCTCAGGCATAACGGCTAAAGCGTCACGTAAGCGTTGTATAGCCTTATTTTCATCGATGGTTTTTGGAGCTTCATATTCCTGTACATGAATCCACTTTTTTTCGCCATTGTAAATATCGATAGCGATGGCGTACTCAGGTAAATCGGCATCGTATAAGCGGTAACACTGAAGGTTATTTTTCTTAACCCAAGATTTAAGCTTTTTAATATTTTTTCGTAGCCGGTTTGCTAGCATCGTAGCGCCGTCACTCCACTCGCCGGAACTGGGCAGTAAGGCTTTTTTTAAGTTGTCGCCGATGTGTTGTTGTTGGCTAGCGTGCTGGCCTTCAAAATGTCGTTCTGGGGTGACTGAAAAGTTAAATACTTTACAGGGGATAGCACCGTTAAATAGTTGGTATGACTTGTGCGATTTCAGAGAAACGTTGAACGCAAGCTCGGTATTGCCGGTAAAAACAGACGCTTGCCAGCCATTAAAGCGGGCTTTTAAGATGCTGCCTATTTCCTGATACAACGGTTCCAGCTGTTTAATTTCGCCGAGTCGTTCACCGTATGGTGGATTGACGACAAATAACCCGGGCTTCCATGATTCGTCAGGCGCCACTTTTGACAGCGGTAAGCTGACGGCTTTTATTTGCCAGATGAGGTTGGCGGCCTTGATATTTGCTTTAGCGATACCGGCGTGTTTGATGCTGATATCGGAGCCCATAATGGGCGGGATTTTTTCCAAGCCTTTTTCGCGACGGTATTCGGCTTCCTTAATCAGCCGTTGCCAAATAGCGGGGCTGAATTGTTTCCAGGCGGTAAAGCCGTAATAGTCGCGGAGCAGGCCGGGGGCGATATCACCCGCCATCATCGCGGCTTCAGTTAATAAGGTGCCTGAGCCACACATTGGGTCATATAAGGCGCCACCTTCAGCGGCTATTTTTGGCCAACCAGCGCGTATTAAAATCGCAGCAGCAAGGTTTTCTTTCAGTGGCGCTTCAACCGATTCGGCGCGGTAATGTCGGCGATGCAAGCTATCACCGGATAAATCTAAGCTCAGTGTTACTTTATCTTCGTTGATATAAGCATTAATGCGTATGTCAGGCTGTTCGCGTTGAACGTTAGGGCGCTCGTCAGTCTTTTCTTTAAATTGATCAACGATAGCGTCTTTTACCACTTGCTCGGCATAACGTGAGTGGTTTATTTTTGACCGACGTATGGAGGCATCAATGGCAAACGTTTTGGACACATCGAAGTGTTTTGACCAGTCTATTTTTAGGCTACCCGCGTATAGTTGATCAGGTGTTTGAGCGGCATATTTTGCAAGCGGCATAAGCACCCGGTTAGCCAGTCTTGACCACAGGCACACGCGCAACGCCATTTCCATATCGCCTTCAAAGTAAGCACCACCGGCAGCGTGTTTGACTTGTTGAGCGCCGATGTGCGTTAGCTCATCAGCAAGGATAAGCTCCATGCCTTTAGCGGTTGTCGCGAAATAGCGGGTGGTTTGTGACATTTACGGTTCCTGTTGGTTTTGTTGACAAAACAGCTAGTAACTAAGACTGCCTTGTTTCGTATGTGCTGAATCCGATGCTCGATACCGTTAAAGATAAGAACGGTATAAAGGTGCATCAGCTAAGACCAGCAATGTGTTTGCGTAGCAACTACTATTTATAAACAGCAGTTTAGTCTTACTGCCTATTTTAATCGTTTTTTCAACCATGTGCTCGCTGTTCTTTGGAGGCAGCGCCGTATCTTTTTGTCCGAATAATAGTAAATGAACTAATTTGGCAGCACTATTGGGTATGGGCTAATACAATTATGGCAACCATAATTGTTTTAACTGGCTCAACTGGTATAAATCTGCTAATTTAACCTCAAAGGAATATATTTTCACCGACAGTTTGTTTAAGGAATGAATAAATGAAAGTGACTTACAGCAACGCGATTGCAGTTACCCGTGAAATATACTGGGTAGGTTTTTATGATGAAGAGGCGCACTTACACTGTAACCCTTATTTAATAATAGATAGGGATGAGGTTGTTTTTATAGACCCAGGATCGGTGCCTCATTTTCCCGTAGTAATGCGCAAAGTCATGGATATCGTCAATCCTGAGGATATCAGTTACATCGTAGTGCAGCACCAAGACCCCGATGTGTGCGGTAACCTTGCGGTAGTTGAGGATGTTATCGGTCATAACGACCTAAAAATTGTTGCGCACTCATCCACCGCGCGGTTAATTCGGCATTTAGGATTTCGCTCAGAAATGTATATTACCGATGAACATGACAACCGGTTGGTACTCAACAGTGGTCGTGAATTACAGTTTATTCCCACACCGTATCTACACTCGCCAGGTGCGATTGTTACTTACGACGTGATTACAAAAAGTCTTTTTACCAGCGATATTTTTGCGGCGTTGTCTCAAGATTGGTCTTTATTCGCCGAAGGTGATTATTTGTCGCCTATGGACCCATTTCATCAACACTACATGCCAAGCAACCGCATTTTAAAACATTGCATGGAAGGTTTTGAGAAGATGGATATTCAACGTATTCTTCCGCAACATGGTTCTGTTCTTGAAGGTGGGCAAGTTGGGAAGGCAATCAATCACTTGAAGCGCTTACCTTGCGGCATCGATCTGATGGATGACGGACCTAGTTTATGACCGAGGATATCGTCAAGGCGGGTGCCCAGCATGTTTCTGACGTTCAGAATATTAATAAAAACCTGACGGAAAAAACGTTACGTATGCGCTGCCTAGCGTATCAGCACCAAGTTAAATCAAAACTGTTGATTGAAACTATTGTCGACATGACCAGCAGTAAAAAACAGCTGGCCTCGATGACTGCTGAAATTAAAAAGCAAAAACATATTATCTCTCAACAGAACGAAATTCTCCGCAAATCAAATCAGACATTAACAACAGACCGTGACTTACTTGAGTTAAAGGTTGAAGAACGAGTCAAAGCTTATGAAAAATTAGCTCACTTTGATACGTTGACAAACCTGCCAAATCGCTTTTTATTTAATGACCGCTTAAAACATGCGCTCGCTAGGGCTGATCGTGAAGAACATAAGGTTTCTTTATTAATTATAGATATAGATCGCTTTAAATACATTAACGATTCGGCTGGCCATCCAGCAGGGGATAAGCTACTCGTTAAAATGGCACAACGCCTCGAAGGAACGGTTCGCGCTGATGACACATTATCAAGGTTAGGAGGGGATGAATTTGCCGTCGTACTTGAAGCGATTGATATAGATGAGCTGACCGCTGCTGTAGCTGAAAAAATCCAGCGGGCGATGTCAAAACCCTTTAGCGTAAACGGTGAAACTATTTACCTGACCGTTAGCGTCGGCATTAGCATTTACCCTAATGATGCGGGTGATGCTGTAGAGCTACTAAAAAACTCAGATGCCGCCATGTACCTTGCAAAATCACAAGGGAAAAACCAATATCAGTTCTACACTCGCGACTTAACCACATCGGCACACTCGCGCTTTTCCCTTGAAACGCAAATGCGTCAGGCATTGGAAAATAATGAGTTTCAGCTCTATTACCAGCCGCAGATTGATTTTAAAAATAATAAAATCTCAGGTGCTGAAGCATTGATCCGTTGGCAACACCGAGAAAGAGGCCTGGTGCCGCCCAGTGAGTTTATTTGGCTAGCCGAGGAAACTGGCTTTATTTTAGAATTGGGTGAATGGGTTTTACGAACGGCTTGTCGACAAACACAGAAATGGGTTGAAATGGGCTTACTTGCTGGAAGAGTATCGGTTAACCTCTCCCCAATACAGTTCTCTCAACCAGATATTGTTGCTACAGTTAAACACATTCTTAGTGAAACAGGCTGTAGCCCATATCATCTAGAAATTGAGATAACCGAAAGTGTCTTAATTGGCCAGCCCGATGAAGTTGCAAGAACGGTTGATGCATTTAAATCAGAGGGTATTGCGCTTGCAATTGATGATTTTGGAACAGGCTACTCATCACTGGCTTACTTAAAGCGTTTCCAAGTTGATTGGTTAAAGATTGATGGTTCTTTTGTTCGGGATGTTACTACCGATGCAAATGATGTAGCCATTATTAGAGCAATTATTGAGATGGGGCATGCGCTGGGTTTGTTAGTAATAGCTGAGTGCGTGGAAACAGAGGCGCAAGCGGAATTCTTAAAATCAGTTGGCTGCGATTGGGGTCAAGGCTATCTTTACGGCAAACCCCTGCCTATAGATGAGTTTGCTGACCTACTAGTAAGTCAAGGGGCAGCAAAGTTATATCAGCGGTGAATGTATTATAAAAAAGCTGGAGCCGATGCCCAATGGCAAAGGAAACGGCAGGTCGCTTGATTTTGTTGAGCCGAGTTTATGTCTTAAAAATACTTACCGCGTTTTTCAGTTCACCCGCTAAGTTTGCTAGCTGAGAATTTCCTGAGGCGCTTTGTTGAGCGGCTTCTGATGCTTGGTGTGAGATTGTAGAAACAGATGCGATTTTACGGCTAATCTCCTCCGTAACCGTGCGTTGTTCTTCTGCGGCATTGGCAACTTGAG
This sequence comes from Cycloclasticus sp., assembly GCA_040743155.1. Classification (NCBI taxonomy): domain Bacteria; kingdom Pseudomonadati; phylum Pseudomonadota; class Gammaproteobacteria; order Thiotrichales; family Piscirickettsiaceae; genus Cycloclasticus; species Cycloclasticus sp. Next base: position 1,995,129 of record JBFLJU010000001.1, on the reverse strand, counting down.
TATTCATTTTTGAAATTCGTGAAACGGCAACAGTGATGTCGCTGATGGAACTGGTGGCTTGATTAGAAAGGTCGGAGCTTGATTGCGCCTGCTGACTGCCTTGCTCCATCGCTTTTACAGCAGAAGATGTACCTTGCTGTAGCTTTTCAATCATGCTTTGTATTTCTTCTGTGGACTCCTGAGTTCTGCTAGCAAGGTTTCGTACTTCATCAGCAACGACGGCGAACCCGCGACCATGCTCACCTGCGCGAGCGGCTTCAATGGCTGCATTTAGGGCTAGCAGGTTCGTTTGTTCGGCAATACTGCGAATGACATCCAGTACACTACCAATATTAATTGATCCCTCTTCCAGCTCATGGATGATAGCGGTTGTTCGTTCAATTTCACCTACTAGATTATTAATAGAGCTTGTCGCATCAAGAACTAGGCTGTTGCCAGCATTAGCTTGCTCATTTGCGTTATGCGTTGCGCTGGATGCTTCATTTGCATTAAGTGCAATTTCTTGGCTTGAAGAGCTCATCTGTGTTGAAGCAGTTGTCATTGCCTCTGTTTCTGCCAATTGTTGCATGATGGCTTGCATAGACACTTCGCTGACGATAGACAATTCTTTTGCAGAGGTACTTAACTGTTGACTGGAACGGGTAATATTTTGGATCAGCGTGCTAAAAGTTTGGAGCATTTTATTGAAAGCTTCTCCCATATACGCGATTTCATCATTGCCATCGACATCTGCGCGTAGGGAAAGGTCAGAATCTTTTTCTACATTAGTCATAACAGATTTCAATTGATTAATGGGCCCCGTAACATTTTGACCAATAATAAAGCTGAAATAGAAAGATGCGACTACAATTAAAATCGTGATCGAGGCAAACAGAATCAGGGTGTTTTTTGCTTCATCGGCACTATCTTGGGCAACTTGAAGTAAGCCTGATGCGGTGGAATCTTCTATTTCTTTGAGGTCATTGATTCTTGCCGTAGCGGTGCTAAACCAGTGGTCAACGTCTGTCTGAAAGCCCCCATCTGTTTTTTTGTTATAAACAATCTCCCTCATTCGCTGTAATTCAGCTACCACAGGAAAAGTCAACTTTTCCTGGAAAAGGTCAATTTGAGATTGCGGCGCTATAGATTTAAAACTTTCGAAGAAAACATTCTGCTCGGTGTTTAGTTGGCTGAATTTCTCATAGTCTTTTGATGACATTTCATCGCTTGAAAAAGTTTTACTCAACACGGCTCGTTCGATACCTGCACGTTCCTTACCCTTGAGTAAATTGACATAGGCTGTATTGATATTGCTTACAGTGCTGTTAGTGCTCAAAGCGGAGACTTCCCCGATTAGGTTTAATAGTTTTCCATTGGTTGATGTGTAATAACCGATTGCATCGCTACTAGAAACCTTCAGGTTTATCACTTGACGTCGAATATTGTCGAGTTTAGCAATATCACCGATAACGTCATTTAGCCTTTTCTCAAAGGAGGCGCCATATTCAGATGCATTAAAACCTTGCAAGAAAGTATTGAGTGCTAGGAGAGGAACGTCTGTGTTTGCTCTTTGTGAGATGACTTCCGAGCCATACTTTTCGCCAACACTCCCAAGGTAAACAGCGGTTGCACCTCTTTCCTTTTGTGCTTCGTGAACAAAGGAGCTTGCTTTGGTGGCGAATACTGATAATTCTTCAACCTTGGTCATCTCAAGGTAGACGTTGGCTTTTTCAAATATCCCGTTTGCTGCGAATAATAGCAGCCCTATCAGAGGCAATAGTTGTAAGAACGAGAGTTTTTGTTTAATGCTGAAATTATTTAACGTCATGAAAATTAAATCCATTTAATCAATTCAAGGGAGGCTACCCATTTGGTGCACAGAAATTATTATAGCTTCTTCATTGTGTATTAACGGCAGGAGTGGATGAAACTTTAGGGAAACTAATAAGCTAGCCAATTTGATAAGTATGGCTAGCTCCTTGCTCATAAAGGCGCCGTCACTGCAGAAAAAGAAATAGTTATAACTAATAACAAGACGGCTTGGTATCAACGCCAGAACGCAGTGCTTGAGTTTTGTGTGAATAACACTCCAGCGACGTGATGTCAGACCGTCAAGGTATTATAAAAAGTTGTGGCTCGTGTCCTACGGTAATGAGAAAGTGGCAATGAGCGGTAAATGGTCGCTTAATTTTGTAGATAGTTGATTTTCAACAAAGGCGTGTCGTAAATTCAAGCGCGGACTATGAAAATAATAATCAATGGTGCGGTCAGCATTGGCAACGCGAGGATCATTTGGGATATAGCTAAACCATGAAGGGCGCTGTAGCGACTGGATCTGTTTATAGCTGGGTATAGCAGGGTATTTTTTATACAGCGCGTTAATGGCTGAGGTTGTTTCGTAACCACGGCGTTGTTCTGTTGCTAGTAGCGAGTACGTGTCGGGCGGTAATAAATTGAAATCGCCACCGATAATCCAAGGTGTTTGGGAGGCGTTGAGAGAGCTTAAGCGCTGGTCAATTTGTTTGATTTGTTGTTTAAGTGTGTCGGTACCTTGAGAAAAGGCCGATAGGTGGGTGGTTAAAATGGCCAGTTCATGTGCGCCTTTAATTGGCAGGCGAACGTCGAGTAATGCGCGTTTGAAATTAAATAATTGGCTGATGGGGTCTTGCGGTATCAAGCTGAGTTGAACACGGGTGGCCGCTGTTATTTTGTATTTTGAAATGATGCTCAGCTTTGTGCCCACGGCTCCCATAATGCGCGGGTGAGGCACATAAGCGCCCTGCCAATAAAAGCTGCTGGCGTGGCATGCGTAGTCGTTTGGCAGCAGTGACAGCAACTGTGCTAGTTGGTCTGTGTGATCAGTGCGTTTAGCGCCGTCATCAACTTCTTGTAATAAAATAATGTCTGGGTCTTGTTGCTTGATTAGCCTAGCTAAACCGTGGAGGGTTTTTGTTATATCAGTGCTTGATGGCCGTTCATCAGGTCCTGCGCTATTAGGCAGGTCGTAGAAGAAAACGTAGTTTTTTCCAGCCATAAATTGTACATTTTGATTGTACAGTTTGATGGATTGTCCGGCGGATAAGATCGGTGCGTTCTGGGCGCAATGTATCTTTTCTTGCTGGATGGGGGCCGGGTGAAAGGCGCTAAACCAAACAGCGGCGAATACGCCTGCCAGCAACAGGCTTAGAGAGATTAAGAGTCGATAAAAGATGGTTTTAATGATCATGGCGATGAGTTTTTATATAGATCACCGGCCAGAACACGCAGCTATTTTAGCTTGATAGCGATGCTGTCTATATTATTGTGATGCAGGCGATTTTGGATTTTATCAACTTGCCTAAATGATGTGTATGGGCCCGATTTTACGCGGTGCCAAATGCTGCCGCTTTGGTTGACGGTTTGAACAACAGATTCAATACCAAGCAGGGCGATGCGAGCTTTTAATGTGTCGGCTTGACGGGCTTTTCTAAACGAACCTATTTGAATAATGAAGGTCCCAGGCCGGCTTTTCCCCGTGCCTTCTAGGCGACGCCTTTCTTCAATTTCATGTTCTGGAATAACAATTTCCATGTCGGGCAATATTTGGTAAAAGTCAAAACGTGGTTTGTTGCTTTCAATTGGTTTTGCCACGTTCTGTGTGGGCTTCTTAACATCACGTACATCGTGTTGCATGCTTGGCTTTTTGGTATGAGCGATTGACGTGTTTTCGGTGTCCTCTAGATCAGACAAAAACATGATAAAGCCACCAATCAGTAAGCCAGTTAGGAGCCACCAGTAACCGGGGATGGGTTTCTTTTTTTTGCGTGTGTTATTGCCGTTGACGCGATTTTTATAATCCCTAGGCACTACATCGACTCCGGTGCGTTAACGCCGAGTAAGTGCAAGCCATTAGATAAAACTTGTTTTGTCGCATTGATGAGAGCGAGCCGTGCTTGCATCAGTTGTTCGTCATCAACAATGAATTTATGCGAATTGTAATAACTGTGGAACTGGGTAGAAAGCTCGCGCAAATAATGGTTTAGTTGGTGCGGCTCGTACTGTTGAGCAGCTTGAGTAAGTTTTTCTGGGTATCGGTTTAACGTGTCAATTAGGTTTGTTTCATGCGTTTGCGTTAGCTTTTCTAGGTTGTTTAAGCCTTCAGCTGATACGTAGCTTAAACCTTTTTCAGCGAGTAAGCGCATAACACTACAAACACGGGCGTGCGCGTATTGCACGTAAAACAAGGGGTTTTCATTGGACTGTGAGGTAGCTAGGTCGAGGTCGAAATCCATGTGCTGTTCGGCTTTACGCATGACGTAGAAATAACGTGCGGCATCAGAACCAATTTCTTCTCGCAATTCTCTGAGCGTAACAAACTGACCGGAGCGGGTGGACATTTGCATTTTTTCGCCATTTTTATAGAGCACCGCAAATTGCACGAGAAGTACTTTCATACGTTCTGGGTCTACGCCCATGGCCTGCAAAGCGGCTTTTACACGTGGCACATAGCCGTGATGATCAGAGCCCCATATATCGATAATGTCGTAACCACGTTCGATGGTGTGTAAATGATAAGCAATGTCAGAGGCGAAATAGGTCGTTTGGCCGTTATCGCGAATGACGACACGATCTTTTTCATCGCCAAAATCGGTTGATTTAAACCACCATGCGCCTTCTTTTTGGTACATATGGCCGGACGACTTGAGTTTGTCGATGGCGGTATCAATAGCGCCGCTATCCATCAGTGAACGTTCTGAGAACCAGTCATCGTAATGTACGCCAAAGCCTTCAAGGTCTAGGCGAATATCGCCTAAAATTGATTTAAGCGCAACATCAAAAATAATTCGGTAATTCTCATTGCCGAGGAGTGTTTTGGCGCGAGAAATAAGTGCGTCGATATGCTCTTCTTTGTCACCACCGGCCGGTTCATCAGCGGCTATATTATCGAAAACATCACTGCTTTCCACCAGAAAGGCATCACCACGCGAGTCTTTTATTGTCGTGGCAATGTCGGCAATGTAAGCGCCTTTGTAGCCGTTACTTGGAAAGTTGATGGTTTTGCCGCATACCTCGAGATAACGCAGCCAAACACTGGTTGCGAGGATATTCATTTGGCGACCGGCATCATTGACGTAATATTCGCGGTGAACGTCATAGCCGATGGCGCTAAGTAAATTGGCGACGGTTGCGCCGTATGCTGCGCCACGACCGTGCCCAACGTGAAGGGGGCCAGTCGGATTAGCAGAAACGAACTCAACCTGAACTTTTTTACCCTTTGCAATATCCGATATGCCAAAGTTAGCACCTTGCTCCAGAATGGTTTTGACGACAGCGTGCTGGCTCAGCGGGTTAATAAAAAAGTTAATGAAACCGGGGCCAGCAATGTCTACGGTTGACACGTCATTATCTGCAGGCAAGTGGTCAATAATGGTTTGCGCTATTTGGCGTGGGTTCTTTTTGGCCGGTTTGGCCAACATCATGGCAACGTTGCTCGCGTAATCGCCGTGTGACGGATCACGTGTGTGCTCAATTTGAATATCAAGAGCTAAATCTTCAGGCAACTCGCCTTGGGTTTGTAGCGATGAAATGGCTTGCTGAAGCAAAGAGGCCAAACGTGTTTTCATAGTAAATTAAATGGTCGTGTTATTGCGCTGAAGGAGTGTTAAATGCTGGACACTTATAGTAAGTGCGTATTATCGCTTGTAGGGTAAAACTTGCAAGCCTAACCGGTGGCTAAAAGAGGTCGACGGGGTCGATGTCGATCGACCAGCGGACCTTTCGAGACGACTTAAGTTTTTCCAGTTCAGGTAACAGTTGTTTTAAAAAGACATGGCGAGGTTTGCGTTGCGCTGATTCGATGAGTAGCTGATAACGAAAGCGGCCGGCTCTTTTAAGCATCGGTGCGGGAACGGGGCCTAGAATATTGATGTGCTGCGTATCGCTGTTAGATATTAATTGTTGTGCATCGTTTAGAAATGCTAAGACAGCTTGTTCGTCTAGAGCGTTAACGCGCAGCAGTGCTTGATAATGGTAGGGCGGTAGTTGCGCTTGTTGCCGTTCATCTAACGCGTCTTTTGCAAAGCGAGCATAGCCATGTTGGATCAGTGTGTTTAATAAGGGGTGTTCGGGGTGATGAGTTTGAATAAGTACGCGACCGGGTTTCTCTTCTCGGCCTGCGCGACCAGCGACTTGTGTGATCAGTTGCGACATACGCTCGCTAGCCCTAAAGTCGCAACTAAACAGTCCAGAATCAATATCAACGATGCCCACCAACGTGACGTTTGGGAAATGATGCCCTTTGGCGAGCATTTGTGTGCCGACTAGGATCTGTGCGCCCCCTTCGTGAACCTTGTCGATGACCGCTTGCATTGAGCCTTTGCGTCGCGTGCTATCGCGATCAATTCGAGTGATGGGTATTGTTGGAAAATGTGAGCCTAAGGTTTCCTCAACCCGCTCAGTCCCTAGGCCTAGAGGGAACAGTTCGGCTTGTTGGCAAGACGGACATCTGTTTGGTACGGTGTGTTCCACACCACAATGGTGGCATTTAAGCAGGTTAGATTTTTTATGAATGACTAGGCGCGAGTCGCAACGTCGGCATTGCCCAAGCCAGCCACAGCTATGGCACATCAGTACTGGCGCGAAGCCGCGGCGGTTAACAAATAGAATCACTTGTTCGTTGCGTTGCAGTGTTTTTGTAATCGCCTTTAGCAGCGACTTGCTTAGGTGGTTATCTAGCTTTTGGTTCCTGCAGTCAAGCAATCGAATATCAGGGTGTGTGGCACCGGCAGTGCGTTCAGGTAGAACTAGGTGCGTAAAACGGTTTTGTTGTACGTTATACAGGCTCTCGAATGAGGGCGTTGCGGTGCCTAGAATAATGGGGATGTGGTAGTCTCTTGCGCGCATAATAGCGACGTCTCGAGCGGAGTAGCGGAAGCCTTCTTGTTGTTTGAAGGAGGTGTCGTGCTCTTCATCCAAAATAATCATTCCCGGTCTGCTCATCGGTGTGAAAACAGCCGAACGGGTGCCAAGTAGTATATTCGCTAGCCCTTCTTTTAGGCGTAGCCAAGCTTGAGTGCGTTGCGTGTCGTTGAGCCCAGAATGAGAAATGACCATTTGCGCCGCAAGGCGTTGCCTAAAGCGTTGAGCTAATTGTGGGGTTAAGGTAATTTCAGGCAATAAAATAAGTACTTGTTTGCCCGCTTCAAGCACTTGTTGAATCAGTTGTAGGTAGACTTCAGTTTTTCCACTGCCGGTTACACCATCCAATAGGAAAACTTGAAAGCCTTGCGGCGTATTACTGACCGAGTCAATGGCGGCTTGCTGTGCAAGGTTAGGCGCAAAGCTCGGTGTCGTTGGTTGGCTAATCGCTTGAGCGTCTTCTTGGGAAATAGTAACCCAGCCTTTTTCGATCATGCTGTTTAGCGGTGATCGCCAATCCCACTCTAGCGAAGAAAAAGCGTCGCTTGCAACGGGCTTACTGGATTGCTTTAGCTGATGCCATAGCGTCGATTGTCTGGGTGAGCGTTTTAACTGTCGCTCTTCAATGGCAAGGCCAACTTCAGACAGTGAATATAGCGGTACTCGCTTAATGCTAGGTGACTGCCCTGAACGAAGCTGTTTCGGTAAGGTCTGCGCAAGCACTTCCCCGATCGGGTGGTGGTAGTAATCTGCAGCCCACTTGGCGAGCTTTATATCTTGAGCTGATAATACTGGAACGGCATCCAGTAATTTTGTAATGGATTTCAGCTGCTTGCTATTGAGTAAGGTGGTTGATGATACCCCTAAAATAACGCCCATTTTTTGCGAGCGCCCAAAAGAAACGAGGACACGTTGACCTAAGCGATAATCTGAACGAGCCGATTGCTTAACAGGTCGATAATCGAAGAGACGATTAAGCGGCGTATCAACGGCAATATTTAGATAGAATTCGGGCATCAAATCGGAGTGGTATTTATTTAAGTTCAGTTAGCCTGAAAACATTGAAAAAATCTACAATAAATCGCTAACTTAATGAGTTAGTTATGGTTTTTGTTTTATCCACATTTTCTGTGGATAACTATGTGGATTAACTATTCATAAGGGCTGTGAGTGCCCGTTTAAAAAGGCCTGTCGTCAAATTGTAACAAAACAAACCATTTTCAAATAAGTCTTAAAAAACAAGTAGTTAAATAATTCAAGAGTTATTTTTTTGTTGCGCCGCAGTAAGTTTTTGTCGGCACATTGAATCATTTTTAGCTTGTGTATAAGGAGGCTTTATGTATTAAGGGTTTCAGCTGTTTGTTGAGCAAAAGAGGGCTTATTTAGATCAAGTTATACGCATTGATGCAAGTGCTGTTTTACACTAATTATTTACTGAAATTTTGAAGCTATCAATGGTGGGATTTAATGAGTGTAATTTGAACTGTTTGTTTGTCAGCAGAATGGTCCGTGTTTGCTCTTGTATTCTTCTTTGAGGTGAACCAAAATAATGGTTTTTGAGCCTCTAGATACTGAGTCGTTAAGGGCATATTGCTTGGTATTTATTAAGATTTTTGTTTTGTAAGATAAGGAATGTTGCCAAGGTCTAATAATGCGAGAGAAAAGTAAACAACTGGAATATGAGAGGTTGGTGCTGGCGTATAGCGATGAGCTTTTTCGTTATGCGTTGTGGTTGTGCCGTGATAAGAGCATGGCTGAGGATTTGGTGCAGGAGACCTGTATGCGTGCGTGGAAGTCACTGGAGAAGTTACGTGACACCTCGTCCAGTAAAGCATGGTTGATGACGATCTTGCGAAATGAACATGCCCGCCAATATGTCCGTTACCGGCCTGATATGGTCGATTTGGATTTGGATATGCTGAGTTTGAGAGACACCGATAATGATACTAGCGCTGACGCATTCGCCTTAAAGCAGGCGCTAAATGAGTTAGCCGATGAATATAAAGAGCCGCTCCTATTACAAGTTATTGGCGGTTTGAGTTGTGAGGAAATTGCATCGGTTTGCAATATCACAAAAAGTGCGACGATGACTCGTTTGTTTAGAGCAAAGCAAAAATTAAGAAATGTATTGAGACCTGATGAAGGAAAAGTGGCTGAATGATGAAATGTGATGACTTTAAATTTGAATACACGGTTGCGCCAAAAGAAATAGCGGGTGCTGCTTCTGAGCATTTGCAGTCGTGCGCTGATTGTCAGTCTTTTGTGACGCAGCAACAAGTGTTTGATGAGCAGTTGGCGGGTGTTATCAATGGCGAGGTTCCAGCTGGCTTGCGGCACTCACTGCGTGATTATGTGAAAACACATAAGACGGCATATTGGGGCTTCCCAAAAGCATCTATCGCATTAGTGGCTTCATTGTTGATGGCGGTCGGCGTTGTGAGCATTAACCTTAATTCAAATCAGGATTCTGACTTATTCTTAGATCAATTAGTGGTTGAACATATGGCTCATGATGGTGCTGAATCGATGGCAACATCGAGACCAATCAACCCGCAACAACTAGCACGAGTGGGTCAGCAATTTGGTGTAAAAGTCAGCTTGGCTGAACATATTAGCTTTGCAGAGAAGTGCCCGATTGGCGACAGCTATGGCTTACATATGGTGTATCAATACCATGATCAACCTGTGACGATTATTTATATGCCAGAGATCAGTTTAGACAGCACCTTGCCTTTTCATTATGCGGGTCTGCATGGTTGGGTTAAGCCGCTAAAGAATGGCTCAATAGCAGTGTTAGGCGGCTCAACGATTGAGCTGCCAAATGAAAAATTTACTGACGATGCGATTGAGTGGCTTTAATTATTAGTAATGGAATGATCTCTCGCCAGTATTAAGTAGAACGCAGGGACAACAAACAGAGTAAATAGAGTGCCTATACCTAAGCCGGTTGCTATCACTAGACCGATATCAAATCGACTAACTGCACCGGGGCCTGAGGCAAGCAATAGCGGTAGCATCGCAACGATCATAGATACGGTGGTCATTAAAATAGGCCTTAGGCGAACGGAAGCCGCTTTTTCCACAGCATCACGTAGCGATAGTTTTTCTGTTATTTGTAATTGATTAGCAAACTCGACGATCAAAATACCATTTTTAGTAATTAAGCCAATCAAGGTGATCAGCCCCACTTGGGTATAGATATTCATTGTTGCGGCACCTAGCATTAAAAAGGCGAGTGCACTGGCCAGCGATAATGGCACTGAAATGAGTATGATCAATGGGTCTCGCCAACTTTCAAATTGTGCGGCGAGCACTAAATAAATAACCAGTAAAGACATAAAGAAAGTTAAAACAAGCGCGCTACCTTGCTGCTTGTATTGCCTAGAGCTGCCGGTGTAATCCCATTTAAAACCCTTTGGGAAGGTGTTTCTGGCTTCTTCTTCAAGGTAGCTCAGACCATCACCTAATGTGACGCCGGGGCGAAGAATACCTTCAATGGTTAGACTGTTGAGCTGTTGGAACTGGGTGCGTTTGCTCGGCTCAATTTGCTTAGAGATCGTCATGATGGAACTCAGCGGAACTTGCTGACCAGAGGCGGTTTTAAGGTAGATATTATCTAACTTCTCTATGTCGGCGCGATTTTCATTAGATACCTGCGGAATGACTTTATAGCTGCGGCCTTGCATGCTGAATCGATTAACGTAGCCCTCACCAAAATAGCCGGAGAGGTTGCGACCAATCTCTTCCATGCTGATGCCTAAGTCGGCGGCTCGGTCTTTGTTGATGACTAAGTTTAATTTTGGGCGATCAAATTCGATGCTTTTTTGCAGAAAAATAAAATTACCACTCTGCATCGCTTTGCCGATTAATTCGCCAGCTTGTGTGCTGAGTTGGGAATAAGACACATCAGAAATAACAACAAACTGTACTGGCAAGCCACCGCCAGCACCCGGTAAACCGGGGCGTTGTACGACCGCTGTCCTCAAGCCGGTAATGCTGGCAACTTTTTGTTGTAGCTCGGGTTTTATTTCCATTTGCGTGCGTTCGCGTTCGGATTGGTGGCCCATTTTGAAGCCCCCGAGCATCTTGTTGGTGTCACCACCAAAGCCAAGCAAAATAAAGCTGTGGTCAAATTCTGGAATACTCTCGAAGATGTCGACTAACTTTTTTGTCTGCTCTTTTAAAAAATCTAAGGTCGCTGTTTGCGGTGCGGTACCAAAGGCAATTAAGAGCCCCCTATCTTCTGTAGGCGCTAATTCTTTTTTAGATAATAAATACATGGGGTACAAGCTGAGCAAGACAACCAAGGAAAAAGCGATGGGGATAGACGGGGTAGATAGCAGAGGGTGTAAGGTCTTTTTGTATTGTTGAGTTAGACGCTCAAAGAAAGCTTCAACAGATTTTTCAAAAGGGCCAATTGAGCCAGCTGGTTTTAAAACGCGAGCACTGAGCATGGGCGCCAGCGTCAGCGCCACAATGCCGGAGATGAAGACTGCTGCGGCTAATGAAAATGCAAATTCCGTAAATAAGGTGCCCACTAGACCGCCCATAAAACCAATAGGGAAATAAACGGCAATCAGGGTTGTTGTCATTGCAATAATGGGTAAGCTGAGCTCTTTAGCACCATCAAGGGCCGCTTGAATGCGAGGTTTTCCCATCTCTATGTGCCGGTGAATGTTTTCAACCATCACAATGGCGTCATCAACCACTAGACCGATGGCCAGAATCATTGCCAGCAGTGTGAGTAAGTTTAATGAAAAACCCAGAAGTAACATAATGAAAGAGGCACCGACCAGCGACAAGGGGACTGTAACGGCAGGGATTAACGCTGCTCGCATTGAACCTAAGGAAAGAAAGATGACGACAATCACAATGCTGAGGGCTTCGACTAAGGTAATTCCCACTTCATTGATGGAGTCCTCAATAAATTTACTCGCATTATAAGGTTGGTAAAAGTTTAGTTCGGTGGGTAAGTTTTGTTTGATCTCCACGAGAGCGGTCTGCACTTTTTTTGCTACTTCGAGAGGATTGGAGCCAGGAGATTGGTCAACGGCGATAAAGATAGCCGGTTTGCCGCTGAATAAATTTTCAGTGTCGTAACCTTCGGCGCCTAATTCAATATCAGCTACATCGGATAAGCGGATCAGGGTGTTATTTTGTTTGCCGACAACGAGGTTGTAGAAATCCTTTTCTTCGGCAACATCAGTGGTTGCGCCTAGGTCGATGCTGACTAGGTTGCCCTTAGTTTTTCCTACACTGGATAAGTAGTTGTTGCTCCGAAGCACTCGCGTAACGTCGCCAGCTGTAACCCCCAGAGCTGCCATTCGTTTTGGTTGTAGCCAGATTCGCATGGCGTAGACGCTATTGCCTAAAAGCTTTGCTTGGCCGACGCCTTCAATTGATTGTAGCCTTGGCTGAACAACGCGCAAAAGGTAGTCGGCTATTTGCGTGGGCTTCATCGTGTCACTAAAAAAGGCCAAGTACATTAATGACGTGGTGGAGCCGGTTTTAGAGGTGATAACCGGGTCCCTTGCTTCATCAGGTAAGACGCTTCGCTGGCTAGCCACTTTGGCTTGTATGTCTGCAATAGCGGCATTTGCATCATAGTTTAGGCGCATGTGAGCTTCTATGGATGAGCGACCTTGTGTGCTCGTGGCTGAAAGGTAGTCAATGCCTTCTGCCTGTGCAATGGCTTGTTGAAGAGGCGTGGTGATAAAGCCTTTTACCAGTTCGCTACTCGCACCGGGATAAGAGGTGCTCACCGAAATAACAGTATCTTTTGTTTCTGGGTACTCGCGTATTTCTAATGAGGCGATTGAGCGTAGGCCAAGTACTAGAATGAGTAAGCTAACAACGCTAGCCAGCACGGGGCGAGTGACAAAAATATCAGTAAATTTCAAGGTAAACTCTACGGTTGGTCAAGATTAGCAATAGTGACGGTCAAACCATTTCGTAGTTTAACGTGTCCTTCGTTTACCACTGTTTCAAGGCGGGTTAGGCCCTTTAAAACGGCGACGCGACCATTGCGGTGTTCGCCCGTTTCTATGGTGCGGCGCTCTACAATATTTTTCTCGTCCTTGTTAATTACAACATATACATTTTCCCCATAGGTGCTGTACAGAACGGTTGTTTCAGGAAGCGTTAACGTGGGTTTGGTGCCTGAAGTGAGCACGCTCACCTCCGCGAACATACCCGCTCTTAGTTTTTCGTCAGGGTTTTTGACCACCGCTCGAACGGCAATCGTTCGGGTTTCTTGGTGTAGGCCTGGGTTGATGGCTTGAATTTTTCCCTCGAACACTTCGTTAGGGTAAGCTTGAACCTTAATTTTTACCGTTTGACCAACGCTAAGTTGTGCGAAGTGGCGCTCTGGGAAAGCAAAGTCAGCGATGGTTGATGATAGGGAAACTAAGGGTGCTATTTGAGTGCCTTTATCTAAGTATTGGCCAAGGCTGACTTGTCGAATGCCAACTTTACCGCTGAATGGGGCGCGTATTCTTTTTTTGTCGATAATGCTTTTTTGCGAGATCACGGCCGCTTTTGCAATATCTAATTCTGCTTGCGCCTCATCATGGCTAGAACGTGAGGTGGCTTTGTTTTTTAACAGTTTAATTTGTCGATTAAATTTTATTTGCGCTAGTTTTTCGGCCGCTACTAAGCCGTCTAGATTGGCCCTGTCTGTTGAGGTGTCCAGTTCAAGGATTAGGTCACCTTTGTTTACGGACTGCCCCGATTCAACGTGAAGAACGGTAATAATACCGGCTATTTCATTACTTAAAATAACGCCTAGTACTGGATTAATGGTGCCAACGGAGAGTAAAACATCTTCCCATTGCTCCTCGGTGACATTAGTTGTGGTCACCAAAGGGGGTGGGGGCGGCTTACGGGATGATTTTGCTTGATTGATTTGTAAGAATTTAGAGCCAAATAAGCCACCAAATAGCAGCAGAATAAAAATGACTAGGAATATGATTTTTTTACTCAAAAGGCTCTCCGTAAAATCGTTTTTTAGCGAGTATAAGCGGTACATTGTACGATGATAGTTTGGCTTGCTCAAACCTAATATTAGAAGATTTTAATATAAAAGCCGGATAAAGTTTTCTGACGGCTTTATTAACAGGCATGGAAATGGTCTGTTAAGCAGACTAGACTAGTATGACTAAATACTAAGGTGTCGTATGAAAATGATTAAATGGTTTTGTATGGTTTCGATAATGATGTTGTCGGCTTGCGCGCACTTATCCGAACAAAAAAAGATGGAGCACTTAGAGGCGAAACAAAAACTGTTTATGAAAGCATTGCGTTGGAAGTCATATGAGACGGCAGCAAGTGTTATTCGTTTTAGGAACCCAGCTCGTCAACTTGCTTCAATTGATGGTCTAAATAATATTACGGTGACGTCCTATGATTTGATCGGCTCGGTCGAGAGTAAAAACGATGATTCCACCGTGGCGCAGGTGTTATTTGGCTATATTCAGAATGAGACTGGCCGTGTTTATCAAATAAAACATACTCAAGTTTGGTGGTTTGATGAAGAGTCGAAACAATGGTACTTAGGCAGTGATATGCCAGATTTTAAATTAAACTAGGGCTCTTGTTGGCCCAAATTCGATAACTCAGAACGGAGCTTTTCAGTTTTTTTGTGATAGCTTTCAAAATCCCCAAAGTCTACAAATTGCTGATAGTGTTTGTGGGTACCCAATATTTTTTTAGCGTGTTTAATGGGGCACCAATAGAGCTCAGTTCGTCCAATTATTTCCCGCGTGTAGGCGATAACTGCATTTCCATAACTGCAATAGGCACAATTAAATTTTTCAATAATATTCAAATAGGGGAGCTGCTGTCTATCGGCGATAAAGTAGTCGGCGCGTTTAACCTTGGGGATGTTGTATAAAGGAAAGCAAATGGCCTGATATACCTCAATGGTGATATGCATAAAGGCTATAGGGATTAGCATGCCATATATAAAGGGGATGGATAAAATGGAGCGTATGCTGCTAGCTTTTAGCCATTGAGCTAGGCTCATTTTGAATGCTTTTTGTTGAGCTAGGATGGTTTTTTCAAACTCTATTTTTGCGCCTTTAATGTTGTATAGGAAATCACGTTGTTGTTTTCCAATCAGTGCTTCAAGCTCTTCTTCGAGGTCACGCATTTCGTCGATGATGTTGTTGATTGTTCTGTTCATGAGTGCTCCGATTTGAAGGGTAATAACGTTGTTAGATGATCAATATGTGCGTTAATTTGTATTTTTTCTTCGTCAATAAAGTTATCTATGGCCTGACGAAAGTCGTTATGTAATATGACATGATTAGAGCGTGTTTGGATAGGCTCAAACCCACGTGGAATTTTGTGTTCGCCCTGTGCGCCAGGGTCAAAGCGTTTGAGCTTGTGTTCAATGCAGTATTCAATGCCTTGGTAATAACAGGCTTCGAAATGTAGAAATTCATATTCTTTCTCGCAGCCCCAATAACGACCATATAATGTTTCACTGTCCTGAAAACACAATGCGGCGCCAATGAGCTTGGCGTCTTTTGTGGCACAGACCATCACTAAGTTTTCGCTCATATTGGCGAGTAATAAACGAAAAAACGTTAGGTTTAAATAACCTTGCTGACCACTACGCTTTAAATAGGTGAGGTGATAAAAGCGATAAAACTCGGTCATAAGCTCATCGCTAATCTCAGATCCAATAATGGTACTCAGAGAAATACCTTGCTCAATAACAGATTGTCGCTCTTTGCGGACGGTTTTGCGTTTGCGTGACTTAAACGAATTAAGGAAGCCCTCAAAAGAGTCGTAGTGTTTATTAAACCAGTGATATTGAATGCCGATGCGTTGTTTCCATTGGCTCTGATCGAGAAGTGACGAGAGTGCCGATATAGGGAAAAGGATGTGCCAACTTGATAATTTGGTTGAGATGAACTTATCGCGTATTGCTTGGTCAATGGCCTTTATAACGGCGAGTTGTTCAGGCTCGGATTGGATGTTTTTACTAAATGCCAAGCGTGGGCCGGTGGTGGGTGTAAAGGGGATGGCCGAAAGCAGTTTAGGGTAATAATGCAGGCCGTGTTGATGATAGGCGTTTGCCCAAGCCCAATCAAACACGTATTCGCCGTAGGAATGTGTTTTAAGAAAGCAGGGCATGGCAGCAACAATTTTTCCAGCTTGGTAAACAATAATATGTTGAGGCTCCCAACCAGTTGACTTTTTGGTGCAACCACTTTGTTCGAGTGCAGATAAAAAAGCATGCTGAATGAACGGATAATCGGTATCAAATAGAGCATTCCAGTCGCTCGCCGAGATGTCCGTTATGCTGTGGAGAAATGTTATATTCATAGTGCTAAGATTAACTAAAAACAAAGATCAATGCGCGCGCCTTTTGGGCAAGCATAAGGTCGTATCGTAATGAAGAGGAGTTTGGGATTGAAAAAAGCATTAAAAATGTGCGGATTATTTCGGCATCTTCGCGACTTGATATTGGATGAAAAATCGCTAAGAGGGAATAGTGGTGTGCCTGATGGTGAAGGCCTGATTGACCAGAATTCGTATAGCGTGATTGAGGTCGATAGTTTACTGGATGTGGTCGACCACGCCAAAACATTGATAGGTAAAGATGTTATCCATAAAGTCTTTTCACAGCAAGTTTTAACGCCAGAGCAGGTGGAAGAAAAACACCAGGCGCTGAAAGAATTGGCGGCCGACGATGAACTGCGGGCCGGGCTCGAATCGATATTGAAGAGCGCGGCTAAGCATGAAAACTCATTTTATCGTTTACTATTTTGTAATTTTGTTGGTTATTTGTTTTCACCAGATGAAGATAGGTTGGAAGAGGCGGGTTACGGCTATAAACTTTTTGAAGGTGGCACAAAGTTTTTGCCAGGTGTTGTTGAAGAAACGGAAAAAGTAAAAACGCCTAAAAGCCCCTATTTGAAAGGGCTTCTTGATGAAATTAAAAGCTTCGCTAGCACGCGCCCATTTAAATTAATGAAAGGCCCGGTGTATAGCTGGCTTGGTAAGTTTTATTTAAAGCACGAGAAGACAGGTAAACCAGCGGTTAAGATGAGGCTAACGTTGTTTAAGCCGTTGCTCTTGCCGATCATTTTTATCGTTACTGTCTTTCTGCCCTATATATTGAACGTCAGCATTGCACAGTTTACGGTGTTCTCGTTATTGCCATTTATTTTGCTGGTTTTCTACGTGCCAATAGTGGGTGACTTTGATAAGGATAGCTTTATTGTTCCATTACGACGTATTTTTGTTCGATCAGAAGAAGTGGAACGAGTGGTTAGCGTTATTGGTCAATTAGATGAGTTGATGTCATACCACCTGTATGCCGAGAAAAGTGTACATAACACGATATTGCCGACGATGAGGGTGTCAAATAAACAATATATTGACGTTAAGGCGGCGGTAAACCCTGTGCTAGGTTTTAGTGACAAACATTATGTCGCCAATGATTTTGATACCAGTCAGCATAATTTGGCCTTTTTTACCGGCCCCAATAGTGGCGGTAAAACAGCTTTTTGTAAGACGCTTGCACAAATCCAACTGTTATCGCAAGTAGGCTGTTATGTGCCTGCTAAGTCGGCAACGCTAACAATTGCGGACCGAGTGTTCTATCAAACACCAGAGATTAACTCGCTTGACCATGACGTCGGACGTTTTGGCACAGAACTGAAACGGACACGTGATATTTTTAAGGCCGCAACAACGAATAGTTTGGTGATCCTTGATGAGTTGGCCGAAGGTACGACGCACAAAGAAAAACTAGAAACATCATTGATGATTCTTGAAGCTTTCAAACGTTTAGGCTCATTAACCATTTTGGTGACGCATAACCATGAGTTGGCCGAACATTACCTTGATGGAGATACAGCGGTATTTCGCCAAGTAGAATTTGACGGAGAGCGAGCAACACACCGGTTCGAAAACGGTATTTCTATTATTAGCCACGCAGACCTTGTGGCGCGCTCGGTTGGGTTCTCAAAACAAGATATCGAACGTATATTGGAAGAAAAATTGGCGGCTGGAAGAGCTGGGTGATGAGGCTCAGTAAAATTCTTGTTTACCCGATAAAAGCATTGTCAGGTGTTCAGTTGAATGCTGCCGCCATTACTGATGGCGGCAGCCTGTATAACGACCGTCGCTGGGCAATGGTTGATGAACAAGGTGGATTGGTGAATGGCAAGAATAACAAAAAAATATTTTTGTTGAAGCCGTCTTTTGATTTGGCCTCTGAAACGGTTTGTTTTTTAGAGGATGGGGGGAATAAGCAGAAATTTGCGCTAGACGATGTTGCTGGGCTATCAGAATACTTTACTGACAGGCTGGGCAAGCGAGTATTTGTAAAAGAAGATAAGCGGCAAGGCTTCCCAGATGATATGCAGGCATCGGGGCCAACGGTGGTTTCACAAGCGTCACTTGAAGCGGTTGCTTCGTGGTATCCAGCGTTGTCTATCGATGAGGTTAGGGCGCGATTTCGTATTAATTTAGAAGTATCGTCAGCGCCAGCTTTTTGGGAAGACCAATTGTTCCGACAAAATGAGACGCCTAAAATCATACGAATTGGGGATGTGGAGATTTATGCATCTAATCCCTGTGCTCGCTGTTCTGTTCCGACAAAAGACTCTGAATCGGGTGCATCCTACAGTGATTTTTATGAGGTGTTTGTTCGTAACCGTGAGCAAACAAAGCCGAGTTGGGTGGACGTTGCGTGTTTTGACCATTGGTACAGATTAAGCGCTAATACGACGATCAAACCGGATCAAGTGGGAAAATTGATCGCCTTAGGCGATGTTGTCAGTATTGAAGCTTAAGTAGAAATACTGGAAATTATATATTGTCGAAAAGGCCCTAATGGCATAGAGTGTGGGGCATAAAATAATCTAGATGAGTGTGCCTATGTCCAATGAAAATGTCGTTCAAATAAAAGAAAGAAACCAAACAACTGGCTTGATTAGTGAGTTATTGGAAGAGCGAAAGCAAGTGTGGTCATTGTACTGTGCCGTGTCAGGTATCGAAGAGTATAAGGGGCCGCAATCAATAGAAGAATTAGTGCGGGATTTTTGCCAGCTAGCGGTTGATTATATTTCCTTAGGACACTTTGGTGTTTATCAACGTATTTTAGATGGCACGGAAAGAAGGAAGTCGGTCGTTGTTGCCGCTGAGCGCATTTACCCTAAAATTTCCAAGGCCACTGAGGCGGTGTTGAATTTTAATGATAAATACCAAAAGTTAACGCCAGCTATGATTTTAAACGAGCTGTCGAATGATTTGTCTTTAGTGGGTGAGCACCTAGCTAACCGGATCGAGCACGAAGATGAATTGATAGGCGAAATGCTTGCCTAGATCGATCATGAAATATTGCCCTCAATGCGGCAATAAAACGGAATCAAAAATTCCCGATGGTGATCACCAACTTCGGGATGTTTGCGGCTCATGTGACATCATTCATTACCAAAACCCTCGCATTATTGCGGGTTGTATTCCTGTTTGGGAAGATAAGGTTTTGTTATGTAAGCGTGCGATTAATCCGCAAAAAGGTTTTTGGACCTTACCTGCGGGTTTTATGGAGTTGGGCGAAACGACAGAGCAAGCGGCTATTCGTGAAACGCTAGAAGAAGCTGAAGCGATTGTGCAAGCAGAAGCGTTGTACGCCGTTTTTAATTTACCGCATATCAACCAGGTGTACATGATGTACCGCTCAGTTTTATTAAAGCCTGAATTTTCAAGCGGAATAGAAAGCCTAGACGTTCGCTTATTTGCAGAACATGAAATCCCTTGGCAAGACCTTGCGTTTGAAGCTATACGAATGTCGTTGGAATATTATTTTCAAGATAGAGAGGCGGGCGCTTTTAAGTTTAGGTCTGCGGACATACATAAACGCCTACCCCGATAAAGCGCGGTAGGCAGGTTTTCTATGAAGCGCGAACAGATTATTCAATCGTTAGAACCACTGGCAAACCTTCAAAACTGGTCGCATAAGAAGCGCGATGACGGGCTAAATAATGCGGCTGTACTGATTCCTTTAGTGGCGCGAGAAGAATGGCAGGTGTTGTTAACTAAGCGCACGGACCATTTAAACCACCATGCTGGACAAGTGAGTTTTCCTGGCGGGCGTGCGGATGCGACAGATCTTTCGCCAGTGCATACAGCGCTGCGAGAAACCGAAGAAGAAGTGGGTATTCAGCGAGGTTTAATTGACGTTGTCGGTATTATCGAGCCCTTTTTAACGGTAACAAACTTCAATGTTATTCCTATTGTGGGATTTGTTGACCCTTCTTTTACACTTGATATCGATGAATTTGAAGTAGCCGATGTGTTTGAGGTGCCGCTATCCATTTTGGCAGAGCAATCACGTTATCAGCAAAAAGAAATCTTTTGGCAAGGCCAAAATAGGGTGTATTGGGAGCTGATGTACAACGATTTCCAAATATGGGGTGCTACCGCCGCTATGCTGTACGCCTTTGCCGGTCGCTTAAGCGCTCAGCAGAAAAGGTAGCCTCCCGTTTGTGTGTTTAGTCTTCGGCTGAACTAGGTCGGTACTTCGCTTGTAAGCCTTGTAAAAAATTTCGTAGAACTTGATCTTTACATGGACGGTAGTGTTTGTGGTCTGTACGACGGAAAAATGCGCTGAGCTCATGTTTACTAATGAATAAACCGTTTGACGATAAAAACGCTAAAACATCTTCGTTTTTCATGTCGAAGGCGATTTTAAGTTTGCGTAATACAATATTATTAGTCAGTTTTGCCTCTGGCTTTTGTGCTGGGCCATCCTGCTTGCCACGTCTGTCACTGATGAGGCCGTTTAGAAAAGTTGAAAACTGAATGTCGCCACAGCTAGTGTACGCTTCGTCATCATCTTTTTTTAACCAATTGCTGATCTGTTCGCGGGTGACCTCGCACTCTGCTAACTTGAAAATCTCAATCATTTTTGAGTCATTGAAGTTAAAGGTGTAGCGAAGGCGGCGTAAAATATCGTTATTGGTCACAAGGTTATCCTAATGTTATGGGCTGGTTGGCGCTGCCTATTTTACAATGAGAACGCGTGATGTAGTGTTTTGTCATCATTTATTTAGCCTTGTTCTAGTGCAAGTAAGCGTTTTTTAGCATTTAACCCACCTGCGTAGCCGGTTAATTCACCATTGCTCGCGACGACTCGATGGCAAGGAATGATAATACTGATGGCGTTAGCGCCGTTAGCGCTAGCAACAGCGCGTACAGCTTTTTTATTATTTATGTTGTTGGCTAAGGTTTGATAAGAGATGTTGGCGCCATATGGAATGTTGAGTAGTGCATTCCAAACCTGTTGCTGGAAATCAGTTCCTAACATCAATAAAGGCAGATCAAATTGTTGACGCTTTTTACAGAAGTAATTATTGAGTTGTTCCACAGTATTGTCGGTGACTTGGCAACGCTTTTCGATGTATGTAGCGTTTAAAGCGCTTTGTAGACGCTTATCAATCGTTGTTCGCATGCGACGGTATTGCCAATCACATAAACAAAGTTGATTTTCAAATGCACCGATCAGCAGTTCACCGACGGGGCTTTTGTAATGTTGAATCAGAATTTTTTTGTCTGTTACCGTCATTAAGCGTTAATGCAAATAAGAGGACCTGTTCAGTATAGGCCTACGTTGGCTTTGACGCCAACGTAGGCAAATTTGCAGACTCTTTATGTCGTGTTTTGAACGCAAGGTTACGTGTTTTTGTGTCGTTTATAACTCGTATAGGCGCTTAATTATTAAGGGCCGCGACTGTGCTAAGCGTTTATGCTGCGCGTTACAATTTCTAATACATCGTTTGATAAGGGCCGGTGTGATTGTATGCGTGACAGTTGGGCTTTGATAAGCTGTTGGCGAGCGATATCAAACTTTTTCCAACGACTCAGTGAGTTGGCTAAACGGGCTGCAATTTGTGGATTAATCGCATCAAGAGTAATGATGTTATCCGCTATGAATTTATAACCAGAGCCATCTTTGGCGTTAAAGTGCAAGGGGTTTGCTGAGGCAAAAGCACCAATAAGGCTGCGAACACGGTTGGGTGTTTTCATGTCAAAGAGGGGGTGATCTAGCAGTTTCTTAATACCCTCTAAAGCATCCATTTTTTCAGAACAAGCTTGCAAGGCGAACCATTTGTCGATGACCAAGTCTTCATTTGTCCATTGTTGATAGAACGCATTGAAATAGGCTATGTTTTTAGACGTTTCGAGGTGGCTTAATTGCCCAAGAGCAGCGATTTGATCGGTCATGTTTTGAGCACTTTCAAATTGCTTGATACAGATTGCTCTGCTACCGTCATTATCGAGTGCCATCAAGTAATCTAAACATAAATTTTTGAATGAACGCTGAGCAATGCTTTGCGGGTCGTTACCGGCGACAACTCGGTGGTTATCGTGGTAATGGCTTAGCCATAAATCCTCTAGTGAGGATGCTAGTGCTTGTTTCACGATGTGGTGTGCTTGGTATAGGGCATCGATGTCGATGACCTCCATTTGTTCAGCGAGATAAGCTTTAGCGGGCAGGCTTAATAGCAAAGTTTGGTAGGCTAAGTCAGCCAATGGCTGCTGCAAAATAGTGCGGAACGCGTTAATTAACGCGTCGGGTAATGCTGGCGAAGGCTGCTTTTGTTGTATCGCATCGACGGTATTAAAAATAAAGTGGCTTAAACAGTTTTGCCCCGCTTCCCAGCGGTTAAATGGGTCGCTATCATGTTGGAATAAATGAATTTTCTGCTCAATAGAAAGGGTTTGTTGTAGTTTTATCGGCGCTGAAAAACCGCGTAAAATAGAGGCTGTAGGTTCTGTGCTGATATTGCTGAAGGTGAAGCTTTGTTTTGACTCGGTTAGTTCAAGGACGTTAGATGTTTGTCCATGACCTAAATCCAATTCTTCGCCGTTGTTATTGATCAAGCCAATACTGATAGGTATGTGGAAGGCCTCTTTTATCGGTTGTCCTGCGGTCGTTGTGTCGCGTTGAGTAAAGCTAAGCGTGTAAGTCTTTTTATCCTGATCGTATGTCGTGGATACGGCGACAACAGGCGTGCCTGCCTGACCATACCAGTTTTTAAATTGGCTGAAGTTGATGTCATTCGCATCTTCGAGCGCGGCAATAAAATCCTCGGTGGTGACCGCTTCTCCATCGTGTCGCTGAAAATATAAGTCGCAACCTTTTCTAAAGCCGCTTTCGCCTAACAGGGTGTGAAGCATCCGCACAACTTCGGCACCTTTTTCGTAGATGGTTAGGGTGTAAAAATTATTTATTTCAACGAAAGATTCGGGACGAATAGGGTGCGATAACGGGCTGGCATCTTCTGCGAATTGGTGCGTACGAAGCATATTGACGTCTTTAATACGCTTAACTGCATCGGATGTTTGGTGAGCGGTAAATTGCTGATCTCGAAAGACGGTAAAGCCTTCTTTCAAACTGAGTTGAAACCAGTCGCGACACGTTACGCGGTTGCCAGACCAATTATGGAAGTATTCGTGTCCAATGACCGCTTCGATATTTTCAAAATCGCTGTCAGTTGCGGTTTTTTCACTGGCCAATACATACTTGGTATTGAACACATTGAGCCCTTTGTTTTCCATTGCCCCCATATTGAAGTGGCTAACGGCGACGATCATGTATAAATCAAGGTCGTATTCGCGTCCAAAGGCTTCTTCGTCCCAGCGCATGGCGTTTTTAAGGGATTGCATGGCGTGTTGAGTTTTATCTAAATCATGTTCTTCTACATATACTTCCAAAGCTATATCGCGCCCTGAACAAGTGGTGAAGGTGTCGCTCAAACACGCTAAATCACCAGCAACTAAGGCAAATAAATAGCACGGTTTTGGGAAGGGGTCGTGCCAGCTAGTCCAGTGTTTATTATTCTCTAATTCGCCTGCATTTGAACGACCAGAGCAATTACCGTTCGATAATAAAATCGGGTAATTATCTTTATCTGCAACGATTGTGACGGTAAAAATAGACATCACGTCGGGCCGGTCTAAAAACCACGTGATGCGCCTAAAGCCTTCCGCCTCACATTGTGTGCAGAGCATAGTGTTGGATTCGTACAAACCACTAAGGGCGGTGTTTTTAGAGGGGTTAATGCGGTTGGTAATTTCTAAAATAAACTCATCGCTGGGGTTCTCGATGGTGAGCGTTTTATCGTCCACAGAAAACTTTTCAGAGCTTAGTGTCTCACCGTCTATGCTAATGGAGACGAGACTTAGCTCCTCTCCGACTAGTACTAGGTCTGGGCGATCTTTTTTGCAGTCAGGGTTGCGGTGGATATTCAGGCGAGAGCGCACGTAGGTGTCTTCGGCCGATAAGTCAAAATGCAGTTCGGTATGACTGATGAGAAACTCGGGTACGGTGTAGTCTTTTAAGTAAATGGTTTTTGCAGCAGTGTTAGGCATAAGAGTTATTTGGGTTTGATAGAGTTGTAGGCCAGTAGCGACCAAGCGATAAGAAAAGCCACGCCTCCTATTGGCGTAATAGCACCGAGAATTTTGATGCCGCTTAGGCTGAGTGCATATAAGCTGCCGGAAAAAATAACAATGCCGGCGGACATAAACCAACCGGCTCTGCGCAACAAGCTAGACGGCCTTTGCTGGTGTAATACGCCGATTAGAAGCAGGCCGATGGCGTGCCACATTTGGTAGTCCGTTGCGGTGTGGTAAATGGCTAAAAAATGCGGGGATAAGCTACCTTTTAAGGCATGCGCTCCAAATGCGCCGAACATGACAGCGAGGAAGGCGAATGCAGCGCCAAGAGTAATAAATGGGGATTTAGTCACGTCGGCTTATTTTTCTAATAAACGTGGCATTACTTCAACTAAGTTACAGGGACGCGTGCGGTAATCAAGCTGAGCGTTAATCAGCTTATCCCACGCGGTTCTACAAGCGCCGGATGAGCCTGGGACGCAAAAAATATAATGACCATTAGCGACGCCAGCAATCGCGCGTGATTGGATGGTTGATGTGCCTATTTCATCATATGAAATAGTGCGAAAAACTTCGCCAAAGCCAGTGAGCTCTTTATCCAGTAAAGGTTGCACGGCTTCAGGTGTTCCATCGCGGCCAGTGACGCCGGTGCCGCCGGTCGTAATGATGGCGTTAATATTAGGGTCAGCAACCCAACTGGATATTTTGGCGCGAATGAGATAAATATCATCTACAACGATGGCCTTCTCTGCACATTGGTGACCGGCTTGGGTTAAACGGTCAACGAGGGTTTTTCCTGAGGTATCTGTTTCTTCTGTGCGTGAATCTGACACCACCATAATAGCGATGTTAAGGGGAACAAATTGACGTGAGTTAGTGGACATTTTAGCTACCGAATAATTAAAAAGAATGCGCTATTATCGCGCTGAACATTGAGCAGCAAAGACTTGTGCTTCTTCGTGGCGTTGATTAACTCAATGATGTTGCGTACTTCTACGCGATTGGCTCTAGTGATAATGTCACCTTTGCGTAAGCCGTTGAGCCAGCCCTTGGAGTTAGTGATAGCCTCTATGACCTTAACACCATGTTGAATATTATGTTGCTTATCGTCGTCGGATAAATTTGAAAGTCTAACTCCTTCTAGCTGCCTATGAATGCGTGTTCCATCCACCGATGCGACTTTTCTCTTGCCAATTTTTATCGTCACTTGCAGCTGCTCGCCATTACGTAAAATTTGTAAAGTTGCCTTATCTCCGACAGTCAAAAGACCAAGGCTATTTCTCAAACTTGAGCTGTTTTTGATTAGTTTACCGTTCACGCTTAACACAATGTCTCCAGGGTGTAAGTGCGCTCTTTCAGCCGGAGAATTTGTTTCAACTTGGCTAATGATGACGCCTCGCTTTATGTGCAGGTTAAAGGCTTGAGATAGTTCGGGCGTTAAATCCTGAACACTAATGCCCAACTTTCCGCGATTGACTTTGCCAAATTTAATGAGTTGATCCTTTAAACTAACAGCCATATTGCTTGGGATCGCGAAGCCAATGCCGACATTGCCACCGTTCGGTGCAATGATAGCGGTATTGATACCAATGAGCTCTCCTCTGAGATTAATGAGTGCGCCACCCGAGTTACCCGGGTTGATGGAGGCGTCTGTTTGAATAAAATCTTCGTAACCTTCAATGCCAAGACCAGAACGGCCGAGCGCACTGACAATACCTGACGTTACTGTTTGCCCAAGACCGAATGGGTTGCCAATGGCGATAACAAAATCCCCTACGCGGAGTTTGTCGGAGTCGGCTATTTTGAGATCAGTGAGCCGATCGGCTTTAATTTGAATGACGGCAACGTCTGACTCTGGGTCACTGCCAACCACTTTGGCATTAAAAGAACGTCCATCACGAAGAGTGACGGTAATTTTATCGGCCTTATCAATAACGTGATGGTTGGTGATAATAAGACCCTTTTTTGCATCAACAATAACGCCAGAGCCTAAACTTTGTGTGGAACGCTTTCTTGGAGCATTAGGGATTTGGAAAAAACGACGGAAAAACGGATCTTGTAATAAAGGGTTCTCGCGCTGCTGAACCATATTTTTGGTGGCAATATTAACAACGGCAGGTGTTACCTTTTCTAAAATGGGCGCTAGGCTCGGTAAAGGTTGCTCGTCAATGAAAGCGGGAATCGCCGCGTAAGTTGCGGTGCTTGAAAAGCTAAGTAATAAGCACGCTAACAGGAAATGTTTAAATGTTGGCATAATGAGACCTTTGCTTTACTCGTCAACGTCGTCCGCGTCAATTTGACCACTCATACGACGGCGAATGTGTGACCAAGACATGCCGGTTGCCATGATAAAACATAAAATAGTTTGAATGATGTAAGTAACGACCTGAGTGTTATCCGCTGCAATAATGCCCCAGTCAATGATCATCCAAAAAACGGTGCCAAAAAAAGCGATTGCTAATGAAATGCCGATAATGCCGAGTGAGCGAAGGGTGGCGCGTATATAAACAACCCAGCCAATCAATAAAACTAGGCCTGCGAGAGCCATAACGGGTGTAATGTCCGGTATTTTTGTGATGGCCCAATGGTAATAAGAGATGCCAGCAGGGTTGTAGCTTGCAAAGACGAGTGCCAATGCGATAGATAAACGAATAAAGAAGCTTGAAGAAGAGAATTTATTTGCTTTCAATGGCTTGTCCTTATGTAGCGGTTGTTATGACTTTAGAGTTATTCTAACCGAAAAATACTGAACTCTTAATGAACGTTCAAACTCGTTTTATAAGAAAGGGTGTGATGACGTGATGTAATTGGCAAAATGTCAAATTCTAAAGGAGAAAAAAGATCATTTTTACAGCATGCGCTACACTACATTATGTCTAACCCTAATAGTTGGTCTTAACTGAGTTAAATGAACGCGCGACTACATCAAAGTACTGAAGATATTTTAAAGAATTTTATTCCTTTAAATACCTTGTCGGGTGCGCGCTTGAATAGTATTTGTGATGAGTGCCATATTGAAGAATGCGCGAAAGGAACGGTTCTTTTTGAGCAAGGTGATGATGCAAAGGAATTCATTTATCTGATCAGCGGGATGGTTGGCTTGTATGCAGGTGAAATGGAGGTTGAAACGGTTGTCACTGGATCAGAAGTTGCGCGTTTTGCCATAGCGCACCATATTCCTCGTAAAGTAAAAGCGGTTACCAAATCGAAAGCGCGTATTGTGCGTATTGCTACCTATCTGCTCGACATGGATCGCCCAGAAGATATCAGCCAGACTTATATGGTCGATGAGGTGGAAGAACAGGGCGGCGACTGGATGACAACGATGTTGCAATCACCGGTTTTCCAGCGCTTACCAGCATCAAACTTGCAAAAAGTAATGATGAAAATGGAAGAGATTGCTTTTGAATCTGGCGAAGTAGTCGTTAAGCAAGGTGATGAGGCTGACTATTACTACATAATTAAAACGGGTGATTGCGAACTTATTCGTCAACCATCAGAAGGGGCGAGACCAGTAAAGTTGGCCGAATTGCACAGTTGCGATGCCTTTGGTGAGGATGCCTTGTTGTCTGGTAACCCGAGAAACGTGACGGTTCGGATGAGGGGTAAGGGGCAAATGCTGCGCCTTTCAAAAGCGAACTTTATTGCCTTGGTCAAAGAGCCTGTTCTGCAATATGTCAATTATGATGAAGGGCTGCAAAAAGTCGACGCGGGTGCAAATTGGCTAGACGTTAGAAGTGTTGACGAGTACGCAAACGGCCATATTGATGGCGGTGTCAATATTCCCTTTTTTTCCCTCCGGATGAAAATTTCTGACCTGCGTCATGATCAATTGCAAGTGCTCGTGTGTGAAAAAGGCAGGACGAGCGAAGCGGCGGCTTTCTTATTATTGAAGTTTGGTTTCAATGCGTTGATTTTGAAAGGCGGCATGGCCGGTTTAAGTAAAAGTGTAGCGGCCTCAAATGAATCTGCAACGATTTCGCCTGATGCAGAATTAGAAACGGTAGCGGCTAAGTCGGGTGAGCAGGCGAGTACGGCAGCTAGCGATCAGCAACATGCAGAACGGCTTAAAGAGTCGCAAAGCAAAATAATGGCGCTTGAAAAGTTGTGTGCCCAGTCAAATGAGCAGCTTAATAAGTTGGAGTTGGAGCGTAACGGCTTACAGCAACAAAACGAACAGCAATCAAATTTAGTCGCTAAGCTGCAGGCATCTTCTCAACTTGTGGATGATGAACTTGCGCTCACTCAGCGGCGTAATAAAGAGTGTGATGAGGAAGTGACTCGGACGTTGTTGGCTGAAAAAGAGGAAAACACCGCTCTCACGTTAGAGCTTGAAGGCAAGCTAGTGGCGTTGAGTCAAGCGCGGCAAGAGCTGGCCGGCTTTGTTGAGCAGTCGGGCAATGCAGAAAAAGGCTTTAATGACTTGGCCGCAGAGCTTGTTGTTAAGGATGAGGAGTTAGGCGAGCTTAAAGCAGCCCTAATTAATCACCAAGAGAAGGGCGAAGAGGCTGCTGAAAGGCTGCAGACCGAGTTGTCGGGCGCTAAGCAAGAAGTGGCCGAGCTGATCCACCAGAAAGAGCTGTTGGATAATGGTGCTGATAAGGCAATGCATGAAATTGATGTGCTGTCAGAAGCTAAGGCTGACTTGGAGCAGAAAATAGAGCAGTTGGGCCGGGATTCAATTCAAAGTCATTCAAAGAACGAAGACGATACCCAGTTGCTTAACGCCCAGTTAAGTGAATTACGTTCGAGCTTAGCGGGTTCAGAGCAATCGCAAGAAGCTACAAAGAGTAATTTGTTAGAGGTAGAGGCTGAACTTGATCAAACGCGAGAAAGTAGCAAAACAGCAGAGGAAAAGCTCCAGGCTGACTTGGATGCTGAACGTAAAGAATTTGATGATGAGCGGGGTGTTTTAACGCAACAGCTAAAGGAAAGGACGGGTGCTCTAGAAAAAGAGCAGGAGCGGATTAAATCTTTAGAAGGGGAGCTTCAATCCTTAGGCGATGACAATCGAAGCCGCAACACGGTACTTAGTGAAAAGGAAGCAGATATTGCGGCATTTACTCAGCAACTTAATGAGGCTGAGACTGTCACCTTGCAGTTAAATCAACAGTACTCAGATTTAGAATCGGCATTGTCAGAAAAAGAGGGCCTGCTGGCGCACTCGGCTGAGGAGCTGGCAAAGGTAATAAGTGAGCGAGATACTTCACTGGGAGAAATAGAGCAATTAAATACTGGGTTGTTGAGTCTGTCGAGCGAGCAAACAGAGCTAAAAGATCAACTGAGTACAGCATTACTTTCAGTTGAAGAACTAAGAGAAAAAGAAGGTGACTTGGTTGCTAGCTCTGATAGTTGGCAGCAACGCTACGAGAAGGTAGAAGCTGATTTAGGTGCTACTGCTAAGGAATTAGATGATTCGTGTGAGCATGTAAGAAAACTTGAGCAAGACTCAGAAGTGTTGCGCCAGCAAGTGGTGAACGTTGAAGACTCATTGAATGCTGTTACCTCCGGTAAAGAAACCTTGGAGAGCGAGTTAACACAGCGTTTATCTGAGGCTAAATTGAGTCTTGAAAATGCGCTAGAAAGTAAGGCGGTTTTAGCGCAGCAACTGGGTGGCAGCACGAAAGAAAAAGAGGCGGATCAACAGGCAATATTGGAATTGAAAAATCAGTTAGAGACTGGTTTAGACGAACAGCGGCTATTGACTGAGCAACTAGATCAAGTGCGTAAAGAACTTGATGAGACTGTTCAATCTGGAAACGTCGAGAAAGAGCAATTGAGTCAATCGTTACAGCAAGCGAAGTCGCGTTTTGACGAAACACAGGCTGTGCTCAATGAGCAATCTCAACAGTTAGTGGCAGATGAGCAGAGTCGTGAGCAACAAATTGCTGAGCTTGAACATCAAATTAAATTACTACTAGATAATAAAGTTCAGACTGAGCAGGCGCTAGAAGAGCTAATGTCTAGTAAAGAAGAGGCTCAGCAGGCGTTATTGCTGTCACAGCGCCAAGTTGATGAGGGGCACCATGGTCAGCAACAATTAAACGAGCAATTGTCGCAAGCAGGTCAAAAACTATCTAAGGCAAATCAAGAAGGTGAGGCAGAGCTGGGTAAGTTGTCTGAGGCGTTGCAGCAGGCGCAAGTTCAATTGCAAGCTGCAGAATTGTCATTGGTCGAGCAAGCCAAGCAGGCAGAAAGCGTTCGCATTCAGCAGCTATCTGAGCTAGAGAGCGAATTAGAAAAAGTTCAAGGTCAGAAAAAATCCAGTGCGGAGGATCTTGTTTCAGCTCAAGCAGGAATTGATGCCTTGCAGCAAAAAATGTTGGACGTGGAAACAGCGTTATCTGGATCAACAGGCGACCAAAAAGCGTTGTTGGAAGAGATAGATAAAGCGCGTGTGGAATCGGCTGAACATAAAGAAATGCTTGGCTCGAAACAAACGGAAATAGATGCCGCTGTAAATAGCAAAATTGAATTGGAAGAAGCGTTGGCGTTGTCTAAACAAGCGCTTGAACAAGCACAACTTGCTAATGAGCGCACTGAACGACGCTGTGCTGAATTGTCGAACAATTTAGATGATCAGTCATCAGAGCAGCAAACAGAAGGAGGTTTATTCAAAGAGCAATTGGCCGAGTTGGACAGCAAGCTTCAGCAATCTAAGGCAGAGGTTGCAGTACTTAGTGATAAACTCCAGACAATAGAGTTCAGTTTGTCTACGGCGGCTAACGAGAAAGAGAAAACGATTTTAGAGTTAGATCAGTTAAAACAAGGGCAAGTGTCGGATAAAGATGATGCAAAAGTTTTACAGCAGAAAATTGATTCTCTAGAGCAATCGTTAAAACGAAGTGAAGAGGAAAAACAGCAGACTCTTGCGAATGCAGGTAAAGACAACGACGATAAGGTGGGTCAACTATCAGAACAGTTGTTAGCAGCGCAAGATGA
This sequence comes from Cycloclasticus sp., assembly GCA_040743155.1. Taxonomy (NCBI): domain Bacteria; kingdom Pseudomonadati; phylum Pseudomonadota; class Gammaproteobacteria; order Thiotrichales; family Piscirickettsiaceae; genus Cycloclasticus; species Cycloclasticus sp. Next base: position 1,963,887 of record JBFLJU010000001.1, on the reverse strand, counting down.
GGCGAGGAGCTCGTTAAAACGTGTGGACGAAATAGTGGCTTCTCAAAAAGCAGAGGAAAAAGCTAAAGAGGCGATTGAAGAAAAGTTGCTAGCCGCTGACAAAGAAAATGCAAATATGCGACGTCGTATTGCGGATGTTGAGAGAAAAGCGTCTAAAGACGTTGAAAACCAGGTGGATGAAACGCGAATAAAAGAGCTGGAAAAACAATTAGACGAAGCGTCGACGATGTTGCTTGATTTAGAAATTAAAATGGAGTCTGCGTCTGTCGATGTGAATGAGGAGCCGAGTGAAGAAGAGAATAATGAATTAAAAGCCCTTCAGTCGGAATTGAATTTAGTGAGAGAGCAAACTGAAAAAGATATTCAAGCGATGCAGGCAAAAGTAGAAAATAGCGAGAAAATGAATTTAGCATTGAAGAAAAAAATACTGTCTATGCAGACGCTAGCGAATCAGGATGTGCTAGTGGAAGAACCAACTAAAGAAAAGAAAAAAAGCTGGTGGAAATAAAAGAAATAGAAGTCGATGGGGTTCACTATGTGCAAGCGGTAGAAGTGGGCTCGCTGGCAAGTTTGAGTTCTAGAGCGTTTGAGATTGACCTTGGCGAACGAGGGGCCTGTAGTGGTTTTCTTTTGCGTGAAGAGGGTCAGACATTACGTGCGTATAAAAACAGTTGCCCGCATACCGGCGCACCTTTGAATTGGACGCCAGATCAGTTCTTGACCAAAGCCGGCTTATATATTCAGTGCTCGATTCATGGTGCGATGTTTAAAACAGACGATGGAGAATGTTTTGCTGGGCCATGCAGTGGTAAGTTTTTAAAGCCTTTGCGGTTTGTTGAACAAGAAGGGATGTCTTATATTGCTTTATTAGATATCGAAAAAAGCCCGTCAAGTTGACGGGCTTTTTAAATTCGAGCTCTTTAAGTGTTAACTTAAGAGCGAGTACTGAAACTATTTGATTTTAGCTTCTTTGTACATAACGTGCTGTCTGATGGTTGGATCAAATTTTTTGATTTCCATTTTTTCAGGCATGTTGCGTTTGTTTTTAGTCGTTGTATAAAAATGACCGGTTTTAGCGCTCGATACTAATTTGATTATATCTCTCATTTTTCAATCCTTAAACTTTTTCGCCGCGTGAGCGAATGTCTGCCAAAATAACGTCGATGCCTTTTTTGTCAATAGTACGCATGCCATTTGCTGAAACACGTAAGCGAACAAAGCGGTTTTCGCTTTCTACCCAAAAACGGTGGTGGTGAAGGTTTGGCTCAAAACGGCGACGAGTTCTATTTTTCGCGTGAGAAACATTGTTTCCCGACATTGGGCGCTTGCCAGTGACTTGGCATACTTTAGACATGATAAAACCTCTATTAAAATTAATTGATTGGCAGCATACTGCGAAACGGTGCGAATTTATACCAGAATACGGCGCTTGAGTAAAGAAAAAGGTAAATTATAGGCTTAAATAAACCTGAGCACATCACTTAAATATGACCCAGTTCAGCTAACGAGGTAGCTTCGCCATTGCCGATGATTAAATGGTCTAGTACCCGTATATCAACAAGCTTTAGAGCGCTAATTAATTGTTGGGTGATATCGATATCGGATTGACTTGCTGTTGCGTCGCCGGATGGGTGGTTGTGAGCAAAAATAACTGCAGCTGCGTTATGTTGAAGTGCGCTTTTAACCACTTCGCGTGGGTGTACGCTGGCGCTATCAATGGTACCAAAAAACAATTCTTTAAAGGTAATCACTTTGTGTTTGGTATCCAAATAAAGGCAGGCAAAGACCTCACGTTGTTGATGTGCTAATTGGCTTTTTAAAAACCGTTTAGTATCGTCAGGGTTGCTTAATACATTTTTATTGCTGATGTTTTCATGCAGGTATCGGCGAGCCATTTCTAATACGGCTTGTAATTGAGCATACTTTGCATTGCCCAACCCGTGTCCGTCGCAAAACTCAGTTTGGCTGGCGTGCATTAGGGCATTTAATGAGCCAAATTGTTTCAGCAAAAGACGAGATAAATCGACGGCGGTAACGCCTTTCGTACCGGTGCGTAAAAAAATGGCTAGAAGTTCGGCGTCAGATAAAGAGAAGGCGCCTCGGTTTAGAAGTTTTTCGCGCGGCCTCTCCTGTTCTGGCCAATCAGTAATAGACATAATCAATCCTTGATAACGTTAATAGTTTGGAGCATAGAATATATCGTGTTGTGTGACATAATGGGTTATTAGTTAAATCAATAAGTAAAACGTATCGTGAACAAACTTCAAAATAGGCGTGTATTACTGGGCGTCACGGGGGGCATAGCGGCATATAAGGCGGCTGAAGTGTTGCGCTTATGTCAATCGATGGGTGCTGAAGTTCGCGTTGTGATGACGCCAGCAGCGACGGAGTTTATTACTCCTTTAACCTTCCAAGCCTTATCAGGTATGCCTGTGCATACTCAATTGCTCGATGCTGAGGAAGAAGCTGGGATGGGTCATATTAATTTGGCGCGTTGGGCTGATGTGATTTTAGTTGCGCCGGCTAGCGCAGACTTTATTGCGCGCTTAGCCTCGGGTATGGCCAATGATTTACTAACGACGCTTTTGTTAGCGACGGAAAAGACAGTGATGTTAGCGCCCGCAATGAACCGTGCAATGTTTGATGACCCTAATACTCAAAAAAACATTAGTCAGCTTGAATCGCAAGGCGTCTTTATTCTTGGCCCGGGTGAAGGTGTTCAAGCGTGTGGTGAAGTTGGCTTGGGCAGGATGCTTGAGCCAGAGGAATTAGCTCAATCGGTTGCAGAGCACTTTCAAACAGGTGAATTGGCTGGTTTGAATGTTTTGTTAAACGCCGGGCCAACGAGAGAGGCGATTGACCCAGTTCGATACATCAGCAATCACAGCTCAGGAAAGATGGGCTTTGCTCTCGCGCAAGCGTGTGTTGAAGCGGGGGCGCATGTCACCTTGGTCGCTGGGCCCGTGCAGATTCCAACACCGTCGGGTGTTGAGCGTATTGATGTCATCAGTGCAAGTGAGATGGCTGCTGCGGTGATGTCGAAATCTGAACCGGCTGATATCTTTATAGCATCGGCCGCGGTAGTGGATTACACGCCGGTCGAAATCGCTGACAATAAAATAAAGAAAAATGCATCGGAGATGCAGTTAACTTTGGTTAAAACGATTGATATTTTGACCAATGTTGCAACACAGGACGATACAACCTTTTGTGTTGGTTTTGCGGCTGAAACCGACAACTTAGAGGAGTACGCAAAAGGGAAGCTTGAGAGGAAATCGCTAGATATGATTGCGGCGAACTGGGTTGGCCGAGACACTGGTGGTTTCAACAGCGAACAGAACGCTTTAACAGTGTATTGGAAAGGTGGCGAGCAGGAATTTGGCAGCATGCCAAAGCCAGAATTAGCCAGAGAATTAGTGACATTAATAGCAAAAAGGTACCATGAAAAAAATACAGCTTAAATTACTGGATGATCGCCTAGGTCAATCCATCCCTTTACCAGAATATGCAACAACCGGCTCGGCTGGGTTGGACATGCGTGCATGTTTAGACGAGGCTTTATTGCTTAAGCCGGGAGAAACTAAACTGATCCCTACCGGCATGGCGGTTCATATCAGCGATGCAAATTTAGCCGCTGTTATTTTGCCAAGGTCGGGCTTGGGGCATAAACATGGCATCGTATTGGGTAACTTAGTGGGGCTGATTGATTCGGACTATCAAGGTCAGTTATTTGTCTCGTGTTGGAATCGTGGAAACACAGAATTCACCATTGAGATTGGTGACCGTATTGCGCAACTGGTATTTGTGCCGGTTGAGCAGGTTGAGTTTGAGCAAGTCGACAGTTTCGATGACAGTCATCGTGGTGAAGGCGGGTTTGGCCATACTGGGACAGGGTAAACGCATGGTAAAAAAAGTTGTACTCTTTTTGATGCTGCTTATTATTGCGACAGCGGGTGCTGGCTATGTTTATATCAGCCAGGTCGGCCAGCAGAATGTTGAAGAGGCTGAACAATTAAAAGCACGGGTACAACAAGCGAGTGGCGTTTTATCGGTGACAGTGAAGAAGTGGCGGAAAGAGTTAGAGCTGCTTGCGAACGACCCTGCCTTGATTGCCAGTTTAAATGATGGTCGGCCAGCACTAACTGACTGGATCGCCGAGAATAGAGCCATCGTTAATGATGCGGCCATGTTGAGAGTTGTTCTCCCTGGTTTGATGCATGTTGATACATCCGTTAAGCCGCCGTTGGGCTATGCAGGATTAGACTTGATTAGGAAAGCCGAGGCTTCAAAGAAAATTCAAATGCCTGAAGTGCATATGATGGGTGGTGATGACCGCCATTTTGCCATTACGGCTCCTGTTCTAGACGATAATAAGTTACTGGCGGTGATTTTAATTAGTTTTGAGGTTAACACCATACAGGCAGCTTTTAAATCAGTACTAGCGAATGAAAAATCTGCTTGGTTAATGCTGAAACAAGGGAGTTTAAAAGTTGCGGATCACGGTGTCGCTTCTCATAAAACAGGGGTGGACTTAGGCGCAGTGCAAGTAGCCGGTACTCGTTGGAGAATTGTCATTAAGCAACGAGAGATAATCGCGCCTATTTCTGAAGCTGAGTTACTTATGTATGCAGCAAGCCTGTTAGTTGTTGTGTTGATATTTGGTGTGCTTGTTAGTGTGTTATCGAACAAAGGTAAGCGTCAAATGCTGGGTAATTCGATTAGAAAAAGGAAAAAGAAGGTGGCAAAGGAATTACCAATGGCTGAAAACGAATCTATTTCATGGGCAGAAGATGAAGAAGGGAGTCGGGAAAAATTAGCCGAAGCTATAAAAGAAAATATGGGCAAACCAAGCGAAGAGGCACGAAGCCCAATTTTTATGAAGGATGACGCAATTGAAGTCGAGACTCAAACTGATGTGCCGCAGTCTATTTTTAGAGCTTACGATATTCGAGGGATTGTCGATGAAAGCTTGACTGAGCAAGGCGTCTTTTCAATCGGTCAGGCGATTGCTAGTGAGGCGTTGAATGCGGGTCAAAAGAGCGTAGCGATTGCACGCGACGGGCGTTTGCACAGCCCTAGGCTCAGTGAGTCGCTGGCTAAAGGCATTCAAGCGACGGGCTGTGATGTGATTGATGTGGGCCAAGTGCCAACGCCGGTGTTGTATTTTGCAACGCATCAGTTAGATACTCAATCGGGCGTGATGGTTACCGGTAGCCACAACCCAGCAAATTATAATGGGCTCAAAATTGTTATAGCGGGCAATACGTTATCTGGTGACGCCATTCAACAACTGTATCAGCGCATCGAACGAGACGATTTCGACAAGGGCGTAGGGTCTTACCAAGAACAAAGGATGTTGCCAGAATATATTGGCGCTATTACCAATGATGTTCGCTTAGGGCGAATGATGAAGGTGGTGGTGGATTGCGGTAATGGTGTGGCGGGAGAAGCAGCGCCAATGCTTTTGTCTACGCTTGGCTGTGACGTAATTCCATTGTACTGTGAGATTGATGGCAACTTTCCAAATCATCACCCTGACCCGAGCAAGCCTGAGAACCTGCAAGAGCTTATTGATAAAGTGCGCGAAGAAGAGGCCGAGTTGGGCTTGGCTTTTGATGGCGATGGCGACCGTTTGGGCGTTGTGGATTCTAGCGGGAATGTTATTTGGCCTGATCGACAAATGATGTTGTACGCGATGGATGTATTGTCGAGACAAGCTGGGGCAGACATTATTTATGACGTAAAATGCACACGCAATTTAGCTAAAGTGATTGCGAAACATGGCGGCAAACCGATTATGTCTAAAACAGGGCACTCGCTCATCAAGGCTAAAATGAAAGAAACGAATGCTGAGTTAGCGGGTGAGATGAGTGGGCACATCTTCTTTAAAGAGAGATGGTTCGGCTTTGATGATGCGTTATATACGGCGTCACGTTTATTGGAAATTGTAACCGCAGAATTTAGGTCAACCACAGAAATTTTTGCCGAGTTACCCGATAGCGTCAGTACGCCCGAATTAAACGTTAGCCTAGAAGAAGGTGAGAACTTCAGTTTTGTAGAGCAGTTGCAATCGCAAGCAACGTTTGAAGATGCCAAAATTATCACGATTGACGGTGTGCGAGTTGAATTTAAAGACGGCTGGGGCTTAGTTAGGGCGTCTAACACAACGCCATCGTTGGTATTACGTTTTGAAGCAGATGATGAGTTGGCATTAGAGCGAATTAAAGAAGTGTTCCGTGAGCAAATGTTAAAAATTGACGCCGATATTGCGTTACCTTTTTAGTCCCACAATTTAGTAATTTGACCATATAAGAAAATAATGAAGAATCAAAAAATTGACCCCATACAAACCGCGCACGTCTTAAGCGAGGCGCTTCCGTATATCCAAAAGTTTTCAGGTAAAACCATCGTTATTAAATATGGTGGAAACGCAATGGTGGACGAGGACTTAAAAAGTGGTTTCGCCCGAGATATTGTTTTATTGAAACAGGTGGGTTTAAACCCAGTTGTGGTGCATGGCGGCGGGCCACAAATTGGTCAGCATTTAGAAAAACTGGGGATGAAGAGTCAATTTGTTGATGGTATTCGAGTGACCGATAGCGACACCATGGATGTTGTTGAGATGGTGCTTGGGGGTCTGGTCAATAAAGAAATTGTTAGCCTGATTAATCAACATGGTGGTTCAGCTGTTGGTTTAACGGGCAAAGATGGTGACCTCATTCGGGCCAAGAAAATTTCAGATAAAGAAGCTGCATCAGAGCAGGCTTCAGAATTAATCGATATGGGTCATGTGGGTCATGTTGATAGTATTGACCCTGCTGTTGTTGATATGTTGGTTCAGGGTGATTTTATTCCAGTCATTGCGCCGATTGGCGTGGGTAAGGACGGCGCCTCCTATAATATCAACGCAGATATAGTCGCTGGCAAAATGGCGGAAATTCTGTGTGCGGAAAAGCTGTTGTTATTAACCAATACGTCAGGCTTACTGAGTAAAGACGATGAGTTGTTAACGGGCCTATCTATCGCTGAAGTTAATGGTCTTATAGATGACGGTACTATTTTCGGCGGCATGCTACCAAAGATTCAATGTGCGATGGATGCGTTAAATGGCGGAGTCAACAGCGCGCATATCATTGATGGACGGGTTCCACATGTGGTTCTGTTGGAGTTATTAACAGATAAGGGCATGGGGACTTTGCTGGTTAGAAGTTAGCGGCTCAGCTGGTTAAACTCACCTACCAGTTGCGCGGTTTTTTCATTCTTACAGGTCGCTTTGCCGCCTTTTGAATCAGCGCAACGGATATCAAGCGTGAGAGTGGCGTGCTCTCCGTCTTTGGTTTTAGTTAAAGAAACTCCTCTATCCTTACTCAGACTGGGTGTTTTAGTGAGTATTAAGCTGTCCGAACGGTAGGTGATTTTAGCGCCGGCTTTGCCGATAAACGACACTGCCTTTGCCCATAAAGCCTCGCAAGGGCTTTTGCTACAGGTTAGCTCGCCTAATAAAAGACTTGGTATGGTCTCGCTATGAATGCGTGGTGTGCCTGTTGATTGGGTTTTTAGCGTGTTAAAGCGTGATTTGTCCTTCGCTAGTTGTTCTGCCAGTTCTACCTTCCGTAATTTAAAGTCAGCAATCTCATCTTGATTTTTACTAAATTGGCTTTGTGCTAACTCGATGTTAGACAGGTTCTTTTTTGGTATGGCTTTGCCGGAGCGCTCAAAATTGGCCGCTGCTTTTTGATGAAGAATAAGCTGTTTTTTCAATATTTCAGACTGATCTGTGGCGATGGCAATATGGGAGTCGATCATCTCTAGTTTGCTTTTTGCTAAGGCATCGATGTCTTCTTCCGAGCGAAAAGTTTTTAGTAGGGCGGCGTCTTGCGCCAGTTGTGCTTGCAGTAATTTTTCTTGTGTTTTTTGTAAAGCAGCTATCTTTTTGAGCTGTTTTATTTGCTGAGGCGTTTTAGCGGCGTCTTTTACGGCAATCGTACGGCCTGTTTCGTTTAACTCTTCACGTTCGCGCCTTGCGTCCTTTGGCGGCACTTTATCAGAAAAAGATATTTCTCCGTTTTCGTCGACCCATTTATATAACTTCCCAGCAATAGCGCTGTTGGACAGCGTGAATAGGATCAAAGAGAGAATTAAAAGATTGTTTTTTTTCATCATATTTTCAACGTATTTTTTATCAAAAGATCAACTCAATAACAGGTATCATAGGCATATACTAAAAGTTTAGGTGACACATAGTCTAATATTCAATCTGGTTATAGGTGTTGCTTTTGGTATATGAATTGCTATTGAGTATAGTTCAGAATAAGGCATTTGTGAAAATGCCAAGCCGGTACTGGCTTTTTTAATATTTGATTAATTTGGAGTAAGCATGTCTGTCGATAAATTTTCTTCTCACCTTAGTGCTAGCGATAGCGACCCTCAGGAAACAAAAGAGTGGATCGAAGCACTTGCTGCGGTCATTGAACATGAGGGTGAAGAACGCGCTCACTTCTTATTAGAAACATTAATTGAAAAGGCCCGATTTGCTGGAGCGGATATTCCGTTTAGTGCGGCCACTGCCTATATTAATACGCTCTCAGTTCCCCAGCAAGCACAGTATGTAGGGGATACTTCCATAGAGCATAAAATTCGTTCTTATGTTCGGTGGAACGCGATGGTGATGGTGCTTCGGGCTAATAAAGGTACAAATGTAGGCGGGCATATAGCCAGTTTTGCTTCATCGGCTACTCTATACGACGTGGGTTATAATCATTTTTGGCACGCGGCGAGTGAAACGCATGGCGGTGACTTGGTCTATGTGCAAGGCCATGTTGCAACAGGCATCTATGCACGCGCCTTTATGCTAGGGCGTTTGAGTGAAGAGCAAATGGACGGCTTCCGCCAAGAGGTTGATGGCGGTGGTCTTTCGTCATACCCGCATCCTTGGCTGATGCCGGACTTTTGGCAATTCCCGACCGTATCGATGGGGCTAGGCCCCATTATGGCGATTTATCAGGCGCGCTTTATGAAGTACGTTGAAGATCGGGGCTTTGCTAAAACGGACGATAGAAAAGTTTGGGCATTTCTGGGCGATGGTGAAACCGATGAGCCGGAATCATTAGGTGCGATTGGTATGGCTGGGCGAGAAAACCTAGACAACCTCGTGTTTGTTATTAATTGTAATTTACAGCGACTCGATGGCCCTGTTCGAGGTAACGGTAAAATTATTCAAGAGCTTGAGTCTGAATTTAGGGGCGCAGGCTGGAATGTCATCAAAGTTATTTGGGGTAATCGCTGGGACGCGTTGTTAGCACGTGATACAGAAGGGCATCTACGCCGACGCATGATGAATTGTGTGGATGGCGATTATCAAACAATGAAAGCCAAAGACGGCGCGTATGTTCGAGAAAACTTCTTTAATACGCCGGAATTAAAAGCGATGGTGGCGGACTGGTCTGATAAAGATATTTGGGACTTAAACCGCGGTGGGCACGACCCAGCAAAAGTATTTGCTGCCTATGATGCAGCGTGCAAGGAAACAACAAGGCCAACCGTTATTTTAGCCAAAACGATAAAAGGCTATGGCATGGGTGAGTCGGGTGAGGCGCAAAACACCACACACCAGCAAAAGAAAATGAGCCACGATTCGCTACTGCATTTTAGAGATAAATTTGAATTACCTATCTCAGATGAAGACGTTGATGATTTGGCCTACCTGACCTTTGAAGAAGGCTCGGCAGAACAACAATACATGAAGAAGAAACGGATGGATTTGGGTGGTTACCTGCCTGCTCGTCGTGAAAAGTCCGATTCGTTAACGATCCCCGACTTAGCGGTATTCGAACCGATGTTGAAAGGCACCTCTAAGGGGCGTGAAATTTCAACGACGATGGCCTTTGTTCGTTTATTAAATATTCTCTTAAAAGACAAAGAAATTGGTAAGCGTATTGTGCCGATTGTACCGGATGAGTCTCGCACCTTTGGTATGGAAGGTTTATTCCGCCAGTTAGGTATTTGGTCGCAAGTGGGGCAGTTGTACACACCACAAGATTCAGATCAATTGATGTTTTATAAAGAAGACAAAAATGGTCAAGTGCTGCAAGAAGGCATCAATGAGGCCGGTGGTATGTGTGACTGGATTGCCGCGGGTACGTCGTATTCGACTAGTGATGTGCCAATGATCCCGTTCTACATTTTCTACTCGATGTTTGGCTTTCAGCGTATTGGTGATTTGATTTGGGCAGCAGCAGATCAACGCGCACGTGGTTTCTTATTAGGTGGAACGGCAGGGCGCACAACCCTTAATGGTGAAGGGCTTCAACACGAGGATGGGCACAGCTTATTGTGGGCATCATCGGTACCAAACTGTATTTCATATGATCCAACGTTCAATTATGAATTGGCTGTTATCATGCACGACGGTCTGAAACGCATGTTTCAAGAGCAAGAAGATGTGTTTTATTACTTAACTGTAATGAATGAAAACTACGTACATCCGGCGATGCCAGAAGGTGTTGAAGAAGGCATTATCAAAGGCATGTACTTATTCAAGCAAGGTGCTGAAAAAAGTAAATTGCGGGTTCAATTACTGGGCTCCGGTACTATCTTTAATGAAGTCATCGCCGCATCTGAATTGCTTGAAGCAGACTGGGGTGTCGCGTCTGATTTGTGGAGTTGCACCAGCTTTACTGAGCTGGCTCGTGAAGGACAAGCGTGTGAACGAAATAATCGTTTGAACCCAACGCAAGAGAAAGAAATCCCGTATGTTTCGCAGTGTTTGAATGACCGCGAGGGGCCGGTTATTGTGTCAACAGATTACGTGCGTTTATTGGCGGACTCAATTCGACCCTTTATCCGTAAGCATTGCTCCGTTTTAGGGACCGATGGATTTGGTCGTTCAGATACACGAGAAAACCTGCGCCGTTTCTTCGAAGTTGACCGTTATTACGTTGCCGTTACCGCGTTGAATTCATTAGCTGATTTAGGGCAGATTGATAAATCTGTTGTTGAGCAGGCTATAGAAAAGTATGGCTTAGACGCTTCAAAACCCGCACCGTGGTTAGTTTAAAGAGGCCAACAGGAGAATTTGATGAGTGATTTAATAGATGTAGCGGTGCCCGATATTGGCGACTTTGATGCGGTTGAGGTGATTGAAGTATTGGTTTCTGTTGGCGATACAGTTGAAGTAGAGCAAGCTTTACTAACGCTTGAAAGCGATAAAGCGAGCATGGAGATTCCCTCTTCATCGGCCGGTGTGGTTGAAGAGATTTTGGTAACGGTGGGTGACTCGGTGGCAGAAGGCACGGTTGTTGTTCGCCTAAAACAGGTGAGTGCTATAGAAGAAATCAGTGCTCCATCCGTAAAGGAAACGGCACAAGAAGAGGCGGCGTCGGTAGCAGATATCAACATCCTTGTTCCCGATATTGGTGATTTCGACTCGGTTGAAGTGATCGAGGTGAATGTTGCTGTGGGTGATGTGGTCGAAGAAGAGCAATCGTTGCTCACGCTTGAAAGTGATAAAGCCAGTATGGAGATCCCTTCAACTGCGGCCGGTACGGTAAAAGAAATAAAAGTTGTGGTGGGCGACTCAGTATCTGAAGGCGGTTTAATTGTCGTCTTGTCTGGGCAAGTGGCTATCACAACTGGGAAGAGTGATTCAGTGTCTGAGCCTCAAACTTCGGAAAAGGTAGTGGCTTCTTCGCCGTCGCCAAAACAACCTGCGCAACTGGCTAGCACTGCGCCAGCGCCTGTTAGCTCTAAGCCTATGGGGCATATTCACGCGAGTCCGACGGTGCGTAAGTTTGCAAGAGAACTGGGTGTCGATTTATCAACGATCTCAAAGGCATCAGGACCGAAAGGTCGGCTGTTAAAAGAAGACATTAAAAATCACGTTAAACAAATTATATCGGGCGCATCTACGTTAGCTGCACCGACGGGCTCAGGCATACCGCCCATCCCAGCGATTGATTTTTCAAAGTTTGGTGAGATTGAAGAGAAGCCACTTAGCAAGATTAAACGCTTAACGGGCACTAACCTTACAAGAGCTTGGCTGAATGTGCCGATGGTGACGCACCATGAATTAGCTGATATTACAGAGATGGAAGCGTTTCGGAAATCATTAAAGGCGGACGCCGAAAAGCGTGGCGTTAAGGTGACTTTCCTCGCTTTTATTATGAAAGCTCTAGTAGCGGCTTTGAAAGAATTTCCACAATTTAATGCATCATTGTCGCCTGATGGGCAGAGCCTTATTTACAAGAAGTATTACAACATAGGGATAGCGGTGGCAACGCCGAATGGGCTAGTAGTACCTGTGTTCAAAGATGTTGATAAAACCAATATTTTTGAATTGGCGGAACAAATGGGTGCGATCAGTAAAAAAGCGCGAGATGGCAAACTGTCACCGAAAGAAATGCAGGGTGCTTGTATGACCATTTCGAGTTTAGGCGGCATTGGTGGTACGGCTTTTACACCCATCGTTAATGCGCCTGAAGTGGCAATACTTGGGGCGACTCGTGCTGATATTCAGCCTGTTTGGAATGGCAAAGAGTTTGCTCCACGATTAATGCTTCCGTTAGATATGACATATGACCATCGAGTGATCGACGGTGCCGATGCGGCGGCTTTCATGATGGCTTTATCTGGTTATCTGAACGATATCCGTCGTGTGTTGTTGTAGGAGGCGTTATGACTGATTTTATAGATATAAATGTTCCCGATATTGGTGAGTTTGACGAGGGTGTCGAAGTGATAGATATTGCTGTTTCAGTGGGTGATATCGTTGCTATCGAAGATAGTATCGTGACGCTCGAGAGCGATAAGGCGTCGATGGATATTCCCAGCACCGGCGCCGGAGTCGTTAAAGAAATTATGGTTGCTTTGGGTGATAAAGTGCTCGAAGGCGATATGCTCATTAAGCTTGAAGTTATGGCGTCCGCTTCTACGCAAGACAAAGCCGCTTCTGACGATATCCCAGTGGCCAAGCCTGTTTCTACGCCGGTCATTCCTGCAAACGCTAACGCCGACCTACACGCTGAAGTGTTAGTGATGGGGGCGGGTCCCGGCGGTTATACCGCAGCATTTCGCGCGGCAGATTTAGGCAAGAAAGTAGTGTTGATTGAGCGTTATTCTTCATTAGGCGGCGTTTGTTTGAACGTGGGCTGTATTCCATCAAAAGCCTTGTTGCACCAAGCTCAAGTGATTCATGAAGCGGCGGAGATGTCGGCTCATGGTGTTACATTTGAACCGCCAACGTTAGACATTGATGGCATTCGTGGTAATAAAGAAAAGATCATTCAGCGCTTAACAGGTGGTTTGGCGGGTCTGGCAAAACAGCGAAACGTGACGGTAGTGACGGGGTATGCAAATTTTGCCTCAAGTCATTCGGTGGTTGTTGAGCGTGATGGTGCTAGTCAAACAATATCATTTGATAATGCGATTATTGCGGCAGGTTCTCAGCCAGTAAAAATTCCAGGCTTTCCATATGACGATGAGCGACTAATGGACTCAACGGGTGCGTTAGCGCTAGCGGATGTGCCTGAAACAATGTTAGTCATAGGTGGCGGTATTATTGGGCTTGAAATGGCGACGGTTTATCACGCCCTAGGCTCCAAAATAAGCGTTATAGAGTTAATGGATCAGTTGGTGGCGGGCTGTGATAAAGATTTAGTTAAACCCTTGCACAAACGCCTTTCAAAGCAGCTAGAAAATATTTACTTAAAAGCAAAAGTGACAGCCATTGAATCCACCGATGCCGGTTTAAAAGTGACATTTGAAGGTGAGGGTGTGCCCGAGTCGGCAGTGTACGATCGAGTCTTATTATCGGTGGGTCGACGAGCCAATGGTGGGTTGATCAGTGCGGATAAAGCAGGCGTGAAAGTGGATGAACGCGGCTTTATTTCGGTGGATAAACAAATGCGAAGCAATGTGCCGCATATTTTTGCTATCGGCGATGTCGTCGGCAACCCAATGTTAGCGCATAAAGCGGTACACGAAGCCAAAGTAGCGGCAGAAGTGATAGCCGGTGAAAAGGCGGCGTTTGACCCGATGACGATCCCATCAGTAGCGTATACCGACCCTGAAATATCATGGATGGGTTTAACTGAAACTACGGCAAAAGCGGATGGCATTAAATACGAAAAATCAGTGTTCGCGTGGGCAGCAAGTGGCCGTGCCTTGAGTATTGGTCGCGATGAAGGCATGACTAAAATTCTTTGGGATCCACAGACAAAGCGTATATTAGGCGCGGGTATCGTGGGGACAAATGCTGGTGAACTCATCGCTGAAGCGGTTCTGGCATTGGAAATGGGCGCTGATGTTGAAGATATGAGCTTAACCATTCATCCGCACCCTACGCTGTCCGAAACCTTGTGCTTTGCGGCAGAAATGCAAGCAGGCTCGATTACGGATTTATACATTAAGAAGAAATAAGCGCCAGCATTCAGTGAATACAGTGACTTTAAATTACGCGCAACACGGTGAATTAGGCGAGCCGCTAATTATTTTGCATGGTCTATTTGGTAGTGCTCGGAACTGGCAGGGTATTGCCAAGCAGCTATCGGATCGTTATACCGTATATGCGCTAGATTTACGTAACCATGGCGGATCGCCACATTCAGACATAATGGACTATTCATCTATGTCAGCCGATGTGTTGGCGTTTATGGAGCTGCATCAAATAAAATGCGCGACGGTGCTTGGGCACAGTATGGGCGGAAAAGTGGCTATGCAGTTTGCCTTATCATCGCCAGAGAAAATAAGCAAACTAGTGTTGGTGGATATAGCGCCAGTGGCGTATACGCACAATTTTGACGACGTTTTGGCGGGCTTTTATCACGTGCCGCTAGATCATGTGAATTCAAGGAAAGAGGCGGAGCGATACTTAGCGGAAAAAATAGCCGTGCCAAGTTTGCGGCAGTTTTTATTACAAAATTTAGTGAAAGGTGAGACTGGCGGCTACCAGTGGCGTGTAAACTTAGCGAGCATTGAAGAAAACATGCTGGCGATTATGGGCTTCCCCGCGAATGAGGCGGTAGCGGCGTATACCGATCCAGCCTTGTTTATTAATGGTGGCAAGTCCAGCTACTTAGCCTTGCGTTACCAAGGCGTGGCGAAAGATATGTTCCCTAATGCTGAATTTCAAACAATAGAAAGGGCAGGGCATTGGCCACACATCGAGTCACCAACAGAATTTATGCAGATGCTCAATCATTTTCTAGGCTAACGGAAAAGCTATAAAGTTTTGCTTTTATCGGCCGATACAAGCGGCATGAAAGTAATTAATCACACGTTATCAATATTAGCGGTCATATTATTTAGCGCTAGTACGCAGGCGCAACAGTATCAAGCGCCGATTACTCATTCACAATGGCAATTTTCAGGTAACAAGGTGGCATGCTCAATAACGCATACCATTCCGCAGTATGGTGTGGGTGTTTTTGAACAAAAATCGGGCGAACGCGTTAACTTTACCTTACAAGCCAAGTCGTATGTGCCGCCAATTCAAACGGCCATGTTGAGTTCTGTGGCGCCGGTTTGGATGCATGATGCACCATCGTTAAAGTTAGCGACAGTTGAAGCTTCGGCGCATCAAGTAGAGGTCAATAGTGATGTGTCTGAAAGGATGTTACAGGAACTTTCTAACGGGCGTTTTCCGCAATTTAACTATGAAACTAAGCAAGGTGGCGCTGCGGTAAGTGTCGTTGTATCGTCAGTTAATTTTTTGGATGTGATGGCTCTGTTTGAGGCATGTCGTCAAAACTTACTGCCATTTAGTCGAAAAGATGTGCATCAAAAACTATCGTTATTCAATAATTTAAGTACAACAATCACACATAAAAACCGCAAACTTTTGAGTAAGGCGGTGACGTATGTGAGAGAGGCGGGCCCTACTGAGCGGATTGACCTTATTCGTGGTACAGACGGTTTTTCAGTCAAAGATGGCCGGCGAGTTTATGATAAGCGTGTGCAAACGTTACGTGACTTCTTAATTAAAGAAGGTATGCCCGCGGAGCAAGTTATTGCGCTTGATGACCCTGAAGCATTAGATACGCCTGAGGGCAGTGTGCGCATTAAGGTGGCTGGGCCAGAACCTTTCAGCCATATTTATTTTAGGTCGGGCTCAACTCAGTTAAATAAGCGTGACAATACAAAATTGGACTATTTGTTGGACTATTTGCGCCTACAAAAACCAGAAGGTACCCTCGTGCTTAAGGGGTATAGTGATAGTGAAGGGCCGCGTCAGGCTAATATGGCGGTGTCTAAAAAACGTATTAATGTGATTAAGCAATATTTGCTAGCAAAAGGGGTTAAGTCCGAGCAAATTATTACGAAAGCGTATGGCGAAAGTAGGCCAACCAGCAGCAATCGTTATCCAACAGGACGCCAATTGAATAGGCGCGTTGATATTTCAATTTCAGGGTAGCGCCAAGCGGTCATCCAATCAGGTATAATTCGCGCATTATTTTTTTAAGTCGCGAGTTAGCCCATGTCAAAGCAAGAAGTGAATAAAGTTGTTTTAGCCTATTCAGGTGGATTAGATACGTCCGTTATTCTTAAGTGGTTGGAAGATGTATACGGTTGTGAAGTGGTTACATTTACGGCCGATTTGGGTCAAGGCGAAGAAGTTGAGCCAGCTCGCGCAAAAGCGGTGTCGTATGGTATCAAAGAAATTTATATCGATGATCTGAAAGAAGAGTTCGTTCGTGACTTTGTGTTTCCAATGTTTAGAGCCAATACCATTTATGAAGGTGAGTACCTTCTTGGTACGTCTATTGCGCGGCCGCTTATTTCCAAACGTTTAATTGAAATTGCCAACGAAACGGGTGCTGATGCTATTTCGCATGGCGCAACTGGAAAAGGCAATGACCAAGTGCGTTTTGAACTCGGTGCGTATGCGCTGAAACCAGACGTAAAAATTATCGCGCCATGGCGTGAATGGGATTTAACCTCACGTGAGTCGCTATTGGACTATGCTGAAAAAGCAGGTATTGCGGTTGAAATGAAACGCGGTAAAAAATCACCGTATTCAATGGATGCCAATTTGCTACATATTTCCTATGAAGGCGATATTTTAGAAGACCCATGGGTTGAGCCTGAAGAAGACATGTGGCGTTGGTCGGTATCGCCAGAAGCGGCGCCGAGCGACGCAACGTACATTGAACTTGAGTACAAAGCGGGTGATATTGTTGCGATTGATGGGCAGGCGATGTCTCCCGCAACAGTGCTGGCAGAGTTGAACAGAGTCGGTGGTGCTAATGGTATTGGTCGTGCAGATATAGTAGAAAATCGCTATGTCGGTATGAAAGCCCGTGGTTGCTACGAAACACCGGGTGGCACCATTATGCTCAAAGCGCACAGAGCTATCGAGTCGATTACCTTGGATCGTGAGGTGACTCACCTTAAAGATGAGTTAATGCCGCGTTACGCTAGCCTTATCTATAATGGCTACTGGTGGAGCCCAGAGCGCGAAATGTTGCAAACCATGATCGATGCATCGCAAGTGACGGTGAATGGGCGTATTCGTTTGAAGCTTTATAAAGGGAATGTGATCGTTGTGGGGCGTGAGTCGTCAACAGATAGCTTGTTTGATGAAAATATTGCAACCTTCGAAGATGATGGTGGTGCATATGATCAAAAAGACGCAGAAGGCTTTATTAAATTAAATGCCCTGCGTATGCGCATTGCGGCAAGAAAGCGATCTTAGAATCAAAAAAAACGCCCTCAGATGGACAGAGGGCGATATAGGAACTCTTAAAGATTTGAGGTCGACAAGCAGCAACAAAGGGAGACTTCTTGAAACTGCTGTAAGAGTTGATGATAGCTTAACGAGTTATTTCGGCCTTTGGAATGTGGCAAATTGTCGCATCTCATTACAGGGTGGTTCGGTTTAATAAGACAGCTGGGTTCAAGTAGGTTGCTTAGATGATGGTGAATAGCGATTCTGGGCATACGATAATAATATTCGTAACTGCCAATGGGCGAAACATTACATCGGTAGTGCCGGTAAGAAGTTTAGGCGCTATTTTGGCTTTGCCAACTAATGAAAGTTAGTGCTGAGCGGCATTGCTTTAAGTGCGGTTCTTGTTCTATTAGGTAAAGACGTTTTTAACATAGTAAAAAAACGTCTCAAGGTGATAAAGCCTTCACCTCAGTTGTTTTAGTAATGATAGGCTAGTGGTTTCTGATATGAATTTTGAAAAAATTCGCTGTTTTAACGGCTCATTGGCACATAAAGAAAACAAATTTAACGTATAGAATAAATGGAAAATATGACGACAGTAGGGCAATTGTTTATCGTGTCAGCACCATCGGGTGCGGGTAAAACAAGCCTAGTGAAAGCGTTGTTAGAGTCGGTTTCTGGTGTAGAAGTCTCGGTTTCTCATACGACGAGGGCAGCAAGGTCGGGCGAAACAGAAGGTGTGGATTACAATTTCATCGACGCAGATGGCTTTCAGCGGCTTGTTGAGCATCATGGTTTTTTAGAGCACGCGAGTGTTTTTGGTAATTCATACGGTACATCGAAAGCACTGGTTGAAGCGAAACTGGCCCAAGGTATCGATATTATTCTTGAGATAGATTGGCAAGGAGCGCAACAAATACGTGATGTCATGGAAAATTGCTGCTCGATCTTTGTTTTACCGCCGTCTAAGCAAGTGCTAGAAGAGCGGTTGAGAAGGCGTGGGCAAGACAGTGATGACATCATCGAAGAACGGATGTGCACAGCGGTTGATGAAATGTCACATTACAATGAATATGACTTTCTAGTTGTTAACGATGATTTCGAGATTGCGTTGAACGAAATAGTGGGGGTTGTGAAGTCGCAGCGACTACTGATACAACGAGGAAGCCACACCCATTCAGCATTGATAAATCAGCTACTTAATTAATAGGGTGAAATAGGGTACAATGCTCGGCTATTCAAATTATTTAATATTTTATAAGGGGCTCAAATGGCACGTGTAACAGTTTCTGATTGTCTTGAAAAAGTAGACAACCGTTTTGATTTGGTTTTATTGGCTTCAAGACGTGCGCGCCAAATTATGGATGGCGCAGAGCCAAGCCTTGAGCTTGAAAATGATAAGCCAACCGTTGTTGCCTTAAGAGAGATTGCGGCAGGGAATATTACAGAAGACGTTTTGGATTTAGTGGATAACCCACCAATTGAAGAACTGTTTATCGATGAAGAAGACTCTACTGAACAAGCAGTTACAGAAGAAGGCTCAGTCAGCTAAAACTGTTTGGAAATACCTTCTATTCACCAACAGAGTTTTGGTGATAGACTCGAATGCTCATGATGTTATTCATGGGCATTTTTTATATGTGTTGGAAAATAATCATTAATGGAAGTAGAGACAAAAAAAACAAGTGAACTACCACAAGTAGTGTTGTTAGCCGAATTAATGTCGGTGCTGACTGAGTACCTGCCTGTGGCCCAATTAGAACAAGTGGAAAAGGCGTACCAAGTGGCGAGCGACGCTCACCTTGGTCAGTATCGCTTAAGTGGTGAAGATTATATTTGTCACCCGGTTGCCGTTGCACTCATTTTGAGTCATATGAAATTGGATGTTGACTGTATTATGGCGGCACTTATGCACGACGTGTTAGAGGATACGGAGACAACATTTGATGACCTAGAGGCTTCTTTTAACAAGGACGTTGCGGGTCTTGTTGAGGCGGTTAGTAAGCTAACGAAAATTAATTTTAAAACCCGCGAAGAGGCGCAAGCTGAAAATATGCGCAAGATGTTTTTGGCCATGGCAAAAGACTTACGGGTGATTATTATTAAGCTCGCTGATCGTTTACATAATATGCGAACAATTAGCGTTATGAAGCCGGCGAGTAAGCGGCGTATTGCCAAAGAAACACTCGATATTTATGCGCCGATCGCACATAGATTAGGTATGCATGAGTTTCGACTTGAGTTAGAGGACTTAAGTTTTGAGGCGATGTTCCCTCGGCGTAAAGCCATCATCTCCAAAAGCATTAAAAAAGCCCGAGGAAACAGAAAAGAGGTCGTTGATAAAGTTGAAAAGTTACTGATAGATGGTTTTTTAGAGACTAACTTTCCTGGCGTGATAAGCGGTCGTGAAAAGAATTTGTATAGCATTTATCGGAAGATGAAGCGACAAAGCATACCGTTTAACGAAGTGTTTGATGTGTACGCGTTTAGGGTGATTGTAGAAACCAAGGGGGAGTGCTATCAAGCACTCGGTGTGCTACATAATTTATTTAAACCTATCCCGGGAAAGTTTAAAGATTACATTGCATTGCCAAAGAGTAATGGCTATCAGTCATTGCATACCGTTTTAGTGGGACCTTTCGGCGTACCAATCGAGCTTCAAATTAGAACCCTTGAGATGAATAGGGTAGCTGAATCAGGTATTGCCGCACACTGGCTATATAAAACAACAGATGTTGTGCATGACACTCAAGTTAGAGCGCATGAGTGGCTAAGGAATTTGTTAGAAACCCAAAAAGACTCAGAGGACTCGTTTGAGTTTATTGATACCTTAAAGGTGGCTTTATTTCCGACAGAGATTTTTGTTTTTTCTCCAAAAGGGAAAATTGTTAAATTGCCTAAAGGTTCAACTGCCGTTGATTTTGCATTTGCGGTACATACGGATGTTGGTATGACCTGCGCTGGGGCGAAAATAAATAGAAGAATGGAACCTTTGCATACGGTGCTTAGAAATGGGCAAACGGTTGAAATCATGACCAGTGACTTTGCTGTCTGTAACCCTAACTGGTTGAACTTTGTTGTTACAAATAAGGCGAGGCACGCTATTCGTCATCACCTAAAAGAATTTAAAGAGCGTGATGCCATCGCCTTAGGTGGTCAACTGTTGAATGCTGAGTTTACAAGCGCGGGCTTGAATTTTGGTGAGCTCGACCCTGAGCAGCTGAACGCATTTTTGGATGAACAACAAATCGGCTCGCTGGACGCCTTGCTGATGGATTTGGGGTTTGGTAATCGTATGCCCTTATTAGTCGCTCAGCATCTAATGATGGCGGCAGGCGCGGAGGAATCGCCGATAGATATTGCTAAAGGCAAACAGTCCACGGCAACACTCAATATTCACGGTGCAGACGGTATGCTTATTAACCTAGGTACCTGCTGTAGGCCCGTTCCGGGTGATAAAATTATTGGCTTCTTTAACCCTGGACGAGGTGTCGTGGTGCACCGAATTCATTGCAAAAACACCAGGGAGTTCAAGCGTAAACATAAAAACTGGTTGAGCGTGCAATGGTCAGACCTAGTTGAAGGTGATTTTAGTTCAGACCTTGCTTTAGAATTAAAGAATGAACGCGGTGTTTTAGCGGCCATTACTTCAATATTCTCATCATATGATTGTAATATTGAAAACATAAAAATAGCGTCGCGTTCAGAAGATGCTTCAAGTGATGTTTTTACTATTACAGTGCGTGATCGGAAACATTTGGCTCGAGTGATGCGCCGTTTACGGGGACTTTCGGCACTGACAAAAATAACTCGAATTAGGAACTAAGGGGGGAGCTTTGCAAAAAATAGTTATTCATACGGATTCAGCGCCGGAAGCGATAGGCACGTATTCTCAAGCGATTAAAATTGATCAGACTGTTTACTTGTCAGGGCAGATTCCATTGGTAGCAGAAACAATGGTGCTGGTTACGGGTGATATTGGAGATCAAATAGAGCAGGTGTTGAAGAACTTAACCTCTGTAGCGCAAGCGGCGGGTGGCTCACTATCAGACATTGTTAAGCTTAATATTTATTTAACAGATATGGCCGATTTTCCTGTGGTAAATGAAAAAATGGCCGAGTATTTTTCACAACCGTACCCAGCTCGAGCGGCGATAGGTGTCGCGGCGTTACCAAAAGATTGTAGCGTCGAAATGGATGCCGTTATGGTGCTAGGTAACGACTAATGGAAGCTGCTTGACGTTAGAAAAGCATTGATAGCATTGATAGCAGTGAAAAGTTGTTTGGATGATTTGCCCATTACCCAGCTAAAGGGGGTCGGCGAAAAAGTGTCGGCTAAGTTACAGCGCTTAGGCATCGTAACAGTCGCGGATATCTTATTTCACCTGCCATTTAGGTACGAAGACAGAAGCAAGCTGGTGGCGATAGGGTCTTTGCCAGTTGGCGAGTCGTGCTTATTTGAAGGCCAAGTTGAATTGGCAGAAGTCGTGTTCAGAGGGCGCCGCTCAATGTTAGTTCGGGTAAGCGATGGTACCGGCTTCGTCACTCTACGATTCTTTCATTTCTCAAATACTCAAAAACAAGCGATGAAGCGCGGCCAGTGGTTACGCTGTTTTGGCGATATCAAAGCCCACAATAAATCGGGCGCTGCTGATGTTGTTCACCCAGAATACAGGCTTATTTCTGAGGGGCAACGTGGTCAGATTGAAGAAGGTCTGCTGGCCGTCTACCCAGTAACCGAGGGTTTGCATCAGGCGTCTTTTAGGAAGTTAATAAAGCAAGCGTTTTTGCTGCTTCAACAAGGGGCGGTGGTGCGCGATTGTTTACCTCAACAGGTTATAAATGATCGTTATTTGCCGACATTAGCAGATAGTTTGCAACAATTACATTACCCCGAAACGATGCCGCCACTGGACGCTAGTAAAATCCCCGCGTTTAAACGTTTAATATTCGAAGAGTTATTGGCTCATCATTTGAGTTTAAGTCGCTTAAAGGAAGGCGTGCAACTTAATACCGCGCCAAGTTTCAGTTCGGATGGAAAAGATAGACGACATTTTTTAAACTCTTTAGGCTTTGATTTAACGGGTGCGCAACATCGCGTTATTCAGGAGATAGAGTTGGACTTAGCTCAGCAACGTCCTATGCAGCGTTTGTTGCAAGGAGATGTGGGTTCGGGCAAGACGATTGTTGCGGCCTGCGCTGCACTAGCGGCAACAGAGGCCGGCTTTCAAGTCGCTATTATGGCGCCGACAGAATTACTGGCCGAGCAGCACTTTAAGAATTTCAAGTCGTGGCTAGCAGATCTGGGTGTTCAGGTGGATTGGTTAGTGGGGCAGCATAAGGGGAAAACCTACGATGCGATTACGGCAGATATCAGAGAAGGACGTTCTGGCATTGTGATTGGTACGCAGGCGTTGTTTCAGGAAAAGGTGACTTTTGCTAAATTAGGCTTGGTCATTATTGATGAGCAGCACCGATTTGGCGTGCACCAACGGTTAGCATTGCGTGACAAAGGTGCTGCGAATGGTTTGCACCCGCATCAGCTGGTCATGACGGCAACGCCTATCCCGAGAACACTGGCGATGCTTGGCTATGCTGATCTAGATTTATCGGTGATTGATGAATTACCGCCTGGGCGCACCGCGGTGACCACATCGGTGGTGCCAGTATCAAAACGAGAACGGGTTATTGAACGAATTAAACAGGGTGTTGAAGACGGCCGGCAAGTGTACTGGGTCTGTACCCTTATCGAAGAATCTGAAGCCTTACAATGTCAAGCGGCTGAGGTGGCGGCCGAGTTGTTGCGAGAAAGATTAACAAATTTAAAAATCGGCTTAGTGCATGGGCGGATGAAAGCGGATGAAAAGCAGGCCGTTATGCAACAATTCAAACAACGTGAGTTACATATATTGGTTGCTACAACGGTTATTGAAGTGGGTGTTGATGTACCCAATGCCAGTTTGATGGTGATTGAAAATGCGGAACGATTAGGCTTGGCACAACTGCATCAGTTGCGTGGTAGAGTGGGCAGAGGGCAGCGCGCTAGCCATTGTGTATTGATGTATAAGCCGCCATTATCAAAAAATGCCAACGAGCGATTATCGATTATGCGTGAAACGACGGATGGTTTTAAAATTGCCGAAAAAGATATGCAATTACGCGGTCCAGGTGAGTTGCTGGGCAAACGTCAGGCTGGATTTATGCAATTTAAAGTAGCGGATATGGAGCGTGATGCAGATGTGTTGGAACAAGTCAGTGAATGTGCGGACAATATTTTGCGAAAACAGCCAGAGTTAGTAGAACCTTTAGTTCACCGTTGGGTAGCTAATTCAGTAGAATATGCGCAAGTTTGATTAAGTAGAGCCACGTTGAAGAGTATTAATAATTTTTTCGTCAAAGAACCCGCGTGGCGTGAGCTGAGTCAGTGGCCTTTGCGTACGATGCCGAAACATGTGGTCGATTGGTTGCTTGAGCCTAATTCGCTGACAAATCGTATAAAAACGACGTTTCATAAACCGTTTAGTGTCAGTTTGAAAGGGCAAGGCCTAGCAAAATCATTTTTGGCTGACGCTCAACGTTTAAATCAACCTCCGTACCGGTATGCATTAACTCGCGAAGTTGAATTGAATATAGGCGGCAAGCCCTTCGTATTTGCACGCACGACCTTGCCTAGAAAAGTAGCCCATAACCTACAAGAACTAACACATTTGGGCAGTAAGCCACTCGGTGAAGTTATTTTTAGCTACCCAGATCTCAAAAGAGTAAGACTTGATTTGGCTAAGATTGATGCGGCTCAATTAAATATAACAACGCGAAAGCTGCTTGCTGGACAGCCATATATCTGGGCGCGTCGAAATACTTATCAGATAAACAAGTGTACCTTCCTTGTGAGTGAGTTTTTCTTACCTGCCTTGTTTGAGAGCGCATGAGGCTTCATTTAAAAAAATCAAATCTTGAGGCGTATTGGTTGTTAACGCGAATGCATAAGCCGATAGGTAGTTTGTTATTACTTTGGCCAATGTATTGGGCGCTTTGGATCGCCAGTAACGGTCAGCCAGATTTGCTTGTCTTCATTGTTTTTACTCTAGGTGTGGTGTTTATGCGTTCGGCGGGCTGCGTCATTAATGATTATGCCGACCGGCATATAGACCCATATGTGTCGCGCACAAAAGATAGGCCGATTGCTTCAGGCCAAGTAGAACCGATAGAGGCTTTGCAATTATTCGCGGTGCTGATTTTTGCATCGTTTCTATTGGTGTTATTGATGAACGCGCTAACGATTTGGTTGTCATTAGGAGCTGTTTTTTTGGCGAGCTTGTACCCGTTTATGAAACGTCATACGCATTTGCCACAGGTGTTTCTAGGGATGGCGTTTGGTTGGGCCGTGCCGATGGTCTTCGCAGCTCAAACAAACGCAGTGCCACCGATAGCATGGCTGGTATTTGTGGCAACGGTGATTTGGGCGGTTGTATACGACACCATGTATGCAATGGTTGACCGCGAAGACGATTTAAAAATAGGAGTGAAGTCCACCGCTATTTTATTTGGCGATATGGACAGGGTGTTGATCGGTTTTTTCCAATTCTTATTTTTTATTGCGCTGATTATGATTGGGCAAAAAACGGACATGGGTTTGGCTTATTCTGCGGCAGTGTTTATGGCACTCTTATTATCTATCTACCATCAATATTTGATTAGGGATCGAGAGCCAGCAAAATGCATGGTCGCGTTTTTAAATAATAACTGGCTAGGGCTGGTTGTTTTTGTCGGTATAGCGACAGACTATGCTGTCAGGGGCTATATAAGTTAGGCTCGGGCAAAGGCCCAAATTTCAACGCGTTGTACGCCTTGTTGCTTTAACGTTTTGGCAATTTCATTGGCGGTGGCCCCTGTTGTCACTACGTCGTCGATAATGGCGACCGATTTTATCTTCCCCGTTGCTTCATAATAAAAAGCATTATTTAAATTTTTCCGACGTTCAGCGGCCTTCAACGTCGCTTGGCTAGTGGTATTGACAACTCTTTTAAGCGCTTGATGAATAAGCGGGATGTTGAGTTCCTTGTGAATATATCGCGCGATATACGTCGATTGGTTGAAACCGCGTTCTCTTAGCCGTTTTGGGTGTAACGGAACAGCGATAAGGGCGTCTGGCTGTTTGTCGAGCCTGTTGAAGTGGCGAGCCATTAATGTGCCCATTGTTCTAGCGCAGCTATGCTTGGCTTGAAACTTGAGTGACTGGATTAAAAACTGTGCGATACCGTCATATCGGTATAGCGAGGTGACTTGATCAAAATAGGGTGCGGTTTTTAAGCACCTGCCACAGGTGGACGATTCGGTCGTTAGCTCAATATCACAGATGTTACAACTTAGTTCAATTGATTGCAGGTCCAGTAAACAAGGCTGGCAAAGGTCAAGCTCATTATGGCCAGTCTGATTACAGATAAAACAAGTTAATGGATAAAGGGTTGATTGAGCAATATTTGACCAGTTGTTCATTTTTATTTAAATTAATTTTGACAACTTTTCTGTCTAATGTACCATGACTCTTTTTAAGGTTGGAAAGGGTGTTTTCAAATGAGCATATCATCAGAAGCGATCGGTGAGCAAAAAAGAGCGTCGGTTAATATAGTAAGAAATACGTGGCCGCTGAAGAAAATTCAAGCGTTGTTTGATTTGCCCTTCAATGACTTACTTTTTAAAGCGCACACCATACACCGAGAAAACTTTGACCCCAACGCGGTTCAAATCAGTACCTTATTGAGCATCAAAACCGGTGCCTGCCCTGAGGATTGTTCTTATTGCCCGCAAAGTGTTCGTTACGACACCGGGCTTGAGAAAGAGGCGTTAATGGAAATTAGAGCGGTTGTTGACGCCGCCAAAGAGGCTAAAGCCAACGGCGCAAGTCGTTTTTGTATGGGCGCTGCATGGCGTAGCCCAAAGGACCGTGATTTAGATAAAGTGACGCGCATGGTCGAAGAAGTGAAGGCATTGGGAATGGAAACATGCGTGACCTTGGGTATGTTGGAGGACAGTCAAGCAAAGCGTTTAAAAGACGCGGGCTTAGACTATTACAATCATAATATTGATACCTCTGAAGAGTACTATAAAGAGGTGATTACCACGCGTACTTACCAAGACCGGTTGGATACCATTGAGACCGTTCGCGGTGCGGGAATTAATGTTTGTAGTGGCGGGATTGTGGGCATGGGTGAGGTCAGTGATGATCGAGCTAAGATGTTGCAAACCTTGGCCAATATGGAGCACCCACCTGAGAGTGTGCCAATTAACAAGCTGGTGCAAGTGGAAGGAACGCCGTTAGACGGTGCGGCGGCCATTGATTCGCTAGAATTTATAAAAACAATCGCAGTGGCGCGTATTTTAATGCCTAAGTCACAAGTAAGGTTGTCGGCTGGCCGCTCTGATATGACGGATGAAATGCAGGCGATGTGCTTTTTTGCCGGCGCGAACTCCATTTTTTATGGTGATCAATTACTCACTACAGAAAACCCATCAGAAAGCGCGGATCATCAGTTGTTTAAACGCTTAGGGATCCATCCCGCAACGGCGTAATTGTTTGTATGAGTCAGTGGGAGTTCTCCAGCGAGCTTGATGAGTTAAAGCGTCAGCAGCTTTATCGATCGCGTCAGCTAATCGACAGCCCGCAAGGTGCTAAAGTTGAAATAGATGGGGCCTTGTTCGATAATTTTTCGAGCAATGATTACCTCGGTTTGGCAAACCATCCAAGCGTGGTAAAAGCATTCCAACAGGCGGCTGAGAAGTATGGTGTGGGCAGTGGTTCGGCACATCTTATTTGCGGGCATAGCCATGAACATCACGCTTTAGAAGAGGAGTTAGCCGAGTTTACTGGGCGTCAGCGAGCCTTGGTTTTTTCAACCGGCTATATGGCGAATATCGGTGCAATAGCAGCGCTAGTGCAAAAAGGCGATGACGTTTTTCAGGATAAACTCAATCACGCGTCGCTCATCGATGGTGGAAAAATATCGGGCGCTCAAGTAAAGCGCTTTTCGCACGGTGATATGAATCGTTTAAGGCAATTACTCGAAAAATCATCAGCCAAAAAGAAACTTGTTGTTAGTGACGGTGTTTTTAGCATGGATGGCGATGAAGCTAAGATCAATGAGTTGGCAACGTTGGCCGAGCAGGCAAGCGCTATGCTGATGATTGATGATGCGCATGGTTTCGGTGTCATCGGAAAACGCGGTGGCGGTTTGTTGGAAAAGTACGACTTGAGTCAGCAACAAGTGCCTATTCTAATGGCAACGTTTGGTAAGGGCCTAGGCACTTCTGGGGCTTTTATAGCCGGTAGTGAGGAGTTGATTGAAACGCTTATTCAGCGTGCTCGAACGTATGTTTTCACAACGGCAATGCCGCCTGCGATTATGGCTGCCACTAGGCAAAGCTTAAAAATATGTCAACAAGAGTCTTGGCGGCGCGAAAAGCTGAGCTCTTTAGTCGCTCGGTTTCGGCAAGGTGCGGAGCAACTGGGCTTAAGTTTGATGCCATCTGAGACGCCGATTCAGCCGGTTATTTTGGGCAGTAATAAAGCGGTCATGTCGGCGAGCAGTTATCTAAAAGAGAGGAACATATTGGTTGCTGCTATTCGCCATCCAACGGTTAAAAAATCCAGCGAACGCTTGAGAATAACACTCTCGGCGACACACACCGAATCGCAAGTTGATGCATTGCTGCTTGCGCTTGAAGGAGCGGTCTGTTGATTAAATTGAATATGCATGTGTCGGGTAAGGGGCCAAATCTTGTCTTGATACACGGCTGGGCAATGAGTCCTTTAGTTTGGCAGGAGTGGTTGCTTGATCTGGCAAAATCATACCGTGTTATCTGTGTTGAGCTGCCGGGCCACGGTGACAGTGACTACCGTGAGCGCTGGCAGATGAATGAGTTGTTAGAGGCGATGGCCGAACAGTTGCCAGACAGTTGTAGTGTGCTGGGTTGGTCGTTGGGAGGAATGGTTGCGTTAGCTTACGCGGGAGCATATCCGCAACGCGTTAATAAGCTCCTTATGCTGGCGAGTTCTCCTAAGTTTGTACAAGCAGATGATTGGCAATGTGCGACGACTAATAGTGCGTTTGACGCCTTCTCTTTGGGTATAAATGATAAGCCAGCGATGACAATTAAGCGCTTTATTAAGCTGCAAACGCAAGGTGTGGAGCAATCTAAAGAGATGAATGCTTTCCTTAGGGGCTTGGTGAAAACGAATGTCGACGATTCGCATGAAGGGCTTGTTAGCGGCTTAGATATTTTGCGCACGAATGACCTTCGTGGCGTATTAAAAAGTCTCACTTGCCGAATATTAATGGTGTTGGGTAAGAAAGATCAGCTAGTACCGGTCGAAGCGGGGCAGCGTTCAATGAGTCTCAATCCTAATATCGATTTATGCGTGATAAATAACGCGTCGCACGTGCCGTTTCTTTCGCACCCGTTACAAGTATCTCAGGCAATAGATCGCTTTATGCGCGCCGGTGAGGGTTTGTTGTGAGTACTGATGTGTTTCAAACGCAAGCATTTAGCAAAGAGATGGTGCGGCAATCCTTTGATGATGCCTCACAAGGCTATAATCGATTTACCTCGCTACAACGATTGATTGGTGATCGTTTGCTCGCGCAATGTGGCGCGAAAACGCAGACGTTTAAGCGCGTTCTTGATATCGGTTCTGGGACAGGTTACTTAACCAAAAAACTAAGTGAGTTAGAGGCTGTTGAAAATTTGTATGCGCTGGATATTGCTGCGGGCATGCTGCAACAGACAAAACGTAATTTAGGTGATTATCAGGTCAAAGGGCTTATTTGTGCTGACGCAGAAAAGCTGCCGCTGACAGATAAAGTGATGACGACCATCTGCTCTAATGTGGCCTTTCAGTGGTGCGATGATTTGGCGAAGGTTTTTGGTCAGGCTCATAGAGTGTTAGAAACAGGAGGTTCTTTTGTGTTCAGTACGTTCGGGCCGTCAACCTTGCATGAATTGAAGGCATCATGGCAAACAATTGACAAGGCTGTACACGTGAACTCGTTTGTCAATGAGAGTGAAATAAGAGAAAACTTGCTACTGGCGGGGTTTAAAAACATCTCAATTGTTAGTGAGGATATTGTGAAATATTATGACTCACCAAAACAACTGATGTTAGATCTAAAGGGAATGGGTGCGCACAATATAAATCGAGGGCGCCGACTCGGGTTGACGGGTGTTCAGCGCTTCAAATCTATGTTGCTCGAGTATGAGGCTTTACGCACAAAGCAAGGGATTCCTGCCACATTCCAAGCCGTCTACGTTTATGCTGAAAAGTAAACTGTGTCAGAAGAGGCCGCTTTGATGGCAACAGGATTCTTTATAACGGGTACCGATACGGATGTTGGAAAAACCTATGTTGCAACGGAGCTAATCAAAGGTTTTCGAAGGCGTCAGGTCAAAGTGTCGGGCTTTAAGCCGGTAGCGGCCGGCGCAAGTTGGATTGATGGCCAGTTAAAAAACCAAGATGCACTTGATCTAATGCAAGCGGCGTCAGAACCGTTCTTATATAACGACGTTAACCCTTATTGCTTTGAGCCTGCAATAGCACCACATTTAGCAGCGCAACAGGCGAATGTGGTGATGGAGCTATCAGCTATTCAATCTATCTATGCTAAGCATAAAGCGACATCGGAAGTGGTTATTGTTGAAGGGGCGGGTGGATGGATGGTTCCGCTAGATAATAATGTGGGCTTTGATGAACTGGCTTTAGCGCTGGATCTCCCTGTTATTCTTGTGGTCGGCTTAAAGTTAGGCTGCATTAATCATGCGCTATTAACAGAGGCGGCCATCATCAATAAAGGTTGTCGAATAGCAGGTTGGGTTGGGAATGACATTGGCGGTGAGTTTGAAGAAATCGATGAAAATATCCTGACATTAAAAAATCAAATGACTTCGCAATGTATTGGTTATGTTGAACACCAATCACAGAAAGAAAGGAACAGCGTACGTAGCCAAAGAAATATAGAGAGTCTACTTGATTATTTAACTGGTTTTCGTTAAATTGCTGAGCCATAATGCCTTGACTAAAGAGAGGTAGAGAAATGGTGGATTATGGTAATGGAGGCGCAGGAATACGGTATATCGTATTAATGCCTAATTCTTCATTGCCGTTTAGACAAGCGATAATTTTTTTTGTTGGAATATCCGTTGTTTCTTTATCTGTTGCGCTGTTGTTTTATTTTATGGGGCTGTGGTTGATACTGCCTTTTTCTGGCATAGAGCTTTTATTGCTAGGGTACTGCTTAGTAATAACGATGAAAAAATGCGGTGTTAGAGAAGTCATTACCATCAGTGATAAAGTAATACGGGTAGAGCGCGGATCAAAAAAGGCGGAAAGCAAGAGTGAATTACCGTTAGGTTGGGTTCGGGTTGAATTAGAGAAGCCAAAATATAAAGGCTATCCAAAAAACCTTGTGTTGAGTTCGCACGGTAAAAAGATTGAGGTTGGGCGCTTTTTAGTTGAAAGCGAACGAGAAAAGTTGGCGATACAGCTTAAGAAAATGCTGACCAAGCCAACATAGTTAAGTTTTGAAAGTTAAAAAATAAGGGAGACAGTTTCTGTGATTAAACTAAAGCAACTTTTTGCTAGTGGCGCTGTACTGACGTTTATGTCCAGCATCGCGCATGCGGAATATGGGTTGAATTTACCTGTAGGTGTAACTGAGACGAGCAAGCAGGTTTATGATTTGCATATGTTGATCCTTTGGGTCTGTGTTGCTATCGGTGTGGTTGTTTTCGGTGCAATGATTTATTCGATGATTTATCACCGTAAATCACAGGGGGCGGTGGCGTCACAGTTTCATGAAAGTATGACCGCTGAGCTGGTTTGGACTGTTATCCCATTCGTTATTTTAGTTGTTATGGCAATACCGGCGACTAAGGTATTGATCGAAATGCATGACACTTCAGAAGCGGACATGAAAATTAAAATAACGGGCTATCAATGGAAGTGGCGTTATGAGTATATTGGAGAAGATGTAGACTTTTTTAGTACATTGGATGCTGAGAGCAACAAGGCGCGTCAAGTTGGCTCAGATATAGACCCTTCAACAGTAGAGAATTACCTGTTGAATGTCGATCATCCGTTAGTTATTCCAGTGGGTAAGAAAGTAAGTTTCTTATTAACGGCTAGCGATGTTATTCATTCGTGGTGGGTCCCCGATTTCGGTTGGAAAAAAGATGCTATTCCCGGTTATATAAACGAAGCATGGGTGAAAGTTGATGAGCCAGGTATTTATCGTGGCCAATGTGCGGAACTATGTGGGCGTGATCATGGCTTTATGCCAATCGTTGTTGAAGTTAAATCTGAAGCTGATTATGCAATATGGTTGGCTGA
This sequence comes from Cycloclasticus sp., assembly GCA_040743155.1. Taxonomy (NCBI): domain Bacteria; kingdom Pseudomonadati; phylum Pseudomonadota; class Gammaproteobacteria; order Thiotrichales; family Piscirickettsiaceae; genus Cycloclasticus; species Cycloclasticus sp. The sequence continues at coordinate 1,931,842 of JBFLJU010000001.1, read as the reverse complement.
GCAAAAAGCAGGTTCGGCGGCAGAAAAATTAGCAGCAATTGAAGAGCTTGCTCCAATAGAGCTGAAAAGGAAGGGCAAAAAAGTTTATCGTGCTAATTGCGTGGCCTGCCATCAGAAAAAAGGTGAGGGTGTCGAGGGTGTGTTTCCTGCGATCACCGGAAGTGCTGTCGCGACAGGTGATATCAATACGCATATTGACTTGATAATGAACGGTAAGGCAGGCACTGCGATGGCAGCATTTAAAGACCAATTAAGCGACGTTGAATTGGCAGCTGTTATTACTTACCAACGTAATTCATTAGGTAATAAAGTAGGCGATGCTGTTCAGCCTGCGGACATTGCAGCATTAAGATAATTAGGAGATTTAGATAATGACGACTGTTACAGATTCACATGACGATCATCACGATCACGGTCCAGCAAAAGGCTTAATGCGTTGGGTAACCACAACCAATCATAAGGACATTGGTACACTTTACTTAATATTTGCGTTAGTGATGTTCATGGTTGGTGGCGCGATGGCGATGGTCATCCGTTTGGAATTGTTCCAACCAGGCCTACAGTTTGTTGACCCTGGTTTCTTTAACCAAATGACAACGGTTCATGCATTGGTTATGATTTTTGGTGGTGTGATGCCGGCTTTTGTTGGCTTAGCGAATTGGATGTTGCCGATTATGATTGGCGGTCCAGATATGGCGTTGCCGAGAATGAACAACTGGAGTTTCTGGATTCTTCCTTTCGCATTTGCCATGTTATTGTCTACCTTCTTTATGGACGGTGGTGCACCAGCAGGTGGCTGGACACTTTATCCTCCATTAGTCTTACAAGGCGGAAACGGCTTTCCCTTTATGATTTTTGCTATTCATATGATGGGGATCTCCTCAGTGATGGGCGCAATCAATGTGATTGTGACTATTTTAAATATGCGGGCGCCCGGCATGACATTGATGAAAATGCCTTTGTTCGTGTGGACATGGTTCATTACAGCTTATTTGCTAATTGCTGTGATGCCTGTGCTAGCAGGTGCGGTAACGATGTTGCTGACAGATCGTTTTTATGACACAACATTTTTTAGTGCTACAGGTGGTGGCGACCCAGTTTTGTTCCAACATATTTTTTGGTTCTTTGGACACCCTGAAGTATATATTTTGATTTTGCCAGCCTTTGGCATAGTGTCAGCTATTATCCCAACATTTGCTCGCAAGCCACTATTTGGGTATAGCTCAATGGTTTACGCGACGTCATCAATTGCATTCCTTTCGTTCATTGTTTGGGCGCATCATATGTTTACTGTCGGTCTGCCGCTAGAGGGTGAACTGTTCTTTATGTATGCGACTATGTTGATTGCTGTGCCAACGGGTGTAAAAGTGTTTAACTGGATCTCCACTATGTGGAAAGGTTCTATGACGTTTGAAACACCGATGTTATTTGCGATTGGTTTTGTCATTATGTTTACGATAGGTGGTTTCTCTGGCCTAATGCTGGCGATTGCACCTGCTGACTTCCAATATCATGATACTTACTTCGTGGTTGCGCATTTCCATTACGTACTGGTTACTGGTGCTGTTTACTCAATTATGGCGTCTGTTTATTACTGGATCCCTAAATGGACTGGCAATATGTACAATGAAAAGATGGGTCAATGGCACTTTTGGTTGTCTACAATTTCAGTTAACGTCCTTTTCTTTCCTCAGCACTTTTTAGGGCTTGCGGGTATGCCGCGTCGTATTCCTGACTATTCAGTTCAGTTTGCAGAATTTAATATGTGGTCTAGCATTGGTGGTTTTGCCTTTGGTTTATCTCAGGTGTTCTTCTGCTTCATTGTTTATAAAACAATAAAAGGTGGTGAGAAAGCGACTGACGAAGTTTGGGAAGGAGCAGAAGGTCTTGAATGGACTTTATCTTCACCTCCGCCATACCATAGTTTTTCAACGGCACCTGAAATTAAATAATTGTTTGCGCCTAGCGAACCTAGGCGCAGTATTATTAATATGAAAAAACAACGAACAAAAAATTTAATCACAGTCGCTATTTTGGTGACAGTAGCCATCAGTTTTTATGTGGGTTCGTTTATATTTCTAACTGAATAAATAGGGTATTGAATAAATACTTCTTTAAGAATAAATAATTGGAATAGGTAAATTTATGTCTTCAGAAAATGCGTATTACGTTCCTCATGATGCTAAATGGCCCATTGTTGGTTCAATTGGCTTAACATTGTTTTTGGGTGGGTTTGCTGGCCAATTAAATGATGCTTCATCGGCCTCAATCATTATGATGATTGGCTTTTTAGTATTGGTCTATATGATGTTTGGCTGGTTTGGTGATGTAATTAATGAGAGCGAATCTGGCGCGTACAACAGTGCTGAAGATGCTTCATTTCGTATCGGAATGATTTGGTTTATTTTTTCTGAAGTTATGTTTTTTGCCGCTTTCTTTGGTGCTTTATATTACATTCGAGTCTTCTCAGTACCCTGGTTAGCTGGTGAAGGTTCTGGGGCTGCGACAAATGAGTTTATCTGGAGTGGCTTTGAGGCAATCTGGCCTACCAATGGCCCAGCTGAAGTGGGCGGCGTATATGAAAAAATGGGTCCCTGGGGCTTGCCGGCCATTAATACTCTGCTTTTATTGAGTAGCGGCGTTACGGTAACATGGGCGCATTGGGGTTTAATCGCAAATAAACGTAAGCAGCTTATTATTGGCTTAGCACTAACTGTATTTCTAGGTTTTTTGTTTGTCTGTTTACAGGTTTTAGAATATAGCCATGGTTACAACGAATTAAACTTAACAATGGGCTCAGGTGTTTATGGCTCAACCTTTTATATGTTGACCGGCTTTCATGGCTTTCATGTAACGGTTGGTGCGATTATGTTAGCGGTGATGCTCGTTCGTAGTATAAAGGGGCACTTCACACCAGAAAATCATTTTGCATTCGAAGCGGCTGCTTGGTACTGGCACTTTGTTGATGTGGTTTGGTTAGGGCTGTTTATATTCGTATACTGGTTATAGCAAGCCTAAACAGTTTAATGAGGCGCTACACTGTAGCGCCTTTTTTATTGCTAGTTAGCGTGTTTCTTCTATCTCTTGTGGAACCGGTGTGATGCCATGAGGTTTAATGAAACCAAGGTATGAAGCCAATAGTAATGAGGCGAATAAGGTCAAAGAGAGCCCGACACGTAGGGCTAATGACTTAACAACTTCTTTCGGTGCGGATTTTCTTCTAGACAGATGGTAAAACGCTTTAAATAAGTTGTAGATAATGAAGCACAACGTAAAAATAACTAAGTATTTGATTAATGGCGGCATAATGCGGGTCTCATTTAATAATGTTTGTATTGTCTTTTAAACTTACGCTAAAAACCAATAATAGTTTTAATTAATGCAGTTTAAAGCCAATTTATTGTTAACGATTCTTGCTGTCCTAGTTTTGGCTTTGTTGCTTAGTTTGGCAAATTGGCAGCTAGACAGAGCGCAGCAAAAACAAGATATGTTAGATTTGCAATCAGCAAGAATACAGTTGCCAGCTGTTGAATTAGAAACGATTCAACTTGAAGATAAAAGCCTACGCTATTTGCCCGTTAAGGTGAGCGGTTGGCTCGATACAAACAAGCAAATTTTGATTGATAATCAAGTAAAAGGTGGCCGAGCGGGATATTTTGTATTAACACCGATAAAAGTGAATGCGACACAAGCCATTCTGCTGAATAGAGGTTGGGTTGTACTGGGTTCAGATAGAAGAGTGTTGCCTGAGGTGAGGTTAAGCGCTAGCAATGTTTCAATTGTAGGCAAGTTAGATTACTTCCCGAGTGTAGGTATAAAATTAGATGGCGCGGATGAGCTTTCTGAAGGTTGGCCATCTGTTACTCAAATAGTTGATGTAATAAAAGTGTCGGAACGGTTGGGGTATGATATTTGGCCCTATCAAATTTTATTAAATAAGAGTGAGCCCAATGGTTATGATCGTGATTGGGAGCCGATGAAGATGGGCCCCGAGAAGCATCATGGTTATGCATTCCAGTGGTTTGCATTGGCGACGGCCTGGGTCATTCTTTATTTTGTAGTAACAGTGAAACTAGGTAAAAAGAAAAATGGATAAAGTAACAAAAAATAGATTAAAACTGATCTTTATTGCAGGCTTATTTGCATTACCTGTTATGTCTGCATGGCTTGTTTTTGAAAACCCCCAATGGCTAGAAGGAGGGGAAACCAAAAATTATGGCGAATTGATCAGCCCAGCAATTGCAACAAAACTTAGTAACTATGTTATCAATGGATCAGAAGTAAATATGGATGACCTAAAAGGTCGTTGGGTCCTTGTTCATTTAGACGTTGATGGGCAATGTGCAGAATCATGTGAGAAATCAGTACATATTGTTCATCAATTAAATGTGTTGCTTAACAAAGATGCAAAGCGTTTAAAGCGAGTGTATTTAGATCAATCTAATGGATCAATTGCCCCTTTTTTATCTGAAGCCCCTGAGCTCCATGTATTTAAATGGAATCATGAAAACTTTACTGCGTTGAGCCAACAAGTTAAGCAGACTGAAGATGGTGATATGTTGTTAATGGACCCGTTAGGAAACATTATGATGAGATATCGGCAAGATGCCGACCCTTATGGTATTCAGAAAGATTTAAAGCTCCTATTCAAAGCCTCACAAATAGGCTAGGGAGATGTTTAGGAATTTAACTATTGTTGCCATTTTATTGGCGCTGTTAGTCGTTGTTTTAGGTGCCTATGTCCGATTGTCGGATGCCGGTCTAGGCTGTCCGGACTGGCCAGGCTGCTATGGGAGTTTAATTTTAGATGAGTCTCATGAAGGTATCGCAAACGCGGCTGAGAATTATGATCGTCCCTTAGAAGCATCAAAAGCGTGGAAAGAAATGATCCACCGATACTTTGCCAGCACATTGGGTCTACTCATCCTTATCTTGACTGTGATGGCGTGGAAGCGGCCCGAACTAGGTCAGCGTGGATTAACGACCTTTTTATCATTACTGGTGATGTTCCAAGGTGCCTTAGGGATGTGGACAGTGACCTTACTGGTTAAACCGGTCATTGTGATGAGCCACCTTTTAGGAGGCTTAGCGACACTGAGTTTATTGCTTCTATTGTTGTTAAGAATTAGAAAAAAACGCCTAGCGGATAAGAAAAAAACTGGGTTAGTAAAGACGTTAGCAACGGTTGCTTTGATCGTGTTAGTGGCGCAAATTGCACTAGGCGGCTGGACGAGTACTAATTATGCGGCGCTAGCTTGTCCTGAATTCCCAACCTGCTTTGGCGATACTTGGAACCCCAGTGTTGACTACAAGGAAGGGTTTGTACTATGGCGCGGTCTAGGTGTGGATTATGAGTTTGGTGTACTGGCTAACGAGGCGAGAGCCGCTATCCATTGGGTACACCGTATCGGTGCATTAGTGACGGCAGTCATATTTGGCCTTTTGGCATATTGCCTCTTCAGACTAAGCGCAATTAAAGAATTTTTAATGGTAAGCGGACTATTGCTAACGCAGATAATGCTTGGCATATTGAATGTTGTACTAAATTTGCCACTGCATGTTGCTGTAGCGCATAATGCGGTAGCGGCATTGCTGCTACTGAGTGTGGTTTACGTGAATTTTAGGCTTAACAAAACGACACGGTAATTAGGGTATTATTTTGACAGAACAAATGAGCAATCACTCGATAACTACGGCTAACTGGAAAAGCTATTACGAGCTATGTAAGCCGAAAGTAGTCATGCTAATTGTCTTTACAGCGGTTGTAGGGATGTTTTTAGCAGTACCGGGCATGGTGCCTTGGCAGCCGTTAATTTTTGGAACTATCGGTATTGGGCTTGCAGCATCGTCGGCGGCGGCCATTAATCATTATTTAGATCAAAAGTTCGATGCAAAAATGGCGCGCACAAAAGGGCGTCCATTACCACATGGCGATTTGAACGGAACACAAGTACTGGGTTTTGCTTTCACCATCGGTGCTATTGCCATGCTAGTACTGATGTTTTTGGTCAATGAGTTAACGGCTTTTTTAACGTTTCTGTCATTAATTGGTTACGCCGTTGTTTATACAGTTTATTTGAAGCATGCGACGCCACAAAATATTGTCATTGGTGGTGCTGCCGGTGCGGCTCCACCGGTATTAGGCTGGAGTGCGGTAACCGCAACTATCGATCCACACGCGTTATTACTGTTTTTAATTATTTTTATATGGACGCCGCCTCATTTCTGGGCCTTGGCAGTCGCTCGTCGAGAAGAATACGCCAAGGCGGATATTCCGATGTTGCCAGTAACCCATGGCGCTGAGTTCACTAGGCTGCATATTGTTTTTTACACGATTTTATTAATATTAGTTAGCGTATTGCCATTTCTAACGGGAATGAGTGGCCTGCTTTATCTAGTGGTAGCAATCGGGTTGGGTTTTGGGTTTCTATACTATGCGGTGCTTCTCAAGAAAACAGCAGATGATGTTATTGCGATGAAAGCCTTCAGGTATTCTATTGTCTATTTGATGGTATTGTTTGCTACTTTATTAGTCGACCATTACATTTAATTTAAAGGGAGAAATAGATGAAGCATCCATTTATTTCTTGTTTAGTTTTATTGTTTTGCTGTGTTAACCCAGCGTATTCAAATGACTTTGAAGATGGGCGTGATGAAAATAGCGTTCAAGCGATTCAATCGTTAGAAGCCTATGCAAAATATAAAATGGGGAACTACCAAGAAGCGCGTGAAATCTGGTTGATGTTAGCTGCAAAAAGCAATACAACGGCCATGATTAATCTGGCTAACCTCTATGATCAGGGGCAAGGCGTAGAGCGAGATTTAGCTAAATCAGTTATATGGCTAAAGAAAGCTGCAGAATTAAACGATACTAGAGGTCAATATCAATTAGCGATGGCTTATGAAAATGGCCTGGGTGTTGAGAGAGATTTGAGCCAAGCAGCCTATTGGTTAGAAAAAGCAGCGAAGCAAGGCGATGAAACAGCGCAGTTTAACCTCGGTGTGATGTTGGCAACTAATTATGGCGAGGGTTTAGCGAGCAGTTCAGACGAACAGCGCATAGCAGCTAAAAAGTGGTTACAAAAAGCAGATGAAAATGGTGTTGATGAAGCCAAAGACTTCTTGAAATTACTATCTACCATGATGTGACCCTATCACTAGATCGTGTTAACAGTTGTGTATGAAAAACGTAGAACCAAATAATAAAATATCAAAAATGATGGTGTCGTTAGCGTGGCTTGGTTTTCTAGCGATGTTAGTGATTGGCTTTGACCGTTATCTAGAAAAGCAGTCAAACCCCAATGAACGCCCTGACGTTATTTATGACTCTGATGGCAGTGCTGAAGTGACATTAAAACAAAACCGACAGGGCCATTATATCGCGGACGGTAAATTGAATGGCCACTGGGTAACATTTGTACTGGATACGGGTGCAACCAATATCAGCATTCCAGCAAAAGTAGCGGGAGCGATGAATTTAACGAAGGGGCGCCCAGAAGGGACGCGAACGGCAAACGGAGACATTATTGTTTACCGAATTACGCTTGATTCGGTTGAACTGGGTTCTATCAAACTAAAGAATGTTGCCGCGCATATTAATCCGCATATGGATGGCAGTGCTGTTCTATTGGGAATGAGCTTTCTAAAGCACGTCGAAATGACGCAAAAAGATGAGCAATTAACCTTACGTCTAAAGCCGAAGAAGAAAGCGTCGGCTACGAGAAGCTTTTAACTAGGGTGTAACTCTAGTAATTCTTGCTTAACTTTATTCATCGCATTTTTTTCAAGTTGACGAATACGCTCGGCGGATACTTGATACTTATCCGCTAGTTCATGCAAGGTTGATTTTTCTTCGCTCAACCAGCGTTCAGCTAAAATTACACGGCTTCGATCATCAAGATTACTTAATGCCTTATTTAATCTAGAAGAATTGTGAGCCTTATCGTTATGCGTTTCGACAACGCTGGCAGGGTCGTGTTCTTCTTTTGTGACGAAAGTCGCAGGCGTATGAATCAGTTCGTCTGATTCTGTGTTGTCATCTTGATGACCATCAAACGCCATGTCGAAATTGCTTAAACGTTTTTCCATCTCATAGACGGCTGACTTATCAACGCCAAGGTCATTGGCGATGGCATCTGCTTCATGTTCGTTTAACCAGGCTAAGTTCTTTTTATGTTTTCTTAAGTTGAAGAATAATTTACGCTGGGCTTTGGTGGTGGCGATTTTAACGATGCGCCAGTTTTTGATAACAAACTCATGGATCTCGGATTTAATCCAATGTACGGCGTAAGACACAAGGCGTACACCCATGTCAGGGTCAAAGCGTTTAACCGCTTTCATCAAGCCAATGCTGCCTTCTTGAATAAGGTCTGGAAGTGCTAGTCCATAGCCGCTATAGCTTCTAGCAATATGAATAACATAACGCATGTGGGATAACACGAGTGTGCGCGCAGCTTCTAAATCGTTGTCATTACGTAAACGATTCGCTAAATCTCTTTCTTGCTCAACCGTTAGAGCGGGCGCAGAAGAAACAGAAGCGATATACGCATCTAAAGATCCAGCTGATAACTGATTAGGTAATGCCAAAGCACGTGTCATAGTATCCCTCCATTATTGGTGCTGATGGATGTAGCACTCGCAACATAAGACTGCTAAGTATAGCAAAAGTTCAGTTTGTAAAGCAATTCGGAGGGCTAAAGAAGCGACAGATACGTCACCTTTCTCAGTCAAATAAATAGCGGCTAATGACTACCTAGGAGCGAATTCTATTGTAAATAAATAGAGAATAAAACGCCATAAAATGGCGCTAACGAATGGCAACGCAAGGCCTGATCCCGTTATTGCAGCGTTTTATTTAAGTCCCCAATGCCGGCTAATGTAATAAGAAGACTGTAATGCAACGAAGTCGAATTTACGGAAGGGGAGGGCCTCAACCGCGCTATTCTTTATAAGTGATTGTCATATTAAATACAGCAAAAAAGCAAATATTAGAATATTTTAATGTTTTTTATAGGAAAACACAGCAAAATAAAAAACCTCAACTATGCTGTTGTACGAACAGGGTGATCTTAAGGATGCATTACTCGTTTAATGGACTAAACCGCTCTGCCTATAATTCCTATTTACACTAAAACGAAGGCAAAGAATGAAAAACAAATTATTAGCAGCAGCTATTATCGCGGCTCTCCCATTAACATCACAAGCGGTAGATTTTAGCTACAAGGGCTTTGGCTCTCTCGTCGGTGGTCTGACAACCGATAAAGCGGATTACCAACCATCTGTAAAACATGGTGATGGTTATTACGACCAAAGCTTTGATATCGATGCTGAAAGCCGCTTGGCTGTACAATTTACTGCTCAGTTTAATAGCGATCTTTCTGTTGTTGGTCAAGTGATAACTCGTGGAGCAAGGGATTGGGAACTTGAACTACCGTGGCTGTATGTTAATTATCAAGCAACTGACGCGGTACAAATTCGAGTGGGACGTATGAAAGCCCCTTACTACCCTTACTCAGACTTCCAAGACGTGGGCTTTGCCTTACCTTGGATCAGTGCCCCTACAAATGCTTATATCGTACCTGCTGACCATATCACGGGTATTAACGTACTCACGACCTTTTCTACTGGTGCCATTGATCATACGCTTGAAATGTATGCTTCTGTTATGGAAGATACGCTTGAGCTTCGTTCACCTACGCCTGATATCGCGTTTGATGATTCCGAAGTATACGGTGTGTCATTGACATCAAACTACGACTGGCTAACCACGCGTGTTACTTATAATGAAGGGCACCTTGATCTTGATTCTGATTCACTTGAGGGGCTTAACGCAGCAGCGGTGGGCATCTTCGGTGCTGGTTCTTCAATGGATAAGAAAACAAAAGGCGACCAGTTAGGCATCTTTATGGGGTTCCACGCTCGCGCCGATTTTGAAAAAGTATTTTTTATCGCTGAGTACAACATCCTTAGCTTTGACGACCTGTTGTTCCCTCATCAAGAACGCGCCTATATCACTACGGGCTACCGTGTGACAGAAAAGTTTACGCCTTACTTAACGCTTAGTAAGAATGATGATAATAATACGACGGTAACAGCAACAGGAGATCCTGCGCTAGATGCGGGCTTCAATGCGTTGTCTGCAGGTTCTAATGCCGAAGGTTGGGCTATTGGTGGTCGTTATGACTTGACGTCCGATATCGCGCTAAAAGCAGAGTATTCATCGACTGATTATGACAATAATGTTAATGACGAAAACACATTCCGCTTTGCCGTGGACTTTATCTTTTAAGGAATTAAACAATGAAAAAACTTAATCAAGTACTTACTCTAGCGGCTTTGCTTCTTGCTGCTTCCGTGGCCTCTGCTGAAGTGTCTGTTATCGTCCACCCATCTAATGCGGATGTGATAGATAAAGCGGCTGTTTCAAAGATATTTCTCGGTAAGACAAAGTCATTTCCTAGTGGCGGAGCCATTATTCCGTTAACACAAAGCGGTACGATCTCTGATGAGTTTAATACTAAACTACTGGGTAAATCGTCGAGTCAATTGAAAGCTTATTGGGCTAAACTCGTCTTTACGGGTAAGGCTAAACCCCCTAAAAGTGTTTCTTCTGATGAAATGTTAGAGTTGGTTAAAAGCAACCCTAGCACTATTGGTTTTGTCGATAGTGCAAAAGTAACGGCTGATGTTAAAGTCGTTGGTACGTTTTAAACTAAACGTTTAAAAAAAATCGTTATCGCCTCCTCTCTTTTTGTTGAGGGGAGGTGAGTAACGAAAGTATGATCTATTAAAGTTTGCTATTACCGAAGGTAAGAAAATCATGTTTTCTCTCAATAATTTAAAACTATCTTATAAAATTGCTCTTATTACTGCTCTGGCGGTCACCACTTTTTTAGTGACTTTGGCTGTTAGCATCTATGGGGCAAACCAGGTTAAATCAAACCTGAATAATTTACAGACTAATATCTATCCTTTAATTAGACTATCTAATGAAAATAGCCTGCAAATTCAACGTGTAGAAGAGCTTTATACCCAAGCCGTTTCGACGGCCGAGGCGGAATTGCTTGATCAGGCGGGGGCGACCAATCGATTAATTAAAAAAAATATTGATGAGTTAATTAAATTTGACCCAAAATCTGCCGCCTCATTAAAGCAAATTAAAAAGCGCCTTAACCAATATGAAGCCCTCAATGTTGATATTGCAACTGCAATGCTCAGTGAAGAGATAGATTTTGAGAAAATTACGGCGAAGGCAGGGGTCAAAGCAAAGTTGTATGAACAATTAACTGAAGGCGTTTTAGCTTATCAAAAAGATACAGATCTCTCTTTCCGCAAAGTGATTAGTAACTCTATTGATTCTTCTGAGAAATCTATTTATACAACAATTATTATTGGTATTGTTCTTTTAGCAATGATGATTTTTATCGCTACATTCGTTAGTAGGAATATCGTGAAAGCGGCCGGTGATATTGCGGGATCTTTGTTAGATTTATCTAACGGTGAAGGTGACTTAAATCAGCAGTTGAATGTTAGCGGCACAGATGAGCTTGGGCAATTATCAACTCACTTTAATAAATTTATGAAGCTTTTGCGCTCTTCTATATCTGATGTTGTGAGTGTAGCGAACCCACTGAGTAGCGCCTCTAACGACCTTAAAGGAAAGATGAGCGCGGTTAATTTATTAACGAATGAGCAAGAAAGTGAAGTTTCTACTGTTAATCAGGCGATGCATGAAATGCAGGAAAATGTTCATGGCATGGCTGATAATGCTAGTAAAGCGGTCGATTCAACTAAGCAGGTTGAAAATGAAGTCAAAAAAGGCCAGGCTATTATTAATAGCACGATAGAAATCTCTAATGCGCTCAACCATGAAATGGATCAAGCGACGATCTTAATCAATACACTCGCTAACGATGCCAAGGACGTAGATCAATTCCTTAACGTTATTGATGATATTTCTGATCAAACCAATCTGCTCGCGTTAAATGCTGCCATTGAAGCGGCTAGAGCAGGGGAACATGGGCGCGGATTTGCGGTGGTGGCCGATGAGGTTCGAACGTTAGCGTCAAGGACTTCCGAGGCGACTAATAATATTAAAGAGCTAGTCGTTAAGCTCAGTAATGCAGCTCAGCAATCTGTTGAGTCGATGGTCTCTGCGACTGAAAAGTCAAAAAATAATGCCGAACAAACACGAATTGCGGGTGATGCATTAAGTAGTATTCAGCAGCAAGTATTTGGCATTTCCACATTGAGCAGTGATATTTCTTCCAGTACGAAAGAGCAAGCAACCGTAGCAAATACAGTGATGGTGAATATGAGTGTGATGATCAACTCTGTTGAAGCTACTCGTCTTAACATTCAAGAGGTTGAAGGGATTGTTGAAAAACTCACTTCTTTTTCAGAGAGCTTACAACACACTACTTCGCAATTTAAGTTAGGTTAAAAGCCCAGCTATGGATTACCGCCCCTTTAAAAAAGGGGCGTTTCATTTTTCTTATGCATCATTAATAAATAACGTATTTTGGTGAAATACGCTGCCACCAGCCTGCTCTTAACGTGATAAATATAGACAGCTTTGGATTGGGCAATGGCCTAAAGAAAGACGAAGTTGAACAGCGCTTTTTGCAAGATTTCAGGTAGCTAACTCAAAGGCGTAAACAGGACCTTATTCGGCCGATCACTGGGGCTTTTTTGAAAAAGTCCTTATGATTCATTCAATCTTTATATCTCAACCGAGGTTTTACTTGAGCTAACTGGCTATATCGCCTAATTGCTCAAAAAGACTACCGCCGGTGCTTTCGGTCTGCCTGTGGCTAGAAACGTCAGCTTTCTAAATCAGATAAATAACGGCTAACGACGACCCAAGAGCCGGTTATTCCTAATGAAATAGAGAATAATATCCATAACACCGCATGCCCGAATGACATAAAGGAAAGGTTGAAGGAGCTGTTGTATAAAGTAGCTAATGAGCTTGTTGGGCCATCGATAAGCCAAATGGATAAGTTGACCAGTAGGCAAGCAAACACACCACCAAGAAAGCCATACCAAAAGCCGCTGTAAATGAATGGGCGCATAATAAAGGCGCGTGTCGCACCGACAAGTCGGGTAATATCAATTTCGTCTCGTCGGTTTTGAAGTTCAAGTCGAATGGTGTTACTGACGATCAGCAGCACAGCAAAACCCAATAAAATAGTAATAATACTCACACCGCGCTGGGCGATATTGAGAATGCCATTTAAGCGATCCAGCCAGCCCATATCCATTTGTATTAATTGGATGTCTGCTCGTTGCTTGAGTTCGTTAATTAATGATTGAAGCGCTGCTTGGTTATCAATATCTGCAATGGGTGTTATTTGAATGACGTGCGGTAACGGGTTGTCTCCAAGCGCGCTGATCGCCGAGCCGAATCCGCTGTATTGGCGGAACTCTTCCAATGCGGATTGTTTATCAATTAAAACGGCTTGTTGTATTTTCTCGTTATGCTTTAAAGCGCTTGATAATTCCGTGGCGTGTTCAAGGGTGACGGATTGGTTAAGAAAAAGAGAGATATTATTGTTTAGGTCAATCTGACCGCTCAGCGATTGGAAATTACTAATGGAGACCAACAAGCCAGATGGCAGAGACAGGGTAATGGCGATAACGCTGACCGTCATCATGAAATTGAAAGGTGCTCTTGAAAAACGCCCAAGACTGGCAAAAAAAGTGTGTAGGTGTATCAACAGATACGAGCGTAGGTTGAATCGGCTTGTGGGGCGTTGAAGATTGCTACGGCGACTAGCCATGATGATTCACCATTTCACCGCGTGAAAGTTGCAGTGTTCGATAGCCCATTTGCTGAATAAGAGAAACATCATGGCTAGCAATGAGCACGGTTACACCGACTTGATTGAACTGTTCAAATAATTGCATGATTTCTTCAGATAATGCAGGGTCAAGGTTGCCCGTTGGTTCGTCGGCTAAGATCATTGGCGGTCTGTTCACCACGGCGCGTGCTATGCCAATACGTTGTTGTTCGCCGCCGGATAGGGTGATCGGGTAGCGTTGCTCTTTGCCGAGTAGCCCAACCTTATCGAGAGCAGCGCGAACACGTCGTTGGATGTCATGGCGGTCAAGGCCTGCAATAATAAGCGGTAGGGCAACATTATCAAAGACGGTGCGATCATGTAGCAAGCGGTGATCTTGAAAGATCATGCCGATTTTACGGCGGGCGTACGGCACATGGTGTTTTGAAATACGGCCGATATTCTGGTTATCCAACATTACTTGGCCCTGAGTGCTGCGTTCAAGAATGGCAATCAGTTTTAGTAACGTACTTTTACCTGCACCAGAGTGTCCGGTAAGAAAAGCCATCTCACCTTTTTTTAATTCAAAATTAACGTTTCTAAGTGCATCAGCGCCGCCAGGGTATCGTTTGCTAACGTTAATAAATTGGAGCATAGCGAATTAAGCGTCGTGGTCTGACTTTTCAAATAAAGCGCTGGTGAATTCTGAGGCATTAAATGGGCGTAAATCATCGATGCCTTCACCAATACCTATAAAGCGAATGGGCAGTTTAAATTGGTTAGCCATGGCGAAAATAATGCCGCCTTTGGCTGTGCCATCAAGCTTGGTTAAGGTGATACCCGTAAGAGGCGTGGCTTTGTCGAAGTTTTTTGCCTGAGCCAATGCGTTTTGCCCGGTACCGGCATCCACCACGAGCATGGTTTCATGCGGCGCACTTTCATCAATTTTCTTGATGACGCGGTTAATTTTACTTAATTCGTTCATCAAGTTTGTTTGAGTATGCAAGCGACCGGCAGTGTCTGCGAGTAGAACATCAATCTTGCGAGCTTTTGCTTTTTCAAAGGCATCGTAAATAACGGAGGCCGAATCGGCACCTGTATGCTGGGCGACAACGTCAATATCGTTACGTTTTCCCCATTCTTGAAGTTGTTCAATAGCGGCGGCTCTGAAGGTGTCGCCAGCAGCCAGCATGACGCTTTTACCTTCAGCCTGAAGGCGCTTAGCAAGCTTGCCGATGGTTGTTGTTTTGCCCATGCCGTTGACGCCAACAACTAAAATGACGAAGGGCTCGTCACTCTCAGGAATCTTTAAAGCTTGCTGGTTAGGCTCTAGAATCGAGAGCATTTCTTCTTGCAGTGCTTGTGTTAACGCTTGCGGATCTGACAGCTGCTTGCGAGCAACGCGCTCGGTGAGGTTGCTAATAATCTGTTGCGTCGCTTCGATGCCAACATCAGCCATCAGCAGTAGCATCTCTAACTCTTCAAACAAATCATCATCAATTTGTTTTTTGCCTAAAAATAAGTTGCCTAAGCCGCCGGTTAGGCCGCTACGTGTTTTTGAAAGTTGATTCTTTAAGCGCCCAAAAAAACCTTCTTTAGATTTTTCGACTGGAGCGTGCTTTGGAGCATCGTTGTCTTTTTTCTTGCCAAATCCAAACATGATATTGTGTCTTTCCGAGGGAATTTTGTCGTAAAATCCCTGTTTTAAATTCGTTTAAGGTTATGTGAGAACAAAATGAGAAAGTTATCTGCAGCGCTTTTTATTCTGAATATTGTTTATTCGTCGAACAGTTTTGCCTCGCCAGAAAATCTGCCTAATATGGTACACGAAAAAGTGCTAAAAAATGGCTTAAAAGTACTGGTTAAGGAAGACCATCGAGCCCCCGTTATGGTGTCACAAATTTGGTATAAAGTAGGGGCGAGCTATGAGCACGATGGGATAACCGGTTTATCTCATGTATTAGAGCACATGATGTTTCAAGGGACCGATAACCTTGAGCCGGGTGAGTTTTCTAAAATAATTGCTGAAAATGGTGGGCGTGAAAATGCATTTACCGGTGCCGACTACACCGCCTATTTTCAAACAATGGAAGCCTCGCGTCTTGAGGTGAGCATAAAGCTCGAGGCGGAGCGGATGCAAAAACTTAAGCTTCAAGAAAAAGAGTTTGTGAAAGAGCTACAAGTGGTGATGGAAGAGCGACGTATGCGCACCGAAGATAAGCCGCAAGGGCAAACCTATGAGTACTTTAAAGCGTTAGCTTATACGAGTAGTCCTTATAGAAATCCTATTATCGGTTGGATGCAGGATTTAGCCGATATGACGCTAACGGATTTAGCGGATTGGTATAAGCAATGGTATTCACCGAATAATGCAACCTTAGTCATCGTCGGTGATGTTCAAGCAGAGCGGGTATTTGAGCTGGCAGAAAGATACTTTGGCCCCATTCCGCAGGCGGTTTTTAAAGCGGTTAAAAAACGAGTTGAAGTTCCTCAAGTAGGTGTTCGGCGGAGCATTATTAAGCAGCAAGCAAAAGTACCCTATTTATTAATGGGTTATAAAGTGCCGGTACTCAACTCAGTTGAGGATGACGCCGATGTGTATGCACTGGAGGTGTTATCAGGTATTTTAAGCGGTGGTAGGAGTGCCAGATTAGCGTCAAACTTAGTACGTGGTTCGCAAGTAGCCTCTAACGTTAGTGCCGGTTATGACATGAATGCGCGTTTACCCACCTTGTTCTTATTTGATGGCTCACCGGTGCAAGGCATGAGTGCTGAACAACTTGAGACTGCGATACTCGGGCAAGTGGCTAAGCTGCAAACTGATTTGGTGGAGCAAAAAGAATTGAATAGGATTAAGGCACAAGTGATCGCTTCGTCGGTGTACGAAAAAGATTCGAATTTTTATCAAGGGATGCAATTAGGTATGTTGGAAACAGTCGGTATTGGTTGGCGAAAAGCTGATGAGTACGTTGATAAGGTGAAAGCGGTTACGGCAGAACAAGTGCGCGCAGTGGCTAAGACGTACCTTATTGAAGATCATTTGACCGTGGTGCACATGTTGCCGCAGGAGTTGCGCCATGCGAACTAACGCTCAGGTATTTTCTGGTTTTATTCTGCTACTCGTTAGCACGTTGGCTGTGGCGGTTCCAACTATTCAACATTGGCAAACAGATAACGGCGCGAAAGTTTACTTTGTGCCAACGCAAGGGCTACCCATTCTGGATGCTCGATTAGTGTTTGATGCCGGTAGTGCAAGAGACGGTGAGAAAAAAGGCGTCGCGGCATTAACCGCTGCCTTACTTAATCAGGGCGCAGCTGGCTATAGCGCGCAAGAAATTGCCGAGCGGTTTGAAAGTGTTGGGGCAGAATTAGCTGTTTCTACCTCGCGCGATTTTACGAGCATTTCGTTTAGAAGCCTCACGGATAAACGTGCCTTACAAACATCATGGGGTGTTCTAAAGGAGTTGGTGAATAAGCCTGATTTCCCAGCAATAGATTTTAAGCGTGAAAAAGAACGCACTTTATTGGGTATTAAGCGGCGGGAAGAATCACCCGGAACCTTAGCCCAGCTAGCGCTTTATCAACAGATGTTTAAAGGTCACCCGTATGCCAACGCGATACAGGGTGTTGAAGGTTCTGTGAACGAGATCCAGCTGAACGACCTAAAGACATTTTACCAACGCTACTACGTTGCGAATAATCTCGTCGTTGTGCTTGTCGGTGGCGTGTCACGCGAGCAGGCGGAGCATATGGTAAAGGATTTGCTTGCTGACTTGGCGACAGGTGAGACAGCGAGGGCGATACCTTCAGTGGCTGTGCAAGCCGAGGCTGAAGCGATTCACCAAGAGTACCCGTCACAACAAACACACTTAATGTACAGCTTGCCAGTATTGAAGCATAACGATCCCGACTACTTTGCCTTGTATGTCGGTAATCACATTCTTGGTGGCAGTGGTTTTAGTTCACGTATTGTTAAAGAAATTCGCGAGGAGCGAGGCTTGGCGTACAGTGCCTATAGTTATTTTCACCCGATGGTGCAAAAAGGCCCTTTCCTTATCGGCTTGCAAACGCGTAATGAGAAAGTGAAAGAAGCATCGGATGCGGTGAAAAAAACACTGCAAGATTTTATAGAGCATGGCCCAACTGAAGAAGAACTCACCGCAGCTAAAAAGAATATCATTGGTGGGTTTGCGCTAAAACTGGACAGTAACAATAAACTTCTAAGTAACGTAGTCGGCATCGTGGTGAGCGGTACACCGTTGGATTACCTCAACAGCTACATAAAAAGGGTAAAGGCGGTCACGCAAGAGCAAATAACGCAGGCGTTTCAGCGACGTATTTTGATGGATAAAATGGTGATGGTAACGGTGGGTCAGTCGGTGGAGCAAAAAGACTGATGGCGGCCAAGGGCAATCGCGTACGTATTATTGGTGGGCAATGGCGGGGGCGTAAAATTGAATTCCCCAGTCTTGACGGCTTACGGCCGACCACAGATCCCATTCGAGAAACCTTGTTTAATTGGTTGCAGCCCTATTTACCGCAAGCAAACTGTTTAGATTTGTATGCTGGCAGTGGTGCATTAGGTTTTGAGGCGGCATCAAGAGGTGCGCGTAATGTACTGATGGTTGAGAAGGATATTAAAGCAATCAAAGCGTTGCGCACTAATAAGGCATTGCTACAGGCGGATAATGTTCAATTGATGCATCGGATGGCCTTAGATGTTTTAAAAGATAAGAGTAAAGGCATAGCTGCCTTGTTTGATGTTGTTTTTCTTGATCCGCCTTTCAAGCAAGGTGAGTTGAGCGACTGCGCGAAACGCCTTGAAGAAAGTGGCTGCTTATCGGATGATGCTGTTATCTATTTAGAATGCGAAGGTAAATTAGATTTGAGTTTTTTACCTAATAACTGGGTTCAGCACCGACGTAAAAAAGCGGGCCAAGTGGCCTATTACCTATACCACCGAGAAGGCAATGACTAAAAAAGCAATTTATCCCGGCACGTTCGATCCGATTACGAATGGTCACATCAATATTATTCAGCGATCGAGTGAGCTGTTTGATACGGTGCTGGTTGCGGTAGCAAGAAGTGCGGGTAAATCGCCGTTATTTGATGCGCAGGAGCGTCTCGATATGACAAAGGCCGCCTTCTCATCCTATTCAAATATTGATGTGGTTTTTTTTGATGGCTTGTTGGTTGATGTAGCGAAACAACATCAGGCAAACGTCGTTGTCAGAGGTATCCGTAGTATTGCAGATTTCGAATATGAAGCACAAATGGCGGGGATGAATAGACAAATGATGCCTGAACTCGATACTGTGTTTTTAACAACAGACCCTGAATGGGGCGCGGTGTCTTCTACGTTAGTGCGTGATATTGCGCGTTTCCACGGTAATATTACGAGTTTTGTTCCTGCCAGTGTTGAACAAGCTATTTTGGATAAATTGAGTTAAATATGTCGTTAATAATTACTGATGAATGCATTAATTGCGATGTGTGCGAACCAGAATGCCCGAATGATGCGATTTTTATGGGCGAAGAAATCTATGAAATACACACTCATTTGTGCACAGAATGCGTTGGCCATTACGATACGCCGCAGTGCGTAGAAGTGTGTCCGGTTGAATGCATACCAAAAGATCCAGACAACGTAGAATCAGAAGAGCAACTGCAACTGAAGTACCAACGCTTAATGGCAGGAAATGAGGCTTAAACAGTGAAACACTTATTACTCATAAGCCTTATTTTTCTTTCGCTAACAGCGAACGCCTCAACAAAATATCATGAGCAAGCCATTGCCAGTGCACACCCAGCGGCGACGCAAGCGGGCCTTGCTGTTTTGAACCAAGGTGGTAATGCGTTTGATGCCGCTGTTGCCATTAGTGCAGCGTTGGCAGTGGTCGAGCCATTTGGTTCGGGTATGGGCGGTGGTGGATTTTGGTTGCTACATCGACAAAGTGACGGCATGCAGGTGATGCTTGATGGCCGGGAAGTAGCGCCGCTTGCTGCGCATCGCGATATGTATTTGGATCAACAGGGTGAGCCGGTTAAAAGCGCCTCAGTTAATGGTGCCTTGGCGGCCGGTATTCCTGGTCTGCCAGCAGCCTTGGTTCAGTTGTCCAAAAAATATGGACAATTGCCGTTACTGGATAGTTTAAAACCAGCGATTAGGTTGGCCAAGCAAGGCTTTTTGGTGAATGAGCACTACCGACGTTTAGCTAAGTTCCGTCATGCTGTATTAGCCTCTAATAAATCGGCGAGTACTATTTTTCTTGTTGATGGGAAAGTGCCAGAACTAGGCGCGCTCATCAAGCAAATGGATTTAGCTGATACCTTGCAATTGCTCGCAGAGCACGGCTTTGACGGGTTCTATAAAGGAGACTTAGCGAGTAAGTTGGTTCGTGGCGTGCAACTAAATGGTGGCATTTGGAGTATGCAAGATTTGGCGAACTATACGGTTAAAGAACGCGCTCCGGTTGTGATTGATTACAAAAACATAAAGGTGACGAGCGCGGCGTTACCCTCATCGGGTGGCCTAGTGCTAGCCATTACGTTGAATATTTTAGAACAATACGACTTGTCGGCGATGGACGAAACAACGCGTGTTCACGTTGTGGTTGAGGCGATGAGAAGGGCATATCGTGACCGTGTCTTGTACATGGGCGATAGTGATTTTGTGGAGGTGCCAGTGGTAGAGCTAAGCAAAAAATCATATGCGCGTGAGGCATCAACGAATTTAAGTTTAGACAAGGCAACGCCCAGTCAGCAATTAACGGGTTTAAATCAAATAGAAGGCCATGACACCACGCATTTTTCGGTGATTGATAAAGATGGCAACCGAGTGGCTGCGACGCTGTCAATTAACTACCCGTTTGGTTCAGGGTTTGTACCAAGCGGCACAGGGGTGTTATTGAATGATGAAATGGACGACTTTTCAATTAAACCGGGTACGCCGAATGTTTATGGCTTAGTGGGCGGTGAGGCGAACGCGATAAAAGCGGGTAAGCGAATGTTATCCAGTATGTCACCAACATTTATTGAAACCGATAACAAAGTAGGGGTGCTCGGTACACCGGGTGGTAGCAGGATTATCAGTATGGTGCTGCTTGCTATTTTGGATGCTGAGAAAGGCCAGTCTTCTGAATCTTGGGTTAACCTGCCACGTTATCACCATCAATATTTACCGGACGCTATTCAACACGAGCCGGATACGTTTAAAGATGAAGTTGCGTTGGGCTTAAAGCAAAAAGGCCACACATTGAAATCTGTTGGCAGACATTATGGCAATATGCACGCTATTTTATGGGATAAAAAGAACAATAAATTAATGGCGGCCAGTGACCGCAGAGGCTCTGGTTCAGCGATTGTTGAACAAGTGACTCAATAGCGATGAGCGTGTCGTTTCTGCAATGTTTAATTAGCTAAGAGTTTAGAGTTTTTCAATTTTCAGTAACCAACCGTCAATCCCCTGACAGCTACTGCTTGTTGTTGCGTCAACATCAATTCGTACATATTTCTTTTTTATCGAAGCTGGAAGCTTGCCTGAAACAATGAGGCCGGCTTTTGTTTCTTGAATATTAACCTCAACGGGAATCTTGTTGGCAGTCACTCGGATACTGTGAGGCAATGTTAGTTTAGACGTTTGAAAAGAAAAACCTGCTTCGGCTGAAACAGCGGATAAGTGAGTAGGTGTTATTTGCGTTAACGTGGGTTTTTTGCAGGCTTTTTTACTGCTACTTGTGCTGCCATATGCCAATGAGTTTGTGCTAAAGACGACAAGAAAGAAAATGATCGATAGTTTGATGGTATTCATAAGGTCTCCAGAATATATTTCAAGGTAAGACGTTTAACCCCTAAAGCTCTCGTGTTTCGACTAAGCCAAGGTTAGCGAAAACGTTAACGAATGTAAATGGAACTAGCAGATACCGGTTAATTCACATAAGCCTTCTAAAACAAGCTGGATGGGGCTAACCACTCCGATGATCTTTCCTTGTTCCATAACGGGTGCGCGCATTAAATCGTAGCGTGCGAATAGGCGGGAGCAGTAGCGAATGTCCATGTCAGGGTGTGCGTTGATCAGTGGTTTTTCATTAATTTCATACACATGAACTCGATCGGGAGCCCTGTCTTTAGCGAGGACAAGCTTTGCGATAGTGCCAGCATTGATGACGCCGTATTCGTCATGTTCATGAAATTTATCAACAAACAGGACCGATGTTTGTTGCTTCTTCATCATTCTGATGGCCTCTGTAATGGTGGCCGTTCCATCAATCATATGGACGTCGATTTTCATCACATCACGGACCGTAATTAATTTTTTGTCACTCATAAGTCCCCCTCAATTGTTTGTGTTATTTCTTTTGCTTGATGTAACACGCCGATTGCATCTTCAACATCGATTTGTAGAGCAATGCCGCTACCAGGTTCTTCGTCAAATAAGCCAGCACGAGCGACCTCTTCGATGATGGCCCGAGATAAGTGCTCTTCGACTAAAAACAGTAAAACGTCGCGTTGTGTTTCAAGGTTTAGACCTAAAAATGTTTTTTGTTTCTTTATACCTTCGCCACGTGCATTATTGATAATGGTCGCGCCGGTCGCGCCAACAGCTCGCGCGGCTTCAAGCACTTTGTCAGTCTTGTTGTCATCGACGAAGACGATAATTAATTTAAAATGCATTTTATTCTCCTTCTTTATCCAGTTGTTTGAGTTGAGCACGTCGGTTTATCCAATCGGCAATTTGAGCGTAGGCGAGTACCGCCATAATGGGGAAAAGGCTGGCAAAGGCAATAAGGCCAAAGCCATCAAGTAATGGGTTTCTACCGGGGATACTAGACGCTAGCCCAATACCTAAGGCGGTTACTAAGGGCACCGTTACGGTGGATGTGGTAACGCCAC
Source organism: Cycloclasticus sp. (assembly GCA_040743155.1). Classification (NCBI taxonomy): domain Bacteria; kingdom Pseudomonadati; phylum Pseudomonadota; class Gammaproteobacteria; order Thiotrichales; family Piscirickettsiaceae; genus Cycloclasticus; species Cycloclasticus sp. The sequence goes on along the minus strand of JBFLJU010000001.1, from coordinate 1,909,169 downwards.
CTGAATCATAGGCGAGGCCGATGATGAGTTTGGGCGAGAAAACTGTTTGAATAATCACGACGATATATCCGGCGATAATAAACATGTAAAGGTCTATACCGGACACTATTCGATAGGTGCCGAGAGAAATCCCAACGGCAACCCCAATAGACACAGCTAGTCTTAGGTACCATGCTTTAATGCTGCCGCCGGAAATTTGTTGAGCTTTGATCGCAACGGCGATTAAAGCGGGTTCGGCTAAGGTGGTTGCAAAGCCAATGCATGCGCCGAATATATAGACCCAATAATAGTCTTGCCATGCAATCCGAATGCTTTGGTCGGTAGATGGGTTAATGAAATCGTGGCTTGTTAGTTGCTCCGCCATTGAGGTTCCTAGTGGGAACAGCGCTTTGTCTAAGCCAACGAGAAAGAAGGTCATGCCTAAGACGACGTAAAACATGCCGCTGACTAAATTTTTGAAATGACTAAAGGGTCGCCTAATGACAACTAACTGAAAGAAAACGATGACAAAAACGATGGGGGCCACGTCGCGCAATGTATTCAAGAACGTGTTGAAGACCTCGTTCATTAAATCGATCATAAAATCATGCCGTAGGCCATTACAAAAATCATCGGCGTAAGGGATGCAAAGGCGATAAGGCCAAAGCCATCAGTCATGGGATTACGACCACTAATCGCAGATGCTAGGCCAACGCCTAGCGCGGTCACTAAGGGGACTGTAATGGTCGATGTGGTCACGCCGCCTGAATCATAAGCGATGCCAATAATGGCATCTGGGGCAAAGAAGGTCATTATGACAACGCCCATATAGCCTGGAATAATCAAATAATGCAGTGGCCAACCGCGAATAATCCTAAGTACGCCTAATAAAATAGCGAAACCGACTGAGAAGGCCACCGTAAAACGAAGGCCAAAGGCATAATCATTTTTTGCGGTATCCGTTTGTTCGATCATGCCACCTTCGGCTGCGATGCGGGCGGCTTCATCGGCAACGGCAATTAACGCAGGTTCAGCGGCTGTTGTGCCAAAACCCAAGGCAAAGGCAAATAACAGTAGCCATAATAAGCTGCCCTTTTTTGCAAAGGCGTATGCCATAGTTTCGCCGATGGGGAATAAGCTTTTCTCAAGTCCTTGGATAAATAGAGTGAGGCCAAGAACGACAAATGCCGTGCCAACGGCAATGTCCGCAATATTGGGAATAGGTTGGCGAAGAATGAATAGCTGGAAAACAAAGATCACCGCAAAAATCGGCAGTAAGTCTAAAAAACTGCCAAACAATTGCCTTAAAAACTTATTTTTTACTTGAAACAAACACCCCTCCTTGAGTCTTAACTTTATAGGAATTGACGACGTATTCCCAATAAAGAATTATATTTTATGCGTCCTTGGATAAAATTTATAAATCCGCGGCCTTAGCGTTGGCAGTGTGGGCAATAAAAAGTAGATCGTTGCGCAATAACGATTTGCTTGATGGGCGTTTTACAAGTTGGGCAGGGCAGCTTGCCGCGCCCGTACACATTGAGCGTTTGCTGAAAATAGCCGGGCTTGCCTTCGCTATTAACGAAGTCTTTCAGTGTCGTACCGCCTTGCTCAATGGCTTTCGCCAAAATGGTCTTAATGGCAGCGACCAGATCTTTAAGCCGCTTTTTAGAAATATTATTAGCGGCTCGTTTGGGGTGAATCCCTGATTGGAATAGTGCTTCACTGGCATAAATATTACCCACCCCGACGACGACGTGCCCATCCATGATGAGACTTTTAATGGGCGTTTTTCTCATCTGAGTTTTTGGGTAAAAATCATCAATATTGAATAGCTCGGACAGCGGCTCTGGGCCTAACTGTTGGATTAATTTATGATCTTCTACAGGGCCAGATGCCCATAACATAGAGCCAAAACGACGGGGGTCTTTATAACGTAAGCACATGTTATTAGTGAAAATAATATCGATGTGTTCGTGTTTTTCGGGCTCAATTGAAGCGTTTATGACGCGTAGACTGCCGGACATGCCAAGGTGAATAATCAAGGTGCCTTTGTCGGTGTCAAGAAGCAGGTATTTTGCTCGGCGCCTTACGTGGTTAATGCGAAGGCCAGGCAGTAAGGTTGATAATTCCTCGCTAACGGGCCAACGTAGTTTTCCTTGTCGAATAATAACGTTTGATACCTGCTGGCCTTCGATATGTGGGGCGATACCGCGACGAGTTGTTTCTACTTCAGGTAATTCAGGCATTAGAGTCTTCGAGTTTAGGCAGGGTGGTCATCTTTTTATATTTCACGCTACTAAAGGTGTACGCCAGTTTTGTCTCTTGAGAAATTAAAATGATGTTGTCTTTTTGTTTAATGAGATTAAAGTGCATTTTTTGATGTTGCTTGAATGAGATGATAATCATTCCATCAGCGGGTTCGTGAGTTTGAGTGCTAACGTTCATAGCGCGTGCAAACCGCCATTCATCCAGTAACATTTGAACGGAGTCAGATGATAACTCGTCGGTTGGCGTATTAAGGTTTTGCCAAGTGTTATCGTCATTTATTTGCAGGGATGTTTGTGGGGTTTGTAAATGGGTGATTTGAATATTATCGGGTAGTAATCGTGTGTCGATATAGGCGTTAATGGGCGCTGTTAAATGGTGTAAGAAGGTGTCGTCGAGCAAAAAAAGCTGTTCGTTCTTACTGACGTAACGGCGTGAATGAACACTTTCGGTGGAACCGATGTTGAGTGTTTGCTGGTTAAAGGAAAGCTGTACGGTGGGTGGCTTAAGCCCGAATTGATTTAAAGAAGAGCTATCTAAGGTGTAGCTAACAGGCGGTTCTATTTGAGAAATTTTGAGTAGACGCTCTACTTTTCCTGTGAGTGCGGGTGCCTTAATGGGCTGTGTCAGTAGCCAATGGCTTTCTTCACGTTGTAATTCAATAAAGCTAGCGTCTTTGCGTTCAATACGAATCGTGTTGATCGCCGCCATATCAAGTGAGGTGATTCGTGCTGCTTTGCCGCTGACCTGCCCCGGTTTTAGCCATGCGACCAGGCCGAGTGTGACGACAAGTAATGCCAGCAACAGGTTAATGAGTAATCGACTTTTCATTGTTTAACGCTTTTTACGCTTCAACCAAATAACAATGCCGCTGATAATAAAGGCGGCAGGCAGAATGAATAAAAACCCGATGCCGAAGATGATTAACCAAGTTTGATTAATCTCTAATGAAGTATCGGCTGCGGTTTTTGCTGGAATATCAATCAGAGAGTCGTCGTGATTCAACCATTGTATAAGGCTTAAGCCAAGGTCTAAATTGGCACCGTTGCCAAGAAATGAGTTAGATAAAAAATCTGCGTCGCCAATGACGGCAATTCGCTGTTGTGAACGGGTTTTGTTAGCCTGAGTGAGAGCATAGCCAATGGCAATGGGGCCTTGCTGCTCATCGCTATCGGCATCAAATTTAATTTGCCCTTCGATCTGCCCAATTTCTGTCCATGAACGCTCAAGCGTCGACAGTAATGCTTCGGCGGTGTATTTATTGTCCGCTGATATGGTGAAGCCAGCCGTGCCTGGAAACAAGCTCATTGCCTGTAGATGTTGAGTGGCGAGGTGGTTTGGGTATTGTGTGACCAGTGCAAACGTTGGGTCATCTATGCCGAACATTTGTGTTGTTGCATCGACTACCGTACCGGGTAATTGGCTGATGCCGAGGAGTTCAATTAATGGTTGGATAATAGCGGCCTGATTTGGTTCGCTAAGTAGTAAAAGTGGCAGGCCGTTTTCAAGGTAGCGCTTGATAATGTTAATTTCACCCTTGAGTAGCGGCGCCTCTGGAGCGGCGATAACGAGTAACGATGTGTTATTTGGAATCGAAGGGGTCTCAACTAGGTTGATTGTTTGACTATTAATGCCCTTGTTTTTAAGTTCGCCTGCAAACACGCTAAAGTCAAAATTTGAGTTGTTGGCTGGGTTTCGTTCGCCGTGCCCAGTCAGGAAAACAACCCAGCGTTGTTCGCTATTAGCAAGGCGCTGCAACGCATTTGTGAGCGCTTGCTCGTTTAGTTGTTGTAATGCTTCGCGCTTCTCGTTATATCGAATAATGAGCTCGCCATCAGTCGTGATGCCTTCTTCACGTGCCTGATCGGGGCGCATATCAGGGTTAATAATAGTCAGCGAAATGTCGCTTTTATGACGGCTATACTTAGCAACGAGCTCGGAGATTTGTCGACGTAAAACCTGATTTTCAGATGCGTAAGCGGTTATTTCAATAGGCAGTTTGATTTTCTTAAGTAGCTGAATACTCGGGGCAGATAGGGAGTTCCTAGCGTTAGCTGTCCAGTCGGACTGAAAGGTATACTGCATACTCAGCCATGCCAGAAGAGCTAAAGTACCGAGAAATAAGGCTGTGAAAACGACATTTTGTAGCCGAATAAACTGATGGGCTTTGCGAGTAATTTTCAATTTTGTAACCGGTCGTTATCAAGTCGACGAATGCTGAGAATTAGAAAGCCAGCGATGAATAATACAAAGTAAAAAATATCGCTTGTATTCACTAAACCGCGTAATAAATTTTCGAAATGGCGCATGATAGAAATGTATTCAAGCAAGCTGCTACTGTTACCGCTGTTGCTGCCAGCCCAATCAATAATCCACAATAATAATAACGCGCCAAAGCTACCGACTGCAGCAACGGTTGGTTGTGACGCGACAGCAGACATATATAGTCCCAGTGCGTTGAAGGATGCCATGAGCAATGTCATGCCGAGTAGGCAGGCAAAGAATTTACCCATATCTAGCTCGCCGATGGTTAATAAAGATAAGGGCATCAGTGTGATTGAACACAGAATGATCAGTGAAAACGCCAAGATGGCGAGAAATTTTCCAAGTACGATCTCAGTCAGGCTGATCGGTGCAGAAAATAACAGGCTGATGGTTTTATTGCGTCGTTCATCGCTAATGGTACGCATGGTTAATAGTGGCGTAATCAGCAATAAAATAACGGCAGCATTTCCAAACAAGGGAGCAACCACAAGGTCCGTCACGCCGGGTGCGCCAGGTATGCCAAGCAATTTTGCTTGTATCGTCAGGTAGTAATCAATTTGCGTTAAAAACATATACGCCAGAATGAGCTGGGTAACGCCGAGGATGGTCCAAGCAAGCGGCGATAAAAATAAGCTACGCAGTTCGCGCCCAGCAATGATTAGACTACTCATGGTTATTTGGGTCTTGGGTAATTGAGAGGAATATTTGTTCCATGTCGTGTTTCTCAGGCATTAATTCGAGTATGCCCCAATCATTATTAACGGCAAGTTTGGCGACGGTTTCGGCAATGCTGAAGCCTTGTTCGTGGTGAATACGGTATTGTTGTTTCTCCAGTTCCTCAATGGCCGTTACTTGCGCTATATCTTGAAATAACCCTAATTCGGGTTGTTCACAAAAGCGAACCCTTAAGCTAGATGAAGTCATGCGGCGTGAGAGACCTTCGATGCTTTCGTTTAAGACCAGTTTACCGTGATGAATAATTTGCACTCGGCTACACGATTGCTGCACTTCAGGCAAAATGTGGGTGGATAAAATCACACTGTGTTCATTGCCTAGTTCACGAATGAGTTCACGAATTTCTAAAATTTGAATGGGGTCAAGACCAACGGTCGGCTCATCTAAAATAATAACCGACGGATTATGCAAAATGGCCTGTGCAATGCCAACGCGTTGCTGGTAGCCCTTTGATAAGTTTGTGATTAATCGCGTACCCATATCTGCAAGGCCACATTTTAATTTCCCACGTAGCACTGTTTTTTTTATCGCCGTTTTGCGGATGCCATGCAGTTTGGCGCAATAGGTTAGAAATTCATCTACCGTCAAATCGGGATAAAGGGGAGGGATTTCAGGTAAAAAACCTAATTCAGCTTTTGCCAGTTTAGGCTGCTCGATAATGTCATAGCCGTTAATCTTAATTTCACCAATCGTGGGCGTTAGATTGCCGCAGATCATTTTCATGGTGGTTGATTTGCCGGCACCATTTGGCCCCAAAAAGCCAAGAACTTCACCCTTGTCGAGTGAAAAACTCACGTCATCGACAGCACAATGATCGCCGAATTGACGAGATAAATGATTGACTTCGATTAATGTGCTCATCGAGTAAGTATACGTGATGTTGTGAGGCTGAATAAGCGAAAGAGTCTAATACGCGACGGCATCTCTTTCAAGCAACCAGCGGCGTATAAATAAACGTGAATCTATTATTTAGGCGTGTAAAAATAAGGCCTTTAAAAGCAGAGTTTTTTCGATGTTATTAGGCATAGATACGGGCGGTACATTTACCGATTTCGTTTATATTGACGATAAAGGTGTACGTATTCACAAGGTGCTGTCTACACCCAGCGCACCTGAGAAAGCTATTTTGCAAGGTATAGATGAGTTAGCTGTTGACGACGGAAGTCTGTTGATCGTTCATGGTTCAACAGTGGCAACTAATGCGCTACTTGAGAAAAAAGGGGTGCGTTGCTGTTTTGTGACGAATCATGGTTTAGCGGATATGTTAACGATAGGTCGTCAAGCAAGGAAAGAGTTGTATAACTTGAACCCTGCACCGCAACAGCCTCCTGTGCCATCGAGTCTTTGCTTGGAAACGGGTGGGCGTGTGTCTGCAACCGGTGAACTGGTTGAGCCATTAACCGAAGAGCAGGTGAGCGAGCTTGTTTCAACGATAAAAAAATTGGCACCCGAAGCAGTCGCAATCAACTTATTATTTTCCTTCCTCGACTCTAGCGCAGAAAAACGGCTTGAAGCGGCGATGCCGGCCAATATGTTCGTTTCTCGTTCATCAAAGGTGCTGGCCGAGTATAAAGAATACGAACGTGGTATGGCGACTTGGCTCAATGCCTATGTTGGCCCATTGGTGATTGGTTATTTAGATAGGCTAACTAAGTCGGTTAAAGCCTCATCTGTGTCAGTGATGCAAAGTTCGGGAGGTACTATTGCCGCCGAACAAGCGGGTGAACAAGCTGTACGTATGTTGCTATCAGGCCCGGCTGGAGGGTTGATGGCGGCGCTACATATTGGTCAATTAGCGGGATTTAACCGGCTGTTAACCTTAGATATGGGGGGTACATCAACCGATGTGGCGTTGCTGAATGGTGCGATCTCACTGACAAATGAAGGGAAAATAGAAGGCTATCCGGTCGCTGTGCCGATGGTTGATATGCATACGATTGGTGCCGGTGGTGGTTCCATTGCTCACATTGATATAGGTGGCTTGTTGTGTGTGGGGCCGCAATCAGCCGGCGCATCCCCCGGCCCTGCTTGCTACGGGAAAGGTGGGCAAAAAGCCACGGTGACCGATGCCAATGTGTATTTAAGTAGGATTAGTGCGCGCTACTTCTTAGGTGGTGAAATGTCACTGGATGAAGTTGCATCTGCCAAGGCCATAGAACAATTGGCCAACGAGCTTGGTTGTGAGCCTCGGCAAGCGGCTGAAGGTGTTATTAGGCTAGCCAACGAACATATGGCGCGTGCATTGCGCGTTATTTCAATTCAACGGGGCATTGATCCAAGGCCTTATACATTGATGACGTTTGGTGGTGCAGGTGGTTTACACGTGTGTGCACTGGCGGACGCGTTGGGTATGAAAACAGCGGTTGTGCCGGTTAATTCGGGGGTGCTGTCTGCTTTTGGTATGTTGGCGGCACCACGTTCACGTGAATTATCTCGAAGTTTATTAGGGGTATTATCAGAGGTGTCTATTGAGAAAATAGAAAAAGGTTTTGCAACGATGGTTAGGCAGGGGCAGGCGGAACTGGTGGCTGAAGGGGTATCGCCAGACGATATAACAATCAGTTATTTAGTCGACTTAAGGTACGTTGGCCAGTCGTACACACTGCCAATCCCCTGGCAGAATGAGGCGTTAGCGATAAAGGATTTTCACGCCATGCATAAAAGTCGTTATGGCCATGATTTAGATTTGGCCGTTGAATTGGTGAATTTACGTGCATCCTTGTCGGGTGAAATGCCAACGCCTCATTTAACGCAACAATCGGAACGCCTGGTGGGTGACGAAGTTCCTGTTGAGTCGGATAAGGGAGTGCGCATTTATCAGCGAGAGAAACTCATGCTAAACGATGTTGTTAAAGGTGAAGCGCTGATAGTGGAGCAAGTTGCCACCACCTATCTCGCGCCGAACTGGCAATGTAAGGTGGATGCTTTTGGCAACTTGGTTTTGTCTAAGTTGAATGCGGTTGAGCCTTCAAGCTAAGTAAAAAAGCATCTTGTTAAAGTGTTGAACTTGCGCGCAATCGCACCTCGCGCTTTGGCGAAAGGCAGACAAATAGCAAGCCGGACGAGCTAAATACTAATAAATCCCGCCTAATGGGTGAGCCGGTATCTCCGGATCACAAGCATGAATTTCGGTATCTGGGTGATGTGCTTTCACGCTTTTGGTTATTTCGGCCACTTTTTTAATCGGCACGTCTACCATCATCAGATATTGGCCTTCTTCTATGGCTGCTTCGAATGCTTTAAGTCTAGAATTAGGTGCGCTAATGCCAATCATGGCAGAAGCCCAAGACCCAACACCAGCCCCTGCAAGGGCAATACCAAGAACAGCGCCACCACCAAGTACTAACCCAGCTGGCGGAAAAGTCATTGCGGCAAGTCCGGCCAAAATTCCCGTTACGCCGCCTAATGCTGCACCAGTTTCTACACTGTGAATGAAATCACTGGATTGAAGTAAGTTGGCTTCGGGTAAAGCGGCCATGTCGGCGCCAGATTTGGCGAGGATGTGGATATTTGATTCAGTTATGCGAGCGATTAACATCTCGTTAACAACTTGTTCAGAGGTGTCGTGATCAGGTAACAAAAAATATAAACGTCTTTTCATTAAAAACTACCTCCCATATCATAATGGAAATATCAACTTAACATAAGATTGGGCTATTGAGGTACTGTTTAGTTCAATTCGATTTTTTATGCATAATGGATGATAATTTTTTTATCGACTATCAGTGATCAAAGGCATTGATTTCATGAACATAAGTAGTTAATAATATTTGAAGATATTCAAGAATCAAATGTTAGGTAGTTTTAAACCGAGTATTGCTGGGATTCAGTGTCGCGATACAAAAAATTAGAATTGAATAGGGAAGATAATGACTTTAAAAAGTAATGAAGAAACGGTTAGAAGTTTTTGTACAGCATGGGATGCAATGGATATTGACGGTGTTGTATCCCTCATGAGCGAAGACGCTGTTTATCACAACTTACCGGTAGAGCCGATTATGGGTCTACAGCAGATAACTGGCTTTATAGAAGGCTTCTTTCAGGCCACAGAGAGTGCAAGGTTTGAGATATTAACCTTAGTGGCTGATGACGAACGTGTGGTAACGGAACGGCTTGATACGTTTGGCTTCAAAGACGGATCAATCATGAAAGAATTGCCGGTGTTAGGAATTTTTGAATTCGATGATGATGGAAAAATAAGCTCATGGCGCGAATATTGGGATTTGCAGGATTGGGTCAAACGTGGCGGGCCAGCACTGTAGCGATCGCAGCGCAATATGAGTAAAGATTTTTATTGGTGAATAAAGTAAGTGGCTTATAGGGCTACGAAAAGACGTGTTGTAGATATTCTTAAAACTAAAAGAGGAAGAGAAAGATGAGTTTTGAAATGGTAGAAAAAATGATCCCGTCAGGGGAATTGGCAAGTAACTGTCTTATAGCCGGTAACCCTAAAAACCCACCGCTTTTGTTGCTACATGGTGCAGGGCCTGGCGCAAGTGCAGCTTCTAACTGGACGCAATGTACGCCGATTTTGGCGGAGCACTTTTATGTGATTGCACCAGACGCTATCGGTTTTGGTGGTTCAGAAATGCCTAAAGAAATTCCACAAAAAATTGCTCGCTGGATGGGTTACCGCGTGGAGCAGGTTAAAGGTTTATTAGATGAGTTAGGGATTGAGAAAACACACGTTATTGGTAACTCAATGGGTGGTGCGCTTGCCTTACAATGTGTGGTTGAAATGCCAGACAGATTTGATAAATGTATGCTAATGGGTGCAATTGGTGCGCCGTTCACCAAGTCGGCGACACTCGCACGTATGATGAGCTTCTATGATGACCCGCGCGTTACTCGCTACCGTGAGTTAATTCAAAGTTTTGTTTATGATCCTAGCATTTTCGAAGATCTAGAAGCCGTGATGCAAGACCGTTTTGAAAAAGCGATGGACCCTAAAATGCGCCCTATTCAAGAAGTTATGTTTAGAGCGATGAACGAAGACATGGATAAATTAATTATTCCACCACCAGTGCTTGCAGCGATGGATCAAGAGTGGGCCATTGTTCATGGACGCCAAGATAAAGTTGTGCCACTAGAAACGAGCATGTACTTCTTAGAGCATTTAAAACGTGCTGAGCTACACGTGCTGGATCGTTGTGGCCATTGGGCGCAAACACAACGCTGGGATGGCATGTACCCTATTATTATGTCTCACTTCTTGGGTAAAGAAATCAGGTGTTAGACCAGAAAATATTAGAAGCCTCTGCGCTAGCGCTTGATAAAGCGCTAGCCAGTGGTAAGACTATTCCACAGTTCTCACATTTGTACCCAGAGATGACCATCGAAGATGGTTATGCGATTCAAGCAGAGTGGACAAAGTTAAGACTGGCTCAAGGCAGAAAAATTGTTGGTCGGAAAATTGGCCTTACATCTCGTGCTATGCAAATGGCGTCGCAAATAACGGAACCGGATTACGGTACCTTGATGGACGATATGGTATTTTCCGATAATTCTGAAATACCATTCGACCGTTTTATTGCGCCACTGGTTGAGGTGGAAATTGCCTTTGTACTGGGTAAGCGTTTAGAAGGGGAGAACATTACCTTGATGGACGTGTTAGATGCCACGGACTATGTATGCCCTGCTGTTGAAATTGTGGATTCACGTGTGATACGTGTTGATCCAGAAACGGGTCGACGTCGTAAGGTATTTGATACGATCGCAGACAATGCGGCTTGCGCAGGCCTTATTACCGGCGGTCGCCCGGTTAGGCCAATGGACGTTGATTTGAGGTGGATTGGCGCCATTGTTTCACGTAATGGGTTGATTGAAGAAACCGGTGTCTCAGCCGGTGTGTTGAATCACCCTGGTAATGGTATTGTTTGGTTATCAAGGCGTTTTGCGCCGCATGGTATAGCATTAGAGCCGGGCCAAGTCATTTTAGGCGGTTCGTTTACGCGCTTATTATCGGTTGAGCGAGGTGATACTTTTCACGCCGACTTTGGTAAATTAGGCAGTATTGGTTTCCGTTTTGTTTAAGGCTTTAATGGTTTGTACTGACTATGATTGAAAATACATTTAAACAGGCTCTTCATAAAGGCACCCGACAGTTGGGTGCCTTTATGGCTTTAGCCGATAATACCGCTGCTGAGCTTATGGCAACTACGGGCTTTGACTGGTTGTTAATTGACGGTGAGCATGGACCTAATGACATTAAATCCATTATGGGGCAATTACAGTCATTAGCCGCTTATCCCGTTAATTCAGTAGTTCGTTTGCCCGACCATAATGAGGCAACCATCAAGCGTGTATTGGATATAGGCGCGCAAAGCTTGCTTATTCCAATGGTTGATTCAGCCGAACAAGCTGAACTGTTAGCGCAGGCCGTTAGATTTCCCCCAAAAGGTATTCGTGGCTTAGGTGGTGGTTTAACACGTGCAACACGATGGGGCTCGTTCCCCGACTATTTTGAAAAAGCAGATGATAATGTCTGCCTCATCTTGCAAATAGAAAGTTTAGAAGGGGTCGCTAACCTAGATGCAATTACCCAGACTGAGGGTGTTGATGCGATTTTTGTTGGCCCCGCTGATTTAGCAGCAGCGATGGGATATATTGGGCAGCCAGCACACCCAGAAGTGCGTCGTGTTGTTGAAGACGCGATACAAAGAATTCATGCGCTTGGCAAACCGGTGGGTGTGTATTGTGCCGACCCTAAGCAATTGGCTTCTTATCAACAAATGGGCGCGAACTTTTTTCTAATAGCGGCAGATACTTTGTTATTGAAGGGAGCCGCTAATAGTTTATTGGGGCGCTTTAATGCAGATTAATTTTTACCGGTTATAAACTAAAAAAGCTTATGGCCGTAATGACCATAAGCTTTTTTTATACCTGCTTATTGCTAGCTGTTAGCCTAAAAGAAGATACTGATGTTGTTTGACAAAATAGTGCTTTGATCGATAAGGATAGTGCGCTTTGCTATTTTAAACCCCAGTTCATTATCAGCACGGCGTAATACGTCGTGACGCTCACCGGCAAATATGTCCACCTGTGTTTCCAGCCTGTTGCGATAAACGATAAAGGCAGAACAGATATTTAAAGTGTTCTCTTCTTCGCCTTTGCTAATAATAACGTTTGAAACAGTATGCCGAGTACGTGAAGCTGGGTTTTCCGACCAACTATAATCGCTAAGTAGTTTTGTTAAACGGCCTTGCATGGCTGTTTTATCTTCATCGAAATGAGCAAACTCATGTTGGTTTGTGTATTCAGATAAATCGCTAGCTCTTACTTTGCCACGACGTTGCATACGGTTTCGTCTAATCGGCATGTAGTAATGGATATCATCATCCAATAGTGCAAACCAATCTTCGTATCGAATGTTGTCTAGAAGAAGTGCTTCGCGATAGTAAAATTGTTCAACTTCATGTTGTAGCGCAAGATCAGCCGCTGGGTTTGAAATAATGCCTGTTATATTTATATTAGATGCCATGATTTGTTCCAAAAAAATGATTGTTAGTGAATAATGCAGCTCTTAAATTAAGGTTTAAGTGTTTCCCAATCTGGTTCAGTCATCATTCTTAACCAATGTTGGTACATGCCGCGTGCGGCGTCTTCACTATAAACGTCACCAATTCGTCCGGGGAAATCTGGGTGGTCTGTTACCGAGTCACCTAACCCCATTTGGACATTTAATTTGGTTTTTCTGGCTTTATTGCCTTTGAAAACTTTTTGTACTTCTACCCAGTTTTCGCCGTCATCTTGTTCAAAAACACCGCCGGCAGAGAAGGTGCGTATGTTTTGTTTACGAAACTCTTCTTTAATGTCGTCAGGTGCGTCTGCATCCACCACTATCCAAGCCCAAACTTCAACTTCATTTGGCCCGCGTGGGTGCCATGTGCGGATGGTGTTAATACCAGGCAAGAATGAACAGGTGGGAAAGATAGTCATATGTTGTGCCATCATGCGTTGGCCAAACAAGTCACTGCCTAATCGCTCAGAAGCTTTCTTAGCTTGTGGGCTGGCTGTCATATACTCGGTGATCTTTGGTCCCATAATGGCGTATAAAAGACCGGGCTCGTCAATAAAGTAGCCGGTACCATGGCCGCCCCACTTTGCTCTAAATTGATGACCATTGGTTGGAATTTCAATATCATTAAGTCCAACACCTTCTGGTAAACCTGCTGCAACACCTGATAAATGCGACATAGTGCCAGCATGGTACATATCACTACAGAATTGTTCCGCTGCAAACTTCCAGTTGCTGGGGACTATCCACTTTTGTATGCCGCCAATGGCAACAGTACCGGCCTCGGTGCGATTAAACATCGTGTCAATGTAAGGTTTTGAATCTGATAGATAGTCATCTAAAGAAGGTGCTTCTTGATCCCAGTTGGCAAAAATAAGCCCACGGTAAGTATCTACGCGTGCCTGTAATGGCGCCCATTCTGATTTATCAAGTCGGTCACAATGCCCTTGTTTCTCAAAAGGTACGTCAACTAAGTTGCCGCCAATATCATGAGCCCAGCCGTGATAAGTGCAAACGAAAGCCTTGGCGTTACCAGAATCATCACGGGATAATTTCATACCACGGTGGCGGCACTGATTTAGGAAAACACGAATGCTGTTATCTTTTTGGCGAACCACCAGCACAGGGTCTTCACCAATATAAGTATTTAAAAAATCACCTGGGTTAGGGATGTGGCTGTCGTGCCCCATTAGAATCCACGAGCGAGAAAAGACGCGTTCTAATTCAATTTGATACAGTTCTTCATCATTATAAATGCGGGCATCTAATACGCCGTTTTCGTCACTGATTAAATTTTTAATATCTTCTTCAGACCACGATGGGCTGGTATTGTTAGGGGGATTCATTTTGTTGTGTTCTCCGACTAAATAGCTTGCTTGCGTTAATGGGTAAGAGTATGTGGAATTATCAAATTATTTAATTTATTTTTAATAAATATAGCTTGTCCGTGATGCAAGTCATCTTACATCAAGTAACTTACGTCATTCATGTTTTATTATTGCTCTACTTGGACTATCATTATTAGCTTTTGCTTATGTAAATAGAGGTTTCATCGTTGACTTTATTAATACCGTCTTATATTTGGCTAGCACTGATTGCTTCTGTGCTTCATGCCTTTAGTTTCACCTATACGAAACAGTTTTTAGCGCACTCTACTAATCGCCTAAAACTGGCTTTTTATAGTCAGTTTGCGGTGGGGCTAATTTGTGTGTTTTTTCTGCCCTTTATTGATCTAAATAATGTCTGGGAATATATCTGGTTTATTATTTTTATGTGTTCTTTTGTGCTGCTTGGTCAGACTTGTTATATGAATGCACTTCAATACGGCGATGCTTCGTTTGTGGTCCCCATGTTGGGTTGTAAGATGTTTGCAGTAGCTGTGCTATCGGTGCTGTTGTTTGATATTACGTATGATTGGGTTGTTTATGCTGGAGCGGTTGGTGCGCTAGTGAGTTTGTTTTTATTGAATGATGGCAAGCTCCATGGTTCACCAAAGGCGCTGACCTATATTTTGCTGACCTGCGTTTTCTTTGCGTGTGCAGATATGATGGTTGTTTACCTGTTAAACCAAGGCATGAGTGGTCTTGAGGTGGCAATTTGCGCCTTCCTTGTTCCCACCGTTTTTTTAATGCCTTTTTCAGGCGTGCTATTCAGAGGGGATTGGCAGGTGTCGATGCCGTTTACAAAAACATTGGGTATCTATGCAGTGGTGCAGTTAATCGGCATTATTATTTTGATGGTGGCTTTTAAACAAGCAGGAGAGGCGACCATTATTAATATTGTGCAGTCTTCAAGGGGCTTGATCGCCATAGTAGTCGTTTATTTGATGGCGCGTTTTGGTTTTAGTCATATCGAAAAGTTAAGCCGGCAGCAGCTAAAAAGCAGGTTTTTTGGAGGCTTATTGATGTTTGCCTCGCTAACCGCAGCCGTGTTGGCGGTATAAGAAAATAAGAATGGAAGCGAGGCTCTTCTACTTTACTGGCCGCCGAAGATTTGCTGCGAGCCAAGGCCAAAATAGTTTTCAACGACGCTGCAAACAATTTTTTAATGAAGCAATACATAAATTTTAGAGGTAATACATGCAACAAATTAAGCATTTTATAAATGGTGAGTTCGTATCGGCTATTGATGGCAAGCAGTTTGAAAAAAGGTCACCTGTTGATCGGCGGATTATTGCCAATGTTTCTGAAGCGGGAAAGATTGATGTAGATCGTGCGGTTAAAGCGGCAAGAGCGGCATTAACTGGTGAGTGGGGCCTGTTAAGTATGGAGCAACGCGTGGATATTTTATACGCGGTTGCGGATGAGATTACACGACGGTTTGATGATTTTGTTGAGGCCGAAATGGCGGATACGGGACAGCCGAAAAGCATCATGACGCACGCCTTTATTCCTAGAGGCGCGGCGAACTTCAAAATCTTTGCCGATGTGATAAAAAATGTACCTAACGAATCATTTCAAACGACCACGCCGGATGGGCTAGGCGCACTTAACTATGCTGTGCGTGTGCCGAAAGGTGTTATTGGTGTTGTGTCACCTTGGAATGCGCCCTTTTTATTAATGACGTGGAAAGTAGGACCGGCACTTGCTTGTGGTAACACGGTGGTGGTCAAGCCGTCTGAGGAAACACCGTTAACAACGGCGTTGTTGGGCGAGGTGATGAATACAGTCGGCGTGCCAAAGGGTGTATTTAATGTTGTGCATGGTTTTGGGCCAGATTCTACGGGTGAGTTTTTAACGCACCACCCTGAAGTCGATGCGATTACCTTTACCGGCGAAACTTGTACAGGAACCGCCATTATGAAAGCAGCGGCTGATGGTATGCGAGATGTATCGTTCGAATTGGGCGGTAAAAATGCGGGTATTGTATTTGCTGATTGCGATTTTGATAAAGCAGTTGACGGTATTTATCGCTCATCCTTTTTGAATTCTGGCCAAGTCTGCTTAGGCACGGAACGGGTCTACGTGGAACGGCCTATTTTTGACAAATTTGTGGAAGCGCTTAAACAAAAAGTAGAAAAAGTGCGTCACGGCAAACCTGATGATGAGAGTTGTAATTATGGCCCGATGATCAGTCAAGAGCACCAATCTAAGGTGCTATCGTATTATGCAAAAGCCGTGGAAGAGGGTGCTACAGTTGTTATCGGCGGGGGTGTTCCTAACATGTCCGACGAATTAAAAGATGGCGCTTGGGTAGAGCCGACTATTTGGACTGGTTTGGATGAGGGCGCAACGGTTATGAAGGAAGAAATTTTTGGTCCGTGCTGTCATATTGCACCGTTTGATGAAGAACAACAGGTGATCGGCCTAGCGAATAATACAGAGTATGGTCTTTCTACAACAATATGGACTCAAGATTTGTCACGTGCGCACCGTGTAGCGGCAAAAATTGATGTTGGAATTACTTGGGTTAATAGTTGGTTTCTACGTGATTTAAGAACGGCGTTTGGCGGTTCTAAACAATCAGGTATCGGCCGTGAAGGTGGTGTCCATTCACTGGAGTTTTATACTGAAACGCGGAATATCTGCGTTAAGCTTTAATAGAGTTTAGCATCAGGCAATAAAAAACCGAGACAGCTCAACGGCTATCTCGGTTTTTTTGTATTAGGTTTAAGCTAAACCTTCTTCTTTTAATGCTTGCTGGACAGCTGGACGAGCACCAATACGATCTTGGAAAGCTTTCAATGTTGGCCAAGGTGATGCGTCAAAGTCAAAGAATGGGTGCCAACTTAAAATAACAAATAAATAAACATCGGCTAATGAGTATTCGTCACCCAGTAGGTAATCGTTATCGCCGAGTATCTTTGTTAATTGGTCTAAACGGTTGCTGTAACCTTCAATAAAGGTGCCTTTTACTTCATCCGGTATTGCTGGGTTGAAAAGCGGGCCTAGAGTCTTGTGTAGTTCAGCTGATAGGAAGTTTAACCACTGCTGCACTTTGGCGCGCTCAAATGTAGCCGCCGCAGGTAGTAGGTTCTTTTCAGGCGCTAATTCAGCTAAATACTGAATAATCGCAGGGCCTTCGTACAAAAACTCACCGTTATCAAGCTCAAGTGCTGGTACGTAACCATACGGGTTAATGTCTAGGTAGTCGTCGCCATTTTCAAGTGTATGTGATTGTAAATCTACTTTAACTAACTCGACAGGTAGAGATGTTTCGCAAACGACAATATGTGGTGATAAAGAGCACGAAGCTGGAGAATAATATAATTTCATGAAGATAATTCCTTAGGTTGTAAATTAAAAATATTTGTTGAACAGTAAAAAGTTGATTAGCGGTAGCAACTGCAATCAATTAGCAAATTATTATATAATCAAGTTTGTTTTTTATGTAAGTACCTTTACGGGGTTTTATTCAAATATTTATAGAAGGAGTTAGTATGCAAGGGTTAAAGAGATGGATGGTTTGTGTCGGTGTTTTTTACATATTGAATTTAGTTTTATTGTGGCCATCTATTTGGGCTCCTCAGATGCAGGGTATGTATCCGGGCGTTAATCTTTATCAAGATGATACTGTGTTTCAATTATTGTTAGATGCATGGCTGATTGTTGGCCTTGGCTTGTTTGCTATAGGCGTGGTTCTGATCGTAGGAGCTAAAAACCCTATGCGCTATTACCCAGCGCTAATCCCGGTGGTGCTGATAACGGAAACAATATTTGGTATTTGGGATATATACAGTGCGATGGGTCATGAGGAACTGGTCATCGCGATGATTACGCTTGTTATTCATGTCATCATCATTGTGACGGGCGTTTGGGTTTGGAAAAAAGCGTTAGCACTAGAAGCTACGGTATAATTGACCGACCAATAATAGATTTTTAAGAGGCGAAGAGTGTGAGCGATTGTTGTCATGGGGCTAAGCTGGCAAGCGACGCCGCTTATAAAGACCCAGTCTGTGGGATGAGTGTTACCAAAGATGCTAAGCACCACGCGCAATACAACGATCAGTGGTATGGCTTTTGTTGTGATGGCTGTTTGACGAAATTTAGTAAAGATCCTGAAATCTATTTATCGGATAAACCACGCCCAGAACCAGACCTTATCCCCGGTGCTAAATATATTTGTCCTATGTGCCCGGGTATCGAAAGTGATGGGCCGGACATTTGCTCCAAGTGCGGCATGGCATTGGAGCCAGAAGCCTTTGTAGCCCCTTCTACACACACGGACTACATCTGTCCGATGCATGCTGAGGTGGTTGAAGAATCCCCCGGACTGTGCTCAATTTGCGGTATGGCTTTAGAAGCACGAACGGTTGTTTTGGAAGATGAAAATCCAGAATTAGATGACATGAGTCGGCGTTTTAAAATCAGCCTTGTCTTTACGCTGCCATTATTTATTGTCGCCATGTCGGAGATGGTTGTTGGTGATAGCTTGTTACAGTTTGCTTCAGCCAAAACCTTGCAGTGGATCCAGCTCTTGTTGGCAGCACCGGTTGTATTGTGGGCAGGTTGGCCATTTTTTGAACGTGCGGTGCAATCGGTTAAAAGCTGGAATTTGAACATGTTTACGCTGATTGGTTTGGGCGTCACGGTCGCGTGGTTCTACAGTTTAGTTGCCGTGTTTGCACCTAGCTTATTTCCCGAAACGATGTTAAATGAACACGCTGTTGTAGCGGTGTATTTTGAAGCGGCAGCGGTGATCATTACCTTAGTTTTACTTGGACAAGTGTTGGAGTTAAAAGCACGAGGGCAAACGAATAAGGCGATTCATTTATTGTTGGGTTTGTCGCCTAATACCGCGCGACGGGTTAATGCACAGGGTGATGAGGAAGATGTTCCGCTTGAGGACGTAGCTGTTGGGGATTTGCTGCGTGTGCGACCGGGTGAAAAAGTACCGGTGGATGGCATATTGATTGAAGGCAGTAGCTCAATCGATGAGTCGATGGTAACCGGTGAACCGATTCCTGCTGAAAAACTGACAGGTGATACAGTCGTTGGCGGTACGGTTAATGGTAGCGGCACGTTTATATTTAAAGCGCAAAAGGTCGGTGGCGAAACACTGCTGTCGCAAATTATTCAAATGGTTAGTGAAGCGCAACGCAGTCGTGCGCCGATTCAACGCGTAGCGGATGTGGTGGCGTCTTGGTTTGTGCCAATAGTCGTGGCTATTTCTATTGTCACTTTCTTTGCCTGGTATTTCTTGGCGGCCGAACACGCGCTAGGCTTGGCGGTTGTTAATGCGGTGGCGGTGCTGATTATTGCCTGCCCGTGTGCGTTAGGTTTGGCGACACCGATGTCGATTATGGTTGGAATGGGGCGTGGCGCAAGCATGGGTGTGTTGATTAAAGATGCGGCCGTGTTGGAAACAATGGAAAAAGTTGATGTTCTGGTGGTTGATAAAACGGGCACGTTAACAGAGGGTAAGCCCAGCGTGGTGAACGTTGAAACGTTTGGTAATTTCAGCAAAGAAGATGCATTAGTGTTAGCAGCCAGTTTGGAAAAAGTAAGCGAACACCCGTTGGCAGAAGCGGTGGTTCGTGCAGCAGAAGGAAAAACATTATTCGAAGTGAGTGATTTTTCAGCTACACCAGGTAAAGGTGTGGTGGGTGTAGTGAAGCAGCAAACAATATTGTTAGGTAACTTACGCTTTTTAGAAGAAAAGAAGGTTGATATTGCTCGCTTAAAAGCACGCCAAAAGGCACCTGAATCAGGCGGTGAAACAGCGCTTTATATGGCGGTTGACGGTCAAGCATCCTGTGTTTTCTTGCTAAAAGATGAAATTAAGGCATCGACACCTGATGCGATTCATCGCCTACATAAAAGTGGGATTAAAGTGGTGATGTTGACCGGCGATCAACAAGGTGCGGCGGAACAAGTCGCGACCCAACTGGGTATTGATGAATACAGGGCGGGTGTGTTGCCAGCAGAAAAAGCAGAGTTTGTTAAAGAACTGCAAGCAGCAGGAAATATTGTTGCAATGGCGGGTGATGGGGTAAACGACGCACCGGCTTTGGCGCAGGCAAATGTTGGTATTGCTATGGGTAATGGTTCTGATATTGCGATTGAAAGTACCGGCGTCGTGCTGGTAAAAGGTGATTTACAAGGTATTGTTAGAGCGCAAAAACTCAGTGCCGCAACGATGCGAAATATTCGCCAAAACTTAGTATTTGCCTTTCTTTATAATAGTTTGGGTGTGCCGGTAGCGGCGGGTGTGTTGTACCCATTGCTGGGCGTGTTGCTATCACCCATGTTGGCGGCGGCGGCGATGAGCTTAAGCTCGGTGTCGGTTATTGGTAATGCCTTGCGTTTAAGGCGTGCGAAGTTATAGTTTTATTGTAGGTGTTTAATAAGGGACTCAATGGGTTCTGGTTTTGCAATGTAATAGCCTTGAACATAATCAACGCCAATTTCTTTAAGTAGTTGAAGTATTTCAGGCCCTTCAACAAATTCAGCGATGGTTTGCATGCCCATAACGTGGCCAATATCATTAATCGAACGGGTCATGGCTAAATCAATAGGGTCTTTTGCTATGTCGCGGACAAATGTTCCGTCAATTTTGAGCTTATTAACGGGCAGTTGTTTAAGGTACGAGAAAGATGACATGCCTGTTCCAAAATCATCTAGTGCGAAGATGCAGCCTTGATCTTGTAATTCCATCATGAACTTCTTAGCAATATTAAGGTGTTGAATGACCGATGTCTCAGTGATTTCAAAACAGATCTTTTCAAAAGGAATGTTGTATTGCTCAAAGCAATAGCTGACAAAATTAGGTAAACCTGGGTCGGACAGCGAGGGCCCAGACAAATTAATAGAGCATTGTTTGGTAGCAGCAAGGATATCGGGGTGCTCTGCAAGCCAGTGGAATGTTGTCCTAATAACGTAACGGTCAATTGAGTTGATAATGTTGAAGCGCTCAGCAGCCGGTAAAAATGCACCCGGCGGGATAAGGTTGCCGTTGGTATCGAGGATACGGATTAAAATTTCATAATTGGCCTTCTCTGAAGATGTTAGGTCGATGGGTGCGATGGTTTGTTGGTACAAAACGAGACGCTTTTCAGTGATGGCATTATTAATTTCAACCACCCATTCCTTTTCATCAAGTGGCTCATTATTGACCGTCTTGTTGGCGAAGAAGCTCACTTCGTGTATGCGATTGCGCCCAAGCTCTTTTGCTTTATAGCAGGCGACATCAGCGAGGCTAAGAGGGTTATGGGAAGTAATGCCGGATAATGAGAAGTATAAAACGCCCAAGCTTGCACCAACATCAAAGGCTTTTTCTTGCCAAGTAAAGCGGAAATCTTGGATGGTGCGTAATAAGGTTTGGGCGATCTTTAGGCTGACTTTTTGTGGGCAATGTTCCAGCAGGACCGCAAATTCATCACCCCCGATTCTTGCCAGCGTGTCACGGCCACGCACTTGCCTTGACATAATGGAAGATAGTTGTCTCAACAATTCATCTCCCGCTTGGTGCCCGCAAGCATCGTTGACAATTTTGAATTGGTCTAAGTCGATGTAGATAAGCGCATGCGTTGCGTTTTGATTGTGTGATGAGCCGATGAGGTTGGTGAGTCGTCGATCAAACTCTATACGGTTATATAGACCGGTAAGGCCGTCGTGAGTAGCTTGGTGTTTGAGTTGCTGTTTTAAATTGTGTGCGTGAGTAATATCGTCAAAGAAAAAAACCAACCCGATCGGCTCTTCTGCTTTATTAATGATGAAGGAGCGGCTCCATTCAAACGTACATTTAAGGCCGCGGTCGTTGGAGAAAAAGGCGAGCTGGTTTCTAAGGGGGGCTAAATTTTTTTGAGTTGGTATAAGGTCAATCAATATCGACTCATTGGTTTCTATTCTAAATATTTCATTGATGGTTTTATGGCGGCTTGCCCCCTTTTTTAAATTTAGTATTTTACGTCCAGCGGGGTTAACGTAAAAAATTGAACCGCTTAAGTCGGTGGTAATGATGCCGGTGCTCAAGGAATTCATGGTGGAGCGCATGAAGCTTTTATCATTTTCCAGTTCGACACTGGTTTTCTCGGCCGCTAAGTTGGCTTTTTCGAGCGCAACAGATTTGGCGCCTAATTGCTCCTTAAGTGTATTAACGCTATCGGCGTTTGCAAGTATTTCAACGCGCTTAGATAGAGAAGCAATGGTTTTATTTTGCTTGTTAATGACCTCTTGGAGACGCTTGTTTGAGTCGTCAGCCACGCGAGGGGGAGGGCAAGACTTTCTTGCTGAATTTGTTGGTCAATCCTCGAACAGCACCTATCGAGTCCTTGATTGTGCTCGAGTTCGTTTTAGTATGCATACTAAACTGCCTCGTGCTAATTATTGTTGTGACTCGAGTATATCACGGTTTATAGCTGCGTTTTGATTTGAGGAATTTAGTTAGATTTACCGCAGATTATGTTTAAGATGTTGTTATGCATGAGATAAATAAAAATAAATTACTTCAGACGATCCCAACAGAGTTTCACGAAGAGGTCGGGGCTGTTTTGTGTGAATTGCCTTTACAGCTTGAGGATATCCCACTCAATGTGGGTCACTATCGGATAGAGCAATTGGCTCGCGTTCTTGCTTGTAGTCGTTTTGTGCAATCTCAGATGAAAAGGTTCCCTGAGGTTGCTATGAAGGGTCTAACGGGTGACATTAGTGAGTTTAACCAAGCAGCACTGGTTGGGTTGATGGCTGAGGTGGTGGCGACGGCTGAAGAAGCTACTGTGATGCGAATATTAAGGCGCTATCGCAATCAAACAATGGCAGAAATTGCTTGGCAAGATATATCAGGCGAAGAACTTGAGAGCATCTTGCATCAACTTTCAGCGTTGGCCGATGTCTTGATTCAATGTGCTGTTGCTTGGTCGTATCAACTCTATAGTGGGCGCTTTGGCATACCTCGTGACGAGCTGGGTAAACAGCAACAATTAATGGTTATCGGCATGGGTAAATTAGGCGCGAATGAGCTTAATTTTTCGTCGGATATTGATCTTATATTTTGCTACCCAGCGGCAGGCGAAACAGATGGTTCACGCGCGATTAGTAACGAAGAATTTTTTACGCGAATGTGCCGTCTTATTGTAAAGCTATTGGACCAGCAAACAGTGGATGGTTTTGTGTTTCGTGTGGACACACGATTGCGACCATTTGGCGATAGTGGTGCCTTGGTGTTAAACAGCGATGCGATGGAAATTTATTACCAAAGCCATGCGCGTGAATGGGAACGCTACGCGATGGTTAAGGCGCGCGTAATTACCGGGTGTGAAAACGATAAAGCAGAGCTTCAGTCGATGATTAAGTCATTCGTTTTTCGTCGCTATTTGGACTATGGGGTGTTTGACTCGATTCGTGTTATGAAGCGACAAATTGAATCGCAGTTACAGCAAAAAGGTGTCAAGCATAACGTTAAATTGGGCCCAGGAGGGATTCGAGAAATTGAGTTTATAGGCCAAGCTTTCCAACTTATTCGAGGAGGGCGTGATAAGTCACTTCAAGAGCGGGGTATTTTAAAAGTATTGGAGCTATTGGCTGAAAAAGGTCAAATACCAAGGTTAGCGGCACAGCAGTTGACCGACGATTATCGCTACTTACGCCGCTTAGAAAATCATATTCAAGAAATAGATGATAAACAAACGCACGACTTGCCAAAAGATGAGATAAATCGAGCGCGCTTGGCCTTGTCGATGGAGTTTGACTGCTGGGAAAAACTATTTGAAAAAACGCATCAAACGATGCAACGCGTGCACCAACATTTTGAAAGCCTAGTGGATTTTGTGTCACCAAATGAGTTGGATGACGGTGTTGACTGGTTAGAGCTTGATACGGACGCTCTAGATGCCTTCTTTAAATTGAAGGGTGTGATCGTTAGTGATGAGGTGACGCGAGATATTCTTCATTTTTGCCAAAGTTACCCAGTTCGACAATTACAAGAAAAAGGCCGGCAGTATATGAGCAAGCTTTTGCCCAAGTTGGTGGACGCCTTGTTAATTGATGAGTCACACGAAAGAACATTGTCCGCTTTTTTAAAGATGCTGGAGAAAATTTGTAATCGGGTGGTTTATTTGGTTTTGCTGGTTGAGAACCCTGCGGTTTTTAAGCAGTTGACTCAACTGGCCATCTTAAGCCCTTGGATTGTGACTCAAGTAACGCGCTGGCCTATTTTATTGGACGAACTGATTGACCCTCAAAGTTTATTTTATCCGCCGTCAAAAGTAGAGCTACAAGCAGATTTAAATGCCATTCTATCTTCGATAGAGGTTGATGATATAGAAGGCCAAATGGAGGCACTGCGGCTTTTTAAACAGGTCAATGTGTTACGTATAGCGGCCTCAGATTTAACGGGCGTTCTTCCGGTGATGGTGGTGAGCGATAAATTGACTGATATTGCGGAAGTGATGACTGAAAAAGTGCTGGCGTTGAGCTGGCAATCGGTTTGTGCGCGGTATGGGGTGCCTGCTGATGCTAGTGCAGATGTGGTGAGTGGTTTTGCGGTGGTTGGTTTTGGAAAAATGGGTGGTATTGAGTTGGGTTTTGGCTCGGATCTAGACCTCATATTTCTGCATAAAGACGCAGCAACCGATGAGCTAACCGTGGGTGATAGGCCAACGTCTTTAAGTGAGTTTTATATGCGTTTAGGCCGAAAAATTATTACGTTTATGGCCACTCGTACATTTTCTGGCGAGCTCTATGAAGTCGATTTACGCTTACGGCCTAATGGTCAATCTGGTTTACTTGTTACGGGCGAATCTGCCTTTGAGCGTTATCAAAAAAATAACGCCTGGACGTGGGAGCATCAAGCCTTAATCCGTGCGCGGTTTGTTGCTGGGAGTGCTGAGGTCGCGGCGCGGTTTAAGTTAATTCGTGACCAAGTATTAGCGAATCCCCGCGATACGGATGTCTTGCGAAATGATGTGATTGAGATGCGAGAAAAAATGCGTGCATCGTTATTAAAAGCCAAGGAAGGCTGTTTTGATTTAAAACATGGTGTTGGAGGTATTGTCGATATTGAGTTTATTGTACAATTCGGTGTATTGGCTAATGCTAGTCGACACGACGCACTATTGAAGTACACAGATAATATTCGTTTGCTGCAAGAGTTGGGAAAGGTTGGCTTTTTATCGAGCTTGCAACAGCAAGGGTTGAATGATGCTTACAAGGCTTTCCGTGAAGCCACCCATCATGCTTCGTTAGCCGAAAGTTCAATGATGAAGAATGCTGATTTAGTCGAGGATCACGTCAGGCTAGTTAGTTCAGTATGGAATGAAATAATTTTAAATAGCTAAATGTATTGTACGTTTAGTTTTCACAAACAAGTTAGGAGTTAACTATGGGAATGGATGACAGAGATGGCGTCATCTGGTTGGATGGTGAGTGGGTAGATTGGCGTGAAGCCAAGGTCCACGTGCTAACGCATACCTTGCATTATGGCATGGGTGTGTTTGAAGGCACGCGTGCTTATGAAACGCCTGAAGGTACAGCTATTTTTAGATTGCAAGATCATACAGACCGTTTGTTCCGTTCGGCTCATATTTTGAATATGAAAATCCCGTTCGATAAGGACACGCTAAACCAAGTTCAACGCGAGGCTGTTTCTAAAAATAAGTTAAAGTCTGCTTATCTGCGCCCTATGTGTTTTTACGGTTCAGAAGGCATGGGTATTCGTGCTGATAGCTTAAAAGTTCACGTCATGGTGGCTGCTTGGGAGTGGGGAAAATACCTCGGCGAAGACGGGATTGAAAAAGGCATCAGGATTCGTACGTCTTCATATACTCGTAATCACGTTAATAGTGTGATGTGTAAAGCCAAGGCGAATGGTAACTACATGAACTCAATCCTAGCGCTACAAGAGGCCATCTCTTGTGGTTATGACGAAGCGATGTTGCTCGATCATGAGGGCTATGTGGCAGAGGGTAGTGGCGAAAATATCTTTCTTGTGCGTAACGGTAAACTGATTACGCCTGACTTAACATCAGCACTTGAAGGCATTACCCGCGAAACTATTTTCCAACTGGCTGAAGAATGCGGTTTGCAAGTAGTAGAAAAGAGAATCACGCGTGATGAAGTATACGTTGCAGATGAAGCTTTTTTTACCGGCACAGCAGCAGAAGTCACGCCCATTCGCGAAGTGGATGACCGTACGATTGGTAATGGTGGCAGAGGCCCTATTACTGAGCGTTTACAAACACTGTATTTTGATGCAGTTCAAGGTCGTTCGCCAGAGCATAACGACTGGTTAACACTGGTCTAAGTATTTCTTGAGCCAGCCGTATCGCATACTTGTCGTTGGCCCGTCGTGGGTGGGCGATATGGTGATGGCGCAAAGTTTGTTTATGGCGCTAAAACAGCAGCATGAACAGTGTTTGATTGACGTATTGGCACCGGAATGGTCGCTAGCTATCCTAGAACGAATGCCAGAAGTTCGTAAGGCGATTGTTATGCCATTAGGGCATGGGCAGTTTGATTTTAAGGGACGTAAAGCACTTGGGAAAAGCTTAAGAAGTGAGCGATACGATCAAGCGATCGTGTTACCCAATTCGTGGAAGTCAGCGCTCATTCCTTATTTTTCAAATATACCGAAACGAACCGGTTATTTAGGTGAGGTGCGTTGGGGTTTGTTAAATGACTCTCGCCGCTTGAATAAAGAATTCTTAACTAAAACGGTGCAACGTTTTGTTGCCTTAGCAACGGCACCGTGTGCGGTCCTTCCTGATATTCCACAGCCACGCTTACTTATTGATCCGGCTAGCGTTGATGCTGTTAAACGTGCATTTGGTATCGTCGAGGCTAAGGGGAAAGTGCTTGGCCTGTGCCCCGGCGCAGAATACGGGCCCGCTAAACGCTGGCCTGAAGAGCATTACGCAAATGTTGCCAAGCAGGCGCTAGCAAAAGGTTGGCAGGTTTATTTGTTTGGATCGGCAAAAGATGAACCTGTAACAGCAACCATTAACGAATTGGCGGGTGGAAGTTGTCGTGATTTTGCGGGTCAAACCAGCCTAACCGAAGCGTTAGATTTAATGTCCTTATGCGATGCAGTGGTGAGCAATGATTCGGGTCTTATGCACGTAGCCGCAGCGCTGAATATAAAAACAGTGGCGCTGTATGGCTCATCCGATCCTAACTTCACACCGCCCCTTCACCCCGATGCGGAAGTAATCAGTTTGCACTTATCGTGCTCGCCGTGTTTTAAGCGTGAATGTCCGTTGGGGCATTTAGATTGCCTGACAAAAATTTCACCCGATCGTGTTTTTGCCTTACTGGATGCATCGTAACTTTTACGAATGAAAGTTCTCGTTATTAAAACGTCTTCACTCGGCGATGTTATTCATACATTGCCAGCATTGACGGATGCTGCCAACGCGATTCCCGATATTTCTTTCGACTGGGTGGTTGAGGAACCTTTCCAAGACATTCCTAAATTACACCCGTTTGTTAACCGTGTTATTCCCGTTGCGATTCGTCGCTGGCGTAAAAATTTATGGCAGTGCCGTGCGGAAATTAAGGCGGCTATTAATGATATTCAACAGCATGAATATGATGCGGTGATTGATGCGCAAGGCTTGATTAAAAGCGCCTTTTTAACACGCAAGGCACGGGGCAAAAAGTTTGGATTGTCAAAAACCAGTTGCCGAGAGCCGTTAGCGTCGATGGCGTACCAGCATAAAATAGATATTCCCAAGGGCCAACATGCCATTGACCGTGTTCGCCAATTATTTGCGAAGAGTCTTGGCTACGAATTTGTAAATGAGCAAATATCGTATGGTCTTAACAAAGAAGCTTGCAAAGCCTCTGAATCGTTGCAACAGCCTTATCTCATCTTCTTACACGGTACAACGTGGGCAAGCAAACATTGGCCAAATGAATATTGGAAAAACTTGGCTTCGTTGGCTACCGAACAAGGGTTTAATGTGTACTTACCTTGGGGTAACGAACAAGAGCATGGGCGAGCGACAATGATATCCGATGCCTCAGAAAAAGCACACGTATTGCCACGTTCATCCATTAAAGAGCTATCAGCCATATTGATGCACGCCAAAGGCGTAGTGGGGGTTGATAGTGGCTTAGCGCATTTAACCGCAGCTTGCGGTACGCCAGCGGTAACAATTTATGGTTCAACCAGTGCCAAATTAACGGGTACTATGGGCGAGAATAATCAATGCCTGCAAACAGAATTTGATTGTTCGCCGTGCTTAAAAAAAGAATGTGCTTACACTCAACTATCTGACGTAAAGCCGGCGTGTTATGGAACACTCAGCGCTGAGAAAGTATGGCGAACATTAAACGGATTAATGGCCGTTTAATGCAGTCATTTTTTCAAAACAGGCGGATGAAGGGCTGGTATGAAGTGGATCAAGCGATCTATGCAGCGGCTTATGAAAAATTTGGTGGCAGTGTTTTAACTCATCCTGTTTCATTGAACGCTATCGCAGCAATGGTTGGACTGCCTATGCAATTTTTTGCATTTGGCGAAGGTGCCGACTTACAAGCGGTCATTCCTGTTTGGAAAAAGTGGCTTGCTGGTAGTAAACGTGGCTTAAAGCAGACGTCACGTCAGGGCATTGTTGATTTTGGTAATGCGGAACTGATATTGCCTATTGCAGCAACATCGCCAATTAAGTTGCCGGTACAGGTGGATAATTTGTCAGCGCTTCATATGGCAAATATCAGTAACTTAAAGCCCAGTACGATGGATATCTGTTTAGCTAAAGCACCGAGTGAGTTTTCTAAAAAATTCAGATATAACCGTAAAAGAGAATTACGTTTGTTGCATGAACAAGGTGGGATTATCCGAACGGTTGATTCTATGTCTAATGCAGAGCTTGCTGGGGTTTATACGCGCTTATTTGAGCTACGTTGGGGTTTTAAGCCAAAGGGCTATCAGCAATTAGAGCAACTATTGGGTTATTTGCGGCCCTTGTTATTTGGTTCGGTGATAGAGATGGAAGGCAAAGCCATCGCTATTCAACTGGTTTATAAAGTAGAGTGCCCATCACATATCTCGATGGAATATATCAATGGCGGGGTTGATCCTGCGTATAAATCATTAAGTTCGGGTAGCGTACTAACGTATATAAATACACAGCAGGCGTGGGAGTTAAGTAAGGCTCAAGGTAAAACATTGCGCTATTCGTTTGGTAAAGCCGATAATGAATATAAAGACAGGTGGTGCTGTCGCAGCGCAGTTTATTCGGTATGAACAAAAAACTAAATAAGGGCTTTAAACAAAAAAAACGTTTAGCGCTGATACGCTTAGTATTGTTGATTTTGTTATCAGTGTATTTACTGTTTAACGGTCAGTTTCTAATGCTAATAGGGCTACTGCTGTTGTTATTTGTTGTGAACGAATTATTCCTAGCAGACCATAATTTTTATGACCCCTGTGCTGATTATTTATACCAATTTGATGCAGCGGACAGACTTAAGCCAAATTGGCTGGCTGGCGATACTGCTTTTCAATGTTTGAACTGCGATGAAGCGTATGACTCGGCAATATTGGCGATTAATGTTCGGCACAGCTGGCGCGGCAAGTTTTTAGACCCCTTTGTCATCATACGCTCTGGTTCTATCGAGAGGCGGCAATATTTTGAACGGGCTGTTAACGGCTTGCGCTACCTTAATATTAGCGAATTTATTCATTCTAGCGAAACGATATCTATCG
Organism: Cycloclasticus sp.; assembly: GCA_040743155.1. Classification (NCBI taxonomy): domain Bacteria; kingdom Pseudomonadati; phylum Pseudomonadota; class Gammaproteobacteria; order Thiotrichales; family Piscirickettsiaceae; genus Cycloclasticus; species Cycloclasticus sp. The sequence continues at coordinate 1,879,318 of JBFLJU010000001.1, read as the reverse complement.
AAACGAGGTATTGTAATTTATCAACAAAGACCGCTGAAGTCTTACTTTTTTCCAACCCCAGCTTAGATAAAAAGAAGGTGTTGGTGATCGCGCCTCATGCCGACGATGCTGAAATTGCAGCCTTCGGTTTATACAGCACGCACGATAGCGCTATCGTTACGGTGACCGCGGGTGAGCTGGAGGCGAAGGCATATGAATCGCATTTAACCAACGCTGAAGAGGCTTCATTATTAAAAGGGCGTTTAAGGTCTTGGGATAGTGTTGCGGTACCGCAATGGGCGGGCTTGAAGTCGACAGATATAATCCAACTCGGCTATTTTTGTATGCAGTTAAAAGCGATGCAAAACGCCCCTGATGAGCCGGTAGCCTCGAAAACGGCTGCTGTGAAGGATACTCGAGTATTTAGGGAATTTAATGCGCTAGCGCTGGACAGTGATAAACACGGCACACCCAGTTGGAATACTTTAATTGCAGACCTGGTTGAATGTATCGAACGCATTAAGCCGGATTGTATTGTGATGCCGCATATGAAGCTTGATCCGCATCAAGATCACTACTACAGCAGCTTGGCTGTTAAAGAAGCGCTGTTACAAGCCGCACATAAACCGGCGGAGATTTACCTGTATGCCAATCATTTAATTTATAGCGATATGTTTCCATTTGGAAGCAGTCACACCTTGGCTTCCTTACCTCCTAATATGGGAAAGAATCTATCGGCTGGCTCGCTCGTTTCTATATCGTTAACCTTAGATCAGCAAAGAAATAAAGCGATGGCCCTGGCCATGATGCATGACTTACAAACGCCCTTGCGTTGGAAGAAGAGACTTCGGTTCCAATTACAGGCTTGGTTGATTGGCAGACCCCTGTCACCCTACGGTGACGATGAATACTTTAGAAAAGCGGTCCGTTCAAATGAGATATTCTTTAGTTACAGTACTCAGCAGTTTTTAGAGGCTGACGAGGACGCTATTCAAGCATGATATTGGTATCGTATAAATGATGACAAACCAAGGGATGACGGTGGCGAGATTGCTTCAGTTTAAAGAAGCTGTGGAGATTCCTTTCCCCTTCACCCTGAGGTTGAATAAAGCACCTGATGAGTTTGTCATCGCTGAGGAATTGAACCGTTTTCTGCCGCATAAAAGGCTTGCTTGTAAGGCGACTTATCAAGGCAAAGCCGTGTTTATAAAGGTTTTCTTTGGGAAAGGATATAAGCAACGAGCAAAAAGGGAGTTTGATGGGGCTCAATTAATGAGTAAGGCGGGCGTTCCAACGCCAGAAATTATTGATTTTGTCATCAATGAGTCGGCAAGTTTTTCACTCGTTATTTTTCAATTTATTGACCAGGCTGAAACGCTAGGGCAAAAATTGGCCAGTTTGAATTCAGTTGAAGAACGTGAAGCTGTTTTTAGAACAGCGTTGACATTTATTTGTAAGATGCACGATCAGTCTTGTTATCAACAAGATGTTCATTTGGATAACTTCCTTGATGATGGCAATAAGCTATATCTCATTGATGGCGATCAGGTCAATGGTGAGCAAAAAGGCCGCTGCTTATCTGAAAAGTGGGCCAGTAGAAACTTAGCGATGTTTTTAACTCAATTGCCGCAATGGGAAAAGGCCAGTATCAATAAGCTGCTTGATAGTTATATTAAGCTTCGCGACACAACATTATCGCCTAACTTTCGTCAAGGAGTGCTTCGACAGCTCAGTATTTATAGAGACTGGCGTGAGGATAAATATATTAATAAGAAGGTATTTCGTCGATGCACTGCCTTTGAGATTATAAAGAATTGGAAACAGTTTTGTGTGTTTTCAAGAGCACTGGATAAACAGGATGTTGATCAATTTATAGCTAACCCCGATTCATTTATTAATGAAGGGCAGGTTTTGAAAAGTGGCAGGAGCGCAACGGTAGCTAAGGTCGATATAGCTGGGAAATTGTATATCGTTAAACGCTATAACAAAAAGAGTACATTACATCAGTTTGCGCGATCTGTTATGGAAAGCAGAGCTGCGGTAAGTTGGAGAAACGGACATTTGCTTGATTTTAATGGTATCGAGACAGCTAAGCCACTGTTGCTGCTGGAGAATCGGTTTGGCAAATTAAGAGGTCGTTCATATTTTGTGACAGAGTATTTAGAAGGCATACACGCATATGAATACTTTCATTCAGCCGTGTGTAGAGCAGATGCAATGACGATGGCAGAAAAAATCCATTGCTTGATTCAGCACTTACATGCATGTGGGTATGCGCACGGTGATCTTAAGGCTCATAATATTTGGATTACCAACAACAGCCCGGTTTTGATTGACCTTGATGGCATGAGAAAAGTGAGCAAAGCGAAGCTAGGCCTTGTGAATAAGGATTGGTCGAGGCTGCAAAAAGACCTAGGAACAAGTGATATAGCCGAGGCTTTATTTAAATAAATCTGAGAGTCATAACTCTATGACGATGCGGCGCTTTATTTTTTTGCTATTGTCCATTTTTGCGCGATACCGCTAGAGGCTTCGCTGAAAATATTGCGCCCATTGCGTGAGAAAGCTAGGGCAACAATAGCGGCGGCATCGTTGCCCCAGACGAAGTCTTTCGCCGGTATCCAAGTGCGTATTAAATCACCTGTTTTAACGTCCCATAAATCGATGCGTTGGTTGGGTCGGCCAGTTAATAGCGTTTGAGAGTCAGGCGAAAATACACTGGCTGAAACAGTCATGTACCTCATCGGGAGTTGACTAAGCCTCTCTCCCGTTTTGGTGTCCCATAAGCGGGTCTTGCCTAAAGAGGCGTTGCTCATCGCATAACGGCCATCATCGGATAAGGCGACATTGTAAATTTTAAAATTCTGACGCCAGCGTTGGGTGAGCTCTCCAGTTTCAAGGCTCCACAGCTTTGCATACTGATCATTGCCGCCAGTGAGGGCGTATTGACCGTTGTTTGAGAGCGCAACGGTATTAATAATGCCGTCGTGTTTGAAGGTATGAATGATTCTTCCATGATAAAGGTCGAAGTAATAGGCCTTATTAGACGCCATGCCGATGACTGCGCGTCTGCCATTCGCCGAGAGGCTAATATCGGTTATGGTTGGGAAGTCCCAATAGCCGATGATCTTACCGCTTTTAATTTCCCATAAAGCGAGTGAATTACTTTCTGCGGTGATGGCAAACTGATTATTAGCCGATATGGCGGATGCAATGATACCGTCATTGCTATCGGTGTGTTGCCACTGGTGAAGTACTTTGTTGGTGACGACTTTGATGAGTTGCGCTACACCGCCGGTTATCGAGACAAGAGCAAGAGAGCCATCTTTAGAAAAGCTAGCGGCTAGTAGGCCGGCTTTATCATGTTCCCAAGTTTGTTCGGGCACACTTTCATATTGGCAGGCAGAAAGAAGAAGGGCAATGCTGAGTAGGTAAATGCTTTTTAGTAAATGACACATCTTAATAAGCGCAGCCCAATTATTTGAATAAACCTTTTAATTTGAGCTTTAATTGACTGAATATATTGAGAGGCTTTTTGAATACATTATCACTAATAGTTTCAATTTCATGACCGTGTAAAAAGCCGCGCAGTAATTTATTAAAGGCTTTAGTGTGTTCTAGCTGAGGTGAATGACCAACATTGCGAAAGGTATGAAAGCGACAGTCTTTAATTTGTTGCTGCATATTCTTCAAAGGCTGCAAGGGTATGACGCTGTCAAGCTCACCGTGCATGATCAAGACTGGAAAATCGAAGCGTTTTAATAAATGGACCCCGTTCCAGTTTTTTAGGGCCATTAAAAAGCCATCGAAAGCTTTAATGTCCATTTTAAGGGCATCGTTAACAACGAGATTTAAATAACCCTTGTTGTTATTTAATCTAGGCATTGTTTTTTTTAAGGTGGTAGATAGAAACCTTCTTTTTAGACCAATAGTCGCTAAGAACTGAAAGATGTTTTTAGCGGAAAAGAATGAATCTGATACCGACACATTAGTTAGTGATGCCATTCCTTCCGCTGGCGCGGGTGCAACTAATGTAAGCGTGAGTATGCGTTCAGGGATAGTGCCTGCCAACTCTTGAGCGACAGCGCCGCCTAATGAGTGTCCAACTAAATGGAATGTGTCGATTTTTAGTCGGTCAGCAAATTGTGCTACATCTTGGCTTAGCGTTTTTATGTCGTATCCATTGTCGGTTACTTCGCTGTCGCCACAGCCTCTAAAATCTGGCGCATAGCCGCAGTAACCGCTGGGCAGGTCTTGCAGAAAGGGTTGCCAATAATGCCAACTGCCAAAGTTGCCGTGTAAAAAGATAATGGGCGTGTCACCGTTCGACTGGTATTCGTAATGTAGTTCAAGGTCTTCCAGTGATATAAAGGGCATGAGTGTTAATTTATCCAGTTCAATTTATTATGTAGTGAAACGACAGACCCAATAATAATTAATGTGGGCGGTTTAGGTTTCAGCTCTTCTACTTTGTCGGCAATACCCAATAAATCTGAAATAATCACACGGTGTTCAGGCGTTGTGCCTTTTTGAATCAGCGCAACGGGCGTACTACTGGGTAAGTTTCGTTCTATGAGTTTTTCTGCGATTTGGCGAAGGCCAAGTAGCCCCATGTAAATAACGATTGTTTGGTTAGGCTTGGCGAGCTGGTCCCAATCAAGATTAACGGTATTATCTTTTAGGTGCCCAGTAACAAACATGCAGGATTGGGCGTGATCCCGGTGGGTTAATGGAATGCCCGAGTAACTCGCGCAACCTGAAGCGGCGGTGATGCCGGGTACCACCTCAAAGCTTATGTTTTCATCGATTAACGTTTCAATTTCTTCACCGCCGCGACCAAACATAAACGGATCGCCACCCTTTAGTCGAACAACGCGCTTACCTTGTTTAGCCAGTTTTATCAGCAAGGCATTAATGTCTTCTTGTGGCACGCTATGGTCGCTACGTTGTTTGCCAACGTAGATGCGTTCGGCGTCACGACGGGCAAGCTCTAGCACCTCATTTGATACTAAGCGATCGTAGACAATAATGTCGGCGAGTTGAAGCAGGCGCAGCGCCTTTAGCGTTAGCAATTCAGGGTCGCCGGGGCCGCCACCTACAAGGTAAACTTTACCGATAGTCGCTGTGTCTTGGCTTTGATTGAGTGTTTGAATGAGCTCTTTCTTAGCTTCTTCATGCCGGCCTTGATAGCTAAGGTCTGCGATTGGACCGTTAAAAATGCCCTCCCAAAAAATTCGTCGCTGTTTGGTATTACTGAAGTGATCCTTAACCGTTTGGCGAAACTCAGCGGCGAGCTTTGCAAGCTTGCCCAACTGTTGCGGAAGCAAGGTCTCTAGTTTAGCGCGGGTGAGTCTAGACAGCACCGGTGCAACGCCACCACTTGAAATAGCAATCGTCATCGGCGAGCGGTCTACTATCGCAGGGAAAATAAAGCTACATAACTCTGGTTGGTCGACGACATTAACGGGGATATTGTTCAACTGGGCTTCGGCAGAGACGTCGGCGTTGGTTATAAGGTCATTTGTTGCGCAGATAACAAAATTGAAGCTAGAGGTATCATTGGCTTTAAAAGAGCGCTCAATATGCGTTATTTTTTTATCACTAAGAAGCTGCGTAAGTTCTTCAGATAAGTGCGGCGCGATAACTGTGATGTTAGCGCGGGCCTCTAATAAGAGGCGTACTTTACGAGTGGCGACTGAGCCACCGCCGATAAGCAGGCAGTTTTTATTATCGAGTTTATGAAAAAGAGGAAGATAGTTCATGGCTTATTTTAACTCTGAATGCCTAAAACAGGTAGTGAGATGATCATTAACTAGACCGGTCGCCTGCATGAGCGCATAACAAATGGTCGGGCCAACAAAACTAAAGCCTCTTTTTTTTAAGTCACGACTGAGGCGAATGGACGTATCTGTCTGATTAGGTACTTGTTCGGGGTGCTCCCAATGGTTAATGATAGGAACGTTGTCTACAAAGGCCCACAGATAGCTAGAAAAACTGCCAAAGTCGTTTTGTATTTGAAGAAATGAAATGGCATTTTTTACACTAGCATTTATTTTGAGCTTGTTGCGTATCAGCCTAGCGTCCTGCATTAAGCGATCAATTTTTTGTGAGTTGTATTTAGCGACAATGTTTGGATCAAAAGCATCGTACAGTTCGCGGTAGTCCTCACGCCGTTGCAACACTGTAGACCAGCTTAGCCCAGCTTGAACACCTTCTAAAATGAGAAACTCAAAGAGTCTGTTTTCATCTGTTAAAGGGACGCCCCATTCTTGATCATGGTAAAGAATATCAAGCGGTTTTTTAGCCCAAGCACAGCGCTTCTTATCGCTCATAGGTTAACGTAAGCTGATGATTGACCAGCCGTTTTCAGCTGCGTGACGCTGCAATTGCTCATCGGGATCAACCGCAACGGGGTGAGTTACCTTTTCCAATAAAGGAATGTCGTTATGGGAGTCACTATAAAAAGTGCTATCGCTGAGGTCAATGCTGCTATCAGCCAGCCAACTCGTTAAACGGATTACTTTTCCTTCCTGATAGCATGGCTCGCCGACATATCGCCCTGTGTATTGTCCCGCAATGAGTTCGGGCTCGGTTGCCAACATGGTTTGGATGCCAAATAAGTTAACGATAGGTTCTGTGACAAAGCGGTTTGTTGCGGTAATAACCATTAAGGTGTCACCTTTTTGCCGGTGTTGTTCTATCAACGCTTGCGCGGCCGGTAGGATGAGAGGGCGTATTTTTTCTTCAATAAACTGTGCGCGCCATTGATGTAACTTTTCTAATGGGTGCTCCGCTAGGAATGATAAGGCGAATCGTAGGTATTCATCGATATCCAGTTTTCCTTGGCAATAATCATTGTAAAACTGTGTGTTTGCTCTTGCGTAATCATCCGTATCGACGAGCTGATGTTCGACAAGAAATTCCCCCCAAAGGTGGTCACTGTCATCGCTAATTAAGGTGTTGTCTAAATCAAAAATCGTTAAGCTCATGTGTGTATTAGGGTGTCGTATTGTATTGGAAGGACGGTATCTCAGGTCGCCTGCTGCTTTGCTAAGGCTTATGGTATATGGCGCTAAAAGCGCAAGTCTGACATAAATGTTAGTGATTCCCAATCATTTTGTGAAGGAAGGTCGCGCTGTGATAAAACGTGGCTATAATAATCAGTAATAAACTTAAGTGACACGAATGAATCATGATTGATGACGATGGTTACCGACTTAATGTTGGCATCATTTTATGTAGCCAACATAATAAATTATTTTGGGCTAGGCGGGCGAACCAAAACGGTTGGCAGTTTCCACAAGGTGGTATGGATGAGGGTGAGACACACGAAGAAGCAATGTATCGTGAATTGTACGAGGAAATTGGCTTAAAGCCCGAACACGTGGAAGTTGTTGGGAAAACAAGAGAGTGGGTTTATTACGATTTGCCTAGACACTTTATTCGTATGGATAGCTTTCCAATATGCAAGGGGCAAAAGCAAATATGGTTTATGTTGCGTTTAGTGGGCGATGAAAAAAACATCTCATTTGATACGACGGACACGCCAGAATTTGATAGTTGGCGGTGGGCCGATTATTGGGAGCCTGCCTTTGATGTGGTGCATTTTAAACGCAATGTTTACTTAAGTGCGTTAACAGAAATGTGGTCTTGCTTGTTCCCTGGTATTACGCCTAATATTTTTAAAAAATAGTTAATAACCGGCTGAGTTTTGGTCCAGATTATCGGGTGTAGTATCTAACCTAATGACTCCCGTGTGAATGTCTCCATCTTCGGTTAAACGTAACCAGCGGTAGCCGGGGGCAACGCTATCGATGGCGAATTCTTTACTCAATGGTTTGAATTGGAAACAGGTTGAGGGTGCCCCATACAGAGGTTTGTTGGCTACGAGAGTATTGAAGGACTGATGAATATGCCCATGAATAACACCTCGTACATTAGGGTAATCCGTTATCACTTTAATCAATGAATCAGGGTTTGCTACACACATGCTATCCAACCACTCACTGCCAATGGGTATTAGCTGGTGATGTAAGCAAATGAGCACTTGTTTGTTCGGATGGGCGCTTATTTCTTGTCGAAGCTTTTCAACCGCTGCCTCATCGAGTGTGCCTCCTTCCTCATTGGGCGTTTCCGAATCGAGAAACGCGAACAGCCACTGTTTGTAATGTAGCAAGGGTTGATATGTTAACAGTGGGGTTTCAAAAAGCTCTGTGAGCATGGCGGGCGTATCATGATTGCCGGGTAACACATAACAAGGAATATTTAGTTTTGTCATGTGTTCAATCAGCCGTGTGTAAGACTCGGTTGAGCTGTCTTGGCTTAGATCGCCAGTAAGGAAAATAAGGTCGGGTGGCCAGCTGGCTTCTTGCGCGAGCTGCAAAACAGATAAAAAGCTATCTTCAGTATTAACGCCCACTAACTCTTTATCAACGGACGCAAATAGGTGCATATCAGAGATTTGTAATATCTTTAAATCTGAATCATTGCAGCTATCAGGTAAAAAAACGTTCATGTTATTGTAAAAACCCTTCGGGTATTCCCTATTTCCAATTAAGTATAGACGTTGATGGTAAAAATGCTTTGAAAATTAATGGCTTTACTAGGACAGCTTTTTGATCATCACATTAGAGCGACGAGTTTGGTTGTAATGGTCGCGTTTTAGTTTCGGTAAATCGTTAAGTGTTGCGGCCTGAAAACCTTTTTCTGCAAACCAGTGGCTGCTTTGTGTGGTGAGTACAAATAATTGAGTAAGCCCTGCGGAACGCGCCTTTTTTTCGATCATACTTAATAGGTATTCTCCACGTTCGCCGGTACGATAATTGGGATGAACAGCAACGCAAGCGAGCTCGCCCATTGACTCGTGTGGGTACTGATACAGTGCGGCGCAGGTAGTGATCAAGCCGTCTTGTTCAATAACGTGAAACTGCTCAATATCCATCTCAATGGTTTCAGCGGAACGGTAGGCGAGTAAACCACGAGCTTCTAACGGGCGAATAAGTTCAATGATGCCATGAATGTCATTAAAATTAGCAGGGCGAGCATCCTCAAACGGCTGAATACTAATCAGCGTCCCTGAGCCTTGTCGTGTAAACAGTTCTAATGGTAGGCCACCGTTTATTTTTCGATTAATTAAATGGATGCGCTTTACGCCCAGTTTGCTGGCGCGAATGGCTTCTTGCAAATGCAGGTAGGTGTCATCTTGCTGATCATCCGTAGTGTCTAAAATAGTTTGTGCTTGCTCGGTTGTTAATTGACGGATGAGCTTGTTCTTGTCAGTTAGAAGCTCTGTCCGTTCGGTCATTAAAATAAGTTTGTCGGCCTTTATGGTGGTGGCAATAGCAGTGGCTATTTCTTCGCTACGAAGATTGAAAACATCGCCAGTGGGTGAGTATCCGAGTGGTGATACTAGAATAATATGGCCAGAATCAAGAGTGTTGGCTATCGTCTCGCCATCAACTCGGCGCACTTCACCGGTAAATTGGTAATCAACACCATCAATAATGCCGAGTGGTTTAGCAACAATAAAGTTTCCGGAGGCAACGCGAATACCCGAGCCAGACATTGGGGTGTTAGTTAAGCTGGTGGAGAGCCTTGCTTCAATATTGGTGCGAACAGTGCCCGAGGCTTCTTTTGCCATTTCAAGCGTTGGTTTGTCGGTCACCCGTAAATGTTGAAAAACTTGACTAGGGTGCTTATTGTCGATGAGTTTTTTTTCCAACTGAGGGCGAATACCATGTACAAGAATGAGACGGATGCCGAGGCTATTTAGTAAGGCAAAATCTTCAATCAAAGAGCGAAATAGTGCGTCATCGACCGCTTCACCGCTAAAGTTTATAACGAACGTCTTGCCGCGATGGGCGTGTATATAAGGCGCAGTACTTCTAAACCAGTTAATAAATTGATGGGGGTGTGTTAATTCCTCTGTTGGAAGAGGAAGTGATGTAAGTTCCTTAGCTTCATCAAGAGCGATACCCAGCAACTTCGCGGCTTCGTATATGCTTTTTAAAGCAGAGGATGGTACCAGTCCGCCAGTGCCATTTTTGCTTTTAGGGTATGTCCAGCGATAAACGGTAGCAGGGTCTTTATTGATGGCATTGGCGAGTCGTTTGACGCCACCAAATTGTTGGATAATAAAATTTGCATCATTTAGCATGCGTAAATATTAGTCTTTATTTGCGTAAAACGCAAAGAAACTAATAATTGTTGCAATACTATGAATATTTACTGATTAATGCAAATTTTTTGTATTAATTTTTGCAGAAAGTTGCAGTATGGCTCAATTTGGTTGCTGGGAATGTATTCATTTGGCTGATGTGCTTGATCAATATTGCCTGGGCCGATAACGATGGTGTCGAGCCCGAGATTGTTTAAGTAGGGAGCTTCTGTACCAAATGCGACAGCTGCGGAGGCTTTGCCGGTAATGTGTTCGATCATTTGCGTGAGTTTTGCATCGGCGGCTGTTTCAAACGGCGGAACGCCACAAAAAATGGGCCGGTAGGCGAGCTTGAGTTTGCTTTCTTCAGGTAACACAGCACTTAAGCGTTTTTGCAAATCAGCACGTAATGAATCAATACTCATGCCAGGGAGTGGCCGTATATCTATTTGTGTTTCACAATGAGAGCAAATTCTATTTGGGTTGTCGCCACCGTGAATGGAGCCAATATTCATCGTCGGTGAGGAAACATCAAAGACTGGGTTTTGGTGCTTTCTTTGTAGTTCTTCTCGCCAGCGCAGCAACTCATTAATAATTTGATGCATTCCTTCGGTGGCGCTGGCACCTAAATTTGGGTTGCTTGAATGCCCAGCATGCCCGGTGACGATCAAGGACTCCATCATGACGCCTTTGTGCATACGGATAGGCGTTAAGCCTGTGGGCTCGCCAATAATGGCGTACTTTGCGTGTTGAAATTGTTCTTTAACGAGCGCCTGTGCGCCACTCATGGCGCTTTCCTCATCGGCGGTGGCCAGTATGGTTAAAGGCCGTTTGAAGTCGCTGGCTTTAAACCGGGTGGCTACCTCAATAGCTAACGCGAAGAATGATTTCATGTCCGTACTGCCTAGGCCATAAAAATTATTATCTCTTTCGGTTAGTTTAAAGGGGTCTTGTTGCCAATGGCGATTATCATAGGGAACTGTATCGGTGTGGCCTGATAAAACGAGTCCGTTAGCGCCCTTGTACTGTGGGCCAATGGTGGCGATTAGGTTGGCTTTCCCGCTTTGATCTGAAAGCGGCTCGATGCTGACCTTAAATCCGATGTTTTCTAACCAATCAGCCAATAGGTTAATAACGGCTAGGTTGCTTTGATCGTAAGACGCATTAGTACTGCTGACTGATGGCGTGCCGATTAAGGCACGCATCATGTCGAGAGTGTTAAGGGGTTTGATCAAAGTGTATAACCGTTACTCATGGTGTTAATTAACTGAAGGTAGACGAGTCACTTTCAATCAACTTTATCGGTAACAGCGCCTTCAGAGGCGGAGCTCACTAATCTTGCATATTTTGCTAAAACGCCACGTGTGTAACGAGGCTCGGGTCGAGTCCAGTTAGCAAGGCGTTGTTGAATGACATCGTCGTCTAAATGGAGTCGTAACTCATTTTTAACACTATCAATGGTGATGGTGTCACCGTCTTCAACAATTGCGATAGCGCCACCTTGGTAAGCCTCAGGTGTAATGTGGCCAACCACAAAACCGTGTGTTCCCCCAGAGAATCGACCGTCGGTAATAAAAGCAACTTTATCACCAAGCCCGCGACCCATAATAGCGGATGTTGGTGCCAACATTTCTCTCATGCCAGGACCGCCTTTTGGGCCTTCGTAGCGAATAACGAGCACGTCGCCTTCTTTAATGGAGCCATTGAGGATGCTCGTCATCGACTCTTCTTCAGAATCAAAGACACGCGCGGTTCCTGTAAAGCCGAGGCCTTCTTTGCCAGTGATTTTCGCGACAGAGCCTTCTTTTGCTAAATTGCCGTGTAATATCACTAAATGACTGTCTTTTTTAATGGCGTTATCAAGCGAACGAATAACATCTTGGTTATCTGGGTAAGGTGCTACATCAGCTAAGTTTTCCGCCAGTGTTTTGCCGGTAACGGTTAGGCAATCACCGTGCAGTAAGCCTGCATCCAAGAGGATTTTCATAAGCGGTTGAATGCCACCAATTTCAATGAGCTCGCCCATGGAGTATTTGCCACTGGGTTTCAAGTCGGCAACCATCGGTACGCGCTGGCCGATCTCGGTGAAATCGTTCAGTTCTAGTTCAACGTCGGCACTGTGTGCCATGGCCAATAAATGTAGAACGGCGTTAGTCGACCCGCCTAGAGCGATAACAACGGTAATGGCGTTTTCAAAGGCTTTGCGCGTCATAATGTCACGCGGTTTAATGTCTAGTTCCAATAGCTTTAGAACGGCTTCACCTGCGTCCTCGCAATCTTTCTTCTTATCAGCAGAAATAGCCGCCTGAGCTGAGCTGTTTGGTAAACTCATGCCCATCGCTTCAATCGCCGATGCCATGGTGTTAGCGGTGTACATACCGCCACAAGAACCGGCGCCTGGAATAGCCTTTGATTCAATGGCGTGCAATTCTTCGTCATCGATAAGGTTGTTTGCGCGTGCGCCAACCGCTTCAAATACTGAGATAACATCTAGCTTGCGCTGTTTGTGGCAGCCAGACAGAATGGTGCCGCCGTATACAAAAATAGCTGGGCGATTAAGGCGTGCGAGGGCGATCATACAGCCGGGCATATTTTTGTCGCAGCCGCCGATGGCAACAACGCCGTCAAAGCCTTGGCAGCCGACAACGGTTTCAATCGAATCAGCAATGACTTCGCGCGATGTTAGTGAGTACTTCATACCTTCCGTACCCATTGAGATACCATCAGAAATTGTAATGGTATTAAAAATAACTCCTTTGCCGCCAGCAGCATTTACGCCTTGAACCGCGTCATCGGCTAAGCCATTAATGTGCATATTACACGGTGTTACCATCGCCCATGTGGACGCTACACCCACTTGAGGTTTTTTGAAATCAGCATCATTAAAGCCAACGGCATGTAGCATCGCTCGGCTCGGCGCGCGTTCCATACCATCCACTACTTGAGAAGAAAATTTTCTACTATCGTTTTTTTTATCAGACATATTGTGCTCGTATATAAAGGTTTAAAATGAAGATTGCCAAGATGACTTTTTACGCCAGCTTATTTTAGGAAGGATGAACCCAAGCATGATGCCGAGCAGTAAAACGCCCGAGCCGATTAAAAACCAATCTAGGGCTTCGCTGTTGAGGAGGGTATCATTTTCTCTTTTCAAGCTTTCCAGTTCGCGTTCAATAGTCACTACACGCTGCTGAAGCTGGTTACGCTCGGCAAGAATTTGAACCGCATTGTTAGAGGTTTTTCTCAACTGTTCTAAATCACGTGACAAAGTGGTGTTGCGTTTCTTAAGCTCACTTGTTTCGCTGTCCAAGCTTCCTTTTTCTTCGCCCAGTTGGCTTAACTTTTGACTGGAATCGTTGAATTTTGTTTTCAGTAACTCTAGGGCAGCTTCAGCTTTGGCTAAGCGAGATTTTGCAGATGGCGTTTTATTTAGTAACCGTGACAGTACCCAGCCTTCACGCGTAGGGCTCAGTTTTATTTTTGAATAACCGGATGCTTGATCGCGCTCAATGATGTTGACTTTTTTGCCACTTTTTAGTGTGGCGATGATGCGATGGCCCGAGCTTTTGCCAGAACGAATCATAATGTCTAGTTCATCAGAGACGTAGGCGGGTTCGGCGATGACAGCAGAACTGGTTAAGAGGGCGAGTACTAAGAATATTTTTTTCACTAATGGTCCTTAAGGTATTGGGCTGAATATATCTAAGGTGTTACTTCATTAAGAATTCTAATAGGGCTTTTTGGGCGTGTAAGCGATTTTCCGCTTCATCCCAAATAACGCTTTGTTTTCCATCGAGCACTTCCGCGCTAACCTCTTCACCGCGATGCGCTGGTAAGCAGTGCATGAACAGTGCGTCGGGGTTTGCAACAGACATAAGCGACGAGTTGACTTGAAAATTCTCGAAGTCCTGCTCACGAATTTTTTGTTCTTCTTCTTGACCCATACTGGCCCAAACATCGGTGACCACGAGGTCGGCATTGTTGGCCGCTAGTTTAGGGTCGTGGAATAACTCAACGTGGCTGGCTGTGGCCGCTAGCAATTCTTGTTCTGGCTCATAGCCAACAGGGCAAGCGATGGCTAGGTTGAAATCGAGTAGCTTTGCAGCATTCATGTAAGATTGGCACATATTATTTCCGTCACCAATCCAGCAGACGCGTTTGCCTTTTATGTCGCCACGTTGCTCAAACCAAGTTTGTAGGTCGGCCAGCAGCTGGCAAGGGTGAAAACGGTCAGTTAAGCCGTTAATGACGGGTACGCTGGAGTTTTTTGCGAAAGTGCTAACGGTCTCATGGTCATTCGTGCGTAACATGATGCCGTCGACCATTCGAGAAATAACGCGTGCGGAATCTTCGATCGGCTCACCTCTGCCCAGTTGAGTGTCGCGAGGTGATAAGAATAGTGCACTGCCGCCGAAATGAGTCATCCCCGCCTCAAAAGAAATTCGAGTGCGTGTTGATGATTTTTCAAAAATCATCGCGAGAGCTTTATTTTTTAACGGCTCATAAATAATGCCATCTGCTCGCATCTTCTTTAGCTCAATAGCGCGCTGGATAATTGAGCGCAACTCGTCGGCGCTTAGGTCGTTTAGGGTAATAAAGTGGCGTGGCTTCATGCTCATACTGTACAGAAAGAATGGGTTAGTGGGCAATAATTAAGTCGCTAACAAGCTCGGTAATGTTAGCGGCTTCATCGTCGCTAATCGTAAGTGGTGGTAGTAGTCGTACCGTGTTACCGCCGGCAACGTTGATTAGCAGGTTTTTTTCTAAAGCCTTGCTCACAAGCTCGCTGCAAGGCGTTGATAATTCAATACCGATCATTAGGCCTTTTTGCCTGATTTCAACAACGTGCGCACAAGATTGTAACTTTTCCTTGAAGGCATTAGCCATGTTATTGCCGAGTTGTTCGGCGCGTAGCGCGAGTTGGTCGCGTTCTACGATCTCTATAACCTTCAGAGCAGCGGCGCAAGCTAATGGGTTGCCGCCAAAAGTAGAGCCATGCGTCCCAGCGGTTAGCAAGCCGGTCGCCTTGTTAGAGGTTAGGCAAGCGCCAATCGGTACGCCATTGCCGAGTGCTTTTGCCATTGTAACGACGTCTGCGGTAACGTTGTTTTGTTGGCTGGCTAAAAAGCTGCCGGTGCGGCCAACACCGGTTTGGATTTCATCCAGCATGAGCAACCAGTCATTTTTATCGCAAATATCACGCAGTTTATTCAGGTAATCAGTTGCGGGAATATTAATACCGCTTTCGCCTTGGATGGGCTCGACCAGTACGGCAACGATATTGGCATGCTGTTTAGCCAGTGTCTCTAGCGCGCTAACGTCGTCGTATGGAATATGACAAAAACCGTCAGGAAGTGGTGCAAAGCCTTCTTTAACTTTTGGGTTGCCTGTGGCCGTTAAGGTGGCTAGTGTTCGACCGTGGAAGCTATCATTCATGGTGACGATGATAGGATTTTGTATGCCTTTAGCGTGGGCAAAGCGACGTGCGACTTTGATCGCGGCCTCATTAGCCTCAGCGCCGGAATTGCTAAAAAACACATCGTTCATGCCGGTTAGTTCGCAAAGCTTGTCGGCTAGTTTCTCTTGTTTCTCAATGTAGTAAAGGTTTGAGGTGTGCATTAAGGTATTAGCCTGTTCGCTAATAGCAGCGGCTATTTCTGGGTGCGCGTGACCTAAACCACAAACGGCGATGCCGGATAACGCGTCAAGGTACTTGTTGCCTTTGTCGTCCCAAAGCCATGCACCTTCGCCTTTAACAAAGCGAACAGGTAAGGATGCGTAGGTTGGCATAATGTGGTGGTGCATAACAGGCCTTAATAATTAAGTTAAATTTGTATAAAAACAAAGGCAGCCTAATCCGGCTGCCTATTTTGTTAATAGATCATTATAATTCCCTATATGAGAATCAGCAACTAATCAACCATGGACGCCATTGAGTTAAGTATTTTTTCCAGTCGAATTGAGTCTGTTTGCGATGAAATGGGTGCGGTTTTACAACGGGCCGCCTTTTCTCCGAATATTAAAGACCGGCTGGATTTTTCCTGTGCAGTTTTTGATGCACAAGGGCAATTGTGCGCGCAGGCGGCACACATCCCTGTTCATTTAGGGAGCATGGCCTATGCGATGCAAGATATTGTCGATCAATTTGACTGGCAAGTAGGTGATATGGTGGCTTTTAATGACCCATACTTAGGCGGTACACACTTGCCCGATGTCACCTTAGTATGCCCTGTGCATGTGAGCTCGGTATTGGTCGGGTTTGTTGCTAATCGTGCGCATCACGCAGATATTGGCTCAGATACGCCCGGTTCAATGCCATTAGCGAAGCGGTTGGACGAAGAGGGTTTGATTATTTCGCCTATCAAAATTATGCGAAATAATGTGGCGTCTGCAGAGTTTGATGAGATAAAGGAGGCCTTAAGAAATACGGTCGAATCGACCGGTGACTTTAATGCGCAAATTAGTTCAAATCAGCGCGGCGCAAAGCGTTTATTGTCGATTGTAGCGGAGGCGGGTGTTGAGCAATATCGGCGTGCACTTGAACATCTAAATAATTATGGCGACCGTTTGATGCGTCAGTTATTAGATAGCATTCCTGATGGCGATTATGATTTTGTTGATCTGATGGACGATGATGGTCTAGGCGCTCAAGATATTGAAATTAAACTCAGCCTGATGGTGAAAAAAGGCGCGGTATTAGCGAATTTTACTGGCACATCGCCACAAGTTAATGGCAATATTAACTGCCCGTTATCAGTGGTGGCGGCCGCCGTTTATTATGTTTTTAGATGTTTAATGCCGGCTAATACACCGGCGTGTTTTGGTGTATATAAGCGAATTAAAATAAAAGCGCCTCACGGTTCGTTGATTAACGCGATTAAACCCGCAGCGGTGGCAGCGGGTAATGTGGAAACGAGTACGCGCCTTGTTGATGTTGTGATGGGTGCGTTAGCGAAAGCCATCCCAGAGAAAATCCCAGCAGCGAGTCATGGCAGTATGAATAACTTAGCAATGGGCGCTCGAACAGAAATAGGCAGTTGGAATTATTACGAAACAATAGGTGGCGGCATGGGGGCCGGTCGTCAGTATGCTGGCTTGTCAGGCGTGCAAACGCATATGACGAATACCCTTAATACGCCGATTGAGTCATTAGAGATGCACTACCCTTTACGGGTGAGTAGTTATCAAATTCGCAAAAACTCAGGTGGTGCAGGTGAACATCAAGGCGGAGACGGCTTAATTCGAGAATTACTGTTTTTACAGCCGGCAAATGTCACGTTGTTAACAGAAAGAAGGCGACATCAGCCTTGGGGTTTAAAGGGTGCTGATAATGGGAAATGTGGTGAAAACTGGTTGAATAATGAACCGTTGGCAGGAAAAGTAAGTGTTGATGTTAGCGCCGGCGATCGCTTGACTGTTAAAACACCGGGCGGTGGCGGTTACGGAATTAAATCTTAAATTTAAGTATTCGGGTATAATTAACTTACAATTTTTTTGAAGGTATAGATATGAGTATTAATGAACGAATAGAAGAGCAGCTCAATAGTCACACTGTTCTGTTGTACATGAAAGGGACGCCTTATTTCCCACAATGTGGCTTTTCAAGCAAAGTGGTTCAAATTCTACAGGCGTGTGAAGTCGAATTTGCCTACGTTAATATTTTTGACGATAATGATATTAGAGAAGGGCTAAAAGTTTATTCAAACTGGCCAACTTTCCCACAATTATATGTGAATGGTGAGTTAGTCGGCGGCGCTGATATTTTGATCGAAATGTTTGAAAGCGGTGAATTGAAAGCGTTATTAGATAACATTAAAGCTGCTTAGCGAACTCATCCCACTGATTAACAATCTTGCAAAATAAAACGGCGGTTTGCTCGGCGTCATACAACGCCGAGTGAGCTTGCTCGCTATCCCATTCAATGCCTGCGGCTTTCGCCGCCTTAGCCAATACAGTTTGCCCATAAGCCAAACCACCTAGCGTGGCAGTATCGAAGGTACTAAAAGGGTGAAATGGGTTTCGCTTAAAATTAGTGCGTTGTACGGCTGCATTCATAAAAGCAATGTCAAAAGCGGGGTTGTGCCCCACTAAAATAGCGCGAGTGCATTGCTGAGCTTTAACCGCTTCTCTCACTGGAGCAAATAATTTTCTAAGCGCCTCTTTTTCATCAATGGCCATGCGAAATGGGTGGTATGGATCGATGCCATTGAACTTTAAAGCGGCAGGGTCTAGGTTGGCACCCTCAAAAGGGACCACGTGTTCACGGTGAGATGATTGAATAACCAGCTGGCCAGATTCATCCATAGCTGGAATAACAACTGCCATTTCCAATAAAGCATCGGTCTTTGCGTTAAACCCTGCTGTTTCAATATCTACGACCACTGGCAGATAGCTACGAAAACGATTGGACATGGTTTTTACATCGGGATTTGGCATCTGTTGTCTGCTAACAATTTAAAAATATACCCGCTATAATAAATCAACGACCATCGGGTGGCGTGATAAAGTTGCCTCAAAATTAATTGGAGAGAGTTTCAATGGGATTAGCGGTTTATTTAAAAAAAGGAATGGTGTGTACAGTTATTGCCACGACGGCTATGTTGTCTGGTTGTGCATCACTGACATCGCAAGAAGAGAATGACCCTTTAGAGTACGTCAATAGAGGCATTTATCAATTCAATGAAAAAGCGGATGAATACATTCTTGAACCTGCAGCTAAAGGTTATCAGTATGTAACGCCGGAGATTGTCGATACAAGCATTACTAACTTTTTTAGCAACTTAGATGACGTGGTTGTTTTTGTAAATGACGTATTGCAACTTAAATTTAACCAAGCGATATCAGATGCTGGCCGTGTAGCAGTGAATACGACAGTGGGTATACTTGGCTTTGTTGATGTGGCGACCGATATGGGCATGCCAAAGCACAAAGAAGACTTTGGTCAGACACTCGGTGCCTATGGATTGGGTACAGGCCCATACGTCGTGTTGCCAATATTGGGATCAAGTACCTTACGTGATACGGTCGGTCTTTATGCGGATGCATTTGTAGATCCTATTCAGCAAATTAACGACTCTGATGCAATGTGGGCGACTATCGCGCTGAAAGGTGTTGACCTTCGAGCCGACTTAATAATGACAAAAAAGATCGTTGATCAAGCATCGTTAGATCCATATGAGTTTGAAAGGAGTGCTTATTTTCAACGCCGTAATTACTTGATTTACGATGGCAACCCACCGCTGGATGATGAAGATATATTCGATGATGAGTAAATAAGAACGCAAATAAAAAGCCCCGTAATCGGGGCTTTTTATTGTCTATTGTCTGATGCGCTTTAACGTTTTATTGTCCAGCTCAAAGGAGTTTCTTGTCTGAAGGGCGTGAGTGTTTGTTCGTTAAATGAGTAATGAGTAGGTGCTTGCCACTGTTTTTTAAGCAAGGTTATTGTTTGCTCGTTTCTCGCTAATTGATAGAAATCTGGCCCATGAAAACTGCTGAAACCCTCCAGTTTATCTAAGGCGTTTTCCTTATCAAATATTTCAGCATAAAGCTCAATTGCGGCGTGAGCTGTAAAGCAACCGGCGCAACCACAGCTGGCTTCTTTTGCGTTAGTGGCATGTGGCGCGCTATCTGTTCCAAGGAAAAACTTGGGGTTGCCACTGACAGCAGCTTTTACCAGTGCTTTTCGGTGTGTTTCGCGTTTTAGAATAGGTAGGCAGTAATTGTGCGGGCGAATACCGCCAGCCAATAAGTCATTTCGGTTAAATAAAAGGTGCTGTGGCGTTAGCGTAGCCGCGGTGTGATTATTTTCTTCTACAAAGTGAATGGCTTGTTCAGTAGTTGCGTGCTCCAGTACGATTCGTAGTTCTGGGAAGTTACGCCTAATAGCGCTTAAGTGTCTGTCGATAAACGCCTGTTCGCGATCAAAAATATCGATGTCAGAGTCAGTTACTTCGGCATGAACGAGTAATGGAAGGTCGCATTTTTGCATTTCCTGCAAAACTGGGGCTAATTTTTCTACGTCAGTAACACCATTGGATGAGTTGGTTGTGGCGCCGGCAGGGTATAGTTTCGCAGCAAAAATATGTTCGTTTAAGCTTGCTTGCCTAATATCATCGACGCTGGTGTTGTTTGTTAGGTAAATCGTCATCAACGGTTGAAAGCTGCTGCCCTTAGGTATGGCATTTAAAATTCGCTGCCGATAAGCAGTGGCTAATTCTGCGTTGACAATAGGCTGCGCTAAATTAGGCATGATGATAGCCCGTTGAAATTGGTTGGCCGTAAACGCAACGGTAGTGCTTAGTGCATCGCCATCACGTAGGTGCAAGTGCCAATCATCTGGTTTAGTAATGGTTAGTTGAGCTGTCATATTTGCCTGAATTAGATCGTATTCGCTATAAATTCAGCTTATTTTACATACATTGCTTGCTATAGACCTTGTAAATCGCCGAAAATAGCGAGTTCAGTTAAGTGCTTGTGTGTTTTTGCGCGCGGGTCAACATTTTAGTATTGTCGGAGCGAAATTAAAACATGCCTATTTATGAATACAAATGCGGTGCGTGCGAGCATCGTTGTGAGGCGTTGCGAAAAATCAGTGACGCACCTTTAACAAAGTGCCCAGAGTGTGGCGAAGAAACATTGACTAAAATGATTTCCGCGGCAGGCTTTCGATTAAAAGGCAATGGCTGGTACGAAACAGATTTTAAAAGCGGTAATAAGAAAAACTTAGCGGAAGGCTCGTCAAAGAGCACGAGTGAAAAGAAAACATCGAGTGAGAGTAAATAAGAGCTTTCGGCTCTTATTGCTAACGATTCAATAAAACATGACAGTAAGGAATAAAATAAATGCGTAGTCATTATTGCGGCGACATTAACGAAAAAGACCTAGATCAAGAAGTAGAAATTTGCGGATGGGTGCATAGACGACGCGATCACGGTGGCGTTATTTTTATTGACTTGCGTGATCGCGAGGGCATTGTTCAAGTGGTTTACGACCCTGATCGTGCAGATTCGTTTGCGATTGCCGAAAGTGTGCGTGGCGAATACGTGTTGAAACTTCGTGGCCGTGTACGCCGTCGTCCAGAAGGCACGGTAAACCCTAAAATGAAGACTGGTCAAATCGAACTGTTAGGCTTGAACTTAGAAGTGCTTAACGAATCTAAAACACCGCCTATTCAAGTAGATGGCGATATTGAAGTAAACGAAGAACTGCGCCTGCGCTACCGTTATATCGATTTACGTCGTCCAGAAATGCTGGAAAAAATTCGCATGCGTCGCGAAGCAACATTAAACCTTCGCCGTTTTCTAGAAGATGAAGGTTTTTACGAAATTGAAACACCATTCTTAACCAAAGCAACACCAGAAGGCGCGCGTGATTATTTAGTCCCTAGTCGTACCCACGAAAATAGCTTTTTTGCCTTGCCGCAATCACCGCAGTTATTTAAACAATTGTTAATGATTGCCGGTATGGATCGTTATTATCAGGTAGTGCGTTGCTTCCGTGATGAAGATTTACGTGCGGATCGTCAGCCAGAATTTACCCAATTGGATATTGAAACCTCGTTTATGGACGAGACTCAAATTATGGCAATGATGGAAGGCATGATTCGCCGACTATTTAGTGAAGTGATTGATGTGACGTTACCAGAACAATTCCCAACGATTACTTATGCCGATGCGATGGATCTGTATGGCACAGATCGCCCAGATTTACGTAACCCATTAGTATTAAAAGACGTGGGCGACTTAATGGCAGGTGTTGAATTTAAGGTATTCTCTGGCCCTGCAAACAGTGAAACAGGCCGTGTAGCCGCATTGCGCGTACCGGGCGCTGGTTCACTAAGCCGTAAAAACATTGATGAATATACAAAATTCGTCAGCATCTATGGCGCGAAAGGGTTGGCGTATATTAAAGTGAATGACCGCGCGGCTGGCATTGACGGCTTGCAGTCACCGATTCTGAAATTTTTGCCGGATGATGTTGTTGAATCCATCATGCAACGAACAGAAGCGCAAACGGGCGACATCGTCTTTTTTGGTGCAGACAGCATTAAAGTAGTTAACGAAGCATTGGGCGCCTTGCGTGACAAAATTGGCAAAGACCAAGGCTTATTAGAAGGTGACTGGGAACCTGTTTGGGTTATCGACTTTCCTATGTTCGATTGGGATGAAAAATCAAACCGCTGGACAGCCCTGCACCATCCGTTTACAGCACCTGCTGGAGATATTGCAGCATTGCAAGCTAACCCGGGTCAAACAATCTCAAGAGCTTACGATTTAGTGCTTAATGGTACCGAAGTAGGTGGTGGTTCTATCCGTATTCATAAAACTGATATGCAACAAGCGGTGTTTAATCTACTAGGCCTTGAAGAGGAAGAATCTAAAGAAAAATTTGGTTTCTTACTGGATGCGCTAGAGTACGGCTGTCCACCACACGGTGGTATTGCTTTTGGCATGGATCGCTTGGTTATGTTGATGTCCGGTGCGAGTACAATCCGCGACGTGATGGCATTCCCGAAAACGCAAACAGCGGCGTGTCCATTAACATCAGCGCCGGCAATGGTGAGCGACGCGCAGCTTAAAGAGCTGGGTATTCGTTTAAGAAAACCACCTGTGGTTGAAGAAAAATAAGGTTATTTGTTATGTCTACACCTGTACGCAATATTCAAGATTATTCATTGCTCAGTGATGAAGAGTGCGATCAACGTATTCAAGCCGCGAAAGAAACGTTAGGTGATCGCTGCGTTATTTTGGGCCATCACTACCAGCGTAATGAAGTGTTTAAACACGCAGATGTTAGTGGTGATTCGTTAAAGCTTTCCGCTTATGCGGCTGACTCAAAAGCAGAATTCATCGTTTTTTGTGGCGTACATTTTATGGCAGAAGTGTCCGATATTTTGTCACGTCCAGAGCAAATTACTATCTTGCCCGACCTTGCTGCAGGTTGTTCAATGGCAGACATGGCTAATTTGAAAAATGTTGAGCGTAGCTGGAAAGAATTAAATGCAGTTCTTAATGCTGATGAGATGGTGACACCGGTCACCTATATCAACTCAGCAGCAGACTTAAAAGCTTTCTGCGGTCGTCATGAGGGTATCGTATGTACTTCGTCAAACGCCGAGAAAGTACTCAATTGGTGTTTTGAGAAACGTGAAAAGATATTGTTCTTCCCAGATGAGCATCTTGGTAGAAACACTGGTTATAGAATGGGTATCCCACAAGAAGAAATGGTCGTGTGGGATTTCAATCAGCCGATGGGCGGGTTAACAAAAGAACAAATTAACAATGCAAAAATGATTTTGTGGAAAGGTTTTTGTTCGGTTCATCAAATGTTTCAAGCCAATCAAATTGATGATTTTAAAAAGCAATATCCAGAAACAATCGTTATTGCACACCCAGAGGCTAATTTTGAAGTGTGTGAAAAAGCCGATTATGTTGGCTCAACAGAAGCCATTCTAAAAACCGTTCGTGAAGCAAAATCAAATACACGCTGGTTGATTGCAACAGAGCTTAATTTGGTTAACCGCTTAAAAGAAGAGGTGAAGGACCAAGGCAAGCACGTCCACTTTATGTCACCTACCGTGGCGATGTGTTCC
Organism: Cycloclasticus sp.; assembly: GCA_040743155.1. Taxonomy (NCBI): domain Bacteria; kingdom Pseudomonadati; phylum Pseudomonadota; class Gammaproteobacteria; order Thiotrichales; family Piscirickettsiaceae; genus Cycloclasticus; species Cycloclasticus sp. The sequence continues at coordinate 1,855,589 of JBFLJU010000001.1, read as the reverse complement.
ACCATGTTTAGAACCGATCCGCAGCATTTGGCATGGGTGCTTGAGAATTTGGTTGAAGGAAATTTGGTTAATCAAATTCAAGTGGCAGAAGACGATAAGGTTATGGCTAAAAAGTCGCTAGATAGTATGCTGTCGATTTTTTAGAATGATTAAAGGATTTGCTTTATATTGAGAGTAGGCCGGCCCCTTGGTTTTACTTAGTGGTGTTTGTTGGAGCGCTTTTCATCAATTCTGTAATTCCTTCTCGTAGCTTTCTGAGGTCCTCAGTATGAGGAATTTCAACAGTTTTGTTTTTTTCTTCTGCCCATTGTAAAACCTCTTCTGCTTGCCGTAGTTGACCATTTTTTATTAAAATGATAATCATACTGATCAGTGGGTCTAAGTAGTTTTTATCCAATAAATGCGATTTTTGAAATTCATTTAGTGCTTGCAAACTATTGCCCTTAGCCTCAAAACCTTTGCCGTATAGGTAATGAAAGAGGGAGCTATCTGGGTGATTGGTCAAAATCAATTTTAACCACGCCATGTAGTTGCTGACTATTCCTTTACAGGACTCTTTTGTCAGGCAAGTAGAAATACTCATTAAGGCGCCTCGTGTTGACGGCGTTAATGTGTGTTGGTTCAACCTTCTTAATGTCTCGTTTTGCAGTGTAGGTGGAACACTCTGCCCTATTTCAGTCAGCATATGCTGATAATGTAGCGTGTATGTTGCTTCTTCTGGCGCGAGTAGCATCGCTTTTTTTATAGATTCAATAGCGGATTCTATATTGCCAATTTTATGATTAATATTACTATTAAGTGCTTGTGCAGCAGCAGATTGCGGGTGATGTTTAGCTTCAAAAAAAGCAAGCCTTTCAAAGCTGCCCCATTGATAGGCTCTAGTCGCGGTTGTGAGGCTGCATAGTACGCATAAAGAGAGTATGGCAAAAAGGTTTTTTTTGTCAGTGATTTTATTTAAGTTAACCAATGAGTATGCGGACAATATGAGCCCTAATGAAGGGAGATAGTTCCTATGCTCATGAGCCATTTCTAAAGGAATTATTGTTGACTCGATCAAGTGACCTATAAAAAACCATAGTACACCTAGTGAAAACAAAGGGTTCTTGTGTTTAAAGTAGAATGCGGACACAAGTAATGCTGTGATAAATGCAATTGAAGGGATTGCTGTGAGGGGGGTAATTAGTGATGTGGAAATTAGTATGTCATCGTGAAATAGGCCAAAAGCATCTAATCTGGGGATGAAAATTAAAGAAACATAGAAAGTTAATACACGGCTTTGCGTTAGCAGTCTCTCAAACATCGTAAAATCTCGTGAACCATAGCCGTTATAAGCAAATATAAAGAGCTCATAGAGCAAGTAACAAGCTGCGAGGCAGAATGTTATTTTTAAGCCGCTAGTTGCCTTTTTAAAATAGCCCAGAAGAAAATTATTGTTAAAAACAATGCTTTCTATTGTAAGTAGAATCAAAGGAATAACCGCTGCATTTTCTTTGCTGTATAAGGCAAAAACCCAGCATGTAAAGCTGGATTTGCTATAGAGAATAGCTTTAAAGGTGGAGTTTTTTTCCGTATGGGTCTGTCTCGCAGATAAGTAAAAAATAATGCACAGTAAACTGAACAGAGCACTTAAAGAGGTCATTCTTTGAACGATGTAAAGAACGCTTGTTAGGTTGATAGGGTGAACCAGCCAAAGAGCCGAGATTGAGGCTGCAATAATGAATCTTTGTCTTGGGGTTGAACTTTTTTTATATAGAAGCTGAATTAGCTGCCGGCATAAAACAAAAACAAGTAAGCCATTGATAGCGTGAATAACTATGTTGGTTATTTTAAAGGTAGAAGCTTGGTATTTGCCGTTCCATAAATAGTTAAGCGCGAAACTCATCATTGGAATGGGCCTTTTAAGGGGGCCTGCGTGCCCTGATTGTGCGCTTGCAACTAGGCTGTCGCTGTTAAGAGTTGTTATTCGTAGAAGCGAATTTTTTGTAATACTGCTTTGGTCGTCAAATATAAATGGCCCGCTTACACCAGGGCCATATATTAAAGCGCTAATGAGTAGAGCCGGTAGACCGATTAATAATAATGATTTCCAGCTCATAAAAAAGGCGACCTTTCGGCCGCCTTTGCATTTTGTTAATAGACTCAATTGTTATTATTAACGTCTTGGTTTGTATTTGCTTTTAATTCCGTCGGCAACCGCGCAAGCATTATTACCTACAGCTTCAACGACGATGTCGGATGCAGCAAAGGCAGTAGACTTGTCAACATCTGTTGAGCTAGCTGTGATGGCGTCTGATGGTGCTACTTCGCCCGCTACTGCCCAAGTTAAATTAGATGCTTGACCACCATCAATATAAGGAATGTATTGGAAGCACTTACCTGATGCCTCACCAAGGTCGTTTAGTGTTCGTAATGCTACCGTAATACGCGGGAATGTCGTGTCACCTGTTATTGAAATTTCGGATACATATTGTGATGCAACAGTGCTTACGCCTAGGGATTCATGTCCAAAAATTGAAGTGGAAAGGTATGCATTTGTGAGGTTTCCTTTTTCACTCCAGTACACTTCCATTGCTGTTTTAACGGCGCCACTAACAGAGGCACCTTCGTTTACACGTGCTTTAATGGTGTAATCTTTGTAAGCGGGAATCGCTAACGCAGCCAAAATACCAATAATCGCGACTACGATCATTAGTTCGATCAGGGTGAAACCCTTTTGACCGTTTTGTTTCATTGTTTGTAGGTTTTTCATGTTTATATCCTTATTAAGATGTAATAAATTTTACTTGCAGGTAGATTAATGCATAGACTATGCCATGTCATATTTTATTGATTTATTTTTTATAACCTTATGATTGCAAAGTTGTTTTATTTGATGAGCTTTTAGGGTTTTTTAAAGCAGCAGGGGTCTAATGATTTTTTTGTCATAAAGTGACGCTGAAGGTCACTTATTTTTAGTCTTCCAGCTCTAGTTTTTTTAAACGATAACGTAATGCGCGAAATGTAATCCCAAGCTCTTTGGCTGCTGCAGTTTTGTTCCAGCGTGTTTTTTCTAGTGCGTTAACAATGGCCTCTTTTTCCAATATGCCAAGATAATCTTCTAATGGCGCGTCTGCTTGTAGGGCGGTGTTTTTTTGTGCGATTGGCTTTGCTTCGCTAGAGAGGCTTGTTCTGCTGTCAAGTTTGGGTAATTGTAAATCGCTTTGCTGGATGACATTGTCATCACATAATGTGAAGGCGCGTTCTAATATGTTCTCCAGCTCACGAACATTACCGGGAAAACTGTATTGCTCAAGTGCCTTTAAGGCATCCTTCGTGAGCTTTATGGTGTCATGTTGAGCGCTATTTAATTTATTGAGTATGTGGCTCACGAGTTGTTTAATGTCTTCTTTACGCTCACTCAGTTTGGGTAGTGGTAATTCGATAACATTGATACGGTAATATAAGTCTTGTCGAAAATAGCCCAGTTCCACGAGGGTGCTTAAATTTTTGTGGGTTGCACTGAGGATTCTTACGTCAACAGGTATTTCTGTGTCGCTACCGACAGGTCGAATGGATTTTTCTTGAATGGCTCGCAGTAGCTTTACTTGCAGATGTAGTGGTAAGTCGGCTATTTCGTCTAAAAATAGCGTGCCACCACTGGCGGTTTGAAATAAGCCTTTTTTATCAGCAATCGCACCGGTAAAGCTGCCTTTCTTGTGCCCAAAAAACTCGCTTTCCATGAGTTCATGTGGAATCGCACCACAGTTAATAGGGACGAAGGCTTGCGTTGCTCGTGGGCCCTTTTCGTGTATTAGTTTTGCCACCAGTTCTTTGCCGGTACCAGATGCACCACTTATATATATAGGTGCTTGGCTGCGCGCGAGTTTTGTAATGCTAGCGCGTACTTTTGCCATCACAACAGAATCGCCCAATAATTGATCTCGGCTACGCCGGTCAACAGGTTCGATAGTGTCATTTATTTTTATGGCGGAGCTGACAAGGCTTTTTAGGCTTTTTAGATCAACAGGTTTTGAGACAAAATCAAAAGCGCCCAACTTTAATGCTTTGATAGCAACTTCCATACTTCCAAAGGCGGTGATGACGGCGGTGGGAATACTGGGGCAGTGCTTTTGAATATGTTCCACGAGTTCAAGTCCATCCCCATCTGGCAGTTGAAGATCGGTTAGGCAAATATCGAAGGTATGTTTTTTCAGTAGTAGCTTTGCTTCGCCCAAATCTTGAGCGGCTTTGCTTGCGATGCCCATGCGGGATAAAGTGATTTCTAGTAATTCTAGAATATCGGGTTCATCGTCAACAATTAGTGCAAGTGCTTGGGTCATTTGGTTTTAATGGGCTGTAAAAAGAAGGGTGAAACAACTACCGCCTGTCGGTCTGTTAGCATAGCTTAATTTAGCATGGTTAAGGTCTGCAAGTTGATTTGAAATGTAGAGGCCAAGTCCTGTTCCGGACGGCGATGTTGTGAAAAATGGCTCGAAAACTTGTTGTGCAATTTTTTCTTCCATGCCTTTGCCGTCGTCACAAATAGTTATAAAGACTTGTTGGCTCTGTGGGTGTTTGTCTACTTGTATATAAATGATTGGCAAATTATTAGGGAGTTGACCGTACTTTAGTGCGTTGCTACAAAGGTTATCAATGATCTGTTTAAGGTGATTCTTATCGAAAAGAATTGTCTTTGTGTCATCGTTGATTGTTATCTCTATGGGTGAGTTTGAAAGCCCAAATTGTTCTTTAAAGTCACTCTCGAATTCCTCCAGCCATGTATGTAACGTGATAGTTTCGATATGACTTTCTTCTTGGCGTGATAATTGAAGGATGCTTTTGACTATGCTGTTTACGCGTCCGGTGTGATTGTGAATGATATCGAGAAGTCGTCGGTCTTCATTCTCAATGGAATTCGATTCGGAGAGTAATTCACCCGCGTGGCTAATGGCGCCTAAAGGGTTGCGAATCTCGTGAGCAATGCTAGCGGTTAGCCTGCCAAGTGAAGCTAGTTTGCCTTGTTGAATTTGTATATCAATAGTTGATAAATCATCGAGGAAGATAATGTAAGCATTCTCTGCAAGCATATCTAGCTGGCTAAAACGAAGTTTGGTTCTTGGTAAATCAACACTAGCGGCGATATCAGCGGTGTTTTCTGCCGGGTCTCTTTGCCAGCGTTTAAATAGCTGCCAACATTCGGTGGACGCGTCAGATAGAGGCTTGCCAAGCGTAATTGGGTGGCCAAGTAAGGTGTTGGCTGCATCGTTAGCAAGACGTACATTATTCTGCTGGTCAACAACAATAATACCTGACTGAAGGTGCTTGATCACGTAGTCATTCAGTTGCACGAGGTCATCAATTTCACGGCTTCGTTGCTGGGCGATTTGTTCGGAGGTTTCAACGCGCTTTGCTAAGACCAGTGCCAGTATAGAGATAGTAAAAAAGGAGGCGCTTAAAACACCCGCGTAGGTATAGGCCGTTTTAGCGAAGGCATGTGTTATGTCGGCATAGCTTTGTTCCCCTAAGACCGCAAATGTAGCGATAGCCGCAAAAACTAAGGTACATTGACCGCCCGCCAATAAGCCACCCGCCGCAACGCTGACGGCTAGTAGAATACCTAGGCCGCTAGTGATGCCTCCGCTAGCATGCATTAGTAAGGTAAGAAAAATAACATCGGAGATGATTTTGAACTGAACTTGCCGAGTGTAAGGAATATAGGGTTTGCGGATAAAAACGGTGCTAAAAGTGGTGATGGCTAGGTAAGCCAAGCTTACAGATTGAAATAAACTAGGGTTAGTCTGACCGAAAATAGAGGGTCCGGTATGGCTAATGAACAAACCAAAGAAAGCGGCAGACAGCACTAATTGATAAGCATGAAAAACCTTGAGTGTTCGCCAGGCTTGCTCAGCGGGCAGCTGAAAGCCGTTACCGAAAGGGCAAGTTTTTACTAAAAGGTCGGGTATATGAGTTGCGGACATATGCTTATTATAGATCTTTGGCTGATTTTTTTAGAAAAATCACCTAGAATAGTTTGGTTAATTTCGCTGTTTAATTAAATATTAGGAAAGATGAATGAATTTACATGAGTATCAAGCAAAACAAGTGTTTGCTGAATATGGCGTGCCAGTACCACTAGGAAAGCCAGCGCGGTCGGTAAAAGAGGCCATTAATGTCGCCAAAGAGTTGGGCGGTGATTGTTGGGTTGTAAAGGCGCAGGTACATGCAGGCGGTCGTGGTAAAGCGGGTGGTGTAAAGCTTTGCAAAGGTATGGATGAAGTTGAAGCGTTCAGCAAAAAGCTATTAGGCTCACGTTTGGTGACGCCACAAACTGACGCTGAAGGTTTGCCGATTGAAACGTTGATCGTTGAAGAAGTGAAGCCAATTGATCGCGAATTATATTTAAGCGCCGTTGTTGACCGTGGTACCAAGCGCATTATGTTTATGGCGTCTGAAGCAGGCGGTATGGATATTGAGGAAGTGGCTGAAGAAACGCCAGAAAAAATCTTGCTCGCTGAGATTGACCCAGTCGCTGGTTTACAAGCCTACCAATGCCGTAACATTGCATTCAAAATGGGTTTAGAAGGCAAGCAGATTGGTCAATTACAGAAAGTAATGGCTGGCATTTTGGCGGTTTTTCACGCAAAAGATGCGAGTCAAGTGGAAATTAACCCGTTAATCGTTAATGGCGATGGCGATTTAATCGCACTAGATGCAAAAGTTAACCTTGATGATAATGCGGCTTACCGTCACCCAGATATGGTCGCAATGCGTGATCCTTCGCAAGAAGATGAAAAAGAACACGCTGCACAACAACACGACCTTAACTACATCACATTGAATGGCAGTATTGGCTGCATGGTGAACGGTGCTGGCTTGGCTATGGCGACGATGGATTTGGTTAAATTAGAAGGCGGTTTCCCAGCAAACTTTTTAGACGTAGGTGGTGGTGCAACGGCTGAACGAGTAGCTGAAGCATTCAAATTGATTTTGTCTGACAAAAAAGTGAAAGTTGTTTTGGTTAATATCTTCGGCGGCATTGTGCGTTGTAACTTAATTGCTGACGGTATTATTCAAGCGGTTAAAGAGGTGGGTGTAGAAGTACCAGTTGTCGTTCGTTTAGAAGGTACAAATGCTGACCAAGGTCGCCAAATATTGAAAGACTCTGGTCTTGATATTATTGCTGCGGATGATTTAACGCTAGCAGCTCAAGCAGCTGTAAAAGCAGCGTCTTAATAAGGAACAAAGATGAGTATTTTAATTAATAAAGACACAAAAGTAATTTGCCAAGGCTTTACCGGCAAACAAGGCACTTTCCATTCAGAGCAAGCGATTGCTTATGGAACGAAAGTTGTTGGTGGCGTAACGCCGGGCCGTGGTGGTGAAACACATTTAGATCTACCGGTATTCAATACGGTAGAAGATGCTGTTAACGCAACCGGTGCCACAGCAACGATGATTTATGTGCCACCTCCATTTGCTGCGGATGCTATTTTAGAAGCGGCTGCTAGCGGCATTAAGATCATTGTGTGTATTACCGAAGGTATTCCTGTATTGGATATGCTGAAAGTAAAAGCAACATTAGATACATATGAAGATACTGTTCTTATTGGCCCTAACTGCCCAGGTGTTATCACCCCGGGTGAATGTAAAATTGGCATTATGCCTGGCTTTATTCACCAAGCCGGTAGCATTGGTGTGGTCTCACGTTCTGGTACTTTAACGTATGAAGCAGTTCATCAAACAACAACGGCTGGTTTAGGCCAAAGCACCTGTGTTGGTATCGGTGGTGATCCAATCCACGGCATGAACTTTATCGATGTTATTTCACGTTTTGAAGCTGATGAAAATACCAAGGGTATTATCATGGTGGGTGAAATTGGTGGCACGGCGGAAGAAGAAGCAGCTGAATACATCAAAGAGCACGTAACTAAACCAGTAGTTGGTTATATTGCTGGTGTTACAGCGCCTCCTGGAAAACGCATGGGTCATGCAGGTGCTATCGTGTCAGGCGGTAAAGGCACGGCTGATGCTAAGTTTGAAGCGTTAGAAGCAGCCGGTGTGCACATTGTTAAATCACCGACCGAAATGGGCGCAAAAATGAAAGAAATTTTAGGCTAATATCGCTTAAAGTTTTAGAGTAGTGGAAAAGGGCTGTAAACTATACAGCCCTTTTTTATGCCTGCAATTAATGAGCAAATAAGTCGTTATGAAGATAGCTTTAGTACAATTTAACCCCGTTGTTGGTGATTTAATCGGCAATGCAGACCGAATCATTGCTTATTGTCATCGGGCCATTGAGCAGCAAGCGATGGCTATTGTTTTTCCGGAGTTAGCCATAACGGGTTACCCACCTGAAGATTTATTGCTGCGTGATGATTTTATAAATGCTGTTGAAAAACAGTTGGAAAGAATATCGATTGAGTGTCCGTTATTAACGGTTATTATCGGCTACCCAGAAAAGGGTGAAGGTGTTTTATACAATAGCGTCGCGGTGGTTCAGGCGGGTGAATTGGTTGCAAATTATCGAAAACAGCAATTGCCGAATTATGGCGTCTTTGATGAAAAGCGCTATTTTCAAGCGGGTACCAAAGCGCGTACCTTTAAATTAGGTGCTGAACGGGTGGGGCTGAGTATTTGTGAGGATATTTGGACGCCGGCAGTGTGCGGCCAGTTAAAACAAGCAGGGGCCTCGCTTATTATTAACCTTAATGCGTCACCTTTTGAAATTAATAAATCAGATAAGCGTGAAGAAACCGTGCGGACTCGGGTTGAAGAGACTGGTTTACCTATCGTTTACGTCAATCAAGTTGGTGGGCAAGATGAGTTGGTGTTTGATGGTGGCTCTTTTGCAATAAATGCTGAGGGGCTTGTTGTGCAACGAATCCCCGAGTTTGTTGAGGCGATAGACTATATTGACCTAGCAGCGCTGCATCAGCCGGCAGGAAATAAAAGTCCTGTGGTGACTCAGACCGGATTAGAAAGTATTTACCAAGCTTTGGTATTGGGCGTTCGAGACTACGTTACAAAAAATGGGTTTAAAGGCGCAGTGCTTGGCTTGTCTGGCGGCATAGATTCTGCGTTAGTGTTGGCTATCGCGGCAGATGCATTGGGTGGGGATTGTGTTGAGGTGGTGTTAATGCCATCGAAATATACCGCGGATATGAGTAATGAAGACGCCATAAAGCAGGCAGAAAAATTAGCTGTTAAGCACCAAAGTATTCCCATCGAACCCGCTGTTTCAGCTTTTTCATCTATGTTGGAAGGGGCTTTTGAGGGGCTAGAGGCTGACGTAACAGAAGAGAATATTCAGGCACGAAGCCGCGGTGTATTGCTTATGGCTCTGTCTAACAAAAAAAGAAAAATACTGCTTACGACGGGTAATAAAAGTGAAATGAGTGTGGGCTATGCCACCTTGTACGGTGATATGGCGGGTGGTTTTGCACCAATAAAAGACGTACCTAAAATGATGGTTTACGCCTTGGCTAAATACCGTAATCAAATCTCGCCGGTGATCCCTGAAAGGGTCATTGTGCGTCCGCCCTCTGCGGAATTAGCGCCGGATCAAAAAGATGAGGACAGTTTGCCGCCATACCCAGTATTGGATGATATTCTTGAACGTTATATTGAGTTGGATCAATCGAGGCGTCAGATACTAGACGCGGGCTATGAGCAAGCGGTTGTGGATCGAGTATTGAGGCTGGTTGAGCAGAATGAATATAAGCGTCGCCAAGCGCCGCCTGGGGTTAAAATTACCTCGCGTGCCTTTGGTCGGGAACGTAGGTTCCCGATGACATCAGGCTTTAGTAAGGTTCTTTTTTCGACGGATTAGCGCTGCTCTAGCCGCTCGAATACTTTATTCGTCGAGCTCAAGGAAATCCCAAATTTTCTCAGAGGTTGTTTTTTCGTGTGCATATTTAGGGTTATCCAAAGGCGGTAAGCCATGTGGGTAGTTTAGATCATAAATGCGCTGCGCATCTGCTGCCAAGTCATTCATCTCAATTTGCTGATAAGCATCGATCATCAGCAATAACGCACGCGGAACAGCGGTACTGTTTTGATACTGCTCGATGATGTTTTTGGCACGATTTATTGCTGCAACATACGCTTTACGCTTCATGTAATACTTAGCGACATTTAAATCATGAAGAGCAAGGTTCGATTTAAGCGCAACTATACGTTGTTTGGAATCTGCAGCGTATTGGCTGTTTGGGAAGCGCCTAATGAGTGTTGCAAAGTCATCTAACGATTCAATAGCCGCGCCAGGGTCACGTTGAGATTTATCGGTCGGCAAATAGCGTTCTAAAAATCCAATGCCCCGATTAAAATTAATGAGGCCTTTAAGATAATAAATATAATCAATATTTTTATGGCGCGGGTGAATTCGAATAAAGCGATTAGCCGTGGCAATCGCTGATTCTGGTTCGTCATTTTTATAATAAGCAAAGGTTAAGTCAATTTGAGCTTGTTGAGCATACTGGCCAAATGGATAGCGAGATTCCAAGCCTTCATACAGTTCGATGGCGTTGACGTAGCTTTCATCATCCAAAGAGGCTTTGGCTTCATTATAAAAGTCGGCGGCAGACCAAGTTGCCTTGTCATCAGGGGCTTCGATAGGTGTAACAATGTCCATTACGCTGCAAGCGCTCAACGTAGAGAACATTAGGGCCAGTAAAACTTGTTTGATGGGTCGGCAATTAATTAAAGTCATGAGTTAAATAACGAGTTAAGGGAAATTAAGCGGTTATAATGCCGCAGCACATCAATTATTACAATGTTATTAGCTTGAAAACTGAACAACAAATAGAATTAATTATTCCTCCCGAAATGGCTGGGCTTAGGCTTGATCAGGCGTTGGCTGAGTTATGTCCTGAGTATTCTCGTAGCCGCCTAAAAAGCTGGGTTAATAGCGGCAATATTCTGGTCGACAATAAACGTTATCGACCACGCGATAAAGTGAACGGCGGCGAACAGGTCGTTATCAATCCGATTGCAGATAGCTCACTAAATGTTGAGGCCGAGCCGATTGAACTGAATATCGTTTACGAAGATGAATCGATACTAGTGGTCAATAAGCCTGCTGGTTTAGTGGTGCACCCTGCGGCGGGCAATTGGGGCGGTACCTTACAAAACGCACTACTACACTATGACCCTGATCTAGAAGGTTTGCCAAGGGCGGGCTTAGTACATCGAATTGATAAAGAAACCAGTGGTTTATTGATGGTAGCGAGAACCTTAACCGCGCATAAGACCTTGGTAGATCAGTTGCAGGCGCGTGCCTTTGAAAGAGAATATGTGACCGTGGTTCGAGGTTATATGACGGCAGGTGGAACGGTGGTTGAACCGTTGGCCCGGCATCCAACAGACCGAAAGAAATACGCGGTGAGAGCGGGTGGTAAAGAAGCGGTAACGCACTATCGAGTGAAAAAACGCTTTGCTAAGCACACCTTGTTGAAAGTTAATCTTGAAACAGGTCGTACGCATCAAATCAGAGTCCATATGAGCCATATAAAACACCCCATTGTCGGCGACCAGGTTTATGGTGGCCGCTATAGGGCACTGGCGAATGCGAGTGAATTGCTCACCGAGACGCTGCGTAATTTTAAGCGCCAAGCGCTACATGCTGCGAGGTTGGGTGTGGTACATCCCGTGTCGGGCGAAGAGGTCGCTTGGGAATGTGAAATGCCGGCGGATATGGCGAATTTAGTTGACGTGTTGGCGCAAGAAACGCCCGTCAAATAAAGAGCACATGGAGTTTATTACGCCTGACTGGCCAGCACCTATGCAAGTTCAGGCGCTCACAACGTGCCGTGAAGCTGGCGTAAGTCAACTGGCGTATTCGAGTTTAAATTTGGCCAGTCACGTCGGCGATAACCCGCAGGCGGTTGAGCAAAACAGGTCTGCACTAGTTCGTGAATTTGAGTTACCGGCTGCCCCGGTTTGGTTGGAGCAAACCCATGGCACAAAGGTTGTGGAGTTAGAGTGCGTTGAGAAGGCGCTAGCGATCCAAGCGGATGCTGCTATATCAAGAAGCTCCAAATCCGTTTGTGCCGTGATGACGGCAGACTGTTTACCTGTTTTATTGTGTAACGAAGAGGGTACGGCCGTTGCAGCTGTACACGCAGGTTGGCGTGGTTTAATCGCGGGTGTTATAGAAAACACGGTTTCGCAACTAGGCTCGACAAACAAGATAATGGCGTGGTTAGGCCCAGCAATAGGCCCCAGCTGCTTTGAAGTAGGTGAAGAGGTTCAACAAGCTTTTGTTAATAAGAAGTTGGTGCTGCGGCAGGGCTTTCAACAAGTTGATAGTACGCATTACCTCGCTGATTTATACGCATTAGCAAGAATGACCTTGCTTCATTGTGGTGTAAAAAGAATTTATGGTGGTGAACATTGTACGTATAATCAGCCGGATCAGTTTTATTCGTATCGGCGTGAGCCGGTGACCGGCCGGATGGCTTCGTTAATTTGGCTTCAACCTTAATTTATCAACCATGACAGTACTTACTTGGATCATTTTGTTTACCATATTTGGCGGTGTGCTGAGTGTTCTAGGTGCCTCATTGGTGCTTTTCTTACCGAAGAAAGTTATTAGCAAAGCCTTGCCCTTTAGTGTGAGTTTTGCAACAGGCGCCTTATTAAGTGTGTCGTTTGTCGGTTTGATTCCGCACGCCTTAGAAGAAGTAGGCTCAGAGAATTTCCATACTTTATCGATCACGATACTGGGCGGTCTGATGTTCTTTTTTGCGTTAGAAAAAATGGTGCTATGGCGACACTGTCACCATGATGACTGTGAAACGCACGTCGATGTTCACGCACACAGCCATAAGTCGGCGGGTACCTTAATTTTGGTTGGTGATAGCGTACACAACTTTGTCGATGGCGTTCTCATTGCGGCTGCGTTTTTAACCGATATTCACCTTGGTGTGGTGACGGCGTTGGCAGTAACGGCCCATGAAATCCCACAAGAAGTCGGTGATTTTGCGATCTTATTACAGAGCGGCTTTACTCGTAAAAAAGCTATTATCTATAACGTTATTTCAAGTATTGCGACGTTAGTGGGCGGCTTACTGGCATATTTTTGGTTGGCAGATTTCGAACATATTTTGCCTTATGTTTTGGCGTTTGCTGCCGCAAGCTTTATTTATATCGCAGTGGCAGATCTAATTCCCACGTTGCATAAACGCGTCAGCCCAGCCGCCGCCGTTGAGCAGATCTTGCTGATGTTTGCGGGTATCGGTTTGATCGGTTGGCTGCATAGTTTTATTCATTAGAACAAACACCTCAGCCCTCAGCGCCTTGTAAAACAGCTGTTTTACCCCCATTAATTAGGCATCAAATACAATTAATGAGGATTGAAATATGCGAATGGATAAACTCACCAGTCAGTTTCAAGCGGCACTTTCAGATGCGCAAAGTTTAGCGCTGGGCAAAGACCATCAATTTATAGAACCGGCTCATTTGTTGATTGCAATGCTAGATCAGCAAGGCGCGAGCGTGCGTCATTTACTGCAATTAGCGGGTGTTAATGTAAATCAGCTACGTTCATCTTTAGCTGAAACTCTTGGTCGCTTAGCAACAGTTGAAGGTGCGGCAGGCGACGTGCAAATGTCTAATGACTTGGGCCGTATTCTGAATATCACCGACAAGCTTTCTCAGCAGCGCAAAGATGCCTATGTTTCAAGTGAGTTATTTGTCTTAGCAGCGCTTGACGATAAAGGTCAAACAGGAAAAGCTTTACAGAAAGCGGGTGCGACTAAAAATGTATTGGAAAAAGCGATAGACGATATACGTGGAGGCGAGGCCGTCAACGATCAAAATGCCGAAGAAAATCGTCAAGCACTGGAAAAATACAGTATCGATTTAACAGAGCGTGCGGAACAGGGAAAATTAGACCCAGTGATTGGCCGTGACGAAGAAATCCGCCGAACCATTCAAGTGCTACAACGGCGCACAAAAAATAATCCAGTTCTTATCGGCGAGCCGGGGGTGGGTAAAACCGCTATCGTAGAAGGTTTGGCGCAACGTATTGTTAACGGCGAAGTGCCAGAAAGCTTAAAATCCAAGCGCTTACTGTCGCTGGATATGGCGGCGCTTATCGCGGGTGCTAAGTTCCGCGGCGAATTTGAAGAGCGTTTAAAAGCGGTGTTGAACGACGTGTCAAAGCAAGAAGGTCAAATCATCTTGTTTATTGATGAATTGCACACCATGGTGGGGGCGGGCAAAGGCGATGGAGCGATGGATGCGGGCAATATGCTTAAACCTGCTCTCGCCCGAGGCGAATTACATTGCGTAGGCGCAACCACGTTGGACGAGTATCGCCAATATATTGAAAAAGATGCGGCGCTGGAACGGCGTTTTCAAAAAGTATTGGTCGAAGAACCAACGGTTGAAGACACTATTGCTATTTTGCGTGGTTTAAAAGAACGTTACGAAGTGCATCACAGTGTGGATATTACCGATCCCGCCATTGTGTCGGCGGCTATGTTGTCGCATCGTTATATAACGGATCGTCAATTACCGGATAAGGCGATTGATTTAATCGATGAATCGGCCAGTCGCATCCGCATGGAAATGGATTCGAAACCAGAATCAATGGATCGTTTAGAACGCCGCTTAATTCAACTAAAAATTGAACGTGAAGCGTTAAAAAGAGAAAGCGATGAGGCGTCTATTAAACGATTGCAATTACTCGAATCTGAAATTAACGAGCTGGAAAAAGACTATGCTGATTTAGAGGAAATATGGAAATCTGAAAAAGCAGCAATGCAAGGCAGTGCGCAACATAAAGAAGAGTTGGAGCGTGTAAAGCTCGAGATGGAAACAGCGCGCCGTGCGGGTGACTTAACGCGCATGTCTGAATTGCAATACGGTGAAATTCCACGCTTAGAAAAAGCGATTAAAGCGGCCGAAGACGGTGCTGATGAGCAGGTATTTACGCTGCTGCGTAATAAAGTGACCGAGGAAGAAATTGCTGAAGTGGTGTCTAAATGGACGGGGATTCCCGTGTCTAAAATGCTTGAAGGTGAACGCGAAAAATTATTGCAAATGGAGGGTAATTTAAGTCAACGTGTTATCGGTCAAGAAGAAGCGGTAAAAGCGGTGAGTGATGCCATTCGTCGTTCACGTGCAGGCTTGTCAGACCCTAATCGCCCTAATGGCTCTTTCTTATTTTTAGGCCCAACGGGTGTAGGTAAAACAGAGTTATGTAAGGCGTTAGCTGAATTTTTATTTGATACCGAAGAAGCGATTGTGCGTATCGATATGTCTGAATTTATGGAAAAGCATTCGGTCGCACGGTTGATTGGTGCGCCCCCAGGCTACGTGGGATACGAGGAGGGTGGTTATTTAACGGAGGCCATTCGGCGTAGACCTTACAGCGTTATCTTGATGGACGAAGTGGAAAAAGCGCACCCTGATGTATTCAATATATTGTTACAAGTATTGGATGATGGCCGCTTAACAGATGGTCAAGGTCGCACGGTTGATTTTAGAAATACCGTGATCGTGATGACATCGAATTTAGGCTCTGACCGCATTCAAGAATTAGCGGGTGAAGCGAACTACGATGAAATGAAAGCGGCTGTCATGGACGTAGTAGGTCGCCATTTTCGTCCGGAATTTATTAACCGTATTGACGAGTCGGTGGTGTTTCATCCTTTAGGGCGCTCACAAATTCGAGCAATTACGACCATTCAGGTAGATATTTTGCGTCAGCGTTTACAAGAACGTGAGATTGGATTGAAGGTGTCAGAAGCGGCCATGGATAAGCTAGGTGAAGCAGGCTTTGACCCAGTGTATGGAGCACGGCCTTTAAAACGTGCGATTCAGCAACGTCTTGAAAACTCCCTTGCGCAAGACTTATTAGCGGGTCGATTTGTGCCGGGTGAGGTTATCAATATCGAGCTGGAAAAAGAAGCACTCGTGTTTAATAAGGGAGAAGTTGTCGATGATTAGCGATCGCTAAACCATATGTCACCAAAGTAAGCTTGCGTGGCGGCACCTGTTTGGTCGGTGTCCGCCATGATGGCAACGGCGCTTATTTCTGTAATACTCATTCCCAATATTCATTGAATATCTTGCAAAACATCTCTGCTTTCGTTGCGTCATTGGTTTGCATGCTCATTACCTGGTTGAGTTGTAGACAGCCGCTACTTCTGGTTGCAACTGGTATAGACTGTTACCGACGATCTTTTTCGCTTGGGACTTGGCTGTGCTGGCTGCAGCAACTAGATCATCTTCTGATTCAATGCTGTCAAAGTCATAGGGCCTGATGGCTCCTATGGAGATGGATAATAACGGAAAAAAAACGGATTTTGAGTTTCTATCCAAAGCAGCAATGCCTTTCATCGAGAAGTGCTCCTGGGAATATAATTCAGCGTGAAAAGTAGTGAAGTCATGCAGGATTTTTTCACAGCGTTTTTTCCAGTCTTTACTGCTAAAGATAATAATAAAATCGTCCCCGCCAACGTGGCCAACAAAGTCGAGGTCCTCATTTGCGTATTGGCATAGCAGTCGTGCCGTTTTGCGTAGCACTTTATCGCCCTTACCGAAGCCATAGGTATCGTTATAGGGCTTGAAATTATCGAGATCGAAATAACAGATAACAACGTCTTGCCGGCTATTGATACAAGAGCGAATTTTTTGGCTAATGGGGACGTTGCCAGGCAGGTTGCTCAGTGGGTTCATGTGTCGTGCAAAGCTGATCTGCATGTCGGTGATAGCTTTTAGCAAATCAATTAATTTCCCCATGCCTTTGTAACGGCCTGAAGCGGTGATAATAAAGTCATCGTGTATTATGTCGGTGCTTTGGCTGGTGACCTGCTGGCTTAATTTGCTAAGAGTAAGGTCACTTTTGACAGTCAGTGGTTTTTTGTCGATAAAAAAGGAAGCTTGATTCTTTTTGTATAGTTCTTTGCCGTAGCGGCTGGCATAGATGGTTAAAAAATCCGTTCTCCAAATAATGCCAGCGATGCTTGAGTCGGTGTTAATAACGGGTAGTGCAGACAATTCTTTAGATGATTGAAAGCGTTCGCCAATGTCGTCAAATAAAGTATGGATTGATATGGGTTTGACGTAAAAAAGTAGTGTTGAAACAGTGGTGGTAGACCTTTCGATATTCAACGGTGCTTTGTATGGCGTGTTTCGAGTTTTAAATAGTCTTGGGTTAATAGTACGTTCGGGGTGCTTAGCAGGCCGAGCAAAATAATAACCTTGGGCGAAACCGATATTCATTTCATTGGCGGTTATGTACTCTTCTCGAACCTCAATTCCTTCGCCAATGACTTTGCAATTAAAAGCTTTCGAATGCTCAATGATAGATTTTAAAAATTGCTGTTTTATGGTGTCTTCGTGAATATTTTGCAAAAAGTGGCGGTCAATTTTTACAAAATCAGGTCTGATTTCTGACCACGTTCTTAGTCCCGAATAGCCAGCGCCTAGATCATCAAGGGCGATCGAAAAGCCCATTTCTTGATAGTGCTTGGTTGCGTTTACCATTAGCTCGTAATCATCGATCGGGTACTGCTCCGTTATTTCAATGACAACTTGACTCGCTTCCATACCGGCCTGTTTTAAGTATTTAAGGGTTAAACCGTGTTTGTAATCATTCTGTAATAAAACTTGAGGAGTAGTGTTAACAAATAATTTAGCATTGAGTTTCATCTGACCAAATTTTTTAATCGTGACCTGCCTACAAAGTAAATCTAAATCTGCTAGTCGCCCATGTTTAGCTGCCACATTAAAAAGCTTGATAGGAGAGTGGAGTGGGCTATTCGATGGGCCGCGTATTAAGCCCTCATAACCGTAAATCTTGTTATCTTTGAGGGAAATAATGGGTTGGAAAACAGGGGTTAGTGACGAAGTAGCTAGAATGTGCGTCAGAGTTTGGTAGTGTGATAATTCTTCTTTTGTCATGTCCTTATGTTAATAACTGTTGTAAACAATAACAGTATCTTCTTGGAAGATGACAACAGTATGACAACGGTAATACTGGCGGTGCTTTATGTTTGAAAAACAAGGAGATGTTGTAGGCTGAATTGTCTGTTGTGATGTAATTGTCATCATGTCGTCATAAATTTTATGTACCCTATGGCTAAATAAATGCTAAACGACTTTTTATGGAAAAAATAAATGTACTGCTGGTTGAGGATGATGAAGACATCGGAGAGATGTTACAGCTGTCTCTTCAGTCAAATAATATTGGAGTAACATGGTGCGTAGATGTGATGAAAGCACAAGATTCTTTACGTGACGCGACGCCCGATATAATTTTGTTGGATTGGATGTTGCCGGGTATTAGTGGGCCGGAGTGGCTTAAATTCTTGAAGAACCAGGAAGACAATAAGCGCATCCCGATTATTATGCTGACGGCGAGAAGTTCAGAGGAAGATAAAATAACTGGGCTAGAAACGGGCGCTGATGACTACGTGACGAAGCCTTTTTCGGTGCAAGAGTTAATTGCTAGGATGAAAGCAGTGTTAAGACGAGCTGGGGCAAAGACGCAGACAGAGATCATTTCTGTCGGGCCTTTGTTTATTGACCCTGAAAGTCACCGTGTGGCGATTAATGATGTCGACGTTATGATGAGCCCGACGGAATATAAATTACTTTACTTTTTTGCATCAAGCCCCAACAAAGTATTTTCGCGTAATCAATTGCTAGATAACGTGTGGGGTGACAATGTATATGTGGAAGATCGGACCGTTGATGTTCACATTAGGCGTTTAAGGCGAATTTTAGACGCTCAAGGCTGTGCGGATTTGGTGCAAACAGTACGTGGTTTTGGCTACAAATTGGTGAGTGTTAAGCCGTGAATATGAGTCGTCAGTATGAGCGCAATATGTTGCTAATATGTTTGTTAGTTATTGGCGTGATAGGCGCGGCGATTGGATACTTCGCCGAGTTAATGGCGGCTTCTTTATTGGCCTACGTGGTATTTTTCTATCGTCGTTTATTGCGACTTTATGACTGGTCAAAAGCCCCCGTTTCTAACAAGGTGCCTTTTGAGGGTGGCTTATTTGGTCAAATTGCTGAAGATGTTTACCGCTCTAAGAAACAGCGTTTGGCACAGAAGGAAAGTGTTAAATACCAGTTGGAGCGTTTTAAAAAGCTGATTTCAGTTTTTCCTGATGGTGTTGTTATTTTGTCATTATCCAATGAAATTCAATGGTTTAACGGTCAGGCATCTCGCTTATTGGTGTTGAAGAAAGAAGACACCGGACAGTTGATTAATCACTTAGTACGTCACCCGCGTTTCGCGCACTTTCTTAAAAATCGTACGGATGATGACGCCATTGTTATGGAGGCACCTATCGTAGAAACTAATTGGTCGGCTGAAAAAATCGAAATACGCTTGCTGTCCTATGGCGACGATGAACGCTTATTATTAGTTCGCGATGTCACCAAGGTTGAGCGTACCAATCAAGTGAGAAAAGACTTTGTATCGAATGCCTCGCATGAGTTAAGAACACCGTTAACGGTGATGAAAGGCTATGTGGAAATGTTGTTAGCATCGACAGTGGACGACAAAGGGCAAGTAGGTGCTTCGCTGCGAAAGGTTGATCAGCAAGTCATTAAAATGCAGACAATGATCGAAGAACTTCTAGCGCTCAGTCGGCTTGAAGAAGGCAGCGTAGAAAACTCAAACAGCCTTGTTAATGTGCGCGCACTGTGTGAGCACGTTAAGGGGGAACTGCAAACTGCAGCGACAGAACGCGAGCAAACGTTAATTTTTGATATCCCGTCTAACCTTAGGCTTCAGGGTAATAAGGCTTCAATTTTGACCGTGTTGAGAAACCTAGTCGCTAACGCGATAAATTATTCGAATAAGAAAGCAGATATTCGAATTGGCTGGTCTATCAACGACCAAGGCGATGGTGCCCTTTTTGTTAAGGATTCGGGTAAAGGTATTGCCGCTAGACATTTGGCCAGATTAACCGAGCGTTTTTACAGAGTAGCTGAAAATAACGTGATGAATAAAACGGGTACGGGCCTTGGCTTAGCGATTGTTAAACATGAGCTCGAGCGGCACGAAGCGCACCTTATCATCGACAGTAAAGAAGGCGAAGGCAGCTGCTTTCAATGTGTTTTTCCATCCGCAAGAATCAAATAGTAAATGCTGTCATTAAACTGTCACATTACGTTCATTATAATGCCATATATCAACAATAAACTGCACTACATGGTAGAGCACAGGCTTTGCCGGTAATTCAACTAATTGGAAGACATATGAAAATGAAAAAAGTACTAGCATTAGGACTACTGAGTTTGTCAATTGGCACAGCCGCATACGCTGCCAAAATTGAAGGTACAGGTTCAAGTTTTGCTTACCCAGCCTACAAAACTTGGAGCAAGGCGTATTACGACGAAACAGGCAATCAAGTGAATTACACGCCAACAGGCAGTGGTTCAGGTATTAAAGAAGTAATGGCTCGTCACGTTGACTTTGGTGGTTCTGATAAGCCTTTGAAATCGGCAGTGCTGGCTAAAGCGGGCTTAATTATGTTTCCAACAGCGATTGGTGCAGTCACATTTGCATATAACATTGAAGGCGTGAGCGGCATGAAGCTAAGTGAAGCGGCTATTTCAGGTATTATGCTTGGAAAAATCACCCACTGGGATGACGAGGCCATTGCTCGCGAGAACGTAGGCATTAAATTACCAGCTGAAAAAATCTTATTTGTTCACCGTAGTGATAAGTCGGGTACGACATTCGCATTCACATACTATTTAAGCAAAATGAATCTAGAGTGGCGTAGAACAATTGGCGCTAAAAAAGTAGTGGCATGGCCATCTAAAAACCGCATTGCGGGCAAAGGCAATTTCGGCGTGGCGACAGCGATCAAAAACAACGCGTTCTCAATTGGTTATGTGGATTACGCCGATGCAAAAAAGAATGGCTTGGATATGGCGATTGTTGAGAACCGCGCGAAGGTGTTTGTTAATCCAGAACCGGCTACTTTTGAAGCGGCTGCGGTCTATGCCGACTTAGACCCTAAGAAGGATTTTTATGCAAACATTGCGTACCCGCCAAAAGGTTACCCTATTGTGACTGCAACGTTCGCTTTGGTGCCCAAGGAAGGCAAAAATTCAAAAGAAGTGATTAAATTCTTTGACTATGCGCTGACTAAAAAGAACAAGTTAATCGAAGCCGTTGGTTATGTGGCGCTTCCAGAAGCAGTGGTCAAAAAAGTGCAGGGCTATTGGCTAGAAAAGGGTTTAAAATAACTCGGGTCCTTATTTAGGTTCGTTAAAACCTTCTCAATATAGTGTTGAGAAGGTTTTTGTATATTACGGAAGGCAGTAATGGAATTAATTTTTAGAAAAATTGCTCAGCTTAGCGCTAGTTTGGTTTTTGTTATTTTGGCAGCTACAGCCATCGTGCTTTATATATCGGCAAAGCCTGCGATAGAAGAATTTGGCGTGAATTTTTTGTTTGAATCGCGCTGGGGTGTTAGCGAAAAAGTTGAGCTGTCTCCGAGTGAACAAGAGCAGCTCGAGTCGGTACAAGGCATGCAAGGGTCATCTGCTAGCCAGGGCGATATAGACGATGAAGAAGACTTCATTATGGATGACGAGGACGACTTCATTATGGACGATGATGACTTTATCACTGATGATGATATGGAGCCGGGCGGTAAGCAACCCAAAGTGATTTATGGTGCATTGGTGCCGATTGTCGGCACCGCATTTTCTACATTAATCGCCATGTTCTTTTCCATTCCAATTGCGATGGGTATCGCTGTTTTTCTCTCAGAAATTGCGCCTAGCGCAATTGCTAAGTCTATTGGGGTGGCGATTGAGTTGTTAGCGTCTATTCCTAGTATTATTTACGGCATGTGGGGCTTGTTCTATTTCGGCCCCTTTATCGCAAACTTGTTTGGCGGCAATACGGTGTCATTACTCGTCGCGGGGCTTATTTTAGGTATTATGGTTATTCCCTTTATGGCTGCGCTTAGCAGAGATGCGATAAGCACAGTACCCGATATGCTAAAAGAATCGGCTTATGCGATGGGAGCCACTAAATTAGAAGTGATTAAAGACGTGGTTTTCCCGTATGCAAAATCGGGCATTATTGGTTCCATTATCTTGTCTTTTGGACGAGCTTTAGGTGAAACGATGGCGGTAGCGTTTGTTATTGGCGGTGTTTATCAATTCGCTGGAAAAGTGACGGACCCAACCAACTCGATTCCAGTGGTGCTGGCTAATAGCTTTGCTGAATCTAGCGGGCTGAGCTTATCGGTACTGTTCTATTTGGCGCTGGTTCTATTTGTGATGAGCTTTGCGGTGATCGCGATTGCTAAATTTTACTTCTTGAGGAGAAAATAATGCGTTTATTACTGAATCGTTTATTTCTCATATTTTCCACACTGGCTGCGCTAATAGGCCTGTTTTTCTTAAGCTGGATTTTATTCACGCTTTGCGCAAAAGGCTTGGAAGGCTTGAGCTTAGACGTCTTCACCAAGGACTTGATAGATGGCGGCTTACGAAATGTGATTGTTGGCCAAATCATGATGTCCGGGGTGGCCACGGTTATCGGTATTCCCGTTGGTATTCTGGCGGGCGTTTATTTGCAAGAATACGGCGGTAATACAAAAATGACAGAATTTATGCGTGATTTGAGTGACGTTATGATGTCTGCACCATCCATCGTGGTGGGCACGTTTGTGTACGCGATTGTGGTGGTGCCAACAGGGCATACCAGTGGTTGGGCGGGCGTTTTGGCGCTGTTTATTTTAATGGTGCCTATTATCGTTAGGACAACGGACGATATGCTGAAGCTCGTTCCTATCGAATTACGCGAAGCCGGCATTGCGATTGGCGCGTCTAAGTACCATGTAACGATGAATATCGTTATTCGATACGCTAAAGCGGGTATTTTGACCGGTATTTTGCTTGCTTTCGCAAGAGTCGTGGGTGAAACAGCTCCATTGATATACACCAGTGGCTCTAGTGAGTTCTGGTCAACGGACCTAAGTAGCACTTTTCCCTCTTTAACCGTATCAATATACAACCTTGCAACGATGCCGGACGATGAAATGGTTCAGTTGGGCTGGACAGGGGCGTTTTTACTAACGGCCATGGTGTTAATAATTAATTTGCTAGGCAGGTACGCTAGCAATAGAAAGAGAGTTTAGATAATGAAGAACATGATGGAAGTTCAAGACTTAACTTTTACTTACAGTGGTGCGAGCGAGCCGTCACTAAAGAGTATTTCGTTACCGATTGAAAAAAATAAAGTAACAGCGCTGATTGGCCCAAGTGGTTGCGGCAAGTCGACATTATTACGCGGTATGAATCGCATTCATGATTTGTATCCGGGCCACCGCTATGAAGGTGTTATAAATTTGTTGGACTCCGATGAGAATGGCTACACGAATATATTAGCCATTAAAAAAGAAGCGGAAATGATTCGTTTACGCCAGCGTGTGGGTATGATTTTCCAAAAGCCGACACCGTTCCCAATGACAATTTTTGAAAATATTGCGTACGGTTTAAGACTCTCAGGCGTTAAAAAAAGAATAGATATTCAGGAAATAGTAGAACAGTCTTTGCGTGACGCGGCGCTTTGGGATGAGGC
Organism: Cycloclasticus sp.; assembly: GCA_040743155.1. Lineage (NCBI taxonomy): Bacteria > Pseudomonadati > Pseudomonadota > Gammaproteobacteria > Thiotrichales > Piscirickettsiaceae > Cycloclasticus > Cycloclasticus sp. The sequence goes on along the minus strand of JBFLJU010000001.1, from coordinate 1,832,032 downwards.
AAAGGATCGGTTGGGTCATGATGCGCGTGGCCTCAGTGGCGGTCAGCAACAACGGTTGTGTATTGCGCGTGCAATAGCCTTAAAACCAGAAGTTATTTTGTTTGATGAACCAACCAGTGCGCTAGATCCTATTTCAACCTTAGCGATTGAAGAAATGATTTCGGTACTACGGGAAAAATACAGTATTTGTATCGTGACCCATAATATGCAACAAGCGGCGCGTATTTCGGACTACACCGGTTTTATGTATCTGGGTGAAATGGTTGAATACGATCAAACGGATACGATTTTTATGAAGCCATCACAAAAGCAAACGGAAGACTACATTAGTGGCCGATTCGGCTAAGGAGAAAATAATGAGCACAGGTCAACATATTTCACATAAATTTGATGAAGAAGTCGATGCAGTAATGAGCGGTGTTTTGAGCATGGGTGGTTTGGTGCTTGAGCAAATTGACCGAGCCGTTAAAGCGTTATTAACAAGCGATGAAGTACTGGCAAAATCGGTGATAGCAGATGATGTGAAGGTGAATGCATTTGATGTGGACATTGATGAAATGTGTAATCGCATTATTGTTATGCGCCAGCCGACAGCGACAGATTTACGTCTGATCATGACCATTATCAAGACCACCAATGACCTGGAAAGAATGGGCGATGAAGCAAAAAGGATTGCCAGGCAGGCGGTTGATGTTGCTAAGCAAGGAGCTTTGCCCGAGCAGTTTGAGAGAATTGAGCAAATGGCGATTCGTGTTAAAGATATGCTCAATAGGAGCCTGGATGCGTTTGCTCGTAAAGATGTAGACGAAGCGCTTGAAGTGATTGGCTTGGATCGAAAAGTGGATAAGGATTATGAGAGTCTAGTTCGCCAGCAAATCACCTATATGATGGAAGACCCAAGAAAAATCCCCGTGGCTATCGATCTTTTATGGTCTTCAAGATCGTTAGAGCGAATTGGTGATCGGTCTTGTAATATTTGTGAGTACGTTATTTATCTGGTTAAGGGAAAGGATGTGCGACACATAAAAATGAAGGATTTAAAGGCGCAGCTGTAATAGCGCTTAGCCTAGTTAATCTTTTTAAAAAGCCCGCTGAGCAGCGGGCTTTTTGTTGTTAGGCTGCAAAAAAACAACAATTGTCACCGGCTTGTCATCTGGCTGTCATCTAGTCGATCTAAGATTCTCCCGTGTTAAAGAATGACTCAAATTTAAAAACTAGGGATATAAAATGAAACAATCAACATTATCAATTGCCGTTAAGGCCGCCGTATTAGGTGCTTCAATTGCACTTGCACCTGCTGCTTTTTCAGCAGATAAAGAATTATTGGATATCTTAAAAGCCAATGGCGCTATTACTGAAGATCAGTACACAGAGCTATCTATGTCAAACATGATGAATAAAAATAATAGACCGTCTGATGAGCTGCTTAAAAAAATGGCATGGGCAGGAAAAATCAAAGTGAAAGGTGACTTGCGTATTCGTAACGAAAACCGCAGCACATCAAATGATATCAGCACAAAAGGCCGTACACGTTACCGTGCGCGTATTGGAGTATATGCTGATGTAACTGAAAATGTAAAAGCAGGTATTCGTATATCTTCAGGTAAAAATAACACGGCGACATCAACAAATGAAACAACAGAAGACTACTTTCAAAAAGATGATGTTGGTATTGATTTAGCCTATATTAACTGGACAGCGTTGGAAGGCTTAGAGTTAATTGGCGGTAAATTTAAACAGCCTTGGCAGCAAGTTAGCGGTGGCATGGTATGGGATGGTGATTTAAACCCTGAAGGTGTGGCGGCTCGTTATACAACAAAATTGGGTAGCGCAAAAATGATTGCTTCAGCGGGTTATTTAACATTGGATGACAATGGCTCAAGTAGTTCAGAAGACGAAAGTATTAACTTTGCACAATTAGCGGCTAAATTTAACGTGGCGGGCGCAAAAAGCATGTTGGGTGTGAGTGTTTATGACTTTTCTGAAGGTGATAATAATCCACTAGACCTAGATGCTCTATCGAAGGCTAAAGGCAACGATTCAACTGAATATCAATTAACAGAGGTTTTTGCTCAAACAGAACTAAAGTTGGGTTTACCTATCAAGTTGTACGGTCACTACGTAGTCAATAACGATGCTAATGGCGTGAATAAAAGTGAAGATACAGCGTGGTTATTAGGTGTTGGTACAAAAATGGGTAATTGGAAAGCCAGTTATGATTACCGTGAAGTTGAGTTGAACTCGGTGTTTGCAGCGTTTAATGATTCTGATTTTGCAGATGGTTATAGCGATTCAGAAGGTAGCCGCTGGAAATTATCTTATGAAATTAATAAAAACTTCAGCGTAGCAACAACGTACCTTGATACTGAAATGGGTAATTTAACCAGTAAAGGTAAAGGCGATGTTGATACGTGGCAAATTGACTTAAAAGCTAAGTTCTAAAAACGTAATAATAGAAGCTTGTTTTAGCCCTGACGTGATGTCAGGGCTTTTTTATACCTATCGCTAACTGATATAATTAGCAACTCTTACATTGCGCGCAATTAACGATAAAGGTTTAACGAGTATGGCATCTAAAAATTATCTGTCCGGTTTATTCGGAGCATCCCCAGTTGCACCACTGCAAGCACATATGAAACTGGTTGATGAGTGTGTGGGCAAACTGATTCAATTGTTTGAAAACATGGCCAATGGCGACACCGCTGCTGTTGAACTGGTTTATCACGAAATCGCCGCGCTAGAACAAAAGGCCGATGATAAAAAGCATATGTTACGTGAGCAATTACCCACCAATCTTTTTATGCCCATTGAGCGACAAGATTTACTGGGCGCGTTACGTGTGCAAGACCTTTTAGCTAATCGTGCTAGAGACATTGCAGGTATTATAGTTGGGCGTAAACTTCAGTTTCCAGAGCCGGCAAGTCGACGCGTGATCGAGCTGGTGAAAGCCACGGTGGATACTTGCCATCAAGCATTGAAAGTTGTTAATGAATTAGACGAATTGGTTGAAACAGGCTTTAGAGGCCATGCCGTTCGCGTGGTTGAAGAATTGTTAATAGAGCTTGATAACTTAGAATCCGTTACGGACCGAATTCAAGTTGACCTGCGTGCTGATTTGTTTTCTGTTGAACAAGACTTATATGCCGTTGATGTGATGTTTATGTATCGCATTATCGAATCTATCGCTGAGATTGCTGATGATGCCGAGCGTGTGGGACGTCGTTTTCAATTAATGTTATCTAAATAAAGGAGTTTCTAAGATGGATTACGGGACGACTTATTTAGTACTGGCGGTGGTTTTTGGTTTGTTCATGGCGTGGGGTATCGGCGCGAATGACGTGGCGAATGCGATGGCGACCTCAGTGGGTTCAAAAGCAATAACGATTAAACAGGCGATTATTATTGCCGCTATTTTTGAGTTTGCAGGTGCGATTTTGGCGGGTGGTCAAGTCACCTCAACAATTCGTAAAGGCATTATTGATGTGAGCGACCTCGGCGCGACACCGGAAATATTGGTGTTAGGGATGCTGGCGGCTTTGCTGGCGGCTGGCACTTGGTTGTTAATTGCGTCGCATAAAGGCTGGCCGGTATCAACAACCCATTCCATTGTGGGTTCAATTATTGGGTTTGCCATTGTTGGAATTGGTATGGATGCCGTTCAATGGGGCAAAGTCGGTACGATTGTCATAAGCTGGGTCACTTCACCATTATTGGCGGCTGTGTTGGCATTCTTTATTTTTAGAAGTGTACAAAAATTAATTTTAGAAACAGAAAACCCATTAGAGAATGCTAAGAAATACGTGCCGATGTACATTTTCTTTGTGGGCTTTATTCTTTCCATGGTGACGATGGTGAAGGGGTTAAAGCATATTGGTCTAGACGTAAAAGGCATGGAAGCGGTCTACATTTCTATAGGTATTGGTGTGTTGCTGATGCTATTGGGTAAGTTCTTAATCAACCGCTTGAAGTTTGAAGCGTCAGACGACATCAACTTTCATTACACGAATGTCGAAAAAATATTCAGTATGTTAATGTTGTTGACGGCGTGCGCGATGGCGTTCGCACACGGGTCGAATGATGTGGCCAATGCGATTGGTCCTTTAGCTGCCGTTGCTAGTATTGTTGAATCAGGTGAGCTGTCTCAAAAATCGGCGTTGCCGATCTGGATTTTATTTGTCGGTGGTGTAGGCATCGTACTGGGCCTTGCAATGTATGGTCGAAAAGTTATTGAAACCGTAGGAACTAAAATCACAGAATTAACTCCAAGTCGTGGGTTTTGTTGTGAAGTGTCTGCAGCAACGACTGTTGTATTGGCGTCAGGTATTGGTTTGCCAATATCAACGACACATACATTAGTTGGCGCCGTATTAGGTGTCGGTATGGCCAGAGGCATGTCTGCATTAAACCTTAGCGTCGTACGGGGTATTTTTATGTCGTGGATTGTTACGTTACCAATTGGTGGCGTGCTGGCGATTATTTTCTTCTACATACTTAAAAGTGCCTTTTCATAAGGCCTTGCTGTAGGAGTTATTAACTGTAGCGGTTTATTATGACTAGGCTTGGTGGTTGTTAACTAACAAGCTCTAAATTTTGAAGGCTTCACTTTAAAAAATTGTTTTATCTGCTAAAGTTTAAGGAATACATTGCCGATTATTTAATCGGCGACAATTAGAATCTGAATAAGGGAAATACATTGGATTTTGCAACAATAATAGGTTTTGTGGGCGGCTTGGGCATCATTATTGCCGCTATCGCAACAGGTGGTGACGTGATGATGTTTGTTGATGTGCCATCAATCTTAATCGTTATTGTGGGTACATTTATGGTGACATTGATGCAACTCTCGATTGCTGAGTTTTTGAGCTCGTTTAAAGTAGCGATTAAAGCCTTTATGAATAAAAATGATGACCCAGTGGCATTGATTGAAAAAGCAGTGGAGTTATCTGATATCGCACGGAAAAACGGCTTGTTGGCCTTAGAGGATCAAGAAGTAGACAATGAATTCCTTAAGCGAGGCTTGAGTCTTTGTGTCGATGGACATGATACGGTGATGGTGCAAAAATTATTGGGCCGAGATATGGATTTGGCTATTGGTCGCCACGAAGTAGGTCAAACGATGTGGAAGGCGGTAGGCGACATGGCGCCGGCAATGGGTATGATCGGAACACTCGTGGGTTTGGTGCAAATGTTAGCGAATATGGCTGATCCAGCGGCGATTGGCCCTGCGATGGCGGTGGCGTTATTGACAACGCTGTACGGTGCGGTAATTGCGAATGCGTTTGCGTTGCCAATGTCTGCAAAACTAGCCAGTATTTGTAATAACGAACGACTTAATAAAACACTGATTTTAGAGACAGTTCAAAGTATTCAAGAGGGTATGAATCCGCGTGTTTTAGAAACCTTGCTCAAGACGTACTTGCCAGAAAACAAACGATCTTCGGTGGGTGAGCCTGAAGCAGCTGAAGGGTAATGACCCAGTAGGGGTGTAACAATGAATGATGACAATTGTCCGAAGTGCGTTGAAGGACTGCCTGCATGGATGGGAACATTTGCAGATTTAATGTCTTTGTTGATGTGCTTTTTCGTCTTGCTACTATCCATGGCAACGATGGATGCTAACCGTTTTAAGAAGATGGCTGAATCGTTAAATGATGCGTTTGGTGTACAACGACAAGTGATCGCCTATGAAATTGTGAAGGGTACAACTGTAGTGGCGCAGCACTTTAGCCCAGCAGCGGGTGATCCAACAATTTTAGATGAGGTTCGGCAGCAAACAACCGATTCAGAAAGGGAGTTTTTAGGTAAAGATTCTGAGCAGGAATCAGAAGAAAGTAAACAAGAGCAAGCTAAAAAGCAGCAAGAAATAGAAGCAAAAGCGCAAATTGTGACCGAGTATGTTGAAGCGACAGAACAGAAAATCAATGATGCGAAGGACTTAGCCGAAGAAGTAAAAGAGTTTATGGTCGAGGAGATTGAGCAGAACATGGTCAGTGTTGAAACGGATCTTGCTCGGGTGATAATTAGGATACACGAGAACGGTTCTTTTCCTTCAGGTAGCGCTGAGTTTAACCCTGATTTCTTACCCATCATGGATAAAATAACGGCGGTTGTAAATGGTAGTGTAGGCACTGTAACCGTTGCTGGACACACGGATAATATTCCAATTAAGGCAGGCTTGTATCGGTCAAATTGGGAGTTATCAGCGGCGCGTGCCGTTACGGTTGCTCAAACGCTGCTGAACGATGGCACGGTAGATGAAACTAGGATGGTTATTGAAGGGCACGCCGATACCGTGCCGTTAACCGATAATGAGACACCGGAAAATAGAGCGATGAATCGGCGTGTAGAAATTATTTTAATTCAGGGCGAAATGCCGCAAGATTTAAATGACCCAATTTTAGAAGTGGTGAGACAACAATGAGCCAAGAAGAAGGGCAAGAACGTAGGCGGTTTTTTAGGATAAATGATGAGGTCGCTTTAAGCTATCGTCTGGTTCCTGATAACGGGCTGAGTAACAGCAGTGGGTTGACGACTGCTGAAAGAGCGCCTGTCTCTCTGGCGAATGAATTGGAAAAAATGAACGAAGTGTCTCGAATACATTTCCGCCATGTGGAAAAAGAGTCGCAAGAAGTGGCGCGTTATTTTTCTTTTATAGAGGCTAAGATTAATTTATTAGCACATCACTTGATGATGGGCAGCGACGAGTTGTTTGTGAAGACTACGCAGCCTGTTAACCTCAGTGGCTCGGGGGTTTCGTTTACAGTTGAAGAGGCGTTAAAGGTCGGCGATTATCTTGAAATAAAATTCATCCTTACACCGTCTTTAGCCAGCATTAAAACTTTTTCAAGCGTTGTTTCCTGCAAACCTGAAGGTAAGCAGTTTCGAGTGGCTGTTGAATACAACCAATTGAGTGACGATGATAGGGATCTGTTGATTCGTCATGTGGTTAAAAAGCAGATGAATGATATTCGTGAGCAAAAAGATTAGCCTCTATTACCGTATTTTTTAGATACCTTCCTTCAGCCATTTGTTTGAAGCTGTTATGCTTTTTCTATGGAACTATTAACAGCACATAAAACAATCATAAAACGGATGGCCGATGGCCAGTTTTTTTCCGGCCAGCAATTAGCTAATGAGCTCAATGTTAGCCGTGCATCCATTTGGAATTACCTTAAAACACTGGAAGCTGCCGGCTTCGAATTTCACGCAGTTAAAGGCAAAGGCACGCGCCTAAAGTTACCCATAGAACTGCTTGATAAGCAGCGTATTATCTCGAGTCTATCTGTAGAGAGACGGCACTTTGTTGAGCAATTAGACGTATTAGATGTGTGTACATCAACTAACCAATATATCGCTCAACGACATAGCCTTGAGTCACTGCCTAATGGTTCGATTTGTATGGCCGAAATGCAAACAATGGGGCGAGGTCGGTTAGGTAAAGCGTGGGTTTCACCTTATGGGCAGAACTTATACGTCTCTTTTTTATGGAACTTTAAGGGTGGAATATCGGCTTTATCGGGATTAAGTTTGGCCTGTGGGCTGGCTGTCTGTCATGCGCTTAAAGAACTTGGTATGGAAAATCACGGCTTGAAATGGCCAAACGATATTTTATGGCAAGGTGAAAAGCTAGGTGGGGTATTGGTAGAGATTCAAGGGGAAAGCCAAGGTGGGTATACAGCGATTATTGGTATAGGGCTTAATTACCGCATGAGCTTTCAATCGTCCACTGAGATAGACCAACCATGGGTTGATGTGCATAAAGCTTATGCTGGGACGATGGGACGAAATGAACTAGCTGGGAGACTAATTGATAACGTCTTAAGCGTGCTGGAAGGGTACGAAGAGGGTGGTTTGGTGCCGCATGTTGAGCAGTGGAACAGCTATGATTGTTATCGAGATAAGAAGGTTAAAATCATATCGGGTGGGCAATATGAAGAAGGGCTTGCTAAAGGTATTTCAAGCACCGGAGAACTGCTTTTATTAAAGGCTGATGGTCAAGTGAAAAAAATTATATCTGGCGAAGTTAGTTTGCGACTAAGTGATCAATAAATGCTTCAGTTATTTATAGATAAGGGTAATACAGCGCTCAAATGGCAGCTTGTTGAGAAAACTTCTTTAGTGGGAGAGGGTGTTGTTAGCAACGAAAGACTATTAGAGGATGAATGGAATACGCTGGCGACACAGAGGCTATCTGGTATTTATGTTTCAAGCGTGGGCTCTGATAACTTCTGTCGTGATTTGACAGTGTGGGCTAAAAAATATAGTCAGCCTTTACCCGTGTTTATTGAAAGTACGCGTGAAGTTTGCGGTGTGGTTAATGCGTATAAAGAGCCAGAACGGTTGGGTGTGGACCGTTGGTTAGCCATGATTGCTGCGCACAATAAATATCCTGGGATGCTATGTGTGGTGGATAGTGGTACAGCGTTAACGATGGATTTTTTGTTAGGAAATGGCGAACATTTGGGTGGCTTTATTGTTCCCGGTGCTGCGTTAATGACAAAAAGCTTGCTCGACAATACGCAGAAAATACAGCTTGACGATACGGCGAAGCAGGGTCAGTTAGGGAAGAATACAAAAGAAGCAGTGAGCTTTGGTATTGAACAAATGTTACAGGCCTTTGTACGAGGAAAAGTGGTCGAGATTGAATCCAAATATCAACAAAAAGTCACCGTTGTTTTAACCGGTGGTCACGCGAACGACTTACTTGATGGCTTGGTTGTTTCGGTGGAGTTAGAAGGGGACCTCGTGTTGCAGGGTCTGAAATTGATCGTTAAACAGTCGCAATGAAAAGGCTCTTCTTCTTGCTAGTGTTTGTGAATATCGTTTATTTCTTTTGGGGAATGACCGCCAGTAAAGAAACGCTATTGGTGAAACAGCAAGCACCGTTGTATAACGCAAGTAAGCTTGAGAAGCTGCTGGCTATTTCAAAAGAAGACGCGGCTCAGCTGATTGCAGGGCAAGCATATTCAAACCAGGAACCAGAAGTAAAGAAAGTCGAGCTGGATAAAGAGTGCTTTTTGATTGGAGATTTTGATAATGAAAATAAGGCTAGCGAGTCAGCAGCAGTCTTAAATGGTTTAGAGGGCGTGGTGTCAATCGTCCCATCTACAGTGCTCGAAGAGTTTTGGGTTGTGTATCCTGCGGATGAAGATTGGAACCAGTCTTTGCTTAATGTGGAGCAACTACAAGCCAAAGGGGTGACAGATTTCTGGTTAGTTCCTAATGGTACTTACATGGGAACGGTTTCTCTGGGTCTATTTATAACAATTGATAGAGCCAATAAAAGACTAGGTGAGCTAAGAAAAAAGGAAGTTGAAGCGGAGATTATTCGTCGGGAAAAATATCGCTATAGCATTAAGGTGGAAACTAAGGGTGGAATAGAGCTAATTCAGCACTATCTAAGGAGCGTTCCGGTGAACAAGAAAAATAGTATACGTAAAATTAGCTGTTAAGCATTGCCCGAAATTTTTATATGCATTAGAATACCGGCCCTGACGCTGGTGTAGCTCAGTCGGTAGAGCAGCTGATTTGTAATCAGCCGGTCGGTGGTTCGAATCCTCTCACCAGCTCCATGTTATAAAAAAGGCCTTAGATCATGATCTAAGGCCTTTTTTATTATTCGCGAGGTGAACTCTAATTAAAGGTTCTAACGGGCTAAAAAGTCTAGAGTTAGTGTGTTGAACTTTTCTGCATGTTCCCACTGAGCCCAATGTCCGCATTGGCTAAGAATATGTAAGTCAGCACTGGGAATGCCCCATAAAAACTTGAGTCCATGGTCGAGTGGGCAGAAGCGATCATCACGACCCCATATAATGAATGTTTCTGCTCCAATCTTGCTAAGGTTTGGCGTGAAATCAGTGACAATAAGCTTTGATTTTGCAAAACTTTTCATGAAATTTTCTAGATGTTCTGGTTTTCTCATCATGTTTTCAAAGCGACTTTCAATGAGCTCATCACTCATAAGAGACGGGTCATAAACGAAAACTTCAATCATTTTCTTGAGCGCTTCTAATGATGGGTTTTGGTAAAGGGTAACCAGTAATTTTATGCCTTCTAAGGGCATGGGTGAAAACATGCTTTGTCCGCCACCACCAGCGCCCATAAGGACCATTTTGTCTAAGCGGTCTGCAAATTCGAGTGAAAAACTAAGTGCGCTTGCGCCACCCATGGAGTTGCCTACTAAGTGGGCTTTCTCGATGTTAAGTTCGTCCATCAAGCCTTTTATCGCACGAGCATTCAAGACATCGCGTGCATCACCAGTGATGATGGTGTCAGATTTATTAAAGCCAGGGCAGTCTAATAAAATAGTGCGATATTTTTCTGAGAATGCGTCAATATTGCGCGAGAAGTTACTCCAACCCGCTGCGCCTGGACCACCGCCATGCAGCATAATAACGGTTTCTTTTCCGTTGCCAGCCTCATTGTAATGGAGGTTCAGATCCAAATTTTTAATCTTGACGTATTTACTGGTGTTTTGTTCGGTGAGAGTAGCCATGTGTTTCCTTATTGTTTAGATCTGTATTGAATAATGCCACTAAGCAATAGAAGCTAGCAGCAAGAAGAATATCACTGAGCGATGAATTAGATTGTACTAATGTTTAAAAATAAATTCCATTAGAAGCGGAGGACTGATTTGTTTGCGCAAGGTCATGAAGCGCACAATAAATTTTTCTAATGTTCAAACCGGTGTACATAAATTACGGCCAGTTAAAGAAAATATGCATCATTAACCCGAGTTACGATGTTATTCGTGCGAAGTCAATTGCAAAATTTGGTTAAATTAGCGAAAATACACGGTTCATTCGGCATAGTGCCGATCATTTCTCTTCTTTGAATTGTCAAAGTAGACGAAGAGCTAGCTTTGGAAAGAATTATGAAAAAAACAATGTACGAAAAAATCTGGGAAAGTCACTTTGTTCACCAAGAACCAGGACAGGCCCCTTTGTTATATGTTGATAGACACTTAATGCACGAGGTGACTAGCCCGCAAGCGTTTGAAGGTTTGCGCATGTCGAAGAGAAAAGTGCGGAATCCCCACAGTATTTTGGCCACCATGGACCATTGTGTGCCGACGAAAGATCGTGATCTTCCTATTGCTGACCCTATTGCTAAAAAACAAATTGAAACAATGGCGGACAACTGTGCAGAAAACGGTTTAAACCTGTATGACATGGAAAGCCCAGATAACGGCGTTATTCACGTGGTTGTGCCAGAACACGGTTTTGTACACCCAGGCATGGTAGTTGTTTGTGGCGATAGCCATACAGCGACACACGGTGCATTTGGTGCGTTGGCATTTGGTATAGGCACGTCAGAAGTAGAACACGTGATGGCAACACAAACATTGCCGCAACAAAAATCAAAAACAATGCTGGTACAAGTGAACGGCAAATTGTCTAAACACTGTACGGCTAAAGACATTGCCTTGGCGATTGTTGGTGTAACCGGAACAGCGGGTGGCACAGGCTATGTATTTGAGTATGCAGGCGAGGCAATTGAGGCGCTTTCAATGGAAGGCCGTATGACAGTCTGTAATATGGCGATTGAAGCGGGTGCGCGTGCCGGTATGGTGGCACCAGATCAAAAGACCTTTGATTTCTTGGCGGGCAAAGAATTTGCACCTAAAGAAGAGCATTGGGATCAAGCATTAACGTACTGGAAATCATTAGTAACCGACGAAGGTGCTGAATATGATGCTGTTATTACGTTAGAGGCAGGCGATATTGCACCACAAGTAACTTGGGGTACGTCACCTGAGCAAGTGGTTGGTGTTAACGGCGTTGTGCCTGCTCCAGCAAGTTTTGATAACAAAGGTAAAAGCCTTGCGTGTGAAGGTGCCTTAGCCTATATGGACCTTGAAGCGAATACAAAAATAACGGATATCAATATCGATTACGTGTTTATTGGTTCTTGTACCAATGGCCGTATTGAAGATTTCCGTGATGCTGCCGAAATGGCAAAAGGCACGCAAGTGGCTAGTGGTGTAACAGCGATTGCCGTACCGGGTTCTTTTCACGTGAAAATTCAGGCAGAAAAAGAAGGTTTGGATAAAATCTTTAAAGACGCGGGTTGGGAATGGCGCGAACCGGGCTGTTCCATGTGTTTAGCAATGAATGGCGATGAGCTTAAAGACGGCCAACGTTGCGCATCAACATCAAACCGTAACTTCGAAGGGCGTCAAGGTAAAGGCGGTCGCACGCATTTGGTGTCTCCTGCAATGGCAGCGGCGGCAGCGGCAGCGGGTCATTTCGTTGACATCAGTAAATTAGGTTAAGACTATGGAACAATATAAAACACACGAAAGCATCGCGGCGTTGATGAATAGAAACAACGTTGATACCGATCAAATTATTCCTAAACAGTTTTTGAAAAAAGTTGAACGTACCGGTTTTGGTGTGCACTTGTTTCACGATTGGCGCTACAACGATGATGGCGTAACCGATAATCCAGACTTTGAATTAAACAAGCCAGCTTTTAAAGGCGCAAAAGTTCTTGTGGCGGGTGATAACTTTGGTTGTGGTTCATCGCGTGAGCATGCGCCGTGGGCGATTGCCGATTATGGTTTTAACACAATAATTTCAACCAGTTATGCTGATATTTTTTATAACAACTGTTTTAAAAATGGCATTTTGGCTATTAAAGTGAACGAAGCGCAGTTAAATGCATTAATGGAAGAAATTAATGCGAACGAAGGCGTTAGTTTTTCTGTTGATCTTGAAAACCAAAAAGTGACAACACCTGCGGGTAATGGTTTTGACTTTGAAATTGATCCCTTCCGTAAAGAGAATATGATAAAAGGGCTTGATGATATTGGTTTAACTTTGAAGCACGAAGCTAAAATTGGTACCTACGAAGAGCAGCACAAACAACGCTTTCCTTGGCTCTGGGCATAAGGCCTTTTTGAAAGCTAACACGATGGATTCTCGATATATCCAAATAATGGATACCACCTTGCGTGATGGTGAGCAAACGCAGGGTGTGTCGTTTTCGCCTGCCGAAAAAGTCAGTATTGCTAAAGCCCTGCTTGAATCTCTGCGCGTTGATCGTGTAGAAGTTGCTTCTGCCTGTGTTTCTGAGGGAGAGCAAGAGGCCGTTCGTAATATCAACGAATGGGCGCAGTCTGAAGGATTAGGCGATGCCGTTGAAGTGCTGGGTTTTGCCGATCATAAGCGCAGTGTGGATTGGATTGTTGCCGCTAACGGTAAAGTGATTAACCTGTTGACTAAGGGCAGTGAAAAACATTGCCGGGAACAGCTAGGTAAAACGCTTGAACAGCATGTTGAGCAAGTGCTTAACACGATCAATTACGCTTTAGAGCAAGGCTTGAAGGTTAATGTGTACCTTGAAGACTGGTCGAATGGTTATGCCGATAGCCCAGACTATGTGTTTGCCTTTATGGACAGCATTAAAGACTCTGGCATAGAACATTTTATGTTGCCTGATACCTTGGGTGTTATGTCGCCAGATGAAGTGTTCTCAGCGTTGAGTGACATGTGTGAACGCTACCCAGAGGTGCAATTCGATTTCCACCCGCATAACGATTATGGCTTAGGAACAGCCAATATAATGGCCGCAGTTCGTGCCGGCGTGAGCGCAATTCACTGTACAGTTAACTGCTTGGGCGAGCGCGCGGGTAATGCATCGGTGTCGGAAGTGACCGTTGTGTTACGCGATAAGATGGGTATGAAATTAGCGATTGATGAAAGTAATATTGTTCGTTTGAGTAATATGGTGGAAAATTTTTCCGGTAAATGGGTGTCAGCCAATGCGCCTATTATTGGAGAAGATGTGTTTACCCAAACGGCGGGCATTCATGCCGATGGCGATAAAAAAGGCGGTTTGTACGAAAGCAAACTCAGCCCTGAACGTTTCTCAAGAATACGCAGTTACGCGCTCGGTAAAATGAGTGGCAAAGCATCGCTAAGTAAAAATTTAGAGCGATTGGGTATTACGTTATCAGATGAAAATCAAAAGAAAGTACTCGAACGCATCGTCCGCTTAGGAGACTCTAAGCAAACCATCACCACCGAAGACTTGCCGTTTATTATCGCTGATGTATTGGAAAGTGAGAGCTATAAGCACATTAAACTGCTCGACTGTTCGGTTACAAGTCGGTTAGATCAGTCGTCAGTCGCCAATATTAAGGTCAATATAAAAGGCAAAGATCATGAGTCATCAGGGTCGGGTAACGGCGGGTTTGATGCCTTTATAGACGCCGTTAATAAGGTTCTTTCTGAGTATGATGCGGTGTTGCCTGAGTTAGCAGATTATGAAGTGCGTATTCCTAAAGGCGGGCATACTAACGCATTAACGGAATGTGTTATCACTTGGGATAATGACATAAAAATGCGTAAAACGCGTGGTGTGCATGCCAATCAGGTGTTTGCTTCTATTTTGGCAGCGCTACGGATGATTAACATTCAGTTGCACGAAAAAGTTTAGACTTTAAAAAAGTATTATAAAAAAGGCTTACCTTGGGTAAGCCTTTTTTATGTGTATTAGTAATGAAACTTATACCCAAGGGGCATAAGTTTCACCCTGCGGGCACTTCGCATTGAATCGTATAAAACGCTATACGATTAATTCAGCTTTATACCTTTGGCATTGCTTTTAATTTCTCAACAACCTTGTCACCAAATTCAACCGTGCTGATCATATTCACGCCAGAACCCGGTTTCGATAAATCGGCGGTCGAGTAACCATCGGCAAACACGCCTTGCATGGCAGCCCAAACGTTTTTCGCTTCATCGACCATACCAAAGCTGTATTCCAACATCATCGCGACAGAGCCAATCATGGAATAAGGATTCGCCATATTCTTGCCAGCAATGTCGGGCGCAGAACCGTGAGAAGGTTCGTAGTAAGCTTTTTCGTCGCCTAAACACGCTGAAGGCATAAGGCCTAAAGAGCCTAAAATTCCGCCGCCTTGGTCGCTTAAAATGTCGCCAAACATGTTTTCCATTACCATCACGTCAAACTGCGTTGGTTTTAAGCAAAGCAAGGTAGCAACAGCGTCGACTAAGATATTAATCACCTCAACCTCTGGGTATTCGGTAGCCACTTCTTCCATAACTTCGTTCCACAGTACAGACGATTTCAGTACGTTGCTTTTGTGGATATTATGTAAAACTTTCTTACGGCTGTTAGCCAATTTAAACGCGTGATGCATGATCTGGCGAATTTGCGCTTCGTCATATTCCAACGTTTCTTTAACGTAGCGAAGACCTTGATCGTTTACGCCAACTTCTTTTTTACCAAAATATAAGCCGCCAACTAATTCGCGAATCATGATCAGGTCAATGCCGTCACCAATAATTTCAGGCTTTAACGGCGAGAAGTGAGCGAGTGTTTGAGGTAGTGAAACTGGGCGGTAGTTAGCGTAGGTGTTATAGCGTTTACGCATCGGTAACAAGGCACCACGTTCAGGCTGTTTATCAATAGGAATCTTTTTAGACTCTTCGTGGCTTAAACCAATAGGGCCTTTAATGATGGCATCAGCTGCGTCACAAATGTCTTTTGTTTCTTGTGGGAATGCATCGCCTGTTTCAAAGTAAGCACACGCGCCAAATAGCGCAGGCATTAATTCAAACGTCACGTCATTGCGTTCTTCAACCAATTTAAGAACCTTAACGGCTTCTTGCATAATTTCTGGGCCAATGCCGTCCCCTGCCATAACGGCAATTTTGTAATTTTTCATGAACTTACCTGTTGATTTTATTTGAGAGAAAGCGAGCTATTTTACGCGACTAAGCTAAAGTTCGCTACAAACAGCGTATAAACACTTACCAACTAAGAGCGCCGCCAGTTTGATACTCTGTCACCCGAGTTTCAAAGAAGTTTTTCTCTTTTCTTAAGTTTGCTTGTTCATCTAACCACGTTAAGGTGTTTTTTGCGCCGGGGAAGGGCTCGGGCATCTCTAATGAACGTGCACGTCGATTGGCAATAAAGCGGAACTGCTCCATGTGGTCTTCTTTGTTGTAACCCAAAATAGGATTTTCAAAAAGATACTCGGCATAATCGTTTTCTGCCGCTTCTGCTTCTTCCCACAGTTCTTGCGCGGCTTTTGGGTCGATCGCTATATTCTCTTCGAGCATTATTTGTTTGATCACCCGTAGCCCAAAAGAGCAGTGCATTACTTCATCGCGCATGATGTATTGCAGTTGTTCGGCGGTGCCTTTCATTAGACCACGGCGTTGTAGGGCAAAAATGGGGCTAAAGCCATTGTAAAACCAGGTGCCTTCAAAAATAGCTGCAAAAAAGAAATACGACATCAGGAAGTTTTCTAATTCGGCGCGGTCGGATAGGTCTATATCTGGGCGCATAATCGATCCAAGCCGCTCGCTGCATAATTGAATTTTACGGTTTATTTGCGGAACCACGCGGTAGCGGTTATAAATTTCCCCTTGATCTAGTCCGATGGTTTCAATGCAATGTTGGTATGTCCAAGTGTGCATGGCTTCTTCATACACCTGCCGTGCTTGGTATATTTGCAGCTCAGGCGCGCTCATTTTTTCCATCACGGCTAAGCCAATATTACGCATTGCGAGAATATCGGAGGTGGTTAAGTAAGCCAGAACATTTTCATAAACATGGCGTTCTTCCAAGGTCAGATTATGATGATAATCGTGAATATCTTGGGTCATATTCACATCCAGCGGCGTCCAATGATTTTTATTGGCGTTTAAGAAATAATTCCACGCCCATTGGTACTTGAATGGCGCGAGTTGATTGATGTCCGCAAAACCATTCACCACGCGTTTATCTTCTGGATTGATCGGTTTTACGGAGCCATTTTGTGAATGAGTCACGATGACATCAGGTTTTTGCACAATCTTGGCGGTCGGTTTTTGGTTTGAAAAAGGGTCGTCCCAATTAAGCATCTGAATTCCTGTTTGGTTTATTAATGGGGTGCTTATTGGCAAGCATCGCAATCGGGGTCTAGGATGGAGCAAACACTGGCCTCAACAATTTCTGTTGCATCATTGCTGCTTGGCGTTAAGGTTTGCTCTACATGTGTTGCGCCCATAGAACGTAGATAATAAGTGCACTTTAAGCCGCGCGCCCAAGCCAGTTTGTAGAGGCTGTCTAGCTTTTGGCCTGATGTTTCAGCCATGTACAAATTGAGGCTTTGTGATTGGTCTAGCCATTTTTGGCGACGGCTAGCGGCTTCAACTAACCAACGCGAGTCAATTTCAAACGCGGTGGCATAGAGAGTCTTTAGCTCGTCTGGCACACGTTCAATTTGTTGAATTGAACCTTCGTAGTATTTAAGGTCGTTAATCATCACCTCATCCCACAGTCCTTGTTTTTTCAAGTCATTAACCAACTGGTTATTAATCACCACAAATTCGCCAGACAAGTTCGATTTAACGTACATGTTTTGATAAGTGGGTTCGATAGACTGAGAAATGCCGCAAATATTAGAAATAGTGGCGGTAGGCGCTATCGCTAGGCAATTACTGTTACGCAGTCCGCTTTGAATGATTTGCTGGCGCAAGCTATCCCAATCAAGTGTTTGGCTTTGGTCTACGTTTAAATATTCGCCACGGATATCGGCGAGTGTTTGCAATGAGTCAATCGGTAAAATGCCTTGGCTCCATAAAGAGCCTTGGAACGTTGGGTATGCACCGCGTTCTTTGGCTAATTCGCACGACGCTTTTATCGCAAGGTAGCTGATCAGCTCCATTGAGGTATCGGCAAATTCAACCGCCTGCTCGCTGGCATAAGCGATGTTTAGTTGTTGCAAGCAGTCATGAAAACCCATAATACCAAGGCCCACCGGACGGTGTTTTAAGTTGGAATTACGCGCTTGCGGAACGCTGTAAAAATTGTAATCAATCACATTATCGAGCATCCGCATGGCAGTATTGATGGTTTTTTCTAGACTGTCTTTATCCAGTTGGCCATTTTTAATATGCGCAGGCAGGTTGATAGATCCAAGGTTACACACGGCAATTTCGTTTTCATTGGTGTGTAGGGTTATTTCTGTGCAAAGGTTTGAGCTGTGCACAACCCCAACATGTTGGTTGGTGTAGCGAATGTTACAAGGGTCTTTGAAGGTGATCCACGGGTGGCCTGTTTCAAATAACATGCCGAGCATTTTTCGCCATAACTCGACTGCCCTGATGGTTTTATGCAGCTTGATCTCACCTTTTTCTGATTTTTCTTCACAGACTCGGTAGGCTGCTTCAAATTCCTTGCCAGTTAAGTCATGTAAGTGCGGCACTTCTTCGGGTGAAAAGAGCGTCCAATCGGCTTCTTCAATAACCCGTTGCATAAATAAATCGGGAATCCAGTTGGCGGTGTTCATATCGTGGGTGCGGCGGCGTTCATCACCGGTGTTTTTGCGCAGTTCCAAGAAGTGTTCAATATCAATATGCCAAGTTTCTAAGTAAGCACACACAGCGCCTTTGCGTTTGCCGCCTTGGTTTACCGCCACAGCGGTGTCATTAGCAACTTTTAAGAAAGGAATAACCCCTTGTGATTTTCCGTTGGTGCCTTTAATTGCGGCGCCTAAACCTCTGACAGGCGTCCAGTCATTACCTAAACCACCGGCGTATTTTGACAGTAGTGCGTTGTCTTTAAGGGCAGAATAAATATCGCCCAAATCATCACCCAGCGTGGTTAAGTAACAGCTTGAAAGTTGTGGCCTAGGAGTTCCAGAGTTAAACAAGGTTGGGGTGGAACTCATAAAGTCGAAAGATGACAGTAATGTGTAGAACTCAATGGCCTTGCTTTCACGTTCCACTTCGTTAATCGCCAAGCCCATGGCTACGCGCATAAAAAAGGCTTGGGGTAGCTCAAAACGAATATCGTCATGATGAATGAAGTAGCGGTCGTACAAGGTTTGTAGGCCAAGGTAGCTAAAGTTAGCATCTTGATCTGACTGTATTGCGCTGGCCAGTTTTTGTAGATCAAAACGGCCTAGCTCTTCGTCGACCAGCTCTAGTGAAATGGCTTTTTTAATGTAATTAACGAAATACTCAGGGTAAAGAGCGGCCATTTCTGATGGTAAAACAGCGGCATTATGTTGCTGGGTAAAATTGAGCGCCTCAGTTCTGGCGTTATTTAAAAGCAAACGCGCGGCTAAGCGGCTGTAGTCAGGCTGTTGGTCGATCAAGCCTCTTGCACCCATGACTATCGCTTGCTCAAAAGCATGCTGCGGAATTTCATCAAATAGATTTTTTTGAATAGCCTCTAACACCGCGCTGCTTGAAATATCTTCAAGCCCAGCTGCGCATTCATCTATCAAGGCCACTAATTGCTGTTTGTTATAGGGGCTTAGACTGCCGTCGGTAGCTTTTATCTGGATTGCTGGTGACGCTTGTTGGTCTTGCTCTTGTTCGGAGCGTTCATTGGAGCGTTTTTCACGGTATAGAACATAAGCACGTGCCACTTTGTGGTGGTCGGCTCGCATTAGGGCGAGTTCAACTTGGTCTTGAATTTGCTCGATATGGATGGTGTCGTTGACGGATAAATTTCTAAACGTTGCTTGTTGAATTTGCTTCGTTAATTGCGTGGCAATGTCGTGAATATGGCTGGATTGCTGGCTGTGTTCGCCTTCAACCGCTAAAAAAGCTTTACTGATGGCGATATAAATTTTATTACTATCAAACTGGGTGGCTTTGCCATTGCGGCGAATGACCATGGTGGTGCTGTGTTCGGTGGCAGGGCTGGTAGCAGCTAAGCTCATTGTTATGTCCTCTTTAGGTTATTAAAACCTCGGGCAATAACAGCGAAGGCGAACTGATACGGAAGTATCAACTCACTTACACAACCTTTGACGCGAGGTTTGGTGAAATTTAGGAGGGTATCGGACTGAGTGAATAGCTTATTCACAACACCGTTGCGCGACAGTTCTGGATTTTAACCAGATTCCCCTCAAGCACTATATCTAGTGCTTATTAAAAATTAGGCAACAAGATAAGGTGTTTTTATTGAGTTGGCAAGTATTATTTATTTGGGGGCTTTAAATTGCCTAGCCAAGTCAATAAAAGCGCTGATGTAAGGAATTTGGCTATCGGCTGTACGGCAGGCCGCGTGTAAAACACCGTGCATACCATTGGCGCTCAACGGTTTGCTGATCAATGATTGAGCATTGCTTGACGTTTCAAGAACCCAATCAGGAAGTGCAGCAACACCTTGGTCAATAGCAATTAATTGCAAGATCATGGTCGTCAGCTCAACCTGCCGAATATGGGCCGGTTCTACATTGGCGGGTTCTAAGTAATGCTTAAAAATATCCAAGCGACTACGTTCAACGGGGTAGGTGATGAGGGTTTGATCGGCTAGATCACTAGGGGAAATAAAAGGCTTATCTTTTAAGGCATGTTGCTTATTAATAACCAACATCGCTTGATATGGAAATAAGGGTAAAAATTCAATGCCTGGTTTGTCCACCGGGTCGGTGCTTATAACGAGATCAATTTCGCCACGGGTCAGCGCTGGCAAGGGGTTAAAGCTCATGCCAAGTTTAATATCAATGGTGATATCGGGCCATTGTTGACGGTAGGTTTCTAAGGTGGGTAGTAACCACTCAAAACAGGCGTGACACTCAATGGTGATGAACAGCCGTCCTACTTTGCCCGCTGAAATTTGCTCTAATTCGTACTCAGTTTCTTCAATCAAGGGCAATGTTTTTTGTGCCAAGCGTAATAGGCGTTGCCCTGCATCGGTTAGGCGTAAGGGTTTATGTTGGCGAAAGAAAATAGCGGTTTCAAAATAAGTCTCAATGGTTTTAATTTGATGTGACAGCGCCGATGGCGTGAGGTGGAGTTGTTGAGCGGCTTGGTTAAGGCTTTTGCTTTGGGCGATAACATTGATGGTCCTTAGGTGACGAATTTCTAAAAACATAGTGAATTTGATTCAGGTAAATTGTGAAAATTATGAGATTGATTCAATTCTATACTTGCAAGATACTCTCCGCAACTTAAATCAAGAGAGCACGATGATGATCAAAACACACAATTTGGGTTTCCCAAGAATCGGTGAAAACCGAGAACTAAAACATTCCCTAGAAGCTTTTTGGAAAGGCGGCATCACTGAAGAAGCGTTGTTAGAAGACGCTGAGATACTGCGCGCGAAACATTGGCAAGCACAGTCAGAATCTGGTTTAGACTTAATCCCAGTAGGAGATTTCTCAATGTATGACCAAGTGTTAGACACCAGTGTCATGCTTGGCTGCATCCCAGAGCGTTTTAACCATAATGAGCAAAAGGTTAGCCTTGAAACGTATTTTCGTATGGCGCGTGGGCGTTCTGCCACTGGGGAAGGCGTTAGCGCCTGCGAAATGACCAAATGGTTTGATACGAATTACCATTACATCGTGCCAGAGTTTACGCAACATCAGTATTTTCAACTCTCTAGCGATAAGCTTTTTGATGAGGTTGAAGAAGCCTTAACGCAAGGTCATTCTGTCAAACCCGTTATTTTAGGCCCACTTAGCTATCTTTGGTTAGGGCAGGTGAAGGGCGATAATTTTAATAAACTAGATTTATTAGAGGGCCTACTGGCGACCTATGAGGACATCTTAAACCGCTTGTCAGATTTAGGCGTAGAGTGGGTGCAAGTTGATGAGCCAATATTGGTATTAGACTTACCTATTGAATGGAAAACTGCTTTTGAGAGGGCATACAACAAAATACAGCGCGGTGATTTAAAGTTGTTACTGACCAGCTATTTCGGTGACTTATCTGAAAACTTAAGGCTGGCTTGCGAGCTACCCGTTGCTGGGCTGCATATTGATTTGCTTAGAGCACCAGAACAACTGCATAAAGTGTTGGACTGGTTGCCTCAGTACAAGGTGTTGTCATTAGGCATCATTGATGGGCGAAACATATGGAAAAGTGATTTAGATGATCGTTTGGCGCTGATTAAATCAGTAATTGAGCGTACCTCAGCAACGGTTTGGTTAGCTCCCTCGTGTTCCTTATTACACGTGCCGGTTAGCCTTAAGCAGGAGCAAAAGTTAGCGGCGGATATTCAACAATGGTTGGCCTTCGCGCTTGAAAAACTAACGGAAATCAATCTGCTAAAACAAGCGGTTAAAGACCCAGGCGTCACTCAACAAGAGGCTTTCAGTCAGAACCGTCTAGCCGCCGAGTCTAGGAAAAAATCAAATCTCGTACATAACGAACAGGTACAGCAACGGTTAACAGCAGAGGCTTCTGTTAGCTTACAGCGGCCACTCGGCTTTGCAGCGCGTCGTCCATTACAACAAAAAGAATTAAACCTGCCATTATTCCCAACAACAACCATTGGTTCTTTCCCCCAAACCGCAGGTATTAGAACGAGTAGGCGGCGCTATAAAGCGGGGGAAATAAGCACCGAGGCGTACACCCAGCAAATGCAACAAGAGATAGCTAGCGATATTGCGAAGCAAGAAGCCTTGGGTATTGATGTGCTAGTTCACGGTGAAGCGGAAAGAAACGATATGGTGGAATACTTTGGCGAGCAACTAAACGGCTTTGTTTTTAGTCAATATGGCTGGGTTCAATCATATGGTTCTCGTTGTGTTAAGCCGCCGATTATTTATGGTGATGTATCACGGCCGCAACCCATGACCGTGAGTTGGGCCAGTTACGCGCAATCATTAACGAATAAACCCATGAAAGGCATGTTGACCGGGCCGGTGACGATCTTAAACTGGTCTTTTGTACGAGATGATCAAGAGCGTGCGTTAACCTGCCGACAAATCGCCTTCGCTATCAGAGACGAAGTGCTAGATCTTGAGCAAGCCGGTATAAAAATCATTCAAATTGATGAAGCGGCTCTGCGCGAAGGACTACCGTTGAGGAAGAGCGAGTGGGATAACTATTTAACATGGGCGATAGCGGCTTTTTGTTTAACCACCTCAGGGGTGCAGAACAAGACCCAAATTCACACCCATATGTGCTATTCCAACTTCAATGACATTATGCAGGCCGTGGCGGCAATGGATGCCGATGTTATTACCATTGAAACATCCCGTTCGGACATGAAATTACTGGATGTGTTTGAAAGCTTTAGCTACCCCAACGAAATAGGCCCGGGTGTTTATGATATTCATTCACCGAATGTACCGAGTGTTGAACAGATGACTGCGTTGATCAAATTGGCGGCTAAACGGATACCATTAGAAAACTTATGGGTTAATCCAGATTGCGGCTTAAAAACACGTGGCTGGAAAGAAGTAGAGTTGGCACTTTCCAATATGGTGAGCGCCGCTGAGCAGCTACGGCAGTGGAGCAAACAAGAGTCTGAGGAAGCAGTGTGAAACAACCGAGTATCTTTACGGCAACGAACAACTTGAGATAGTTTTTAAGTCTGTAGGTGCTTAACGTATAATCACCGCCTTCACAGAATTTCAAAGAGAATAACTATGGCTTTAAATTGTGGCATTGTCGGCTTGCCGAACGTGGGTAAATCAACCCTTTTTAATGCATTAACCAAGGCAACTATTGCAGCAGAAAACTACCCTTTCTGCACGATTGAACCGAACACCGGCATAGTGCCGGTGCCGGATTCACGTTTAGATAAATTAGCCGATATCGTCAAACCAGAACGCGTGTTACCCACCACGTTTGAATTTGTAGATATTGCCGGTTTAGTCGCAGGTGCCTCAAAAGGTGAAGGCTTAGGAAACCAGTTTTTAGCAAATATTCGTGAGTCCGACGCGATTGCCCACGTGGTTCGTTGTTTTGAAGATGATGACGTTATTCATGTCGCTGGGACAATAGACCCGTTGGCTGATATCGAGGTTATTCAAACAGAACTTGCATTGGCAGACATGGCATCGCTGGATAAGGCATTAATCAAAGCAACCAAAGCGTCTAAGTCAGGCAATAAAGATGAGCTAAAGCGTAAAGCGTTGATAGAAAAGTCGTTAAAACATTTAGACGCCGACATTACCTTAAGAACGCTAGATTTAAGTGAAGATGATTTAAAAGACCTAGCAGGTTTTCAACTGCTAACCTTAAAGCCCATGTTGTATATTGCAAACGTGCAAGAAGACGGTTTTGAAAACAATCCGCATTTAGACGCTGTAAGCAAACTGGCTAAAGAAGAAGGCGCAGAAATTGTCGCTGTGTGTGCGGCGATGGAAGCGGAAATTATTCAACTAGAAGAAGATGAACGCGCCGAGTTTTTATCAGAAATGGGCTTAACAGAACCGGGTTTAAACCGTGTTATTAGAGCGGGTTATCACTTGCTTGGTTTGCAAACGTACTTCACCGCAGGTGAAAAAGAAGTTAGAGCATGGACCATCAAAAAAGGTGCGACCGCTCCCCAAGCAGCCGGTGTAATTCATACCGATTTTGAAAAAGGCTTTATTCGCGCAGAAATTACCGCCTATGACGACTTTGTTGAATATAACGGCGAAAAAGGCGCAAAAGAAGCCGGAAAATTAACCGTGCAAGGCAAGGAATACATCATGCAAGACGGAGACGTCACTCACTTTAGGTTTAATGTATAGAGTTGAAGTGCGGTAGGTATTTTCCTATCTCGATGAAACATATGCCTTATGGCACAAAAAATAGCCCTTGTGCGATGGTTCAGCTTGACAAAATGAGCTGAAACCACGAGAATTCACATCCTTCAAAGTATGGTCATGTAGCTCAGCTGGTTAGAGCACAGCATTCATAATGCTGGGGTCGGTGGTTCAAGTCCACCCATGACCACCATTTCAAGCCTTCCCCCTTAAAAATCACGCGACTTTTACGCGATTCTACGCGACTCGTAAAAAGTGGTGCTGGGTTCGGTTGGCTACAATATTCGCTATCCACTTTCTTGCGAATCAAAGGGTAGTGTCCTCTTTAACTAGCCACTACATTCCGAAACATGTTTCACCCTTTAAATTTGATTTCACCCCCCCATGAGGGCTAACCCAAAAATTAATTTATTAATAATAGTTATACTTGTATAGCGTACCAAACTAAATTTTTAACAAGGAAGAAAAATGAAACAGGGAATTAATTACGTTGCGCTATGCATTACGCTAGCAATAGCTATTTTTTTAGGCAATGGGATGCTATTAGTTGTAGGAAAAGTGTGGACGAATTATGAGTTAAGAGTCGTTGCTCAAATGATGCAAAAATCTGCTGAAAAGGGGAAAGTTGAGTCTGCTAAACGAATAAAAGAAATGCAAATTCAGAATCGAGAAAGAAAGAGAGTTGCCGTCATTGAATCAGCAAACAAAAAAAACACTCAAAGAGTTAAGAGGGAAACTTGTGATTTTTGGGTGACTGAATACAGGAAGTTAAGGTCATCGGGTAACAAAACAATGATGGATGCAGCATGTAGTCGGTAGCATAACGCCTCACACACCGGCTTGGTGAAGTTGGCGGATTTTTTAGAACAAAAAAGTGACGGCTTTATCAAGTCCGAGTGCTTTGGCTTGTTACACGTTGCTTCAGAACGGAATGTCATTATCAAACTCAGTGGCTGTCTGTTGTTCTTCCACTACGGGAATAGCTGCTTCTGGATGAGGAAATACAGGGAGGCGATGTGCTTCTCTGAATATTCTTCGGAAGTCATCCCTATCGTTCACTTTTATCAAAACTGGATTTTCACAACTAGAACCTCTGCCAAAAAATACTGCATGACGTTCTTTTACTGAAGATAACGATTGAGCATAATCTCGACCGATATAGTTTCCTAGAAAATCCTTACCAGTATCATCAAACGTGCGCATGGCAAATATGGTGTTGCATTGATTGAGAATGGTTTTTGTCACGTTAGCCGTTCTTTGGGTAATAAGAAGGCAGCCTAAACCAAATTTCCGACCTTGCAAAATAGCTCTAGCTGTGCCGCTAGTAGCGTGTTTGTCACCTTCTGCGACAACAGAATTCCATTCAGGAACCAGTGAATGTGCCTCTTCATAAACCAGACAAACCCTAGCATTGTCTGACATTTCGGAAGACAAAATATCAAGAACGGTCTCCGAAACAATTTTTGTGATCTCTACAGGCGTAACACTAAATAGAGCAGCGCCGCGCTGCCACTGACCTGCGGCTTGAAAGCTGCCTGGCGCACGCTCTTGGCGTGTAGCAACAAACTCCGCTGGGTTATAAATTTTTAGGAGACGCCCATCTGTATTGTGAATAAATTCATTTAGATCATCAAAAAATGCATTCTTTAAATTAGGTAAACTACCGCCTTGCTCTGGATTTTCCTGCCACACGTCCCGATCATCTTCTGTAGCTGTTCTAAGCTTTGCAAGGCATGCCTCTTCGTGAGGTGTATCATAGTAATCAGATAGCTCTGATGAATATTGATCCGTTAAATCTAGGCACACGACTTTTATGCCTTCTGACATCATTCTCTCTAGCAACTCAATGGCGAGCATAGACTTTCCCACACCGAGAATACCAAGGATCGCGGTATTATGAGTTACTAAATGATTAATATTCCCGATTTTTACTTGGTAATTACTATTAGGGAAGTGCCCTATTGCATCAGGTTCAATAACATGGTTTTCTTGGGCTTCAAGGTATACTGGTTCATTAATGTTAGGCAGCCAACTAAATTGAGTAAACTTTCTGTGGTCTTCATTCCAAATTCCTATCTGTTGAGCTTGAGCACGTAAATAACCATAAGTATTCTTTTGGTGAACAACCTCTTCCTTGGTCAAGCCTCCAACTATTTGATACAGAACCTTTTGATTTTGAACGATGACTGTAACAAGTCGACCCTCCTCAATATTAGAGTTATCAACGACTTCAAAAAACAGCCTTTCTATTGAAGAGTCGGGTGCAACAATCCCGATAACGTTATCTTTTTGTGCTAAGTCTATATTTTCTGAAGTACAAATTTCTTGGAGGTAGTCATCATCGATTAAAACGGCAGAATCATTTGAAACAATTGATTCAAGCTCCCTGTATCGACTAGACGAAAGGTTTGTAATTTCAACTGCCCGGATTAAAACACCATTATCTCGGCCAACCAAATCAAGTGTTAGCGCCAATTTTGAGTTCGAATGCTTATCTTTGACGTAAACGATCTTTTTAAGCGGCAAATTGTTGTCTTTGACTTGGCGAAGCAGAATAATATTTGGCTGCTGATAAGCAGCAATTTCTGCAAAGTTAGATACGCGCTGTCCAATTTTGGTTGTTTTTCGAATTCTGTTGAATGTTTTAACTACTGCGTCACCCGCCGACATAGCAACGGTAAGTATTATAGCAATAGATATTAATATTAATTCGTTTGGCTTTCCTATGTGATAGGCATACATTGCAAAAATTATTATTGGGGTATAAATAACCTGAGGCTTTGCCAATATTTCAAGAACTATTCTTATTTTATTTGATATTTCTTGTAGCTTTTCATTTCCCCAATTATTCAAAATAATAGCCAATAAGGCAGAAGCTAGAACTGTTGCGGACAATGCCGAAACCGCAACAAAAGAAACCTTTGTTTCTATAGACCATGTCCCCCAACTGTTTACAAGCATTAATGATACAAATGCAGGAACTGCGTATGAAATTGCATCAACAGGTTTAACGTAGAATGGTGTGACTATCTTTGAACCAACAAGAACGCTTAACAAAGCTGTATAAAACCAAAAACCGCTATCACCAACAGGTGGGTAAAGGTTACCAAACGCTAAGGCGCATATTAGTAAAAGTAGAAGGAGGTCTATCGCTAGTGATACGACCCTTTCTTTTTGGGAAAGCCTATTCATCTGTGATGTCCATATTTTGGTTGATACTTCATAGTGTAATTGACGTGTAACGCCAGCTATAACCGGCGCATTTGTAGTGAGCGTAGCGAACGAAAAATGCGTCCGCGTTTATGGCCTTGTTAGGGCTTACTGATGCAGACATACTTCACCACATCCTTGCTCGCATTCCAGAGATCCACTCTCGTAAAACAAGGATATATTCCTTTGGTGAAACTGAAATTCTGCTCCGCATTTTGGGCAGTTCAACCCCGCCTCCTGGAGTGTTGCACCGAAATCAGAAATAGCCTCAGCCATATCGGATTCCCATGGAGGATTTTCGAGGTATAACATCATTCCCGCGACTGTTCTCAGGGATATGATGTCCGCTTCCTCAATTTCCCTTCTTGCAAAGCTCTTAAGAAGTGCCTCGATGACCTCGACCGCATGGAAAAGAAGTATGGGAACAAATTGATAGAACCCTAACCATTGTGAGTAATGTGCATCAGAGTCAGAAAACAAAAAATTGAGATTGCACTCTTCTGTTTCCATGTGCTTGAAGGTAGTCACAAGATGATTTGCTTTTTGCCAAAGCGGTTCTAGGCTGATTAGAGAATTTTTCTTGAAACGTAGTTCGTGAATAAACTCTGGCTCCATCCATTTCCCGGTTTTTGTATTCTCTAAGGCCTCTCTAATAATCGCTATGTGCTCAGACTCCGTCGGTTCCTCTGGAAAAGGTAGTTTAAACCTTTGAGGATTTTCTTTTTCAAACCTTTCTAGGAAGTCGTCTGGACGTGCTAACAGCCACTCCAGATAGAATAAGTTTTCTTTTAAAGGCTTTCTCAATAGAGCATAAGCAACGGTAAGCTTCCCTTTTCGACTGCATTTTAAAGACTCATATATGAAATGCAGAAAATCCGACAACAAGGCTGCGCACAACTGTTTGTAGTAGATAACCAGAACTTCTTCTTTATATCCGTTTCCCTCAAGCCACAAAATGAAATCCTCGCCAGATAAGCCCTCAACTGCCTTGCCGTGAGATTCATCTTTGAACTGAATTGTTGAATTGAACACTTCTGCTTCTTCAGCAGATTTAAGTGTTTCTACCAGTTGATCGTGCAAAAAAAAGCTATACCAATGGCTGAACTCAAATTCTTCAGGAAGATGTGAAATCTCGTCCATTTTTCAGCCCTAATAGTGTTAATAAGCGGGAGCTATTGTCCGCGTATTAACTGTATGTAGGCGGATAGTACTTCCATGTATTGTGATATTAATATAACAAATGTGGATAGTCTTTTATATGGTTGTGATAGGTAACCAGTTGGTTACAAAGAATCAGTGTTTACAATCCTGAGTTTGCATTTACGCGACTCTACGGGGCACGTAAAACAACAGTCGCTTAATAAGCCAATTCTTAGCGTTCATTCTTGCTGCCTGATCGTTTTTTTGATTCCCAAGCGTCGATGCGGCTTAGCGGCCCTACTGGGCAATGGTGTTCAAGCGGAGGGCGATTACGCATGATTGCTAAAAGGTGTGGTAACGCCCGCATTTCGCAACCTGGAGTAGCAAGAATGGCCGATAAGAAAAATGAGATTGCCAAGTGCGTATAAACGTAGAAAAGCCACGCAATAATAAACCAAGCCAGTGGTGCGCCCCAGACGTTATTATCAATCGTATAGCTAAGAATTGACGCTACACAACCACAGGCAATAACTATTAGCTGAGGCCGTCGGCCCCAGTCCCTACCAAACCCAATGTTGATCACATAAGGGAATAAATACAACGCTAGCAACGCCCAAAGCCACAGCTCGATAATATATGGAAATTGAGCAGCAAGCTGTGCGGGGCCAGCTAAAATCAGCCACACTAAAAACCACCCGCACACCGCAGCAAAGAGCAGCCGTACCAACCTGCCAATAGGGCCGGGTCGTTTCAGTGTTCCTTGCTCAACAAAGCTGTGTTCCAAATCAGTCTCCATGCTTCTCGGCTAACGTCTTGCTAAGCGTTGGCCTTGTGCAAAGCACGCTTGAAGCTGCCTAGTGTATTTAAGCTGGCGCTAGCCTTTGATTCTATAGCGTGTTGAAAATAAATACTTTTTTTTAATCTGAAGAGATACCTCGTAGCGGCATAAACAATCAGTTCGCTTGCCAATAGGCGATAGACCTCATCACCCCGCATAATAATTGAGTTGCTGTAGAATGCGCGGCTCCTTAACTTTATTAACGACAATTAACCGCATAACCTATGAATAAATTATCTGCCGCATTTTTTACCTTCGTGCTGAGCTTTACTCTTTTAATCGGAGGCATACCCGATGCTGAAGCTAAGCGATTTGGGGGCATGAAATCATTTGGTAGTAAGTCTGTTTACAGTAAACCTTATAGTAAGAAGTCGACTGCAACTGCGCCAAAAACCGCGAGCCAACAAAAAGCTTATCAGCAAAACCAAACTGCTCGGCAAACCATGTCTAAACGGGGTGGGTTTATGGGCATACTCGGAGGGTTAGCGTTAGGCGGTTTATTGGGTTCGCTATTTTTTGGTGGTGCGTTTGAAAATTTCAATTTCATGGATCTACTGGTTTTCGGCGGGATTGCTTTTCTGCTATTTAAATTGTTTGCCGCAAAGAACAAGCCGCAGCAACAAACGGCATTCAGCGAAAGCAATTATCGCGAAGGGGAAAGCGATAGTTTCTCTAAGCTAGATAATAACTACCTGCGTAATAGCCAAGATAATGATGCAAAATTTGATAGTGAATTACCGCCTGCATCCGCTGCTATTAGTGAAGAAAAAAGCGCGGTTTTACCGGAAGGCTTTAATGAGCAAGAGTTTTTAGACGGCGCAAAAATGGCGTATGAAATATTGCAAAGCGCATGGGATGATAAAGAATTAGCGGAAATTCGTGGCCTCACGACAGACAAAGTATTTGCAGAAATACAGTCTCAAATACAAGCCGATGACGGCGAAAACAAAACGGATGTGTTGAGTGTTAAGGTGACGTTATTAGAGGTGCGTGAAATCGGCAATGAGCTAGAAGCGAGTGTTTTATTCGATACATTATTGCGTGAAGACGAGGGTGCAAGGCCGCAACAGGTACGTGAGGTGTGGACTTTTACCAAAGCTAAAAACAGTTTGCAGCCTAAGTGGTTCTTAGACGGTTTGCAGCAACTCGAAGAATAAGACCTTTAGCTACGGCTAAAGAGCTAGCAGCTTGTAGTTAGCAGACGCAGGAAATATCGCTGATAGTTATTATTAGCGCTAATAAAGATGATTGATTAAACAAATAATATAGGAAAAAACATGAGCTGGAATGTATACCTATCGGGTGAAATACACACAGATTGGCGACAACAGATAAAACAAGCTTGTGAGGCGCTAGAGCTGGATATTACATTCACGTCGGCGGTAACCGATCACGCGGCTAGTGATGGCGCGGGGGATGTACTTGGTTCAGAAGATAATAACTTTTGGCGTGACCATAAATCGGCGAAGGTCAATGCGATAAGAACTAAAACCCTGATTGAGAATTGTGATATCGCGGTGATACGTTTTGGCGATAAGTATAAGCAATGGAATGCCGCTTTTGATGCAGGGAGCTGCGCCGCATTAGGTAAACCCTATATAACGCTACACGCCGACGATATTATTCACCCATTAAAAGAGGTAGACGCTTCGGCGATGGCGTGGGCAACGAGCGCAGAGCAAGTGGTCGAAATATTAAAATACGTCATTTCAAAGGACTGAAGATGTAGCAAGCGTTTAAAGTGGCTGAAGGTTCCTGCTGAGGTCACTTAGTTTTAATGTCGGCCTTTAAACCCAGCCCAGAGCGCCGTTAATCTGTTGTATTGCAAGTCTAGGTTTGCTGGTGGCTTTATCTCTATTCGCTCCGCCTCGTCGCTTGCAAGGGCCTAGCATAGGAATCAAAGAAGTTTGCCCCTATTGGTACGTGTCATTGTAAATATCATTTAGGCACCGTCCATTGAAAAACCAATGTGGTGAAGGCTGAAGAGGGCGGTCGGTATCAAGTAACTTTTTGGTAAGAGCAGTTAATGAAATTTCTTCACCGTTATAGCAAACCTTCCGACCATTTATTACGGTACAGCTTTCCTCCCCTTGTGAAAACCGTAGGATTCCACCCTCTGGAATGCCCATTTCAAAGAAATTCTGATTAGGTCGTCGAGCTTTTAGCTTGTCGGCTCCTGATTTTGCTTCTATATCTACCTTTTCGGCTTCTGCTTGAAGTGTTGGTGTTACGTCTTCGATAATCATTAATGCCAACAATGCAATTGCTTGTTCAGGCTCTATTGTAAAAAACTCCCTTTTTGGGTTTAGGCGATATGGGCCAAAAGCCAAATGAAATGCTCTCTCAACTTTTGACTCGTCCGAAACTCGACCGGCAAAAGCGCATTCAAAAGGAACGGGGACTCCTGTGGAGTAAAGTTCTCTTAATCGTGCATCTACTGAACCACGAGATGTTTTTCCAATTTTGACAACCCCAGGCATTGCAGGGTTGGTTAAAACATAAACGATTCCTGTGTTTAAATCATTTTCCATAACTTTCTCGATTGGCTCATAACAGTGTTAATAACCGAAAGCTATTGCCCAAGTATGAATTGTATATATGCGGACAGTACTTCCATGTATTGTGAAATTAATATAACAAAAGTGGGCAATACTTCATACGGTCGTGATGGATAATCAATTGAGCTAAAAAACAATTGGCTTTTACAGTACTGAGTTCATTTTTACGCGATAAACGCAGCTTGTGTGTTTTCTGTTACTTCCCATTTAATGGTTATTATTGGGGTGAAAGAGTCGTTTTTTTTGCCTCTATAAGTGCAAAATTGTTGTGAATTTATATTGCAATTGAGCGCTATTTTCTGGCGGTTAAATGGCTTGGTGGCTCTTTTTTTTTGCGTGACGTAGCCATAAACTAAAGTTGTTTTTTAATATCCTTAATATTCAATAAGTTAGCTTGTTTTCGGCAGTGCTTGCCGTTGATTGTCGTCGTCTTTGATATTTCTTTGTTGAGTGCGTGTGTTAACTAAATAAAGAGTATTTTCTTTAATAAAGCACTGCAACATGATGATTTTTATTGCCTTTATTTTTTGTTTTCCTGTGCCTTCAGTATTTTGCTATGAAGTGTTGCTAAGTGTTTGTTCGTAAAGAAAGTATTTATGGAATGCGAAGCTTGACAGAGTGGTATTTTCATCCTTATAGTGCAAAAAAGTGGGGCAAAGTGGTAATAAAGGGAAAATACCGAGTAAGGGGAAGGATTTGTTCAGAGGAGTTAATAACGTTACGTTGGATGCTAAGGGACGGTTGTCTATCCCTACGCGTTACCGTGCGCAATTGAAAACTTCTTGCGATGGGCAAATGGTGATGACGGTTGATCGTGAGCATAGCCTTTTATTGTATCCACTACCTGTTTGGGAAGATATAGAGCGTAAATTGATAAAGCTACCAACGTTAAATAAACAAGCTAGGCGTCTACAACGTTTACTGATTGGGCACGCAACGGAATGTGAGTTAGACGGGCAGGGTCGAGTGCTGGTTTCGCCTCCGCTACGTGAGTTTGCTGATCTGAATAAAAAGACGGTGATGATTGGGCAAGGAAACAAGTTCGAAATTTGGAATGAACAAACATGGATTATTAAGCGTGATATGTGGTTTGAAGAGGAGAATGCAGAAGAAGGTGAACTCTCACCCGAACTGGGAATGTTGTCACTGTAATGTCCAATAGCTTATTACATAAACCGGTTTTATTGGACGAAGCGATAAATGGGCTAATACGACAAACTGATGGGGTTTATATCGATGGAACCTTTGGTCGTGGTGGACATAGCGGGTCAATATTACGGGCGTTGTCGCCTCAAGGGCGGTTGCTCGCCATTGATAAGGATGTGGACGCTGTGAATTCTCCAGAGGCTCTGACATTATCAGCAGATGAACGGTTTGAACTGGTGCATAGCAGTTTTGCGTGCATGGATGAATTAGTTGAGCAGCGGCAATTGGATGGAAAGGTCGATGGGATTTTGCTCGACCTTGGTGTCTCTTCGCCGCAGTTGGACATAGCCGAACGCGGTTTTAGTTTTATGAAAGATGGACCGCTGGATATGAGGATGGACTCTACCCAAGGCGAATCTGCCGCACAGTGGTTGTCTCATGTTGAAGAAAGTGAGTTAGTCAACGTCTTACGAGTTTATGGTGAAGAGAAGTTTGCGCGCAAAATTGCGGCGGAAATTGTTCTTCAGCGAGAAGAAAAATCAATTGAAACAACGGCCCAGTTGGCGGCGCTCATCGGAAATACTGTGAGCAGACGTGAGCCAGGCAAGCATCCTGCGACACGGAGCTTTCAAGCTATTCGAATCAAAATCAATAAAGAGCTGGATGACCTTGAAGAGGCATTGGCAAACTCGATTGATATTCTTAAGCCAGGTGGGCGGTTGGCGGTGATCAGCTTTCATTCATTGGAAGACAGAATTGTAAAAAGGTTTATGCGTGTGAAATCACGTGGCGTAGTAGTGCCTCGTCATTTACCGATGCCGTTGGATGCTGAAAAGCCAGCTTTAAAGTGTATCGGCAAGGCGATTAAAGCCTCTGCAGGCGAAGTGGCGGAAAATGTGCGAAGCCGTAGTGCCGTGTTACGTATCGCGGAGAAACTATGATGGCCGATCATAGTCTAATGGGCCTGATGGTGTTGTTATTGGCTTTAGTCATGATGTCGGCATTGACGGTTGTGTATGTGAAATACGATGCGCGTTTAATGTTTAACCAGTTGCAACAAGAGCTACGCGAGCAAGACAGATTAGGTGTTGAATGGAGTCGCTTGCAGTTGGAGCAAAACACTTGGGCATCAAATAATCGGATAGAAAAACTAGCGCGCACTACATTGAATTTACAAGCGCCTAAGCCTGAACAAATAATCTACATGAAGGTTAAATGAGTTACGGGCATCCACAATCTAACGATAAAGCGCAAAAGGTCGTGGTGCCGGAACTTGCTGGGCGTCGTCGGTTTATTCTTGCGTGTTTTATGTTAGTGATGTGTGGGCTTATTTACCGTGCCGTCGACCTTCAGGTGTTAAACAACAGTTACCTTCAAAAGCGTGGTGAAGCGGTTCACCTGCGTGACATTAAGTTACCTGCTTATCGCGGGAAAATCACAGACGCTGACGGCCATGCCTTGGCGATTAGTGCACCGGTTAGTTCGGTTTGGGTGAACCCACAAGAGTTGAATTTAGACGGCAAGAAAAAGGAATTTGCCAAGCTGATTGGGTTAAGCGTAAACAGCTTAGATAAGAAATTAAAAAAAGTAGCATCAAGACGGTTTGTTTATTTGCGTCGACATATGGACCCACAAGTTGCCGCCTTGGTTGATGAATTGCAATTACCGGGTGTGTATCTGCAAAAAGAATATAGACGTTACTACCCAGACGGTGAAGTCGCTGGGCACCTTGTCGGCTTTACAAACATCGATGATGAAGGGCAAGAAGGCCTTGAGCTGGCGTATAACGATCAATTACAAGGAACGGCTGGGGTTGAGCGTGTGCTTCGCGATGGCAAGCGTAGAATGGTGAAACACGTTGATGACATTCGTGCGCCGATTCCAGGCCAAGATATCCAGTTGTCGATTGATAGGCGTTTACAGTATTTGGCATACCGAGAACTTAAGGCGGCTGTTGCACAGCAAAAAGCATCTTCAGGTTCGTTGGTGTTGTTAAACCCTAAAACCGGCGAAGTGTTGGCGGTTGCTAATCAGCCGGCGTTTAACCCAAATGACCGTTCGAAGTTTAAAGCAAGCCATGTTCGCAACCGTGCTTTTGTGGATGTGTTTGAGCCAGGTTCAACAATGAAACCGTTTACCGTCGCGGCAGGGATGCAGTCGGGCTTATTTGATACTTCAACAATTATCGATACTAACCCAGGTTATATGCGAGTAGGGCGAAGCCAAGTGCGAGACCATCGTAATTATGGCGAAATTGATTTGGCAACCTTGTTGCTCAAGTCCAGTAACGTAGCGTCTGCAAAAATAGCGCTGGGTATTCCGCCAGAGGGCTTATGGGGTTTACTCAATGGGCTGGGGTTTGGTCATGCGGCCAACTTAGGTTTTCCGGGTGAAGCGCGTGGAAAATTAGTGGGGTATGAACAATGGCGTCCGATTGAAACGGCAACATTGGCATTTGGTTATGGCCTGTCGATGTCTGCTCTTCAGCTGGCGCATGGCTATGCGGCGATTGCAAATGATGGCGTGTTGGAACCTGTTTCGTTGGTGGCGAATGCGCCGCATACGGCGGGCGAAAAAGTGATGAGCCCAGCGGTGGCGAAAAGTGTCCGTGAGATGTTGAAAGGGGTGGTGAGTAAAACCGGTACCGCGCCAAGAGCAAAAGTTTATGGCTATTCGGTTGCCGGTAAAACGGGCACCGTTAAGAAAGCGGTGGCTGGTGGTTATTCAGAAGATAAATACTTAGGTATTTTTGCAGGCATGGCACCCGCTAATGACCCTAAATTAGTGATGGTTGTGGTTATAGATGAGCCCAAAGCCGGTGATTATTATGGCGGCTTAGTCGCTGCGCCGGTGTTTTCTAGAGTGATGGCCGGTGCGCTACGGTTGATGAATGTTGCTCCAGATAATCTTGAAAAAGCAACGGTGTTAGCGTCACTCGAACGAGGTATCCAATGATGCCTGCGAAACAAAACCGTTCACTGGTGTCGCTGGAATCTTTACTAGGCGACATGGTGCAAATGAGTTCGGATATCTTAGTTGCAAATTTAAGGCTAGATACACGAAATATTGAGGCCAATGACGTGTTTTTAGCGGTGGCGGGTTCTCAAACACACGGCATGATGTATGCGGATCAGGCGATAAAAATGGGCGCGATAGCCATTATTTATGACCCCGCGGCAGGTGGAGAGTTTTTAGCTGAGAAAGTCAAAAAAGAACATAATGTTTGCTTATTTGAGCTGCCTAATTTGCAGATAAATATCAGTACCATTGCAGCGCGTTTTTATCAGCACCCAACACGTGAATTATCCGTGATTGGCATTACCGGCACCAATGGGAAGACATCGGTCAGTCACTTTATTGCGCAGGCGCTTAATTCGAACAAAAATGCAGCTGAGGCTTGCGGTGTTATTGGTACGTTGGGTTGGGGTTCGGTTGAAAATTTAAAGAAAACGATCAATACCACGCCTGATGCAGTGAGTGTTCAGCGACAGCTAGCGACATTATTGGAAGACGGTACAAATGCGGTAGCGATGGAAGTTTCGTCGCATGGTTTGGATCAAGGTAGAGTCAATGCCGTTGAGTTTAAAGGCGCGGTGTTTACCAATTTAAGCCACGATCATCTAGATTATCATCAAACATTAGAAGCGTATGGTGAGGCTAAGTTAGCATTATTCAAAAGCCCTTCATTAGAATTTGTTGTGCTCAATAGCGATGATGCGTTTTATGCAACTATTCTTCAAACCTTGTCATCAACGATTAAGGTGTATACCTTTTCGCGTTCGCTAAAGCGCGCTGATGTTAAGCATTGTTTGTTTATTTCAAATACGCAATTGAGCGCAATGGGTTTATTGTTTGACCTGTCTTTCAACGGTCAAAAAGCACGTATTCAATCAGCATTATTTGGTGATTTTAATATCGACAATATCTGTGCAACTATCGGAGTATTGCTTGCGATGGGTCACTCGTTTGACGTGGCTATTAGCAAGGTCAAAGCGGTTAGGGGTGTGCTAGGGCGGATGCAGCTTGTTTCTGTTAAAGACTCAGAGCCAACGGTTATTGTTGATTATGCACACACGCCTGAGGCCTTGAAATTGGCGCTACTCAGTCTGCGTGAGCACTGTGAAGGTAGCTTGA
Organism: Cycloclasticus sp.; assembly: GCA_040743155.1. Lineage (NCBI taxonomy): Bacteria > Pseudomonadati > Pseudomonadota > Gammaproteobacteria > Thiotrichales > Piscirickettsiaceae > Cycloclasticus > Cycloclasticus sp. Next base: position 1,794,540 of record JBFLJU010000001.1, on the reverse strand, counting down.
GACTGGTGTTTGGCTGTGGTGGTAATCGCGATGAGAGAAAAAGACCTCTAATGGGCTCTATTGCCGCTGAGCTAGCCGATAGTATCGTTATTACGAATGATAATCCACGATTAGAATCTGCTGAAGGTATCGCTGAACAAATCGCAGTAGGGGCGCATAGCGCGGCTGACCTAACGGTTATTCTTGACCGCCAACAGGCGATACGCCAGAGCATTGCAACGGCGGATGCTAAAGACATTATTTTAGTGGCGGGTAAGGGTCACGAAGACTATCAGCAAATCGGTCATGAGAAAATTGCGTTCAATGATATTGCCCAAGTTGAAGCAGCGTTAAAACTGAGATCGTTGTCAGATAGTGGGGAAGACGGATGCAAGCCATGAGTCTACAACAGCTAGCGGCTAGCGTGAACGGTCACCTTGTGGGTGAGAACGTGAGTTTTAGTGCGATCAGTACTGATACGCGAAGTATCAAAAAAGGTGACTTGTTTGTGGCCTTACAAGGTGAAAACTTTAATGCCAACGACTTTGTCCAGCGAGCCAGCGAGCAAGGCGCGATAGCAGCCGTGGTGAGTGAAGACATGGTTGTTAACCTACCGTATGTGAAGGTTGATGACACCTTGCAAGCCTTAACGCAGATGGCTAAAGAGCAACGTGAGGCGCTAGATATTCCGTTAGTGGCGATTACTGGGAGTAATGGCAAAACCAGCGTGAAGGAAATGCTAGCGAGCATTTTAGGGCTTTCAAGAAATGTGTTAGCGACAGAAGGTAATTTGAATAATCAAATTGGTGTGCCTTTAACGTTATTAAAGCTAACGCAGGAACACGAGGTTGCGGTGATTGAAATGGGTGCTAGCCAGTCTGGCGACATCGCGCATTTATGTGATATTGCATCACCAACCGTGGCGATTTTGAACAATATTGGCGCAGCTCATTTAGAAGGTTTTGGCGATATTCAAGGCGTCGCTAGGGCGAAGGGCGAGATCATATCGGGCTTGGCTGAATCGGGTACAGCTGTTTTAAATCGTGAAGAACCTTGGCTTGATCAATGGTTGGAATTACTCGGTGAAAGAAAGTTGATCAGTTTTGGTTGGTCAAAAGAAGCAGACGTTTGGGCGGACATTAATTCGGTTAAGAGCGGCATGCTTAACGGTCGATTCACGACAAATTTTGTACTGAATTACCAGCAAGAACAAATAGAGGTTCAGTTGAACCTGATGGGTGAGCATAACGTTTTAAATGCCCTTGCTGCTGCAAGTGCGGCGATTAGTTTAGACGAGCCACTCAGTAATATTAAGGAAGGTTTGAGCCAGTTGATGGCCGTAAAAGGGCGGATGCAGGCGTTACAGGGTGTTGCGGGCAGCGTGATTATCAACGATTGCTATAACGCAAATCCAAAGTCATTTGAGGCCGCTATGGCGTGTCTGCAAAAAATACAACAGCCGGTGTGGTTGGTACTTGGAGACTTTGCCGAACTGGGTGCGGACAGTGAGCAAATTCACCGTCAAATAGGTCTTCAGGTTCTACAAAGTGAGGTGCAGCGGTTTTATGCCGTCGGTCAGCAAATGAAGGAAGCGGCTAACGCGTTTAATGCGGAATCAGCGTCAGCAAATAGGCAGGCGATGCACTTTGCCACTAAGGAAGCGTTGGCGGATCATTTGGAAGGTGAATTAAAGTCGGGAGTGGTTGTGTTGGTAAAGGGCTCGCGTTCACAAGCGCTTGAGAAGGTTGTAGAAAAGATAACAATAACGGAGGCCGTCGCATGTTGCTAATACTCGCAGAGTGGTTGTCTAACTATCACAGCGGCTTTAGGGTTTTTCAATACCTGACCATGCGCTCAATTTTAGGTACATTAACGGCGTTATTCATTGCCTTTCTCGTGGGGCCGACCATGATACGTCGCCTTACCTTTCATAAAATTGGTCAAGCGATTCGTGACGATGGCCCAGAAACACACTTTCAAAAGGCAGGCACGCCAACGATGGGCGGCACACTGATTTTGGTGGCGGTGGGTCTCAGCACTTTATTATGGGCTGACCTCACTAACCGTTACGTTTGGGTGGTACTGCTGGTTACGTTGTTAACGGGCGTTGTTGGTTTTATTGATGATTATAAAAAAGTAGCGTTGCAAGACCCAAAAGGTTTATCGGCAGGTAAGAAATATTTAGGACTGTCGGTGATTGCGTTGGCGGCGGCGGTATTTTTGTATTGCACAGCGACCTCACCGCTAGAGACAACGCTGTTTGTACCGTTTTTCAAAGACGTGAGTATCCAGTTGGGCTGGTTTTTTATTCCGCTAACCTACTTTGTTATCGTTGGTACGAGTAATGCGGTCAATTTAACCGATGGCTTGGACGGTTTAGCGATCATGCCGACGGTGTTAGTAGCGGGAGCCTTAGGTATCTTTGCTTACTTATCAGGTAATGTGCAATTTGCTCAATATTTGGCGATTCCAAACTTACAAGGCACGGGTGAGTTGGTCGTGTTTTCTGGGGCAATCGTCGGCGCAGGCCTTGGTTTTTTATGGTTCAACGCCTATCCAGCGATGGTTTTTATGGGCGATGTGGGTGCCTTAGCTTTAGGTGCGGCCTTGGGTATATTGGCTGTGTTGGTGCGTCAAGAATTGGTGCTGGTGATTATGGGTGGTGTTTTCGTGATGGAAACAGTATCGGTTATTTTGCAGGTAGCATCCTATAAATTGACGGGTAAGCGGATTTTTAGAATGGCACCGATTCACCACCACTTCGAATTAAAGGGCTGGCCTGAACCTAGGATTATCGTACGTTTTTGGATCATTACCGTTATTTTGGTCCTCATCGGCCTATCAACTTTGAAACTAAGATGATGGAAGCATTGATGCGCAATGAAACATACAATCAACGTTTAGGTTTAGCCCGTTTGGGTTTAGATCAAAACGGTGTGCGGGTGCTCGTTGTGGGGCTGGGCGTTACCGGTTTATCAGTGATTAAGTTTCTTCAGCAGAACTTTATTGAGGTAGCGGTGATCGACAGCCGTGATAACCCACCGAATTTAGACATAATTGAAGAGTCTTTTCGCGATATTGCAGTCTTTACCGGCAGTTTTGATCATGCGGTATTTGATGCCGCAACGCATCTCATCGTCAGCCCTGGTATTAGCCTAGACGAAGCAGAGATTCAAGCGGCGGCGGAGCGTGGCATTCCCGTGTTTGGCGACATTGATGTTTTTGCTGTTTGTGTAGACGCGCCAGTCGCAAGTATTACCGGTTCAAACGGCAAAAGTACCGTCACTACTTTGCTCGGCAATATGGCTGCAAATGCTGATTGGGATGTACGTGTTGGTGGCAACCTTGGGACGCCTGCGCTAGACCTTTTAACGGATAAAACAGCTGATTTGTATGTGTTGGAGCTGTCCAGTTTCCAGCTTGAAAGAACCTCGCAGCTTAAATCGGATGTAGTGACGATATTAAATATTAGTGCCGATCATATGGATCGTTACCGAACTATTGCAGATTATTGTGAAGCGAAAGAACGTATTCTTTTTGGTGATGGCGTGGCTATTTTAAACCGTCAAGATGACATCGTGGCAGCGACCACTTTACCTCTAGGGAGAACGGCTGTTTCGTTTGGCTTGGATCAACCAAAAGCAGGTGACTATGGCATTGCTTCATTGGATAACAATGAATTTATGGCCAAAGGTGATGAGCTGATTATGCCGGTGTCGGCGATAAAAGTTAAAGGAACGCATAATGTTCAAAACGCACTAACGGCTACCGCGATGGCTGATGCGTTAGGTATTCCTCGAGCCGCTCAAAAGAAAGCGTTAACCGAGTTCTCAGGCTTGGCGCATAGGACGCAGTGGGTAGCGGATATCAACGGCGTTACGTGGATAAATGATTCGAAGGCGACTAACCCCGGGGCGTGTTTAGCGGCGCTAGAGGGTTTGACTGCGCCGATTATTCTTATTGCAGGGGGTGACGGCAAAGATGCGGATTTCAGTTTATTGGCCAGTGCTATTCAAGCAAATGTCTCATTCGTTATTTTAATAGGACGCGATGCAAAAAGACTGCAACAAGAAGCGATTGCTTCAACACCTTGTGAGTTTGCTGCCAATATAGAAGCGGCCGTTCAATTGGCGGCTGCACGAGCTACCTCTGGTGATACGGTTTTGTTGTCGCCAGCCTGTGCTTCATTAGATCAATTTGCAAATTATCAGCAACGAGGTGATCGTTTTGTGGCGGCTGTAGAGGCGCTTGAATCATGAGTGTAGTGATGCCTAATCCTAATACGGCCGAATCAGCGTTGCCAGCAAGGCGTACTCGCTATTACCTAGACGGTTGGTTGTTGTTAGCGGCAATGAGTTTATTATCGATCGGTTATGTGATTGTGGTGTCGGCGTCATTACACCTTGGTGATAGAGTGTTTGACAATATTTGGCATTACCCATTTCGTCAGGCAGCACATATTTTGATTGGCTTGTTGATGGCGTTAGTTATGGCCAATATCCCGTTAACCGTATGGGAAAAAACGGGGCCGAGTTTAATTCTGGTTGCCGTTGCTTTACTTGTTCTGGTGTTTATTCCAGGGATCGGTGTGAAAGTAAATGGCAGTTATCGCTGGATTAACTTGGGTGTGGCTCGGTTGCAAGTTTCAGAAATTGTGAAGCTAATTTGTATCTTATATATGGCTGGCTTTTTAACTCGTCACGTAAACGATGTGCGTGAATCGATTAAAGGTTTGGTTCGACCTATGTTGCCATTAGGCGTGGTATTCGGCTTGTTATTGGCCGAACCCGATTTTGGTGCAACTTTTGTGATCGGTTTCAGCGTGATTTGTATGATGTTCTTAGGTGGCGCACGCTTAATTGAGTTTTTGGTACTGGTATTGATAGGAATCGTTTTAGGTGTGATTGCTGTTGGATCATCAGCTTATAGGATGGAGCGTGTGACGGCTTTTATGGACCCTTGGGCTGATCATTTAGGCTCTGGTTTTCAGCTGGTGCAATCGTTAATCGCCATGGGGCGCGGTGAGTGGTTCGGTGTTGGCTTAGGAAGTAGCATTCAAAAGTTATTTTATTTACCAGAAGCGCATACCGATTTTATTTTTGCGGTGTTGGGCGAGGAGCTGGGTTTTGCTGGGTCTTGTAGCGTTATTTTGTTGTTTGGCGTATTGATTTGGCGCGCTTTTCAAATGGGTAAGGCGGCGGAACGATTGAATTTAAGATTCTATTCGCTATTGGCGTATGGCTTAGGTGCTTGGTTAGGTCTTCAGTCTTTTGTGAATATAGCCGTCAATATGGGCGCATTACCAACCAAAGGTTTAACTTTACCGTTAATGAGTTATGGCGGTAGTAGCATGATTATTATGTGCATGGTGGTGGGGCTGTTATGCCGTATTCATCACGAAACACAGAAAGAATATGTGGCGCAATTGAAAGGGAGGTCAGCATGGCAATACGCGTGATGATCATGGCTGGTGGCACGGGCGGGCACGTGTTTCCAGCGTTAGCGGTCGCTAATTATTTGCTTGAGGCTGGACATCAGGTCAGCTGGTTGGGTACCAAAAAAGGTATTGAAGCGCGAGTCGTGCCAGAAGCCGGTATCGCTATTGATTGGTTAAGTGTCTCGGGCTTGCGAGGCAAAGGTGCCATTAGTTTATTGTTGGCACCACTTATGTTGTTAAAGGCTTGCTATCAGGCGTCGGTCATTATCCGTCAACGTCAGCCCGATGTGGTATTGGGGCTGGGTGGTTTTGCGTCAGGGCCGGGTGGTTTAATGAGTTGGTTGCATGGCAGGCCCTTGGTTATTCACGAGCAAAATCGTGTGCCCGGCACGACAAATCGCTTGTTAAAAGGCTTCGCTAAGCGCGTGTTGGAAGCATTTCCTAATAGTTTTGATGAAAAAGTTAAGGCTGTTTTTACAGGTAACCCCGTCAGAAAAGCATTACTTGAGCAGGTAGAAGGTCAAACAAAGAAAGGGACGAATGTGCTAGTGGTCGGTGGCAGTTTAGGCGCGTCGATATTAAATGAGGTTGTACCAAATGCACTTAAAGGTTTGCAAGAAGGGCTGGATTTAAACGTTATTCATCAAGCCGGTAAGACGACGATTGAAACAGCTAAGGAGCAATATAAATTGGCCGATGTAAATGCTGATGTCCGTTCATTTATAAATGACATGAATCAGGCTTACCAATGGGCCGATATAGTGATTTGCAGAGCAGGTGCGATGACGGTTTCAGAATTAGCCATCATGGGTTTGCCTTCTATTTTGGTGCCGCTTCCTCACGCGATTGATGATCATCAAACAAAAAATGCGGCGTATCTTGCCGATGCAGGGGCGGCGGTATTAATGCCTCAGCCATCGTTTACGTCTCAGGCTTTATGCGAAACATTAAAAAGCCTGTTATCTAATAAAAGTAGGTTAACTAAAATGGGCTCGACTGCACGATCATTGGCTAAGCCAGAGGCAACAAAACTTGTCGCAAACGTTTGTTTGGAGGTGGCGCTATGATGCCGGACACACATAAGCATTATTCGGCTCACTTGGGCTTTGGTAAGTTGAAGCGTATTCATTTTATCGGTATTGGCGGTGCTGGCATGAGCGGTATTGCTGAAGTGCTCATCAATCTTGGATACGACGTGTCGGGCTCAGATATTCGCGAGAGTAAGGTGACGCAACGCCTTGTAGCTCAAGGCGCGAGTGTTTATATCGGCCATACTGCGGAAAATATAAAAGGCTGTGATGTTGTGGTCACTTCCACTGCCGTTCAAAAAGACAACGTAGAAGTTGCGGCGGCGAATGAACAACGTATACCGGTTATTCCACGCGCAGAAATGTTGGCTGAACTGATGCGCTTCAGGTTCGGCATTGCGATTGCGGGTACACACGGTAAAACCACCACCACCAGTTTATTAGCCGTACTGATGACAGAGGGACAGCTAGACCCTACCTTTGTGATTGGCGGATTACTAAATAGCGCAGGCACTAATGCGAAATTGGGCGAAAGCCATTATTTGGTGGCGGAAGCCGATGAAAGTGATGCGTCCTTTTTGCACCTTCAGCCGATGATCGCGGTGGTGACGAATATCGATGAAGACCACATGAGTACCTATGGTGGCGACTTTCAGCAAGTTAAAGATGCTTTTAAGTCATTTTTACACCAGTTACCGTTTTATGGCTTAGCGGTGATGTGTGTTGATGATGAGAACATTCGAGAACTATCCCCTTCAATTGGTAAGCCGATTTTAAGTTACGGTATTGAACAAGCGGCTGACTTTCAAGCGCTTGATGTGCAGCAGGAAGGTTTTCGTACGCACTTTAATTTGAAGCGCTTAGGGCAAACTGAGTTGTTGCCGTTAACGTTGAATATGCCGGGTAGACACAATGTGCTGAATGCCTTGGCTGCCATTGCTGTAGCTAGTGAATTAGGCGTGTCTGACGAAGCGATTGCCGCGGGTCTTAATCAATTCAAAGGAGTGGGCCGTCGTTTCCAAGTTAATGGTGAAATAAACTTACCTAATGGCTCTGCTTTACTGCTCGATGATTATGGGCATCATCCACGTGAAGTGATGGCAACAATTGACGCGATCCGTGAGGGTTGGCCAGAAAGGCGCTTGGTGTTGGCTTTTCAGCCGCACCGTTATTCACGAACACACGATTTATTTGAAGACTTCGTAGAGGTGTTAAACAAAGTAGATGTGTTGGTGTTGCTCGATGTGTTTGCTGCAGGTGAAAAACCAATCATTGGCTCAGACGGGCCGGCACTGAGTAAAGCGATTCGCCAGCGCGGAAAATTAATCCCTATTTTTGTCAGAGAGATTGATCAATTAGCGAATATTTTAAAAGACGTATTGCAAGCGGGTGACATTGTGATGACGTCAGGTGCGGGTGATATAGGCGCGGCATCAGCAACATTAGAAGTGCAGTTAAATAGCATGCTTAATTCTAAAGAAGCGACTTAAGGAATAATGCAAGCGATGATGAAAACGACGAACCAACTAACGGGACAATTGATGAAAAGTGAGCTTTTAGCTCGTTATACATCATGGCGCGTGGGTGGTCCGGCGGATAATTTTTATAAGCCAAGCAACATTGAAGATACCCAGCGTTACCTGCAATCACGTCCCACTGATGAGCCTGTTCTTTGGTTGGGGTTGGGCAGTAATGTATTGATTCGTGATGGTGGCGTGCGTGGCTCTGTTATTTACACACGCGGTTGTTTAAAACAGATGCAAGAAACGACCGACGGAATGCTGAAGGTTGATGCGGGTGTGCCGTGTGCTTTAGTGGCCAAATTAGCTGCTGAGAAAGGCCTGTCGGGAGCTGAATTTTTAGCGGGTATTCCCGGTACTATGGGTGGTGCATTGGCGATGAATGCAGGTGCGTTTGGTGGTGAAACGTGGAATTTGGTTAACAAGGTGATCATGATGAATCGTCAAGGTGACTTGACCGAACGCCAATCGAATGAATTTGAGGTGGGTTATCGTTCAGTGTCCGTTGCAGAGGATGAATGGTTTGTTGCGTGTTATTTAGATATTCCAAGCGGCGGTAATGAAGAAAGCAGAGGTAAAATTCGTCAATTACTGGCAAAACGTTCGCAAACACAACCAACTAATATCCCCAGTGGTGGTTCGGTTTTTAAAAACCCGCCAGGTGATCATGCAGCACGTTTAGTTGAAGCGACGGGTTTGAAAGGCTATGCAATAGGCGGCGCACAGGTATCTGAGAAACACTCGAATTTTATATTAAACACCGGTAACGCAACGGCTAAAGATATTGAAAGCCTGATTAACTATGTCAGAGATCAGGTGCAGGAAAAACAGGGTGTTTTATTGGCAACAGAGGTGCGCATTATTGGTGAGGAGTTGACGCAATGAGTACCGTGCAATCAGCCAATCAATTTGGCAAAGTAGCAGTGCTTATGGGCGGCAACGCAGCCGAACGAGAAATTTCCCTATTGAGTGGGCAGGCTGTGTTGACGGCTTTACAAGCTCAGGGTGTGGATGCGGTTAAGTTTGATTTGCAAACTTCGTCCCTAAGTGAGTTGAAAGAAATGCGTATAGATCGCGTTTTCAATATCGTGCATGGGCGCGGTGGTGAAGATGGCCAATTGCAAGGTGCGCTGGAATTACTCGATATTCCATACACGGGAAGCGGTGTGTTGGGCTCGGCGCTAGGAATGGACAAGTTAAGAACGAAACTTTGCTGGTTGGGTGCGGGTATACCAACGCCAGCGTGGATGGAGCTAACATCAGAAGCAGATGTAGAGCGATGCGTACAAAAGCTCGCTTTCCCTGTGATGGTTAAGCCAGCGCTAGAAGGTTCTAGTTTGGGGATGGCCAAAGCTGAAAATATTGAGCAATTACACAAAGCGTACAAACAGGCGTCAACATTTGCTTGCGAGGTGATGGCCGAACAATGGGTCGAAGGTGACGAGTATACGGTTGCGATTTTAGGTGATAGCGCGTTACCAATGATCCGTTTAGAAACGCCGAATGATTTTTATGACTACGCAGCAAAATACGAGGTAAATACCACACAATACCATTGCCCTTGTGGTTTAGATGCTGAGCAAGAGCGTGCATTGCAAGACTTGTCGATTAAAGCATTCAAAATATTAGGCGGTAGTGGTTGGGGTAGGGTCGACTTCATGTTGGATCAAATGGGCGTGCCGCAATTACTGGAAATAAACACTGTGCCGGGGATGACTGATCATAGCTTGGTGCCAATGGCTGCAAAGCAAGCGGGTATCGATTTTAATGCATTGGTTTGGGGTATTTTAGAGACCAGTTTTGATAACATGGCGGTGCTGAAATGAAAGACCTGAGCAGCATCTTCATTGAGCACTCAAGACCGTGGGTAAAAAGTGCTTTTCTGTTGCTACTGGTGGCATGTGCTTGCTGGCAGTTAATGGCGTGGTTAGAAAAACCCACCACGATGCCGATTAAACACGTGCGTATTGAAGGTGCGTTGAATTATATAACGCATGATGAAATATCACAGTCGTTATCCCAGTTGGTGCAGACGGGGTATTTTGCAATGGACGCTGATGCCATTATTAAAAATGTAACCGCAATAGAGTGGGTGGAAAAAGCACGCGTAAGACGTGTTTGGCCGGATATGATGGTGTTGTCTTTGCAAGAGCAGCAGCCAGTCGCAGTGTGGAATGAAACGGCGTTATTGAACCCACAAGGTGAGGTGTTTCAACCCGTGTTTGATGCCGCGTTACTAAAGCTGCCTCATTTATCAGGCATTACTAGCGACAGTAAAAAACTACTGGCAGAACAAGAAAAAATAGACCGCTCTATCGAGAGTATCGGCGTTTCAATTAAACGGCTTGCTTTAGCGGAACATGGCAGTTGGTCGGCAGTGATGAGTAACGGCGTAAAGATTAAAGCAGGCAATCAACGACCCGATCAAAAAATAAGTAAATCGTTAATGCTTTTAGCATCACTTGACGGCGACTTGATAGAGCACATTGAGTTGATAGATTTGCGTTACCCAAATGGCATGGCCGTGACCTGGAGAAGCGGGTATGAGTTTAATGAATTGGGTGTGAAAACAGCGGTTATAGCAATGAACAAGGATTGGCCAAATAAAGGCTAGGAACGATGAAGAAAAATAGTGATAAAAATTTAATTGTTGGTTTAGATATCGGAACATCGAAGGTAGCGGCGATTGTCGGCGAAATAACGCCGGATGGCACGATTGATGTGATTGGTATTGGGACTAACAGTTCACGAGGATTGAAAAAAGGCGTCGTGGTCAATCTCGAGTCTACCGTGCATTCGATCCAGCGCGCTATTGAAGAAGCTGAGTTGATGGCGGGTTGCCAAATTAACTCCGTATTTGTTGGTATTGCTGGGAGTCATATCAGCAGCTTGAACTCCAGCGGTGTTGTCGGAATTAAAGAAAGTGAAGTGATTCAGTCGGATATTGAGCGGGTGATTGATGCTGCTAGGGCGGTGGTTATTCCTGCGGATCAAAAAATACTGCATATTATGCCGCAAGAATTCATTATTGATGGGCAAGAAGGGATCAAAGAACCAGTGGGAATGGCTGGTATTAGACTTGAGGCAAAAGTGCATATCGTGACCGGTGCGGTTAGTGCGGCTCAGAACATTATTAAGTGTGTGCGTCGCTGCGGCTTGGAAGTAGACGATATTATTTTGGAGCAATTAGCATCGAGCAGTTCTGTGTTAACAGATGATGAGAAAGAGTTGGGTGTTTGCTTGGTTGATATTGGCGGTGGAACCACAGACATCGCCGTATTTTGCGATGGGTTTATACGCCATACCGCAGTGATCCCAATTGCCGGTGATCAAGTGACCAATGATATTGCCGTGGCGCTTCGGACGCCGACACAACACGCAGATGAAATTAAGTTGAAGTACGCCTGTGCGCTGACTCAGCTGGTGCAAGATGATGAAATGATCGATGTGCCAAGTATTGGTGACCGTCCAACGCGAAAAATATCACGCGGTAATTTGGCAGAAATAATTGAGCCACGTTATGAAGAACTCATGATGTTAGTGCAAGCCGAGCTAAGGCGCTCGGGTTATGAAGATATTGTTGCCGCAGGCATCGTATTGACGGGCGGTAGTGCAAAAGTTGAAGGTTTGGTTGAGCTGGCAGAAGAGGTATTTCATATGCCAGTTCGTTTGGGTTATCCACAGTATGTGTCTGGCTTGAGTGACGTGGTGCGAAACCCAATTTATGCCACGGGTGTGGGCTTGTTGTTATTTGGCCAGCAAAATACTGTGGCAAGTAGTAGCGAAATGAAGAATGGTTTTGAAGCGATGTGGGAAAAAATGAAAAGCTGGTTTCAGGGTAATTTTTAACGTTAAGAATTTATTAAGATTTAAGTAATAGACAAACAATATAGGGGAATAACATGTTCGAATTAATGGATGCACACACACAAAATGCGGTAATTAAAGTAATTGGCGTTGGCGGTGGAGGTGGCAATGCCGTTAACCATATGGTGAGTAGCGAAATAGATGGGGTTGAGTTCATCTGTGCGAACACCGATGCACAAGCACTAAAAAACACGCCGGTCAAAACTGTTTTGCAGTTAGGGCATAACAGCACAAAGGGTCTGGGCGCAGGTGCTAACCCAGAAGTGGGGCGTCAAGCAGCAATTGAAGATAGAGAGCGAATACAAGAAGTGATCGCAGGCTCAGATATGGTGTTTATCACAGCCGGTATGGGCGGTGGAACGGGCACAGGTGCGGCGCCGATAGTCGCTGAAATAGCAAAAGAAATGGGCATTTTAACGGTGGCCGTTGTTACTAAACCATTCCCGTTCGAAGGCAAGAAAAGAATGCTATTAGCGGAAAATGGGATTGAGGAGTTGGCGCTACATGTTGATTCGTTGATAACGATTCCAAATGAAAAGCTGTTGCACGTATTGGGTAAAGAAATGAGCTTGCTCAACGCGTTTAAAGCAGCCAATGACGTGTTGCTCGGCGCAGTTCAGGGCATTGCAGAATTGATTACTTGCCCAGGCTTGATCAACGTCGATTTCGCCGATGTTAGGACGGTAATGTCAGAGATGGGTGATGCGATGATGGGTACTGGTACGGCTAGCGGCGAGTCAAGAGCCCGAGATGCAGCGGAAGCTGCGATTCATAGTCCATTGTTAGAAGATATTAATGTACAAGGTGCTCGTGGTATCTTGGTTAATATTACGGCCGGTCTAGATATGTCTATTGGTGAGTTTGAAGAAGTGGGTCAGGCAATTAGAGACTTTGCTTCAGACGATGCAAATGTAGTTGTCGGCACGGTTATTGATCCGGATTTATCAGATGAAATGCGCGTAACAGTGGTTGCGACAGGTTTAGGCGGGAAAGTTGCTGCGGTTGAACCAACGCCGATTGTTCAAGTGAAAAGAGAGCCAATTAAAGTGGCCGAACTAAATGAAGAAGACCTTGATATTCCGACGATTATGCGCGACAAAAAATCTGCTGTTGCGTCACAAAAAACAGCTAGCTTAGATAATACATTAGATCCGTCATACCTAGATATACCCGCATTTTTAAGAAGACAAGCGGACTAGTCTGCTAATCAATACCGCCACCAGAAAGGGTGTTTTCTAGTGGCGGTAAAAGGGCAGTCGGTATTATTTAGATGTGGTTGCTTTTTCGTTAAAATGCAAAATGTGTTAATATCCCGAAAAAATAATACTAAAAATAAATTCGTTATCTGCTTGGGAGTCTTAAATGATTAAACAACGAACGCTGAAAAATGTGATTCGTGCCACTGGTGTTGGTTTACATAGTGGCGAAAAGGTTTATCTAACGTTACGTCCTGCTGGCATTGATGCAGGTATTGTTTTTCGTCGGGTCGACTTTGACGAACCCGTTGTTATTCCTGCAAAAGCTGAAAATGTGGGAGATACCCAGCTATCAACAACGCTTATTCAAGGCGGGGTCAGGGTGTCTACTGTAGAACACTTGCTGTCAGCTATTGCGGGTTTAGGCATCGATAATATTTATATTGATTTGAGTGCTGCCGAAGTGCCGATTATGGACGGTAGCGCGGGCCCATTTGTTTTTCTACTGCAATCTGCAGGAATAGAAGAGCAGCATGCTGCAAAACGTTATATCCGCATTAAAAAAGAAGTTCGCGTCGAAGACGGTGACAAGTGGGCAAGCTTTGTGCCATTTGAAGGATTTAAAGTTGGTTTTAGCATTGAGTTTGACCACCCTGTCTTCAAGTCTCGGGTACAAGAAGCCACCATTGATTTTTCTTCAACCTCTTTCGTTAAAGAAATTAGTCGCGCAAGAACCTTTGGTTTTATGAAAGATATTGAAATGCTGCGTCAACGTAACCTTGCGTTAGGCGGTAGTATGGATAACGCAATTGTTGTCGATGACTTTAGAGTGTTGAACGAAGATGGCCTGCGTTACGAAGATGAATTTGTAAAACATAAGATTTTGGATGCTATCGGCGACTTGTATTTATTAGGCCACAGTTTAATCGGTGAATTCCATGGTCACAAATCCGGCCATGAATTGAATAATAAATTGTTGAGAGAGCTACTAATCCAACCAGAAGCTTGGGAAGAAGTCACCTTTGACGACAACGACGAATTTCCTATTTCGTATATGGAACCGTTACCGGCATCAGTTTAAGAAGATAGCTTGTTTTTTTTTAGTGTCTTAATGAGCTTGCTCATAGAGATGCTGAGACTATCGGTTGGCTTGGATTGATTGGCTTCAGAAAGGAGCCTAAGGGCATTAGCGGATGGTGATTTAGGCAAGAGGTCGCTTTTTACCGTGTGCTTGGCTAACACCTTAATCTTTAAAGTATGGACTCGTTCTCCGAAGTGCTCAAAGAGAGCCTTTAGAATGGTTTGACGCAAATACAATAACTTAGATGCCCAAACAGAAGAGTCAGTGAATAGAGTAATGTTGTTTTTATTCGCGGTAATATGTATGCAGTGTGTAGCTAAATCAGTGGTTAAGCATGCTTGGACTACCTGAAGAAGCCGTCGTTGTTGGTTTAGATTCTGCTGAATATACTGCAAGCCATTCAACGGTAGATTTTTATTTTTGAATGGTTGTTTAAACATAACGTTATTAAGCTTAAAAAGAAGAATATGCAAATTATACTGTTAACAAAAGGCAAAAAGAAAACGATCAGTTTTTCAGACCGCCAAAAAAAGGCAATAGCCGTTTTAATCGGTGGCTTTACGTTGTCTTTAGCAGGGTATTTATTTCTCCCCAATACCGATGAGTCGGTATTGGCAAGCCAATCAAACAGCGTGAATCAAGAATTACTGGCTCAGCGTGCTGAACTTGAGCGGATACGCGAAAAAACTAGAAACACCCTAGACAGCATTGCATTACGTGTTGGGCAAATGCAAGCTCAGCTCACTAGACTGAATGCAGTGGGTGAACATTTGGCCAAAAAAGCAAAACTTAATTCTCCAGAGTTTAACTTTGATGAGTTACCTGCAATAGGCAGTGCTGAGGTTGAGGGTTCATTAGAGAGTTTTACAGAAAGTCAGCTATTGCATGATATTCAAGTGCTTGATGATCAGTTCTCATTGCGTGAGAAACAATTGAAATTACTCGGTACCTTTTCGGCTAATAAACGACTTTCAAAAGAAGTGCGTCCTGCTGGGTTACCGGTTCAGAAAGGTTGGCTATCGTCGTATTACGGTTACCGAGCCGATCCTTTTAGCGGTAAGAGGAAGTTCCACCATGGCGTTGATATTGCGGGTAAAGATGGTACCAACGTATTGGCAGCAGCGTCAGGCATGGTGACGTGGGCTGGGAAGAGTGGCGGCTATGGTAATCTAGTGGAGGTTGACCACGGCTCAGGTTATGTCACACGTTATGGGCACAATAAAGAAATCGTTGTTAAAACCGGCGACCTCGTTAAGCAAAATGATGTGATCGCCAAAATGGGGTCAACAGGTCGTTCAACAGGGCCTCATGTGCACTTTGAAGTCTTACGTCACGGTAAGAAAGTAAACCCCCGTAAGTACCTATACAGCTCTCGATAAGCCAATACATCAACCGTCCTAACTAATTCCTTATTGCGATTGATCTATCGCAATGCATCAAACTCCTAAGGGTGTAAAAATCACGCTTACTAGGGTTATATGCGGTATCATTTGCGCTTTCGTTTTACACTAAAATTTATCTGCAATGATCTCAAATATCGTAAAGAAAGTTTTTGGCAGTCGAAATGACCGATTTGTCAAAACAAAGCAAAAAACTGTTAAAAAAATTAACGAAATCGAAGAGTCAATTAAGGCACTAGATGATGACGCGTTAAAAGCCAAGACAGAAGAGTTTAGAGGTCGGCTTACAAACGGTGAAACACTTGAATCGTTAATAACAGAAGCATTTGCGGTAGTAAGAGAAGCCGGCATACGTTCGTTAGGCATGCGTCACTTTGATGTCCAATTGATTGGCGGCATGGTGCTAAACGATGGGCGCATCGCCGAGATGAAAACGGGTGAAGGGAAAACCTTAGTTGCAACGCTATCGGCCTATTTAAATGCGCTGCCAGGAAAAGGCGTTCACATGGTGACAGTGAATGATTACTTGGCTGAGCGTGACTCAGAATGGATGGGCCAGTTATTTGAATTCTTAGGCATGACAACGGGTGTGATTGTTAATGTAATGAGCCCCGAGCAACGTCGTGAGGCCTACGCCGCAGATATTACTTACGGCACGAATAACGAGTTCGGCTTCGACTACCTTCGTGACAATATGGCGTTTGGCGTTGAAGATAAAGTTCAGCGCGAACTCAATTACGCGATTGTGGATGAGGTTGATTCGATTCTTATTGATGAGGCCAGAACGCCGCTCATTATTTCAGGGCCGACAGACGATAAAAGCGAGTTATACATAAAGCTTAATGACTTAGTTAAAGATTTAACACAGGAAGTTGAAGGGCAAGAGGGTGGTGAGTACACGGTCGATGAGAAGTCAAAGCAAGCCTTTTTAACAGAGCTAGGGCATGAAAAAATCGAAGAATTGCTCACTAATAGTGGTCTATTAAGTGAGCACGAGAGCTTATACGATGCCTCTAACATTGGATTGATGCACCATGTTTATGCTGCATTACGTGCGAGTTCCTTGTATCAAAAAGACGTTGATTACATTATCCAAAACGGACAAGTGGTTATTGTTGATGAGTTTACAGGGCGAACGATGCCTGGCAGACGTTGGGGTGAAGGCCTGCACCAAGCGGTCGAAGCGAAAGAAAATGTAAAGATCCAAAGTGAAAACCAAACGATGGCGTCCATTACATTCCAGAACTTTTTTAGAATGTATAACAAACTATCGGGGATGACCGGTACAGCCGATACCGAAGCGTTCGAATTTCAACAAATTTATGGCTTAGAAGTTATTGTCATTCCAACCCATCGTGATATGGCGCGAGACGATGCTGGCGACCTTGTGTATTTAACGGCAGAAGAAAAGTACGAAGCCGTTATTGATGATATCGAAGACTGTTTTAAACGTAAGCAGCCTGTTTTGGTCGGTACAACGTCGATTGAAGTGTCGGAGCATCTCTCATCGAGTTTGAATAAAAAGAAAGTACCTCACGAAGTGTTGAATGCTAAACAGCATGAGCGTGAGGCTCAAATTATTGCGAATGCCGGTGCTTTAGGCTCTGTCACCATTGCAACTAATATGGCGGGTCGTGGCACGGATATCGTGTTAGGTGGTAAGAAAGATGAAAGTGAGGCATCGGCCGATTGGGAAGACAAGCATCAGGCTGTATTAGATGTTGGCGGCCTACGTGTTATTGGTACAGAGCGCCACGAATCACGCCGTATCGATAACCAGCTCAGAGGTCGTTCAGGACGTCAAGGCGATCCTGGTGCCAGTCGTTTTTATCTATCGTTAGAAGATAGTTTGATGCGGATTTTTGCCTCTGAGCGTGTGTCAGGTTTAATGCAGAAACTCGGTTTAGAAAAGGGTGAGTCTATCGAACACCCTTGGGTCAGCAAGGCGATTGAGAATGCACAAAGAAAAGTAGAAGGGCATAACTTCGATATTCGTAAGCAGTTGCTTCAATACGACGATGTTGCAAATGATCAGCGTAAAGTGATCTATGAGCAGCGCAACGAAATTATGGAAGCGTCTAATATTGCCGACACGATTGTGTCAATTCGTGACGATGTTGTTACTGATTTAATCGATCAGTATATTCCGTTGCAGTCAGTGGAAGAACAATGGGACTTAACTGGTTTGCAAACGGCACTTGAAGATGAGTTTTACTGCAAACTTAATATTAAAGAACAGTTGGATGAAGATGAGAGTTTGCACGAAGAAAGTTTGCGTGAATTAATATCAAAGTCCATTAATGAAGATTATGCGAAAAAAGAGATCTTAGCTGGCGCTGAAGTGCTTAGACATTTTGAAAAATCCGTTATGTTACAAACGCTTGATTCAATGTGGAGAGAGCACCTAGGTGCAATGGATCATTTGAGACAAGGGATTCATCTTCGGGGCTATGCGCAAAAAGACCCTAAGCAAGAATATAAACGTGAAGCTTTTGAGTTGTTTACGGCCATGCTAGACACATTAAAACGTGAAGTGGTTATGTTGGTAACTAAAGTGCAAGTTCGAGCTGAAGAGGATGTTCAAGCTGTTGAGCAGCAACGCCGTATTCAGCAAAAAATGGAATTTAAACACGCAGATGTCAATGCGCTTGAGGGTGAATCTGAGGCGGAGGCCGCTGAAAAAGGTCAGCCGTTTCAACGCACAGATAAAAAAGTTGGCCGCAATGAACCGTGTCCATGTGGTTCAGGTAAGAAATTTAAGCAGTGTCACGGCAAGCTATAAGCTTGAATTAAACAGGGATTCTACCTCCCGTTTTGATGGAACCTGTGACAATGAAGATAACGCCCTTTGGGTATAAAAGACTGTTAGGAGTTAGCATATGCCGGTTGGTGGTAATGTTGCATTAAATTTAAAAGCGGTGTCGGGTATTCGCATCGGCACTGCATCAGCCGGTATTTCACAAACAGAACGTGATGACCTAACCATTTTTGAGTTAGCTCAGGGCACGCAAGTGGCGGCTGTTTTTACAAACAATAAGTTTTGCGCAGCGCCGGTCTTGTTGGCAAAAAAGCATTTAGCTGAAGGCTCTCCGCGTTATCTATTGATCAACTCTGGCAATGCAAATGCAGGCTTAGGTGAGCCGGGGTTACAGGCAGCGCAAACGTGCTGCATTGAACTGGCAGATAGAGTTTCCTCTCATAACGCCCAAATATTGCCGTTTTCAACGGGGGTGATTGGTGAGCCATTGCCGGTTGATAAACTAGTGAGTGGCTTACAAGCTGCGGTAGACACGCTTAGTATAGGTAACTGGTCAAAAGCGGCTACAGCCATTATGACAACGGATACACGTGAAAAGGGCTGTTCTCGTACGGTAGAGCTTGGCGGTGCGTCAATAACCATTACCGGTATCGCTAAGGGTTCAGGAATGATTGAACCGAATATGGCGACCATGCTGTCTTATATCGCTACCGATATGGCTATTAGTCAACCACTACTCCAACAAATGTTGAACGAGGCGGCTGATCTGTCTTTTAATAGCATTTCGGTGGATGGCGACACTTCAACAAACGACGCGCTTGTATTGATGGCAACCGCCAGTGCGAATACAACGCCTATTAATTCAGCTGAAGACCCAAGGTATCCGCAATTTTTATCGGCGTTAAAAGAAGTATGCTACTTCTTAGCGGAGGCGATTGTGCGCGATGGAGAAGGCGCTACTAAGTTGATTAAGATAACAGTTGAGCAAGCGGATAGTGTTGACGATGCAAAGGAAGTCGCTTATACAGTTGCTCAATCGCCATTGGTTAAGACTGCATTTTTTGCGTCTGACCCAAACTGGGGAAGAATCTTAGCGGCAGTGGGGCGAGCCGATATAGAACACCTAAATGTTGATACTATTTCTATCCACCTAGACGATACGTGTATTGTTGATGCGGGCAAACGTGCACCTAGCTATACCGAAGAGATGGGGCAAGCCGTGATGGATAAAGAAGAAATTCTTGTCCGAATTAGTTTGGCGCAAGGCACACAGTCTGCCACTGTGCTGACCTGTGATTTGTCTTACGATTACGTCAAAATCAACGCCGAGTATCGTTCTTAAAACAATTTCTAGACTGATCAATCGACAATGCTGAAGGTAGCCGTTGGAGTTATAAAAAACAAGCGAGGTGAGGTGCTTATTAGTAAACGTGCTAATGATGTTCACCAAGGCGGCCTATGGGAGTTTCCAGGCGGTAAGCATGAAGAAGGCGAAGACACATCTCAGGCGTTAGAAAGAGAACTGCGTGAAGAGCTCAATATAAGCGTGCAGGCATCTACGCCATTTGTTGAGATAAAGCACTGTTATAGCGATGTGTCGGTTCACCTTGATGTGCATATCGTTGAAAAATTTGAAGGTGAGGCCTGTGGGATGGAAGGTCAACTCATTAAATGGGTTGCTATCTCGGCTTTAGAAGAACATTCATTTCCTGCAGCAAATGTCGCTATTATTGACGCTTTAAAGCTGCCCCAGTATTATCCAATTGTCGATGAATGTATTGGCGATGAGCAGTTGATGCTAGAGCACTTAAAGCGGCTGATTGCAGCTGGTTATACAATGATTCAATTGCGCGTAAAGTCATTCAGTAAGGAACGATTTAAAAAGCTAGCAAGACGTGCAATAGAGTTGTGTGAAGAAAATGAAGTTCGTTTATTTGTTAATACGGATATCGCTATGGCGTTGGAAATTAATGCCAGAGCTGTTCATCTGAGTGTCAAAGAAATGATGAAGATAAAAAATCAGTCCTTATTGCCAAAAGGGCTCATATTTGCCGCCTCTTGTCATAATAAAAAAGAATTATGCTTGGCAAAAGAACTGGGTGCATTGTTTGCCGTATTGTCTCCCGTTTGTAAATCACAAACTCATCCAGACGCTCAGCCATTGGGTTGGGAGAGGTTTAAAGGCTTGGCCGAATCATCTGCAATACCGGTGTTCGCCTTAGGAGGGCTCGGTCCAGACGATATGGATAAGGCGCAATCCAATGGAGCACATGGCGTGGCGGGTATTAGAGGTTTTTGAAGAGGAGCAGTAGCTCTATAGATTAGAAGTGCTCTAATAATCTAGTGATTGTTCGTCATCAGCGGCTAGGTAAACTTTTTCTCCGGCAATCGAGTGATTTTCTGCAGCCCATTCACCAAGGTCAATTAATTTGCAGCGTTCACTACAAAACGGTCTAAAGGTTGAGATCTTGCTCCATGCTACTGTTTTCTGGCAGGTAGGGCAGTTAACGGTTGTTTTCATTATCTTAGAGTTGGCAAATACTTAACGTAAAATTAATGTCATCACTTGTTTGACTTGGCCTTTCAGTGTCAAGTGGAACCATAAAGCGAACACTAAAGCGGTGTTTTCCGCCACTTATTTCAGCAAAGTAAAGCGAGTTCAGTTCTAAGGAAACACGCAGTAAGTGAACGGGGTGACTGCTATCTAAGCTTTGTTGATAGAAGCCTGAGTGCGCGATTCTTGTAGTGGGTGTGGCGCTAAAACGGATGAACTGTAGTAATAACGAGATTGATTGTTGGATAGGCTTTAAGTGATTCGTCCAACAATGAATTTGTTCGCGACGCTCGCTGAGCGGTTTATTTAACCAAAAATGATACGCTGGAAGGTCAAAGTCACATGTACCGCCAGGGATGCTGTTACGTTGTGATAAACATTTTAGTAAGTCCACTTGGCCAAGTATCTGATCAATCCTTCCGCTACTGGATATTAATTGTCGGTTGAGCCGGTTAAGTTGATCAATGCTTTGCTCAAGTTTTTCACGGTCCACTTTTGGGTTTTTGGCGAAAATAATAAGGGACTTGGTATGGCGCTCAATTTCTTTGGTGATCTCGTTTCTTAAATCGGTCCGACTTGAGATGGCAAGAATGTCGAGAAGACAACTGAGTTCTGCTCTATTTTGCCACTCACCGTCGTGTTGTGAGAAGTGTTGCATTTGTTCAAATAAGTCCTCTAACCTTAGAAAGGTACGGATGCGTTCGCTTAGAGGGAGTTCGTATGTTATTTGTTCAGACACAAGAGTGTAATTAGGCCGTAAAGTTGCTATTTTGCAGGATATTAGTTGTTTTTTCCAGCGCTCATTTTTAAGTAAAAGTTATGTAGCTTTTGAACCTTGGCGTCTAGGCTTTCTAACGACTCATTATTAACGAGAATATCATCGGCATTACTTAGTCGAATTGAGCGAGAACACTGAGAGTGCATAATTGAGGCGATCATGGCATCATTTAATTTATCACGTTTTTTTACTCGTTCGATTTGAACTGCCTCGGGACAGTCAATCACTAATACACGATCAACCTTATCTTGATGCTGAGTTTCTAATAATAATGGAATACTGAGAATGCCGTATGGGTAATCAATTTTCTCTAATGCTTGATACATTGTGGTGTAAATGATCGGGTGTAAAATATTTTCTAAGGTTTCTTTTTTATGCGGATCATTAAAAACTAACTCACGTAGATAATTTCTATTGAGTGAGCCGTTAGGTAATAGTATTTGCTCACCGAATGATTTTTTTAAGATGAGGAGTGCCGGTTGACCAGGTTGTACGATGGCGTGCGAGATAACGTCAGCATCAACGACAGGTACGTTTCTTTTTTCAAATAGTTGAGTGATGGTGGTTTTGCCACAGCCAATACCCCCCGTTAACCCAATGGTTAGCATAATGTTCTATAAGCCAACAAATTGAAGGTAAGCGGTATTAATTTGATTACCCCAAACAAGAGCAATAAATGCAGCAACGGATAAGTAAGGGCCAAACGGTATAGGGATGTTTTTATCGCGGCCCTTGATGACGATGAGTGTTAAGCCAATAACGGCACCAACAAAAGCAGATAACATGATAACCAGGGGTAGCATTGTCCAGCCCAAAAAAGCACCAATGGCGGCTAACAACTTAAAGTCGCCATATCCCATGCCTTCTTTGCCAGTGACTAGCTTAAAAAGCCAAAACACCGACCAAAGGCTAAGGTAACCGGCGACAGCGCCTAGAAGGGCTGTTTGAGGCGACGTAAAAATACCGAAAAGGCTGATAGATAAGGCAAACCAAAGCAGTGGAAGGGTGATGGAGTCGGGTAATAGTTGGGTGTCAAAATCTATCAACGTTAAACAAATTAATACCCATATAAAAACTAAAGCAGCGCACGTTTGTAGTGATACGCCGAATTGAATGGCGACAATAATGGATAAAGTAGCAGTGATTAACTCAACTACGGGGTACCTAATTGAAATAGTTGCTTTACAGTTTTTGCATTTACCCTTCAAAAATAGATAACTTAAGACAGGAATATTTTCGAGTGCGCTAATAGTATGATTGCAAGAAGGGCACCGTGAACGAGGTTGTGATAGATTGAACGTTTCAGTTAATTCAGCCTGAGACTCTTCTTGCTCCAGAAAGCTTAAGCATTCTTGCCGCCAGCCTTTTTGCAACATAATGGGGAGGCGGTACGCGACAACATTGAGAAAACTGCCAATCAAAAGTCCTAGCAGACCAACAGATAGGTATAAAAAGCTGGCGCTTTGTTCAAGCGCTTGAATAATATTCATGTGTAGAGCAACGAATTTGTATTTTCGCTAGAAAACAGTTCCTAGCATAAAGATAGGTAAGTACATGGCCACAATTAAGCCACCGACTAAAACACCCAAAATCGCCATAATAAGCGGTTCAATTAAACTGGCGAGCGAATCCACAGCGTTGTCGACTTCTTCTTCGAAAAAATCGGCCACTTTACCTAACATAGTTTCAACAGAGCCTGCTTCTTCACCAATGGCGACCATTTGCACCACCATGTGCGGGAATAAGCCGACATTTTTCATAGCTTGTTGTAGTTGAATCCCAGTGGCTACTTGCTCTCTCATTTGTAAAACAGCTTCAGAGTAGACGATGTTGCCGGTTGCACCTGCAACTGACTCAAGTGCCTCGACTAGAGGCACGCCAGCGGCAGACATGGTTGATAAGGTTCTAGCATACCTTGCAATCGCGGCCTTGTTTAAAATGTCGCCAATAATAGGCATTTTAAGAACCACTCTATCGAGTAAATGGTTGAATTTTCGCGAGCGTTTTTTGACCTGCATGATGGCAAATACAACGCCACCGATGATACCAAACACAGCCCACCACCATTCTTGCATAAAGCGTGATAATTCAACGACCATCTGGGTGAAAGCAGGAAGGTCCGCGCCAAAGCCAGTAAATAAACTTTCAAATTGTGGTACTACAAACACCAGCAAGATGGATGTAACGATAATCGCCACAATTAAAACAGAAATGGGGTAAGTAAGGGCCTTTTTGATTTTAGCTTTTAGGCTTTCAGTTTTTTCCTTGTACTCGGCGATTTTAACCAACAGTTCTTCCAAAATACCAGCGTGTTCACCGGCTTCTACTAGGTTACAAAACAGTTCGTCAAATTGAAAAGGGAATTTACTAAGGCTTTCGGCTAGCGTCGAGCCGCCTTCAATGTCGGCTTTAATGGCTGCCAGCATGTCTTGCATGGCAGGTTTTTCGTGTCCTTTGCCGATGATGTCAAATGATTGAACTAACGGAATACCAGCAGCCATCATCGTGGCAAGTTGGCGACTAAAGATGGCAATATCTTTGGGTACGATCGGTTTTTGCCCCATGTTGCCAAACAAAGCTTGAGGTTTTTTCTTAACTTTTATTGGGCGAATGCCTTGTCGGCGTAATTCAGCTTTAACAATGGCGTCACTACGGGCATTAATTTCGCCTTTGTTACGGTTGCCCTTGTTGTCGGTTCCTTCCCAGAGATATGTAACTTTTGATGAATTAGCAGCCATAATATTTTAGTCTTTTGTAATTCGGTTAATTTCTTCAATACTGGTAATGCCAGCTTTAATCTTTTCTAAACCTGACTCACGGAGTGTCAAAACACCTTCTTTTGCAGATTGATTTTCAAGGTCTTTAGTCGAACACCCGTGAATGATGAGGTCTTCCATTGCTTCAGAAACAGGCATTACTTGAAAGATTCCAATACGACCTTTATAGCCGTTGACACAGTAATCACAGCCGACGGCCTTATAAGTTGTAAGTCCTTCAGCATCCTCTGCTTTGAAACCCTCTTTTATTAGCAAGTCAGCGGGTAATTCTTCTTCTTTTTTACACCGTTTACATAACTTTCTAGCCAAACGTTGCGCCATAATTAGCAGGACAGATGCAGCGATATTATAGGGTGGGATGCCCATTTGGTTTAAGCGGTTTAGTGTTTGAGGTGCGTCGTTCGTATGCAGGGTAGACAGCACCAAGTGACCGGTTTGAGCGGCCTTAACTGAAATCTCAGCGGTCTCAAGGTCACGAATCTCACCGACCATGATGATATCAGGATCTTGTCGCAAAAACGCGCGAAGCGCTTCAGCAAAGGTTAGCCCAGTTTTAGTGTTAACGTTAACTTGGTTGATGCCTGCAACTGTTATCTCAACGGGATCTTCAGCGGTCGATATATTGATATCCGGCTCATTTAGAATATTAAGAGCAGTATATAAACTAACGGTCTTACCACTACCGGTTGGGCCGGTAACTAAAATCATGCCGTAAGGTTTTTCAATGGCCTTCAAAAAAGCAGCTTGTTGATTCGGATCAAAACCCAATTGTTCAATGCCTACTTGTGCACTGGTCGGGTCGAGAATACGCAATACAATCTTCTCTCCGTATAGCGTCGGGCATGTGTTTACACGAAAGTCGATGGCTCTTTTTTTCGATAGCGCCATTTTAATACGACCATCTTGAGGAATGCGTCGTTCAGATATATTCATACGCGACATGACCTTAATGCGCGATGTCAGCTTGTTAGCAATATTCATCGGAGGCGATGCCACCTCTTTCAAAATACCGTCTTGACGCGTCCGTATTCTGAAGCTTTTTTCATAAGGCTCAAAGTGAATGTCAGACGCACCTTTTTTAATGGCGTCCAGTAAAATTTTATTAACAAAGCGAACAACCGGCGCATCGTCAATATCACTGTCTAAGTCGTCTTCAGCGGGTGCGGCGTCAGCGTCATCGAAGTTGATGTTGTCGAGATCATCATCAAGTAAGTCATCCATGGATGTATCTTCATCATCCATGGCGGTTTCAATAACGCGGGTTAATTTGTCTTCTTCAACAAGAATAGCCTCGGTGCTCATTCTTGTTTGGAACTTTATTTCATCTAGAGCTTGCAGGTTTGTTGGGTCAGACACCGCAACAAACAACTTATTGCCGCGTTTATACATGGGTAGCGCGTGGTGTTTACGAACTAACTTTTCATCCACCAAACCCTTAGGGATAACTTCTTTGTTGAGTGCATTAATATCAAAAAGCGGAACGCCAAACTCTTCAGAAGCAGAAAGAGCAATGGTTTGGCTGTCTAAGATTTTTTGTTCAACGAGAAAACTAACAAAAGACTTTTTCTTTTTACGAGCGTCCTCAAAGTGCTTGCGAGCAGCCTCTTCGGTAATCAAGCCGTCTAGTACCAGCCGCCGTGCTAAACCGCCTAAATAAATTTTTTCGCTCGTTACTGCCATATTTCCTTTTAGTTTAATATCCTTGATGAAGAAGCTATGTCCTTATCTACTATAGTTTAGTATATATCGTGGCTTTGTCTAGCGTTAGCGTGTGCTACCTGGTAGTACTATTGTGTGTGGGCGCTGTTTAGTCACAATTAATCTATACTAGATTGAGACCTAGATAATAGCCCGTATATGCCTAAAATAACCATAATTACTGTTTGCTTTAATGCTGAGCAATACATAGAACAAACAATACAAAGTGTTATCAGCCAAAAGAGTTGTGAATTTGAATACATTATTGTTGATGGCGCTTCAACGGATAAAACCAAGCGTATTATTCAACAGTATGAATCGCAGCTAACCAGTTGGGTATCTGAGCCTGACGGGGGTATTGCCGATGCGATGAATAAAGGGGTGGAATTAGCAACAGGGGAGTATTTATTGTTCCTGCACGCGGATGATTATTTAGCAGATGACGCAGTATTGTCAAAAGTAATTAGCCGCATGCAAACTAATGTTGATATACACGCGTTTGATATTTTATTTAAAACAAAAAGTAAGGAAATACTAAAAAGTACAAAACCTTTGGGAATGCGCACATACTTTAAAACCCCCGTAATGCATCAAGGAGCCTTTTGTAAAAAAACATTGTTTGAACAATTGGGCGGCTTTAATACAGATTTTAAAATAGCAATGGATTATGACTTTTTCTATAGATCCTTTCAGCATAATGTGACAATGGATATTTATACTGATTTAACGGTTTCCGTTATGCGTGATACAGGTGTGAGTTCGAGGCAAGACTGGGTAAGTTTAAAACAGCGGTTTTCAGAAGAAAAAAGAGTTCATTTAGAAAATAATACCTCAACTGCTATGCGTGTTATTTATGCGGTTTATTGGGCGTTATATCTACCGTATCGTAAGGTGCGGTTTTTTGTTAAGCACTTATAAAAGGAATGCATACGATCACGTGCTAAAAAAAATAAAACAACTTAAACAGAATGCTGGCTTCATGCGTTATTTTCATAACACATCATGGCTAATGGGGGAAAGAATATTACGCATGGGCGTTGGCCTATTTGTAGGTATATGGGTCGCACGTTATTTAGGGCCAGAAAAATTTGGTTTACTAAGTTACGCTCAAAGCTTTGTCTTTCTTTTTACCGCCATTGCTACCCTAGGCTTAGATGGAATAGTCGTTAGGGAGTTGGTAAAAGATGAAAGCAAACGGGATGTCTTATTGGGCACGGCATTTGGCTTAAAACTAATAGGCGCTATCATCATCTTGCCCGTTTTATTTTTAGCCGTGCAATTTACCAATAATGATGACTACACCAACCTGTTAGTTTTCATTATCGCCTCAGCGACCATATTCCAAAGCTTTAATGTCATTGATTTTTACTATCAGTCTAAAGTGTTATCTAAATATGTAGCGCTTGCTAATGCTGTGGCTTTGGCATTATCAAGTGCTATTAAAATAATGCTTCTTTTAAATGAAGCACCGTTACTGGCTTTTGCGTTAATGACAATATTTGATGGGCTTGTATTGGCTATAGGCTTGGTTTATTTTTATATAAAAACGAGCGGGTTTAAATTGTCTAGCTGGAGTTTTAATTGGGCAATGGCTAAAGGTTTGCTTAATGATTCATGGCCGTTGATATTAAGTAGTTTTGCTATTTCTATTTATGTGAAGGCTGATCAAATAATGATTATGAAAATGCTTGGTGTTGAGTCGGTTGGGCAATATGCGGCTGCGGTAAAAATTAGTGAAGCTTGGTATTTTATCCCTGTAGTTGTAGCTAATTCAATGTTTCCAGCCATTGTTAATGCAAAAGAAATTAGTGAAGGTTTTTATGTTAAGAGACTCCAGTTTTTTTTTGATTTAATGGTGCTGTTATCATTGTTGATTGTTGTGCCCTTGGTTTTTTTGTCAGAAGATATGGTTCGACTCTTGTATGGAAATGATTACGCCCAAGCAACCAGTATTTTAATGGTGCATGCCTGTGCGATACTTTTTGTTTTTATGGGGGTTGCAAGTGGAAGGTGGCTACTAAATGAGAATTTACAGATTTATTCGAGTATCAATACAGTAATCGGCATGATTTCAAACATAGTTATCAACTATTTTCTTATTAATAAGGTGGGTTTAATTGGTGCGGCTATTGCGACAGTAATTTCATATGCAATTTCTGGCTATGGATTGTTACTTGTTCATGGGAGAACAAGGGATGTTTTTTTTATGTTAACAAAAAGCATGTTTTTAATTGGTTTGTTACAAAGGCGTTATCGAAATGGAATATGAGTTGAATGTTAAAAGTTTGGCCATCTTTGAACTAAAGAGCCTTTTGGGTCGGTGTTTCTTGAAGACGACGCCTAAGTTATACGGGAAGAGTAACTATTTGAACCTAGGCTGTGGAAGTAACATTATCAAGGGATATGTTAACGCTGATTTTTTTGGTCCTTTTAAGTTTTGGAAAAAAACATTCAAGAAAGAATGGTATTTAGACTTAAGGTATCCGCTTAATTGTGAGGGGGAGGTCTTTGAAGGTGTGTATTCAGAGCATACATTGGAGCACTTGTATCCACGTCAAGCTGATGCGCTGTTAAGAGAACTATATAGAGTATCAAAAAAAGGTGCCGTCATTAGAATTACGGTGCCAGATATAGAAAGATACGTTAATTTCTATATTGCTGATGATGAAATCTTTGACCATCGTGAGTTTAATAAAAGGTATAAGAATGGTTGCTTAGCCATTAGAAATATCACGCAAAATTACTTCCATAATTCAACTTGGGACTATGAGTTGTTGAGCAGCTCTTTAGCTGAAGCGGGGTTTGTAGATATAAAAAGAATGTCATTCAATAAGAGCCGTGACCAAAAATTAGAGCTTGATATTAAAGAGAGAAAATGGGAGACCTTATATGTTGAAGGGGTCAAGTGAAATCATATGAGTTTTTTGATACCTCCTTAAGATTCTATGAGAGTGCTTTTGTAAAGGGGCTTAACAAATGGAAAGTTGGGCGGTTCTGAAATTGTAATTATTCAATATGAAAACTCTAAAAGGGGGGCATATTGAATAGTGGTGAGGAAAATAGAGAGTAATTCATGAATAAAAAAATTATTATATTAGGTGGTGACGGGTTTTGCGGATGGCCAACAAGCTTACATTTATCTGAACAAGGGTATGAGGTAATTATTGTGGATAATTTCTCACGGAGAAATATCGATAATGAATTAGAAACGAACAGTTTAACGCCAATAAGGCCAATGGGTGTTCGTTTGTTAGCATGGAGTCAGGTATCAGGAAAGAAAATTGAATTCTGTAATATAGATGTCGCTCAAGACTATGATGGACTTTTGAGATTAATAGAGAAAGTTCAGCCAGAGGCTATCATCCACTTTGCAGAACAAAGAGCAGCCCCTTACTCAATGAAAAGTTCTCAACACAAAAGATACACTGTCAATAATAACTTAAATGGTACTAATAACCTTCTGGCCGCAGTTGTTGAGTCAGGGCAAGATATTCATATTGTTCACTTGGGAACAATGGGAGTTTATGGCTATGGGACAGCTGGGATGAAAATACCTGAGGGGTATTTGACTGTTAAATTAGAAAAAGATTCAGGTGAGATTGTTGAGCGAGAAATACTATACCCAGTAAATCCTGGCAGTATCTACCATATGACGAAGACCCAAGATCAGTTAATGTTCGCCTACTACAATAAAAATGATGAAGTTAGAGTTACTGATTTACACCAAGGTATTGTGTGGGGGACACAAACTGAAGAAACTAAAAAGGATGTAAGGCTAATTAATCGCTTTGATTATGATGGAGATTATGGAACTGTGCTTAATCGTTTTTTAATGCAGGCTGCTGTTAAGTACCCATTAACCGTCCATGGGACAGGTGGACAAACGCGGGCTTTTATTCATATACAAGATACTGTTAGGTGTATAAAAATTGCTATTGAGACTGCTCCTAAGAAAGGTGAGCGAGTTAAGATCTATAATCAAATGACGGAAACTCATAAAGTGAGAGAGTTGGCGAAATTAATTTCTGAAATTACGGGTTCAGTAATAGAGCTTATTCCTAATCCTAGGAAGGAAGATAATGAAAATGAATTACATGTTACAAATGAAAGTTTCCTTGGGCATGGGTTAAAACCAATAAAACTAGAAGATAGTTTAATGGAAGAAGTTGTAAGTATTACGAGAAAATATATTGATAGATGTGATTTAGATAAGATTCCATGTGATTCATATTGGAATAAGCAGCAAGAGTTTCAAGCAGGTATTAAATAAGTATGGGTAGCCAACTATTTGAGGTGCCGATATCATTTCATATTTTCAATCGTCCAGAAGTAACAAAAATAGTATTCGATGAAATACGAAAAATAAAGCCTAAGAAATTGTTTATTACGGCAGATGGTGCTAGAAGAGGTAACCCTGATGATGAAGCGAAGTGTCAGAAAACAAGGGAAATTGTAAGTAAGATTGATTGGGATTGTGACCTCTACAAAAATTTCTCTGATACTAATAAAGGTAGTTTTAAATCGACGTCTGAGGGTATAACTTGGGTTTTTTCACATGTAGATAGGGCGATAATATTAGAGGACGACTGTATTCCACACTGCTCATTCTTTACGTTTTGTAGTGAGTTACTTGAGTATTATGAAAAAGATACACGAATAGCATTAATTTCAGGTAATAATTTTCAGTTGGGAACCAATAAAACGAAAGAGAGTTATTACTTTTCAAGGTATACGCATATTTGGGGGTGGGCAACTTGGAAGAGAACTTGGGAGCAAGTTGATTTTTCTATGAAAGCTTGGCCAGAATATAAAGAAATTAATGGTCTTAGAAGTTCTTTTTTTAATAAAAAAGAGATTGGCCACTGGAGGGGTATTTATCAGGAAATGTTTGATAAAAAAAGGAGGCTACATTGGGACTACCTGCTTTCTTTAGCCTCTTATATGAATAACACAGTGACAATCTTACCTAATGTGAATTTGGTCTCGAATGTTGGTTTCGGCCCTGATGCTAGTAATTGTAAGGTCAAGGGGAGGTTTCAATCTTTAGAAGTAAAGGGCCTTAGTTTCCCGCTTAAGCATCCAAATTTTGTGTGTACATTTGTTGATGCTGATGATTTTACAGAGAAAAACATATTTAGTGGTACGAAAAGCCCATGGTTGAATCTGGTATTGAAGTTTATTCCAAATATTCTCTACTTGAAGCTTAGAAAATTGAAGAGATTTATAAAATGTTAGTTAATAAACAGCTTTGGGGCGCGGATATAGAAATGATTTTATTCAATGAGTCCAAGCGGTGATATATGCGATGTCCCTTATGCGAAAGTAATAAAATAAATATCATTGAGTTAATTGGGCGAGAAAGCCTAATAAATTTAGTTAAAAAACTTACTGATGAAGATGTGTCGTATTTATTTGATAGCGATCTAAATTATTGTGCGTGCAACAGATGTAAACTTAAGTTTTTTAATCCGCTTATTGTAGGTGACGAGAAGTTTTATAACTCACTTCAAAAACTTGATTGGTATTATGTAGATGAAAAAGCGGAATATTTAGAGGCCTCAAAATATATTACAAAAACAGACAGAGTCTTAGAAGTAGGTGGTGGAAAAGGAGCTTTTGTTAAATTTTTACAAACTAAGCACTATGTCGGCCTTGACTCTAGCACTAAGGCTAAAGAGATGGCTTTGAAAGATGGAGTTACTATAGAAAATGAGTTGGTGCAGGATTATGCTACTAAAAATTTGAATAAATTTGATGTGGTTGTCAGTTTTCAGGTATTGGAGCACGTATCAAATCCGCAGTCATTTATACAAGCAAAAGTTGATGCTTTAAAAGTTGGAGGGAGGCTTATTATTGCTGTTCCTAGTGAGGATTCTTTTTTAAAATATGCAACTAATAATATATTGAATATGCCGCCACATCACGTAACACGCTGGCCTTCTGAAACCCTTTACTATATTGCTGAGAAATATAATTTACAGGTGTTAGATATTCATTATGAGAAATTACAACGTATTCATAAATTATGGTTCGTAAAGTTACTCATAAACAATAGCATTATGGACTCTAAATTATTAAGTCGGTCATTAATTCGGAAATTTACGTCTGTGCTATCGTTAATTCTAGCGAGAATATTGGTTAAGGGGCTAAAAGATGAGATGTTGCCAAATGGTCATACTGTAATAGCTATTTATCAGAAGAAGTGAAAGTATTAATTATTAATTTTTCTGATATTCAAGGTGGTGCATCTCGCGCTGCATATCGCTTGCATCAAGCCCTACTGGATTCGAGTGTTAAGTCTCAAATGCTAGTTAATGTCAAATTTAGTGATGATTATAGAGTTGTTGAATCAGAATCAAATATTGGAAAAGGAGTCTCATTGTTGCGCCGTATTATGGATGCTCTTCCCTTAGGCTTATATAAGCATAGATCAAAAACTTATTTTTCTCCTAATCTGGTGCCCTTTTCAGGTTTGGTTGCTCGTGTTAATAAAATTAACCCCGATGTGGTTCATTTGCATTGGGTTAATAAGGTGATGTTGTCTATGTCAGATATAGCAAAAATAAAAGCACCTATTATTTGGAGTTTGCATGATATGTGGGCGTTTACAGGTGGCTGTCATTATGATGAAGAATGTGGAGCTTATATAGATTCATGTGGTTCATGTAGGGTACTGGGTTCACTTAAAGGCTATGATTTAAGCCGATACATATTTAAGAGAAAGCTTGCCAGTTATTCAAAACATAAAAACCTGACGATCGTTGGATTGAGTCGCTGGCTTGCTAGTTGTGCTAAGCAAAGCCGGTTATTTAAGGGAAAGAAGGTTGTGTGTTTGCCGAACCCTATTGATACATCAGTTTATTTACCACTGGAAAAAATAGTTGCTCGTGACTTATTATGTTTACCGCGAGATAAAACTCTAGTTTTGTTTGGTGCAATGGCTGCAACCTCTGACCCTCGTAAAGGTTTTAAAGAGTTAAGTGAAGCATTACAGCAATTGGAGAGTGAAAATATTGAGCTTGTTGTCTTTGGAAGTAGTGAGCCTAAAGTACCGGAATGTTTTAAATTTAAAGCTCATTATTTAGGGCCGCTATATGATGATGTAACCTTGCGTGCGCTTTATAGCGCAGCAGATGTGATGGTGATCCCTAGTATCCAAGAAAATTTATCAAATGCGATTATGGAAGGCATTGCTTGTGGAACACCTGTTGTGGCTTTTGATGTGGGTGGGAATGGCGATATGATTGAGCATAAAACAAATGGCTATTTAGCTAAACCGTTTGATACAGAGGATTTGGCAGTAGGTATTGAATGGGTTTTAAATGCTCCGAACTACGATGAACTTTCGGCTAATGCTCGTAATAAAGTTGTGCGTGAGTTTGATAGCCGTGTGGTTGCAAAACGTTATATTGCTCTTTATGAATCAGTTTTAGAAAAGAAAGAATGATATAAAAGCATTAATAACAGGCATAACAAGCCAAGCTGGCTCTTATTGATCTGAGTTTTTACACTATGGTGATTTAATAGGCAGTTCTAATTTAACGCGTACCCTGCAAGAGGTTCAGCTTGATGAAATTTATAACCTAGGCGCGCATAAAAGGTCGGTACGACGTGGAAAAAATAATTAGCCCAATAGCGACAGGCAACGGCGCATACATTATTCATAAGAATATAGAACACGCCATAAAAAAGTACCAAGTGGTGCCTTATCACCCTTACCTTACATTATTCCCCCCCAGTTTATGGTCGTTAGGGCGTAAATTGAAACCGAGTATTATCCATACTACTCCTGACTACGCTCGTTTTCATAAGCAAAAGGGTGTTCCGTTGGTAGTAACGTTTCATAACTACGTATTAGACACCTTTATGCGTGAGTACAGCACGAGGTTGCAGAGTATTCATTATCAAACAGATCTAAAGTGGTTCACCAAGAAAGCAGTGGTTTTTGCGGATGAGATAACGACGGTCAGTCAGTATACGGCGGATTTAGTTCAGCGTGAATTAGGCATCAGTAAAAAAATTAGAGTAATTTACAATGGTGTTGATGAATCAACTTTTGTTCCTTCGTTAGATAAAACTCGGAACAGCGGTGAGATTAAGGTACTGTTTAGCGGAAATCTCAGCAACCGAAAGGGCGCGCAATGGCTTATTCCGATTTTAAATAAATTAAATGAAAATGTTACTATTCTATATACATCTGGTTTACGTGGTACTGGAGGTTTAGCTGAACACCCGCGATTGGTCAATGTTGGGCGAGTGCCCTATAAAGATATGCCTCGGTTGTATCAATCGGTTGATATTCTTTTATTTCC
This sequence comes from Cycloclasticus sp., assembly GCA_040743155.1. Taxonomy (NCBI): domain Bacteria; kingdom Pseudomonadati; phylum Pseudomonadota; class Gammaproteobacteria; order Thiotrichales; family Piscirickettsiaceae; genus Cycloclasticus; species Cycloclasticus sp. The sequence goes on along the minus strand of JBFLJU010000001.1, from coordinate 1,760,155 downwards.
AACGGTGCGCGAAGGATTCGGTTTGGCTGCAGCAGAAGCTATGTCTTGTGGTTTGCCCGTGGTGGCAACAAATTGTTCTTCACTTCCTGAATTGGTTGATGGGGGGCAAGGCGGCTTTTTATGTGGGTTAGGGGGTGTTGATGATTTTGCAACTAAAATTAACCTTTTAGCTGAAAATAAGACGCTTTGTAAAGAAATGGGTGAATATAATCGAGCAAAAGTTGAGCACTTGTTTACGTTAAATAGGATGGTTTTTGAATATAAAAATTTATTTCAACAAGTGTTAGATGATGCTAGCTCTCAATAGAGGGTTGTTTTACGTGTCTAAAAGTTGAAATAAATTGTTGAGAAATAAGCGCCCAAGAATAAGTTTCTTCGGCTTTAATTAGCGCTTTCTCAGTACAGTTATTAGTAAAACTTTTATTGTTAAGCATGTAATGAATAGAAGTTGATAATTTATCTGAGTTATTAGGAGGAATGAGTAGGCCAGTTTCACCATGAGTAATTACTTCTGAAATTCCACCGACAGTTGTGGCAATTATAGGGGTCTTACTCGCCATAGCTTCCAATAAAATAACACCCTGTCCCTCTGTATCCCCTTTTGAGTCGATGACAGATGGAGCTACAAATAATGAGGCCGCAGCATAAAAGTCGGGGAGTTGTTTGTTTTGCACTTGCCCCCAAAATTTTATATTTTGCACGCCTAAGCGTTGCGCTTGTTTTTCAAGCTCGATACGTTCATCGCCATCACCAATAACCCATAAAATGGATGCATCTTGAAATTTTTTAGGGAGCATCGAAAATGCTTCAATGAGGTACTTAACGCCTTTCTTTTCGACAAGGCGGCCGACGAACAGAATGATATTTCTGTTTTCATTATTTAATAATTTATCTGCGTTGCCGGATTGGAAGTGTTCTATATCTACCCCCATGGGGATAATGCTAGGGTTAGGTATTTCGCATGCCTTACCAAAGGCGTTAGCTGTAGCAGATGTGTTCGATGTCCAACCGTGGCAATGCTTTAAAGTGAATTTTTTTAACCGGCTAAGAGCGCCTGTATTTAGTGAAAAAGCGTCCCCGCCATGGGCTGTCGCGATAACAGGTATTTTTAATAGCTTGCCGGCTATGATGGCTATAAACCCTTGGGGAATAACCCAATGCGCATGAATAACATCCGGCTTTATTTTTCTACATAAAAAGATCAAAGAGGTAAACATTGCTAGTAGAAAAAAAGGAACTTGTAGATAGAGGAGTTTATTTCTTTTTAAATTTGGAAGTATTCCCGAACTATAGGCGAGTAGCTGCCATCGATTTGGAAGGTATCGGAACCAATGATTTTTTATTCTTATATCAAGGTCTGTAGCGTTAACAAGAGGGTGATCGGGCGCTAAAACATGAACATCCACATCATGTTTGGCTAAATTAGTAGCGAGGTAGCGTAAGAATACAGAACTGTTGTCGGTATCGTTTCTTGGATAGCTCGATGTTAACATCAAGACTTTTAATGGATCTGGGGATTTCATTAAGGCTTAATAATGAGTAAGGAAAAAAGTTATTCTTTATCTGTATTTCTATAATGCAACGACGAAATTTGTTCAGACAATATCCCCATCAAAAAGATAAACACCGAGGCGACGTACAGTAATAAGCTACCGTTGCTGAACGAGCCGGAGGTTGCATAGCTATGAACATGGTTGATGACACCGAGAAGAAAAAACACGCCGCTGGTGGGTAGAAAAAGCCGCATCGGTGAGAACAGTGCACCAATTTTTAAAATAATAACAAAGAAACGTATGCCATCTTTTAATAGTTTAATTTTGCTTTTGCCTTCTCGTTTGCCCGCCTTGATGGGGATGTAGGCGACGGGTAGGGCAGAGCGAAAAAACGCCATGGTGGATGTGGTTGGGTATGAAAAGCCATTCGGTAATAGGTATAGAAACTTTTTAAAGTGTACTGTTCGAACTGCGCGAAAGCCCGATGTGAGGTCTTCTATTTTTTGACCGGTCATAAACGAGGCGAGTTTGTTAAAGACGGTATTACCAAATAGGCGTTTTTTTGAAGCGTGGGAACTAGCTTCTCTTGCGCCGACGACCATGTCGTAACCTTCGTCTAATTTATCGAGTAGTCGTTGGATATCTTCGGGGCCGTGTTGTCCGTCTGAATCCATGAATACGATGATATCGCCCGTTGCGTTACGTGCGCCGGTTTTAATGGCTGCGCCGTTGCCTAAGGGTTCGGGGTGTGACACGACGCGTATGCCGTGTTGTTCGCAAATTTCAAGGGAACGATCCGTCGAGCCATCATTTACCACCATAATTTCCGCGGTTGGTTGCGCTTGTTTTAGTTTTGGCAGTAAGGCTTCTAGGTTTTCGGCTCCATTTAAACACGGCATTACGATGCTGATAGAAGGTTTGTTTTTGGCCATGTTGGAAGCGACGGAGTTAATTAATTAATTGTTGGATTAATTGTCTCACACTTTCAGGTTCGAAGGGTTTGTTGCAAATGGCCGATACGCCAGCTTGTTGTACAGCGGCAAGGCGACTGCTATTTTGTTCGCTAGTCACCATGATGATAGGCACCGAGGATTGATTACTTTGTTCTCTAATATAGGCGGATAATTCACGACCATCCATTTCAGGCATGTTGTAGTCGGTAACGATTAGATCAAACAAGGACTCGCTCAAAATGCTAACGGCTTCAATTCCATTTTCGGCTTCGGTCACATTGTCCAACCCCATGGAGGTGAGGGTTCGTTTGATGTGCTTGCGGGCGAGTGCGCTATCGTCTACGAGTAGGATTCGAAGGTCGTCGATATCGGTGTTTTCTAAGGAAATATCTTCAGGGTTGAGGTGGCTGACGGTGCTTTTTAATGCGAACTCTAGATCCTGTGCGGCAAAGGGTTTGGGTAGAATGGCGACGACACCCGCTTGACGAACAGCATCGAGTTGCCTGATGTCGGTAACGCTTGATACCAATACGAAGCAAATGCCTTGGTTGCTCTTATCTTCTCTTAGCGAGTGTAGCAACTCATTGCCGGTCATATCACTTAGGTAATAGGCGCTTAGAATAAGATCTGGAGCGCCTTCTTGAATGTAATGCAGAGCTTCCTCAGCGGTGGAAACGGAATCAATTTTATCAATGGATAAGCTGTTTAATTCACGCTCAATAATACGTTGCTGGGTTTTTGATGGCTCCACGATGAGTACATTCAGGTCGTTTAAATCAATATTCATAAGTCCTCGTAGTATTTTGCAGCCGTTGCGTGTCAGTTCTTTTTTTGTTGAATTAAGTTAAAGCGTTTGTCAGTGTCGTGTTGATAAAACAACATTCACTTGAAAGCTCAAATGTAATAAACAGAAGTGTAGTTGGTTTTTTGAAATCTGCTGAGAAATGAACCATCTGCGGGTGATAAAATGACCGGACTAACTTTATAAGGACAAAACATGGAAAAAGATAAAGATGTCGTGCCAACTTTTTGGCAAATGGTCGGAAGCACGATGCTGTCTTTTCTGGGTGTGTCGAAAGAGTCACGTAGGAAACGTGATTTTCAACACGGCAACCCTAAGGTGTTTATTGCGACGGGTTTTATTTTGGCCTTTATGTTTATTATGGTGGTGATTGGCGTTGTGCAGCTGGTGTTGCCAGACTGATTTTTTTACAAAATGTCGCTGCCACGGCAGTCATCAGCAGTTTTGAAACGGTTTTAATATTCCAATGGCCGGGAACTACACGGCGCCGTATCGCCTAACGGGTATACGTTAGGCGATACGGTACGAGCAAGAGTGTTGTGTTGGTGGGAATTTGGCTTATTTATAGCCTGTGTATGGATATTGTCAGCGCTTTCATTACAAAGAAGCTATTTTCTCTTTTTGCTCGTTTAAGTTATTTAGCTTGGATGAAATATCGCGTTGCTTGTCTTTTTCCTTTTCTACAACAGCTGCCGGCGCTTTATCAATAAAAGAAGCATTGGATAGTTTTCCGCTAATTCTAGCGATTTCCTTTGCTAACTTGTCGATTTCTTTATTGAGTCTATTTAGTTCGGCTTGTTTGTCGATTAATCCGGCCATTGGAATCAATACCTGCATGTCTCCAACTAAGGCGATGGCGGATTGCGGGGCGTCATCAGTCGTCGATAAGACGCTGATGGATTCCAAGCGCGCCAATTTCTCAAGTAAGCGTGAGTTGCTGTTAAGACGTAGCTGATCTTGTTCGCTGCTGTTGTTGAGCAGTACCGGTAAAGGTTTGCTTGGCGGTATATTCATTTCTCCGCGAATTTTCCGAATGCCCATCACAAAATCCATGACCCATTGCATGCTGTCTTCTGCATCCGCTGATATTTTACTCTCATCGGGTTTTGGATAAGCCTGCAACATAATGGTGTCGCCGGTTTTGCCCGCCATAGGAGCAATTTGTTGCCAAATCTCTTCGGTGATGAAAGGCATCATGGGGTGAAGTAGACGAAGTACCGTTTCCAATACACGAATAAGCGTTTGGCGAGTGCCGCGTTTTTGTTCTGTTGAGCTATTTTCGTCCAATAAAATAGGTTTTGAAAGTTCTAGGTACCAATCGCAATATTCATTCCAAACAAATTCGTATAAGGACTGAGCCGCTAAATCGAAGCGGTATTTTTCAATGGAGCTGATAACGCTGGCTTCTGTTTTTTGCAAACGAGAAACGATCCATTGGTCAGGCAAGCTATAGTCGCACGGTTCATTACTTAGGCCGGTGTCTTCACCTTCTGTATTCATTAAGACGTAACGCGTGGCATTCCACAGCTTGTTACAGAAGTTTCGGTTACCTTCGATGCGGTTTAAATCAAAACGAATGTCGCGCCCAGTAGAGGCAAGTGTTGCAAAGGTGAAACGTAACGCATCAGTGCCAAAGGCAGGGATACCATCGGGGAAATGTTTGCGGGTATCTTTTTCGATTTTAGCGGCCATTTTAGGCTGCATGAGGCCTTTAGTGCGTTTTTCTAATAGCGCATCGAGCGTAATGCCGTCGATAAGGTCAATCGGGTCAAGCACGTTGCCTTTGGATTTGGACATTTTTTGACCTTCCGCATCGCGTACAAGGCCGTGAATGTATATTTCTTTGAACGGCACGTCGTCCATAAATTTCAAGCCCATCATAATCATTCGGGCAACCCAGAAGAAGATGATGTCGAACCCAGTTACCAATACACTGGTAGGGTAGAAGGTATCTAGCTCAGGTGTTTTATCCGGCCAGCCAAGAGTTGAAAATGGCCATAAGGCTGATGAGAACCAAGTGTCGAGTACGTCTTCATCTTGTCTTAAGATGAGGTCGTCTGCGAGATTGTTCTTCTCACGTACTTCGGTTTCATCCCGCCCTACGTAAATATTGCCGTCTGCATCGTACCAAGCGGGAATTCTGTGGCCCCACCAAATTTGCCGTGAAATACACCAGTCCTGAATATCGTTCATCCAGTTGTAATAGGTTTTATCCCAATTTTCAGGCACAAATTTAATTTTGCCACTTTTAACTGCTTCAATGGCAGGTTCTGCCAAAGGCTTAGCTTTTACAAACCATTGGTCAGTCAGTAGTGGTTCGATAATCACGCCGGAACGGTCACCACGAGGGATCATCAGTTTGTGATCTTCTACCTTTACTAATAAGCCTAAATCGTCTAAATCTTGTACGATTTGTTTACGTGCCTTAACGCGATCCATGCCTTGGTATTTTTCTGGCATCTCGTCATTAATGCTGGCATCAATGGTGAAGATGTTAATTAATGGCATATCGTGACGCTGGCCGACTTCGTAATCATTAAAGTCGTGCGCAGGTGTTATTTTTACGCAACCGGTACCAAATTCTGGGTCTACATAGTCATCAGCAATAATGGGGATTTCACGGTCACATAAGGGTAACGTAATGGTTTTTCCAATAAGGTCTTGGTAACGCTCATCACTTGGGTGAACAGCTACGCAAGCATCGCCGAGCATGGTTTCGGGGCGGGTTGTGGCAACTACTAGCTCGCCACTGCCATCGGCTAATGGGTAGCGCATATGCCACATATGGCCTTGTTCTTCTTGTGAAAGCACTTCTAAATCAGATACTGCGGTGTGTAATTTAGGGTCCCAGTTGACGAGGCGTTTGCCGCGATAAATAAGGCCTTCTTCGTGTAGTTTTACAAATACTTCGTTAACGGCTTTGGACAAGCCTTCGTCCATGGTAAAGCGTTCGCGAGACCAATCCAAAGATGTGCCCATGCGACGCAATTGTTGTGAAATGGTGTTGCCCGATTCTTCTTTCCAATCCCAGATGCGTTCGACAAATTTATCACGGCCTAAGTCATGGCGCGTCTTTCCTTCGGCGTTTAATTGACGCTCAACTACCATTTGTGTGGCGATACCGGCATGGTCGCTGCCTGCCTGCCAAAGTGTGTTATTACCCTGCATGCGATGGTAACGGGTGAGCGAATCCATGATCGTATCTTGGAAAGCATGGCCCATATGTAGACTGCCGGTAACATTGGGCGGCGGAATCATAATGCAATAAGCAGCATCGCCACCTTGTGGCTGAAAGTAACCTTGTTGTTCCCATTGGCTATACCAGCGAGATTCAATGTCGTGCGGGGCGTATGTCTTTTCCATCTTGAATGTTATGCATTGATGATTTTAATAGCTGGGTATTATAGCTTTGTTGGTGGGGTGAGGACTTTGTTTTTTTATGTAACAGCTTTCGCCCTATAGGTGAAAGGGGTCCTATTTCGCTGCCGCGAGGGCATTCATTTCTTTTGTACGACCAAAAGAAACGAATCAAAGAAAAGGTCGCCCAATCGCAAATTATTAAATCATTTCGGGCGAGCGCTAAACTCGCCAAAAGGCGGCTCAGACAACGCACTCACTTATCCGAAATACTTTAATAATTTAAACGCGAACAAGGGTAGAAGCTCGGTTCATTTTTTTGACTTTAGGTTCCATGTAGCCTCGCCGAAGCATTGTTCAGTTTTACAAAGCTTTCTACTGTGGTTGTGTGAACCCGTGCTTTGTCGGGTGAGTTCCACAGTAGTTGTAAAAATGAATGGTGCAGAGGGAACCGCAGGTGAGACTTTAGGGCGGCATTTTTCTGGTTACTCTTTTTTTGCTGAAGCAAAAAGAGTAACTCGCCTATAGGGCGAAAGCTGTTATATAAAAAAGCGTTTTTTCACGGCAGGGAATAGGAAAAGGCAAGCGCATGGGTTGCTATTAAAATCAAATTTTATGCGTATTCAAAGGATATCCTCGACTTTTATAAAACTTAAAGCGTTCACGCCCTGCTTGTTTGATGGCCTCATCTTGATTGACTAGTTCTACAAGTCGTTCAAAACGGCCAAAGCAATCGGGTGTTTGAGCTGTCAGGTTGATGAGCACGTCATGTATATCTAAAGGGTCGCCACTGTGGTTGATATACACGGGGTTCTTGGCGCACTCATCGGCTTTTATGGTGTGTGGCACAAAGCTGGTGGGCGAAAATGACCATAACAAATCATCTAACTCTTTAGACTGTTCTGCGGACTCGGTGTGAATATATACCCGATGACCTTGCTTGCTGGCTTTTTGTGCAAGGCGACAAGCAAAAACATGCTGCTGTTGAATGCTTGCATCGGGTAAAACGTAGAAATCAATTCGCGTCATATTTGCTTAGCAACGGTCTAAGATAAATTGACTTAACATGTGAACAGGCCGACCTGTTGCGCCTTTTTCAGCGCCAGATTTCCACGCGGTTCCTGCAATGTCTAGATGAGCCCATTTATAATCTTCCGTGAAGCGCGATAAGAAGCACGCTGCGGTTATCGTGCCACCGGTAGGGCCGCCAATATTAGCGAGATCCGCGAAATTACTTTTCAGTTGTGGGCGGTATTCATCCCACAGGGGCAGTTGCCATGCTTTGTCGCCGGCTTTAATGCCCGCGCCTAATAGTTCATTTGCTAATTCATCGTTATTGCCAAGTAGGCCGGTGGCATGTTTGCCAAGGGCTACTACACAAGCGCCGGTAAGGGTGGCGATATCAATAACGACATCGGGTTTGAATTTGGCGCAATAGGTCAACGCATCACATAAAATTAGGCGGCCTTCAGCGTCGGTATTAAGAATTTCAATGGTTAAACCCGCCATGCTGGTGACGATATCACCGGGTTTGTTAGCATCCCCATCGGGGAGATTTTCTGAAGATGGCACGACGCCTACCACGTTAATCGGTAGGTTCAATTCGGCGCACATTTGCATAACACCGAATACACTGGCGCCACCGCACATGTCGTACTTCATTTCATCCATGCCAGATGATGGTTTTATCGAGATGCCGCCGGCGTCGAACGTTAAGCCTTTACCCACGATAACAATCGGTTTTTGCGATTTAGCCGCGCCGTTGTGTTCCATAGTGATCAGTTTGGCCGGTTGGCGTGAACCACGTGAGACGGATAGTAAGGAACCCATGCCCAGTTTTTCCATTTTTGCCTCGTCTAGCACGGTAACTTTAAGTGACTTGTGCTGCTTGCCAAGCGCTTTCGCGGTGTCGGCTAAGTAGCTCGGTGTGCATATATTGCCCGGCAAATTAGATAGTCTCTTTGAGCTATCAATGCCGTTGGCAATGCTCGTGGCGATAGCGGCGGCATGGTCTATTTCTTTTGTAGATAAATCACTTTCGGCAAGAATTTGGTAGGTATCCAGTTTGTTCGCTTCGGGCGCTGATGTGGTGAGCGTTTCTGTGTACTGATAGAAGACTTCACGAGATTTAAGAACCAATTGACGTACTTTCCAATCGTCGTCTTTGTCGATAACGTCAATAGCGAGTAATGCAGAACAAACGGTTTTAACCGGTAGTTTTTTAAGCGTGCTAACCGTGGCGCTAACGGCTTTGTTGAAATCTTCAGCCGTTGTTTTGCCTTGTTCACCCGCGCCAACCAGTAAAACGCGTTTGGTTTTGCTGCCAGCGGGCATTTGTAGTAGCAGCGTATCACCGGCTTTGCCCGTCGCATCGCCTTGTTTTAGTACGTTAGCAATTTGTTTGTCATGCGCTTGGTCGAACATGTCGGTCACGCTCGCTTGTTGGCCTTTGCTAAAGACCGGCAAAATAACGCAAGGCGTAGAGAGTTTATCGATTTGGGCGTTTTTTGAAACAAATTGCATGTTGTGACCTCGGTGATTAGTAATGTTTTTATTTGGCTTTTCCGTTAGGATACGACAGCATGATCCACACAGATTTATAAGCCTAACTATAAGCCAAATCCCCCATTGATGTCTGCGTTTAAATTAAAAATTGTCGACCGATTATTTGTTATCCAATTGAGCAAAATGATGTTGGGTGTGATGACGGTATTATCAGTTATTTTGTTGAGTCAGCGGCTGGTGCGTTTGTTCTCTAAGGTGACGGCGGGTGAGTTATCAACGGATGCTGTGTTGGCCTTAATTAGCTTTAACATGATGCTGCTGATCATTAAAATTCTTCCGGTGGCCTTATTGTTGTCCATATTATTAGTGTTGGGCAGGATGTATCGTGATCATGAAATGACCGCATTGTTTTCCGCGGGCATTGGTTTGACGAGGGTTTATCGTTCTATATTTATTTTTGTTGCGCCTGTATTTCTGTTGACACTTTATTTGTCTTTGGTCGCAACACCGACCCTTATGCAGGAGATTGAACGGGTTAAAAATGATGATCAATCCAATCTAGATATTCGTGGCATTACTGATGGACGTTTTAATGAGTACAGCCGAGGTGATTTGGTTTTTTACGTCGAAGAGATAACCGACGATAACAAAATGTTGAACGTTTTTATCCAAAATCGTCAGCATGGAAAGTTAGGTATTACCTCATCTAAAAGCGGCGAAATAAAAATAGACCCTAAAACGGGTGATCGTTTTATTATTCTGACGGATGGAAATCGTTACGAGGGCGTGCCTGGTCAAGCGGACTATAAGGTGACTAAGTTCGAAGAGTACGGCGTTGTGGTTGCCGAAAAATCGAATACGAAATTAGCATTTGGTACAAAAGAGAAATCTACCGCTGAGCTGATGGATATGAAATCACCTCGGGCGATGAGTGAGCTGCAAAGGCGTTGGTCTTTACCCTTAGCGATGATTACGTTTGCCTTACTGGCTGTTCCCATTAGTCGTGTTTCGCCGCGGGCGGGCATGTATGGAAATTTATTAACGGCGCTGCTGATTTATATTATTTTTGAAAACTTTATGAGCCTGTCTCATTCATGGCTAGTAAAAGGTGTAACGCCAGCTTGGGTAGGTGTTTGGTGGGTTCACCTCGTGATGCTTGGGCTATCGGGTGTCATGGTGGTTAGAATGCACGGCTTTGGTTACGTCAAAAAGACACTACGGTTGAAAAAATGAGAGTCATCAATAAATACATAGCCGTCGAAATACTGAAAAGCACTGCTATTGCGCAGTTGTTTCTACTGTCGTTGGTTTTGGTGATTACATTTGCCGATGAGCTGGACGATATGGGGAGTGGGCAGTACGGTCTGGTTGAGATTTTCAAATATTTAGGGTTGATTGCGCCGCGTAACTTTTATGAATTGCTGCCATCAGCCACTTTACTGGGTGCGCTGATTACACTGGGCGGTATGGCTAACAGTTATGAACTAACGGCGATGAGAGCGGCGGGTATTAGCCGTTGGCAGATTATTTTCGCCACGCTGCGAGTGGGTGTGATGTTGGTGGTAATTTCTTTATTTGTTAGTGAAGTGATTGCGCCGACAACTGAGCAAGCTGCACAAATGCTAAAGTTTACCGCGAAAAATGAGCAAGTTGCATTGAGAACGAAGTATGGCTTCTGGACCCGAGATGGTGATACTTATTTGAATATTCGTGAAATTTTAAATTCATCTGAGCTCAAGGATGTGAGTATTTATGAGATGACGGATAAAAATGAATTGAAATACGCTACGCACGCTGCCAGCGCTAGTTTTATCGATAATAGGTGGCAGTTGAAGGGTATTCAACAAACCACGGTGACAGAGAAGGGCGTGGAAGTGTCTAATTCTGATTCGGCGCAATTAGATTCGTTGTTAGATCCAGGGTTGTTGGATGTTATCGTGGTTAAACCCGAGCGGTTATCTATTATAGGTTTGGCGAGTTATATTCAATTTCTTAATAAAAATGGGCAAGATGCCACGCGCTTTGTTGTAGCTATCACCAGTAAGTTGATTCGTCCCTTTGTGATTTTAGTGATGTTACTGATAGCGATTCCGATGGTATTAAGTGTTAAACGGGCTAGTAGTACAGGCACTCGGATTCTGGTTGGTGCGTTGATTGGTATTGGCTTTAGTTTGGTTGATAGGTTGTTTGGCAGCGTAGGTGTTTTATACGGTTTGAACCCTGTTATCGCCGCTTCATTGCCATTCTTATTAGCTTTGTCGGTCTCTATAGTTACGATTCGCCGGATGGGTTAATTATTCGCTGTCTTTCCACTGTAGCCGACTGTTTGATGCGATGTCGTGCCAAGTTAGTCGATCTTTGTTAACGAGAATCCATAAGATACCCAAGCCAAAAATCCCCCAAGAAAAGATGGCGACGATGAAGCGGACTAAGGCTTGTTGCCAATTGATATTGCGCCCATCTTCATCGGCCACTTGAAGTTTCCACGCAACAAGCCCCAAGGTTTGTCCGCTTTTAGTCCAAAACCAGCCATAAAAAAGAAAACTTACCACTAATAGATAAACAGAATATTGCCACGAATTGGGTTGGAATAAATTCTCGTCTTGGAATGGTAGTAGAACCAAAGTGGCTAAAAATAGGACGGCAATCAGTAATAGCAAGTCATAAACAATAACGGCTAGTCGCTTAAAAATGTTTGGCGGGTTTTTAGAAGGAGTCATGAGTTACAAAGTGGTGGTTAAAGTAGTCTTGGTGCTCTTAGTTCGGCACGCAGTTGGTTAATACGGTTTTCGATTTGGCTGCTCAAGTAGAAATTATTATTAGCGGCGCGTAAGGCTTGCTCAAGCTGAATAATGGCGTCTTTAGTGAGGCCTAGAGAATAAAAATACTCGGCTCTATATTGGAAACCTCTAACGGGGTTGTTGACTTGGCCATTGGCGATTGAAAGCAGGTCGTAAACATTAGGTGTTGGATTGAAATGTTGTATATCTTGGTTCAAGTAGGCTAAAGCTTGCTGTGGTTTACCGTTGTGCAAGAGCACCTTGGCATACAGTAGGTTAACTGCGCGACTGTTAGGGAATAGTTGTGTTGCTTGGCGAAATAAACTTAAAGAACGTTGTGGTTTATTGTCGCGGTAATCATTAAGCGCCAGAGCGGTTAGATAGTGCTGCTGCGCTGGGTTTTGTTTTGTTAGGGCGGTCAAAATGACTCGGGCCTTCTCAAATTGCCTGCCTTTCGCTAACGACAGTGCAAGGCCGTAACGGGCGGCGTCTTTTATCTGTTGAGTACCTTGCTGTGATTCATTATTGAGGGCTGTTATAAGCTCGTTAATGGATGATTTGGGCTGTTTGCCGACCCGAATTTTCATCCGAATTAAACGAAAGTCTTGCGAATCTTCAACCTGCTTATACGGAAATTTTTCTGCTCGTGCTGCCGTGTCCGAAATTCGTGAAACGGGTGCTGGATGAGTCAGTAATATTTCAGGAACCTTTTGACCATATTGAGTGGTGGCGGTTTGTAGCCGGCCAAAAAAGATAGGCATGCTTCTCGGGTCGAAGCCTGCGTCGGCCAAGTTTTGTACGCCGACACGGTCAGCTTCAGCCTCGTGGCTGCGCGTGAAATTGATTTGTTTTTGTACTTGCCCTGCTTGCACCGCCATGAGTGCGGCCGCTCCAACACCGGGAACCGCGACACCTAAAACAATGGCGGCGAGTGTTGCCGCAGCACTGGGCAGTGACATTTGGCTAGCGGTTTCAATGGCGCGTTGCAAATGTTGCTGAGTTACGTGTGCGACTTCGTGGGCAACAACGGAGGCTAACTCACTTTCAGATTCGGCCGCTAGAATAAGCCCAGAGTTAAGTCCGATATTTGCATCGGGGCCAGCAAACGCATTGATTCGGTAATCCCTGACGACAAAGAAGTTAAAGTGTCGGTCAGGTTGCTCACTGAATTTGGCGACTTTGTTCCCTAACGCTTGTGCGTAATCGTTAATTTCTTGGTCGTTACTCAGCGGTACTCTTAGGCGGATGCTTCTGAGAAAAGCTTTACCAAGTTTTTTTTCAAGCTCACCCGAAATGATGATATTTGATGTGTTGCCTATATCAGGCAGCTTGATTCGATTGTTTGCGATGCTTTCGTTAGACCAAATAACGGCGCTACCTACGATAATGTAAGTAAAAGTGGAGGCCAGCAGTACGGTGAGAAAACGGCGCATGATATTATGGTGTTCATTCATAAGCGGGTCTCAGTTTAATTGAGTTTAAAAACAAGTTAAATGAAAATTTCTATTCAAATTAATGCGAGCCCTTATCAGCATCAAGCAGCCGATACAGCATGGCATTTTATTCAAGCTGCTATGGCGAGCGGCCACGAGGTGTACCGTGTTTTTTTCTACCATGATGGCATTTATAACGCCTGTCGAGACTCTCGGCCTCCGGGTGATGAAAGAGATATCGTGAAAAGATGGAGTGAATTGCATTCTAACAACGGTGTTGATTTGGTAGTCTGTGTATCGTCGGCGCAACGTAGGGGCTTGCTGGAACAGTCAGTTGCAAAAAAAGTGGGTGGCTATGAAAGAGCGTTAGCCAACGGGTTTCGAATCGCAGGCCTCGGTTTGTTAATGGAGGCGATTATAGACTCTGATCGTCATATCACCTTTGGCGCTTAAGATGAAAACGTTGTTTTTTATTATCGATAAGGCCATGCATGGCAATGTTTGCGCCCAAGAATTCTTCGATATAGCGTTGATGGCAGCTGCTTTTGATCAAAAGGTGGTGTTATTATTTGAGGCCGATGGTGTGGATGCGTTGGTAAAAAACCAGCAACCTGAAGCGCTTCAGTTAAAAAATATAACGCCTATTTTAAATGCCTTAGAAATTTACGATATCAAAGAGGTGCTGGTTGAAAAAGAATCGATGGAAGCGCGCGGCTTGGCTGAACGTCAACTGGCGATAGCCGTTAAGGTGAAATCTCGGCGCGAGATTCAACGACAAATAAATTCAGCCGACCATATCTTCAGTTTCTAATGTTATATATTGTTAATAAAAAGGGTGAGGCGCTAACAAATTGTGTCGCAAGGGCGTCGGCTAACGATGTGATCTTATTGATTGAGGACGCTGTGTTTGCCGCGCTGGTGACAAAAGAACCTTCTGTTTTAGCTGCACTTGGCAGCGATGTGCTGGTCTATGCGCTGATGCCGGATATCCTCGCAAGGGGTATAGCTGAGGAACGTTGTTATGCGCATATTCAATACCTTGATTATGCAGGGTTTGTAGCCTTGGTCGAGCAGCATAACCCGATTAGGTCTTGCTTTTAGTGTTGGATAATCTCGAACGAGATGAATATGGTTTCTTAAGCAATAGAAATCAGTGGAATGAATCTGTTGCAGAAGCGTTAGCGGTTGAAGACGGGTTAATGCTGACACCGGCACATTGGGAAATTATTCATTTTATGCGTGGATATTATGCTGAGTTTAATCATCAGCCCAATGCGCGGCTATTTGGCCAAGCGATTAAGAAAAGGTTGGGTGCTGCGAAAGGCGCGTCTATTTATTTGTACAAACTGTTCCCTGATGGGCCGCTGAAATATGCTAATAAGTATGCCGGCTTGCCTATTCCGCCTTCTTGTATTTAGGTGATTAATCAGACTGCTTAAAACGATGGATTTGTCGCCTTTGTTTTTTATTGGGGCGTTCTGATTGTGGTGCTGATGCGTGAATGTCTTTATTAAGGGCGATCAAGGCTTGTCTTCGTTGAACACTTTGTTCCTGTTCACTGTATAAAAGGCATGCTTCCTTAGCGGGTCGGCGTTGTGCGTTTAAGCCGAGAAGGTTTACTTCCCAGCTGTACCCTGCTTTGTTGATTTGAATGATGTCGTCAATACGCACTTCTTTGCTGGGCTTAGCTCGTTGGCCATTAACGTGTACTTTTCCACCGGAAATTGCCTCGGTTGCTAGTCGCCGTGTTTTGAAAAAACGAGCCGCCCATAACCACGTGTCTAAACGTTGTTTTGTTAAGGCTTGTTTTTCTTTTGCCATTGTTGTTTAAGCCAGTAAATCGTCGAGCTTTCCCGCGCTTTCAAAGCCATAAATTTCCATGCAATCACCAATGTGAGTCTCGCCGTTAAAGATCTGAGGAACAGTTGTTCGTTGGCTTTTTTGTATCATTTCAGCCCTTTTCTCTGGTTCTTGGCTAATGGAAATTTCAGTAAACTCGATGTTCTTCTTATTTAGCAGGCGTATCGCCTGGGTGCAGTAGGGGCAAAAAGAAGAGGTATAGATGGTGATGTTAGACATAATTTGTTTTTAGAATTAAAAAAGAAAGTCTAACAGAGTTGCTTGATTATTCGGGCTGATTAACAGGTTTATGCTAGCGCAACGGGAATGTTTTCAGTAGAATTGCGAGAATTCAAATGATTCAGCAAAAACCAAGAGAGATGAAGCAATGAAGCGATTATTAGCGGGTGTACTAGTGTTGGGAATGGCGTTTTCTGTAACGGCAAACGCAGCGGGTGACGCTGCATCGGGCGCGATCAAAGGGCAAACCTGTCTAGGTTGTCATGGCGTGAAAAACTATAATAATGCATACCCTACTTACCACGTGCCTAAATTGGCTGGTCAGCATGCAGGCTATTTAGTGGCTGCAATGAAAGCGTATAAAGCAGGCGCACGTACACATGAAACGATGTATGGAAATGTTGTGGATTTATCAGAGCAAGATATGCAGGATATTGCTGCATACTTTGAACAAGACGGTAAATAAGCACCTAATAACACAGATCAATTGAGGAAGAAAATGAAACAATTAATTAAAATGGTTTTCGCAATCGCGTTGGTTGCGGCATCGACTAGTGTTTTGGCGCTAGGTGATATTGAAGCAGGTAAAGACAAGTCAACAGCCTGTGCTGCGTGCCATGGTGTATACGGAGTTAGCGCTAGCGCAATGTTCCCTACGTTGGCAGGTCAACATGCCGATTACATGATTCAAGCGTTAAAAGCGTATAAAACAGGTAAGCGTAATAACCCTATTATGCAAGGCAGTGTCGCTGGTTTGAGTGATGAAGATATGGTTAATTTGGCGGCTTATTTTGCCAGCCAAACAGGGCTAAAAACACTGAAAAAATAAGCGCTTAGCTGTGAAGCTAAACGACGTAAAAACGCGCATTTTTGCGCGTTTTTTGTATCCGTAAATAAAAGGAAACGATGATGAGTCAAAAGATAACGCTTAAAGTTAAAAAGAATGATGATGGGCAGGTGATAGAAGAATGTGAGTACTTGGATCAGAAAATGCACGGAAAGCGCACGATTTGGCATCCATCAGGTGTGAAGATATCGCAAACCGATTTTATCAATGGTGCCATGCATGGTGAGCATATCTCGTGGTATTTGAGCGGGAAAGCTGCACTGAAGGCAGCAGTTGTTGATGGTCACTATCATGGTCTATTTACGGCGTATTGGCCTAATGGTGAAAAACGTGAAGAAGGCTTTTTGGATAAAGGGGAGCGTATAGGCGTATTTAAGTCATGGTCTGATAGTGGTGAGTTACTGGCTGAGAAAAACCATGACAATTAAAAGCTAGGCGTTTAAGCTTGATCTAGCAAAAGGAGAAAATAAAGTCTACAATGCGGCAGTGCAATAAAAAAAATTAATTAACTAAGGCGAACTAATGAACGATAAAACCCCACAAGAGTTATTCGAGAAAATGGCAAGCAAAGGCCATAGTATGTTTAAAGATTTTTCAGCGTCAGAATCAAAAGAAATGATGTCTCAGTTTGGAAATTCATGGAATACGATTATGACGCGTGCTATGGAAAGCCCTGAAGAGTGGGTTAAAACAATGTCTGGCTTCTATCAAGATCAATTCAATCTTTGGGTTAATATGTTTAATCCGGCGAGTCAGTCAACGGTACAGCCGGAACGTGGGGATCGCCGTTTCTCAGGTGATGAGTGGGAAGAAAGCCCAGTGCACAACTATATAAAACAGTCTTACTTGTTATCTAGCCGCTGGTTAACGGGTATGGTTGAAGATTCAACACTAGACGACAAAACGAAGAAAAAATGTGATTTCTATACGCGTCAGTTTATTGATGCTATGTCACCGTCAAACTTTGCATTAACAAATCCCGAAGTATTGAAAGAAACGGTAGAAACTAAGGGGCAAAACCTAGTTGCAGGCCTTGAGAATTTAATGAAGGACATGGATAAGGGCAGCATTTCCATGACGGATGAATCAAAGTTTACCTTAGGTGAAAACTTGGCAACAACGCCGGGATCAGTTGTTTTTGAAAACAAACTGATCCAATTGGTTCGTTTTAAACCAATGACTGAAAAAGTTAATGAACGCCCAATTTTGATTGTTCCTCCTTGCATCAATAAATACTATGTTTTGGATTTATCGGAGCACAATTCATACGTTCGTTATTGCCTAGAACAGGGTAATGATGTGTATATTGTTTCTTGGCGTAACCCAGATGAAACATTGGGTGATGTAACGTGGGATGAGTATATTTCAGAAGGAACTATTCCTGCGATTGACGCTGTTAAAGAAATCTCTAACGCTAAGAAAATCAATGGTGTTGCTTGGTGTATTGGCGGAACCATGTTGGCAACGACTATGGCTGTATTAGCGACTAAACGTAAAAAACCATTTGCAACAGCAACATTCTTTACAACATTGCTAGACTTCTCTGATCCGGGTGAATTGGGCGTATTTATCGATGAGTCTCAGGTACAACAACATGAACATAAATTAAAAGAAGGTGGCGTGATGCCGGGTAAGCAATTGGCATCAACGTTTGCCATGTTACGCGCTAACGACCTTATTTGGAGCTACGTTGTTAATAATTACCTAAAAGGTAAAACACCGCCACCGTTTGATATTCTTTATTGGAATGGCGACTCAACAAATATGACGGCTGCTATGTACACATGGTACTTGCGTAATATGTACTTGGAAAACAAATTGGCGGAACCAAATGGCGTTCAACTTTGTGGTGTAAATATTGATTTGGGCAAAATTGACTGCCCTGTGTATTTCTTGTCTGCGATTGAAGACCATATTGCACCGTGGAAAACAACGTTCATTGGAACGGAGTTGGTTAAAGGCGAGGTTGAGTTTGTATTGGCAGCGAGTGGTCATATTGCAGGCGTTATCAACCCAGCTAATAAAAACAAACGTCATTTTTGGAAAAATGGTGAACTAGGCAAAGGCTCTGAACATTGGCTAGAATCTGCTGAAGAAGTACCTGGCAGTTGGTGGAATCATTGGGATGCTTGGTTGAAAAGCCAAGGTGATAAAACAGTAGCAGCACCTACTACCTTAGGCACAGATAAGTTTCCGGAGTTGGAAGCGGCACCTGGGTCATTTGTTTTGGCAAAAGCTAGTTAGTCTAAAGCAATAGCTAATGGATGCCTGACAAGTCAGGTGATCTGTGTAAATATGAAAGCCACCGTTTATACGGTGGCTTTTTTAATGCCGAAGAAACAGTAAAGTAATTGGAAAAAAAGATGGAATCTCCTTGTGTCCGAAAGTGCACGTTAAATGAAGAAGATATGTGTTTGGGCTGTGGCCGAGAGCTTAATGAGATCACAGCATGGACCTCTTATTCAGAAAAGCAGCGTGCTGAAATAATAAAAGACTGTGTGCAGCGTATAGCGTTGTTTGGAACTCAGACGACACTTAAAGAGTTAGTCAAAAAGGGCGTGTAGAAGCCGTCTGAATTAATCATCAATGGGGTCTTGATTACGAGTGCCTTAAGGGTAAACTAAATGACATTAAAGTCATCAATGGAGAGTTAGCATGAATTCGGAAAAAGTTGTTTTTAGTTTCTTTATCGTTTTAGCGCTAACACTAAATTTTGGCTTTTTTATGGGTGAATTAGATGACTTTAGGCATCATAATATTTATGAGTTGTTTGCCACTATTTTTGTAAATCTAGTGGCAATGGGCCTTAAGTTAGGGGATCGTACTCAAGTAGGAGCGGTTCTATTATCAACTAGCATGGTCGCAAATCTACAATTGATAGCCGGTGCGCTCGTTTGGGGCTACGTAACGCAAATTTCGGGGACAGGATTGAATGCAGAAAGTACCTCTGTCATTGTGTCATTGTCAGGTGGTGCGTTAATTGCTAATGTCGTTTCTGTGGTGATGTTGGTGTCAGAAACACTCATGTCTCGCCGATAGGCGTTCAGTCTATGTCTGACTCATCACTGGGCAGAGTATCGTTCATTGTTTTGCGCCACATGCGCACGCCAATTATTGTTTTTATATGCGTGTATGCAATATGTATATTGGGTATGGTCTTGGTTCCAGGCTTGCCTGACGCAAATGGACAGACGACGTATATGTCATTTTTCCATGCCTATTATTTCTTGGCGTATACCGCCACGACGACGGGCTTTGGTGAGTTACCAACAGCTTTCAGTAATGCGCAAAGGGTGTGGGCGATTTGTTGTTTATACATTAGTGTCATCACTTGGCTGTATACGGTTGGTAAGATTATTTCGTTATTAAGAAACCCTTACTTACAGTCGGCGTTTGCTGAGGAAAAATTTACCAGAGCGGTTAGAAAAAAAACCAATGATTATTACTTGGTATGCGGCTTTGGTGACACCGGTAGTCTCCTATTGCGAGGTTTAACGGAAGCCGGTTACTCCGCGGTTGTGTTAGAGCTGGATGATGAGCGAATTAAAGCACTGGACTTACGTGATTACCCAGCCAAGGTATTGGGGCTTTGTGCTGACGCGACGGTTCCACGCTATTTGTTAGATGCCGGCATTGAAAGTAAAAAATGTATCGGTGTTTTAATTTTATCAAATGACGAGGAGGCCAATTTAAAGGTAGCTGTATCCGCGAGAATATTAAGGCCAGGTATAAAAATTATCTGCCGTTCAACGTCTGTCGATAATGAAAGTGAAATATTGGCAATTGGCGGGGATACCCACGTTGTTGACCCTTTTCGTGTGTTTGCTAGCTACCTTAGTTTAATTATTTATAACCCAACAATACAAACCTTAAACGAATGGATGTCGGGTGAGCCTGGAGCAAAATTAGACCGTAATATCTGCCCATTGAAGGGTGGGAAATGGATTTTGTGTGGACATGGCAGGATGGGGCGAGTTGTTTATAAGGAGCTAACTGAAAGAGAGGTTGATATAACGGTTGTTGAGCCCCTTGTTGAGAATATTGAGGATATTGCTGATCACGCTGTATTAGGGCGTGCCAATTTGGAAAATTTGAAGCGGGCCGGCCTATCAGATTGTGTTGGCATTATTGCGGGCACAAATAACGACACATTTAATTTAAGCATGGTGCATCAAGCCAATAGGGCGAATTCTTCATTATTCTCTATCGTTCGGCAAAATAGGCACACGAATGAAATTCTCTTCAAAAGAGCAGATGTGAATTTTATTTTGCAGCCCAGCTTGGTTATCGCTCGAATGGTGCTTTTTATGTTGACGGCACCTTTATTGAAGTCGTTTTTCACCCATTTACGATTATTGTACGAGAATGATCCATCCAGGCTTGCCGATATTACAAATAAATTAGAGCTTGAGGTGGGCGGTGAATCACCAACAATAAAGACATATATCATCGGCCAGAATATAACGCCAGCGGTATGCCAGAAACTCTCAGAGCGTGCGATAGTTTGTTTGGGAGATATTTACCGGGATCCTTCGGGAAGAGATAGTTTCTTAAAAATGGTGCCCTTGGTGCACAGGCGAGGAAAAACTATAAAAGTTTTGCCTCCTAATGACCTTGCCTTAATGGAAGGTGATGAAATTCTCTTTTGTATGAGACCGGAACACAAAGTATTACTGGAAGCAAATTTACTCAATGCGTATACCTTAGATTATCTATTAACGGGGGTAGAACCTGCTAGAGGTGCTTTTTTCAGGTGGCTTGAAACTAGAAATACCGCTAACTAAGTCCTTTCCCGCTAAAAGGGCATAAGTCTTACTCAAACGATTCAACTGTTTGCTTCGGCTTTACACCCAAAGGGCATAAGTCTCACTCAAACGATTCAACTATTTGGTTCGGCTTTATACCCAAGGGGCATAAGTCTCACTCAAACGATTCAACTATTTGGTTCGGCTTTATACCCAAGGGGCATAAGTCTCACTCAAACGATTTAACTGTTTGGTTCGGCTTTATACCCAAGGGGCATAAGTCTCACTCAAACGATTTAACTGTTTGGTTCGGCTTTATCAAGCCATGCCTCGATTGAGTTAATGTCTTTAGCGTTCATAAGCGCCGGTGAATGAGCTGTATTGGCAATCTCTAATAGCTCTGAATTAACGTTTTTTTCGATCATTTCTTCTGCCGTTGAGGTTCCTAATAAGTCGGAGTTTTCGCCGCGAATGATTAAAGTCTGCAGTTGAATGTTGTTCCATACCGGCCACAAATCGATATCTGCGAGCGGTTTGTTTGTGAAAGCTTGTGATATGTCGGGGTCATAATTGAGAGTTATTTGGCCGTTATCTAAGGTTCGCTGCCCATAGCGCAATATGTGTTGCCATTGTTCGTCTGTCAGCTTGCCAAAGCCGACATAAACGGCCCTAAGATAAGCCTCAAGTTCGGCTGCGGTATCAAAAGAAGGTTGTTTGCCAACGTAATTAGCAATGCGCATCAATGCAGCTTTAGGAATAAAAGGCCCCACATCATTTAGGATTAACCTCTGTATAGGTGACTGTTTTAAAGAAGCCAAGGCCATGCCAAGTAGTCCGCCCATTGATGTGCCCAACCAATCGACTGTCTCGGCGCCGGTTCTGGCGATAATCATTAACGCGTCGATGGTGTATTGGTGATAGTCATAAGCCATTTTATTCGTTAGCCAATCACTTTCACCGCGGCCTGGCAAATCAAAGCAGATAACGCGTCGTTTAGAGGATAGTTTTTTTGCTAACGCATCAAAGTCGTGTCTATTTCGGGTTAAACCGTGCGAACAGATAAGAATGTTTGGATTCTCTATATCTCCCCAATCAGTATAAGCAAGTTGATGTAACCCATCAGTTGAGCAGCTGGTAACGTATTGAGTTCTCATGTTATCGGGTGATTTATTGTTGCAATGCATCTATAATTATAGGCTTGGACTTAAAGAATAACCTAAAACTTGGAGAGAAGCATGAGTGGAGTAAGAGAAGTTGTCGTACTAAGCGCTGTTAGAACTGCGATTGGTGATTTTGGTGGAAGTTTAAAGTCAGTAACGCCTAGTGCACTAGCGGCTATTACGTTGAAAGAAAGTGTTGCCAGAGCTGGCGTTGCACCTGCAGAAGTAGGCATGGTGGTTATGGGAACAGTAATTCCATCAGAAGAAAGAACACCTTACACAGCGCGTGTTGCTCAAATCGACGCAGGTATTCCGTGTGAAACGTCATGTGTTACGGTAAACCGTTTATGTGGAAGTGGTATGCAAGCGATTGTAGATGCTGCTCAAGGCATTATGTTGGGTGATTATGATGTTGCTATCGGCGCTGGTGTGGAGTCTATGAGTAACTCATACTACGTATTGCCAGGTGCACGTTGGGGTCAAAAAATGGGCCACGGCCAAATGATTGATTTAATGATTTCTGCGCTAACTGACCCATTCGGCACAGGCCACATGGGCATGACAGCTGAAAATTTAGCAGATAAATACAATGTTTCTCGTGAAGATCAAGACGCTTTAGCGGTAACGAGTCATCAAAATGCAGCACGCGCGCAAGCAGAAGGCCGTTTTGATACGCAAATTGTTCCTGTTGAAATGAAGACACGTAAAGGTGTGACCATTTTTGATAAAGACGAACACGTTCGTGGCGACATCACTGTTGAGAAATTATCAGGTATGCGTCCAGCCTTCAAAAAAGGCGGTTCAATCACAGCGGGTAACGCGTCAGGTATTAATGATGCGTCTTCAGCTATCGTGATGATGGAAAAAGATGCGGCAGAAGCACGTGGTTTAAAGCCAATGGCACGTTTAGTGGCTTATTCACATGCCGGTGTTGAACCAGAGATTATGGGTATTGGCCCTGTTCCTGCTGTTGAGAAAATTCTTGAAAAGACAGGCTTAACCATTGCTGATATTGACGTGTTTGAAGTAAATGAAGCATTCGCAGCGCAGGCTTTAAGTGTGTGTCGTGAATTAGACCTTCCAATGGACAAAGTTAACGTTAATGGCAGTGGTATTTCACTAGGTCACCCTATTGGTGCTTCTGCAAATATTATCGTTGTTAAAGCGCTTCATGAATTAGAGCGTGTACAAGGTAAATATGCACTAGCTACTTTATGTATCGGTGGTGGGCAAGGAATTGCTACTATTTGGGAACGTATGTAATTTAATGCTTCTTAGATAAAAAAAGCGGGCTTTAAGCCCGCTTTTTTTATGGCTTAAATAACTGTTATTTTTTTAGCGCCTTTGGCAGAGAAAAAGTAACCATTTCTTGGATGCCATGGTTTTCAGTGACGGTTTCCCCACCCCATTCCATTAGTTGTGAAATAACACGTTGGACGAGCTCCTCTGGAGCAGATGCGCCAGCAGTAACGCCAATATTATTAACGCCGTTTAGCCAGCTTTTATCAATATCTTCAGCGCCATCGATAAGGTAAGCCTTTTTGCCTAACTTATCGGCAATTTCGCGCAATCTATTGGAGTTTGAACTATTGGGAGAACCGACAACCAATACTAAATCAGATTTTTTAGCGAGTTTTTTAACAGCATCTTGGCGGTTTTGAGTGGCATAACAAATATCACTTTTTTTAGGGCCGGATATATGTGGAAACTTTTTACGTAAAGCATCAATAATTGACCCAGTATCATCCATAGAAAGAGTCGTTTGGGTAACGTATGAAACTCCAATGTCCTTTGATAAGTCGAGTGCCTTAACATCGTCGGGTGATTCAACCAGAATAATGCTTACATTTGGATTTTGCTGTACATACCGCCCCATGGTGCCTTCTACTTCAGGGTGACCCTTGTGGCCAATCAAGATAACGCAGCGCCCTTTTTTGGCGTTACTAATCACTTCCATATGCACCTTTGTGACTAAGGGGCAAGTAGCGTCAAAGACATTCAATTGACGGCGCTTAGCCTCGTCTTCTACAGCTTTTGAGACACCGTGGGCGCTAAAAATAACGGTAGAATCGTCAGGAACTTCGCTTAACTCTTCAACAAAAACGGCGCCCCTTTTTTTAAGGTTTTCAACAACAAATCGGTTGTGCACGACTTCGTGCCGAACGTAGATGGGTGCGCCCAATAAATCGAGTGCCCTTTCTACAATTTCGATGGCGCGGTCAACACCGGCACAAAAACCACGTGGATTAGCTAATAATATTTGCATCTATTTATTATCGTTTGATGAGTGGCGTTTTTTATCCCAAAGGATCTCTGATTGACCATCTTGACGGGCAAGTACCCGGCATAAAACAAATAGCAAATCAGATAATCGGTTGAGATATTTTACGACGGGTGGGTTGATATTTTCTTCTTTTGCAAGGCTAACGACAATACGTTCAGATCTCCTACACACCGTTCTTGCGACATGGCAGCTGGCAGCTGGTAGGTTGCCGCCAGGTAAAATAAATTCTTTTAGCGAGGGTAAGTCAGCGTTGTGCTCGTCGAGTATTTTTTCAAGCTTTTCAATGTTGGCATCGTTAATTGCACTATAACCCGGCACGCAAAGCTCGCTCCCTAAGTCAAATAAATCATGTTGTATGTCGAGTAGCTGATCGGCTATTTTTTCATCGGTGCCAAACGCCATCACGAGACCTATTTGACTGTTGAGTTCGTCGACAGTGCCATAAGCTTCAACACGTAGGGAGTCTTTGTCGACACGGCTACCGTCACCTAACCCTGTTGTACCAGAGTCGCCTGTTCGAGTGTAAATTTTAGATAGTCTATGACCCATAAGATTAAATGATAGCTGTTTTAGATAGGATGATGCCGTCTTCATCGGCGTAGAGATGTTCGCCCGGGTTAAAGGTCGCGCCGGCAAACGTGACTGAGATGTTTTTATCCCCCCAACCTTTTTTAATACTCTTTAGCGGGTTGGTTTGTAGTGCGCGTACGCCAATAGGCATATCGTTTATATCAACTGAATCTCTGATGCAGCCGTAAACAACAACACCAGACCAACCATTTTTGTACCCCATTTCTGCCAACATGTCACCAAGCAGAGCGCAACGTAATGATCCACCACCATCAACCACTAAAACATCACCGTTAACTTTTTCAGATAGCATCTCACGAACTAATACATTGTCTTCGAAAATTTTAACGGTTTGAATGCTTCCGCTAAAACGGCTATGACCGCCAAAGGGTTGAAATAGCGGCGCTACAATTTGAAGCTTATCCGAAAAATCATCGCATAGGTCTGCTGTTTTGAAAGTCATGTCATTTGTTTTTGTTTAAAGCGTTTTATTATTATAAACCAGTTTTTTTTGTCGGCGCAGGGACTTTGCCTTGATTGCAAAGGCGGCAAACGGTATCTTAAATGGATAATAAATAAGGGGGAGTGGTGAGCTATGATTTATCGTTTAAGTAGTATCTTGATAATGGTGTTTTTGTCGGGCTGTGTGTTAACAGAAAATACGCGTGAAGCTGCGTTTCGTTTACCTGCTTTAGAGTTGCAAGGGGGTAGTTCTAACGCCGTTGTGGTGGGTGTCTTAGATGAAAGGCCATACGTTCTTTCTGGACAGAAAAAAGCAAAATATATTGGTGAATTTGAATTATCAATGGGTGGTCCATACGATGCTTTTACAGATTCCAAGCAGCCCATGGCGCATGAGTTTACAAATAAACTACCGCTATTATTGAGTACAAAGTTTCCTCAAATTAAAACGGTTAATTTAGCTGTTGGCCTGTCAAAGGGTGACGCCATTGACGAGTTATTGAAATTGGGTACGAATAAAGTCATTTTGATTACGCTAAAAGAGTGGAAAAGCCATACGGCGATTGATACCTCATTGTGGTTTGATGCACAGCTTGAAACATTTAATAGCAAGAAGCAATTACTCGCGTATAAACGAACACAAGGGCACGATACCTTTGGTGGCGCATCTATTGCGGGGCCAATTACTAATGCCAAAAGAACGTTACCGCATGCCTTTAGGCAGAAAATGCAAGCACTGTTCAGTGACCCTCTTGTGATGGCGTCATTAACGACAGAAAAGGCATTGCCTATATCAGTGCGTGCAATTGATGATACAACAGCGCCCGATGTGGACTCATTCAAGCCACAAGCGTGTACCGTTGAGTTGATTCTATATTGGAAAAATGCGGGTATGCCAGACCAGGAAATCCTAAGTAAATGTAACGCGGTTAAACAACCCTAGCCTGTAAGGTTATTGGTCGTGTTGTGTCCAATTGTCAGACCGTCGGTCCATATGTGAACGACGGTCAGATATTTCTTCAAACCTAATGCTGCCTCGTCGATCATTTGTTTTGCGCCGCTGAGTAAGCGGGGTTCTTTTTTCAACTAGACCGAGATGTTTGCATTGGCATCGGTTCTTAGTGCAATCATCTAACGGCAATGCAGGAACACTATTGATTGGGAAGTTTTTTTTCTTAAGATTCAGTGCCGCTTGGCAGCACTGCACTTCGTTGATGGAGCTAATTTTGAAGCCCCAGTATTTCTTTGAATCAATCAGCGATTGAAGCTGTTCTTGCTGAGTTTTAATCGAAGTATTGATGCTGCTTGAAGCCTTTTGAGAGTTTTTATGTTTATAGTAAAAGAATATTGAGACGACTAATATGAGTAGAATTAAAAACGCAAGCATTGGGTTTTCCCTTATTAATCCATGATTACTTAATTATATGTTCTTTGAAAAATATCGCAAATTCAACTGCTTGTAAGGAAGGGTTAAATAAAATATGAAGGCATTGAGAATTATATTGCTGCTATGTGTTTTTGGTTTCGTGGCTTTTTATACAAAGTTGCAACGCCTCGAAAGCATGGCTTGGACGGAAACACTAGCGGTTTTAATTTACCCCATCAATGGTGACGGAGCACCTTTAACAGAGCAATATATAGCGCAGCTATCTAAGAAAAACTTTAGCAGTGTGGATGAATTCTTCAAGAAACAATGGGGACTTTATAGTGAATTCGATTTTAACCCGGTTGAGGTAAGGTTGCAGTCCGCGGTAATGTCTCAGCCGCCAGAACCGCCAGTAGATGGAAACACATTAAAAGTTATTTTCTGGAGTTTACGCTTGAGGCTTTGGGCGTATCAAAACTCCATTACGAGTGATATGAGCACCGTCAATATTTTTGTGCGCTTTCACCAAACGGATAGCGGTAAGCGTTTGGCGCATTCATTGGGGCTTCAAAAGGGCTTAATTGGTGTCGTGAATGGCTATGCTTCAGCAGCGCACCAAGAGCGCAATAACATCGTTATCGCGCATGAGTTGTTACATACGGTAGGGGCATCGGATAAGTATGATTTAGTGACAGGACAGCCCATTTATCCAAACGGCTTTGCGATGCCTAATAGCAACTATAACCAATCAAAGGCTGAAATAATGGCGGGTAGAATTCCGTTGAATAAAAGTGAGTCGGTGATGGCGCAGTCATTGAGGCAGTGTATGGTTGGTCATAAAACGGCCACAGAGATTGGCTGGGTAAGTACACTTAATTGATTCAAATCAATGATGACAGTCCGTTAATGCGTTAAAATAGATATAAGCTAATGATCTAATAGAATAACCAGGTGGATTTATGTTTTTTCAAGAACTTAACAATATTCAATGTAAGTCATATTTAATTGCAGATCTAGAGGCCGGGGAAGCGGCTATTATCGACCCCATAGAAAGCAATATTGACAGGTACCTTGCGGTGCTTGGCTACCATCGTCTAAGATTAAAATTTGTAGCAGATACGCATACCCATGCCGACCACCGCTCTGCCTGTACGGCCATAAGGAAACTCACCAATTGCAAAGTGATGATGCATGAGTTGTCGCCACAGCCGAGTGTGGATGAACGTTATACCGATGGTGATGAATTAAGCGTCGGCAATATTAAGCTCAAAGTGCTTTATACGCCTGGACATACACCAGATAGCGTTAGTCTTTATGTTAATGAAGACCGTGTTTTAACAGGTGACGTTATTCTAATTCAAGGAACGGGTCGATCAGACTTTGCTGGCGGTAACGCAGGTGATCAATTTGATTCAATCGTTAATAAGATATTTACGTTACCGGGTGATACGTTGATATTCCCAGGACACGACTACCGTGGCCATACACAATCAACCGTTGAACAAGAAAGGTTAACGAATCCGCGTGTGGCTGGAAAAACACGTGAAGAATATATTAATATTATGGCCAATTTGAATTTACCGCTGCCTGAGAAAATTCAAGAAGTGTTGCAAATTAATCAGAGTGAGGTCGATGATGACGTCATTAAATTCCCAATGGTGGCGGAACTTAATCAAGTATTACAAATGGATCCGACAGCGGTAAAAAGTCGCATCGAGGAAGTAGGGCATGACAGCGTTATTATTGATGTAAGAGAAGAAGCGGAGTTTATTGGTGAATTAGGGCATATAGCCGGTAGTCGTTTAGTCCCATTAGCCACCATACCTAACGCATTAGAAGAGTTGGAATCGCTGAAAAATAAAGAGGTTATTTTGGTGTGCCGTTCCGGTGCTAGGAGCACAACCTCAGCGGCTATTTTGAAGGGGCTAGGGTTCCATGATGTTAAGAATATGAAGGGTGGTATGTTGCAGTGGAATAAATGTGGTTACTCTGTCGAGCGATAAGCGTTTCAGTGAAAACAAAAAAGGCGCCGATGGCGCTTTTTTATTACCTGTGAGGATTTAGGTTAGATAATAGCTCTAATTGTCCAATGCTGTATAAGGCCTCATTTTTCAATTTATTTTTTATTAATATTGGCCCGATAAGAGGCGGGACCCAGAAGTCTGGGGTGAGTTCACTTGAGAAAAGTATGACGCTATCAGCCTTGTCATCGGCTAGTTGCCATTTCATCGAGCCGGATTTGAAATCACTGTGTTCAGGGATAATATGTCCTACGATAGAATGCTCTGAGACGTCTAATGATAAGGTTTGCTGTTTATCGAAACAAATAAAGATAAAACAGACTTTCAGCCTGAGCAATAAATGCCCATTTGTTAATAGCTCACTTTTATAAATGAGTCGACTATATAAGTGCAAGTGATCGTAGGCTGTTAATAAGCTATAAACACGGTCGCGCGGTGCATGAATGGTCGTAGAGAGAGAGGTAGTATAAATGTTGTTATCGTACTCAACGTTGATAGTCAGTGGCTCACTCGCGGTGGAGTTGGTTGATACGAAGAGGAAAATAATAAGGCAGACAATACTCGTCAGTTGAATAGATTTTTGTAGAGATTGGATATGGTGTCGATTGTTTTTTTTAGGCATAAAAAAGCCCGATGATGAATCATCGGGCTGTAGTGTTTTTTTCATGCTTAGGCTGCTTGAACAGGGATCGCATTTTTTGTTTCTTTAACGCCGTTGTTATCATCGAGATAGATAAGGCGTGGTTTGAATGTGGCCAACTCAGCTTCGTTGTACTCAGAATAAGCGCAAATAATTAAGATGTCGCCCTCGGTCGCACGGCGTGCAGCAGCTCCGTTTACAGAGATGATACCGCTGTTGTTTTCAGCTCGGATAGCGTACGTTGTAAAACGCTCGCCATTATTAACATTATAGATATCGATTTGTTGATACTCTTGGATGCCTGAAAGGTCAAGGAGATTCCCATCAATTGCACACGAGCCTTCGTAATGAAGTTCACTGTGAGTCACAGTGGCTCTGTGTAACTTGGTTTGTAACATCGTTGAACGCATAAATATTAGATTGGTTTAACTAAACGGATGGGAATTATGCCTGATATGTTGTTTTTCATCAACATTTATGTGCAAATGCAATAATACGTTAGGAATCATACAGCTATAAATTTCAAATACGGCTTAGAATTTAACAGGCGGCGGTTTATTATCAAGGCCAGTTGACTGTGAAACGATATCTTTTGCGGTGTTTCTAAACTGCTCTGAAAGGGCGTCATTAGAGGGTTTGTGAGGCGCTGAAGCTGTAACATCAGTGGCGCTTTGCTGGTCGCTTGGTGTTAATAAATGTAATGTCTGCGTTGGGAATGCCATATCAATTTCTTGAGCTTTTGCGAGGCGTAGGATATCCAATAAAAAACGTTGGCGTTCACGTAATTCGGTACTCCAGTCAGGCGTCTCCCAGAAAACATAGACAAGAACATCTAAGGAGGAGGCACCCAGTGAGTTGAGGTAGACGTGAAAGTAGTCCTTTCTCATATAAGGGTGAAGCCGAACCAGCTCTCTAATGCCTTCACAAAACGCTTCAATTTTATCCGGAGGGGTGTCGTACGTTAATGAAACGTTGCATTTAAGGCGACGGTACCTACGTTGCCCCATATTATCGACTTTTGCGGTAATAAAAATGGCGTTGGGAAGCGTAATAAGCGAATCATAAAAGGTACGAATCTTAGTACTTCTTAAGCCCACCTCTTCTACGCTGCCTTCAATATCGTTAACGACGATCCAATCTCCGTTATGGAAAGTCTGATCTAAAATAACGGTGATTGAGCCAAATAAATTTTGTACAACATCTTTTGCTGCTAAGGCAAATGCTAAACCGCCTAAGCCAAGACTTGCGAGGAGGCTTGAGACGTTTAAATTTAAATTCGATGCAACAAAGGTGATGCCAATAACGGTGACGAAAACTTTTAAAGTTTTTCTGATTAAAGGTACCAAAACATCGTCGACTTTATTATCGGTTTGACTGGCTTGATAACGTAAATAAAGCGTGACTAAGTCAACCAACCGGTAAGCACCCCAAACACCAGCAATACCCGCTAACATTTTGACTGCAACGAGTAAAATTATCATCGCTTGATCCGGCAGAGCGAGTAAGTTCAGCCCAGCCCACCAAATACCCGCCATGACGAGCATAGCCAGTGGTCGGAGCATATCTTCAGGGGTATCTTTAAAGGCGGGCGTTTGAGTCTTGTTGCGGAATTTTTTAACGACAAGTTGCAGTATGAACGAGGCAACTTTATCGGCAATAACACCTAATGCAATAGTCAGTAAAATACCCAGCCACTTCCAGTTTTCGAGTAAAAAAGAACGGCTTCTAAGAGACTCTGGTAATTGCTGACGCAGTTGAATATGCCACGGTATGAACTGAGCATTTTGCTCGTCTATTTTCAGACTTTTTTTAGAGGCCAGTTCTTCAATGATGGCAGGCAAGGAAGACAAGCTGGCTTGGGTAAACAACCAACGACCATTGCTTGATAGCTGAATACTGATGATGCCATTTCGATATTGTGCAAAGACGTAAGGTTTGCCGGTTTTTTTAGAAGGAATTTTGCTGAGATTAACAATCTTAGTTTTATCGATTGCTTCCAATAGCATCCAGGCGAGGTCACGGCCTTTTTCTTCTCGAATAAGCGGGTTAATGGCGGATAAATCTAAGGTGCTTGTTGCGCTGTCTATACGCGCCGCCTTTCCCCGCTTAATGTCATTCATGCTGTGCAGGAATGTTGTCAGGGTATCCCGTGGTGAGCTTAGACCGAGCGATTCAGCGGTTATGCTAGGTGCCAGCTCCGCTGTGGCTGTTGTTTCTTCTTGAGCAAGGCAGACGCTGATATTTAAAATTAGAACGAGGGCGAATAGTGTCTTCTTCATAATAAGTAGTAGTGGGTTATATGCGATCTACATTTAAATTATCAATCAGCCTAGTCGCGCCAAGAAAGGCCGCTACTAAGATAACAAGCTCAGTATCGTCTTCAGTCGCGGGTCTTAATTGATTACGTTGGTAAATATGCAGGTAGTCAGGTTTAAAACCGGCTGCGCTTAACGTCGTTTTAGCGTTAATTTCTAAGGAATTGAAGTCGTCTTCGCCATTCAAAATAGCCTGTTTAATACGCTGTAATGTTTCCTGAAGGGTGGGCGCGAGTGTGCGTTCTTCATCCGTTAAATAGCCATTACGGGAACTCATGGCGAGACCATCTTGCTCACGCACAATGGGTTCGCCTACTATTTTTATGGGGATATTTAAATCGTCGACCATTCGGCGAATAACTGCGATTTGCTGATAATCTTTTTCGCCAAAAATAGCGACATCAGCACGGGTGAGGTTAAACAGCTTACAAACGATGGTGGTAACACCATCAAAGTGGCCGGGGCGAGATGCGCCACATAATACATTGGTGATACTCGGCACGTGTACGTGTGTTGTGTTGCCGCCACCGAGTGGGTAAATTTCATCGTTACTTGGCGCAAATAGAATGTTCGTATCGAGCGCCTCAAGTTTGTCACAATCGTCTTGAAAGGTACGCGGGTAACTGTCTAAATCTTCATTTTCACCAAACTGGGTTGGGTTTACAAATAAGGTGACAACCACGACATCGGCGTATTGTTGAGCCGTTTTAACGAGTTGAAGATGACCTTGGTGTAAATTACCCATGGTTGGCACTAGGGCGATAGACTGCCCTGACTGCCTGTGTTGGCTCAGTTTCTCTTGAAGTTCTTTAACAGTGCGTACTACAAGCATGATTAGAAAGAATGTTCGTCAGCAGGGAACTGCTTGTTTTTAACGGCATGAACGTAAGCGCTAACGGCATCTGCAATATTGCCGGCTTCAAGCATAAAGTTTTTACTGAATTTTGGGCGTTTACCAAACGTAATATCTAACATGTCATAGCTTACTAATACTTGCCCGTCACAATCAACACCGGCACCAATACCAATAATAGGGATATTGACGGCAGCGGCTAATGTCTTAGCTAATGAAGAAGGAATGCACTCAACCACGATGGCGCTGGCACCCGCTTGTTCAAGGCATTTAGCGTCTTCAATGATAATATTTGCTTGGGTTTCTTCCTTGCCTTGTACCCGATAACCACCGAGCTGGTTGACAGATTGCGGCAGTAGCCCCAAGTGCCCACACACGGGAATGCCTTGATTGACAATGTGTTGAACGCTATCGAGGATTTTTTGACCACCCTCGAGTTTGACCATGTTGGCGTAGCCTTGTTGCATCAAGATAGCTGCATTATCAACCGCTATTTGTGGGTCGGGGTAGCTCATAAATGGCAGGTCGGTGACCAATAAAGCACGCTCTAGTCCGCGAGAAACGATCTTGGAATGGTAGGCCATTTCATCCACCGTAACCGGCACAGTGCTGGATTGCCCTTGAACGACCATGCCAAGCGAATCGCCGACAAGGATCATTTCAACACCGGCGTTATCTAAAATATGGGCAAAACTAGCATCGTATGCGGTGAGACTGACGATTTTTTCGCCACGAGCCTTCATGGCTGATAATTCAGTATTGGTGATTTGTTTGCTGCTTGAATGTTGGCTCATATCGATCTCGAAAGAGGTTATAAAATGGGTAATGGATTTAAAAAATGACGACCTGCGCGAGTTGAACAGATGTGTTTAAGCAACTGCTGGTAGTCTTCATCGTTATCAACGGGATTAATATCACTTGCATTAACAATTAATAATGGCCCCGCATCGTAATGATGAAAAAACTCTGTGTAAGCATCGGATAGTTTCTGTAGGTACTTTCCACTGATATTTTTCTCGTGTTTGATGCCGCGTTTTCTAATTCGAGATTGTAAAGCATCAACAGGTGCTTGCAAGTAGACGACTAAATCTGCCTTAATCGGTTGTATTGCAAGCGATTGATACATCTGGTCGTACAGTTTGAATTCTTCGTTCGTTAAGGTGAGTTTTGCAAACAAACGATCTTTTTCAAGCATGAAGTCGGAGACGACACCGATCGAAAACAGGTCATCTTGGCCTAATTCATTCCACTGTTTTGCGCGTTCGGTCAAAAAATGCAGTTGTACTGGTAAGGCAGATTGGTTGGTGTGGGTGTAAAAGTGCTCCAGAAAAGGGTTTTCATCCGCTTTTTCTTTAACAATATCGCAGGTAAAACTTTTAGCCAGCTTTTGAGCCAGACTGCTTTTACCAACGCCGATGGGTCCTTCAACAACAATGAATTTAGGTGGCTGAGAAGTTTCTAAGATATGTGTGTCCAAAGTGAGTTTCTTATATTAAATGTGTGAGAACTTTGCACGATACGGCATTATGTTTCAAGCCTTTATCGGTTGAATTGTTTATTGATAGACGATGCGTGGTGGCACTTCATCAAGTTCTTCAATCAGCTGTTGAAGAGGGGCTAGGTTTGGCAGTTTCAGCTGGCGATCAATTTCAATTAAAGGGTATAAAACAAATGCTCTAGACGCTAAGCCGGGGTGGGGCAGGGTCAGTCGAGGGTCGTGAGAAATGATGTCATCGTAAATCAATATGTCTAAGTCTAGCGTTCTAGCGCCCCATCTGCCGGTATCGCGGGTTCTGCCGTGCTGATTTTCAATGCTTTGTAAGGCGTCTAACAGCTCATATGGCTTGAGCGAAGTGCTGATTTTTACCACAGCGTTTATATAGTTGGGCTGATCTTGAGGGCCCATCGGGGGCGTTTCGTATAAACTCGACGCTACCTCCAGCGAGCATTGCTCTAATGCGCTGATGTCTTGTATGGCCTTAATAATTTGCTGAACGGGGTTAGATAAATTGCTACCCAGCCCAATAAAAACATGAATGGGCATGTTAGCTCGAAGGCGGCGTGCTTTTAGCTGCTTTTTTACGTGGTTTTCTTTTATGCTTGAACTGGTTGGGGCGGGTCATTAATTTCTGTTCAGCAGGCTCTAACGTTTGGATATGGGTCCACCACTCAGCAATATTCGCGTCGACTTCACCATATTGTGATCTCAGCAACATAAAATCATAAGCCGCTCGAAAACGTGGATGTTCTAAAAAGCGCAGGCAGCGAACACCAACTTGTTTATGAAACCGTGGTTGTAATGCCCACACTTCGCGCATCGGTGTTGTCATGCGCTTTGGAATGGCGATACGACTCACTTGGTGTGCAATAACCTCATGTGCGGCGGCGTGGATAGCCTGGGTGTCACTACTGAAAGACGGCCTGTTTTGCTCAGTCAGTCGACGAACCGGTTCCCATAATAAAGTCGCCAGTAAAAAATAAGGCGTGACGTGTTGATCGTTCTTTAACCGTGTTTCGGTGTTTTCCATCGCTTGTTTGATCAACAACAGCGGTGCGTCAGAATCGGCATTTTTTAGGCATAATTCTGTTTGAGGAAAAAGCGCTTCAAACAAACCATATTGACGCAGTGTGTCGAAAACTTGATTTGCATGGGTATTTAAGAAAAGTTTGATGATTTCATCGTATAAGCGCGCAGACGGTATGTCTTTTAACGATGACGCCATTTCTGCCATCGGTGCTTCGGTGCCAGCCTCTATCTGAAAGTTTAATTTTGCTTTAAACCGCACCGCGCGAATTAATCTAACGGGGTCTTCTTTAAAGCGGGTCAGAGGGTCGCCCATCAGACGCAGCACCCTGTTTTGATGGTCTTCAATGCCGCCGACGTAATCTATAACGGTTTTCTTTTGGGCGTCAAGGTATAAGGCGTTAACGGTGAAGTCACGACGCCATGCGTCTTCTTCTAAGGTGCCGTATACATTATCGCGTAATAGGCGGCCGTCTTTGTGCGCGTGACTGTCGTTTTTATCGTGCTTGAGGTGTGGCCCACGAAATGTTGCCACTTCAATAATATGTCGGCCGAAATGGATGTGCGCTAATCGAAACCGGCGGCCAATCAGGCGACAGTTTTTAAATAAGGCTTGCACCTGTTCCGGCTCGGCATTGGTGGCGACATCAAAATCTTTTGGGTGCATACCCAATAACAAATCGCGAACACAGCCGCCGACTAAATAGGCCTTAAAGCCTGCTTTAACGAGGCGGTCGGTAATGGAAACGGCGTGACGGTCTAGCCTATCAGCTGGTAAGCCTAGTTCACGTAGTGTGTATGATGCTGGTTTGTGATGAGTCGACAAATTGATTTTTAAATGTAATGAATATAAAAGGTATTGCTAATACAAGCGCAGGTATTGTAACGCATATTTAATAGATGGTTTTATTGGACGGCATTTAGCGATAATTAGCAATGTTGTTTATTGTAAATTAGAAAAAATTTAGCAGGTTTTCTAAGGTTTCACTGGCGGCTTCTTCAGCCAAGAAGTGCCCACTATCTAGCGCTTTTCCGGTCACGTTATCCGCTTTTTGTTGCCAAATATCGAGCATATCGAAGTGCTTACCCATGATGCCGTGCTTGCCCCAGAGGACAAGTAAAGGACAGCCGACCTTTTTGTCTAAATCAGCTTCATCGTGTTCAAGGTCGATACTGGCAGCGGCGCGATAATCTTCGCAAGTGGCGTGAATGGTTGCCGGGTCCTTAAAGCAGCGCAAGTACTGATTAACAATCGCGTTATCAAATTGTTCTGGGTATTGGCTCCATCTATTGAGTTTATCGTTTAGGTAAAAATCTGGGTCTAGCCCGATAAGGTGCTCAGGAACGCCCTTATCTTGGATCAAGAAAAACCAGTGGTAGTAGCTCGTAGCGATGGTCTGGTCGATTTGTTTAAACATCTCATAGGTTGGAATTATGTCTAAAAAGGCGGCTTTTAAAATCTTTGCTGGAAAATCTAACGCCATGCGGTGGGCAACGCGTGCGCCTCTATCGTGTCCCACAACGAAAAAACGTTCGTATCCCATTTGCCTCATCACTTCGATCATATCGTTGGCCATTTCCCGCTTGCTGTATGGCCGATGTTGAGCGTCACTGTCAGGTTTCGAGCTATCGCCATAGCCGCGTAAATCAGGGCAAATAATGTGATGTTTCTTAGCCAGAGACGGTGCGATTTTATGCCACATCAAATGGGTTTGTGGGTAGCCGTGTAACAACAGTAGTGCGGGACCACTTCCAGCGCTGGCGACATTAATGGTGGCGCCTTGAGTAATGACTGTTTGGTAATCAAAGCCGTGAAGTTTCAATGGCGTTGTCATTGACTGAGTAGTTGTTTAAATTCATTCGGCATGCTGGCAACTTTTTTCTTGTCGTAATCAAAAAACACCAACCCCGTTTTTGCAGTAGCGACGACAGTTTCGCCATTATCCCGAGTTATTTGGTAAATCATATTGCAGCCACAGCGGCTAGGCTCATCTAACGCCATTTCAATCCTAAGTATGTCGGGGTAAAACGATTCGGCTTGGTAGCTAATCGATAGATCGGCCAAGATAATGCCCAATCCGGCGATATTGGATTCTTGCATATTAAAATGAAGGAAGAACTGCGCGCGGGCTTCGTGAATCATTGAAATGAGTTTGTCGTGCGCTAGATGTTGCCCGTAATTAATGTCAGTAATGCGAACGGGTAATGCGCAACTAAATAGTGTCCGTTGTGGGT
Organism: Cycloclasticus sp.; assembly: GCA_040743155.1. Classification (NCBI taxonomy): domain Bacteria; kingdom Pseudomonadati; phylum Pseudomonadota; class Gammaproteobacteria; order Thiotrichales; family Piscirickettsiaceae; genus Cycloclasticus; species Cycloclasticus sp. The sequence continues at coordinate 1,722,731 of JBFLJU010000001.1, read as the reverse complement.
ATGTTATTGATAATCTAGCCATGTTGCTCTCTTAAAATACGGGATGATTTCACATTATAGACGGGCAATATGTAATGCTATGACGTGTTTTTTCAAATTAAAAGAATGGACTGTGAAAAAAATATTATCGTCTGCGTGGGTTTTGTTGGTGCTAGTGGTGGTTATATGGGGCTCAAACTGGCCTATTATGAAAATTGGCCTAAGGTCGATTGACCCGCTTTGGTTTACCGCTGCAAGATTGGGCATAGCCTTGATCGCTATTTCGATTTTATTGCTGTTTTTAGGGCGTTTTAAGCGACCACATAGGCAAGACTTTCCTATCGTGCTGGGCGTAGGAGTGATGCAATTTGCGGCATTCGTGACCTTAATAAACTTAGGTTTAACCGAGGTTAATGCAGGCAGGGCGGCTTTATTGGCTTATACCACGCCATTGTGGGTAACACCTGGCGCTTACTTTTTTTTAAAAGAGCCGATTTCTCGTATGAAGTTGGTGGGCGCGAGTGTAGGGCTTTGTGGTCTACTAATTTTATTTAACCCGTTAGGTTTTGATTGGAGTGACGCTTCGGTGGTTAAAGGCAACGGATTATTATTGTTGGCGGCCTTAGTGTGGGCATTATCAATTTTGCACATTAGAAAGCATGAGTGGAAAGGCAGTGTATTGGAGTTAACGCCTTGGCAGATTATGGTGGCGTTGCTGATTGTGGTGCCATACGCATGGTTTTCAAATACAAAGCCTGTTATTTGGAGTACCGAGTTAATAATTATTTTATTGTATAACGGTGTGATGGCAACGGCACTGGCGCAATGGGCTTCAATGCGTGTGACGCAGATTCTACCCGCGGTGACCGTTTCGTTAGGGTTTTTAATGGTGCCATTAATGGGAATACTATCGTCCATTTTGTGGCTAGATGAGCCATTCACAATGACATTGGGGTTGGGAGCGGCGCTAATTGTAGGTGGTTTGTTGCTGCAGATAAATTTGAGCAAGCAGTCGTCTAGCTAGTCGATTGTTTGCCATAAATGCCAAGCAGCAACGGTACGATATGGCTGCCATTTTTTGGCAATAATACGGCATTCATCGGCTGAAGGAAGTTCTTTAAGCTTATGTAGCTGCTTAACTGCTTTGCGAAGTCCGAGGTCGCCTGCGGCAAACACATCGAGTCGTTTTAAGCCGAACATTAAAAATATATCGGCAGTCCACGGCCCAACGCCCTTTAATGCACAGAGTTGGCGTTTAACTTCTTGATTCGGCAATTTATGTAAAACGTCAAAGCGGTTGCTCTCAGCTAAAGCAAATTCAATAAGGCTTTCGACGGTGCGGACTTTTGCAGCTGACATGCCTGCTTTTTTCAATTGTTCGGCTGATATCCGGCCAAACGCATACGCTGACACATCTCCGGTAGCGAGTAAGCGGTGAACTCTTTGTTGAATAGCGGATGCCGACTTGACAGAGAGTTGCTGCGAAATCACCGCCTGAACAAGTGCCTCGAACGGTTCTTTATTAAAAACCTTGTAAGATAACGATGGCCCGTTGCTAATAATGGCGCCAAGGAGTGGGTCGTTGGCAGATAACCATGACTCGGCTTCTTGCAAGGTCCTCGTTAAATCCTGCATCGGTCATTAATTAACGCTGTTGATGTTTTGCCGTTAGTGCGCTCCATGCTTCGGCTTCAATAAAAACGCGCTTAACGCTGGGGCAACGTTGCTTAATTTGTAGGTCTATATCGGCAACGGTTTGTTCTAGTTGTCCGGCAGTCATATCATCCTTGAAATCGACATTCAGCGTGGCTAAAACAAAATCGGGCCCCATGTGCATGGTGAGTAGTTCGTTCACAGATTCAACCACGTTATAGTCACTAACAATGTTTCGGATCTCGGTCACTAATTCTGGGTTAGCGCTTTCGCCAATCAGTAGGCTTTTTGTTTCATAGGCGAGCCAGATAGCGGTGCCACCCAAAATTAAACCGATAATGACAGAGGCGATACCGTCGTATAAAGGGTTGCCAGTATAGTGAGCAATACCAATGCCAATAAAGGCGACTATTAATCCTAGCATAGCAGCAGAATCTTCGAATAAGACGACAAACATGGATGGGTCTTTGCCGCGTTTGACGGCGTCAATAAAGCCCCATTTTCCCTTGCTGCGGGTAAATTCGCGTAGGGCAAAAAACCATGCGGCCCCTTCGAATAGTAGGGCTAAGCCGAGAACGTAGAAGCTTAATGTTGGGTCGCCCATTGGGGTCGGTGAAATAATATGGTGAATGCCTTCATAAACAGAGACGCCGGCACCAACAGCAAAAATAAGAATAGCAACGACAAAACTCCAAAAGTAAATTTCTTTACCGTGGCCAAAAGGGAATTGTTCGTCGGCGGGTTGTTGAGCTTTTTTTAAGCCGTACAAAAGCAGGACTTGGTTGCCGGTATCGACCAATGAATGGATACCTTCAGATAACATGGCAGAACTTCCTGAATAAAACGCAGCGAAAAATTTGGTAATGGAAATGAGCGCGTTACCTGCAAGTGCCGCATAAATGACTTTTTTGGAAGATGATGACATGGTTTTTATAGGTTGATTTTAAAATGGCAAGTGTCGCTATATTTTGCCTAGCTGTAAAGTTTTATCAGGCTTGAAACTACAGTAATAAAGCGTACTATTAGTGAAAAATAATAATAACGGAGCGTAGCGAATGCGCGAATTACGGTTGGCAAGGTACCAAGCGGGTCTATATACACTTTTAGCCATGCTTGTTTTAATAGCGCCTTTATGTGGCCTATTGTTTGATTGTGGTTGTACGTGGCCATGGCAAGGGCTTGACAGTCATTGCAATATACATAATCCAGAAGCAGCGCATCAATGCCCTTGGTGCGCTTCAGTGCTCATGGGTACCATCTCGGTTGGCTTGGCTTTTTTGGTGGGTTTTTTGTTGGCAATGAAACCGATAAAATCGAGTTATGATGTGAGGGACTCTGCCATGGCTGGAGTGCAGAGAATATCAATAGCAGCTGAACTAGTTAAGCGAGTGCTTGTTGGCATGCTCGGTTTCTTCATCGTGGCGGTTATAACGGGCTGGCTGTCGGGTTATGTGCAAGAATACCCCTATTTCTTTCTTGTTGGTGGCGGCTCTGTTTAGTTGGCAGTGCTGATTTAATAGCTGTGTGCACTTATGGAAGGATGTCTTTGATTACAAAGGTTAAGAGTTAAATGGAACATATAAAGCAGTGGTTTAATAGAGTATTAGCAAATCCCGAAGCGTTAGCTTTGGCGGGTACATTGCTGTTTGGGCTTTTAGCTATTTTGTGGGTAGGCGATGTGCTTTCGCCAGTCTTAGCGAGTATTGTTATTGCCTATTTATTAGAAGGCATGGTGGTTAAGTTTCAGTCTGTGGGCTTGTCCAGAAAGTTAGCGGTGATCGGTTCGTTTAGTTTGTTTATGGCGCTATTGTCGTATATGGTTTTTGGGCTTATTCCGCTGTTATCGATCCAGACTGTTCAATTGGCTCAACAATTACCCAGTATGTTGAATCAAGGCATTGATTTGTTTATGGCGCTGCCACAAAAGTACCCTAACTTTATTAGCGAAGAACAAGTGACATTGATTTTCGGTCAAGTGAGTTCAGAGGCGATAAAATACGGCCAGAATTTATTATCGTTCTCGGCAGCGTCGGTGCTAAACATTGTTGCGTTGATTATCTACCTATTATTGGTTCCAATGATGGTGTTCTTTTTTCTCATGGATAAGCAGCAAATTACTCAATGGTTTACGAGTTTCTTGCCTAGCAACAGGCGCTTAACGAAAGAAGTGTGGGCGACGGTGAACCTACAAATAGCCAATTATGTCAGAGGTAAAATATGGGAAATATTAATTGTTTGGGTAGCGTGTTTTATCGCCTTTAATTTATTAGGCTTACATTACGCAGTACTGCTGAGTTTTTTGGTCGGCTTGTCAGTTCTTGTGCCTTATGTTGGCGCAACGGTGGTAACAATTCCAGTGCTGCTTGTCGCTTATTTCCAGTGGCAATGGGGTAATGAGTTCGTCTATTTGATGAGTGTTTTCTTAATTATTCAAGCCTTAGATGGTTATGTATTGGTGCCATTATTGTTTTCAGAAGTGGTTAATATTCACCCCGTTGCCATTATTGTCGCCATTTTATTTTTTGGTGGGGTTTGGGGGTTTTGGGGTGTGTTTTTCGCCATACCTTTGGCGACGCTGGTACAAGCGGTTTTAGTTGCCTGGCTTAATCGTCAAACCGTTTCAAGCAGCTGATTTTTAATAATTTAATGTACAAAGGAAATAAATGAAATTGATTCAACGTGTGTTTTTTGGCTTATTGTTTTTAACAAGTGCGGCAGAAGCATTTGAAATGTCAGATATTACGGATCGACTATTTGAAGATAAGGCCACGGGGATTGAAGGCCAACTAAAAGATGCGGCATTCGAGTTTAAAGTTAACTCTGCTCTGTTGCGTGATGAAGCGCTTCGGGAAAATACCTACATTGCTGTGTCAAGAAACCGTGGTTCGGTGCTGATTGCCGGACAGGCAAGGACGCAGGAATTAAAACAAAGGGTGCAACGTATTGTGCTTAATGCGGCTCATCTCCAATGGACGCAGGGTGATGTTAACCATGTGGAGCCTTCAAACGCCCAAGTATGTGGTCAAAAAGCGTCTAAGAAAGCAGCAAATGATAAGCGCCGATTTAACTTAAAAACGGTCGAAGAGTGCAGCACCGTGAATCGTTTTTATAATGAAGTTCGGGTATCAAAACCGATGAGTGAAACGGAACAAAGTGATGATGATCTGCTCCGCGCAACCATACTCAATAAACTGTTGCACGCCGCCATTATCGATAAGGCAGAGACGATCAAAGTTGTGGTGTCAGATAACCACGTGTATTTATTAGGTGACCAACTAAGTCAGTCAACCGCGCAGCAAGCCACGCGGTTTGTTAATGAAGTAGCCGGTGTGGAGAAAGTCGTTCCGCTATTTAGGTTTTAAGCGCTTAACGCTTTTACTTCAGTTAGCACTTCAGCCACGTGCACTTTTACTTTAACCTTGCGCCATTGGTTGATTAATATACCGTCGGCATTAATTAGGAAAGTACTGCGTTCGATGCCCATGTATTCTTTGCCGTAAAGTTTTTTAAGTTTGATGACATCGAATAATTCACACAAGGATTCGTCGGGATCACTGATGAGCTCAAATGGGAAACTGTGTTTGCTCTTAAAGCCGGTATGGACACGAACGGAATCACGAGAGACGCCGAAGATTTCTGTGTTGGCTGCTTGAAATTCGTCGTAATGATCACGAAAATCTTGCCCCTCTTGGGTGCAGCCTGGCGTGTTGTCTTTTGGGTAAAAGTAGATGACGATATTTTTACCTTTTAGACTAGCAAGCGTTAAAGCTTCTTCGGCCGTTGTTGCACAAGAAAATTCAGGAACAGCTTGGTTGAGTTCTACGGTGTTCATTAACGATAATCCTATAAAAAATGAGTGATTTCGCTAGCATTTTAACAGACTGATTTTTAGTTGTAGCATTGATGTATGTATAATGCCCAATTCAGTTGGTTATTTGAATAAGCACGTTAAAATAGCCGTTAAATTTCGTTTAAATTGGATTCAACTATGTTTCAAGGCAGTATTGTTGCACTCGTTACCCCCATGCATGAAGACGGCTCGTTAGACGAGGCAAGTTTACGGAAGTTGCTTGAGTTTCATATTGAAGAAGGTACCGATGCCATTGTGGCAATGGGTACCACGGGTGAATCTGCAACCCTAGATGAAAAAGAACATTGCCACGTTATTCGCCAAGTGGTTGACATAGTGGCTGGTCGAATTCCGGTTATTGCAGGAACGGGTGCAAATTCCACCACAGAAGCGATTGACTTAACACGCTGCGCCGCCGAAGCAGGTGCAGATGCCTGTTTGCTGGTAACGCCATACTACAATAAACCAACTCAAGAAGGCTTGGTATTGCATTACAAGGCCATCGCTGAAGCGGTGGATATTCCACAAATTTTATACAATGTGCCCGGCCGAACGGCTTGTAATATGCTGCCAGAAACGGTTGCAAAATTAAAAGACGTGGCAAATATTGTTGGTGTTAAAGATGCAACAGGGGACATGGCTATTGGTCAAGCACTCATCGATTTAAGCGACGAGAATTTTGCCGTTTACTCTGGTGACGATGCAACATCCTGTGAATTAATTTTAATGGGTGCAAAAGGCTCTATCACCGTGACCGGAAATGTTGCCCCAGCAAAAAATCACCGGATGTGTGAAAAAGCATTAGCGGGTGATGCGGAAGCTGCGAAGGCGATTGATGAGACACTTCAGCCGCTGCACAATGACTTGTTTGTACAGTCTAGCCCAATCCCGGTGAAGTGGGCCGTGCACGAGTTAGGCTTAATCGAGAAGGGTATTCGTTTGCCGATGACATGGTTAAGTCCCGACTGCGAGAGTGTCGTCAAAAAAGCAATGGCAGCAGCCCAATAAACTTAAAGAGTTAACGTAATGAAAATGAGAAGAGTGGTTAAATTAATTCCTTTACTAATGCTAGGTTCTGTCTTAACCGCTTGCGGCATGATGCCTGCGGTAGATGACGTCTTTGTCGATCAAAAAGAGGACTATAAAAGAGCGCATGAATTACCATCCTTAGAAATACCCCCAGGCTTATCTGGTGGCGTGATTAAAGATGAGTACGATGGTGGTACGAAAAGTACGGTTTCCGCGCCAACGGCTACTGCCGTCGTTGAAACAACGCCGTTGAGCGATAATCAACCAGAAGCGGAGTTAATAGCTAGCGGCGTAGACAGCCATTTGCTAGTGAGAGACAGTTTGCGTAATACGTGGCGTAAGACGATCGGTGTGCTTGAAGAACAGGGCTATGATATTGAAGATAAGAATCGCCAAACGGGTCAGGTGTATCTAAATATTGCCGAAGATGATAGTTCAAGCAGTATGCTTTCAAGTTTATCTTTCTGGAAAAAAGCTGACACCAGCGTGTATGTCCTAGTGTTACAGGCGGTAGAAAATGGCGTAGAAGTACGCGTGTTGGACGAAGAAAAAAACCGTATAGATAACAAGGTGTCTAAAGAAATACTGGCAGATTTATTCGCTCAGTTAGCACCGTGAGGTTTGCCTCCCTAGGCAGTGGTAGCCGAGGGAACTCAACGCTCGTTCAGTTCGGCGAAACGATGTTGATGATAGATAATGGCTTTTCTATAAAAGAAACCGATAAACGGATGGCACGGCTGGGCATAACTGGCGATGACATTAGCGCTATCCTTGTTACCCACGAGCACGGTGACCACGTAGGTGGTGTTGCCCGCTATGCGCGCCGTTATAATGTTCCGGTTTGGGCCAGTCATGGCACGGCCGCGATGATAAAAAACGTTGAAACGTTACACTGTTTTAATAGCCACAAGGTGTTTGAATTGGGCGATATCTCAGTGGAACCGATTTTAGTTCCGCACGATGCACGTGAACCAACACAGTTTGTCTTTAGCTCTAATAATTTAAAGCTCGGTGTGATGACGGATACCGGCTCTATTACGCCACATATGGTGGAGGCGTTAATGGACTGTGACGGTCTGCTACTCGAGTGTAATTATGATCGAGAGATGCTAATCAATGGTGCTTATCCCGAATCCTTAAAACGACGAGTGCTGGGCGATTGGGGACACCTAGATAATCAACAATCAATTGAATTATTACAGCGTGTGAATACAGACGATTTGCAACACTTAGTGCTGGCGCACGTCAGTGAAAAGAATAATAGCCATGAACTGGTCTTAGACAGTGTGAGCAGGGCTATAGGATGCGACCGAGCGTGGTTAAAAGTCATCGATCAAAATGATGGTTTGCCTTGGTGCACATTACAAACAAATATTAAAGTTAAAGAGACAATACATGCTTGAACTCATTGGCAGCAAGGCCTTATCTGCTTTCCGTCAGCAGCGTTTACTGAATAAACTAAACAAAGTCGTGCCTCAGGTAACGGCCATTCGTGCAGAATTTATACATTTTGCAGATGTATCGGGCAGTTTATCTGAGATGGATTTAGATAAGTTAAAGCAGCTGCTAACGTACGGACCTAAAAGTGAGGCGGTTGAACACCAGGGCGCACGCCTATTGGTTGCACCACGCGCTAGCACTTTATCACCGTGGTCGAGCAAGGCGACAGATATTGCCCAGCACTGTGGTTTAACTCAGGTTAAGCGTTTAGAGCGCGGTGTTGCGTATTACGTGCAAGGGGCATTAAACGATGCTCAATTAAGCCAAGTGGCTGAGCTACTTTACGATCGCATGACTGAGCGCGTATTGCGTGATGGTCGGCAGCCAGACGATATGTTTGAGCAGGCAGAACCTTCGGTTTTAGAATCAGTCGATATTTTAGCGACAGGCCGTCAAGCCTTGGTTGATGCAAACCAGTCAATGGGCTTGGCCTTATCAGACGATGAGATTGATTATCTGGTGGATAATTTTACCGCCTTGGGTAGAAACCCAAATGATATCGAACTGATGATGTTTGCGCAGGCAAACTCAGAGCATTGTCGACATAAAATTTTCAATGCCGATTGGCAGATCGACGGCGAAGAAAAACAGCAGAGTCTGTTCGGTATGATCAAAAATACCGCCGCTGAAAGCCCGAAAGGCATTATTTCAAAATACAGCGATAACGCCGCGGTGGCTGAAGGCAGTGATGCCGATGTAATGATTCGTGATCCGCAAAGCCGTCGCTACCATTTTGTGGAAGAGCATGTGCCGTATTTAATGAAAGTTGAAACGCATAATCACCCCACCGCCATTTCACCTTACCCCGGCGCGGCAACCGGTTCGGGTGGTGAAATCCGCGATGAAGGCGCAACCGGCCGTGGTTCACGTACCAAGGCGGGGTTAACAGGCTTTACCGTCTCGCATTTGAATATTCCTGGTTATGCACAACCTTGGGAACAAAGTATTGGCAAGCCGGAGCGTATCGCCTCAGCACTCGATATTATGTTGGAAGGCCCGCTAGGTGGCGCAGCGTTTAATAATGAATTTGGTCGACCAAACCTAACTGGCTACTTCAGGACCTTCGAGCAAAATGTACCCGGCAGCGAAGGCGCGAAGGCGCGTGGTTACCATAAACCAATTATGTTGGCTGGCGGGGTTGGCTCGGTACGCCCGATGCACGCTCTAAAACAACGCATTGAACCGGGTTCACCGATTATTGTCTTGGGTGGCCCCTCGATGTTAATCGGCTTGGGTGGTGGCGCAGCATCGTCACAAACCTCTAGCGAGGGCTCAGAAGATTTAGATTTTGCCTCGGTGCAGCGTGAAAATCCAGAAATGCAACGCCGTTGCCAAGAGGTGATCGAAGCCTGTAACGCAATGGGCGACAACACCCCGGTTATTTCTATCCACGACGTGGGTGCGGGTGGTTTATCTAACGCCGTGCCTGAAATTATTCACGATTGTGACTTGGGCGGACGGTTTGAATTACGTGATATTTTATGCGCAGATAGCAGTTTATCGCCGATGCAAATTTGGTGTAATGAATCTCAAGAACGCTATGTGATTGCGCTAAAAGCCGATCGTTTAGAAGAATTTAAGGCGATGTGCGCACGCGAGCGCTGCTTATTTGCCCATATTGGTGAAGCCACGGCAGATGAGCAATTGGTACTGAATGATCGTTTGTTTGATAATCAGCCGATTGATTTACCGATGTCCTTATTATTCGGTAAACCACCGAAAATGGAGCGTAGCGTTAGCCACGTGGCAAGCAATGTGCCGACGTTTGATGCGCAAGCCTTCGACCTAAAACAAGCCGCTTACCAAGTGCTGCGTTTCCCCGCGGTGGCCGATAAATCCTTTTTGATTCATATCGGTGACCGTTCGGTGACCGGCTTAGTGGCGCGAGATCAAATGGTTGGCCCTTGGCAAATTCCAGTAGCCGATGTGGCGGTGACTAACAGTGGTTTTAATCACTATACTGGCGAAGCGATGTCATTGGGTGAGCGCACGCCGTTGGCGTTGATTGATGGCCCAGCATCCGGTCGAATGGCGATAGGTGAAGCCCTAACCAACTTAGCAGCGGCAAGTATTAAAGGTCTCGATGAAGTTTGTTTATCCGCTAACTGGATGGCCGCTTGTGGCGAGCCAGGTGAAGACGCGAGCTTGTTTGATACCGTGCAAACCGTGGGTATGGAACTGTGTCCAAGTTTAGGCTTGGCGATTCCAGTAGGCAAAGACTCTATGTCAATGAGAATGTCGTGGAAGGAGCAGGGTGAGGAAAAAACCGTTAGCTCTCCGTTGTCGTTGATTATTACCGCCTTTTCTCCAGTTAAAGACGTACGTAAAACACTTACGCCGCAGTTAATATTAGAGCAAGAATCTAGCCTGGTATTGATTGACTTAGGTGCGGGTAAAAATCGCATGGGTGGGTCGGTATTAGCACAAACACAGCAAATGCTGGGTGAACAAGCACCGGATTTAGATAATGCGGAAACCTTCAAAGTCTTCTTCAATGGCATTCAGCAATTAAATGAAGACGGGAAATTATTGGCCTATCATGACCGTTCCGATGGTGGTTTATGGGCAACCGTAACAGAAATGGCCTTTGCCGGCCGTTGTGGCATTGAGTTAGAACTACAAGCAGATTTACTCGGTGGCTTATTTAACGAAGAGCTGGGCGCGGTTATTCAAGTTCGTAAGACGGATGAAGCAGCCGTTGTTGCAACTCTATCAGCAGGGGGCTTAGCTCAATGCGTGTCTGTTATTGGTTCAGTTAATCAATCGCAACGTATCGTCGTTAAACACGAGGGTAGCGTGTTGCTAGATGAGTCGCGTGCAGACTTACAACAAGCGTGGTCTGAAACCAGTTATAAAATTCAATCGTTACGGGATAACCCAAATTGCGCGCAACAAGAGTTTGATCGAATTAACAACAATGACGATAACGGTTTGTTTTCAGCGTTAAGTTTTGATCCGCAAAATAATATTGTTAAAGATTTAATTGAATCGAAAAGTCGTCCAAAAGTTTGTATATTACGCGAACAGGGCGTTAACGGGCACGTTGAAATGGCGGCAGCCTTTGATAAGGCAGGCTTTGAGTCCGTCGATATTCATATGAGTGAACTTATTTCAGGGCAAAAAGACCTCTCTGAATTTGTCGGTCTGGCGGCGTGCGGAGGCTTCTCATACGGTGATGTTTTAGGTGCTGGTGAAGGTTGGGCGAAATCCATCTTATTTAACGAGCAAGCGCGTACGACATTTAGCGACTTCTTTAATCGCCCAGATACGTTTGGATTAGGCGTGTGTAATGGCTGCCAAATGTTATCCAATTTGCGTGAACTTATTCCGGGCGCACAAGCTTGGCCGCATTTTGTAAGAAATGAATCCGAGCAATTTGAAGCACGAGTTGCAATGGTTGAAATTCAGCAATCTCCCTCTATTTTATTGTCTGGCATGGAAGGTTCACAAATGCCGGTTGCGATAGCACACGGCGAGGGTCGCGCGGAGTTCAAAAATGAAGGCGTAAAGGGCCATATCGCTCTGAGATACATCGATCACGAAGGTGAAGTAACGGAGCAGTTCCCGTTTAATCCGAATGGATCGGCGCAAGGCGTTACCGGCTTAACCACGGATGATGGTCGCTTTACTATTATGATGCCGCACCCAGAACGTTGCTTCAGAGCCGTACAAAATAGCTGGTCACCAGATGATTGGTCAGAAGACGGTGCGTGGATGAGAATGTTTAGGAATGCCCGTCAGTGGGTGGGTTAGTAAGCACTCGTTAGCGGATAAATTTTGCATTAAATAGAATAATGCGCAGAGGTGTTGGTTGGGGCTGAGGTTATGAAGCCCCGCATGCGATGTTTCGTTGACAGAGCGTGGCTTAGAGATCACGTAGGCGACGTTGATACTCTTCTTCGCTTATTTCGCCTTCCGCTAATCGTTTCTTGAGTGACTCGATAATGATAGATGGTGGTGCGGGGCTTTTTTTGCCCCTTTTATTCGCCCACTTAATTGCGAGCATAATGCCTCCAATAGCACTAGCCCAAAAGGCAAACATTGCCCATAACCCAAAGTCGTTAGAATCCATATTTTCTACGTTTCGTCATCGATGATGTAATGCTCACTTGCTAGGGTAAGCCTGATTGTATTTAAAAGTGTGCTTAATCAGCAATGGTGATTTTATTTTTGCCAGCAGATTTTGACTGGTACATGGCCTTATCTGCTCTTTTAATCAAACTGTCTTTACCTTCTTTAGAGCCATAAGTGGCAAGGCCAGCGCTAGTCGTTACATTAATAACGGCGTTGTCATCAGTTTTGAAGTCAACTTGTTCAAATTGAACTCGAATTTTTTCAACTACGGTGGCGGCGTGATTGGCGATAACAAAGGGGAATAAGATAATAAATTCTTCACCGCCGTAGCGAAAGGCTATATCAACCTGGCGGATATTTGTTTTTATAATTTTCGCAAACTCGGTGAGGATGAGGTTTCCAAATTGATGACCGTACGCGTCATTAATACCTTTAAAGTTATCTAAATCTAACATACAAATAGATAAAGTCTGACTGTAACGGTTACAACGGTCAATTTCTTCTTCTATTTTTACAAAGAAATGCCGAGGGTTAAATAATTGAGTTAAATCATCTAAGGTACTGAGTTCACGATATTTCTGTTGGCTAATAATTAATTCTAGTTCAGCGTGTTTTCGGTCGCTAATAATGGTTAACGTTTCAACGGCACCTATAATGTTGTTGTCAGTATCCAGTATGGGTGCTGCGGTGAACGAAAGCCATTCACCGCTACCCATTGCAGGGAAAAAATCTTCAGCTTCGTATGCGTTTTCTAGAACGTTAGACTTGTGAAATTTATTTGTATAAAAGCGTTCAACGGACTCATCTTTGGCGCCCTCGACGATAAGGTCGGACATGGTGGGACGAGGGTTAGGGTAGAATGGTTTCCATTGGTTTGTGGTGCCAATCATATCTTTAGCAAGTAGGCCTGACGCCTTCTCGATGGCTCTATTCCAATGCGTTATTTTATGTTCAACATTAATCGCAAAGGTTGGAATAGCAATGCTGTCTAAAACACTTGATGCTGCAAAAGTGTCATGTTTTTTTGATGACGTTACTTTTTTATTATGTTGGTTCATGGTTCATGAAAGTAAGTGTTTGCGACTTGATTATGCGCGTTCGGGCGAAGGATTCAAGTACAAATACAATTACTTACATCATTGCATGGCATTTTTTATATTTTTTTCCGCTACGACACCAACACGGGGAATTTCTCTTGAACGTAAGGTTAATGGCTTGGATGGCAGACTTACCATCTAGATAAAACCAAGTGCCATTTTCATTGGCAAATTGTGATGTTTCTCGCAGTTCATAAAACTGGTTGTTTTCATTAAAGAAAGCGGAGAATTCAACCATGCCGTCTGTATCTTCTTGTGATCCACCGGCTGTTCGATGAATGATCAGTTGAATCCAAGTGATGCCGCTTTGATCTTTTTTTAGCTCGGATATGTCGGTATTGTGTCGTTTAGACACGTGTTCCGTATCAACGATGTATTGAAATTTAGCGAGGTAAAAAGCACTAAAGCGTGAACGCATTAACTGTTCAGCTGTTTTAGGGCTAAGCCCTTTGCTAATGAATAAGCCGCAGCAATCATCGTACGGTCTTAAGGAACCACAAGGGCAATTGACCTTATTCATATTGGATATCAATGATGACGTAGCTGATCTTGCCAGCAGGCGTGGTGACGGTTACTTCGTCATCCAAGCGCTTTTTGAATAATGCCTTGGCAACGGGTGAGTCCATGCTAATGTAGTTCGCTTGCTGGTCGACTTCATCTGGGCCGACGATGCGGTAAGTCGTTTCATTACCTTCTTCATCCTCTAATGTCGTGATGGCGGAAAAGAAAATTTGATCTAAATTAGTTGGCTTTTCCGAAACCACTGTTAAATTCGGTAAGCGCTTTTGCAAGTATCGAATACGTCGGTCAATTTCGCGAAGCTCCTTTTTGCGGTAAATGAACTCGGCATTTTCAGAGCGATCGCCTTCTGCGGCGGCGGCAGATAAGGCTGTAACTACCGGACGGCGTTTGAGCCATAAGCTCTTTTCTTCGGCTTGTAATTGTTCGAAACCTTTTTTTGTAATGTAAGGTGATTTTGGCGGTGCAGGTGGGCGGTAACGACTCATAAGATAATGATAATATATGTTAAATTTTTGTTACATCAAATTATAAAACACAAACATGCTAAATATACCCGTTAGAGAAGGGGAACGTCCGGAAACGACTAACACCAATCCTCATGAGCAGTTGACGCAAAACCCTGATATTGAAATGCATCAACAATTTAAAGAACAGTTGTTTAAGCTAGATCATGTGTCTCGCAGGCCCAGTATTATTTCAGTGCCCGGTGCCGAGGCGCTCTGGTTGAATGAAGGTCAAGCGTGCAATTGCGCAGACAGTTTTATGATTGGCCGCGAGTTTGCACACGTTCACCCTGCCTATGACGGCAGCTTGCATATGGTTTTGTCAGCAGCGGATTTCCATCAGGTGATCGATAAACAATGGGGTGAGAAGCACCCATTGGCTGGAATGGGGCCAATTCCTGAAACGGTTGTGTTGGTGTACGGACCAAGAAATAGTGAAGAAATTGCAACGGTGTTAAGCATCGTTGAAGCGTCATTTAATAATGCAATTAAAAAAAACGAGAGGGGTGTATGAAACAAGAAGTATTAGAAATGGGCGACATTATTGAGCAAAGCCCACTCGGAACTTTTCAAAAAGTAGTCATGTTTTTTTGTGCCTTGGTTATTGTGTTTGATGGCTTTGATGTATTAGCGATTGCTTTTGCAGCGCCTGCCATCAGCGAGGCTTTGCAGATAGAAAAAAGTGAATTGGGTTTCGTTTTTTCTGCTGGTTTAGCCGGGATGATGATAGGTGCATTAATACTAGGGCCAATAGGTGATAAATATGGCCGGCGTAATGCTGTTATTGGTAGCGTATTTATATTTGGTTTATGTACGCTATTAACGGGCTTTGTTAAAACCTATGATGAATTACTGGTTTTAAGATTCGTTACGGGCTTGGGTCTAGGTGGTGCAATGCCAAATGTGACCGCGCTAATAACTGAATATGTATCAACTAAACACCGAAATTTGGCGGTAGCGGTTATTTTTTTAGGTATGCCAATTGGTGGTATCACCGGTGGCTTGTTAGCGGGCCAACTTATTCCAATGTTTGGTTGGTCATCCTTGTTTTATGTCGGCGGTTTAATGCCAGTAATATTAGCCTTTGTGTTACTGATATGGCTGCCTGAATCGCCGCGCTTTTTAGTTGAACACGCCAGTGATAATGATGATTTGTTGCGGAAAATAGCCCGTAAAATTGATTCTAATGAGGTGGTGTCTGATACATCAGTCTTTGCTCACCATATTGAGGAAGAAAAGCACTTTAGCGTTAAGGCCTTGTTTTTGGAGGGAAGGGCAAGAGATACCTTGCTGTTATGGAGTGTGTTTTTCTTTAATTTGATGGTTGCGTACTTTTTATACAGTTGGATTCCAACTTTGTTGGTTCAGGCTGGCTATGATTTAAGTCAAGCGACTATAACGGTGGTGGTGCTAAATATAGGCGGGGCGGTTGCACCGTTTGTATTTTCTAGGTTAGTCCGTGTTATAGGGACTAAAGCGTTACTATCAAGCTGCTTTGTCTTGGGTGGGGTCAGCATGATAGCGGTTGGTCAATTAGGCTCTTCAATAAACTTGGTGATGCTATTGAGTTTTTTTGCTGGGTTTTTTATCGTTGGAGGCCAGGTCAGTTTAAATGCATTATCCAGTTATATGTATCCCACGCATATTCGTTCAACGGGTGTGGGTTGGGCTCTTGGTGTTGGGCGTGCGGGCTCGATCATAGGCCCATTGGTTGCTGGCGCACTCGTTACCGCTTCGTTTGGGCTGAATATTAATTTCATTGTTTTTGGTGGCCTGTGCTTCATCACTGCAGCGGCATCATTTCTAATTCGTAATCATGAGAAGAAATCAATTTAGTACCTGGAAATATAACCAGCGCTTCCATAGCGCATTAAAGTTAGCAATAAGGGCTAATTGTATGCATAACGGAGAAAGTGGAGCTGCAGCTCCGTTTTATTCTGTGTGAAAGGATTTGCGGTAGGATAGGGTCTACAGAATAACCCCATGACGTATTAGGAAAACAAATGCTCATAAAAAAACCGGCCTTATTCAGTGAAAATGATATAACGCCCAAGGAAGATTTTTATAGTAGCCGCTCGCTCATATCTAAATCACGCCGACAGTTTTTGGCGCAGAGCTCAAGCATTATGTTAGCGAGTGGTTTGGCACCAAGCACCTTATGGGCAGGCAATAAAATAGAGAACTATAAAAAAAGTATTTTCTCGCTTAATGAAAAACTCACCCCCTACGAATATGTAACAACCTATAATAATTTTTACGAATTTGGCACGGCAAAAGGTGACCCTGCTGTTAATGCGCATTTGCTTAAAACTAAGCCTTGGAGTGTGACCGTCGAAGGTGAAGTAGGTAAACCGGGCATCTATAACTTAGAAGATATTTTGAAGCGCCAGCAGTTAGAAGAACGCATCTATCGTTTACGCTGCGTGGAGGCGTGGTCAATGGTTGTGCCGTGGATAGGGTTTTCTTTGTCTGAACTGATTAGACAAATGGAGCCAACATCGAAAGCAAAATACGTTGAATTTACTACCCTGTATGACCCTGAACAGATGCCAGGGCAAAAGCGCCGTACCTTAAAATGGCCCTATGTTGAAGGGTTGCGAATGGACGAAGCAATGAACCCACTCACATTGATGGCAACGGGGCTGTATGGAGAAGAAATGCCGAATCAAAACGGTGCACCGTTGAGACTGATTGTGCCTTGGAAGTACGGCTTTAAAAGTATCAAATCCATCGTAAAAATCAGGTTAACCGAACACATGCCAAAAACATCATGGAATGAGGGGGCTAAAAACGAATACGGTTTTTTTGCGAATGTGAACCCGCAGGTGCCTCACCCAAGGTGGAGCCAACGTCGCGAACGTATCATTGGTGCGTCATTGTTTACGCCCAAAAGGGAGACAGAAATATTTAATGGCTATGGTGAACAGGTGGCGAGTTTATACAAAGGCATGAACTTAAAAAAATTCTTCTAAAAGGCTATCAAGTCAGTGGCAAGAAAAAGGCTTTCTAAGACTCAATTAGCTGGTTTAAAAACGGTCGTTTTTAGTGTGTGTTTACTGCCGTCTTGTCTTATCACGTGGGATACGGTGAACAACTTACTTGGCGCAGACCCCATTCAAACACTACACTTTAGAACGGGTGATTGGACCCTACGTTTTCTGCTCATCACATTGGCTATGACGCCGTTACAACGCTTGTTGCATTCACCGGTGCCGATACGTTTCCGCCGCATGTTCGGCTTATTTAGTTTCTTTTATGCCAGTTTGCACATGCTGGTTTGGTTGGTGCTGGATCAGTCGCTTAATCTTGCTAATATGATCGAAGATGTGCCTGAAAGCCCCTATATTATTTTAGGCATACTTGCGTACTTATTACTGATACCGCTAGCAGTAACCTCGACGGCCGGCATGATGCGCAGGATGGGGAAGTCATGGTCCTCGCTGCATAAAGTTATCTATTTGGTGGGCATTCTGGGGGTTGTCCATTTCTTCTGGTTAACAAAACTAGATTACGTCGAGCCGTTAATTTACGCCGTCTTACTATCAATTTTGTTAGCCTTTAGGTGGCCAATGTTTAAGAAAATGTTTCAAGCCTTTTCGGAAAAGGCCTAATGATGTCAGATAGTTTCACGCCTGCTAAATGGTTATCGAACGGACATGTTCAAACGATGTGGCCCTTTATTTTTAGAAAGGTACCCAATTTAATTCGTCAAAGAGAGCGCTGTGTAACGCCCGATGACGACTTTTTTGATGTGGATTGGTACGGAGATGGCGAAAAAGGAATCGTTATCTTAATGCACGGTCTAACGGGGTGTTCTAGCTCTCATTATATTTTAGGCATGCAAGATATATTAACGCAGGAGGGCTATACAACGGCAGCCATTAATTTCCGTGCATGTAGTGGTGAACCCAACCTAAAAGCGGCAAGTTATCATGCTGGCTTTACGCAAGACATCAATCAACTGTATCAAAATATTCGAAATAAAAATCCACAAACGGCCATCTACACCGTGGGTTTCTCATTGGGAGGAAATATCATGCTTAAGTGGTTAGCCGAAAAAGCCAGCGAGTTAGACATAAGCGGGGCGGTCGCCATTTCCGTGCCGTTCAAGTTAGCCAATTGTGCGGATAGAGTTGATCAGGGCTTATCTAGAATCTATCGTTATCATCTAATTAGCGAGATGAAAAAGAAGTTATTAAATAAATTAAATTTCTTTAAAGCAAATAACTTGTTAAATGAGGCAAAGAAGTTGGAAGCTTTGGGTGATATTTCTTGGATAAAGTCATTCTGGGAGTTTGATGACCATGTTGTCGCTCGTCTACATGCCTTTGATGATGTGCATGACTATTACAAAAAAAACAGTTCGATTGGCTTTTTAAAAGACATCCAAACCAACACATTATTGGTTCAAGCAAAGGACGACCCATTTCTAACACCGTCTGTTATACCTGAGCTAGAATTGCTGTCGCCAACCACGCAATTAGAGGTAGTGGATAACGGTGGGCATGTGGGTTTTATAAGTCGATTAGAAAACGACGAGTTGGGCTTTTGGTTAGAGCAAAGAGTCCCTAATTTTTTGGATAGTTTGAAGAAACGATAAGGTTAGCGTGGAGCCAATGGGCGGATTCGAACCGCCGACCTACTCATTACGAATGAGGTGCTCTACCAACTGAGCTACATCGGCCAAAAGGACGTGAAAGTATAGGGAAATATTAAAGGAACGACAAGTTGTTTACTTATTGCGGACTTTAATGATTACATCAACGGATTGAAAGTCAGTTCCGGCTGGAAGTTTGGGCAGATTTTCGATGATGATGTCAGTATTTTTTATATCCGTTAATGTACTGGTGGCGGTATTATAAAAATGGTGGTGATGCTTGGTGTTGGTGTCGTAAAAAACTTTGTTGGGGTCGATAATGACTTCACGTAGCAAACCTTTATCGGCGAATAAGCCGAGAGTGTTGTACACAGTGGCTTTTGAGACGGGCTGATCCCCCTGATTGAGATTGGATAATATTTGATCCGCACTGACGTGTTGTTGCTTTTGGAATAAAAAATTTGCAATCTCAACACGCTGCTGAGTAGGCGTAATGCCATGTTCTCTCAGTAAATATTTAACAGACTGTATATTTGTTTTATTGACCATTGTCATCACCTTGATCCTGTTTTAGGAGTATAGCACAAGGTTTTTTGAGAACGTTATCGCATTATTTGGTAGGGTAAATGGTCAATTTTAGTGGCTCTGTTTAACACGATGTCCGCCATCAGTTCGGCGCTAGCCGGTGCTGTGACGATTCCGTTTCTGTAATGCCCTGCATTAAGGCTTAGGTTCTTGAAAGGCTCGACCCTACAAATATAAGGAATACTATCCGGTGAAGACGGCCTTAGCCCAGCCCAATGTGCGTCAGGCTCAATATTGGAAAGTGCGGGGTACAATTGTTGAGCAAAATTCCGTAATTCATTGAAGGCAACTTGGGTTGTTGTAGCATCAAATTCGGTATGTTCTCGTGTGCTGCCAACAACGACTCGGCCGTCTTTTCTGGGGATAATGTAGCGGTCACCATCCATCACCATGCAGAGGTTATGGGTATCAACAGGTGGAAAGCAAATCATTTGCCCCTTAACGGGATTAATAGTGGGTTGTTGAGCAATTTGGGGTACTAATTGTGGGCTCCATGCGCCACCACAAATAATGTATTCTTTGGCTTGGAGGGTGGAGTTATCCAGCTGAACGCCTGTGATCACGTTGTTTTTTATCAGTAATTTATTGGCTGCTTGACCGTTATAAAAAGTAACGCCGTTATCGGCGAGATACCGGTTCAGTGCCTTTAATAATTTATGTGGGCGAATGGTCGCCACATCTGCGCGATAAAGAGCGGGTTCGTTTAACGGCTTAAGATGAGAGAACTGTTGCTTGAGTTGCTCAACAGATAACATTTCATTTGGGGCATTGTGCTGTTGACACCATTGGGTGGCCTCTGTCATCTCGTCATCGTTTAACACCAACATGCCAGACAGTAGCCATTCGGGATCTATGCCTGTTTCGTCGTACATTTCGCTCGCTAGTTGCTGATATATTGCTTGGCTAGGCGAACTAATGGCATTAACCGGTTCAGAATAATGCCACGGACGCATCGGGGATAAGATGCCGCCAGCGGCCCAAGTTGCTTGTTGCCCGGGGCTGTTTTTTTCGACAATGGCAACGTTTTCGCCGCTTTTTTGTAGCTCTTTAGCGGTTAACAAACCAATGATGCCGCCACCAATAATAAGAAAATCGAACATGTAGGAGTTAAGTTTCAAAAACGCTCAGTATAGCGTAGTCTAATTCGGTATTTGCTGAGCCTTATCAGCTTTAATAGATGAAGTTAAAGGATGTGTGATGTTGAAAACGCTGTACCCCGAAATAGAGCCATTCGCGACGGATTGGCTTGAAACCGCTGATGGGCATGAGATTTACGTTGAACAAATAGGCAATTCAAATGGCCAACCAGTTATCTTCTTACATGGAGGGCCGGGCTCTAGTTGCAAAGATCATCATCGTTGTTTTTTTAACCCAGAAAAATATCATATTATTTTAATGGATCAACGTGGGGCAGGGCGTTCAAAGCCATCTGGCGAGCTACGCAATAATACAACGCAATATCTAATGGCTGATATGGAGTTGATTCGTCAGCGTTTAGACATCGAGCAATGGTTGTTATTCGGTGGCTCTTGGGGCGCTACATTAGCACTTTTGTATGCGCAACAGCATAATCATCGAGTCTCGGGTTTGGTATTGCGCGGAACGTTCCTAGCGCGCTCATGCGATGCAGAGTGGTTCTTTAAAGATGGTGGCGCTAATCAATTATTTCCAGAAGCATGGCAACGTTTTATCAAACACGTATCCAAACCAGAGCAGGAAAATTTGTTAGCCGCTTACCATCGACGGCTAAATAGTGACGACCCACAAGTGCAGCAAGCAGCAACACGTGAATGGGATGCATGGGGAGGCGCTGTGGTGTTGGGGGATGATTTTAATGCAGCTGAATTAGACGGTGACGTGCCAGAAACGGCGGTGGCGCAAGCGCGTATCGAAACACACTATGGAATGAACCGCTATTTTATTGAAGAGAACGAAATTATAAATAATGCCGCCAGTTTACAAAATATCCCCTGTACGATTATTCACGGTGAAAAAGACTTTATGTGCCCAATAGGATCATCCATAACGCTTTCAAAAGTGTTGCCCAATGCAACCCTTATTAAGCTGGTAAACTCAACGCACCTAGCGCACGGTGAAGAAATGATTGATGCCTTAGTGACAGCAACAGATTCCATTTTTAAAGGTTAATATTAAAGGTTGCTATCCTAGATAACTAATCTAATTTCTCTTTAACAGATTGATTTAGTTGCTTTAACTGGTTTTTGTATCACGATTTGTTAAATCACTATTTTTAAAAAGAACTGGAAATGGTTTTTTGGTGCGCCGTTAAACTTTCGCATATGTCGCTTTGCTTGAGTGCTGGTGAATTTATTAAGCGTTGCTTATCGGTGTTACTCAAAAAAATCCAAATGACCAAAGCTCTTTAATTTAACGGCATTAGCAAGTAAGGTGGTAAAAAGCCCAAAGCATACGGTTAAAAACAAATCATTTTAAATAACGGTATTAAGCGAGTTTAGGGCAGCAAGGAATATATGACCATGGCGACCAGTATTAGCAAGGCAAAGTTTTCCATCGGTGATGTAGTCCATCACCAACTTTTCGATTATCGCGGTGTTATTGCAGATGTTGATGCGACATTCCGGTCAACTGATGAATGGTACGAAACGGTTGCGAGGTCGCGTCCACCGAAAGATAAGCCTTGGTATCAGGTTTTGGTTCACGGTGCGAGCCATGTCACGTACGTGGCTGAGCAAAATCTAGAGCTTGATTTGAGTGGTGAGCCGATCAGGCATCCGATGCTAGCTGGGATCTTTTCACGCTTTGAAGGTGGTCGCTATATCCGTGAAGGCCGGGCCAATTAGTGATCCAACACATCAATAGAAAAGCTAATCGACTTTTCCATATCAAATGTTTCTAGCTATAGTTGTCAAAGTCTAAGGGCTTGAATGGAGAGCGTGTAGGTCGTTACTCAATAAATATTAAGATCGCTCGCTATTGCTTACTGGGCTGCGCAAAAGCGGCGAGTCGCTTTTGGTAAATAGCAGTTTTAGCTCAAATAATTAATTTAAAATAACTTCGAATTCTTGCTGTTTCTAAAGAGCAAGGGTTGTTCGGCGGGTTTTTCTGCCGTTGCGATTGCATCCGTCACGATGTGATGTTGTGGTGATAAATCACAAACGGGGTCAGCATTTGTTGCGTCGCCGGTAAGTAAAAATGCTTGGCAATGGCAACCACCAAAATCTTTGTCTTTTTCTGGACAGCTTCTGCAGGGTTCTTTCATCCAATCATCACCGCGGAAGTAGTTAAACGCGGTGGATTCGTTCCATATTTCGTTAATAGAGTAGTCGCGTACGCTGGGGCAATCGAAATTGGGTAATTGTCGTGCGGAATGGCAAGGCAGTGCTAGGCCATCAGGTGCTATTGTTAAGAAAGTGGTTCCCCAGCCGTTCATGCAGGCTTTTGGGCGGCCTTCAAAATAATCGGGAATCACGTAGTAAATCTTCATTTTTCCAGCTTGTGATTCTTGGTATTCCTTTGCTATCGCTTCGGCTTCTTTTAGCTGTTCTTGGGTGGGAAGCAGCTGGTCGCGGTTGTGTTGTGCCCAGCCATAGTATTGTGTATTGGCGAGCTCGACAAAATCAGCACCCAGTTCTATCGCCATCTCCAAAATGTCTTTCATTTGGTGGATGTTTTCGCGGTGTAATACGACACACAAGACCATTGGGTAGCCGTGTTTTTTGATTAACTTAGCGACTACTTTTTTGTGCTCAAAGCTTTCTGTACCGGCAATATAATCGTTCAATTCTTTGGAGCTGGCTTGTAAACTTATTTGAATATGGTCCAGTCCGGCTTCTTTTAATTCAATAATTTTAGCCTCATCCATGTTGTAACCGGAGGTGATGAGGTTGATGTAATAACCAAGATCGTGTGAATAACGCACCAGCTCAGTGAGGTCTTTTCTAACGAGGGGTTCACCACCTGAAAAACCGAGTTGAACCGCGCCCATTTCGCGTGATTGCTTGAGTACACGCTTCCATTCGTCGGTGTTGAGCTCGTTGGTGAAGTTAGCGTAGTCGAGCGGATTAGAGCAGTACGGACACTGCAACGGGCAGGCATAGGTTAGCTCGGCTAATAACCAGCGTGGTGGGCTAGGCGCTTTGAGTGATCCAGCCATTGCCGAGTGCCGTGTTTAAAAAATTGCTGATGTCATTTTTCAAGCCAGTCGCTGAGAATTTTTCTTCAAGAATGCGCACAATGTCGCTGAGTTTATTTTTGCCATCACATACTTGTAAAATTTCTGCTGAGCTTTGGTTAAGTTCAATAAGGCCTTCTGGGTAGAGTAGAACAAACATATTTTGCGCCTCTTCCCATTGCAGACGGTAGGTGGGCGAAAGCTGAAAAGCTTTGCTATTGTCTAAGCTCATGATTTTACCGTGAAGTAAGGCGGCATTTTATGCACGTAGGCCATGTGCATGGCATCGGCCATTGTCCAAAGTATGTCGAGCTTGAACTTTAGAATACCGAGCATTCTTTCTTGTTGCTCGCGTGTTTTGTAGTAATCAAGCGTGATGCGCAAACCGTGTTCAACGTCACGTCGTGCCTCAGAGAGTCTTTTTTGGAAATAAGTAAGGCCTTTTAAATCAATCCACGGATAATGCTCAGGCCAATTGTCTAGGCGCTGTTGGTGAATTTTAGGCGCAAATAACTCCGTTAACGACGAACTTGCCGCTTCGTGCCAATCGGCGCGTCGTGCAAAGTTCACGTAAGCGTCTACTGCAAAACGAACACCGGGTAGTACGTGTTCTTCTGACAATACTTCCTCGCGTGTTAAACCAACCGCTTCGCCGAGTTGCAGCCACGCTTCGATACCACCGATTTCTCCGGGTGCGCCATCGTGGTCGATAATGCGTTGAATCCACTGGGCACGTGTATCACGGTCTGGGCAATTCGCCATAATGGCGGCATCTTTCAATGGAATATTAATTTGATAGTAAAAACGGTTTGCCACCCAGCCACGGATTTGTTCTTTGCTTAGCGTGCCTTCGTGCATCATCACGTGGTACGGGTGGTTGATATGGTAAAAACGCTCCATATCACGAATGCGTTGTTCAAATTCTTGTGGTGACCACGGGGCTTTATCTGTCATGTTTACAGCTCGATATTCATATTGTCGTACGACACTTCAATGCCGTGTTGAGTCAGTATATCGCGTTCTTCTGATTCCTCGTTCAAAATGGGGTTGGTATTATTGATGTGGATCAGAATTTTGCGCGGTTTATCGAGCGTATCTAAGAACTCAATCATGCCACCTTCACCGGATTGCGGTAAATGGCCGATCTTTCTGGCGAGTAATGGGCGGCCAACCGAGGCCAGTTCATCATCTGTCCAAAATGTGCCGTCTACTAAGACGCAATTAGCGTCGCTCATAGCTTTTTCAACATGCGGTTCAATAACACCTAAACCAGGTGCGTAGAAGGTTGTTTTGCCCGTTGAAATTTGGCGAATAATCATGCCGATGTTATCGCCCTCGTGAGGGTCGTTCCTATGCGGCGAATATGGCGGTGCTTTGCTTTTAAGTGGTAGGGCGGTGAACTCTAAATCGTCTATGTTTGGGATGGTAAACGCGTCTCCGTTAAGCGGAATAGGGTGATCTTCCACACCACAAAAATGCTCTAGAATATTAAAAATAGGGAAGCCAGTCGAAAGGTCTTGTTTTACCATTTCGGTGCAGTAAACCGTCAACGGGTCACCTTCGCGCAATATCAGCAAGCCCGTTGCATGGTCGATTTGTGAATCGAACATCACAATCGCTTCTATGCCGGTGCCGCGGACTTTGTTCTTAGGATGGATTTCCGGAAAGTTTTCTAATTGTGCGCGCACATCGGGGGAGGCGTTAAATAACGCCCAATGCTCACCATCGGATGAGATGGCGATGGATGATTGATTACGAGTAGACGCTTTGATTGAGCCTTCTCTTACCGCCTTACAATTTGGGCAGCTACAATTCCATTGGGGGAAGCCGCCGCCTGCACCAGAACCTAAAACACGAATTTGCATAATGAGTAAATTTTTAAATATTGACAGAAATAAAAAAGGGGTTCCGATTGGAACCCCCTTTTCAACTGGAAATCTTTTATCTATCGGTTATAGATGTACATCGTTACTTCAAAACCGAAACGTAAATCTTTATATGTTGGTGTTTCCCACTTCATGATGTATCTCCTTCGATTGCATTTTTAATAGTTATTGAGACAGTTCTTCACTGAATTGGTTCCAAGTATAAGTTTTTTGGTGATGATTGCAAGTGCTTTAGGTCAGGCGTTGCTGGAGCAAGTGGGGCAATTAGGGTTGCGTGGCAACTGCATACTTTGCCATTCCATGGATAATCCATCGAGCAATAAAACACGGCCCTGTAATGATTCGCCAGCACCGGTGATGACTTTGATCGTTTCCAAGGCTTGCATGCTACCAATAATCCCAGTGATGGGTGCAATAACGCCATTTTCAGAGCAGGTTTGAGCAACACTGCCATCGCGAGGGTAGAGGCAGTTGTAACAAGGGCATTGTTCATCGCGTGGGTCAAAAACGGATATTTGCCCTTCAAAACGAATCGCAGCGCCTGAAACCAACGGTGTTTTAGCGGCAACGCAAGCATCATTGACAGCGAAGCGTGTTTCAAAATTGTCGCAACAATCCACAACAATGTCGGCCAGATGGACTTGTTCTAATAAGGTGTCGGGGGTAAATTTTTTATTAATTGTCGTTATATTAATGTGTGGGTTGATAGCATGAAACGTTTGCTTTGCAGAGTCTACTTTAGACATACCAATGCTGTTGCTTGTATGAGCGATCTGCCGCTGAAGATTGGAAAGGTCTACTTCGTCAAAATCGCTAATAACCAAATGGCCAACGCCTGCAGCGGCCAAATAGAGGCCCACTGGGCTACCTAATCCGCCCATGCCAATAATAAGAACGCGAGAATTAAGGAGTGCTTGTTGGCCTTCAATGTCGATTGAAGGCAGCATGATTTGTCGGCTGTATCTTAAGAGTTGTTCGTCATTCATGATGAATCTTTAAGGATATTGTTATGGCAATTATGGTAACCGAGTTTGATGATTATTAACCATAACTTTCACCGAAGAAGAATAAAAGCGAGGTCAGTTTCTTCGAATAGGCTCGTCTACTTGACACAACAGCATCTGTCGCTATTATTAGCAGTCTTAAAGAAAGAGTGCTAATAGTTTTAAGAGACATTAATTTTAAAGGTGTGGGGGGGTTGATTTAGTGATACATCGCCCCATATCTATTTTGCTAGCCGGAATGGCTATATCAATTTTAATAATAGGAGACTTAAAGAAATGAACTTACGTCCATTAAACGACCGCGTCATCATCAAACGCGTTGAAGAAGAAGCAGTTAGCGCAGGCGGTATTGTACTTCCAGATTCTGCAAAAGAAAAACCAAGCCGTGGTGAAATTATTGCCGTAGGTAATGGTGCGGTAAATGACAAAGGTGACTTACGTCCAATGTCTGTAAAAGTTGGCGACAACGTGTTGTTTGGCAAATATGCAGGCACGGAAGTTGAAGTAGAGGGCGACGAATTATTAGTGATGAGCGAAAGCGACGTCATTGCTGTTGTTGAATAAAAACACGAATTAATTAAGGAATATACAGATGGCAAAGCAAGTTAAATTTGGAGATGACGCACGCAGCTTAATGGTTGAAGGCGTTAATATACTAGCAAAAGCAGTTAAAGTAACATTAGGTCCTAAAGGCCGTAACGTTGTTTTAGATAAAGGTTTCGGCGGCCCAACGATCACTAAAGATGGTGTGTCTGTTGCGAAAGAAATCGAATTAAAAGACAAGTTCCAAAACATGGGCGCGCAAATGGTTAAAGAAGTTGCCGCTAAAACATCAGACGTTGCCGGTGACGGAACAACAACAGCGACCGTATTGGCACAAGCTATTTTGGTTGAAGGTATGAAGTCTGTTGCTGCGGGCATGAACCCAATGGATCTAAAGCGTGGTATTGATAAAGCAGTGGTTGCTGCTGTTGCAGCGATTGAAGAATTAGCCGTTCCTTGTGCAGACACGAAAGCGATTGCTCAAGTGGGTACTATTTCTGCTAACTCTGACGAGTCTGTTGGTGAAATCATCGCTGAAGCAATGGATAAAGTGGGCAAAGAAGGTGTTATCACCGTTGAAGAAGGTTCAGGTTTAGAAAATGAACTAGACGTGGTTGAAGGCATGGAATTTGACCGTGGCTACCTCTCTCCATACTTCATCAACAACCAAGAAAGCATGAGTGTTGACTTAGAAGAACCTGTGATTTTATTGCACGACAAAAAAATCTCAAATATCCGCGATTTACTACCAATTTTAGAAGGCGTTGCAAAAGCAGGCCGTCCATTATTGATTATTGCTGAAGATATCGAAGGCGAAGCGTTAGCAACATTGGTTGTTAACAATATGCGCGGTATTGTTAAAGTTGCGGCTGTTAAAGCACCTGGATTTGGCGATCGTCGTAAAGCAATGTTAGAAGATATCGCTATCTTAACTGGCGGTACAGTGATTGCTGAAGAAGTGGGCTTAACACTAGAAAAAGCAACCTTAGAAGACCTGGGTTCTGCAAAGCGCGTAACCATTACTAAAGACAGCACAGTTGTTGTTGATGGTGCTGGCCAAGCAGCTGATATTGAAGCACGTGTTGCACAAATTCGCACACAAGCAGAAGAAGCTAGCTCTGACTACGATAAAGAAAAACTTCAAGAACGCATGGCTAAACTAGCTGGCGGTGTTGCGGTTATTAAAGTAGGCGCGACCACAGAAGTTGAAATGAAAGAGAAAAAAGCTCGCGTAGAAGACGCGTTGCATTCAACTCGCGCAGCGGTTGAAGAAGGTGTGGTTCCTGGTGGCGGTACAGCGTTAATTC
This sequence comes from Cycloclasticus sp., assembly GCA_040743155.1. NCBI lineage: Bacteria > Pseudomonadati > Pseudomonadota > Gammaproteobacteria > Thiotrichales > Piscirickettsiaceae > Cycloclasticus > Cycloclasticus sp. The sequence goes on along the minus strand of JBFLJU010000001.1, from coordinate 1,694,449 downwards.
GCGTATTAGGTGCTGCGAGTGAAGCAAAAGGCGCTAACCACGATCAAGACATCGGTATTAAAATTGCGTTACGCGCAATGGAAGCACCGTTACGTCAAATCGTAACTAACGCAGGCGAAGAAGCTTCAGTTGTCCTACAAGCTGTTAAACAAGCCAGTGGCAACGAAGGTTACAACGCTGCAACCGGCGAATACGGCGACATGATTGCAATGGGTATTCTTGATCCAGCTAAAGTAACTAGAACAGCATTGCAAAATGCAGCTTCTATCGCTGGCTTGATGATTACTACCGAAGCCATGATTACCGATGAACCTGAAGAAGCTGGTGCAGCTGCTGGTGGTATGCCAGATATGGGCGGCATGGGTGGAATGGGCGGCATGGGTGGAATGGGCGGCATGATGTAAATCGACCTCCACGTCGTTAGATCTAAGAACCCCGCTTATGCGGGGTTTTTTATGCGCCTAGAGGAGGCGTGCTATTTTTTTTTAATGGACTACACTTACTAAAAAACATGGGTAATAAGGCTGGAAGCGATGCTAGAAGACAAACAAAGTGAAATGTACGGTTATTTGCTACATGATGATGCAGAGTCCTTTAATAAAGGTCGAGAAGAAGGAAAGGCGCTTGACCTAGTAAACGCTAAATTTCGTGCGTTTGACCTCAAAGGCGTGAACTTAAACGGTTTGGATTTATCCGGTGCTTATTTCAAGAATGCAGATTTAAGGGGTGCGGATTTACGTGATTGTAAACTAGAGGGCTGTAGTTTTTTCAATGCGAAAATCAGTGGCGTGTACTTTCCTAAAAATATTAGCCCTGAAGAAATAACACTTTCCTTAATGCATGGTACGCGCATCCGAATATCAGGTTAATTGAGCACGAGTTTCGCTTAATCAAAAATCCCGAGAGTGATACACTCTTCACCTTTAGAAGGCGATGGAAGAGGGTAGGTTATGGCGGGTCATAGTAAGTGGGCAAACATCCGGTTTCGAAAGGGTGCGCAAGACGCTAAACGCGGAAAACTATTTACTAAACTGATCCGTGAAATCACTGTAGCGACAAAAGCAGGCGGGCCAGATCCAGCTAACAACCCCCGTTTAAGATCAGCCGTTGATAAAGGGCTGTCTAACAACATGAAACGGGACACCATCGAAACAGCCATTAAAAAAGGCGATGGCTCGACTGATTCAGAAAACTTTGATGAAATTCGTTATGAAGGCTATGGCCCTGCGGGTACGGCGGTGATTGTTGATTGCTTGACGGATAATAAAAATAGAACGGTGGCTGAAGTGCGACACGCATTTAATAAAGCGGGTGGTAACTTGGGCACCAGTGGTTCAGTTGATTATATGTTCCAGAAACTTGGTGTCATTAACCTCTCTAGCGAGTTGGACGAAGATGCATTAATGGAGGCGGCATTAGAAGCGGGTGCGGATGATGTGGTGACGCATGATGATGGTTCGTTTGAAGTGCTAACTCAGCCTGAAGATTTTATGAAAATTCGTGATGCCCTCGTTGAGGCTGAGTTTCCTCATGAGCATGCAGAAGTGACTTTGCGCGCTGACAACCTGTCGCCAGTGAGTGCAAAAGATGCAGAAAAAATTCTGCGCTTATTGGATGTGTTGGAAGACTTGGATGATGTGCAAAACGTTTATTCAAATGCTGACTTTCCCAATGACATGCCAGAGCTGTCAGAGTAATTATGCTGCGAATATTAGGCATTGATCCGGGTTCTAGAGTCACGGGCTACGGTGTTATTGAGGTGTCCGGTAGAGAGGCCAAATACGTTGACAGCGGTTGCATTCGAACCGGCGGCGGCGACTTGCCCGACAGATTAAAAAAAATTTACTTAGGCGTGCGCGAAATAACCGACCACTATAAACCGCAACAAATGGCGGTTGAACAGGTGTTTATGGGGCGTAATGCTGACTCAGCGCTTAAATTAGGGCAAGCAAGGGCATCGGCTATATGTGCTGTATTTGATCACGATATTAGTGTTTTTGAATATGCCGCGCGTCAAATTAAGCTCGCAATAGCCGGTAAAGGAAGTGCGGATAAAACACAGGTTCAACATATGGTGAAGGTTTTGTTAAAACTACAAGGCGACCCGCAAATGGATGCGAGTGATGCGCTAGCGGTTGCGCTTTGTCACTTCCATACAGATCAAACAAATCAAACAACTTCAAGGGCGTTCGCATGATTGGCTTTCTAAGTGGTACGGTGCATGAAAAACAAGCACCGCATGTGATCATAGACGTAAATGGTGTGGGCTACGATATTGAAACACCGATGTCGAGCTTCTTTAATTTGCCCGGATTAGGTGAAAAGGTGTTGATGCGAACACACCTCGTGGTGCGCGAGGATGCGCATATCTTGTACGGCTTTTTAACCGAGCAAGAGCGGGCGTTATTTAGAAGTTTAATTAAGGTTAATGGCGTTGGGCCTAAGGTGGCGCTGGGTATTTTATCGGGCGTGAGTGTCGATGATTTTTGTTTGTGGGTGAGCGAAAATAACGTGGTTGCGATGGTTCGTTTGCCGGGTATTGGCAAAAAAACGGCCGAGCGACTTATCATCGATATGCGAGATCGTTTGCCAGAAAAAATAGCTGGCGACAGCAAGTTGGCTTCAGCCAGCTTAACGCAACAAGCCTCGCCAATTGATGAAGCCGTTAGTGCCTTAGTGGCATTAGGTTATAAACCACAAGATGCTGAGAAACGTGCGCGGGCCGTTGCGAATGATGATGCAAGCAGTGAACAAATTATCCGTTCTGCCTTACAATCAGCGGCAAAAAAATAAGAAGCCATAAGTATGATAGAAAGTGACCGACTCATTAGTTCTGATAACTTGCTTGATGATGAAGCAATAGACCGGGCTATTCGCCCTAAAACATTAGTAGATTATATCGGCCAGCCTGCTATTCGTGAGCAGATGGAAATTTTTATGTCGGCGGCAAAGGCGCGTTCTGAAGCCTTGGATCACGTATTAATTTTTGGCCCACCCGGTTTAGGCAAAACGACACTGTCGCACATTATTGCGCATGAAATGGGGGTGAATTTGCGGCAGACATCCGGCCCTGTTTTAGAAAAAGCCGGCGATCTGGCGGCGTTACTAACTAATCTTGAAGAAGGCGACGTATTGTTTATCGATGAAATACATCGTCTTAGTCCGGTGGTGGAAGAAATTCTCTACCCAGCGATGGAAGATTACCAATTAGACATTATGATTGGCGAGGGTCCTGCCGCGCGTTCTATTAAATTAGACTTACCGCCATTCACCTTAGTGGGCGCAACCACGCGGGCGGGCTTGCTCACCTCGCCCTTACGTGACAGGTTCGGTATTACTCAACGCTTAGAGTTTTATAATGATGCCGATTTATCGCATATCGTTCAGCGTTCAATGGATATTTTGGCGTTGCGCTCAGACAGTGATGGCGCAAGGGAAATTGCCGTAAGGTCACGCGGCACACCTCGAATTGCGAATCGTTTGCTCAGACGGGTGAGGGATTATGCGGACGTCAAAGGTGACGGCGTGATTACGGCCGATATGGCCAATAAAGCCTTAACGATGCTTGAGGTGGATAAGAGTGGTTTTGACAAGATGGATCGTCGTTTGTTAAAGACGCTAATAGAAACCTTCGATGGTGGCCCGGTGGGTGTAGATAGCTTGGCTGCGGCACTTAGCGAAGAACGCGGAACCGTCGAAGATGTGCTCGAACCGTACCTAATTCAAAAGGGTTACATTATGAGAACGCCGCGCGGGCGAATGGCAACACGTCATGCGTATGAACACTTAGGTTTAAAGGTGCCCAGTAAAAGCGATGCGGATGCAGAAAATGCTTCGTTTGACGCTGAGTAAGTCAATACACCTTAGTTGACCTTATGACAGACAAAAATCACCAATGGCCTATTAGGATTTATTACGAAGATACCGATATGCAAGGTATTGTGTACTATGCCAACTATCTAAAATACTTAGAAAGAGCGCGTACCGAATTTTTACGCAGCGAAGGGTTTGAACAAGGCGCGTTGATAGACGAGCAAGGTGTTGCGTTTGCCGTTAGGGCTGTTCAAATGGATTATCTAAAGCCAGCCAAATTTGACGATAATTTAACAGTACAGACCCACATAGCAGAATTAAAACGCGCTTCATTGATTTTTCATCAAACGATCATACGAGAGCAGCCGAACCGTGAAATAATAAACAAAGCGGTAATAAAAGTCGCTTGCCTCGATGCACACAGCATGAAGGTTAAAGCTATTCCAAAATTAATGATTGAGCAATTAACATGACTAATGATTTATCTATCGTACACCTGATTTCTCAAGCAGGGCCCATCGTAAAGTTAGTAATGCTGATACTGGTGATGGCATCGGTTGTTTCGTGGACGTTTATTTTTGCAAAATATAAAGAGTTTCAATTCGCCTTTAAAGTAACCAATACCTTTGAAAAACGCTTTTGGTCTGGTATCGACCTGAACGAACTGTCACGTCAAGTCAGTTCAGATCACTACGACAAAAGTGGTATGGAAAGTATTTTTCACACGGGCTTTGTGGAATATAAGCGCTTAAACGAACAAAAAGGCATGGAACCGATGCACGTGGTTGAGGGTGCGCGCCGTGCGATGCAGGCTCAATACAACCGAGAAATGGACCTGCTAGACAACCACTTGCCATTTTTAGCCACCGTCGGCTCAACCAGTCCCTATGTTGGCTTGTTTGGCACTGTGTGGGGCATTATGAGTTCGTTCCAAGCACTTGGAAATATGAAGCAAGCAACGCTGGCCTTAGTGGCTCCGGGTATTTCAGAAGCGCTAGTAGCAACAGCCATGGGCTTGTTTGCAGCGATCCCAGCGGTGGTGGCGTATAACCGGTTTTCAACGAATGCAGACCGCTTAGCAACGCGTTATGAAACGTTTATGGATGACTTTACGACCGTGTTACAACGTCAAGCTCATATCAGTATGCACGAGAAAAACAGTGGCGCGTAGTACTAAACGTCGCCCGATGGGTGAAATTAATGTGGTGCCTTATATCGACGTCATGTTGGTGTTGCTGATTATTTTTATGATCACCGCGCCACTTATTCAGCAGGGTGTAGAGATCGACTTGCCGCAAGCAGATGCGGAGCAAGTTGATGACAATAATATTCAACCCTTGGTCGTTACAGTGGATCGACAAGGTCAATATTATTTGGATGTTGGCGAGAATACGGATCAAGCTATTTCGAGCGAAACATTGCAAATTAAGGTGGCCGCGGTGTTGCGTAACAAACCTAAAACCTCGGTGATGATTCGAGGGGATAAAGGCGTAGCGTATGGTGAAGTGGTGCGTGCCATGACGACCTTGCAAGCGGCGGGTGTTCCTAGCGTTGGTTTGCTAACCGACCCCAGTTAAGTAGTGATATTGCAATGATAGGTATATTTAAAAAGCACCCTTTAGCGGTTGTCTTGTCAGTTACTTTCCATTTGCTGCTAGTGGCGTTTTTTGTGTTTGGCATCGATTTTACAGATGATGAAATACACTCAAAGCCGCCGGTTAATATCGTTAAAGCAACGGTTATCGACGAATCAAAAATTAAGGCAGCAGCTGAAGAGCTTAAAAAATTAGAAAAGAAAAAGAAGCTACAAGACAAAAAGCGGGTTGATGATTTAAGGAAGAAACGATTAGCTGAAGAAAAGAAAATTGCCGACCTTAAAAAGAAAAAGGCCAGCCAAGAGAAAAAGTTAGCACAACAAAAAGCCGACGAAGCAGCAAGACAAGCTAAGTTAAAGAAGCAAAAATCGCTGGCTAAAAAGAAAAAGGCTGAAGCAGCAAAGAAAAAGAAACTGGCGCAAGCTAAAGAGCTAAAACAGCGCTTGGCGAGGGAAAAAGCCGAAAAAATTAAAGCAGCGGCGGAAGCTAAAGCAGCGCAAGAACAGGCTGAACGAGAACAGGCTGAACGAGAACAGGCTGAACGAGAACAGGATTTGCGTGAACAGGCGGCATTGGAAGAACAACAAATGCGTGCACAAGTAGCGGTTGCCAGTTATACCGACTTGATTAGACAAAAAGTGGAACGCAATTGGATACAGCCACCGGGTGATATTATGGGCTTAAATTGCGTTGTGCGAGTCCGCTTGATTCCTGGCGGCGATGTGATTGATGCGCAGGTGATTAAATCGAGTGGTAATACGTTTTTTGACCGCTCTGTTGAACGCGCTACAAGAAAGGCCGCACCACTGCCACTGCCAAGCGACCCCAGTATGTTTAATTACTTTCGAACACTTGAATTTTATTTTAGGCCAGGAGGCTGATAACGAATGACCAGAATGATTAAAGCCAGTTTATTGTTATGCGTGTTGTTGAGTTTTTCTGCCGTGGCTGACGCCTTGAGAATTGAAATAACGCAAGGCGTTTCATCCGCTCAACCGATTGTCGTTGTGCCGTTTTCAAGCGCGCAGGTTATGGGTGGTTTGCCGGTTGATATAGCTCAAATTATTGCTGATGACTTGGCGCGAAGTGGTCGTTTTAAGGCATTGCCGCGTACCGACATGTTGAGCAAACCATCATCGGCTGAACAGGTGAATTTTCGTAACTGGCAGGCGTTGGGGCAAGATAACCTAGTTATTGGCAAGGTAACGTCCGCTGCGAATGGTAGCTTATCGGTTCAATTTCAATTGTTTGATGTGTATAAAGGAGAGCAGTTAACGGGGTTTAGTATTCCTGCTAACCGCTCGAGTTTGCGGGGTGTCGCGCATCGAATTAGTGATTTGATCTATGAAAAATTAACCGGTCAAAAAGGTGCCTTTAGTACCAGAATGGCCTACGTCACATCGATGCCTGGAGCGAATGGTCAAACGGAATATAAAATTCAAGTAGCGGATGCTGATGGCTACGGCGCGAAAACAATAGTGACCTCATCTGAACCGGTTATGTCACCGGCTTGGTCGCCAACAGGCGATAAGATTTCTTACGTGTCGTATGAACAGCGACGTTCCTCGATCTATACACAAACACTTAGGACCGGGCAACGTGAGAAGTTACATTCATTCAAAGGGATCAATGGCGCACCCTCATGGTCGCCAGACGGTAGCCAATTAGCGTTAACGCTTTCTAAAGACGGGAGCGCCGATATTTATATTTATAATGTGATCACTCGCTCATTTCGTCGTTTAACGAGAAGTTATGCTATTGATACGGAGCCGGATTGGTCGCCTGATGGGCGTCAGATTATTTTCACCTCTGACCGAGGTGGTAAGCCACAAATTTACCGAATTTCGGCAAACGGTGGGCAGGCAGGTCGAATAACTTTCGAAGGCTCGTATAACGCGAGAGCCAGTTATTCACCAGATGGAAAATACATTACGATGGTGCATCGAGTTAACGGCCAGTACCGAATTGCTACAATGGATTTGAAGACCGGTTTCACTAATATTTTAACGAATGGAAAATTAGATGAATCACCGAGTTACGCGCCTAATGGCAGTATGATTTTATATTCAACCAATGATGGCTTGAAATCCATTTTAGCTGCGGTATCATCTGACGGTAAAGTTCGTCAAAAGCTTCGTCTGCAAGGTGGTGAAGTGAGAGAACCAGCGTGGTCGCCTTTTAAATATTAACGTAAGGAATAAAAATGAAAATCTGTAAGAATTTATTAACTGCTCTTTTGCTTTCAACGGTTTTAGCGGGTTGTAGTATGTTTGGTGGCGACGAAGACGCCGGCTCAGGAATAGCAGGTAGTGCGAACGGTAGTGCGAGCGGTGGTGCAACAACAAGTGGTGTTGGCGATGGCAGTAGTTTTTCAGGGCACCCGCTTGATAATCCATCAAGCCCCTTGTCAACAAAGGTTATTTACTTTGCGTTTGATAGCAGTGCGGTACAGCCTCAATACGAAGCAGTATTGGCAGCACATGGTGCGTATTTAGCTGCAAACAGCAATGTTTCAGTTATTGTTGAAGGCCATGCCGACGAACGTGGAACGCGTGAATACAACGTAGCGTTGAGTGAAAAACGTGCGAAAACGGTTCAAAATCTATTATCACTTCAAGGTGCGTCGGCTCACCAAACCGAAGCGGTAGCTCTTGGTGAAGAAAAGCCAGTTGCAAGAGGACATGATGAATCAGCTTGGCATTTAAACCGCCGTGTTGAACTTATTTACCCAGCACATTGATGAGTAAAAAAACAATAGGGCGGTTTGCCGCCTTAATGCTTATGAGTGGGGCTGCTTCGGCAGCCCTACCGCCAGTTGTGGATGGCACTAGTGGGCGCTTATCGGTAGCACCCGCGCAAACATCGGCTGCTAGCTTGTTAGGTATGTACAACCGGCTTGAGCAGCTTCAGCGTGAAGTTCAGCAAATGCGTGGTCAAATTGAAGAGCAAAACTACCTAATTGAAACGCTGAAAAAACGTCAGCGTGATTTATATCTTGATACCGATAGACGAATTGTCCAATTAGAAGCCGGTAAAAAAACCTTGCCAAACATCGGGCAGCTAACGCCAGTCGAAGCGCAAAATGGCGTACCGGCTCAAACGGTTCAGTCATCAGTGGTGGCAGGCGGGCACGATAAGCTGGCATACGATAAGGCATTTTCAAGCTTAAAGTCGGGTCGATATCAGCAGTCAATTACCGACTTTACGGAGTTTGTTTCTAGTTTTCCTAACAGTATTTATATACCCAATGCTCTGTATTGGTTAGGCGAAGCGAGTTATGTAAACCGCGATTTTAAGCGTGCGTTTGATGAGTTTAGCAAAGTGATATCGCAGTACCCCGCACATTCAAAGGCAAAAGATGCGATGTTGAAAGTCGGCTTTATTCAATACGAAAATAAACAATGGCAACAAGCAACGGTAACGTTAGAAAAAGTGACTGCAGCGTACCCAGGAACCACCGTAGCCAGCCTCGCCAAGAAAAGGCTTGCCAAAATGCGGCAAGATAAACATTAATCACTTACTTAAGGCCCAGTTGTAATCGCTATGTCGAAAGATAGTTTACGTATTACGGAAATTTTTTATTCACTGCAAGGGGAAGGTAAAACAGTGGGCTTGCCTACGACCTTTATCCGCCTAACGGGCTGCCCTTTGCGGTGTGGTTACTGTGATACAGAGTATGCATTTCATGGCGGTGAAACTCGCCGCATTGACGACATTCTTGAAGAAGTTGATAAGCAGGGTGCACAGTATATTAATGTAACCGGTGGTGAGCCATTGGCGCAAAAACGGGTGCATGATTTGATGCGCCAATTATGCGATGCTGGCTACCATGTTTCATTAGAAACCAGCGGTGCATTGAGTGTCTCTGAGGTCGACCAGCGTGTTATTAAAGTACTAGACGTTAAAACCCCGGGTTCTGGTGAGATGGCTAAAAACCTTCATGAAAATTATCAATACCTAGCAAAAGGTGATCAAGTAAAATACGTTATTTGTGATAAAACAGATTTTGATTGGTCGAAACAACACATGCAAGAGCATGAGCTGGCCGATAAATGCGAAATACTGTTTTCACCGGTGCAAGGGCAGCTTCAAGCAGTAGATCTTGCAAATTGGGTGATAGAGGAAAAGCTGCCAGTAAGATTTCAGATTCAGCTCCATAAATACTTGTGGGGCGACACGCCCGGTAAGTAACAAACCATAAAAGATTAAGTGATGTCTAAAAAAGCAGTAGTATTAGTTTCCGGTGGGTTAGATTCAGCCACCGTTTTGGCGATCGCCAAAGAACAAGGTTATGAGTGTTATGCACTCAGTTTTGATTACGGGCAGCGCCATAATTCTGAATTGGAGGCGGCTAGCCAGTTAGCTAAAACTTTTAATGTCTCAGAACACAAAACAATAAAATTAGGAATGGGTGAATTTGGTGGCTCTGCGCTAACAGATGAAAACATAAACGTTCCGATTGAAAAGTCAGCGGGCATTCCTGTCACCTACGTACCAGCGAGAAATACGGTTTTTCTTTCTATAGCACTAGGTTGGGCAGAAGTGCTAGATGCGTGGGATATCTTTATTGGCGTTAATGCGGTGGATTACTCGGGCTACCCCGATTGCCGCCCTGAGTTTATTAAGGCGTTTGAGAGCTTGGCTAACTTAGCCACTAAAGCAGGCGTTGAACAAGGTAAGTTTAAAATACACACACCGCTAATTAACCTCAGTAAGGCTCAAATAATAGCAAAAGGTGATGCCTTAAAGGTCGATTACAGCGCAACGGTGTCTTGTTATCAAGCCAATGCAAAGGGTGAAGCATGTGGTGAATGCGAATCGTGCCGTTTACGTAAGCAAGGTTTTGAAAAGGCGCATCTAGCCGACGTCACCCGCTATCAGTACTAAAGTTAGTAGTAGTATAAAAATTAACATTTAAAGTCGCAAATTCGACTTGTCTTTTTGCGTCAATCCGGTATCATGCACCGCTCTTGGAGGGTCGTTAGCTCAGCCGGTAGAGCACCGCACTTTTAATGCGATGGTCGCGCGTTCGAATCGCGCACGACCCACCATCTAATACATGAAAAACCAGCTTTTTAAGCTGGTTTTTTTGTGCTCATGGGACACTGGTGGGACATTTCAAGGCAAGAAACTACAACTAATTACAGCGTGTTTATGTGTTGAGCTGCCATCTTTTTAAGGTGTTTGTTTTTGACTTGTTGGTCTTTATTATTCTTTTTCAACAGTATTCATTCATTGAATACTTTTATCTACAAGAAGTGTTTTAAATGATATATTTGCTAGCTACTGGATTTTAAAAAGAAGTTGAAGTGGCTAGTATAATTGACAAAGCAAAAGAGCCTAATCAAGGCGACTTGTTAGAGATTGAAAAATATACGAACGGACTCATACGTTTTATAGAAACCTCTGCCACCCCTATTACTATTGGGATTCAAGGGAAGTGGGGGAGTGGGAAGACCTTGTTATTAAATACAATTCGAGGTGAGTTGTGTGACCAAGAAGGAACAAAGCATTATCCTGTATGGCTAAATACTTGGGAATATTCCATATTATCTGAGCCCGATGAAACGTTAGTTAAAATCATTATTGGTTTAATCGACCAAATTGGCTTACTTACCAAGAAATCCTCTAAAGATTCATTCAAAAAAGTCTCAGCTATTGGCAAATCATTATTATCTAGGGCTTCAAAAGCGGGTGACGTAATAGGTATGGCTGCTGGCGTTGCTAGTGATGCTGTTGATATGAGTGCTTCTGAATGTTCTAGTACAATTGGAAGAAACAGGTCCAGATCAGTGGCTTATTCAAGGGCAGTATACTAATTTGACCATCTTACGATTCATCACTCTTTAAAGTAAAACAAATATCTATGGCGACTAATATTGGAATTGTAAAATTTATTAACGGTACTGTTACAGCTAAATCAGCTGATGGTCAAATCCGCACTTTGAAAGAAGGTGACATTGTTTTTGCTGGTGATGTGGTGATGACGGGGTTACATGGAGTAGTGGTTATTACCTTGAACGATGGGCGATCGGTTAACTTAGGTAATGATGTTGAGGTTCCCTTTGATGAGGTGTCATTAACAGCCTTTGAAACAAAAGGGGGTAAGGTAGCCTTCGCTAAGTCGCCATTATTTGGGCCTAGTACAGTGCCTGAACAAGATGAAGGCACTAGTTTTATGGACATCCCATACCTTGAGCCTGAAGGCACTCCTGATGCAGGGCATGAGACCGAAGAAATCATTAAAAAGTTCGACTCTTCATTAGAAATACTATATACAAATAATAGCGAAGAGCTTGTTCTTAGTGTGGAGAGCGCTATTGTCGACATTACTATTGGTAACAGCAACGGCATTGCAGCGGGCGATATCAGCGTGCCTGAAACAGAACAGATTAGCAGCGCAACATTTGCAGTGACATCAGAAAGCTTAATGTCAATTTCAATTGCCGGTAGGGCCGTATCATTAGCTGAATTAAAAGCAAGCAATGCATCTAATGTTCTAGTAACAACAGATGAAGGCACGTTAACAGTTACAGGATTTGATCATACTACAGGTGTTGTTACTTATGACTATGACCCAAGTGGAATCAGTAAAGATCATACGGGTGGTGAAGTTTTAGACCTTATTTCTATTGTTGCTGCCTATACTGGTGGTGTTAAAGCACAAGCCAGTTTAAACATCTTAATTACCGATGTTGATTCGACCGCCAACCCTGATCAAGCAACCGTAACCGAAGATGGTGTATCTACTTCGACAGGTAACGTTATAACAGGTGCGGGTGATGCAACTGCTGATGCAGTCCCTTTAGGGGCTGTCGTTGTAGGTGTTGCTGTTGGAGATACCTCTGCTGCACTTGATGGTTCGGGTGTAGGGGTCTTACTTGAAGGCGTATACGGCTCAATTACGATTGAGACTAATGGAAGTTATACCTATACGTTAAACAACTCTGACCCTGATACGAATGCATTATCAGATGGCGATACAGCCACAGATGTATTCACATACACCATTAAAGATACAGATGGCGATTTAAGGTACACCACGGTAACTATAAATATTAATGGCTCGACAGATATTATTACCGTGAACGCGCCTGTGTTTGATGCTGTTAGTTATTCTTTTAACTATGCTGAGAACACTCCCTCCTCTAATGTATTAGGCACCGTCTCTGCTACCGATGACGATATTAGCGATACGGTTAGCTATAGTATTACGACCAACGTCGACGATGGTTTGGGTAGCGATGTTTATGCGATCAATAGCACGACAGGTGAAATTAGCTTAACAGCCGCAGGTGTAGCATCCTTTGCTAACAACTTTGAAGCCGCTAGCAATGCACACAGCGTTGTTGTTAGAGCAACAGATGGTGCTAACAATACTGATATAAGTGTTTCACTTAATGAGACTAATATAAATGAAGCGCCAACGCTTGATTTAGACTTTAATGATTCAACCGTCAATGGCACCGGTCACGTCACATCGTATGCGCTTGGGCAGGAAGGTATCAGCATCGGCGACCTTGATGTCTCTATAATCGATGTGGATAGTACGATCCAAAGCGCAACGATTACACTTACGAATGCTCAAACAGGTGATTTACTTTTTGTAGGATTACTACCAAGCGGAATCAGTGCAAGTGCTTATGACTCGGGAACCGGCCTTATTACACTAACGGGCAGCGGGTCATTATCAGATTATCAATCAGCTATTGAAGCGGTAACATTTTATAACGCCAATACTGGGGCGAGCGTGCTTGATCGTGATATTGATATTGTCGTAACTGACAGCGATGGCGCAAACTCAAATACAGCAAGTACGGTAATAGGTATTATTATCGTGAACGCGCCTGTGTTTGATGCTGTTAGTTATTCTTTTAACTATGCTGAGAACACTCCCTCCTCTAATGTATTAGGCACCGTCTCTGCTACCGATGACGATATTAGCGATACGGTTAGCTATAGTATTACGACCAACGTCGACGATGGTTTAGGTAACGATGTTTATGCGATCAATAGCACGACAGGTGAAATTAGCTTAACCGCCGCAGGTGTAGCATCCTTTGCTAACAACTTTGAAGCCGCTAGCAATGCACACAGCGTTGTTGTTAGAGCAACAGATGGTGCTAACAATACGGATATAAGTGTTTCACTTAATGAGACTAATATAAATGAAGCGCCAACGCTTGATTTAGACTTTAATGATTCAACCGTCAATGGCACCGGTCACGTCACATCGTATGCGCTTGGACAGGAAGGTATCAGCATCGGAGATATTGACGTTTCTATAACCGATGTGGACAGTACTATTCAAAGCGCAACGATTACACTGACCAATGCTCAAGCAGGTGATTTACTTTTCGTAGGGTCTCTACCAAGTGGCATCAGTGCAAGTGCTTATGACTCGGGAACAGGCCTTATTACACTAACGGGCAGTGGGTCACTATCAGATTATCAATCAGCTATTGAAGCGGTAACATTTTATAACGCCAATACTGGGGCGAGCGTGCTTGATCGTGATATTGATATTGTCGTAACTGACAGCGATGGCGCAAGCTCTAATACAGCAAGCACGGTAATTAGCGTTGCAAGCAATAGCTTATCTGTTTCATCTCAAGCGGTGGTTGAAGAAGGTAATTCTGCTATTTTTAGAATTGAGTTAGCTGACAGTAGAGTTGATGCGACAAAAATAATCCTTACTGTCTCTGGAGAAGCGACAGCCGGTGATGATTTTTATGATTTTGGTGATGTATCACGCGATATTCAATATGAAAGCTCGCCAGGTGTTTGGTCAGACGTGTTATTCGACGGTACAAACTATTATGTACAGATAGCGGAGTCTGCAACATTAAATCCTGTAACCGGACTTCCGTATACGCATGTTGATATTAAAATCAAAACAAAAGCGGACGCCCTATCTGATGATAATGAAGATTTGATACTAAACGCTAATATTGATGTTTCTTCATCTGGCAATCTAGCTGCTATGGCAAATACATCTGCCGCAGCAAGCACACTTATCTCTGAACTTCCCCAGCTTTTTGTATCCGCACCAACATCAGTGACAGAAGGAAGTGATGCTATATTTGAAATTGGTTTAAGTAATATTAAAATAACAGATACGCTTGTTCAGCTGGACCTAAGCGGTGATTTTAGCGCGCTTGATTATGATCAAGCCTCTTTTGAATATTCTACGGATGACGGAGCAACCTGGATAACAAGTAATTCTGATATTCAAGGTTCAAGCCTCTCTATTTTAGGCGATGTAGGTGTCGCAAAATCAATCCTAGTAAAAATAACTACGATCACCGACGTTATTTCTGAAAGTGTTGAGAGTTTAGTTTTAACAGCAACGACTGTTGACGCTGGAGTATCAACTTTCGGTAACAGTGCAAGCGACAACACGACTATTATTGACCCAATTATTCTAGCAATAAACGAAGAAAAAGACGGTCTTTCAACAGGGACTACAAGCATTACGACGACCGTTGACCCTAACTTTAATTACATTAAAGTGGGCGATGGTGCAAATGGCACAGTTGTAGACAACGGTGACGGCACATTAAGCTATACAGCACATACAGATTTTTCTGGTTCAGATAGCTTTGCGTTTACTAAGGTTGATACGGTAACAGGAGAATCATTTACTGCCACAGCACAAGTCAATGTAACTGCAATTGCTGATGCTCCTATCATTACGATGACTATCAATAATAAAGTCGTATCAACAGGTGTTAATGAATTAGTAAATGGTACTTTTGATAGTGCTCTAAGTGCTGATGCCGGTGTTGATGGGAATTGGTATGGGAAGGAGTCACCTGGTGCATCAGTGAAGGCCATCCTAGATGCAAAAGATACGACACTTACCTTGACCGATGATGGTTCTGGCACCAGTAGTCAGGTTGATTTGAGCGATCAATGGCTGATTCAAAATGTAAATGTACCCTTAAGTGAAGACAGTGCAAATTACAGTATTACATTTACGATGACGGGTACTGGTAGTGATGGCCAAATATCATGGATTGGCGATATATCTGATGGTGCGACAGAAGTAATAATTGCGTCAGGGCTTTCAGCGGGTACGCATACTTATGCCATATCAAATACAGCCACGATAGGGAGTAATGCATCATTAAATGCATTTGTTTTATCCGGTACAGATATTTCTATAGATAATGTCAGTGCCTTTTCAGATGCTCATGTTTCATATACTTATGATGTTACTATTGATTTTGCTAACAGTGACATAGACGGCAGTGAATTTATTCAAGACTCCATTTCCATCAGTGGTGCACCTGTTGGCGCAACGTTTAGTAATACGTCTGGTAGCGTAGGCACAAACCTTGGAGCTGGTAATTGGAGTTTTACCCAAGCTCAAGTAGAGGGACTTAAAATAACCGTTTCAGAAACTGTAGCCACTACCGGATCTGGCTTCACACTGACTGCTACTGTTACCTCAGAGGAAACTGTCGGAAGCTCTACAGCAACAAGTAGCGCAGTGGCTGTTAAGCTTGATACAGTGTCCTCTAATGATGTTCCTATTATCGGCAACAATACTCTGATCATGGCAAATGAGGCAGGTTTTGTCGGTACGTTAGTCGATACCATTGATACTTATTTTTCAGCTGATGGCGGCAATGTATTCTCATGGGATCAAGATGCATCGACCTTGCCCGTGATTTATGTAGATGGTGAGTTAGTCACTTTAACTTATTCTGTTACAGGAACAGATCAAGGAACGCTTACCGGAACAGTCGATGGCGGCTCAACAACAGTATTTACAGTTCAAATTAACATGGCCGATGGAAATACTACCGATGTTATCTATACTCAAGCATCGGAGTTATTAGGTATCAAAGAAACATTTGATGGTGGCATTGTGCTGCCTGGCGGTGGAAATAATGACACTATATTTCTTGGTTTTAATGATGCTAGCGGTTCAGCCTCTGGTGTTAATGCCATCGTTACCGCCCATAACCTTATTGAAGATACGGCGGCTGAATTATTAAGCCCTGCGGCAGAACACACCGTTAATACCAATAATTATTATATTGGTGTTAATAGTAATAATATGAATGCAGGGCAACAGTTGGTTTTTGATTTCGCCACAATAGCTTCAGATGGGGATAGTAATACGACTAATAAAAATGATGTGATTGCAATGGACATCACCTTATTTAACTTTGGTTCAGAAAAATCAGGAGACGAGCTATTTATTACCGTTTTAACTGGAGACAGTATTGCTACAGCAACGAGAGAAGAAATTATTTTAACGGGTGACCCGGATTTAACGGAACAGCATTACACCGTAACAAGTAGCACCGGTGGTGCTTTTATTGGCGTGGAATTTCTAGCTGGTAATGAAAGTTCTTATAAGCTAGGTATAGACTCGATTAGCTCAATTAGTTACAACACTGATTTTGATATGGATTTAGCGTACACCATTACTGATACTGATGGCGATAATGATTCTGGTAACGTAGTTATAAGCCTTGATGGTGATGAAGTTATTGTCTATGACGCAAGTAAAACAGCCATTGATGCCGGCGATGAGCAGTCAAGCTCGGGGGGTGTAGACACATTAGTTTTTAATACAGACGACAGTATTAACTTCTCACTCGATCATCCTGAGATATTAAATTTTGAAGCCCTTGATTTAACTAATGATGCCGATACAGGCTTATCTGGTGCTCACTCATTAACATCTATTACGATGCAAGATGTACTGGACCTAACCGATACCGGCAATGAGTTGAGAGTTTTTGGAGACAATGCTGATACAGTAACCTTACTGAATGAAGCCAGCAATACATGGACTAATACGGGAACAGTTACTGAAGATTTAGTGGCATTCGATGTTTATAGCAGTGGCGCAGCAACCATCAAAATACAAGAAAGTATTATTGATTCGATTATCTAGTTTTAGCTAGTCGTGCATGCAGAATTTCAAGAAACCTGGCTAAGTGTAACCTGTAGAAGCCCTGACTTAGAGCTAGCAGTTACCTGTTTTTACAGACTACCAGTTAGAGTTTTTGTGCCTGCGATTCCTGAGAGGGTCTGGGTAAGCTCGCTATAGTTCCTTCTTCCAAGTGAAGTGTCAGGCTTTGAACTCTGTATGGTAAGGGTTTAGCTCTGCGCTCTGATTGCTTCTTGGCGTTGATTGAGTTTGTCCGTTGTTTGTTCGTCATTAGGTGACTCCGTTCGAGTTTTACTTCTTGATAATATCACGCCCTCGGACTTTTCTACGATGCTGTGAGTATCGATAACCTTAGACAATAAACGAATGTTGGC
The DNA here is from genome assembly GCA_040743155.1 of Cycloclasticus sp. Lineage (NCBI taxonomy): Bacteria > Pseudomonadati > Pseudomonadota > Gammaproteobacteria > Thiotrichales > Piscirickettsiaceae > Cycloclasticus > Cycloclasticus sp. The sequence continues at coordinate 1,676,753 of JBFLJU010000001.1, read as the reverse complement.
TTTATAGCTAACTGAGCGTTCACCACCAAGGCCAAGCGACTCTAGTTCCGGCCTGTATGACTCCCCTAAGTCGAAGAAAGCTAATGGTTTTTACTTATGAGTTGCCCCTGTTTTTGGAAATACGAGACTATTCAGAACTTCTATGTCGGGATATTTATATGAAGTCCCTACAAGCCGAAGAAACGTAAGGAGTTTTCAAAACCGAACTTTGACCCGATACCGAAACTTGCAGCTGGAATCCAAGATTTGGCCATTTGCTCTGAGCCGTCACCTCTCGGCGCTTTTCTCCACCGGATGGCCATGGGTTAGACCCATCTGGGTTTTTGCCGATAGGGTGCCAGAGCGGGACGACTCGAATTGAGTTTGGGGGTGAAATCGAAAAAATAGGGAAGGGTGGCGAACCAACGAAAGCGTGAGCTCTCATCGGTTGACCAGTTTGTTGTTACGATACTTTCTTTAATGCCCGTTCCATACAATCTGAAGCGCTATCAGCGGCTGATTGCAATGATTTAGTACTCAGGTGAGCATAACGAAGAGTCGTGTTAGGTGATGTGGATGTGTAAGGCTATAAAATCAGGCAAGGTTACCCGTCTTTCAAAAGGGCGGAATCGCAGGTGGGGTAGAAATTATTGCACTTAGATGGTGCGGGGCCGTGGCTGTTATGGTGTGTCGCAGCAAAAGCTGTAATTTTATTCTCCTATTAAGTCTTTGTAATTTAAAAGTTAATGCATGTTGGCACGTAATCTGCTTGCCCTAGGTCATGTGTTTTTTGTAATTCTTTTGCAAGAGCCACAACTGTAACGGCGCAGTGAATACAGAACAAATCAAAATAAATAAAGCAATGTAGCTAACTCGAATACTAATCGTGTTGGCTTTTTTATTTGTATGGTTTTTATTAACTAATTTAGAGATTTAAAATGAAAATTAAAAAAAATATATTCTTAGGTTTGCTGGTAGGGGTTACTACAGTCTGTGCTGCGCCACTGGTAAGTGCAGAAGAGTCGTTTATTAATGCGTTAACAAATGGTAAAGCGAGTTTCAGTGCGCGTTTACGCTATGAAAACGTAGATCAAGAAAACAAGCCAGAAGACGCTAATGCTTACACTGCTAGAATAACCGCTGCATATAAAACAGGTACTTACTACGGTTTTGGTGCTTTTGGTGAGATTGAAAGCGTACACAGTTTATTTAGCAATAACTACGCACATAAATCACAATCTAAAGGCGGAACATACCCTGTTATTGCCGATCCTAACGAAACGGAACTAAACCAAGGCTATTTGTTTTACACCGGCCTTACAGACACTTCTATCAAATTAGGCCGTCAAGCGCTTACTTATCGTGATGCTCCATTTCACCGGCATATTGGTACTGTTGCATGGCGTCAAAACTGGCAAACACTAGATGCTTTGTCTGTTTCAAACAAATCAATCGAAGATACAACCATTAGTTATGCTTATGTATGGAACGTTAACCGAATATTTGGTGAAGATGCTCCAGAAGCATGGGATGATTTTGAGAGTGACTCACACTTATTCAATGCCCAATACACGGGGTTCAAAGCAGCAAAAATTGAAGCTTATGCTTATTTGTATGATTTTGATAATGCAGACCAGTTTTCAACCAACACATACGGTTTAAGAGCCAGCGGTGCTACGCCAATAGCAGATGGTGTTAACGCTATTTATACTGCGGAATACGCGACCCAATCAGATGCGGCTGACAATCCAAACTCTATTGATGCGGATTATTTCTTAGGTGAAGTTGGTGCAAAAATGACATTCAACGGTCCAGTTAAAATGTTATTGGTTAAAGCCAGCTACGAACTTCAAGAAGGCAATGGTGGTGCCGATCGTTTTGTAACTATCTTAGGTACTAACCACGCTTATCAAGGTTGGGCTGATCAGTTTTTAGTTACGCCAAGTGATGGCGTTAAAGACATTTACCTAACGGCCGTTGCAAAAGCGTACGGCATGAAATTTGTTACTGCTTATCACGACTTTAGTTCAGAGAATAACAGTTACGATTACGGTACTGAGTTCAATATATTGGCAACAAAGAAAGTGGCTAAAAACTACACCGTTGGTTTTAAATATGCGGACTACAATGCCGATAAAAATAGCATGAATACGGCGGCAGCTAACGATGTCACTAAATTATGGGCATTTGTTCAAGCTAAGTTTTAATTAACGCCTGCATCAGCTGACTTATTAATGACCGACAAAACATAATAGATTTCGATGAAAACAAAAGTTCTATTATTTAACACAACCGCCGATGAACTGCTTGATATTCAAGAGCGTTTGTCTGAAACAAGCTACGAAATAATAGCGATCACCTCAGACTTGAGTGATATCAGCCAAGCAGCGTTATCGGGTTCTGTGGATCTTGTTATGGCGGTCACTGATAAACGGTTCGGTCAATTATTTACCTGTGTACAGCAGATTAATTTGCATAAGCCAATCCCTGTTGTTGTCTTCACTTACGACGACAGCAGGGATGTTATTCAATTAGCCATTAAAGCAGGTGTTAGCGCTTATATAGTTGACGGTCTTCAAGCCAAACGGATGCTGTCTATTTTGGACACAGCTCGCTTTCGTTTTAACGAGCAACAAAGTATTAAAAACGAACTTGAAAAGACCAAAAATACCTTAAGCGAACGTAAATTTATTGATAAAGCTAAAGGAATTTTGATGCAACGTTCAAATATTAATGAAGATGCAGCCTATAAAGCCATGCGTAAGATGGCAATGGATAAGAATATTAAGATGGCTGAGTTGGCAAAAAGTGTTATTTCAGCCAGTGAATTAATCACATAGGAAAAAAATCAGTTAGTTATGCCCCAATGGTGGGGAAGTAAAAAAATTTAACCCGATCGTTTCGATCATTTTGGACAAAGGCGTCCGCAAGTCATTTTTTCTGATGAGGGAATAGACTGCGGGCGTTTTTTTTTGGATTTTTAAATAGAAAGGAAAATAAATGAATAGTTATAAAAAGAAATTTATTAACAAAGAGATGGGTGCGCTTTTTAAGAGTTGCATGGTCGGTTTGGCCTTAACAGTCGCCGGTGGTATATCGACGGCTTACGCAGCAGGGGAGCTTGAAAAAGATGAATTGAAATTCGGCTTTATTAAATTAACCGACATGGCACCACTGGCTGTTGCATACGAAAAAGGTTTTTTTGAAGACGAAGGCCTTTATGTCACCATCGAGCCGCAAGCCAACTGGAAGGTGCTATTAGATCGCGTGATTGATGGTGAGTTAGACGGTGCACATATGTTAGCCGGTCAACCCTTAGGTGCAACCATAGGTTTCGGCACAAAAGCAGATATTATTACCGCCTTCAGTATGGATTTAAACGGTAACGCTATTACCGTTTCTAACGATGTATGGGCTGAGATGAAGCCAAATATCCCTAAAATGGCTGATGGCAGACCGGTTCACCCGATTAAAGCGGATGCCTTAAAGCCAGTCGTTGATCGATTCAAAGATGAGGGTAAACAATTTAAAATGGGGATGGTATTCCCAGTTTCTACCCATAACTACGAGTTACGTTATTGGTTGGCAGCAGGTGGTATTCACCCAGGGTATTACTCTAAAACTGATATCACCGGGCAAATTGATGCAGACGCATTATTGTCTGTAACCCCGCCACCTCAAATGCCTTCAACGCTTGAGGCGGGTACTATCTTTGGTTATTGCGTAGGCGAACCTTGGAACCAGCAAGCAGTGATTAAAGGCATTGGGGTGCCAGTGGTCACCGATTACGAAATTTGGAAGAACAACCCAGAAAAAGTATTTGGCGTGAGCGCAGCATGGGCTAAAGCCAACCCAAATACACATATAGCGGTTCTTAAAGCATTGATTCGTGCTGCTAAATGGCTTGATGACAATAACGATGCTAATCGCCCAGAAGCAGTAGAAATTCTTTCTCAATCAGAATACGTTGGTGCTGATTACGATGTTATTGCAAACAGCATGACAGGTACATTTGAATACGAAAAGGGTGACAAAAGAGAGTTACCAGACTTCAACGTATTTTACCGCTACTACGCAACGTACCCTTACTATTCAGATGCTATTTGGTACTTAACGCAAATGCGTCGTTGGGGACAAATCACCGACGAGAAATCTGATGAATGGTTCCATGAGATTGCTAAGAAAGTATACCGTCCTGATATTTATTTAGCAGCCGCTAAAGAGTTACTCGAAGAAGGCAAAATTTCTAAGGAAGACATGCCTTGGGATACAGACGGCTATCGCGCACCACAAAAACACTTTATCGATGATATTACCTACGATGGGCGCACACCTAATGCTTATTTAGAAAAATTCACAATCGGCCTTAAAGCCAACGATATTGTTAAGTAAGTAACGTAAATAAAGAATGAGTGGACACTCGTGATGACGCGAGTGTCCATTGATATTAAAAAGAGGTTTTTAAAATGTCTGCCAATACAGCAAATAAAGAAGGAAATATGGACAATAAATCTACAGCTGAAATAAGTGATGAGATAGTCAAACCAACAGCAGCAAGCACCGCTGAAAAAGTCGCTAATGATGGCGTTAAAGTATCAGTAAAAATCAATAACGTCCTTGAGTTAATTGGTTTTACTTGGTTTATCCCGATCGTTAACTTATTAGCTGGCGAAAACCCAGCCGAACAATTTAAAGAAATATTAAAGGTCATCGGCGTGCCGGTACTCGCGATGCTGATTTTTGTCGGTTTTTGGGGCTGGGGCGCGTCAAAGATACACACCAGTTTGGGTGCTATTCCTGGGCCTGTGGCTGTTTGGGAAGAAACTAAAAGTCTTGCCGATGACCATTACAAGGAAAAAGCAAAAGAAGTCGCTTTCTATCAACGTCAGGACGTACGGAATGCTAAAAAGCTTGAGAAGAATCCAGATGCGGTGATAAAAATTCGTGCTTACACCGGAAAAGCAACCTATCCTCAACAAATAGTGACAAGCCTTGTTACCGTATTTGCGGGTTTCGTATTAGCCTCCATTGTCGCTATTCCTTTAGGTGTTATTTGCGGCTTAAGCCCCGCCTTTAACTCCGCTATAAACCCTATCATCCAAATATTTAAGCCTGTCTCCCCCTTAGCGTGGCTACCGATTGTCACCTTAATTGTCAGTGCTTTGTATACCTCTGGTGATGATGCCTCCTTTAGCAAGTCATTTCTTGTTTCAGCGATTACGGTTACTTTATGTTCGCTGTGGCCAACACTCATTAATACAGCTGTTGGTGTAGCAACGATAGACAAGGATTTAATGAACGTTTCAAAAGTATTGCAGCTTGGCTGGTGGAAAACGGTTACTAAAATTGTATTACCTAGTTCGTTACCAATGATTTTTACTGGCCTACGCCTCTCTCTAGGTGTGGGTTGGATGGTGCTGATTGCTGCAGAAATGTTGGCGCAAAACCCAGGGTTAGGAAAATTTGTTTGGGATGAATTTCAAAATGGTAGTCAGCATTCGCTAGGCAAGATCATGGTTGCTGTGTTCACTATTGGTATTATCGGGTTTATGCTCGATCGTATTATGTTGACACTGCAAAAGTATTTTTCATACGGCGATGCAATGTAAGGGGGGGAACAAATATGTCATTTTTATCACTTAAAAACATTAGTAAATCGTACGGCACTGGAAATAATAAATCAGAGGTCTTGAGTAACATAAATTTAGAGATTGGAAAGGGTGAGTTCGTTGCTATCGTTGGGTTTTCAGGGTCAGGAAAGACCACTCTCATCTCAACGATTGCCGGTTTAATTGCTCCTGATGAGGGTGAAATTATCATGGGTGGCAATTTAGTAACGGGCCCCAGTTCTGAAAGAGGAGTTGTCTTTCAAAGTTACTCGTTAATGCCTTGGCTAACGGTGTTTGGCAATGTGGCTCTTGCTGTAGATTCAGCCTTTAAAACGCTCTCGGCAGTTGAAAGACAAGAGCGTATTGAGAAGTATATTGATATGGTTGGTTTATCTCATGCAACTCATCGTCATCCTTCGGAACTCTCTGGCGGAATGAGGCAGCGCGTAAATGTGGCGCGCGCTCTTGCGGCTAGTCCTGACGTTTTGTTGCTGGATGAGCCTCTCAGTGCATTAGATGCGTTAACGCGTGCGAACTTACAAGATGAAATTATTCGTATTTGGGAGCAGGAAAAGAAAACGGTTGTGCTTATTACAAATGATGTGGATGAAGGTCTCATTATGGCGGATAGGGTCATACCATTGAACCCCGGACCAAACGCAACTTTTGGCCCAGAATTCATTGTTGATTTACCTCGCCCACGTGATAGAACAGCGATGAACCATGATGAGAAATTCAAAGCATTGCGCAGCGATATTACTCAATATCTAATGAATGTGGGTATGAACGATTCATCGGCTTCAAAAGGGAATGTTTATCAACTGCCTAATGTGCAACCCAATACAGCGAATGATTATGGATTAATTGAAGACGCTCAACCCAGGGTTTTAAAAAGCTATCAGGAAGGTGTTGGAGATAAGAAATACCTAGAATACTTTAACCTCACTAAGGTGTATCCAACGCCTAACGGCCCTTTAACGGTTGTTGATGGCTTTAATATTAATATTAAGAAAGGAGAGTTTGTTTCTATTATTGGACATTCGGGTTGCGGGAAATCGACGGTTTTATCAATGACTGCAGGTTTGACGGATATTAGCGATGGCGGCATCGTACTTGATAAAAAAGAGGTTGATGCAGCTGGCCCAGATAGAGCGGTAGTTTTTCAAGCACCAAGCCTCTTCCCTTGGTTAAGTGCAAAAGAGAATGTAGCTCTTGGCGTCGAGCGTGTGTATCCACATGGTTCAAAAGCTGAGAGGAATGATATTGTTGAATACTACCTCAGTAAGGTCGGTTTAGGAGATTCATTCAATAAGAAAGCGGCGGAGCTATCCAATGGTATGAAGCAACGAGTTGGCATCGCACGTGCTTTTGCCTTGTCACCAAAGCTTTTGCTCTTAGATGAACCCTTTGGCATGCTAGATGCTCTTACACGATGGGAATTGCAAGAAGTTTTAATGGAAGTTTGGACGCGTACAAAAGTGACTGCAATTATGGTGACGCATGATGTGGATGAAGCGATTCTTTTAGCGGATCGCGTGGTTATGATGACTAATGGGCCTAACGCAAAAGTAGGTAAAGTAATGAATGTTGATTTGCCTAGACCACGCACACGTAAAGAGCTTGTTGCGCACCCCGATTATTATAAATACCGTGAAGAATTGCTTACGTTTCTAGCAGATTGTGACAAGCATTAGTTTAAGTGGGTTTGAATAATTTCTTGTTAGCTTTAATGGTTAAGAGGACCAAAATAAAAAAGCACAAACAACGTTAAGTATTGAGGCTAATTTATATGGTGGACCTGCACGGACTTGAGCCGCGGACAAAGGAATTTATGAGTCCGTTGCCCTGTATGCTTTATGTATGTACATGAAATTAAGACATGAGAAGAGTGTAAGGAGACACATGAATAGTGATGCGGGATTATATGGGAAAAATCGGTTTTTTTTGGGATCAATGCATGCGTAACGCGGGGTTAAGAGGTATTTAAGTGATTTTTAAGCTTTTTTTAGATTTGCGACGAAAATATGAATTTTAATGAAAAAGGCTTTTTACGACACATGAATAGCGATTACTTACCCTTCTATTTCAGAAAGAAGCTGTTGCAATCTTACCAATGCTCCTGATGCGCGAATATTGTCATCATACGCATTACCGCTTGCCAATAGAACCACGCGACCATCAGGACGCAGCGCTATAGCTGCTAACCCCGTGATATCGCGATCTCTAGCCATTTGTCGTAAATCGTCAATAACTCTTAACGTGTCCGTATCAACGCGCTTGTCTGGTTGATGGATTGATTTATCGTCGACATAGGTGTTCGCCATCAACTGTTGACGATTAGACCACGATGCGGGGCGGTGCTCTTCCCACAGCACCTTTTGTGTTTTACTCTTTCTTCGATTCATCAGTAAGCGTGGATGTTGCTTTACGCTTCTTGTGCGGCTTTTTTTCTTCCTTGAATTGCTCTGAAACCATCATGTGCGCTATCTCTGCGCCTTTTAGGGCTGACATTATTGCACTTTGCATTTCCGTGCCGTGGGTATGAAAAACATTTGACCAGGCGTCGAAAAAACGCTTCCCAAGCTCGGCTAATTCATCAATTGAGAGATTTTCGCTGGGTTTAACCAATTCTTCTTTAATTGCTCCGGTAGGTGACGCTTCAAGGGGTGAAGCGTCACTTTTTGTGAAACTTGAGTTATCAGGGTGACTGTTATCGCAACTTATTGAATCTAAAGGCTTATTTGTAACCTCATCTGTTTCTGGGTAAATCATTAGTTCTGACTGCAATTCACCCCCTGTCAGGATGAAATAGATATCAAAATCATTCTCAAAAAGCACAGTTAGCTGGTTTGAAGGTATAGGGCTGCCTTTCTCCCAAAAGCCAATCGTCTTTCCTGTCACACCGCATAACTCACCTACTTCTGGCTGCGTTAATTTCAGCTGTTTTCGCTGTAATAAAAACCTATGACCAACATATTTATCTTCTTCTTTCATAGTGACCTCAAAAACAATTTGCAAAGTAACATATATATCTGTTACTCTTATTTGGAATCGGGATATATTTGTTATCAAGTAACATTTATGTCACTTATAAATATATAAGCTAATAGGTAATTATATGACGTATTCAGGTATACACAAAGCTTTAAAAGGTAAAGGGCTAACGTGGGCTATCGCAGCTAAAGCGATGGGGTGTACCCCCCAGCATCTTATGAGTGTGTGCGCTCGTAGAATAGATAGTCCGCGCATTGCGAAAGCTGTTTCTTTGTTAATTGGCAAAGAGGTTGGGGATGTTTTTGACGATAAACCTAAATACCTAATTGATAAGAAACAAGCACGTGAAGAAAAGATATCGGCTGCAACCGCATTACTAAAAGAAGCGGGCTTAGCGGCAGCGTGATGAGCAATAGAACGTACATGAATCATTTTTTATCCCTTGGTTTAGTGAGTGATGATTTCAGCTTATCGCTGAATTTCGGAACGCGCAATCAAACAATTTAGAACTGATATCGCGATGCAAATTCCAAAAACACAAACAGCTTGGAAACGTCTTCAGCCATCTAATTTACGCGATGCGCTTAGGTTAACTAAACAGTATGCAAGAGCATTCAAACGTTTAACTGTTCCGGCCATTGCTGAGCTTATGGGGGAGACGGAAGAAACGCTTTATAAATGGCTTTCAACGGGGCGCATGCCCGTTACTCTTGTGCCTGTTTATGAGCATATTTGCGGCATTGATTATGTGACTCAATATCTCGCATATCGCAATTACAAACTGATTATTGATATACCCACAGGAAAGGCTGCGAGCGAAGTTGGAATGGCTGAATTGCAAAAAGTTTCAGCCGAGGCAATGAGTCTTTTAATTGCGCATTATCAAGATGGCGACAACCTCGAAAAAACCACCGAAACACTCACGCAACTAATGGGCGGGGTTGCCTACCATCGTGAAAACATTCAGGCACAACCTGATTTATTCGCAGGTGAGGAAAAATGATGAATGAATGGTATTCAGCATCGTTTTTAGAAGGTATGAAAGGCATGTCAATTAGCAGGCGTGTAATTTTTGATAGAGCAAAAAAAGAAGGCTGGAAATCACGCCCAAGAAAAGCACGTGGTGGTGGTAGTGAATACCATATTTCAAGCTTACCTAGAGTAACTGTCAATCAGCTTCATAAAATACATTTGGCTAATAAAAAGGTTGATTTAAAGCACGTAAAGCAATGCCCATTACTACCGCTGCGTCTATTTGTGAATAGGGTTAAATCGTGGCTTTTTAATATTCGTATCGTCGGTAGGGGAAAGCTATGAATGAATGGTATTCAGCCTCGTTATTGGCAGGGCTTCCAGGCATGTCACAAAACAAACGCGTCATCATCAAAAAAGCCACCAAAGAAGGTTGGGAATCACGCCCAAGAAAAGCTCAGGGCGGCGGAAAAGAATATTTCCTTGGCAGTTTACCGATACAAACACAAGCAGCTTTGGTTGGCATGCACGGGAGTGAACAATCCTCCCAAACGAGTGACGCTGCAAGCGACAAAAAATCAGCAGCGTCACTCACCCCTTTTAACTATGACAGCGACACACTTTGGAGCCGATACGATAAAAAACCAGCCAGCCAAAAAGATGAAGCAAACCGCCGATTCACACTCTTGCAAAGCGTTTTAACGCTCACTAAAAACAAGGTTTCATTAGTGGCCGCGATGAAAGCGGTGGGTGAGCAAAACAATGTCAGCTGGCGAACAATTCAAGGCTGGTATCACGGCAAAAATGGTAAGCCAGGTATAAAGCATTACAACGCATCAGATTGGCTCCCAGCGTTGTGCCCTGAGCATGTCGGTAGAACATCAAAAGCTAGCTGTGATGAACGTGCATGGGAATTCATAAAAGCTGACTATTTACGGCCCGAAAAACCCACAGCAAGCGCCTGTTTTTGGCGTCTAAAAAGAGCAGCTGAAGAACATGTCTGGGCAATACCAGCTCAGCGCACATTAGAACGTCGCCTTAATGATATACCTCGCACAATTAGAGTGCTCAAACGGGAAGGAGAAAGCGCACTCGTCGCACTTTATCCAGCCCAAGAACGTACCGTAAAAGACATCCATGCATTGCAATGGATCAACGGCGATGGCTACCAACATAACGTGTTCGTTAAATGGCCAGGCGAAGACAAACCCGTACGTCCAAAAACATGGTTCTGGCAGGATATTCACAGCCGCAAAATACTGGCATATCGGGTCGATTTATCAGAAAACACCGACAGCATTAGATTGTCATTTGGTGACCTCGTTGATAACTACGGAATCCCCGAACATGTCGTCATCGATAACACCCGAGCAGCGGCTAACAAATGGATGACCGGTGGGGTCAAAAATCGTTATCGTTTTAAGGTCAAAGAAGATGATCCGCTCGGCTTATTCCCAACACTTGGAATCACCATTCACTGGACATCAGTCATCGCTGGAAAAGGCCACGGCCAAGCCAAGCCGATTGAACGCTCATTCGGTGTCGGTGGCATCGGTGAATACGTCGACAAACACCCAAAGTTTGCAGGGGCTTATACGGGTGAAAACCCAATGGTAAAACCTGAAAATTACGGCAAAACAGCCGTGCCAGTTGAAACGTTTTTAACAACCCTTCAAGAAGAAATAACAGCGTGGAATTCACGCCAAAAAAGACGCACAGAAATGTGCGCAGGAATCAAATCATACGACCAAGCATTTAATGACTCATACGAGACATCAATCGTCCAAAAAGCCAATCCCGAACAACGCCGATTATGGATGCTAACAGCCGAAGCGATCAGAGTTAAAAAAGACGGCTCATTTACATTAGATGCTGGCTCCGCAAAAGGCATCTCAAAGAACCGCTACAGCGCACTAGAACTACTCGAATATGTCGGTCATAAAATCGTCGTCCGATTCGATCCACAAGATCTGCATGGCATCGTTTACGCCTACACATTAGATAACCGATTTATCGGCCATGCCGCTTGTATTTCCACTACCGGATTTGGCGACACAGAAGCAGCAAGATCATTCAACCGCCAGCGTGAACGCTTTGTAAAAGCCAGTAAATTAGCCGCTAAGGCAGAAACACAAATGAACATTATCGATGTTGCTGATCGACTACCCGTAATAGAGCAAACAAAAACACCCGCAGCAACCGTCGTGCGTCCATTAAGGCCCGACCTAAAACTTGGTCGCCCAGTGCCAGAGCCACAATTATCAAACCAAGATGAAGCCGATATTTTGGACTTCCAAAAAAGCTTTGAAACAAAAGAAGTGGATGTACGTGAAGACGGCCCACACGAACGTTATGAACGCTGGGCACTGTTAAATAATCAGCGTAGCGCCAGTGAACAATTAAACGAAAAAGACGAGAAGTTTTGGCGTGTATACCCCAAGGGTGACGAATACAGGTCAATGAGAGATTTCTACGCAGATTTTGAAGGAGTCATGGATCTTGATGCGTAAAAAAAGGAACCCACCGAAGTGGGCAATAAAAAGATAGCTATCTGCAAATAGCTGAGGAAATTTTGATGCAAAAAACAAACGTTGTCAACATTGATGAGTTACAAACAACATCCACAACAGCGCCATTAAAGAATGTTGCTCTATGCAACAGACTATTAGAAATGGCCATCAACAGACCCACCCACTTACCGGGCATGGTCTGTTTTTACGGGCCACCAGGTTGGGGTAAATCATTCGCTGCTGCGTACACGGCTAATAAGCACAGTGCGTATTACATTGAGTGCAAATCCACTTGGACACGTAAAGCCATATTGATCGCAATTCTAAAAGAAATGGGCATTGTGCCAGCAACGGCCATTTATGAAATGACAGATCAAGTCAGCGAGCAGCTGGCTGTATCGGGCAGACCATTAATAGTCGATGAAATGGATCATATCGTTAACAAAAAAGCCGTTGAAATTGTTCGCGATATATACGAAGGATCTAACGCCGCTATTTTAATGATCGGCGAAGAAAGCATTGAAACCAAACTACGCAAATGGGAACGCTTTCACTCTCGCATGCTCGCATGGCAACCAGCCCAACCAGCGGATCTAGCAGACGCCATGCATTTGGCGCGGCTGTATTGCAAGGACGTAACAATAGCAGACGACTTAATGAAGCTGATACAACAACAAAGCGGCGGTGTGGTGAGACGTATATGCGTCAATCTTAATCTAGTAGAACAAACAGCCATCAACATGGGTGTGGATAGCATCACCAAAAAAGACTGGGCAAATAGAGACATGTACACCGGATCGGCTCCAACAAGGAGGGTCTGCTAATGCCTAGTAAACCCGTACACCTAACTGCAGCTGGTGATAAAAATGACCGCCAAGCAGTCTGGGAAGTGATAAGAGCACTCGGAAAAAATGGTGCTAAATTCACCCTAAAAGACATCGGTAAGAAAATGCAGTGGGCAGCACAGGACAACCGCCTGTTCACTTACTTACGCTGTCTAGAAAAAGGGGACTATCTTGAGGTTGTTAAAAAGCCTTATCAAGAGAATATTTACACACTCTTAATTGATAAAGGCGTTGATGCGCCAAGGCTAAAATACGATGGCACAAAAGTCACGCAGGGCACAGGCCGCGAGCAAATGTGGCGAACAATGCGAATATTAAAAACGTTCAGCGCCAAAGACCTTAGCGTATCGGCTAGCAGCGAAGCGCATTCAGTCAAACTGGCTGAGGCAAAAGACTATTGCCACCACCTAAGAAAGGCAGGTTATTTGAAAGGTGGCCCAAAAGAAGGCTACGTATTTTTAGCATCACGTTATACAGGGCCAAGGCCACCCCAAATACAGCGCACAAAATCAGTGTTTGATCCTAACTTAGGCAAAGTCGTCTGGCCGGAGGTTGATCATGAATAGTAAAAACTGGCTAGAAGTGTTGGCGGACGCTTGCGCGGAAACATCACAATCACGTGTGTCCATGCGCCTAAAACAACCGGACGGCTTCCCATCCCCAACCGTCATTAATCAGGTGTTAAAGGACAAATATCCGGGCCGTAAAGACCGCTTAAAAGCCCTCGTCGAAGGCGTTTATATGAACAGAACGGTTATCTGCCCCGTATCCGATGAAATTAGTAGCGACGTGTGCGAAGAAAATCAATCACGCCCATTTATCAACACCAACCCGATCCGCGTGCGGCTATTCAAAGCCTGCCGTGGAGGCTGTCCGCATTCAAGACTGGAGAAAGACCATGCATAAAGCACATGAGCACTTATTTAAAAACCTAACCGCAGCACGCAAATGTGTCAGAGCGCTCGATGAGATGGATATCGTCATAACGTCGCTCGATTTGTCGGGCAGCAAGCCGCGAGTTGTAGTCGTTAACGACGCAAAGTGTCGGCAGCTAAAAGCTGTTGGTAGAACATTTAAAAACAGCCATTTTAACCATGAGCGCTGCATGACAACCGTGCTCGAAGGTTGCCAAGTTGACTACACCGTTCGCGGCCACTAATTAAAACCAAAGGAAAAAAACAATGATACCCACAGAACCTCAATACAAAACAAACGCCCTAGGCCACCTAGTCCCGCTGCACATGGTTAAAGAAATAGACCAAGATCGCGACCAACTCATCAGCGAACTATTTGATCAAGCCAGCGTACTGCAAAAACAAATGCAAACCTTCAAAACCCACTCAATGGGCGACGTAACCGCCTTCGTAGAACTTGTCGCTGAAAAATACCAAGCCAAACTAGGCGGCAAAAAAGGCAACATCAGCCTACTTAGTTTTAATGGTTGTCAGAAAATACAAATATCCATCCAAGAACACCTCCATTTTGACGAACGCATACTCGCCGCCAAAGAAGTTATCTACGCCTGCGTAGCAAAATGGACAAAAGACTCAAACGACAACGTAAAAGCCCTAATAGACCTCGCCTTCAAAGCCGACAAAGACGGCAGGCTTGCCACGGGGAAAATCCTCAGCCTCCTTAGGCTAGAAATAAACGACCCCGACTGGGAAAACGCCATGGAAGCCCTAAAAGACTCCATCCAAATAATCGGCAGCACCTCCTACATACGTTTTTACCAGCGGCCAAATGCCGACGCAAAATTTCAACAAATAGGCCTAGACCTAGCCGCCATGTAACAAACAAACGTTAGCACACTGAGCGCCAAGGAAACCGTGGCGATAAACGGAACCAGCAGAGGCAGCTCTCCGGTTGTTGATCTGCCGCCTAGCCCGCGTCACGGGCAACTTACTCAATAGCGAGAGATAAACATGAACGCAGCAATACTTGGCAAAAGCGCACGACTACAAAAAGTATATAACTTATTAGCCGATGGTCGAGAGTACTCAACCCGCGAAATCATCGCCCATGCGGATGTTTGTGCGGTTAACTCAATCATCTGTGAGCTAAGAAGCAATGGATGCGAGATAACCTGTCGCCGCGATTGTGATGCGTGGTATTACAAAATGGAGCCAGCAAAATGAGCCAGCCAAGCAAAGAACAGTGGGTAGAAATAACCGAACAAATGGATTCGCTTTATTCATCAGTTTTCTTGCGTTGTGATGGGTATCTATTGGTTACCAGCATGGGGCGTAACAAAAATAAGCTGGAGATTAATATCTACATCAACGGCGTTATGAAAGGTGAATGGATCGGCTGTTATAGAACAGACAATGAGTTTAGCGATATTCAGCGGAAATTTTGCAAAGTATCAAAAATGGCTATTTGGAGCAAAAAAGAGCTCGCATCTCTAGAGAAGATATGGGGTAAGCGCGAAGCGAAAAAGCGAGGTTATTACAATAAGAATCTCTTTGTCTCGCCATCTTGGGGTTCTGCAAAACGCCTAGTCAGTCACCTCAAAAAACACAATCAAAACATCGAAGTCCTAACGCCTGAAGAATATGAAAAGGCCATCGAAGCACTTCCCAAAGAGGACGCAGCGTGAACAGGGCCACCCTAATAAAACTCGTTCACGCAGGTGCGCGCCATGCCTTTAATGATGAAGATGCACGTAAAAACTGGCAAGAAAGCAGGACGGGGCACCGTAGCTGTAAAGACATGACAGATGCACAGCTAGAAAACCTAGTGGCAGAACTGAGGCGTAAAAAAGCCCTTAAGCCCTTGCAGAGAAAAGCCCAGACAGCAAAAAAAACACCGGCTGACAAAATCCGAGCGTTATGGATCGACATGCATACCAGCGGCTTACTGCACGATGGGTCAGAAAAAGCACTGGGGAAATACCTATACCGCATGACCGGTCGCTATAAAGCCGAATGGATCCCCTTACCTGATGCCATGCGAGTAATTGAAAGCCTGAAGAAATGGCGTATTAGATTAGAAGATAAATAGGAGATGATCACCATGCGTACCCCGACAGTTATTTACGAAGCATTACCCAATATCTACCTCTTTCTGGCCGTACTAACCGCCTATAAATTGCCCAGCGCCTTGGTCTCCGTTGTTATGTTTTTAGCCGCAGCTTACCTGGTTAAAAAATGGCGAACAAATAACCGTAACAAACGAACAGTCAAACGGCGAGTCAGATGATTCAAGTCGCGATCCTTATTAGTGGGCTAGCCGCCATCTGGTTAGCAACGCATAAATGCCCTAAGCATCAGCGTTACGCCTGTTTGTTTGGCTTGGCTGGGCAACCCTTTTGGATCGTTAGCGCATATACCACCGAGCAATGGGGAATCTTAGTGCTCGCTATTATGCACGTGATTGTATGGGCGTCATCGTTCCATCGGCATTGGTTGAAAATATAACGCCTGTTAATAAGCTGCTGCGCTCTTTGCAGTCGGTTTGATAAACCTTGTTATACGATTAATTTTAAGGAGTTTTTATGGAATATATGGAGAGAAGAATGCAGGATATTTATGATGGTTTTGATGCAAAGGTTTCTCAATTAGACCCGTTCATTAATGATTTGTTAGTTGCTTGTAAAAAGCACGGTATTGATAACGATGATCTCAATTTTGTTACGGAGCTATTTAATAAGGGCTACATGCCTAAATTAAATGGGGACGTATAACGCCCACATATAAGCGGTGGCGTCTTTTGCCATCCGCTTGATTAGCTTGTTAGGCATTTTAAAGGATAAGAAAAATGAAAATTGAAAGTACACAGATAACAAAATTAACACTAAGTGACCTTGATAATTTAGACCCCGTTTCTGTTATTGCGGAAGACATTGCAAATGGTAGGGGGAAAATAAGTTTCGAATGTTACGGCAAAGCATTTAGCGCATATTGGGGAGGAATGGGCGACAACACGATTGCTGAGTTTTTTTGCTCTTGTGACGAACACTATATTGCCAGCAACGTAAGCGGTATGGATTCAGAGGTTTATGACATTGACGCTATTCGAAAGGCGGCAGAAGAAAAAGGCATTGAATGCCACCGAGATGACCCTTGGAATGATTACGAGTTTATGGATGCCATGTATGGCGGCGACATGAGTGACTGGCACTACAACCTACCTAGAATGCCGAACCACGAATACGAATATTTATGCCGAATCATAAAAGCAGTGCAGGTAGGACTTACGGAGCAAGCGGCCTGCAAGGCTGCCTAACAGCGTATTAAGCGGCATTAAATTCCCCTTAATACGATATTAAAGCCCCAAAGCGGGAATAACCCAGTATAAAAAACATAAAGGCCGCAACAAAAAAATGAGCAAAAAAAGATTCATCCAAAGCGCATCAGCCATACTACTTTTTCAAACAGGTGAAAAACCTTGTGTTGATAAAGCCGTTAGATATGCCGAAAAGCTATGGGAAAAGCTCACCGAAAAAGGCTATGGCGCGTCAACAAAAGAGCACCGGCCGCGCAGCAGCAGAGACTACTACAAACTGTTAAGCGAGCATCAGCGCAAAGCCTTTAACTTGTTCTGGAACGCCTTTGGCCATAAGCATGGGCGTGATGGAGCCGCTATGCGCTTTGGGCAATTGGGCGAACTAACATCAGCCGAGTATAAAATTATTATAGAGGCAGCAAAAAAAGAATCACTTAGGCAATTGCCGTACGGGCAAAGCCGAATCATGGCTCAAGGCTGGCTAGAAGAAAAACGCTATAACGACTACACCCCAGCACAAAAATCAAAAGCCTCAAGTCAGGTCGGAAAAAGTAATCTGCGCAATGAGATGGCCAGTTTGAACCAGCTGCAATCAGCAGCGCCTTCGCCAACTATGGCTAAACGAATTAAAGAAATTGAGCGAAAGCTTAAGGCATAGTGATGGAGTTGCCTGATTACCTTTCACAAAACTCACGATATATTGCCGAAGAAATAGGCTTAGACGGCCTGATGAGGCTAGTAAAGCGCTATGGTGGATTAGTGATAAGAGTTTCAGAAAAAAGCGACTTAAAAGAAACGCTCACCGAGGGTCAATACAAACATTTCTTGCATATTTTTCGTAATGAAAAGCTATTTATTCCACGTCTACAGGCAAAGAAAAATCAACTAACAAAAGCAGAAACGCAACGTCTAGCGCAGCAAGGCATGACCAGAGCAGCTATTGCAAGAAAGCTCTGCGTGACTGAGCGTACCGTTTATAATCGCTTGTCGTCTGATGCGGATGAAAACGACAAGCATCAAGGTGATATTTTCAAATAAACGTCAAAATGACAAGGAGCAAAAAATGATGTGGTTTTATGTTTTTTTAGCATTATGGGCAGTCGCGGCAATAGCCTTTCGCATGAATAAGCAAAGCGTGGTTATCACCATTGGCGGTGGTTTTTTAGTGGGGTTATTGCTTTTTATGGTGGGTTACTTCATTAATAGTTTGATAACACCGGATGAAATTAAAAGTAAGGCAATAAAGCCCCAAGGTAACGCTGAGGCCATCCAACATATACGCAACAATTGGGGCAAGTTAACTAACTATTGCCCGGGTATAAACAAATATCAAAAAGACCTCACCTTTAAGCGTGTTGAGTTTACCGGTCTTGACCAGTGGGCAACGGCTGTATTGCGTGTAAATGACAATCCAGACAGAGAGTTAAGGCGTTATAGAGCCGCAGGCCATAACTGCTTTTTTGCTATTTCACCCGATGGGCGTGAACTGACTATTTCGAAAAGTATGTGTGTTGCCTTATGCCTAGATAAAGAGGTGCCTTATTCAAGCGGTGCTGACTATGTTACAAAGTTTTAATGAAAAAATTAATATGCAAACTAGTCGGTTATTGGCAATAACAAAATTGCCCATAGTTGCACTCGAACTCGTGACGTGCTTAACTAAAAAAAGGTAAGTAAACACACACACCCTGAACTCTTTCAGGGTGTTTTCACATGCTCATTTTGCCATCATGATTCCATGAGCAAATTTAGAGCAATTACCCGCATTCAATCCATTGTTATTCACTGTTCGGCTACGCCTAATGGTCGCCGAACAACCGTTGAAGATATTGACGACTGGCATAAAAATCGGAATTTTAAGCGTAACCCAGAGCTAGCAGGCAATCATATGCCGCACTTGGGCAGCATTGGCTATCACCATGTCATTTACGCTAATGGCGCAACGGGCAATGGCCGTCGTTATTGTGAAACAGGCGCGCATACGCTTGATGTCAGCTACCCAAAAGGCGATGGTCGCCGCTACCAATACAACAATAATTCGATCGGTATTTGCATGGTGGGCACAGACCTATTTAGTTTTGAGCAATGGGAAACGTTGCGCGTGTTGATTAAAGCGTTAAAAGATGAATTCCCGAGCATTACCAAAGTGATTGGCCATCGGTCAATTAACCCAAATAAAACCTGCCCAGGGTTTAACGTTAAAACATGGTTGAGTGGCGGCATGCTCGCCCCAGCAATGCATATTTTGGAGTCGCCATGAGGTTGGCATTTTATAAGGGTAAAAGCCTTTCTTCACGATTAATACGTCGGAAAACACGAGGCAAATATTCACATGTTGGCATTATTTTTAGCGATGGGCGAATTTTGGAAGCATGGTTTTCAACAAATTCTGTGCGTTGGATCGACAACTTGTCCGATGGGCACACCGAAGGAACAGAGGTCGATATATTCGAAATTAATGGGCAAGTTGATGAAGCGGCGGGGCTTAAGTTTGCTTTAAAGCAAGTCGGTATGCCATATGGCCATATGAAAATCATTCGGTTTATGACCTACACCAATCGCGGCAACCCTTTTAACTGGATATGCTCTGAAATTGCTCTCGCGCTGGTTCGAACGGCAGGCGTTAGCTTGTTGGCGCGGGTAGAAGCATACAAAGTGTCGCCGTCCATGCTGTCTTGGTCTCCCTATTTAATCTTTAGCGAGACGATTACAACGACCAAAGCAGGTAAAAAAATTGGATGACATAGATCGCGCTAATGCGCTTGCTGAAACACGCAGAAAGGCAGCGATCAGCAATATTGTTAACCGACCCCAATTAGCTCAGCAATGTGTTGATGGTGAAGTTGTATGCCTTGATTGCTGTGAAGAGATCCCCTTGGATCGACTAGAAAAAACACCAACGGCGGCGCTGTGTGTGCCATGTAAAGAAAAAAGGGAATTGAAAGGTAAACAGTATGGACGTTGAAAAAATAGGTTTGGCCATTAAGGTTTTAGAGTTTGCGCTGGTTGTTTCCGGTTGTATTTATGCATGGTGGAACTCAAAAACCCGTGCAACTAAGCAAGGGTTTGATGAGGTTAATGGGCGTGTAAATGGCCATGAAAACCGCCTTAATTTAATTAAGCAACGACTTGATAGCTCACCGAGCCATAAAGAAATAGGTGAAGTGCATCAGCGTGTAGATCAAATAGGTCAAGCAGTCACCGGCATTCAGGGGGAAATGAAGCAAATGAACAATACATTGCAACTTATTCAGCAATCATTACTGGAAGCTAAACGATGAGCTACGCGAAAATAGTATCAGAAGATATTCGACGAAGGGTTCTCGAAATCCTTGAGTCTGACCCCGATTTTTCACACAACGAAGGGATTATCCAGCAAGCCTTGGGCTTTGTTGGCCACAACATTAGTAGTGATAAATTACGCACAGAACTGGCGTGGCTTAACGAGCAAGGGTTAATCAGCACGCAAGATGTGTCTGGCGTGGTGATTGCGAAGCTTACCACGCGTGGTGAAGATATAGCGCTGAATCGTGGCAGTGCGCCCGGCGTTGCAAGGTCTAGGCCGCAGGGTTAAGTTGTGTCTTTAGAAACACTATCTCCCGATGCATTACTTGCTAACGTAGGCTTTTCAAGCTGCACACTTGGCGATTTAACCAGTGATCCCGATGCGGGGGATGCCAGTTGGTGTATTGCCAGCGATAACAATACGAATACAGAAGTTCGTGTTTCATTCCCCACCCCGTCCGGCGCACCTAATATTGGGGCAGCGTTACAAAATGCCAAAGCCGAAGTACGTCGAACCACCGGATCAGGTACAACTGACCCTACCGCACATCTTGAATTATGGGAAAACGGTGTGTTGGTTCGTGCTGGGTCTGATGTTGCTATTTCATCAGATGTGGCGCAGATTTTACAATTTGATTTTGATGCCAGTGAGCTCGCTAATGCAGACGGTTCTTTAGTTGAACTTCGAGTTGTTGCCACTAAATCAGGTGGTTCACCCGCAAAACGCTCTGCCGTTGATGTTGGCGGTATCGAATGGAACGCCGATGTTGCAGCAGCGGCGATAAATTTAACCGCAGCGGATAGCGATTCAACCCCCTCTATTGATAGTGGCGCCATTACTCAAACTCACGGATTAACCGGTTCAGATGCCACCGAAACAGGCACAACCGATAACGGTACCATCAGTCAAACTCACGGATTAAGCGGAACCGATGCCGATCAAACAGGCGAGGCAACCACAGGCGTGGCCAGCCAAACGCACGGATTAACAGGAACCGATGCAGATGCCACACCAGCGGCCGATACGGGCGCGGTTAGCCAAACAATTTCACACAACCTGGTAGCGCAAGATGCAACATCAACCCCAACGATTGATACCGCTGGCATTGCTCAGTCTCATGCTTTATCCGGCAGTGATTCAAGCGCAACCGGCGATAATGAAGCTGCAAACATCTCACAAGCACAGCAACTATCAGGAGTGGATGCTGACAGTTCAACCAGTGCCGATACCTCGGCCATTACGCAACAACATGATGTTCTTGCTCAGGGCGCAGACGCAACACCCTTGGCGGACACTGGCCAAATCAGTCAAGGGCACGGTTTATCTGGAGCCGATGCGAGCGAAACCGGCGCTCTCGACAACGGCAATATCTCCCAAACTCATACGCTATCTGGTAGCGATGCCGAGGCCACCGCCAGTGCTGACACCGGAATAATTATCTCGTCAGGTGCGCATGAATTAACGGCAGCTGACTTAATAGCGACCCCGTCTATTGATGGGGCCGCTATTACTCAAACTCATACATTGACTGGAGCTGATGCCGAACAAACTGGCGAAGCAGCAGCAGGCCAAACTAGCCAAACACACCAACTTTCAGCAACCGATGCGCAAGCAACAGCCAGTGCCGGTAGCGCTAATCTAGCAGACATTGGCATTGGCAAAATAACAAACCCCAGCATCGTCAATATCAGCAGCTTTAAAGCGACCAAAGCCTTAAAGCAGCTTAAAGCCGTACAAAACATAGCCTCTCAACGAACCATTAAAGCAGCTTAAAACAGGAGTTAAATCATGCCTAAGTACTTCCATCCAGACGTTTTAGATAGCGGACTGAACAACATTAAAACCAATGCAGATAATCTGCATTTAATTAAAAACTACGCGGCTGCAGATAGCTATGCAACCGTTATTGGTAATAGCGTTGCTAGTGCCGCCACTGTTTCTGGTGATTACGTTCTTGGCAACCAAGGTGTTAATGGTCGCCAATTAGCAACACCGGCTAAAGCGCCAAGTGCTTCCGCTTCATCAATAGGTGGCGATGATTTGCATATTGCCTATGTGGATAGCGTCGGTTTAAAAGTATTAGCGGTAACCGATGAGACATCGGATCAGGTGATCACATCGGGTAACGCGGTAAACATCCCGACATTAAATCTTAAAATGAATCAGCCCGTTTAATTGATCAATGCACTATATCTGGCTGGGGCGTGACAATGCGTTAGAACTGCAACTGCAAGATGCTGGCGCAGTCATTGATCACTCGGCTATCACGCGTGTGGAAGTTGATTTGGGCGGTGGAACCGTATTGGACAGTGATACGAATGCAGCGTGGTTTGACCTAACTAAAACCGACAGACTTGTTTTTAAGTTGGGTCAGTCAAGTGTTGCAGCGGGTCAGTATCGTGCCCGACTCATTATATATACCCCAGATTATCCAAATGGCCTGATCTGGGGCGATCAACCTGAAGACATGGTATTTAACTAATGGCCAGACAATCCTCAATAGACAAATTACCCCCCGAGTTTCGTGATGCGCTGAATGAATTGCTGCGAGACCCTCGTGTCACCCAGCTTGATGCCGCTCAACGCGTTAATGAAATGCTTGAGCAATCGGGTGAAGACGAGCGCGTTAGCAAAAGTGCGGTAAATCGTTATGCCATTCAAATGGATAAGGTGGGCGCAAAGCTGCGCCAAAGCCGCCAAGTGGCTGAAATGTGGATCGGAAAGCTCGGTAGCGAGCCGTCCGGTCAGGTCGGACACCTGTTGAACGAGGTGGTTAGGAACCTTGCTTTTGATACTGCTATTGCGCTATCAGAAGGTGATGAGCCGGTAGAGCCGAAGCTGATTAAAGAGCTGTCTATTGCCATTGAACGGCTAGAAAAAGCCAGCTCAGAGAATGAGAAACGTGCAGCTGAAATACGCCGTAAAACGGCAGAGGAAGCGGCTGATAAAGCAAGTGAAAAAATGTCCGAGCAAGGCATGAGTGCCGAATCAATTGCAACGATTAAGCGTGACATTCTGGGTATCGCTTAACGTGGGTATTTCAGACAGCATTTTATTGCCGTATCAAAAGGCATGGGTCGCAGATGATTCCGAGCTAAAGATTGCTGAAAAATCACGGCGTACAGGTTTAACCTGGGCTGAAGCGGCCGATGCTGTTTTATGTGCGAGTGCAAACAAATCTGCCGGAGGATGTAATCATTTCTACGTTGGCTCTAATAAAGAGATGGCGATTGAATTTATCGATGCCTGTGCAATGTGGGCTAAAGCATTTAATAAAGCAGCCAGCGAAATAGAAGAGGGGATTTTTGAAGATGAAGATAAAGACATTCTCACCTTTACCATTCGTTTTACCTCAGGTTTTAAAATACAGGCGCTTAGTTCAAGGCCATCAAACTTGCGGGGCCGTCAAGGTAACGTAACCATTGACGAAGCGGCATTTCATGAGCACCTAGATGAAGTATTAAAAGCCGCGTTAGCATTAACCATGTGGGGCAGCAAAGTTCGTCTTATCTCTACGCACAACGGCTACGACAACACATTCAATGAAATAATACAGGACAGTCGGGCGGGTAAAAAACGTTACTCCGTGCATCGAATCACACTGGATGATGCGTGTGAGCAAGGCCTGTACAAACGTATTTGTAAAGTGCGCGGCGTCGAGTGGTCTCAGTCATTAGAAGATCAATGGATTAAAAATCTACTCAGTGACACGGCATCAACCGAAGATGCGTTAGAGGAATATGGTTGTGTCCCAAAACAAGGCGGCGGTGCTTACTTGTCCAGGGCATTAATTGAATCCCGTATGTATGGCGCGCCCGTTATCCGCTACAGCGCCACAGATGACTTTAACAATTGGCCAGAGCATTTACGTGAAGCTGAAATACGTGACTGGTGTGAGCAAAACTTACTGCCTTTATTATCGAAACTAGATAAAGAATGCACCAGTGCCTATGGTGAGGATTTCGGTAGAACAGGCGATTTAACGGTTCTAGCACCTATGCTGACAGACAAGCAACTTAGGCGAACAGTTCCGTTCTTCATTGAGCTGCGTAATATGCCATTTAAGCAACAAGAGCAGATCCTTTTTTACCTTGTAGATAGGTTGCCTCGTTTACGGGGTGGTGCTTTAGATGCACGTGGTAACGGTCAGTATTTAGCGGAGCAAGCACGTCATCGATATGGCTCATCATACGGTGAAGAAATAATGTTAAGCCAGTCCTGGTACTTGGAAAACATGCCGCGCATGAAAGCAGGTTTTGAAGATGATTTGATTCGATTGCCTCGCGACCAAGATGTTCTGAACGACTTGCGAGCCATTCAGGTTATTAAAGGCATTCCAAAAATTCCGGATGGCAAAACAGCCAGTAAATCTGGTCAACGACATGGTGATGCGGCCGTGGCTGTTTGTTTAGCCTGGTATGCCAGTTGTTCAGATGCAGCCCCCATTGAATTCACCCCAGCACCCGATAAAGCCAGCCGTTGGGATGTTAATCCAGACGATGACGACGATATCAGTTCAAACATAGGAGGAGCGTGGTGAAAACACGTGAGCAATTAAGAGATTATCTAGGGCGCTCAGTTAAGCGCCGTGAATTAGATGAAGACCAAACATCACGCATTCAGGGTTTAAACCGTGAATTTGCAGAGCATCCATCGCGTGGTCTAACACCTGGTCGATTAGCGTCTATTTTATCAAATGCTGAACAAGGCAATCTGATCGAGCAATGCGATTTGTTTGAAGATATGGAAGAAAAAGATTCTCATATCTTCACTGAGCTATCTAAACGTAAAAAGGCGTTAGTTGGGCTTGATTACCACATTAAAGCCCCACGAAATGCCAGTAAAGCAGAAGAAAAAGCAGTCGATCAGTTAGCAGAGTGGTTTGACGATATTGATGACTTTGAAGACTTATTATTGAACATGGCTGATGCAATAGGTAAAGGCTACTCAATGCACACAATCGAGTGGCAGCATGTCGGCTCGTTGCGCTTGCCGAAGTTTCACCATAAGCCACCTCGTTGGTTTACGGTGGATCCAGAAGAGCAAGACAAGCTGCTGTTGCGTACTAACGATGGCAAGAATGAGGAGCTAATCCCGTTCGGCTGGGTTAAACATGTTCACAAAGCAAAATCGGGCTATCTGGCCCGTGGTGGTTTGCACAGGGTTTTAGCGTGGCCCTTCTTGTTTAAGAATTACTCAGTGCGTGATTTGGCTGAGTTTTTAGAGATTTACGGCATACCGGCAAGGCTGGGAACCTACCCACGTGGCGCAACACCTAATGAAAAAATGACACTGTTACGCGCAGTGACAAGTATTGGCCACAATGCCGCTGGGATTATCCCAGAAGGCATGATGATGGAATTCAAAGAAGCCGCCAAAGGCTCCGGCGAAGCGTTTAAGATCATGATGGACTGGTGCGAAGAGTCGGTATCAAAAGCGGTGCTCGGTGGCACATTAACCACTACGGCGCAATCAACCGGCTTGGGGTCAGGTCTCGGTGATATCCATAACGAAGTACGTCATGACATCTTAACCAGCGATGCCCTGCAAGTTGCTAGCACGTTAACACGCGATGTGGTCTGGCCCATGTGCGCATTGAATTTGAACGGCATTGATCCACGTCGGGTGCCTAAGGTTGTTTTTGAAACCGAAGAAGCTGAAGATATTGTAATGATGTCGGAAGCGCTGCCAAAGCTAGTTGGAATTGGAATGCGGATTCAATCAAAGTGGGCGCATAAGAAAATGCAGATCCCCGAAGCTGAAGAAGGCGAGGAAGTTTTATCGGTGACGCCCGTTAACCTTGCCCCACCCGTGCCAACAAAATTAGCGGCGGCAAAAGCAACGGTAGGCAATGGTGAGGCATTGGATGAAATTGATCAATTTAACCAGCAGCTATTAAAAGAGGGCCAGCCGATTATCGATAACATGATCGATACCGTGAAGCGTTTGCTCGATGACTCCATTGAACAAGGCCACGATATGCAACAGTTTCAAAACAGGCTGCTAAGCGTTTATGGCGATATGGATTCAGACGAATTAGCCAGCGTGATGCAACTCGGTTTAGCAGCGGCAGATTTGGCGGGTCGGTTTGATGTTAATCAGCAAAATTAAAAAGCGCGTGAGCGCGCGTTTAAGCGACGATAATAAAAAACTGCTATCAACGTACGTGTTTTTTAAGAACGCAAAATTTAAACGGGAGTTAAATGGGTCGTCGTCGATGTTTAAAAGCTGCTCACCCCTCAATTTGCAGGTTTCAGCCTAATGCCTGCAAAATACGGCTCATTAGCATTTCAAGAAGCGATTGATTTCTTTCGTGACAAAGTTCGTGTGCCAACGGCAGCGTGGACAGATATTTGGGAAGGCCAACATGCTCGGGCATTTACTATTGCCGGGGCGATGAAAGATGATATTTTACTGGATTTTCAAACCGCCCTGGATAAAAGCATTGCTGATGGTGGCAGCTTAAGAGATTTTCGTAAAGATTTTGATAGCATTGTCGATAAGCATGGCTGGGGCTATAACGGTGGCCGAGATTGGCGAACGCGAGTAATCTACGAAACAAATCTATATCAGGCGCATAACTCAGGTCGCTACACTCAAATGCAGAAAGTGAAGCGGTCGCGTCCTTATTGGCGTTACCGTCATAATGATGCGGTAGAGCATCCGAGGCCAGAGCACCTAGCGTGGGATGGTTTGATATTAAGTGCAGAGGACCCATTTTGGGATACGCATTTCCCAGCTAATGGGTGGGGGTGTAAGTGTTTCGTCCAGAGCCTAAACGAGCGTGACATTAACAAGTTGGGTAAAACCATCCCAGACAAAGCGCCCGCTATTAAATATGAAGAAAAAACAGTCGGTATTAGAGGTCCGTCACCCAGAAAAGTAAAAGTGCCCCAAGGTATTGACCCCGGCTTTGCCTATAATCCCGGCAAGGCTGCTTTTGGAGAAGCGCTGTCTGATGATGTAATGGCTGAGTGGAAAAAAACCAAGAATGCGTGGCAGCCGCTAAATACTGCTGGTTGGGCAGAAGCTGGGCGTCCAAAGCAGATACCCCTGAATGCTACTCCAGTGAAGCTGGCTGCAAGACTAAAAACAAAAGCAGAGGTGTTGGAGCTGCTGCAAAAACAGCAAGGCGATCAGAAATTGTATTCGCCAGGTGGTATTCCGGTCACCGTCAGGTCTAAACAACTCGCTAGTCATATTGATCCAAACCGCTCAGAGTATTTACCATTGATTGATGATCTATTAACAAATCCATATGAAGTCTGGCTGTCTTTCGAGAAGCACAAAGGCACGGGGAAAATCAACTTGCGCGCAAGATTTATCAAAGGTTATGAGTTTAAGAAAGGTAAGTTTGTATTGTTGGTAGCCAACGCGAGAAAGGGACAGCTAGAAGGTTTTACCTTTATACCAACATCAGATAATAAGTATATCCAGAACCAGCGTTTAGGAGAATTGGTGTATGGGGATGAATAATAGAATAGGGCCCTCGCTCCCAACGTACCAGGCGGGCGGGCTTTCAATGCTATGGGTGTACGCACCAGCATATCAGCCGAACCTTCATAGTAAAGCGTAATGGCTGGCGCATCAATAAGTATTAACGCAGAGTTTAACGATCAACAAGTGGTAGATGCGTTCAGGCGTTTGGTAGACAAGGCTGAAAACTTAGAACCTGTGTTTGCAGATATTGGTGAAGCACTATTAAATAGTCACCGTGATCGTTGGGACCGGCAAGAGTCGCCCGATGGCGAACCGTGGGCTAAGCTAGATCCGAAATATCAGGCACGTAAGAAAAAGAACGCGGGGAAAGTTCTTGTATTGGAAGGGTTAATGCGTGACACACTGGCTTACAACGTAAGCGCCTCAAGGCTAGAGCTGGGAACAAACTTTGTCCAGGGCGCAACACACCAATTCGGCGATAAAAGCCGTGGTATACCAGCGAGACCTTTTCTAGGTATAAGCGATGAAGATGAAGTTGAAATATTAGAAATATTGCGCGATCATTTTACCTTGTAAAAGTGATGGCTTGCCTTAGATGGTAATTGAAGTTAATCTAATTTAAGGCGTGAGCAAAAAACCCTGAAACTCTTCAGGGTTTTTTTGTGCCTTGCATACTGTAATTTACGCTCATGACTATACGCAAGAGCCCCTCACAGACAACCGCAATCGCAGTTTGCAGTTTTGCCATTAAACCAGGTAACGCTTTGCAGATTTTTCCTGCGTCTGATTTTCGTGGTTCTAGCGGTCGACCTCTTGGTTTAAAGTCGTGGAAAATTAATGGCGACATTGCACAAAAAATAATCACTCTCGTGGCTGCAAAAGCTAACGACCTACTGATTGATTACGAACACCAAACATTAGAAACCGAAAACAACGGCCAAGAAGCCCCCGCGTCTGGCTGGATAAAGCGCGCGTCGCTTGAATGGCGTGAAGGTGAAGGTTTATTTGCTAACGACTACAAGTGGACGGCAAAAGCTAAAGGCTATATCGATGGCGATGAATACCGCTATCTATCCCCCGTTTTCTCATACAACAAAAAAACTGGCGAAATTATCGACCTGCTGCATATCGGCTTAGTAAATACCGCTGATATCGATGGCATGGATCAAGTGGCCGCCGCTAAATTTTCCAACCAACCCAATAATCAGGAGATCCAAATGGATGAAGAGCTGAAGAAATTACTGGGGCTAAGCAAAGACGCGACACAGGAAGAAGTGATCGCAGCTTGTAAAGCTATCCAGGATAAAAACGAAGCGAACGAAACAGAAATTGTCGCATTAAAAGCAAAAGTGCAAGAAGGCAACACGGAAGTGGCTGCGTTAAAAGCAACATCAGGCATAGTCGACCCGGCTAAATTCACCCCCAATGAAGTGGTTGAAGAGCTGAAAACACAGGTAGCAGCACTCAAGCTATCGGTTGATAAAGGCGAAGTTGATGACCTAGTAACGGTTGCATTGAAAAACGGCCAACTCATTCCTGCGCAAGAAAAATGGGCGCGTGACCTTGCAAAGCAGCACGGCGTTGCCGCGCTAAAAAGTTATGTCGATTCAGCGCCAGAAATTGCCGCTTTAAAAGGCCAGCAAACCGATGGCCGCACGTTTGATAAAGATGGCAAAGCAACCTTGACGGCAGATGAAATTGCAATTTGTAAGCAGCTGAACATCTCGGAAGACGATTACGCAAACTCACTAGAGGATGAAAAATAATGACTGCTCTAAATAAAGATAGAAACACGGCCAAGCGTGCGGGAGCGGTTCATAACGACCCTGTAGCAGCCAGCGCCACCATTTTTGCCGGTTCCATTACGGTGCTAAATGCTACTGGATATGCCGCCCCTGGCACAACCGCGATAGGTTTAACAGCTCGCGGACTTTGTCAGAAACAAGTTGATAACAGCGCCGGTGCCGATGGTGATTTAGCCGTTGATACGCAGCCAGGCATTTATCAATTAGCGAATGACGGTTCAGTCACACGTACTGACATTGGCGGTACAGCGTACATCGTTGATGACCAAACGGTTGCTAATACAGACGGCACAAATACTCGTTCAGCAGCGGGAATAATCACAGACGTAGATGCCGATGGTGTCTGGGTTCAAATCGGTTAATCGGAGAAATTCATGAAAAAAATTAAATATGTTATTTGGTCGCTACTAGCTTGCATTGTAATAGCTGCATGCGCGGGGCCAGTTTTCGCATCACCAGAAATGGGGGTGGGTGCGGTTCCGCTTGAAATGGGTTCGGCCATTGGCATGCTCGGTATGCTGGTTAACAGTGCATCCATTAAGACCATTTTTACCGGCCTTAAAACGATCTTTAATCAGGCGTTAAAGGCTAAAACAGGTGAGTGGCAAAAAACCACCATGGAAGTGCCGTCAAGCGCCGCTGGGGAAGATTACGCTTGGTTGTCACGTTTCCCTCGCTTTCGCAAATGGGTGGGTGATAAGCAGATTAAAAATATTGCCGCTGGCAAGTACTACGTTAAAAACGAAGACTGGGAAGCAACGGTTGCAGTAGATCGTAATCATATTGAAGACGATCGATTGGGTATCTATAACATTCAGGCGCAATCAGCCGGTGATTCAGCTGCTGAGTTACACGATATTATTTCTGATGATTTAAAGAATAATGCGTTTGTAAACACTTGCCTCGATGGCCAGTACTTCTATGACACAGATCATGACGTTAACGGTGCATCAGTCAGCAATAAAATGACCAAAGCCTTATCGAATGCAACATTGGCATTAGCCGAGGCAAGCATTGGCGCGGCACGTGTGGCCATCGGTAAATTGACGGACGAAGAAGGTGCGCCTTTACGCATGAAAGCAGACTTGCTTGAAGTGCCCCCTGCGCTGGAAACGATAGCGAACATGTTGGCTAATTCAGACAAATTAGCGGATGACACGCCCAACCCATATAAGGGCACGTTCACCGTATTAGTAAACCCTGGTCTGGTAAGTGATACCGCTTGGTTCCTACACGTGACCACCAATGTGGTTAAGCCTTTCATTGTTCAAATGCGTAAGCGCCCTGTGTTTGTTAACCAAACGAGTATGGAAAACGACGATGTATTCAATAAGCGTGAATACAAGTTTGGGGCCGAAGCGCGAGCAACCGGTGCTTATGGCCTATGGCAGTTAAGTCACGGTTCCACGGGTACGACTTAATCGTTAACCGGTAAATCAACGGGCGGTATGACACCGCCCGTCTTTTAAATCTAGAGGACTAAGATTATGACGTCAAGAAGCCCAAAACCAGCGACTAAAAAAGTTAACCAGGTAACGGATGATTCTAAGGTGACTAAAGCACCAGAAGCACCAGAAGCTAAAGAGGTAGATGTTTTATTCATCCAATCAAAAGGTGAACGCTTTAGACGCTGTGGCCGTGAGTTCAATAAAAACGGCGAAGGCATCCCATTGGATAGCTTAACCGAAGAAGAAATTGCCACGTTAGAAAGCGAGCCGCAGCTAAGCTGCCAACGTACGACGGCTGAAAAAGCGGCTGAATAATGAGTTATTGCACGCTACAGGATCTACGTGATCGATACGGTGATGATGAGCTGATACAGCTCACAGATCGCACCAATATCGGCACGATCAATGAATCGGTTGTTAACCGCGCCGTTGCCGATGCAGACGGTGAAATTGATGGTTATTTAGGTGGTCGTTTCAATGTTCCAGCAGATCCGATCACTAAATCATTAGTCCGTGTAGCGTGCGACATTTCTCGTTATTACTTATATGACGACGGTGCAACTGAGGCAGTTGTCCGTCGTTATAACGATGCGGTGAAGTTCGTTAAATCAATCGGCAAAGGCGAAATATCCATCGGTGTGGATGCTGCTGGCGAAGCTCAAGAAAGCGAAAGCCTAGCCATTATGCAATCAGGCGGCAGTGTGTTTAACCGCAAAGACAAGAGCTTTATCTGATGAGTATAGTCGCTGTTGAGGATCACTTGATCAGTAAAACCAAAGCAATGTTTGGCGGCTATTTGAATAAGGTTCAAGTGTTACCTAACGCACTTAATTTAGGTGTTTTGAAAACCATGTTGCCCGCTGCACCAGCGGTTTATTTTGCGTTTCTTGGTGGGAGCGCCGGCGAAGGTGACGCAAGAATAAATGGGCGTTTTGATGCCTACGTAATCACGCGACATGTAGGCAATGATGAGGCCCGTAGGCGCGGTGACAGCACTACTATTGGGGCTTATGACATTATTCAAGGACTGATACCAGAATTGCACGGGAGCACGGTTGATGGTGTTGGGACTCTACAGTTTAAGAGCGTGAGTAATCTTTTCTCAATCCAGCTGGAAGAAACATTTAAGGCTGCATTTTATGCGCTAAGTTTTGAACTTCCAAATATGCCATTTCCAGATGTCGTTGATGACACGCTGGAAAACTTTATCACCTACCACGCAGAACACTCAATGACCGAGGGCGATAAAGAGCCACTGGCCATTGATGAATTAACTTTACCTCAAGAATAGGAACCCAATATGAGCAAGCAAGATGGAAAGATTTTTGTAAAACCCACCAACCCAAAAGTGATGGTTCGCAACCCTGAACGTGGTGGTCACTTAAACAGCGACGGCGAATATGTGCCTAAAAATGCTTATTGGCAACGTCGTATCAACGATGGCGATATCGCTGAAGCAAAACCATCCACTAAAAAAAGTATTAAGGAGTAAACCATGCCTATTTCATTTAATGAAATCCCCGCCGCACTTCGTATCCCTGGTACGTATGTTGAATTTGATAACCGCCTTGCCGGTAATGCAGCCATTGATTTTAAAGTATTGGTTATTGGCCAACGTTTAGCTGCCGGTAGCGTAGCCGCGGGCATTGCGACACGCGTTAATACACAAGAGCAAGCCGAGGAGTACTTTGGCCGCGGTTCAATGCTTGCCGAACAAATTAAAGCGATTAAAAACGCTGAACAATTTATTGAAACCTATGCCATTGCACTGGATGAAGATGGCGCAGGTGCTGAAGCAGCTGGCACCCTGACCGCTACCGGCCCGGCAACCGCAAATGGAACGTTGGCTATTTATATAGGTGGAACCCGTGTGTTAGTGGGCGTTCAATCCGGCGATGTGCAAGATGATATTGCCACCGCAATAGCGGCTGCGATAAATGCCGACACTACATTATCGGTTACAGCCGTTGTCAACGGTGTTACCACCAATCAAGTGGATATCACGTGCCGTTGGAAAGGTGAAACCGGTAACGACATCGATCTGCGAATGAATTACTTTGACGAGTCAATACCAGAAGGTGTTGGCGTAACCATCGTAGCGATGGCCGGTGGAGCAACAAACCCAGATATCAGCACCACCATCGCCGCATTAGGCGACGAATGGTACAACTGGATGGTAATGCCGTTTACCGATGCGGCCAATTTAACCTTGCTCGATGCTGAACTCGATTCACGTTGGGGGCCTATGCGTCAAATCGGCGCACGTGCTTTTACTGCATATCGTGGGTCACACGCGGTTAGCGGCACCTTTGGCAATACACGCAACAACCCACATGTGACATGCATGGCGACCAATACATCGCCACAGCCTCCTTATATATGGGCGAGTGTGAATGCGATTATTGGCGCCAAGTACTTGTCGATTGACCCAGCGCGTCCTTTGCAACGTTTAAAGCTCACAGGCATTAAAGCCCCGGTTAAAGAAATTCGCTGGACAGACACTGAGCGCAACCAATTATTGTTTGATGGTATTGCTACTTACACCGTTGCACACGATGGCAGCGTGATAATCGAGCGTCAAATTACGATGTATCAAAAGAATGCGTCCGGCATTTCGGATGATTCATATCTCGATATCAACACACCGGAAACCTTAGAGCGCATTCGCTTTGAGCAACGTGCCATGTTTGCTCAAAAATACCCACGCCACAAATTGGCTGAAGACAGTATGCGTGTTGCGCCTGGTCAAGCGATTATGCAGCCGAAAATCGCAAAGTCTGAATTGTTGGTGCTGTACACCGAGATGGAACAAAAAGGCTGGGTGCAAGACTACGAAGGTTATAAAGAAGCCTTATTAACTGAGGTTGATGTTGATGATCGCTCGCGTTTAAACATCTACGACTCACCGCAGTTGGTTGGCCAAATGCGCGTAACAGCAATTCATAACGAATTTCGTCGTTAGACAACAATAAGGAAAAAGATCATGAGTGGACAAATAACAGGAAAAGTCGTTATACGCGTTGACGGTGCTGTGTTACCGACTGAAAACAAAGCAACGCTTGCGGGGGCTGGTGTCACCAGAACCCCAGAAGCGCACGGTGGGAAGACTTACTTCAGCGAAGAAGAGACACCGCCATCGTTAGAAGCAACGGTGTTAATCACAAAGGATACGGATGTTTTTGCATTAAACAAAATCACCAATGCAACCGTGTTTTTTGAAGCCGATACAGGCCAGCAATACATTATGCGTAATGCGTTTACTACCGAGGTGGTGCCACACGATGGCAGCGGTAAAACGCCGTTAAAAATGTCGGCTGAAAGTGTGGATAAAATTTAATGAGCATCGTTGAGGTTCCTCTAGAACACGGCCTTAAGCTAGGTGAAGCTATTTTAAAAGTAGCTACCTTACGTGAGTCCACTGCCGGTGATGTTATTGAAGCGCAGGAAGAAGCAGAGAAATTAATCATGGTACCGGATGAAAATGGTCAGCTTCAGCCGCAACTTGTGCCCAGCCCAACAATGGTGGGCGTACATGTGCTGAGGCGGCAAATTAAGTCGATCGATGATGTGTCTGGCCCGTTGTCATTGGAGCAATTAAAAACCCTGCACCCTGAAGACCTGAATGCCCTACAAAACATGGCCAATAAATTAGATCAGGCGGCAGAAGTCGTTGCGGAGGCAATAGAAACGCGGGGGCGATCTGATCAGTCTGGCGAAAACGCTTGATCGGTTAACACTGGTTATTGCCATTCGCACAGGCTGGCAGCAACAGCAGCTGCATAAACTGAGTATTCGACGTTATTTAACTTATTTAGGGCATTTAAAAACAATTCAATGAATGATATCAAGACCAGTGTCGTTGTTGATCTATCGGGCAACCTAGCTCGCAACGCTAAAAAGTATGAAAATTCTTTGGGAAACTTCTCAAAGAATGGACAGCGGCACTTGTCACGCTTAAGCCGTGTGGCCGGTTCTACTGGCCGCATGCTTAGTAGAGCCGGTAATCGTTATACCGCCTTAATTGGCGGGGTTGCGGGTGTTGCGGTGGGCAAACAACTCATTAGCCTGGAACGACGCTTTACACGTTTAGGCATTCAGTCTAATAAATCAGCTGATGATATGAACAGGCTGAAGAATGAAATTTATGACGTAGCCAATGCACCGAATATACGCGTTGATCCATCTGAAATAACATCGGCTATTGAAGCGATAGTTGAAAAAACAGGTGATCTGGATTTTGCTCGTCGTAATATCGATAATATCGGCCTTGCGATACAGGCCACCGGTGCAAGTGGCTCAGCCATTGGCGAAATTATGGCCGAGTTCCAAAAAATGGGCATAGTGATTGATAAGGACGTTATCACTGCACTGGATACGTTAAATGTACAAGGCAAAGAAGGTGCGTTCACCTTAGAAAACCTAGCGGCGCTTGGGCCACGTGTAGTAACTGCTTACACCTCTATGGGGCGTGGTGGTGTTCAAGCAATTCGCGAAATGGGTGCAGCTTTGCAAGTTATTCGTCAAGGCACAGGCACGTCAGAAATGGCCGCCACTGCCTTTGAGGCAATGCTACGGACGCTGGGTGATGATAAAAAAGTAAAGATGCTGCAAAAAGGTGGCATCAAAGTATTTGATGTTGAAGCGTTAAAGCGAGGCGAAGAAATACTACGACCAATTAACGAATTGATGGTCGAGATTGTTGAAAAAACAGGTGGTAAGAAAACGTTACTGAGTAAGGTTTTTGAAGCGGAAGCAGTTCGTGCTTTTAATGCCGCGAGTTCTGAGTTTCAAAGAACGGGTGCAGTGGCCAGCATGGATAAATTCATGCAAGTGCATGCCGATGGAACCACGACCTTAGATGATTCGTCACGTGCCGCTAAAGATGCTGCAGGCAGTGTGGAAATGCTATCAACGGCATGGAAATCATTTGCCGACAAAACATTCTCTGGCCCCCTTAAAGATGCATCCGAATTACTCGACAAATTAGGCAGCGAGAGAACTGGGAAAATCATCAAGGGAGCCGCCATTGGTGTTGGTGGCTTGATTGCAGGTTCATTGGCTGTGAAAAGCGTGGGTGTTGTTAAAGATGTCGCTGGCTTATTTGGTAAAGGTAAAAAATCGGGCATTGCTGGTGCGTTAAGCAGTGCTGGCGCCACGCCTGTTTATGTGGTGAATATGCCAGGTGATGGTTTAAGAAAAGGCGCGAAAAAAGGCTTTAGAACAGGCTCATCATTGAAAGACAGAGTGGCTAAAAAAGCATCTTTATTCAATACCAAAAGCACATTGAAATTAGGTGCCGCTGGTTTAGGTACCGCTTCTTTAGCGGCGACTGCAGCGGGCGCTGTTGGCTATGGCGTAGGCACGGGCATTTATTCACTGATAGACGAAACATCGTTTGCAGATACATTGGGTTCTGTTATTGCTAAAACGCTGGCCGCATTGGGTAACAACGAAGCACAAGCAGCGGTTGCTGCATCAAAATTGCACATCGAGGTGAGTGACAAACGGGTGCAGGTTAAAAAAATACAAGGCGAAAACTTAGACATTCAAGTTGATGCCGGCATGGCAATGGCGGCTGGCTAATGAGTTGGCGAGATAGCTATACCGGTGGCGGTAAATTCCGCAATGTTGAGTTCCTGGTCAAATCATCCAGTACTCAATTTGGCCGCCGCAAAGTGGT
Organism: Cycloclasticus sp.; assembly: GCA_040743155.1. NCBI lineage: Bacteria > Pseudomonadati > Pseudomonadota > Gammaproteobacteria > Thiotrichales > Piscirickettsiaceae > Cycloclasticus > Cycloclasticus sp. The sequence continues at coordinate 1,639,958 of JBFLJU010000001.1, read as the reverse complement.
GCATGAATATCCAAAAAGAGATACTCCTTACGTAGAAGATATGGGTTTGAAAGCCCGTGAGTTCACGCTTGAGGCGTTTGTGATAGGTGAAAATTACCACACGCAGCGCGATGCGTTAATGGACGCAATTGATAAGGCTGGCGCGGCTACTTTAGTACATCCTTACCTCGGTACCATGCGTGTTGATGTGCTAGATGCGCGTCAACGTGAAGACAGTCAACACGGTGGCCGTTGTCAATTCACCCTTACGTTGGTGATAGCAGGTAAAAACAAATACCCTGATCAACAGATTGATACTCAAGCGGTGGTTGATGCACAAGCTAACTTGTCACTTATTGAAATAAAGAATGACTTCATTAACGCGTTTAACGCAGTCGGTTTAGTGGCGGCTCATGCACAAGAGCTTGAAGCCGAATTAGACCAGATTATTACACTCATCAGTGGTCAGATTGGATCTGTTTTAGAACCTATCACGTCATTGATTTATACCCCTGCAAGTCTTGCAACGGCATTACTCGGTTCGGTGAGCAAAATAAGCGCCGCTGCGAGCAGTCCAACATCTGCATTTAAGTTGTACCGCCCCTTGCTAAATAGCGACACCAACAGCCCGTCTATTCCAGCGACAACGGCCAGTCGCATTCAACAAACAACCAGTGCAGCCGCGGTGCATGCTTTGGTTAAGCGCAGTGCCTTGGTTGAAGCTGCCAGAGTATCTAGCCAAATAGATTATTTGACGTATGACGATGCGATTACCATGCGTAATGTGCTGCTTGATGAGCTCGATGTGCAAATGCGTACCGATGACGTGAGCGACGTTGTTTTTAATAGCCTATTAGATTTACGAGCTGCCGTTGTTAACGATATTCGTACACGCGGTGCTGATTTATCACGCTTGAGCACACATGTCGCACAGGCCGTTCAACCTGCTTTGGTGATCGCTCATCAGCTATACGGTGATGCGAATCGTGAAGCTGAATTGATTAGCCGCAACAACATTCACCACGCTGGGTTTATGCCAGCCAGTGAGCCGTTGGAGGTGCTGAATGTCTAATGTTCGGTTAAAAGTGGATGGTGTTATTCACACGGGCTGGCTGAAAGTTCGCTTGTCTTTTTCAATGGAAAGCATTGCCAATCGTTTTAGCTTAACCCTCACCGACAAATGGTCGTCAGGTTCTTCACCACGGGCTATTAACATGGGTGCGGCGTGTGAAGTGTGGATTGATAATACAAAGGTGATCACCGGTTACATTGATGACGTAACGCCCAATTACAATGCAAGCCAGCATACGATTGTGGTCACTGGGCGCTCTAAAGCGGGTGATTTGGTGGATTGTACGCACAAGGATGGACAGTCCTTTGATACTCAAACTTTAAAGCAAGTAGCTGACACGTTATGTAAGCCATTTGGTATTAAGGTTTTAGTTTCTGAAGGTGTGGATATTGGCAAGCCGTTTGGTATAGCTGATGCGATTGAAACAGGTGAGAGCATTTTCGAGTTTCTTGAGCAAAAAGCACGTATCCGGGCATTGCGTATTGTGAGCAATATTGAAGGCGATATTGTGATTACCCGAGCCAGCAAAAACCGTATTAATACACCTTTGATATTGGGTGAAAACATTCTTAGTGCTTCCGGTGAATTTAGCCAACGTGACCGCTTTAGTGAGGTCTCTGTATTAGGTTCCCAAAGTGGTGATGATAATACTTGGGGGGCAAGTGCAGCTCATATTAAAGGTACGTATTCAGATAAGGCAATCGGCAGACACCGCCCATTAGCGATACTTGCTGATAGCAGCTTAACGCTTGACGATGCAAAAAAACGCGCTCAGTGGGAAGTTAATACACGTTATGGCCGTAGCAAAGGCATTGTTTATACCGTCAATGGTTGGCAGCACAAAACCGGCTTATGGCAACCTAATTTTTTAGTGTCTGTGCAAGACAGCTATACCGATATTGATGGCGACTTATTAATCAGTGAGGTTGTTTTAGTCATCGATGACGGCGGCGAACTGGCAGAAATAAAAGTGATGCCTACAGAAGCGTTTGAGTTGATCGAATTACCTGAACCTGCGGAGGATGTCAGTGGATTCTAAATCAATGTCTCGCTTATTAAATAACATGCTTAAGCCGCTGTATCGTCGTATTCGTTTATTGCAACGCCGTGGTGTTTTAACCAATAGCAATAGCGCGCCGAAAATGCAAACCGTACAGGTTCAACTGACGCCTGAACTGATTTTGGAAATGGAACATTTTGAACCGTATGGTTTTAGCTCTAACCCTCAAAATGGTGCGGAGCCTATTGTGTCCAACATCGAAGGTAAGAGCCACCCTATTTGCTTGATTGTTGCGGATCGCCGGTATCGGTTAAGCGGTATGAAAAAAGGTGAAGTGGCTTTATCAGATGATCTTGGTCAGAAAATACATTTAACACGTGATGGTATTGAAATGGTATCTGCTTCAGGTGCGTCATCCATAGTCATATCAGATGCCGGTATTGTTATTACGACACCCTCATTTGATTTAAACGAGGGTTAATGATGCCAGGAATAGCATGTAAATCAGTCGATAGCGCAGGTGGCGTACAGTTGAATGGGGGGCAAGGTTTTTGCCGAATCAACGGGGACAACATTGTGCTGCTAGGTGACCCTGTTCAAGGGCATGGCAACGCGCCACATGCGTCGCCTGTGATGGTAGAGGCGTCTTCGTTTGTTCGTATTAATGGTGTCGCTGTTTGTATTGAAGGTAACGCAGCATCGTGTGGGCATACAAGCACTGGGCGCGGTTTCGCAAGGATAAGTAATTGATATGGATGCTGCATTAATACAAACAGGTGGTCGCTTTGATATTGCTTTGGATGGCCCCGATTTAAAACACGACGATGGTTTACGGACGACTATTTTAATCAGTTTATTTACCGATGCTCGCGCACATGAAGACGATGTGTTGCCGAGCGATGACGGGGATCGTCGAGGTCACTGGGCGGATAGTTTTAGTGAAACAAGTCTGGGTTCAAGGCTCTGGTTATTAGAGCGTGAGAAGACCTTAGACGATGTTTTACAACGCGCACAAGAATATGCCAGTGAAGCTTTGGAATGGCTAATTGATGATGATATTGCAGAGGCTATTAATGTAACTACTGATTGGTTTGAAACAGGCAAATTAGGCATCTACATCACGTTGACTAAAGGCGATGGAAGTACCTGGCAAGACACATTTAACTATGAATTAAAGGCAGCTTAAATGGCATTTAATAGACCAAAAATTACCGAAATAATGAGTCGTATTGAAGCGGATATTGATTCACGCTTAGATGGTTCTGATCCTAAATTACGAGCAGCCTTATTGAATGCGGTAATGAACGGTGTTGCAGCTGTATCGCATGGCTTACACGGCCATTTAGATTGGCTAAGCCTGCAGATTATTCCTGATACGGCAGACTCTGAAATATTAGAGCGACATGCCAGCTGGTGGGGCATTACGCGCAATAAAGCAACCAGCGCGATTGGCTTAATTGATTTTGTAGGCACCGATGGTGCTGTTATCGGCACAGATATTCTCTGGGTGCGATCTGATGGCGTTGAGTTTGAAATTGACCAAGAAGTAACCATCGTTGCAGGGGTTGCCTCGGTATCTGTTACTGCGGTGATTGCCGGTAGCGATGGCAATACGGCGGCAGGATCTAAATTAACACCGATAACGCCATTGGCAGGTATCAATAGTGAAGCGATCGTTGATGCATCTGGCTTAACTGGCGGCACCGAGATTGAAAGTCTTGATTCATTGGGTGATCGTTTGCAAGAACGCGTACAGCAAACCCCGCAAGGTGGTGCAAAGGTTGACTATATTAAATGGGCAAAAGAAGTACCTGGCGTAACCCGTGTTTGGCCGTTTGGCCTATGGATGGGCGATGGCACAGTAGGCGTGTTCTTTACCCGCGACGATGATGTTACGTTGATACCCGATGCAGGCGAAGTAACAACAGTACAAGACTATATAGATAGCGTTCGTCCTGTAACCGCTGATGTGATCGTCATGGCGCCAACAGAAGCGGCCCAGGCGATGACCATTCAGCTATCACCTAACACCACAGCTGTTCAAGCGGCCATTGAAGATTCCTTAAACGACCTGTTTAGGGTAGAGGCTCAAGTTGAAGACGGCACTGGGTCGGGTACAGTTTTAATTAGCCATGTCCGCGAAGCAATCTCCATTGCTACCGGTGAAAACAACCATATTCTAGTGTCACCGAGTACGGATATAACCCTAAGCGCAGGTGAGCTATCAACGCTTGGCGCAATCACTTGGCAGGCGATTCCTTAATGCATAACGCGCAAGAATACACCCATCAGCTAGGCCAGCTTATGCCGCGAGGCGTTCTATGGGATGACCTCACACAATCAGATTCTGAGTTCATGAATTGGATGGGCACATTGGCGCAAGAGTTTGCGCGTATTGATGCCCGTGTATCTGATTTGATCGATGAAACAGACCCTCGCAGCATGTTTGAAATGTTGTACGACTGGGAGCAATACTTAGGCTTGCCAGACAAATGTATTGGACAGGCTGAAACGCTCGAACAACGCCGTGAAGCCGTACTTGAATTACTCACATCCGTAGGTGGTCAGTCACGCCAATATTTTATTGATCTGGCCTTAAAAATCGGCTTTGTAATCACCATTATCGAATTTGACCCGTTTACGGTAGCAGGTTCAGTTAATGAATTAATTTATGGCCAAAACTGGCAGTTCGCTTGGCAGGTTAATGCCCCGGCTGAAACGGTCACTGAACTAACAATATCCAGCGATGTTAATACCGCACTCGCAAGCTGGGGGAATACCCGACTTGAGTGCGTTCTTACACGCTTAAAACCCGCTCACACAATAATTTTATTCAGCTATGGAGGCTAATAATGGAACCACGTAATTACGAAGATGGAGCAGCTGGAACACCGCCGCTTGTTCCGTCTACACCATCAACTGGATACCCAACAGAGGGCAACCCTCAGTCGGCCATTCCAGCTACTAAACCAGGAGCACATTGGTTTTACAAAATAGGTGAGTCACTGAGAAATGTCATCACAACGGCAGGGTTAACACCTGACGATGGCGACCTTAATTTGGTACAAAAAGCGATTGTTAAAATTGTTGGCCAAAGCAACCATGTGGTGCGTTTGGACGGTGCGACATTCGCCCCCGCAGTAGCCGACGGAAATGCTGTTTATTGGGATGAAGGTAACAGCCGATACGATAAAGCCATTGCAGATGCTACCGATAAACAAGACGTTGTCGGCTTTGCTGATGTGACCAATAGCCTTGTGGAAGCCTTTGGACGCTCTGATCTATTTAGTGGATTAACGGCAGGCTCTCGGTATTACTTATCGGATGCTACAGCAGGGGCTATTACGACGGTGGCGCCTGCTGAAAAAGTGATGCTAGGACTGGCTAAGTCAGCAACCACATTGTTTGTGGATATCGACCCTGATTCATCTGTTGTTGCTGCAAGCGAAACGGAGGCGGGTGTGGTCGAGAGGTCATCGCAAGCTGAAACAGATAATTTAACCGATGACATACGCTATGTGTCGCCACTTAAAATGGGGTTTGGTTTTTCAAGTTTGTTGGCTACCAATGGTTATATTGTTTTCCCTTCGTGGCTTGGCGGATTAATTATTCAATGGGGGAAAGAAATGGCATCTGCGAGTGTTACTAAAACAGTTACATTTCCAATAGCTTTCCCTACTGAAATATTTATTGCGACAGCGACAGACGGGTCGGCTTCTGGGTCATTATATGTTGTAGGTATTGATATTTTAGATTCTGTTTCTAATAAATCAAGCATGCTCATTCGCGGGAGTTCTACAGGTTTAGGTACGTTTTATTGGACGGCGATAGGTAAATAATATGAAAAAAATCACACTAAAACAAAACGGTACATTTGACCACGTTTGGCTTAAATCAATTCACACTATCCCAGAGTCAGCCATTGAAGTAAGCAATGCTGATTTTATGTTGCTGTCTCAAAACACGAACAGCAAACGCTATGACATTGCCACTGCTACGGTGCTAGATTATGTGCCTGATTTCGTGATTGGGGATGCAAAAAACATTAAACACAGTGAAATTAGAACCGCGTTTAATACCGGTTCTGTATTACCGGTAACCGATGCCAATAGTGATGTGTGGAGCGGTGGTTTTGATTCTGCTTTAAAAATTGATGCGGCGAAACGGATGGCGGAAATGGCGGGGTTAACGGCTGTTTCTATATTTGATGCGGCGAATGTGGAGCATGCGTTAAGCCTTGCTGAAGCGGATGTAGTTATTTTGACCTTGGGCGCGGATTACCAAACAAAATTCGCACAAAAACAGGCATTAATGACGGCGGTTGATGCGTTGGGCGAAACAGCCACACAGGCTGATTTGGATGCGATTGTGGTGGCGTTTTAATTATGTGCCAATGTGAACCCGTTCGCTGGTCTGAACTATCAGCAGCAGAACAAGAAAAATACGGCAATGGTTGTGGCCCACGTCGGTTCCCAAGATGGTTGATCAATTGGCTGTTCGGCTGGTTATTTGAAGCCAGCTGCAGAAGGCACGATTTCGGTTATGCACGAGGTGGATCCAAAGCGGATAAAACAGCGAGCGATAAAGGCTTATACAACGCCATGATTCGCGATGCTGCGGTTCTGCTTAAAGACCGTAAATTACTGCAATACCTAGCCGCGCTATTAGTCGCAGTCGTGTTTTATTTAATAGTGGTGGCGCTCGGATGGGTCAGATTTGAATACGGCCCATACAAAACCAAAGAACAAATACTCAAGCAATAAAAGAAAAGAAGCGACCAGTCTGATGCATCAACATCGGACTGGTCACCAACCCACAGGAATACAGCCTGTGAGCCAGTCAAGGCTTCCCGCCGCGTCGACGCAGCAAAGGAAGCCTAGCACAAATATAAATAAAGGCTCACATGATCGAAGTACGATGCAATCGCTGCAGTAAATTATTAGCTAAAGCGTTATTCAAACAGATAGAAATTAAATGCACCCGCTGCAAAACAATTAATTTTCTGAAGGCCAATGAGCCTACCGTCACGATATGGGTTAATTGAGCCATATGAATAATTATATATTGACACATGAAAAGTTAAGGATTAGTATTCACTTACTATCGTCATATTGTTCATGTGTTATCCTCCTTATGGTGGGATGAGAAAGGGAAATATAAAACCTTCGGGAAATACCCTTCGCCGAGCACTTTTTGACGGTAGTTGAGTCCTGCCACTCCTTATTTATGATGGTGGCAAAACTACTAAAATCAAAAAGGAGGCCATCATGGCTAGTAATTCAACAGATATTATCGAAGCGCTTGACCGCTTACACGAAACCCAGCACTCATATGCCGCCATAAGAGATTTGCTTAATCAGGCTGCAAATTCTTCCAACCATGAGAGCTGCCTCGATAGCGTGGGAACCAACAACTTACTCAATTTATTTTGCCTAGTTTACGACTCAATGGAAGAAGCAATTACAAAATTAGATGATGCTCACAGGCTTGGAAACTTTCGAGTGGTGAGCTGATTATGAGCGCTAAACAGCCTTCAGCGGAAAAGCGTTGCCAAGCTATTGAGGCTGGACTGGTGTTGATTAAATCCGGATTGCCACCCACGAAGGCATGGGAGACTGTAGGCAAGCAGTTTAATGTTCATAAGAACGTTGTTTATCGGTGGTATGGAGCAGTGCGTGGTAAGCCTCGACAGGAATGGTTGGATATATTGACGGCGAAACATAAAGGACGGACAGTAACCGCGCCTTTTAGTGAGAAAGCTTGGGACTATTTTCTTGATGCTTACAGCAAGAGTAGCCCGCCCAGCATGTCAGAGGCTTATGAAAAAACGCTTGTAGAATCACGTCTGCAAAACTGGTCATTTCCCTCGGTCAGAACTGTCCAGCGTAGAGCTAAATTATCAGGCATTTCTAGGCGGTATATGTATGACATTCACGATGACGTTTGGGAGTGCTTTTTAAAGATCTATAAGGCGATGTCACAGCCTAGTTTTTCATTAGCTTATAAGGAGACGTCTGAGGTAGCTAAAAAGAACGGTTGGCAGATGCCATCATATGATGCGTTTCGACTGCTATATAACATGAAGGGTTTCGAGTTAAGGACTATTTACGACAACGATTAAGTGTTTATTAAGCCGCCCTTAAACGGGCGGTAATCCCTCTTTAATCGTTACCGATTCAAGAGGCGCGGTCACTTAACGAGCTACGAAAAGTGTATTTTCATCACTATTCATGTGTCCGGCTACAAAGAGGGTGTTTAGAGTTCGTAATACTCTCTAAAGCCAGCCAAAATAAAAAAGCCCCAACGTCGAAAAACGCTAAGGCTTTGATATATGGCTCCTCCGACTGGACTCGAACCAGTGCCCCAATGATTAACAGACATTGGTAATTTAGGGAGCCTTCAAAACTACAGTGGTTTATTCTCCTGCATACGTTTTAATACTTCTTTACAATGGTCGCGCGTTCGAATCGCGCACGACCCACCATCTATACAATAAAAGCCAGCTTTCAAGCTGGCTTTTTTGTGCCTGTAGGGCACTCATGGAACACTTCAGAATAAAAAAACGACAACAAAATACAACTCATTTATGTGTTGAGTGCGCCTCCACTTATTCAAATTTCTAAGCATCATTGTTGAACTTTATTTTAAGGAAAATTCTTGCGTTATCGGCGCTATCTTGTCTCTTAGGTTTCCCAAAATTGAAATAGAGGAGTATGTAACCCCGACGCGTGAAGAGCTTGATGAACCTTGGCAAGGTTTTCGAGTTTATCTTCTCCAATTAATATAGTTGGCGGGCAGGAAGCGCTAAAGAAGAAACGCAACAAGGGACAAGTGCAGCGCGTTAATGTCGCATCAGGTGGTCAAGCTGATGTGGGTAATGTAACTACCTATGGTAGTGACTAAAGAGTAACCAGAAAAATTCCGTCCCAAATGCTCACCCCGCGGGTTTCATCGTCACAATTAATTTCATGTAGCCGTTGTGGAACACGCTAAAAAAAGTTCAAATAAGCAAGGCATGCTTACAATGTCTCTACCTCTCATACAACCGTTATTTATGGCGCTAAATTAAGACTGGAATTAAGATACAAGCCAGCTTGAATTTCTTCAAGCTGATGGAGGGGGGAGCTTTTAATGATGAGTAACTCACTTTTCTCCTATTTTCTTAAATACTCCACGGGTATAGTTATACTTTCAGGTAGATGATTCAATGCACGATGGATAAGGGCACATGGGTATTAATGACTGTTATCAAGGTTTTTTAAAAGCACTGTTAGATAAGGGCTTGCTAAGTGATATGGATGTCGCAAAGGCTGAGCGCCTAGCCAATACCAATTCAGTATTGAGCTTGCCACAGCTACTGCTAGATTTGGGCATGTTGTCTGAAGTGGATCTGGCCGATCAATTAGCGGAGCTTAGTCTTCGGTCGCGTGTTTATGCCAAAGATTTTCCTGACAATGCGATATTGGATGGTGTATCTCCTCGTTTCTTAAAAGAGTTTTCGATTGCCGGTTTGTATGTTGATGAGCAACGCGTGGGTGTTGCGCTGATGGATCCTTTGGATGACTATGTTGCGGTGGCGTTGGCGTTGGCGTTGAATAAACAAATTGATGTTCATGTCGGTGTGCGTTCAGAGATTGAAAAGGCGGTTGCTCAACAATTGGAAGATGGCACTGAGGTGAGTGCCAGCGATGTTAATGGTAACGATGACGCAGACATTGAACGTTTGCGCGATATTGCTAGCGAAGCGCCGGTGATTCGTTTTGTTAATGCCTTGTTTCAGCAAGCGGTGGATGCTGGCGCGTCTGATATTCATATAGAGTCGATCGATAAAAGCTTAAAGCTTCGATTGCGGATAGATGGTGTACTGAAGGATATTGATTTAGCAATGGCTGGTACCGCTGTTGGGGTGATTTCTCGCGTTAAACTATTGGCCAAACTGAATATCGCTGAACGACGGATACCTCAGGATGGTCGTATTCGTTATCAGCTTAATGCAAAAGACTTTGATATGCGTGTTTCGACAAGCCCAACGATACACGGCGAAGGGGTGGTCATTCGCCTATTAGACCGCTCGCAAATTGATCTTGATTTTGAAACATTGGGCTTCGAAGGTCAGTCTTTAGAACGTTTTCTTGATGTGCTGGCGCAACCGAATGGGATTATTTTAATAACAGGACCTACTGGCAGTGGTAAAACCACAACGCTGTACACGGCCTTAACTCGGCTTAATACACCAGAGTCAAAAATTATTACAGTGGAAGATCCTGTTGAGTATGAACTGGAAGGGATTAACCAAATTCAAGTTAAAGCCGACATTGATTTAACGTTTTCTAACGTCTTACGATCCATCGTACGGCAAGACCCCGATATCATTATGGTGGGTGAAATGCGTGATACGGAAACTGCGAATATTGCGGTGCAATCTGCTCTAACGGGGCATTTGGTGTTGACCACCTTGCACACCAATGATGCGGCTTCAGGAATGATCCGTTTGCTTGATATGGGGGTTGATGACTTTTTGTTGGCTTCAACGGTAACCGGGATTTTAGCGCAACGCTTGATGAGGCGCTTATGTGATCATTGCAAGCAAGCTTATATGCCCGCTAAGGAACTAATAGAAGAATTAGCGATGCAGGCAGTGATTGACTCTGAAGGCAGCAACTTTTATGCAGCGACGGGTTGCGAACATTGCGGAAACACGGGATATAAGGGGCGGTTAGCGATGGTTGAATTTTTAGACGTATCAGAGACGATTAAAAAGCAGGTGATGGCGAGAGCGGATGCGTTTGAGATGAATGAATCTGCCTTATCAGAGGGCATGGAGTCAATGCTGGTGAATGGTCTTAAGAAAGCGGCGCGCGGTTTGACAACACTGGAAGAAGTTGTACGACTAACTAAAAAATGATGAGCTCTGCGTATGGCATCTTATTACTGTAAAGCGGTACACTCTGACGGGGGGCTAATCGACGAAGTGCGTGAAGCACCAAGTATTGAAAGTATTGTTAGCGATTTGCAAGAGCACGGCTATGTTCCTATTCGTGTGGTTCCCGCAAACACGGTTTCAGTCCGGTTCTTTTCGGGCGCTAAACAAGGTTTAAAGAATAAGCAGGTACTACTGTTTACCCAACAACTCGCAACACTGTTACAAGCTGGCTTGCCGATGGATCAAGCACTTAACATGCTGCTTGAGCTTACTGAAAGCTTGCCAGAAATTCATGGTGTTACAGAGCAGGTATTTAAGAAAATAAAACAAGGCGTGCCTTTATCCAATGCTTTACAGCAACAAGACTGTGGTTTTTCGCGTTTTTATATTGGCATTATCAAATCGGGTGAAGCGAGCGGAGACGTTGCTGGCTCATTGTCGCATTTAGCTGAATACTTGGAACGCATCGAGGCGTTACGTAGCACGGTGGTATCGGCATTGGTGTACCCCGCCATTTTATTGTTGACCTCTGTCGCATCGATTGTTTTATTAATGACCTTAGTGTTACCGCAGTTTGCCGAATTATTTGCCAGTGGGGGGAAAGAGCTTCCTTTATCTACGGCCATTGTTATGGGTATTGCGAGTGGTTTAGAATCGTATTGGTGGGTGTTGGTGCTCATTTTTATTGGCTGCGTTTCGCTGGTTCAACATATTTTAAGAACACCTGAGTTACGCTACCGTTGGGATCGGCGCTGTTTGGAAATTCCCTTAGTGGGGGATTTGGTTAAAAAAGTAGAAGTGACGCGTTTCAGTTACACACTGGCAAGCTTACTTAGCAATGGCTTGCCATTGCTTGAGGCATTATCAATTGTTAAAAATACCCTTACTAACCGGGTACTTGTTGAGCAGGTTGAGCTGGCCCGAGAGAGTTTGAAGCAAGGAACAATGATGTCGTCGGTATTTGATAGCCATGACCACTTTCCGAAGATGGTTGTACGCATGATTCGCTTGGGTGAGGAAACAGGCAACTTACAGCAAGTTCTTGATAAGTTAGCGTCTACTTATGATCAAGAAGTGAAGGTGAGTTTGCAACGATTGTTATCCTTGTTTGAGCCGGTGTTGATTTTAGTCTTGGGGCTTATTATTTCGGGCATTATTTTTTCTGTGTTACTGGCCCTTGTCAGCATTAATGATTTTGCTTTTTAGTTGCTTAAGGGCACATTATATTTTTATACAACGATGGTGATGGGTTTGATGATGAGAAAAACGAGTAGGCTGCTTCGTGGTGGCGAAAAGAAGGGTTTTACACTGATTGAAATATTGGTGGTGTTAGCAATAATTGGTCTATTGGCTGGGTTAATTGGCCCGCAAGTGATGAAGCAATTCAGTTCTTCAAAACCAAAGGCAGCACGGGTGCAAATAGAGGGCTTGGTGTCTGCATTAGAGCTCTATAGGCTAGACATCGGACGATACCCAAGTACAGATCAAGGCTTGGCCGCGCTGATTCGCTTACCCGATGACGTTAAGAATTGGAACGGCCCTTATTTGCGTAAATCGGTAATTCCGGCTGACCCTTGGGATGCGCAGTATCATTATGTCTATCCTGGGCTCAAGTCTGAGGTTGATGTGTTTTCATTTGGGGCAGATGGCCGGTCTGGTGGTGCTGATGATAATGCTGATATTAATAGTTGGGAGTAGTCTTATTTTTAATAACTCAGGCATGCTGATTTTTAATAACTCAGGCATGCTGAACAACGTTTAGAACGTGTTTATATCAAATGTATAAAAGGAATGGCTTTACCTTACTGGAAATATTGCTGGTGCTGACAATATCGTCAGTTTTATTGGTGTTTGTTGCCCCCGATATGTATCGAACTATTAGCGGAATGACGCTACCGAAAGCGACGCAAGAGCTGGCAACCGCACTTCGGCGTAGTAGTAGTCAGGCAGTTAATGCCTCCACGCCAGCTTCGTTGTTGCTTAACGTAAAGGAGCGAAGTTACCAATTAAGTGGTAGTGAGAAAGTTTACCAATTACCTAAAGACTTAGACGTAACAATTTTAACAGGCGCAGGTCTAGTGCGGGGTGCTAGTTCAGGCGCTATATTTTTCTACCCTGATGGCTCTTCAAGTGGTGGGCGTATAAGCTTACAGCAAGGGGAACGAGAGCAACAAATTCATATTAATTGGCTGACCGGTGAGGTAGACATTGATAGTGAAGTGTAAACACCATAAATGGCTGGGGTTCACCTTGTTAGAAGTGCTGGTGGCTTTTGTTATTGCTGCAGTAGCATTAACACTTCTAATCCGCGCTTTTTCAGGTGGCCTACGATTAACGGCGACGGCAGAAGACTATGGTAAAGCAACGATATTAGCGCAGTCATTAATGGCACAAGTGGGGGTCGAATATGGCGTAAAAGATTCCCCCATAAGCGGTCGTTTTGCTGATCGATTTGATTGGGCGGTGAACATGACGCCGTATATGATTGATGTTGAGTTGCTAGATGAAGAGCCCGTTGTTATGGCATTTAAGTGCGTTATTAGCATCACCTGGTTTGAAGGCATCAAAAAGCGACATTATGAGTTGTCTAATTTACGGTTGATGGAAAAAGAGCAAAACAATGTTAACGGCTAAACAAGAAAGTGCGCGGGGTTTTACGTTACTTGAATTACTGGTTGGCCTGACCTTATTCAGCGTTATTTCGATTGCTTTGTACAGCGGTTTGAGCATGGCCATAAAAAGCACGGCGACAGGCGAAAAGCGTTCGCATGAAGTACGACAAGTTATGGCGCTTCAAACATTATTAAATACTAAGGTTTATGCGGCGAAATTAGCAAAACAGTCCACTACAAGTGCTGAGCTGGCATTTAGTGGTGAACCACATAACCTTAGTTTCGTTTCCAGTATGCCGCAATCAATTAAGCAGGGGGGCGATGGGGTTTATTCGATAAGTATGCAGGCTGACGCGTCGGAGCCAGTATTGCAAATAGCCTTAAAAACGTATGTGAAAATTGGTGAGGCTCCGTTGAATGACGCGATAAATGAAATTGTACAATTGGCTGATATTACTAATGTCACCTTGAAATATTTCGGGGTGCTCAATGCGGAAAAAGAATCTGCTTGGCATTCTAGTTGGGTCGAGCAAAAGAGCTTGCCACTGTTAGTTAAGGTTGATTTAACGACTAAATCGGGTTCAGCTTGGCCGCCTATTGTTATAGCGCTACGAGAAGCGAAAAAAAATGGCTAATCTACCTGCACGAGTTGTTATGGGCAATTGGCAAGGTGCTAGGTTTTTTAGCATGGATAATCAACCAATACCTCAGGGGCAGACGGGTGTCGTTTTAGTATTTGTTTTGCTAATGATGGTTCTATTGTCGGTGATGGCAGCTAGTTTCAGCAGTAGTATGCGTGGCGGGGCTAGCCTTATGCATAACAAAAAATCACAGTTACGTGCCGAAGAATTAGTTAACACAGGGGTTTTATACGCGTCATACATGATGACGCAACCGGTTGAGGAAGCGCGTTGGTATGCGCGTGATGCGGACTACCAAATCAAGTTTGAGGGTGAGTTGATAGGTATTAGAATTCATGATGAAGTGGGTAAATTCAATATTAATCTGTTGGATAAAAAAATCTTATTGGGGCTACTAATATCGGCGGGTGCCGAGCCCCTGCAAGCTGAACAGTTAGCCGACTGTATTTTAGACTGGAGGGATGTAGATGATCTTGTCCGTGAACATGGAGCAGAGCGGCAGTTGGAAAATGACTCGCAGATATTAGATGCTTCAATAGAGGTGGAATATATCCCTGCAAACCGTCCATTTAACCACTTGCGTGAATTGTTGCATGTTAAGGGCATGACCGATTCTTTTTATCGGAAAATACGGCCGTTACTAACGGTACAGCCGATAAAAAAGCTTGACCTAGGTGTGGCGACAGAGCCCGTATTAAATGTATTTTCTGAGCTATTTGATGTTGGGGATGTTTGGGTTCAGCAAGTACTATCAGATCGTTTAGTAAAGAGAGCGGGTGTTTTTGTATCAGAAGCAATGCGAAAGTATGCTAATATCAAAACACCTAGCAGGGGGTATTGGATAGAGATGTCCATTAAAGTCAATAGCTTAAACGGTAAGCCATCAGTCACAAATGTATTGATGCGTAGAAATGAAGACAGTTTACTGCCTCTGTTTTTGGAAGTTGATAGGTATCACATTAGTGGGTAAAAAATAAAACCCAAGGATGTAAATGAATGCTGGGACCGATTAATCAATCAATAAAACAATTCTTCACCTGGTGGGGTAAAGAATTGTTTGCGCTGCTCCCTATGGCTTGGCAACGTAAACTCCAAGCTGCAGATAACACCTTATTGCTAGAGCTTGGTTCAGATGGCCTAAGGGCGATTTGGGTCAATGCATCACAACGCGTTGAGCTTGGTGTCTTTGCAGTGAATGATTCGGGCCGTACTGCTTGGCAGGAAACGCTGTCAATACATGTCGGGGTATCTAAGGCCGATTGTGTTTTAGTGTTGTCCCACGAGCAGTGTATTAACCGTCACATTTTTTTGCCTAAGCAAGCAAGTACAAACTTGCATCAGGTGATGGGCTTTGAAATGGATCGTTATACTCCATTTAAGGCTGAACTTACGTTTTTTGATGTGTTAGTCACTAAGGTATCTGCACCGGAAAATCAGGTAGGCGTGTTTTTTGTTGCAACACCAAAAAATGTTTTGGAGCCCATGCTTGATCAGTGTCGTTTTTTTGGCCTATCACCAAATAAAGCCAGTTGTTCGCCAACATTGGCATTGCCAGCGGATGCGGCAAGAATTAACTTACTACCTGAAAGTATGCGACCCATTGTTAACCAAAAGGAGCGCTTATTGACGGCCGCCATAGCGCTTCTGTTGTTATTGGAAGTATCCGCTTCATTAATCTACCCCTCGTGGGTGGTGGAAGGCGAGGTTACTGAGTTGAAAACTAGAATTGCTGCGATTAAGGATGACGTGAAATTAGTCGGTCAAATGCGAACAAGCATTGAGCATTCCAAAGCGCAAATAACAAGTTTATTAAACAAAAAAACAAGCCAGCCCTACGCTATTGATATTTTGGCTGAACTCACGAAGCGACTTCCGGCGGATAGTTGGTTAACAGATCTACGCTTGTCAGGTAACCAATTGAACATACAAGGGTATTCAGAGAATGCGACTGATTTAATTCAATTATTAGAGGACTCGCCGCTATTTTCAAACACGAGGTTTACTTCACCGCTTGCCAGTAATAAGGGGCTCCAGCAAGCATTCAAAATTGGCATAAATATTGTTGAGGTGTCTCAATGATGTTCGAAAGCCTAACGAATAAACAGCAACGTTATCTAGCGGTTGAATTGCTGGTAGTGGTTGTATTACTAGTCATTTGGCTGTTTATTGCACCCTTATGGAAAGTGCAGGGGGAGTATGCTGAACAGGCCTCTGATTTACGTTTCCAGCTTAGCAAATACGAGCAGGTTATCAGTAATAAGCGAGTTATTTCTAATAACAAAACCGAGCTACAGACATCACTTAAAGAAGCGAGGTTGTTTCATGACAATCTGGCGCACGGTGTTGTGGCGGCACAGGTGCAAAATACAATTCGTGAAATAGTTGAAAAATCGCAGGGCAGTTTAGTGAGTACTCGGATACTACCCGAGAAGCAGGAAGGGCAGCTAACTCGGCTTGCTATTAATGTACGGTTAACGGGTGATGACTTGGTTTTACAGCAATTGCTTTTTGACCTTGAAATGGCAAGGCCATTGCTCTTAATAGAAAAACTAACGGTCTCATCAAGAAAACGCTCTAGGCGACGGAACAGTGGTTCGGTAGGAGCGCATAATATAACGCTAGAAATAGCCAGTTATTTAATGCGGGATGGTGCGTAATGGTACTTAAAGCACATTTGGTCAGACAGCTTACATTAAGGCTGTGCGGGGTTTTTCTACTGATTCTTATACTTGAATGGGGTATTTTAAATATAAAAAATTCTGACGATGTGCCCTCGTCAATTCCATCTGACTTTTCACAAGAGACTGAGCAATTATTGTCCAGCTTATCCATTGTGCAAGCTGAAGACTACACTGTTTTATCTGCAACGCCATTGTTCGTTGAAGGAAGAAGCCCCATTGAGAAGGGTGCTAATGAGTCAAGTCAAAGTGGCGCAAACTCATCAGGAAGTGTCGCATCAAAAATGCGCTTAATGGGTTTAACCATTTCAGCAGAGAAGTCTTTAGCGTTGGTAGTTGATGCGAAAGGTACTTATTATCGTTTATTCGTAGGTGATGAGTCTTTGGGTTGGACGTTAAAGTCGGTTCAGGAGCATAGTGCCACCTTTAGCAGACTAGGGAAAATCATAACGCTTACGTTGGAAAAGCATAAGATTGGAAGAGCCAGTAAAACCCGTAAACGACGAGCACCCATTATAAAGTCTCAGCCACGTTTAAAAAAATAATAACTTAACCAGGGAAGCATAAAATGAGAAATACTGCATTTATGATTGTTAAAACGGCACTTATTGGAAGTGCTTTGTTCATCCAAGGGTGTGAAACATTAGGACCCAATTTATCAGAAAAACGAATAATTAATGGTTCGTTTCCTTCTGAAATAAGTCCAAAGGCTCAAAAAGAAGATCCCATATTAGTAATAGCACCCGTTGAAGATAATTTGCCTAGACAAAAGGCTGAAATTTATCGAGCGGATAGTGAATTCTTAGCCCTTAACAATACGACAAAAGGTGCGCTAAGCGTAGAAGATGACGGTAGTTACACCTTTAATTTTAGTAATGTAGATGTGTCTGAAGTTGTTAAGGTTATATTAGGGGACACGTTAAAGAAAAACTTTACGATTAGTCCTAACGTAGGCGGCAACGTCTCCATGCAAACCAGTAATCCCTTAACAACGCAGGCGTTATTGCCAACATTACAGATGTTGTTAGCAATGAATAATGCAGTGCTGATTGAAGAATCGGGTCTATATCGGGTGGAGCCACTGAATACGGCTCTGGTTGCTGGTAATGTTCCCCTAACCTTGGGCGGCGCGGCGCTAAATGGTTATCAAATAAATGTTATTTCCCTTCAGTACATGGGAGCTAAGGACATGAAGAAAATTCTAGAACCTGTGCTGCCTAAGAAAGCGATTGTACAAATTGACGAGAATAGAAATTTATTATTAGTAGCCGGTAGTCCTGCAGATCTGATTAATACGAAGGAACTGATTGGCTTATTTGATGTGGATGTTTTACAGGGTAAATCTGTTGGCTTATTTCCGCTGACTTACGTTGAAGCGGAGACGGTACAAAAAGAATTAATGGAAATTTTTGGCGCTGAGGGCAATAAGGATCTCTCCGGTATGTTGCAACTGTTGCCGATAGAGAGAATGAATGCCTTGATGGTCATTACATCTCAAGTAAAGTATTTGGAGAGTATTAAACAATGGCTTGCCCGCCTAGATCGTAGTGGAGCACAGGGTCAAGCAGGGCATATTCATGTTTACTCCGTACAAAATGTGGATGCAGTGAGCTTAGCAGCGATTTTAGAGCAAATTTATCCACAGCAGGAAGCCTCTAGTCGTCCTAGACGTACATCAGTCATCGCACCGGGGCTTAAGCCAGTTAGACTTAGCAGTGAGCCGTTAGCAAAAGCGGCAATAAAACCGGTAGAGATGAAAAGGCGCGTAGCTGTTAGCAGTACAGTGAGCAGTGAAACAAGTGGGGCAGTTCGAATTATTCCTGATGAAATGAATAACGCGTTGGTTATTGTTGCCAGTGCGCAAGATTATGAACCGATTAAAAAAGTCATTAAACAGTTAGATGTTGTGCCATTGCAGGTATTAGTGGATGCAACAATAATTGAAGTAAGCCTGACCGATGAACTACATTACGGATTGCAGTGGTTTTTTAACAATAAATCGGGGCGTTATAGCGGGGCGGGTAGAGTGGGAGATGCTAATTTTAACGCGGCAGGCTTTGGTGGTTTCTCGTACTCAATCGTTAATAGTGCAGACTTTGTGCGGGCAGAATTAAATGCCTTAGCGAACGATTCTAAAATTAATGTTATTTCTTCACCGTCATTGATGGTGCTGAATAATCAGGAAGCCATCATAAAAGTTGGTGACCAAGTGCCAATCAGAACCTCGGAATCGGCCAATACGAGCGCTGCGGTGGGTGATTCTGCCATCATTACGAGTACCATCGACATGCGGGATTCTGGAGTCACCTTAAAAGTTAAGCCTCGGGTAAATGCAGGCGGCTTGGTTATTATGGAGGTTGAGCAAAATGTAGACGGAGTATCGCGAACAGAAAGCTCGGAGATAGACTCACCGACCATTCAACAACGACAAATAAAAACATCAGTTGCTGTAGCAAGTGGCGAAACAATTATTTTGGGTGGGCTGATAACTGAGCAAAGAGAGCTGGGCAGAAGTGGGGTGCCTATCTTGAGTCGCTTGCCTATAATAGGCAGTCTGTTTGGTAAAACAGATAAGGTGCTAGATAGAACAGAGTTGGTTGTGCTCTTGACACCTAGGGTGATTAAAAATGAATTAGATGCGAGGCTTGTCACTCGAGAATTCAAGCGGAAGTTAACGGGTATATACCAAGAACTTGAAAATAAAGAGAGTGTGAATTTTCGTACAAAAGACTAAATATTATCAAACCTAGGAGTTGCGTATTGTTAGTGAAGGTGAGCGCTGGCGTGTCACCAAGGCAGTTAATGAAGGCGGATTAATCTCTACTTAAAACGTCGATTATTAATGAAGGGGTAAAACAAGGTGTTATTTTTAGGCGCTTTAAGGCAATATAAAAGAGCACTGAAATAGAGCCGTAAATTAACAAGTCAGACGAAGGGTGTTAATTATCAGCGGTTATTAAAAGCTGCAAAAGAGTGGGGCGTAAAAGCAGGCCTGAGCCTATAAACTTCCGCTCTAGATTTTAACTATTACCTAAATATGCTTAAAAGTAATACCCAATATAAACTGAATACTGCTTAGCTTTGTTTTTCTCATATAAGAAACGAAGGTCTGTATTAACGGCCAGACTCTGCCTCGCTTCTAAAGTGTAAGAGTTACTTAATCCACCAGAACCATCAATTTGTTTTGGTAATTCAAAATATAGTTTCATATTTAAATTATTTGTAACTTGGACATGTGAAAAAACTGAAGCCCTGATAAATGCATTGCCATTACCTTGCCGGTTATCTTGGATACCAGCACCAGCATATACGCCGACTAATAAGTCGCGATTTACGTTAGTAGTATAGCCATAATCACCCTCAAGACGCGTAACCAAGCAGCTTAAGCAAGATAAATCATTTTGTTCGATTCCAAGTTTAATATTCCACGCAGGGCCAATGTCAACTGATGGCTTTGAATAAGAGCTATTTATACTTTCAATTTTTAAAAGATTTAAATAATTGATATACGCATTTCCAGACTGGAAAAAGAGCTTTAGCTCACCCATTGATAATGCGGAGTTTTTTACCTGCCCTGAGGTTGCATCTAACACATCATAATAAGCAGGTCTAAGGAACAACGAAAGGCCATCGCCCAACAGGTTATTAGAGCTGAAACCAACGCGGATATTGCTAGATTTACGCCCGGAATGTGGAGGCTGGTTGGTTGAAGGTAGCTTTTTATTGCTGCTTACCGGTAGTTTAAATCGTTCTTTAATCATGGCATGATAATTTTCATCAGCCTCTTTTTCAGGCAACCACTTTGCAGTTTTGCTGAACTGGTAATAATCTATTAAAGCTTCTACAACGTTAGTTTTTGAATTTGAAGGCAACGCAGCATACTGCGACGAACCTATAGGCTTTATTTTGTCTAGAGCCCCCTTAACTACGCTTTTTTCAGATTCAATCAGCGCATTGAATTTATCATAAAACCTAGCTTCCCTTGATGCACGGAATGTTACGTTTCGCACTAAGGGTTTACCGTGAACCTTACTTTGCGCAATGTTCTGTAATAAAGCCCTTGGTAAAGTAAAAAATGGGTTTTTAGGAATAATATTCACGCCGTCAATAATCTCCAATATTTCTGCCAAACGGTATGCGCAATTTTTTCTAAAAAAGTAATATTTATACTGTTTACCGAGGACCTCCCAGGCGTGCGCTACGACTAAATCAATTTCTGTCTGCGTTAACTTCACCTCATATTCCCAAAGGTTCCTTAATTCCAGCTCTCCATAATTATGGTTATGGTAATAGTAATCCGCCTGACTGAACCTACCATCGTAACCACCAAAAATTCCTTTAAAAATGTATGTAAAAGGGTTCTCACCTGAAGGAACAATTGCGCCGTAATTTATACTCGGGTCAAACAACCTTGCATGTCTGTTGACCTTTTTTGAATTTAGCTTTAAAAGAATATGTCCGTAGTATGAAGCGGGGTTTCCCAAGAAGCCAGACGCATAAACAATGCTTACAGATGTTATTGAATTTTGTAGTGTCCAATCATGAAATTTCGGACAGTTAACGAATGGAATTGATTCTGGTGAAATATTCAGTGACTTCCTCAACCAATGAAAACGAGCTGGAAATTTGCATTGAGTATGCTCATCATCACCAACCATTTTGGGTGGCTGAGTTAGCCCTCTTATTGTCGATTCAAGTTCAGCTGCAGGGTTGGTTGCCCCATCGATGGCATTAAAAAAACCTTCGTCATGGATAGCACTGACGAACTGATGCTTTCCTAAAGCATGTTCTTCATAATGTATTAGCTTATGCCAGACAGGTTGCTGGCTTAACTTAAGCTTTTTAGCAAGCTCAATTAACCCATCGGTATTAAATTTATTATCACTAGCTTCGGAAACAATAGGTACTCCGATAGTCAGTACTAATATAATTCTTAGTATGAAAAAAAATCTCACGCAAAGTTTCAAGCAGAAAAGGGAAGGGTAAAGGTGGGAATATATTCCCACCTTACAAAATTACATTTTAAATAGTACAGGTGGATGCAGCAGAAACCACAGCCTTGTAATAATCAAATGCTCTGTCTACTGGCTCCGTTTGTGAATACGCAGTAGCGGTCACTTTATTGCTTATATTAGAGCGAATTGTTGCAATTACCCCAGGTTGTACATTAGAAGAGCAACCTTCAATATCAAGAACAGCGACTAAATGTTCGCCTTCGCCCTTGGCTACATCCTCAATTAAATTATCGTAATTATCGATAATAAATTTGGCCGTTTTTGCATGCGTTCTAGAACAGGTTTCAGGGCTCCATGTGGCCGATGTGACAGCAGTAGTACCCAAGTCCCATATTATATTTGATGTTGCTGCAGCCCATCCAGTATCAGCAAATATTGCCGCCCCTATACCGCAGTCCCGAAAAGGATTCGGCCCGGTACCAACCTTTCCATGACCATGTTCAGCTGATGCTACAAAAGACAATAGTAATGTCAGCGCAATCAAAGACCTTGTTAAGTGCTTTTTATTTTCCATAAACCTAAAACTCCCTGTTGTTATTTTATTAATTAATAAATGCTTACGTATAAAACGGTTGGGACTCTAACACTTTCTTGCGCTATTTATATAGTAATATTTTGAGCGTTTTACGCGAAAGCGGAGGATTTAGGAAAGGACGTAAAAAGTGGGCAGGAGCCAACCATTAACTAGTTTTTTTAGACGGTATAAAGCTCTTTTTTAATGAACCGTTAGCGTTCACTAGGTATTCGATGCAAAATAAGTTATCCGCTTAACGACGTTGTTTTTCATAGGTTGTATTTAAAATAACGTCAGCGTTTCGTCATCCATTTCTTCTTCAGTCTCTTCGTCATTCTCAATAAGGCTCGCTTTTAACGCTTCATCAATTTGCTTAAGAATGCCTGCAAATTCACTTTCAAGGTTTAAACCTGACTCGAAAATAGAACTGATTTTTACTTCAGCTGCTTCAATAAACCCGCGGAGATAATCCTCTTGCTCGCCTGATAAGGCCAAGCCCATGAATGAGTCTTCAAGCGACTCACTAACAGAAGCTAAAATAGATTCGCTTGAGGCTTGTTGTGATTTATAGTCTGTATCAATCTTCATTACCGTTGCTTCAATCTGGCCAATGATGTTAAGTAAGCTTTCTCTTTGCGTTTTGACGGCTATTGCAGACTGTAGCGCTTTAACTTTAGAGTCTGCACCTTGCCCAATAAGCGCCACGTGATCTCTAATTCGACCATGAAAACCTGGGTTATCGACCGGCATATTTCGCACAATAATGCTGACGTATGGGAAATTAACTGCGGTACGCTGACCAAAGTCAATTAAGCGTCCTTTACTGCGGACATATTCAAAAACGCTATCCTCAAGTGGGTTTTCTACATCGTCGGTAAAATATTGTTTCTTTTCATCGTTCACGATAATTTGCACGGCCACCTCTAGCCCTAAATCTCGGTGCGCCCTAATGACCTTTTTCGCTAACGAGTCATAACTATCGCAGTGGCAGGTTCCTTGCAAAAAGTGAACAACCGCGCTCATTTCGCCCATCGATGTCATGATATCCATCGTCGACAAGGTCACATCGCTCACTTCTTTTCTGGCTAGATTAAGGGTTTGGTTTCGTTTGAGTGTTGCCTTTACTTTGGCTTTTAGTTCATTCTCTTCAAAAGGTTTAATAACATAGTCATCGCCACCAGCTGCATAGCTATGCAGCCGTGTTTCAATGGATGCATCAGCAGAAATAAAGATAACGGGTGTGTGGTTCAGTTGCGAACTGTCTCTAATCTTTTGGCAGGTTTCATAACCGTCTAAATTAGGCGTCATAACATCCAGCAAAAATAAGTCCGGCGGTGAATTTTGTGCGGCATCTAAACATGCCTGTCCTGACTCTAGAAAAGTAACCTCATACCCCTCTACATTTAAGACGCTTTCTTTAATTAGGTGGTTGCCATCACCATCATCTACACAGTAGATCGTAATAGAATTGCTCATGTGTTTTATTCCTTTATTCGTTATCAATAACCAACATATCAAGATCCATCTTGTCCTAATAAAAAATCAAGCAAGCTCAATGATAGCTTTATACGTTTTTTATTCTTCAGCCATAAATATAGAAGGTATTTTGAAAAAAAGTAGGTTCTGCGGGAATTTTGCTTTTTAAAAACTCAGTTATTCATATCGAGGCCATGTCATGGAATCGTGCCAAGGTGTTAATTAAGTCCTCTATGCGCCGCCTTTCTAAGAAAAGGGGGTGCTAAATGAAGCAATGAATATTATTCTTGGCAGTAGGTACTGGTTAAGTTATGTTTATAGACTTATATGGAAACTCATGAAGAGTTTGGTGATACATGGAGCGCGGCTGATTGCAGTTCCAAATTTCTTTTAAGATACGGAGCTTCTTTCAAATAGAATTCATTATGCGGATATTACGATATATTTCGATGGCCATATTAATGGCCACCCTCGGTGCGTGTGGAAATAAAGTACCTGAAGAGTTAGTAGGTCGTCTGGTTGAAGTGAAAACATTTTCATATCAGTCTGTTACCCAAAGGATGGATTACCCGGGGCGCACTCAAGCACGTTACGAGACCGAGCTGGCCTTCCAAGTGGAAGGACGGTTGATAAAACGCTTGGTTGAGGTGGGTGATTATGTGAAACAAGGTCAGCCAATAGCGAGACTCGACCCCAAAGATTATATTTTGAGTAGTGAGCGCTTTTTGAATCAAAAACGGGCTGCGCAAGCGAATTATAAGCGAGCAAAAAGCGACTTGATTCGTGCAAAAGAGTTACGACAGAAGAACTTTATCGGTCAGTCTGAGTTAGATAAAGTCGTTAACCTTGAAAAAGCGGCGCAAGCAGCATTGAAGGCGTTAAAGGCCGAACATGCTCAAAGCGTAAACCAGCGTGGTTATACACAAATATTGGCCGCGGCTGATGGTATTGTTATAGCGCTTTACGCAGAAGTCGGCGATGTCATACAGGCTGGGACTGCTGTCGCAAAATTGGCGTGGGCGAATGATTGGGAGTTTGTTACCGCCGTGGCAGAAACGGATGTGAATCAGTTGTCCATAGGGCAAGCAGCAGAGGTCAAATTTTGGGCTTATGCTGATAAAACATATTCTTCATTGGTGCGTGAAATTAGCCCCATTTCAGGCACAGAATCTCCATCGTATAAAGTCAAGCTGAGCCTAGTAGAAAGGCCCGATTCATTGAAGTTAGGGATGACGGGGCACGTGTTATTTTCAAGCGTGGACAAAAAGCTTGGCTTGTTGCCGACTGCGTCGTTAGTGCAATCTGCCGGTCACAGCAGTGTGCTTATAGTTGACCCAGACACTCACCAAACACGCTTGCAAGCGGTGATATTTGGTCCAGCAGTCGGGAATCAAATTAGTATTCTTAGCGGCTTAAGCGAAGGCCAACTTATTGTCGTAGCGGGTGCAAACCTGATTGTTGAAGGTAGTACGGTTAGACTTCTAGCAAATGAGTGATAAAGAACCGGTCAATCTAGCCCGTTGGGGCATAGAACATTCACAGGTGTTGATCTATTTTATGATCGTTATTTTGATCACAGGTACGGTCGCTTTTTTCAAATTAGGGCAACGTGATTTACCTGTTTTCGCCATCAAAACAATGGTCGTTAGTGTGCAATGGCCGGGTGCATCTGCTGAAGAAATGTCTCAGTTTGTTACCGATCCGATAGAAACCAAATTACTCGAAGTGCCTTGGCTTAAGGATGTCGTTTCTTTCAGTAAGCCAGGTGAAGCGTGGCTGATCGTTAACACAGAAGACTTTATGCCTGATGCGGCAGTAAGAATGAAGGATCGCTTTTACGAGGTTCGCAAAAAGATTGGTGATATATCCCACCGTTTGCCAGCTGGTATTCAGGGGCCTTTCTTTAACGATGAGTTTGGCGATATTTTCTCAATGGTCTACAGCTTTAACAGTAAGGATTATTCCTTTGCTGAGATCAAAGACTATGCAGAGAAAGCACGTAATGCGCTTATCCGTGTTGAGTCGGTTGAGAAAGCTATTTTGTATGGTGTTCAGGATGAAAAAGTGTTCGTCGAAATGGACGACAAACGGTTGTCGGCACTTGGCTTGGATCCACTGCAAATAGGCTTGTTATTGAACACCCATAATAAGGTGCAGAATAGTGGGCGTATTGAGGGTCAACAGAGTTATTACCGGCTACGTTTGAATGATCGTTTTCGTTCCATTGATGACATTAAAAAAATGCCTATTGGTTTAAAGGACGGGCGTGTTATCAAACTTGAAAGTGTTGCCACAATCTACCGAGGGTATGATGATCCGCCACTTTTTAGAATGCGCGTTAATGGCAAAGCTTCAATTGGCCTGGGCGTTACTATGCGAGAAGGCTCTCAATTATTAGCTATGTCAGGGCAAGTCAAAGAAGTGATGGCCGACTTTAAAGCGCACTTGCCGGCTGGAATAAACCTTGCTTTAGTGGCGGATCAACCGAAATCAGTCGCGGCACAAATCAATCGCTTTGTTTTAAAGCTGCTGCTTGCCATTGTTATTGTTCTTATCGTTTGTTATTTCTCGCTTGGGCTGCGAACAGGATTGGTCGTTGCCTTGGCAATTCCTATTGTCTTGGGCGTTGTGTTTGCCATGATGTACATCTGGGATATCGGCTTAAACAGGGTCTCGCTCGGCGCGCTCGTTATTTCACTGGGTTTATTGGTTGATGATGCCATGATTGTTGTGGAGTTGGTGCACGTTAAGCTTGAGCAAGGTTGGGATAGAATGAAAGCGGCAACGTTTGCTTATACGGCAACATCAAAGCCAATGCTTACCGGTACGCTAATAGCTGCTGTTGGCTTTCTGCCCGTTTTTCTCGTTAATGCATCGCCGCATGAGATATTAGGTAATCTTTTTGTGGTTATCAGTACGGCATTAATATCCTCATGGATGGTGGCTGTTTTATTAACCCCTTACCTGTCGTTTAAATTGCTAAAAGTAAACCATGTGCCCAAAACGAATGTACAGCAGTCTAGCAATGATATTGCGGCAATGTATCAAACGCCATTTTATAAGAAGTTTCGCTCGTTAATCGCATGGTGCATGAAGCATAAAAAGAGTGTGATCGGGGTGACGCTGCTGCTTTTTGCGTTAACGATAGTGGGGATGCAGCACGTTAAAATGGAATTTTTCCCAGGTAATGATCGGCCGGAGGCATTGGTTGATATTTGGTTTCCTGAAGGCACAAGCTATCAACAGATGGAACGCCAAGTGGCGGATATTGAAAAAGAGTTAACTAAAGAGCAGCAAATAGAAAACTACATCATTTATGTGGGTGGCGATTCTTTACGTGTACAAAATGATATGTATATCGAGCAGCCCAATGCCAACTACAGCAAGATTATTGTTGTTGCGAAAGATTTACAGGCACGTGAACAGATTAAACATATGCTACGGGGCTATTTTGCAACGCATCAGCCGAACTTACGTACACGAGTGTATAGCTTAGCGTACGGCTTACCGTTTAATTACCCCGTGCAATACCTCATCACCGGTGATGACCCTGAGGTGTTGGCGACCTTTTCTGAACAGTTAAAAACGATTGTGACGAGCCATGCCTCAACGCGAGATGTCCACGATAATCGTCGTGAAAAGCGTCTACTTGTTGATATTACGCTTGATCTTCCACGGGTAGCGGCTAGTGGAACGGACCCAGCTCAATTAAGCCAAACCCTAAGTGCGATGCTAGATGGTTTACCGGTTACGCAATACAGAGAAGGTAATGACCTTATTAATGTCGTACTACGTAACCAGCCAGAGAACCGTCAGCAGCTAGATCGCATAAAGTTTTTACAAGTGCCCATTGCTAACGGTGAAACGGTTGCCTTGTCTGAGTTGGCTAATATCAGTTTTCATTTCGAAGAGGGTGTGATTTGGCGCTACAACGGTTATCGCTCGATTATTGTTCAATCACTGTTGGCAGATGGCGTCTTAAACTTTGATGTGGTTAAAGAGCTTGAGCACAAGGTTAATAAATTAAGAGAAAAATTACCTAGCGGCTATCAAATTGAGGTGTTTGGTGAAATTGATATTTCGCAAGAAGTGGATGCGCAATTAGCTAAAACCTTGCCCGTTATGCTGATCGCCATTTTAACGCTGTTGATGTTTGAGCTTAATAGTATGCGAAAAATGACGCTTGTTCTGATGACCGTGCCTTTGGGGTTGATTGGTGTTGTTTCTATTTTACTATTGTTGGATTTATCATTTGGCTTGGTCGCACGTTTAGGCATGTTAGCGTTGGTGGGCATCATTATCCGCAACACCATTATTTTAATGGACCAAATAGATCAAGACCTCGCCGCAGGGTTGTCACCTTGGGATGCCGTATTAGAATCAACCGTACGTCGTGCTCGGCCCATTATTCTGGCTGCATTGGCGGCTATCTTTGCGATGGTACCACTGACCAGTGATTATTTTTGGGGCCCAATGGCAATTACGATGATGAACGGCTTATGGGTGGCTACTTTGCTGACGTTGTTTGTATTTCCAGCGATGTATACCGCTTGGTTTAAGGTAAAAGCGCCGACCTAGTGATACTAGGATGTTGTTTATGCCGTATGCGATGTTTTGGCTATTTCTTTAGTCGATACTAAGCGAATAAACTGCTTTATATTGCGTCGCAAGATTTTTTGCATTAAAGTATTGCTTAACGAACGTTAAGTAAGTCCTAATGAAAAACGCCAATACGAAAGAAATTAATACGCGCATCCATATATTGGATGAAGCTACGCCGCTGTTTGCAGCACAAGGCTATAACGGCGTTTCGATGCGGGCTTTATCAAAAGCGGTTGGCTTTAGCGCAGCGGCGCTGTATCACCATTTTCCCGATAAGCACACGCTGTACCTTGAAGTGATGAAGCATTCTTTTGTTAACAAAGCGACGGCTATTACACGCTCGATCAGTAGAACTGGCACGGCTATGGAGCGTCTCGAAGAGTTGGTCGAGCACTTTACGTTAATGATAAATCAGGAGCAAAACTTCAGGTCATTGGTGATGTGGGAATTACTGGATGGCGATGAAAGCAGGTTGAAGTTAGTGGCTGAAGAGGTATTGTTAGAGCCTTTTAAAGCCATGCATGCATTGATTAAGGAAATAGCACCGAATGTGAACCACACTATGCTGACTATCTCTACTCTTTGGCTAGTGATATCGCATTCTGCAACGACACCAATGTGCCGGTTTCTACCCGGTTGGGATGAGTCATATAGTGATGCAAGTGTTATTTCTGAACATGTTTTCCAGATTATAAGAAAAAGTATTAATACAACGGTTTAACTGGCTAGATGAGGGAGCCTAAATAATGAGTTTGATAAAAAAACAGATTTTCCTATGGGTGTTAGTG
This sequence comes from Cycloclasticus sp., assembly GCA_040743155.1. Lineage (NCBI taxonomy): Bacteria > Pseudomonadati > Pseudomonadota > Gammaproteobacteria > Thiotrichales > Piscirickettsiaceae > Cycloclasticus > Cycloclasticus sp. The sequence goes on along the minus strand of JBFLJU010000001.1, from coordinate 1,610,658 downwards.
AGCTTACTAACGGGGTTATTCGGCTGCGCTGAGCAGCAGGCTGATGGGCTTGAAAAGGCGCAGAAGGAACAGTGGCCACTATCAACGGTGCTGGTAAAGGTAGAGGATTTATCGGTGGATTATCGCACCACAGGCTCTGTTGTTTCCGACCACAGAGTTGATGTGGCGTCGAGAACGACGGGTTATATTCGAAAAATATTGGTACATGAAGGTGACCAAGTAAAAAAAGGTCAAGCATTAGTGATACTGGATGGCGCTGATGTAGAAGGTGCTATTAGGCAGGTGTCCGCTTCGGTGGATAAGGCAGTTTCTGCGTTAAAGGATGCGCAAACTGATCTGGATAGCTTCCAAGCACTGTTTAAGCGTGGCAGCGTGTCGGAAAATAAGTTGAGAAAAATAAAATTACAACGTGACATTGCTCAAGACACATTACGCGCCGCAAAAGCAACGCTACAAACCACGCAGTCACAACGTCAATATACTCAAATTAGCAGCCCAGTAACGGGCGTCGTGGTTGAACGTCATAAACGTGAAGGGGATTTAGCAGCGCCAGCGGTGCCGTTATTGACAGTCGAGTCCAGTGAAGGCTTGTTATTCGAAACGTATATCGCAGAAGGACAAATAAAAAATATCCAACAAGGCGGCAAGGTTAAGGTTGTTATTGATGCGATTGATCAGCCGATTCAAGGCGCGGTTGTTCGTGTTGTTCCATCGGGTGACCCAGTAACACGTAAATCACGCGTTAAGGTGTCTTTGCCAGAAGGCAATAAGCTATTACCGGGGATGTTTGGTCGCACGCATTTTAAAGTAGGTACTAAATCAGTGCCGGTTGTTCGTGTTGAATCAGTGATAACGCGCGCTGGGTTAAGTGGTGTTTTTACGGTTGATGATGAGCAACGTATCAGTTTTAGATGGTTACGACTGGGCAAGCTAATGGATGGCCAATTTGAGGTGTTAGTGGGGTTAAGCGGTGGAGAACGAATCGTTTTGACACCTGATGAACGCCTCCGTGACGGCGACTTTATTCAACGAAAGGATGCAGTTGGTGAATAACAAACAATTAAATCCAGCCGGGTGGGTTGCTCAAGCATTTGTTACCTCAAAACTGACGGTTTTATTTATGCTCAGTTGCGTGTTACTGGGCGTCATGGCTATTTTATTAACGCCACGTGAAGAAAATCCTCAAATTGTCGTGCCCGGTGCAGAAATCTTTGTCAGCATGCCCGGTGCAACGCCAAAGGAAATAGAAGAATTGGTGATTAACCCTCTGGAAGGCATTGTGCGTGAGATTTCGGGTGTGGATCATACGTATGCGACTGCACTGAATTCCATCGCTGTGGTCAGGGTGCAGTTTGAAGTGGGGCTTGATAAAGAACGTTCTTTACTTAAATTGTATGATCGAGTGCTTGGCAAACAAGACCAACTGCCCGCTGACGCATCTGTGCCGTTGATTAGAAGTGTCGATGTTGATGACGTACCCATTATGGCGATTACTCTGGCGTCGGAAAAATATGATGACTATGCACTAAAGCGCTTGGCCGATCATATGGTGGATCGTTTGCGTAGTCTCAATGAAGTATCTGTGGCTTATGTGAAAGGCGGTAGAGACCGAGAAGTGAGAGTGGAACTTGATCCAGAGAGGTTGCTGGCTTTTGGTATTACCCTTGATCAAATGCAAGCGACCTTGCAAGCGGGTAACCTGTCGGCACCGGTTGGTTCACAGGTGCACCAAGGAAAAGTGAGTAGTATTTATTTGGATGGATTTTTAACCTCGGCCGATCAAGTTAAAAAATTAATTGTGGGTAGCTTTAATAAACAAGCTATTTATATGGAAGACGTGGCCGATATTATTGATGGCCCTAGACAAGAACGGGATAAGCTTTCGCGCTTTGCTTATGGCCCCGCCGATCCACGTTTTGGTTCAACTGCCTCGCCCGAAATCCCAGCTGTTTCTATTGCCGTGGCAAAGAAAGTAGGGACCAATGCGGTGGTGGTGGCAGATGATATTTTAGAACGGGTAGAGCGGATGAAGAAAAACTTCATCCCAGCCGGTGTGGATATTATTATCACCCGTAATGATGGGAAAAAGGCAGATGCGGCTGTAAACAACCTTATTGAACACATGGGGATCGCCATTCTTTCTGTGTTTTTAGTGATCGTGCTCTTTCTAGGCTTTAAAGAAGCGCTGATTGTAGGTATTACGGTGCCGTTTATTCTGGCGCTAACGCTGGGTGCTGATTACCTTTTTGGCCCCACAATAAATCGCGTGACACTGTTTGCCTTGATTCTGTCCCTCGGCTTGTTGGTGGATTCGGCGATTGTGGTGATTGAGAATATTCACAGACACTATAAAAACTTATGGTTGAAGGATAAAGTTGACGTCACCGTTATCGCTACGAATGAAATTGGCAACCCAACTAACTTAGCTACCTTTGCCGTTATGTTGGTATTTGGTTCGTTAATGGTTGTTACAGGCATGTCAGGCCAATATTTCTACCCAATTGCGTTTAACGTGCCGGTTGCTATGTTTGCATCCTTATTGGTGGCGTATATTGTTACACCTTGGGCCGCTAACCGTTGGCTTCAGCCGGGTGAGGGTGAGGATTTAGAAACGCATGATGCGGATGACAAACTGCATAAGTTTTACTACAAAATTATCACGCCACTGTTAGATAACAGGCGTTATCGTTACATCACAATATCAGTTATTGTGCTGACGATTGTTTTATCGATGTTACAGCCTGCTTGGCAGTTTATTCGCCCTGCTGGAGTGGGTGGCCCGCTTTCATCAGGCGGGGTGGCTTTAGTTCTGCTGCCAAAAGACAACAAGAATACCTTCAACGTAACGATAGACATGCCAGAGTATACGCCGGTGGAAGTGACCGACCGTGTGACGAGAGAAGTTGGCAATATTTTACGCAATAACGAAAACGTGCTTAATTATCAAAGCTGGGTTGGGCAAATAGGCGTCATTGACTTTAATGGGCTATTAAGAGGGGCTCAGAATAAAAAGGGCGGGTTTGTGGCTGAAGTACGGGTCAATTTAACCGACAAAAAAAGCCGTGATGAGAGCTCTATTGATTTAGTTAAGCAGTTGCGCCCAGCAATGGTGGAACTTCAACAGCGTTACCCTGGCAGCGTTATTCAATTGGTGGAGGACCTTCCTGGGCCACCATTACGCTCGACCGTGTTAGCAGAAATTTACGGTCAAGACAGCGAAAAGCTTCGGGAAATATCCGCTAAAGTGAGCGATGTGTTTAAAAATACTTACGGAGTGATTGAAGTTCATGACTCCGAAGTGGCCGATGTGCCACGAATCCGAGTGGTTGTTGATAAAGAAAAGGCAGCGTTATCGGGTGTCTCTGTAGCGCAAGTTGTACAAGCCCTTCGACGCATGGTTGATGGTGGCGAGATGGGCCGTTTACATATTGCATCGGAGAAAAAAATCGTGCCGATACGCTTACACATTCCCCATAAATATCAGATAGACCCGATTATGTTATCCAGTATTTATTTAACCAATAGACAAGGAAAACGAGTCCCGCTATCTGAGTTAACTCGAGTGATGAAGGATACACAAGACAGACCTATCTTGCATAAGGACTACGAGCGGGTTACGTATGTCGGCGCAGAATTATCCAATACGACACCGGTTAATGCCGTAATGGATATAGATCAACAGATAGATAATATGCAGGTTAGTGCTGGCGAAAGATTAACCACCGGCAACTTGCGTCTGCAATCGATCACGCCAGATACGATTGATGGCTATCAATTATTGTGGGACGGAGAAATTCGACTGACCTTGGATGCTTTTCGTGACATGTTAGGTGCGCTTGGTATCGCTTTAGTGTTTATTTATCTGTTGTTGGTGGGTTATTACGCATCATTTAGAATTTCACTAATTGCCATGTCGGCTATTCCACTCGCCCTTATCGGGGTTTTTCCTGGCCATTGGATAATGGGTGAGCCGTTCACCTCAACATCAATGATTGGGGTGATAGCGTTAGCCGGTGTTGTGGTTCGTAATTCATTGTTAATTATTGATTTTGTTCAAGATTATATGAAGCAAGGGATGTCTGCGCACGCCGCAATTAGGGAAGCAGGTGCCGTTCGTCTAAGGCCTATTCTATTAACCGCACTGGCTATCGTGTTGGGTTCGGCGGTGATGCTGTCTGACCCCGTGTTTGGTGGCTTGGCCATTTCATTAATATTTGGCACGATCGTTTCAACCGCGCTAACACTGGTTGTTATACCCATGTTGTTGTACTCAATGTACCGTCGTCAGTCGTTAAAAAGTAATGCCTTAGGAGATGATTAATGTTATTTAAAAACCACCAGCGTCAAGGCTCTTTATTACTCCTCGGCTTGATATTTTCAGTGTCCGTTAATGCGGAAACACTTCAGCAAGCATGGGATGTGGCCATTGGCTTTGATCACGGCTTAAAGGCCGTGCAAGAAAATACGCAAGCCAGTCAACACCAGCTTAACGCGGCAAAAGCGGCTCGTTTGCCGAGTGTGAGCATTGGCGCGGGCTATACAGCAATGGAGAAGGACCCAGAAGCAAAGGTGAATTTTGGCGGTTTGCCGATTCAATTCCCGTTGGCTGAAAGGGAGAGTTATTCATATCAAGCGATGACGACGTTACCCATTTATACCGGTGGACAAATTAGTAGTCATATCGACGCGGCGAGCTCGTCGTTACAAGCATCAAGAAGCTTTGAGGCAGGCAAGGTGTTAGACCTGAAGCTAGCGGTTGCAGAGACCTATATTGGAGTTTTACGCTCGTCTAAAGCGCTGGAGGTGGCCAATAGCCACGTGACGAGCCTTAAGTCGCATGGGGTAGACGTGGCAAACCTATATGAACAAGGTATGGTGTCACGCAATGATTTGTTAGCCGCGCAGGTTGCATTGGCTGATGCAGTACAGTCGTCGCTCCAAGTGGCTAATAGGGTTGATATTAGTCAGTCTGCCTATAATCGCCTACTAGGCCGTCAGTTCGAAGAGGCTGTTTTATTAGATGAATTAAAGCCGGAAGTGATAGCAAGCTCACTAGATTCGCTAATGGCTCAAGCGATTGAAAAGCGCTATGAACTGCGTGTTTTGAAAGAGCAATCAGACGCATTGAGCTCCAAGGCAGGCGCTATTCGAGCAAAAAATGGCCCCCAAGTTGCGTTGAGTGGTGGTTACGCTTTTCAAGAAAATGAATTCCAAGCATATGAGGGACAATGGCTTGTCGGTGTTGGGATGACATGGACATTATTTGATGCCGGGCTCATTCGAAACCAAGCGTCAGCAACTGAGCGGCAAGCACGTGGATTAGAGCAACAATATGATGACGTGTTGAGCCGGGTGACGCTTCAAGTTAGGCAGTATTGGTTGAATGTGCAAGAAACTCGAAAACGCCTAAGTGTTACTGAACAGTCAATTAGTCAGGCAGAAGAAAATTTGAAAGTTAACCGTGACCGTTATGAACACGGTTTGTCGACCAATACGGATGTGTTAAGTGCAGAAACGTTACGGACCGGCAGTCAATATAATCATGCGAATGCAATTTATGATGCGGTGTTAGCAAGGATTAGGTTAAAACGTGCCATCAGTGACTTATAATTTACGCTAAATGAAAACGGCGACTAACTAAACAATTGATGATGGAACTGTCCACACCAGCACTTTTATTCCCAGCGATATCGCTTTTGCTATTGGCCTACACCAATCGGTTTATGGGCTTAGCGAGTGTCATTCGTGGCCTCCACCGACAGATTAATGAGACAAATAAAGACCTCATTGCGCGTCAGATTATTAGTTTGCGCTTACGTATTAAACTGATTATTTGGATGCAGGTATTGGGCGTACTGAGTATTAGTTTTTGCGTGGCGGCGATGTTTTTCTTATTTCTTGAGTCTGTTCAGTTAGGACAGATTACGTTCATTATCAGTTTGATAATGATGATGTCATCGCTCACCGTTTCACTGTATGAGCTGATTATTTCAGGCCATGCACTTAATATTGAACTAGAAGATATAGAACGTTAAGAAAGGCGTGACCCTTTAAGCTTGAACGGCTTTTTCTGCAGAAATTGGGTTTTGGGTAATGTCTTTTAAAATACCGTTCTCAATGTTGTAAATCCAACCGTGGACGAATAATTCCGCGCCACTTTTCCAAGCATTTTTTACAATAGTGGTGTCGCAAACATTGCTAACTTGCTCAATAACATTTAGCTCACATAAACGATGCTGCATTTCGTTTTCGCTGAGCGTACTTAATTCGTCTTTGTGCAGGCGGTAGACATCTTTAATATGGCCCAGCCAATTATCGATCAGGCCGTGATCCTGATTCTCAAGCGCTGCTTTTATGCCGCCGCAACCATAATGGCCACAAACAATAATATGTTTAACTTTTAAAACTTCAATGGCGTATTGAATAACCGACAGGCAGTTTAAATCGGTGTGAACCACCATATTAGCGATATTACGATGAACAAAAACCTCACCAGGCGCAAGATTGATCAGTTCATTTGACGGTACGCGGCTGTCAGAACAACCAATCCAAAGGTACTCAGGTGCTTGTAATTTAGATAGATTCTTGAAAAAATCCGGGTCTTCTTTGGTAATGGATTCGGCCCAATCTTTATTATTTTTAAACAGGTGTTCCAAAGTTTTCATGTTAGTTAGCCATCGTTGTTTGTTAACTGCTTTATCCAGATTTAAATTCTACCTTAATAACGAAATAAGCTCACCCTTGAGTTGCGCTATTAGTGTGCAATATAGGTTTATTCCAATAACCATATTGGAGTTGAAAAACACGCTAGAAAATATTTTAGAGGAAGGTAAAGGTCAATTATTTGTGCTAAATAAGTAGGTATGCTGAATTGGTCGCCGTGATGTTTGATACTTTATATGAAGTGTTTTTATGGGTCTTTGGAGTGACTTGTTAGGTCGTTGGGGTGGTGTTTTATCACTACGGGTTATTCTTTTTATATTGAGCATAGCGGGGTTTATTGCTTGGTTTGTAAAGAATAGTGGGTGATGGTTTGCTCTGTTACTTTGTTAGCGGTAGTGAGTAACCCGCTTTTTGTAATTCCGCAGTCATCAGGAGCGGGTGAGTTGCATAAGCTAAAAAGCCTTGAGCCTGTCTAAAAAATAGCTTCTTTATCGACAGGCAGGTAGATATTTAGTTATTGTCGGCATTAGGTTTAAGGTATATGCTAAAAGTCTCAAACACTGACAGGAGGTTCGGATGAGTCATCATACCTATAAACATATCGAGTTGACGGGCAGTTCAGAAGTGGGGTCAGATGACGCCATCAAAAATGCTGTTGAAGCGGCCTCCCAAACTGTTAAAAACATGGATTGGTTTGAAGTCGTTGAGACCAGAGGGCATATCGTTGATGGTGGTGTAAAACACTGGCAAGTCACGTTGAAAATAGGGTTTAGACTAGAAAGCTAATACGTGGTTTCTACTGTTGCTCCGTGACAGCGGGCGGTATATAGACGTGGCGAAAGTAATGGCTATATTAGCCAAATAAGTTGCGTCTGAACACCTGAGCGGTGGTTGCTGTTGGTTAGATAGTTGGTCGATGAAAGGCAAACGTGGAAAAATATAAACAAATTACCGTGTATTACGACCAGTCGTGCCCTAGTTGTGTGGAAGACAGGCGGGTGTTTGAACGACTGGCAGGGAAGAGGGCTTCACGTTTCATTTGGTTTGACATTACCCATCAAGACGAAGCCTTGCTTGAATTGGGTATCCAACCGATGAAAGCGCTGAGGGAGCTACATATTAAAACTGCCAATGGCGAGATCTACTCTGAAATGGACGCCTATAGCATCATCATGAAACAAATACCGTTGTTATGGCCATTGGGCGTGGTTATTTGCTTACCCATTATAAAACCGATATTGAGTCATTTTTATCGTAAATCTGTCGATAAGCGGCTAGCTTGTCAGCTGCCTTAAGGGCTTTCAACCGACTTGGGCAATATAGTTTATCGCTTGTTTTAACGAATCTAAACTATGCGCAGAGGCGTGTTTATCAATATACAGTTGTATATCCAGCATCGTGCCCTTGTTTGGGTTGTAGCCCTCTCGCCCCAGCATAGGGTTTAGCCATACAATTTTTTTACAGGCGTCTTTTATGACCTTTAATTCGTCTACCAGTTGTTCGGGTTTATTGGTGTCAAAACCATCGCTGATAATAATAAAGATGGTTTTAGAATTCAGCGTCTTAGCCGCGTATTTCGCGTTAAAACGGTGTAGAGAATCAGCGATACAGGTGCCGCCTTTCCAAAGGTTATTGCGTGCTTCAAATTGAATACGCATTTTCTCGATAGATGGCTCTCGGTAAAAGTCCGTCACCTTAAATAACTCGGTATGAAAGGCGAACGCCTCGCTGGATTTAAATGCCCGTATCAAGCCACGCGCAAAGCGGAATAACAGAGGGTTATTCCACGCCATAGAATGCGAAACATCGTGCAAAATAACTAGATGGACGGGTTTACGTACACGCTGTTTATAGAATATCTGTTTCGGGTGGCCGCCGTGCGATAGGTTGCGCCGAATCGTTTGGCGAATATCAATTTTGCTCCCCTTTGTGCGGATTACGTGTTGGTGGCTAAGCCGCTTGCTAAGTTTTTGCGCCAGTAGCTCTGCCAAGCGCTCAATCTCCATCATCGCTTTTTGGTCTTTTAAAAACCTAAAGTCCATTGTAGAAAAAGTGTTTTGCTTGCCGGCGCCAACACAAGTCTCATTCGACATGTCTTTAACTAGCTCGGGCACCTCGTGCGAACTACCGCTAAAGCCCGTTACCTTATTTACAGGAGGCATGTGCTGCAAGTCTTTTGAAGGGGCGCTATCTTGGGTGCCGTCCTCAATTTCTTTGGATTGCCAATACAGGTTAAATAGCAGCTCGTATTGCTGCCATTCCAAATAGCTGTGGCAGGTAAGCGACCTTAAAACATGTTTGATGGAGGTCTTATCAAAAGGCAATTTCCCAAGGCTAGAAAGCGCATCCAAAATTTCTTGAATACCCACCGTGTAACCTTTTTCACGAAGAAAATGGATAAAGCCAATAATGCGGTCTGTGGGTTGGGCGGTGTCCACCGGTTGAGTCTTTAAGACAACGTGTTTAAGATTTTGCTCACTTCAGTGCTATCCAAGCGAGTAACGTCATCCTGCGTTTTAAGCAAACAACTACGCGATGAGTTAATTATAAAATCATCGCTAATCAGTGTCTCAATGCTTTGTTCCATCAACGCGCTGGCCCAATCCAAGGTTTCAGCAATGCCGGGTTGTTTGCGTAAGTCATAGTCACGAAGTTTTTGTAAAAACTCCGCCACTTGCTGCGCCAGCGTATCGTGAATATCAGGCAAACGCGCATGAATAATACGTAGCTCTTTTTCAAAGTTCGGGTATTCCATGTAGTGGTATAAACAGCGGCGGCGTAGCGCATCGCTTAATTCACGCGTACCGTTGGACGTTAAAACAACCATAGGAATAGTCGTCGCCTGCATCGTACCCAATTCAGGAATGGTAATTTGGAAGTCGGATAAGAGTTCCAATAAAAACGCCTCGAATGCCTCGTCAGCGCGATCAATCTCGTCAATCAAAAGCACCGGTGTTTTGCTTTGGCGTATCGCTTGCAACAAAGGCCGTTCCAACAAAAATGTCTCGTTAAAAATACCAGCGTCTTTTTGTTCGTAACTCGCGTTACCGTCTTCCATCATCTTAATAGATAGCAATTGATGCGAATAATTCCACTCATACATCGCCGTACTGGCGTCCAAGCCCTCATAACACTGCAAGCGAATCAGCGAGCAATCATGTATCTGTGCTAACACCTTAGCAATTTCGGTTTTACCCACACCGGCTTCACCCTCAATCAATAAAGGCCGCTCCAAAGTTTCCATTAAAGAAAGCGTCGTTACCAAATCTGCATCGGCAATGTAGCTGTGCTGTTCTAACTGTTGACCTAGTTGTTCAAATTTATTGGGCATAAAAAATATTTACTGATTTAGTGAATTTATCTTAGGAAGGTTTTGGGGGTATTGCAAACGTAATACTCCCGTTGTTAGCTATTAAATAGCCAACAACTGTTAACGTAAGGCACTTTTATTAAATATGAATAAAAGTGACCCAGTTGTATAAGAACGCGGCATTGAAGCGTTTGATATTGTAGTAACCGACTATCACTAGGAGTCTATGATGATTAACAGCCCATTCTACCCCGGTGTTTTCCTCCAAGAACTACTGGAAGAAATGAACATAACCCGTATCGTTTAGCAAAAGACACACTTATGCCTGCAACCCGAATGTGAGACCTTACGGAAAGACGTTCGATTACGCCAGATACAGCAATTAAGGTTGGCTAAATACTTCAATACCACGCCCGATTATTGGGTAAGCCTACAAAGTAGCTACGACTTAAGCCAGTGCCACCCGCAGCATATAGAAGATATTCAGGCGATAGCTTAAATGAGTTTGTGGAAATGCAGAATCAAGTTGGCTTGTATCTAACCCCTTGAATTATATTAAGTCGCATAATGGCCCTTTTTGGCATAATTAGCTTTTTTATGCAGAAAGATAACGGCCACACCCGCCAAAAAAGAACCTGACGCCATAATAATGGCTACGTTTTCAAAGGCTAAGCCAGCTGCGAATAAAAAACCAGGAATCATAGGGCCAATAACAGCGCCACCACGACCAACACCGAGCACTATGCCCGAACCTGAGCCTAAAACCGAAGAAGGAAAACTGCTTGCAAATAGTCCAAAAAAACCTGAAATAGCGGCCATGACAAAGGTGCCAGCAAAGAAGCCCATCAATTTCATATTTACCATGCTGTCCGTAAAGTGTGGGAATAGAGCCACGCCTACTGCTGTCAGCATAAGGCTTGCTAACATCAAAGACCTAATTGGTATAAATCGAGCACATAAACTTATGCCTATAGATCCAAGGATGCCGCCTAAACTGACAACACCTAGAATTTCAGTAGCTTGAGAGACTGTGTAACCTAAATCCGTAACAGCCGTTGGCAGCCACTTTACAAAGTAATAGTACGTCATTACATTTCCGAAATACGCAAAGCATAATAGCAAAGTAATATACCGCAAGTTTGGACTAAACAAACTTTTCATCCCAACGACTTCCGCTTCTTGTTCAGCCACTGACGGTAAGGATTCAGGTGGTGTATGCCCTAAGCGACGCATGATTTTTTGTATCTGTTCTAAAGCATCTGTAGGGCGCTTACGATTTAAAAATGAAACCGTTTCTGGTACATAAAAGTAAACAAGAGGGATGAACAGAAAGCTCAAAAAGGTACCCAGATAAAAGGCAATACGCCAGTCATATTGTTTAAGTAAAGGGGCGAGAAAGGTTGCGCCAATATAAATGCCAAGTGGAAACCCACCCGCAACGAGAGAGACCGACATAACTCGGTTTTTATTATTACAAAACTCCGAACATGTCGCTGTTGCTGTTGCCATAATGCCACCTATCCCTAAACCAGTAAACAAACGAGCCGCTCCCAGTACGTAGATGTTTGGCGCAAGACCAGCAACGAACATACCAAGAGTAACAATAGTGATTCCTGACAACATGGTAAAACGCCGTCCATTATTATCGGCAAATGAGCCGAATAAAACCGCCCCCCCGGCCATACCAGCTAATTCAATCGACAACACAATGCCAAGGACAGATTTCGACAGACCCCACTCTTGTGTAATACCCGGAGCAGCAAACGCGATGGATAAAACATCATAGCCATCCAGTGCCAATGTGCCGATACAAATCGCAACAATGACCCATTGCCCAAAGCCCATAGGATCCGATTTCAACCGTTCAAGTGCAGTTACGTCGCTTACCATCTTGTTTCCTTATTTTATTTAAAATTAATTTTGCCGCGTCCAAAATCAAGCTGGCTGACTTCTTGATACGCCCTTTCGCAATTTGTGTTTTACCTACACCTGCTTCACCTTTAATTTATAAAGGCCGTTCCAAAGTTTACATTAAAGAAAGCGTCGTCACCAAATTTGTATCAGAAATGTAGCTGTGCTGTTCTAACTGCTGGACTAGTTGTTCAAATTTGTTGGGCATGAAATTAACTTTGATTACATTAAATTTAGTGTGGAAATTATTACGGTATAAATCAACAACGTTTGGATATGATCTAATAAGATATATATTTGTTTGTGGCCTTAGGATGCAGAGTGTCTTGAAATGGAGTTCCTGAGTATGAAAAAAGTTTCGGTGAGTTTTCAATGAAACGCGCCTATTATTCTTCGACTATTTTTGAGTTTTGCGAACAAGAGCTAGATCAGATTCTTGGTCAAATGGCGCGAGAGCACTCGTTTGATTTGACAGGCTTGCAAAGAGACGCATGGGTTGAGCAAACAGTATTGTTAAAAAAAATATTGTTTACTCATAAAGGAAAAATATATTTCGAATTTTCAATTCCTCGGATGGGTAGGCGAGTTGATGCTGTAGTTATTGTTGGCCCTGTTGTGTTTGTTATTGAGTTTAAAGTTGGGGCAAAAAGCTTTGAGTCTGCTGATTTAGATCAGGTCATGGATTACGCGTTAGATTTGCATAACTTTCATGAGGGTAGCCATAGAGCAATACTTATACCGATACTAGTCGCAACTAATGCGCCAACCTTTGAGGGGCAACCTAATAAGCTTCCAGATGAGGGTGTATTGTCGCCGATTCGTTGCAATAGTAAGAATCTGGAAGACGTTATAACTAGAGTTTTAAATTTACAGCTTGGACAGTTGATTGATTGTGGTGCTTGGGAAGCTAGCGGTTATAAGCCAACTCCGACTATTATTGAAGCAACGTTGGCTCTTTACAATGGCCATTCAGTGAGCGAGATTTCACGTAGTGATGCAAGCACTTTAAATTTGTCAGAAACGTCTAATACTGTTGCGGAGATTATTGCTCGTTCGAAAACAAACGCTGAGAAATCTATAGTGTTCTTGACAGGCGTACCTGGTGCAGGCAAAACATTAGTGGGGCTTGATATTGCCACATTGCATATAGAGCCTAAAGATGAGCTTTATAGTGTATTTCTTTCAGGTAATGGCCCATTAGTAAAAATCCTACAGGAGGCCTTAGCGCGTGACAAAGTTGCTAGGGTGAAGGCGAAAGGTGAAAAGATACGCAAAGGTGATGCGTTAAGTGAGGTTAAGGCCTTTATCCAAAACGTTCATCACTTTCGTGATGAAGGCCTGCTGGATATTTCGAAACCTCCTATTGAACATGTTGTGCTATTTGATGAAGCCCAAAGGGCATGGACAAAAGCTCAAACAATTAAATTTATGCGTGCGAAGAAGAATCAACCTGATTTCGACCAGTCTGAGCCTGAGTTCTTGATTTCATGTATGGATAGGCATGATGATTGGGCAACAGTTGTTTGTTTGGTAGGTGGGGGTCAGGAAATAAATACGGGTGAAGCAGGTATTAGTGAGTGGTTTAATGCAGTCGAGAAGTCTTTTCCTCATTGGAAAATTTACCTTTCTGAGCACTTGACCGACAGTGAATACGGTGCAGGTGAAATTGTTGAGCATGCTAGAAAAAATGCGATGGTTACTTTTCGGCCAGAACTACATTTAAGAACGTCTGTACGTTCTTTTCGTAGTGAAAAAGTATCACTATTTGTAAAACAACTGCTGGACCTAGATGAAGAAGCTGCGCGTGAAAATTTATCGAATATTCATAACAAGTATCCTATCGTACTTACAAGGGACCTTGATACAGCTAAAAGTTGGGTTAAAACACAAGCGCGAGGTTCAGAGCGTTATGGAATGGTGGTCTCATCTCAAGCAGAGCGCTTGAGACCACACGCGATAGATGTACGCGTAAAATCTAACCCAGTGCATTGGTTTTTAAATGGTAAGGATGATGTCCGTTCATCTTATTATCTTGAAGATGCTGCAACTGAATTCGATGTGCAAGGGCTTGAGTTAGATTGGGTATGTATGGCTTGGGATGCGGACTTTCGTTATGACCAAGAAAGTTGGAAAAACTGGTCATTTCGCGGCAGTCGATGGCAGCGAATAAATAAGCTTGAACGGCAAACATATCAAAAGAATGCTTATCGTGTTTTGTTAACTAGAGCGAGACAAGGCATGGTGATATTTGTGCCAGAGGGAGATGATACCGACCACACTAGGCCAAGCAAATATTATGACGCGACATTTAATTATTTGAAAAATTTGGGTTTAAGGATGCTTTGATGGTTCAAAGAAACTTGATAATAAGCAAAGTTGGCTGATTGGGTAAAACTAAGTTATGAAGAACTGATGGGCATGCATAATATCCATGAAAATTTTTATTCAAAGTAGGAGAGTCTGTGCTTGATCAAATAGATGCTGGATTTTCTTTATGGGACAGGTTTAAAAAACATCGTACTAAAAGCGGGGGTAAATACTCTGTTGCTGGTCGTTTTATTAAGCTATTTGAAGGGCATAATGTACATAAAAATCAGATACCTCGGTTCTTTGGTAGGGGTTTAACGTTAGAAGATGTTAGTACAGAAAAAGACCTTATGCCTAAATTGAATCAGAGCTGCTAACTGATGCCGCGGAGCTTTTCGCTGTTCGATTAGAATGGCTAGAAGGTGTAGATGATCAATTGTATGAGACGCATTGTTTTTATAAACAACCGAAGGCGTATTCAAGGTTTCTGGATGAGTTATTAAAACCCCCTTCAGAGCATTATGTGCACGCGCTACTTGTGCTTTCAACTGATGTAGAGCAAGAGAATACAATTCTAGTTCTGGATGAAGTGATAGGGAATATAGGTGAAAAGAGTATTTACCGACATCACTTGTGTGCTGGTTGGAGTCATAATTATTGGAAGTGCCGAGCAGATTTGGCTGCCTGTGTGGCGATAACTTTAAATCGGCCAGTTAGTTTTAAGGGGTTTAAAACGAAGAGCAATGTTTCAAGTTTGTGCGAGGGCAACGAGTTTGTAGGTGAGCTGATGGAACACCGTAGACGGACTGTAAATAGTGGGCAATGGCACCCTGAGGATTGGTTGTTTAGCCCTGACAGTTTTTTAGAAGGTGTAACTGAAGGTGATTTTGGTACAAAGAATGCTTTAACACGCTGGCTCAGTTACGAAGAGGATGGGGTGATGGAAGTAGGCTATGCTCGCGGAAGCGCCAGAAATAAATTTGAAGAAGCCCTTAAAAATTTGGAGTAAATATTAGGCTCGCCTTGAATCAGTTTGTACTTATTATCTCCTCATAATTCCTAATCATCCAATCTTTACCAATAGCGGAAAACGGTAACTTTAAGCCCAGTTCAGGTACTTCAAGGCTAATCCACGCGGTAAACGAATTGCTGTTTGGTCCCGGCCAAAGTGTGTATTCATTTGGGAATGGGTAGCTTTTAACGGCTTGTTCTACCTTTGGGATAAGTTGACTGGCTTGTTCACCGCGGTAGTCGGCGAGTAGTTTGGGGTCTGAGCCAAACCAGAAGCGATCTGGAATGTCTTCTGTAACGACGAGTACGGGGCGATTACGACGTTGGTTCCAGCCGAATACTTGATAGGTGGTGTAGGTGTGCGCCCCAGCGGGTTTGATGGCTATCCACGTATGTATGGCGAAGATGCCGCGCCATCCGTAGGCGTCTGCGGCGTACACTTGCAGCACGGCCTCGCTGGTTTCGCTAGGCAATGGTGCAATATTGGCCGAGTGGCGTTTGTTGAAATCAGAATAGCTGAATGACATGGCCATGCTCAGAATGGGTAGGATAACCATAATGGCCAGTACGGTGATGAGTATCCATGCGGGTCTTATTAGCCATTTGTTTGATGTGGTTTTGTTCGTCATTTAGATTCCGCTGAATAACTTGGACGCCGTGTAGTTGCAATCAAGTTGGCTAACCCCTTGATTTCATGCACAAGTTGGCCGACCCTTGATTTCACTTAAGTTAATGTGTTTGATATCGCTTTTTGTAATCGTTCAAAGCCGACTTCTAATGAAGGCAATAAGTTAGCCAGACTTTCAAGCTTTCCATCTTTACCTAGTATCTCCATGTTTTTAGCAATTCTAGCAACCTCACTGCCACCAATACTTGCTGAAGCCCCCTTAAGTCTATGCGCAATAGCGGCGGCTTGTTTTACGTCATCCGTTTCAATGGCTGTTTTTAATTGCGCCAGTTGCTCCACGGTGTCATCGATAAAAGCACTTGTTATTTTACGAATTTGATCAGTATCGCTAGCGAATAATTCTTGTAACGTCTCAACGTCGAAATCTTGTAGCTTGCTTGTTATTTCATTCGTCTCGGTATCTATTTGGGTGTCAGGCGTATTTGCATCACGGCGACTGTCATCGGTGTCCGTTTGAGCGTCTTGTTGTTTCTGACAATATTGGGGGAGCCATTTACTCAGTGCCTCGTGGAGTAGTGTTGGGTTGACGGGCTTAGCTATGTGAGCGTTCATACCGGCATCAAGGCACTGTTTGACGTCTTCGGCCATTGCATTGGCGGTCATCGCGATAATCGGAATGTCGTGTTGTAAAACGTTTGATTTAGAATGGCGAATCGCCTTGGTAGCCTCAAATCCATCCATAACGGGCATCTGACAATCCATAAACACTAAATCGTAGCGTTGTCTGTTAAGTGCCTCAATGGCCTCTCGTCCATTAGCCGCTATTTCAACGCGGAGGCTAAACTTTTCAAGCATACCTCTGGCGACTAATTGATTAGTAATATTATCTTCGACGACGAGCACTTTCGCGTCAAATAATTGCATTTCACGTGCGGTATGCCGGGTAATTAGGCGGTCGTCGTCGCCTTCAAGTCCATTGACTTGAAGAATGGCGTTATAAAGCTCCGATTGATTGACTGGTTTAGTCAAGAAGGCATTAAAGCCAATGGCTTGCATCTTTTTTGCATCTCCGCGTCGCGCTTGTGAGGTAAGAAGCATTAAGTGTAAGCCTTTAAAGGCCTTATTATCTCGGATAGCCTTAGCTAATTGTACGCCATCCATTTCAGGCATTTGCATATCGATAATAACGGTTGTAAAAGGCCGGCCTTCGTCAAAAGCTGCACTCAACGTTAATAGAGCGTCTTTTGCACTTTCAACCTCGTCGCTATCCATTTTCCAAAGAGTAAATAACTGTGTTAGTAACGAGCGGTTGGTGTAATTATCGTCAACAATTAGAATTCGTCCGTCATTCAAAGCGGCTGATGGAGGAGGCGCCATTTTACGTTGACTATGTTCGAGCTCAACAGTGAAAAAGAAGGTGGAACCATCATTAATTGTGCTTTCCACGGTTAACTCACCGCCCATCATTTCTACTAACTGTTTTGAGATGGCTAAACCTAAACCTGTACCGCCAAACTTACGGGTAGTGGAATTGTCAGCTTGGGTAAAACGTTCAAAAAGCCCACTTTGTTGTTCAGACGTTAAGCCAATGCCGGTGTCTGTTATCTCTGCAAGAAGATAAAATTTTTCGCCATCAGCAACGACTTTAGCGCTAACGGATACTTCGCCATGTTCGGTAAACTTAATAGCATTGCCGATGAGGTTGGAGAAGACTTGACGAATACGACCGGGGTCGCCTCTGTACCAATTCATCGGTACAGGGTTGGAGGGGCAAATGAACTCAAGTTGTTTTTCTTCGGCTCGGTATGCAAAAGATTCAGCAATATCTGACATGAGCGTTCTAAGGTCAAAGTCGATGAATTCCAAATCGAGCTGGCCGGCCTCTACTTTAGAGAAGTCGAGGATGTCATTAATAATGCTCAATAAATTAGTGGCGCTATTTGAAACAATTCTTGCACGACTAAATTGCTCTTGGTTTAGTTCGCTGTCTAGTAATAAATTTGCCATACCAATCACACCATTTAACGGTGTACGAATCTCATGGCTCATGTTGGCTAAGAAGGCGCTTTTGGCAAGAGAGGCTTCTTCGGCTTCCGCTCTTTTGGCAACCAAATCGCTTTGTGCCAGTTCCATCTCTTCTATTGTCACTTGGAGTTGCTGGGTCATAGCATTGAATGACTCGGCTAAACGTCCGATTTCATCATTGCTGACAATTTCTATATGATGAAAATAATCGCCGTCCGCCACACGCCGAGTTCCATCGCTAATGATGTTGAGGGAACTTAAGATCGTGCGTAATAAATAATACGCAGCTCCGAAGGCTAAGAGGATAGAGAGAACGGTGATAATGATCGATTGATAGAAAGCTTTTGAGGCGGCGTCTGCCGCTTCCTTCTCTCTGCTTTGTACCAGTGCTTTTTCAACGGCGACAAATTCGCCGATCTTGGCTCTTATTGAGTCAACGATCTTCTTGCCGGTTTCCCTTTCAATTAAACGGGTAACATCGGTCATGGTTGCGGCTGTCTGATCAAGTGTTTTTCGTAACCCTATTTCTGGTTCACTTGCTTGCTCGCGCCATTGCTCAACTTTTTTTCTTAAGGTATTAATTTTCACCAGCATGGCATGACTGTTATACCCTGCTTTAATAAGCTGACGAATCTCTGCTAGATGCAGCCTTACGTTGGCCTTGCCTTGATCGAAGGGTTGTAAGAATTCTTTTTTACCCGTTATTAGGTAGCCTCTTTGCCCTGTTTCCATATCCACAATGTCTTTTTCAAGCGACATAATGAGTCCTTGTGCTGGCTCATTCTGCGCTTTGACGAACATATGATTTAGCTCGTCTTGTAAACGCCGAATGTTATCTAAGACACCTTTTCCAATACCTTTCGACACAACGGATTCAATCTGTCTAAACTTTTTCTTTCCCGCGTTCACTTGATGGCGTAACAAAATTTCAGGTTCGCCAGCAACCTTCTGCCACTTTTCTATTTCAGATTCTATCTTGTTGATTTGAGTCAATGCACTATCAACATCAAAGGCCTGTGTCGCCGTATTTGATAGCGCTGCGGTTGACCTTCGGAGGTTCTTGATGCCGTTGTAGTAGGGCTCTAAGAAGGAGTTTTCTCCTGTTATGATGTAGCCACGCTGCCCTGTTTCTTGGTCAACTAAGAACTTTGCAATTTGCAAAATTAAGTATTCTCCCTTCAAGTTCTTGGCAGCTATAAAATCAGCCTTTATCTCGTCAAGGAGAGACCGAGTTTCATCGAGAATACGTTTTCCTTTGCCTTGCTTAAGAACATTTTGTATTTGCGTGGCGGCAGCGGACCGGCTTTTGTCGACGTATTGTCGGCTAGTAAAGGTGGGTTCAAGAATAGATTGGTACCACGCTAACATGTTTAACCTTAGCGCTTCGATATCCGCTTGCATCTCGGGTAGGTCATTAGCTTTATATGATTTGGCAACATAAACGGAGAGGTTTATGAGAAGTTTTGTGGCCATGTCTCGATGATGCTTTAAACGCTCATATTGCTCCGTGTCACCGCTAACCATAAACCGGAGAAAGCTGGTTTCTTGGCTGCTGATATTATGATCAATATTAGTAACAATCGATTTGCCTCTTGCTTGACCGGTCAGGTTAAACTTTTCCCCAATTTTCTTGATGCTTGCTCGACTTTGAGATAAATCAGACTCTTGACTAACAGTCCGCTGCAGGAATTCTATAGGCGATAGCCCAGACTCATTGACTTCTCGACGGATTTTTATTTCAACCTTCGCGGCCTTTTCTTGCCACTCACTTAATGCGAGCTCAATGCTTTCTACTTTACGAAAAACATCATTTTTGTCGTAAGCATTTTGGGTGATACTTTTGAGGGTCGCAATGTTTTCCTTAAAACTGGCTTGACCTAGCTCGTAAGGCTTGAGGAACTCTTGCTGGCCTGTAATAAGGTAGCCACGTTGCCCCGTTTCTTGGTCAACCATATCTTTCGCTAAAGACAATACGACAATCTGCGCGGTGTTGTTCCCAGAAGTAATAAATATGTCTTGTAGTTTCTTTAACGTTAGCCTCAATTTGTCAAGAATGCCTTTACCAACGCCGGTTGAAAGTACTTTCTCCATTTGGTAAAATAAGGCTTCGGCTTCGGCTTCGGCTTTTTTTGTCATCACTTGCCGACGAATATTAATTTCGGGGATAGCCGCTTTTTCACGCCAATTTGCAGCGAGCTGTTCTGTTCTTGCAATAAGAGACGAGACTTCATCGGCGGACGGTGAGTTGAGAATAAGCGATTTTAGTTCGCTCACATGTTGATTGAAGTTCGCTTGTCCTTGCTGGTACGGTTCAAGAAACTCGTCCTCTCCTGTAATAAGAAACCCGCGTTCACCGGTTTCCTGATCAACAATATCCTTAAGGATTGCAACTAATAGATTTGATGCTTTCTGATTTTTTGATAAAAGAAATGTTTCATTGAGCTCATCGGCAATCGTCCGAATTTTATCAAGAATTTTTTTGCCAGTTTCCTTTTGCAGAATGGTTTGAATATGATCTAGGCTTATAGACTCTATTCGTACTTTTCTTCGCTGATTTATTTCGGGCGTTGCCGCAAGTTCTAACCACTGCTGTTTTAACTCATTAATCTTCTTAATATTACTGACTTGTTGAAGGTTATCGGATACCAGTTTCTGTAGAACACTTATCTTCTTACCCCATTGTTCGTTTGCAGCAACGAAGGGTTCCAAAAACACCTCTTTACCGGTAATCAAGAAGCCGCGTTCACCTGTCTCCATGTCGACCATTAATTTTTCTAAGGAATTGACTTCTGAGATGACCTCTTGGGTGTGCTGAACCCATTTTCCAGTTTCAATTAGAGCTTGCGAGTTGCGATGATTAATAAGGGATGCTGCTGTCATCAGCACGATAGGCAAGGCAAAACCTATAATGATTTTTGTGCTAATGCTTAGTGTGTTTAGCCAGTGTAGGGGGCGTTGTGGGGCATTCATAAATAATTACTTACTTATAAGCGAGTTTAGGGTGTGCTCATGCAGATGATGCGTGAACGTGTTTTTGATAGTTGCGGCCATCCTAGCTCGATACATTTGGACTGATCCCAATAAACAGTTTATTAACTATAGTAGAAAAAAGAATAACTGGGTAAGCTTTATTGTGAAGGTCTGAGCCAAATATAAAAAACCAACGTCGATACGTTAAGGCTTTGATAATGGGCTCCTCCGACAGGGCTCGAACTAGTGCTCGAAGGGTTAACAGTCATTTATGCTGTGCTCTAGACTAGGCCTAATGATCATTTGTTAACAACCGCCTCATGATTCCTAATCACCCAACCCTTAGCAATAGCGGAGAAGGGCAACTTTAAGTCCTGTTCATGTGTTATCCATGGAATAACTTGGAAGCTGTGCAATTACAAAATTTCATCGTAAAATCTTAGTGGCTCAATTTTTATTCGTTAATAGCGGGTGTAAATGCTCCCAAACCTTATCAGCAATAAGCGGCTGTGCTTTTTCATTAGGGTGTAGGCCATCTGATTGCATCATACCTTGCGCTAGGGCCACGTCTTCTAAAATAAAGGGGACGAAAGGGATCTCCATTTCTTCGGCTAAATCAGGGTAGTTGTTGTAGAACATATCGGTATAGCGTTTGCCATAATTAGAAGGGATACGCATGCTGAGCAACAGTACGCCAGCGCCTGTTTCTTGGATTCGGTGGATGAGTTTACGTAGGTTCTGCTTAATTAAAACTGGCGGCATACCGCGTAAACCATCGTTTGCGCCAAGTTCTAGTAGAACTATCTCGGGCTTATATTGTTCTAAGGCTTTGTCGATTCGGGCAAGCCCACCTGCCGTTGTATCACCACTAATACTTTTGTTAATTAGTGTGTAAGGGCTGTTTTGTTCGTTAAGTGTTTGTTGTAATACGCTTACCCAACCTTTGTTGATGGGCATACCGTAACCAGCGCTTATACTATCGCCTAATACCATGATGGTTTTGGCGAAAGACGCTGAAGAAAATAATACGATTATTAATATTAAATGAAGTCTTATCATGTCGAAAAACACTAGCCCTATTATTGAAACAAAAAACTTGGGAAAAACAGTAGCGGTCGCAGATGGGGATTTAAGTATTTTAGCCTCTGTTGATTTAACAATTAACCGCGGAGAAAGTATAGCGATTGTGGGGGCGTCTGGCTCGGGTAAATCGACCTTACTGGGTTTGCTTGCGGGCTTGGATAGTCCAACTGACGGTACTATAAAGCTAAACGGTGAAGAACTGACCGCCTTAGATGAGGACGGACGGGCTGATGTTAGAAATAAATTAGTGGGTTTTGTTTTTCAATCCTTTCAATTAATGCCGCGTTTTACGGCACTTGAAAATGTGATGTTGCCGCTGGAATTGCGCGGCGATAAGCAAGCAAAGCAAACCGCTATAGATCTGCTGGAGCGGGTTGGGCTGGGGCGTCGCTTAGACCATACGCCAATGAAGCTGTCGGGTGGTGAGCAGCAGCGCGTCGCACTGGCGCGTGCCTTTGTAACGCAACCGGCTATTTTATTTGCCGATGAACCCACTGGAAATTTAGACAGTAAAACGGGTGAGCAAATTATCGAGCTGTTATTTGAACTGAATCAGGAAAAACACACCACCTTGGTGTTAGTCACGCACGATACGGCGCTAGCCTCACGCTGTCAGCGCAGTGTGCTCATTGATGCGGGTCGGCTTGTATGAATAGGTTAAGTTTAGCGTTACGTTTTTTAAGGCGTGATGCTCGACACGGGGAATTAACGCTGCTTATTTTGGCTTTAATCATCGCGGTAACGAGTTCAACGGCGATTAGCCTATTTGCCGATCGCCTACACCGAACGATGAATCTTCAGGCGGCAGAGTTTTTAGCGGCTGATTTGGTGGTGACCAGTTCTGACGTCATTCCAAAAAGCTGGTTTGAGACAGCCAGCCAGATGGGGCTAAAACAAGCCAGAACGGCTGAATTTTCAACGGTGCTGATCGAAAATGATGAGCTACTATTGGCGGGGATAAAAGCCGTTAGTGATGCGTACCCATTACGCGGGCATTTGAAAACGATGGCAGCGGCTGATGCGCAAGAGCTGGTGCAGCAACAAGGGCCGCAAGCGGGCTCGGCGTGGGTGGATAAACGCGTGCTGTCGGCCTTAAAACTTGAGATTGGTGATTCGCTAACGGTGGGTGAAAAGTCGTTAGTCGTGAGCCATATTATTAGCTATGAGCCCGATAAACGTGGCGATATTTATAGCTTGTCGCCCCGTGTGTTGATGAATGATGCTGACCTGCAAGCCGCCAACGTGCTGCAGCCGGGAAGCCACGTTCATTACTTTTTCCAATTTAGCGGCGAGGCGGATGCGATTAAACGCTTTAATGCGTGGGTAAAGCCGTTGTTAGAAGTCTCGCAGCGATTAATGGATGTACAAGATGACCGGCCTGAGATAGGCAGTGCCTTGTCGCGGGCAGAACGCTATTTAGGCTTATCAAGTATCTTGGTTATCTTGATTGCGGGCGTGGCGATTGCCATGTCCAGTCGCCGATACAGTGAGCGGCATTTTAATTCAACGGCGGTGTTACGCTGTTTGGGTTGTCAGCAAAACGATATTTTGGTGATTTTTCTGTACCAATTTTTGGTGTTGGGCTTAGTGGCGTGTTCTATCGGCTTATTGCTGGGCTGGTTTACGCAAGAGGCGTTGTTTCACCTGTTGCGTAGTTTATTGCCGGCAAAGGTATCGCAGCCTAGTTTGATTGCTGTGCTGCTGGGTTTTTTGACCGGGTTTGCTATTTTGATAGGTTTCTCATTGCCGCCGTTACTGCGCTTAAAACGGGTGTCGCCTTTGCGTGTTTTGCGTCGTGAGCTAGAACCGCTAAGTAATAGTGCTTGGCTGGTGTATGGCTTGGCCCTAATGTTAATCGCAGGGTTAATTTTTCAATATACCCATGACTTGGCATTAATGCTGTCGATTATCGGGGGTGGCCTGCTAGCGGTGCTGTTGTCGGCGGGGTTGTTATACACAGTATTATTGCAATGTCGACGGTTGTTGCCTCACGTTGGGCTGGGCTCGCGATTGGGTTTGCAAGGCGTACTGAGAGAGCCGAAGGCGAGCGTGACCCAAATTCTGGCGTTCAGTATTACCTTGTTAGCGATGTTACTTAGTTTTACCGTAAGAAACGATTTGCTAAGTGATTGGCAGCAACAATTGCCGGATGAAGCGCCGAACTACTTCGCCATTAATATCTTCCCCAACCAAGTCGCTTCCTTTGAAGAGCAATTGAAGGCGCATCATATTCCGGCTGCAAATTTTTACCCTATCGTACGTGGGCGTTTGGTGGGCATCAATGGTACGCCGGTGCAGCAAATTGTCAGTAAAGACTCGCAGGGGGAACGGGCAACGCACCGCGATTTAAGTTTAACCTGGGGTGATACCCTGCCATCAGATAATAAGACGCTTGCTGGGCAGTGGGGCAACGCAAAAAAAGGTGAGGTGTCTATTGAAAGCAAGTTAGCGGACAGTTTGAATGTGACGTTGGGCGATAAGCTGACCTTCAGTATAGGCAGTGAGCAGATTCAAGCCGTTGTGACACACGTACGCAGTGTGCAGTGGGATACGATGAAGCCTAACTTTTACATGGTTTTTTCTGAACAAACGTTAGCAGGTCACCCGACAACGTATATCACCAGCTTTTACTTATCCGACAGTCATAAAAAGTTACTGAACGGTTTGGTGAAGCAATTTCCGGCGATGACCGTGTTGGAAGTGGATGCAATGTTAAAGCAAATTAAAATGATCCTAACGCAATTAACCGCAGCCATTAATTACTTATTATATTTCGCGCTATTGGCAGGGTTCACGGTACTGTTCGCCTCTATTTATTCAACGTTAGACCAGCGAATTTCTGAAGGCGCATTAATGCGAACCTTGGGTGCCAGCCGGGAATTGTTGAGGAGTGCTCATTTAGTCGAGTTCGCCATAATTGGCCTGATGTCAGGCTTAATTGCTGTGTTGATGTTCCAGCTGGTGTTGTTTGGTCTATATACCTATGTTTTGCATTTAGATTTCCACTTTAATGTATGGCTGAGCATAAGTGTGCCGCTATTAAGCGCCATTTGCGTGATGCTGGCCGGTTTGTGGGGCGTAAGAGCCGCTGTTAATAAACCACCGATGCTGGTGTTAAGAGAAGCTTAAGTTAGCGTCAATGCATTGCTTATTTTTAATTAATTTCTTTAAACTGATGACATGAAAAATATCTCCCTCCAAGATCAATTACTAAAGGCTGGCTTAACGAGTAAGTCTAAAGCGCATAAGGCTAAATCTCAGAAACAGAAGCAGCTTAAACAGAAACAAAAAAACAAGGTTGAGGTGGTAAATGAAGCCGCTTTGCTGGCTAAGGAGGCGCAAGCGAAGCACTTAGAAAAAGACCGTCTGTTGAATGAACAGCGTAATCAACAAGCGGAAAAAAACCAAATTTCGGCGCAAATAACACAGTTGATTGAGTTGAATAAACTAGCGAAAGAAGACGATGGGGATGCGTTTAATTTTACCCACGATAATAAAGTAAAAACTATTTATATCGACGATGCTTTGCGGCAACGTATTGTTACGGGCACGGCGCTTATCGTTGATTTGGCTAAAACCTACGAAGTGGTACCGGCTGCGGTTGCAGAAAAGATCGCGCAACGTGATAAAGATCGAGTGATTTATTTAGACGATGTCACGTCACAGTCTGACGATGATGACTATGCTGATTATGTCGTACCCGATGATTTAATGTGGTGAGGAATTTAGACGAAAGCATTGTTGAGAGCTGTCGCCAGTGGGTGGCGAAGGTCATTGTCGGGTTGAATTTTTGCCCGTTTGCAAAGCCTGTGGTTGAGACAAACCGTGTCAGTTATAAAGTAATTAACGAGCGTTCGCTGGCGCACTGTTTGATGGCGTTGAGCGATGAGCTAACCGAGCTTGCTGCAAATGATGAAACGGAGACCAGTTTGTTGATTTATCCGCACGGCTTCGAGTCTTTTGAGGATTATCTCGACCTTGTCGACGTGGCAGACGCTTTGTTGGTTGACGAGGGTTACGAAGGCATTTTTCAACTGGCGAGTTTTCACCCTGACTATTGTTTTGATGGGCAAAAATATGATGATGCGGCCAATTATACAAATCGTTCGCCGTACCCGATCTTACATATTTTGCGCGAGGCGAGTATTGAAAAAGCACTGGAAAGTATCGCTAATCCAGAGAAAATTCCCAATAGGAATATTGAGTTTGCTCGGGCCAAGGGCTTGGAGCAAATGCAGGCGTTGTTGAAGGCTTGTCGGCCTGAGTAGGTTTTAAGAATAAAAAAAGCCCGCCTTAATTATTAAGGCGGGCTTTTTTGTGTCAAACGTTTACTTTAACGCGTACCGGTTTTAAGGCCTTCAATCTCTTGGCTCTTAAGGTACTCATCATAAGTACCGTGGAAATCAATGATGCCTGTTGGCGTGATTTCAACAATTCGGTTAGCCAACGATGAAACAAATTCACGATCATGGCTGACAAAAACTAAGGTGCCTTCGTAGTTTGCAAGCGCCAAGTTAAGTGACTCAATAGACTCCATGTCCAAATGGTTTGTTGGTTCATCCATTAGCAGCACATTCGTTTCGCCCAGCGTTAACTTACCGAATAACAAGCGGTTTTTCTCACCACCAGAACAAACGGCGACCTTTTTATTAAAGTCATCTGATGAAAAGAGTAATCGGCCTAGTGTCATACGAACCACTTGATCGTTATGGCTCGGCTTGCGCCATTGGCTCATCCAGTCAAACAAGGTCATATCAACATCGAACTCAGCGCTAGCGTCTTGAGGGCAATAGCCTAAGGTGGCATTTTCAGCCCATTGGATAGTACCGTTATTGGGGCTTAATTCATCCATTAAACAACGCAAGAAGGTGGTCTTGCCGGCACCATTTTCACCAATCACGGCTACGCGTGTGCCTGCTTGTAAAATCATATTGGAATTTTCAAACAAGGTCTCATCGTCGAAGCCATGGCCTAAGTTTTCAAGAGTAACCGCTTCACGGTGCAGCTTTTTAATTTGTGTGAAACGAATAAACGGGTTAATACGCGACGACGGCTTGATATCAGCGAGTTCGATTTTTTCTAATTTCTTAGCGCGTGAAGTGGCTTGTTTAGCTTTCGATGCGTTAGCTGAGAAGCGACTAACAAACTGTTGAAGTTCCGCAATTTGTGTTTTCTTCTTGGCATTTTCTGACTGTAATAACTCACGTGCCTGCGTTGATGCGGTCATGAAGTCGTCATAGTTGCCCGGGTAGAGTCGCAATTCACCGTAATCAATATCGGCCATGTGTGTGCAAACAGCGTTTAAAAAGTGTCGATCATGCGAGATGATGATCATCGTACTTTTAGACTGGTTGATAATATCTTCTAGCCAACGAATGGTGTTGATGTCCAAGTTGTTGGTTGGTTCGTCGAGTAGCAAAATGTCAGGTTCAGAGAACAACGCTTGGGCCAGTAGCACACGTAGTTTCCAGCCCGGCGCAACGTTACTCATTAAGCCATAGTGGAACTCTTGTTCGATGCCGGCGCTCATGAGTAATTCTTCAGCGCGACTTTCTGCGCTGTAGCCATCCATTTCGGCAAATTCAACTTCTAATTCGGCGACTTTCATGCCTTCATCTTCAGTCATCTCAGGCAATGAGTAGAGGCGTTCACGCTCTTGCTTAATGGTCCATAATTCGGCATGTCCCATAATGACGGTGTCAACGACGGTGTATTCTTCAAAGGCAAACTGGTCTTGGCCTAATTTACCGATGCGTTCGCCCGGGTCTTTTGAAACGTTGCCGGCTGTGGGTTCTAAGTCACCGCCTAGAATCTTCATATAAGTCGATTTGCCACAACCGTTTGCCCCAATGAGGCCGTAACGGTTGCCATTACCAAACTTGGCGGAAACGTTTTCAAATAATGGCTTAGAGCCAAATTGCATGGTGATATTTGCGCTAATTAACATAGTGATTGCTCGTCATAAATAAAGTGTGTGAAAGTATGCTTATCTATTGCCAAAATTGTCAGGGCGGCTAGCCGAACTGCTTTGGGTGTTGCGTCGTTTGGGGCGCGAAGAGTTTGCTTTAGAGCCTGAACCTGAACCTGCCTTAGGCTTGGAATGTGAGTGTTTTTTTGCTGATGTATTGCGTGGGCGTTGGTTATTACGACCGTTCTGGATTGGTTCGGGTTTGATGCTTGGATCAGGCTCGTAGCCTTCAAAAGTAACTTTTCTAATGTCACTTTTTATCAGGTGCTCAATACCCTTTAGTAATTTTAATTCGTCAACACAAACTAGCGACATGGCTTCGCCTAGGCTGCCAGCACGACCGGTACGGCCAATACGGTGAACATAATCTTCAGGCACATTTGGCAGTTCAAAGTTGACGACATGCGGTAATTGGTCGATATCTAAACCACGTGCGGCGATATCGGTGGCCACTAATACGCGAATATCATTTGTTTTAAAGTTAGCCAATGCTTTTGTACGTGCGCCTTGGCTTTTATTGCCATGAATGGCGGCAGCAGTAATACCATCTTTGTTGAGCTGTTCAGCCAGTTTGTTTGCGCCGTGCTTTGTGCGGGTGAACACTAAAACTTGTTTCCAGTCATTTGAGCCAATAAGAAATGAAAGGAGCTCGCGTTTGCGTTTTTTGTCGACGGGGTGAACCACTTGCGAGATGAGTTCAGATGTGGAGTTCTCTTGAGCAACTTCAATCAAGGCAGGGTTATGTAATAAGCTGCTAGATAGCTTTTTAATGTCGTTAGAGAAGGTAGCGGAAAACAAAAGTGTTTGTTTTTGTTTCGGCAATAATGCCAGCACTTTCCTGATGTCTCGAATAAAACCCATGTCGAGCATGCGATCGGCTTCATCTAATACAAGAATTTCAACGGATGACAGGTCTACTGTTTTTTGGCTAACGTGGTCGAGAAGGCGGCCAGGGGTGGCAACTAAAATATCAACGCCTTTACGAAGTTTTTGTTTTTGTGGGTTAATGTTTACGCCACCAAAAATAACGAAAGATGATAACGGTAATTGATTGCCGTAATCTTTAACGCTTTCAGCTACTTGCGCGGCTAATTCACGTGTGGGGGTTAAGATTAGGGCGCGCACTTTAGATGCTTTGGTTTTGCCTTCGCCGGTTTCCATAAGGCGTTGTAATACTGGCAGCGTAAAGCTGGCTGTTTTGCCGGTGCCGGTTTGGGCGCCGCCCATTAAATCGCGACCTTCTAAGATAAGAGGGATGGATTGAGATTGAATGGAAGTGGGTGAGGTGTAGCCTTTTTTGGATACAGCACTGACTAATTCGGCTCTAAGGCCGAGGGAATCGAACGACATATAATTTTCTCCGTGAGTCCAGCCGCCAGTAATTTCATGGCACGGTCGAGGTGGAAACGTTGCTTAATAATGCTGGGCAGTTATTGTAAATTGCCGCAGTTTGAGGTGGGGTGCAGACCGATCAGCACAACCTTTTGAGGGTGCATATTGTACCCGATTGTTGAGAGTCTTGTAGGCTTAAGTCTAATTAAAGGTTAAGAAAATGCTGTTTTTCTAAAGAAAGTGCGTTAGAATTTGTTCCGCTACATTCTCTACTGGTTTTTTTAAGATCTGCTCTTGTTAATTTCCTTGTAAGATTTGTAACATTTTTTAATTTTTTTAATTTTATTTGAGGTAATTATCATGGCAACAGGAACAGTTAAATGGTTCAACGAATCTAAAGGCTTCGGCTTTATCACTCCAGAAGATGGCAGCAAAGATGTATTCGTACATTTTTCAGCAATCGCAAGCGAAGGTTTTCGTACATTAAACGAAGGCCAACAAGTGAATTTTGACGTAGAAAATGGCCCTAAAGGCCCACAAGCAGTTAACGTAACTGCTTAAGTTTCTATACGAACTTGGAAAAGCCTCGCTTTAAGCGAGGCTTTTTTTTGTCCAAAGGTTTAATAGCCACACGCTTATTATAAGTATGACTTTAGGTTTGAACAACGTGGGTAGTGAAAAACACAATGACTGAGATACTTGATCAAGTTAACGCAGCGCTGTTGCCTAGCGCATTTATTATCTTAATGGGCGTTGTATTGAGGCATTGGGAGCCAGCGGGGCTGACTTTGTTGGAAACCCGTCGTGTGATCAGCACCTTGGTTATCAATCTGTTTTATCCAGCACTTATTTTTTCGGTGATCCCTAAGGTGGCATTATCGGGTGATATTTTTAGCGCTCCAATGGTGTCAAATGTTGGTATTGCGGTTGGGATGTTAGCGTGTTGGATTTTTTACCCGTGGCTAAAAAGTCAAGGTTGGGGTAAGCCGGAGCTCGGTGCGCTAATGTTAGTGTGTGGGCTTGGGAATATTATTTCTCTCGGCGTGCCGCTACTGCAAGCTATGCAAGGTGATGATGCAGCGCGGTTTGCTATTTATATCGACATTATGGCGATAACGCCAATGTTATGGATTGTGGGCTTATGGATAGCGATAGAGTGGGGAGAGAATAATGAACAAAAGCAAACACCGTTAAGGTTTTTTAAATCGTTGATGAGCCTGCCGCCGATTTGGGCGTTTATTGTTTCAATTTTGATGAATATCTATGGGCTTAGCTTGCCTGGATTTCTACAGAAGGGAACCACCATGCTTGGCAATGTGACGATGTCGGGTATGTTGTTAGTGGTTGGTATGTCGCTTTCATTTGCGAGCCTTAAAAAGCATAAAGTGATTGCTGTTTTAGCGTCTGCAATAAAACTACTTATTGTTCCAGCAGTGGTTTACTTTACCGCAGGGGCGACAATGCACGATGTCAAGGTAATACAGGCAACGGTACTGATGGCTGCAACGCCTTCGATGATGGCGACGATGATTCTGAGTGAGCGCTATGGTCTAAATACGGAGTTGTTGTCTACCGTGTTAGTTGCGAGTACGGCGCTATTTTTTGTTACTTTGCCGATTTGGCTGATGGTGTTGGCGTAGTCTCTTTGGTCTCGCTTTGGTTTGTTGTGTTCTGAATGTCGTCTTGTAGGTCGTTGAAGGACGTTTCAACCTCTTCCAAGGAATCATTCAGTTGACTGTCGACGCTATTTTTAGCTCGTTCCATAGATTGTTTTAGTTCTTCAAGGCGAATTTGTTCGTCAATTTCATACTTAACGGTCTTTACCATACCGCGAGCTTTGCCGAGCCAAAGCCCCGTTGTGCGAGCCACGCGTGGGAGCTTCTCTGGGCCAATGACCAAAAGAGCTATAATGCCGATGAGACATATTTCGAAAAAACCGATATCAAACATAACTATTGAGGGGCGAAGGCCATTTTTAAAGTATTTGTGTGCTTAGTATAAGATAAACGTTGCGTGCTAACCAAGGGAGAAGGTTTTTATCGTTTATGGATAAATACCTTTTGAAAAATTGATCATGTAAGATGATCTTTTTTATATAAATATAATAAAAAGTTTGAGGAGTCAGTATGTTCGATTGGTTAGATTGGGGTCATAATATGGAGATCACCACCAACGAGTTGGCGGGTGTTAACCCCTTTATGGGCTATGCGGGTGGTGTGTTTTTTGTTATTGCTGCGCTGATAGGTGCTTATATGCTGACAAAAGTGATACAAAAAAAAGAGAACGGTATGTTCGTTACGTTGTTACACTTCGTTAGTGGCGCAACGGTATTTATGATGATGGTAATGCAGTTGGTTGCGGGCAGTGCCAGTGGTGACCCTATGCAGCCAGTAGAGTCTGGTTGGTTGCCGCAAGCGTTGCTTCTATCGGGTGTTATGTTGGTGTTGGGTGGTGTTATTTGGCGCGATAGGCTGAGACAAAAGAGGTCGCTGATATTGATTTATTCACATGTAGCGATGGGGTTGGTAACGGGGGGTGTTTTAACGCTCGCCTTACTGGACTTGTCTGAGATGTAATAACTGAACCTATTGCTTTTTAAAGGTTCCAAGAACCTGTAAGTATTAATAATTATTGAGGATAAGTATGTCTGTTAAGTTAACTGAAAGTGCGGCAATTCAAGTGCAAGACCAATTGAATAAGCGAGGAAAGGGCTTAGGCTTACGATTGGGTGTTCGTGAATCTGGTTGTTCTGGTTATGCTTATGTTATTGATTTTGCGGACGAAATTGATTCTGAAGACACTGTCTTTGAGGCGCATGGCGTGAAGGTGATTATTAATAAAGACTCACTAAGTTTTTTGGATGGTTTAGAGCTGGACTTTGCTAGAGAAGGCATTAACTCAGCGTTTAAATTTAATAACCCAAACGTTAAAGATGCTTGTGGCTGTGGTGAAAGTTTCACGGTTGAATCATAAGGTTTTTCTCAATTAGCTGTTCGGGCTGATTAAAGCAGTGTTTACTGGATTGCTAGATAGCGCTGCAATCTGTAAACTACACACTTTGTGGTGGCCTGCTGCCAGATAACCTAATGCCGTGAATTTACACGGTTTTTTCTAAAATTAATTTTTATTGTTGGAGTAATACTATGGCGCTTGAGCGTACTTTTTCTATTGTAAAACCAGATGCAGTTGCAAAAAATGTGATTGGACAAATTTATGCGCGTTTTGAAGCAGCGGGTTTAAACATTGTGGCGTCAAAAATGTTGCAACTTTCTCGCGAACAAGTGGAAGGCTTCTATGCTGTCCACAAAGAGCGTCCATTCTATAACGACTTGGTTGAATTTATGATTTCTGGGCCGGTTATGGTTCAAGTGCTTGAGGGCGAAAATGCTATCCTAAAAAACCGTGAAGTTATGGGTGCTACAAATCCTGCTGAAGCTGACGCAGGCACGATCCGCAAAGACTTTGCTGACAGCATTGATGAAAATTCAGTACATGGCTCTGATGCGCCTGAAACAGCAGCTGAAGAAATCAAGTTCTTCTTTAGCGATGAAGAGCTTTGCAAACGTCTTCGTTAATAATTAAATGAGCTCAAAACAAAACCTGCTGAACTTAGACCGTAAAGGTCTAGAAGAATTTTTCACCGAAATGGGTGAAAAGCCATTTCGTGCAACGCAGGTTTTAAAGTGGATTCACCAAGAGGGTGTGTCCGATTTTGAGTTAATGACCAATATCAGTAAGGCGTTGCGAGTACGCCTTGCTGATATCGCTGAAATACGTGTCCCCGAGATTGTTTTCGAGCAAAAATCCGATGATGGAACCTATAAATGGGTGCTTGAGTTGGATGGCCAAAACCGGATAGAAACGGTCTTTATTCCAGAAGATGGTCGCGGTACCTTGTGTGTGTCATCACAAGTAGGTTGTGCGCTGGAATGTACCTTTTGTTCAACGGCGCAACAAGGCTTTAATCGTAATTTATCAGCAGCCGAAATCATCGGTCAAGTATGGGTGGCGGCAAGGGCGTTGGAAGGTAAGGCGAATTTAACCAATGTTGTGATGATGGGCATGGGTGAGCCATTGCTTAATTTTAATAATACTGTGACGGCGTTAAACCTAATGTTGGATGACTTTGCCTACGGCCTCGCGAAACGTAGAGTAACCGTGAGTACCTCTGGTGTTGTGCCGGCTATGTATCGGCTAGCTGAGGTTAGCGATGTGAGCTTGGCGGTGTCTCTCCATGCGCCGAATGACGAGTTACGAAATGAATTGGTACCCCTGAATAAAAAATACCCAATCGCGGAATTATTAGAGGCGTGTAAGCACTACATAAAAGGCGAAAAACGGCGCAAAATAACATTCGAATACGTTATGTTAAGTGGTGTTAATGATTCAGTTGAACATGCACATGAATTAAAGCGGTTGCTCGCTGATGTGCCTTCAAAAGTGAATTTAATTCCTTTTAATCCATTCCCAAGTACCCAGTATAAACGATCAAGTAATAACGCCATACATCGCTTTACTGACGTATTGAAAGAGGCCGGCCTAGTAACGACAACGCGTAAAACACGCGGTGATGATATCGATGCGGCTTGTGGTCAGTTAGTGGGTAAGGTAAAAGATAAAACAAAACGGCAGCTAAAGAAGCGACAGGCAGCAGAACTATGAAAAAATGGATTTTTCGTGTATTGCTCGCGTTAGCAATGGTCGTACTCACTGCTTGCCAGCCTCAGCAGGTGAAAGAAAGCAAAGCCTCTTCCATACAGGGTGCTGAGAAAAGTCCAGCGGATGTCTATATTTCACTTGGCATGGAATATATGAATAGAGGAATGAGTGAGGTGGCGTTAGAAAAATTAACGACAGCTATCAAAATTGATCCGTACTCTAGTAATGCTCACAACGTCATCGCGGTGCTTTATGACCGACTAGGTGAGAAGTCGTTGGCCGGTCAGCATTATACAAAGGCGGTGAGTCTAAGCCCTAACAACTCAAGTGCGCAGAATAACTACGCACGCTACTTATGTGGTAACAACGAATTTGATTCGGCGGATAAACATTTCAATCGAGCGTTAAAAAACCCATTATACAAATCGCCAATTTTGGCGTTAACAAACGCGGGCACTTGCGCTTGGAAAGCTGGGCAGTTAGACAAAGCAGAATCCTATTACCGCACCGCGTTACAACGTAATAACCGTGCAGCGGTTACGCTGTTACAAATGGCGAAATTAAAATTTGAGATGGAGAATTATTTGTCTGTACGGGCGTATCTCCAACGTTTTAAAGCTATAAATAAGCATACGGCCGCTTCGTTATGGCTCGGTATTCAAGCAGAAGATAAGTTGGGTGATACGAGTGGTGTTGCCAGCTATATTTTGCAATTAAAACAATTGTATCCAGATTCACACGAAGTGGGTTTGTTAGAAAAAAGTAAGTTTAACCGTTCCTAAGCTGTATAAGATTTAT
Organism: Cycloclasticus sp.; assembly: GCA_040743155.1. NCBI lineage: Bacteria > Pseudomonadati > Pseudomonadota > Gammaproteobacteria > Thiotrichales > Piscirickettsiaceae > Cycloclasticus > Cycloclasticus sp. Next base: position 1,575,993 of record JBFLJU010000001.1, on the reverse strand, counting down.
GAGTAAAAAGTTACAAGCCATTCGCGGCATGCATGATATTTTGCCGGATAAAACGCCATTGTGGCAGATGTTAGAAAAAGCGATGTTCGAGGTGTGCCAACAATACGGCTACTCTGAAATACGGATGCCTTTGGTAGAAAGTACGGATCTTTTTTGTCGCTCTATTGGTGAAGTGACCGATATCGTGGAAAAAGAGATGTACACGTTTGCTGACCGCAATGGTGATTTATTAAGCTTGCGTCCAGAAGGCACCGCTAGTTGTGTTAGAGCTGGGTTGGAAAATGGTTTGTTTTACAACCAGATACAGCGGTTGTGGTATCAAGGCCCTATGTTTCGTCACGAACGCCCACAAAAAGGCCGCTATCGACAGTTTCACCAAATCGGTCTTGAATGCTTTGGCATGTCGGGTGCTGAAATTGAGGCAGAAATTATCTTAATGTCGTACCGTTTGTGGAAAAAGATCGGCATAGCGGATGAGCTAACACTAGAAATAAACACGCTGGGTACAAGTGAAGAACGTGCGATATATAAAGGCGTTCTTGTTGAATATCTGGAGCGATATTTAGAGCAATTAGACGAAGACAGTATTCGTCGACTAAAAACTAACCCTTTACGCATTTTGGACAGCAAAAACCCGGCTATGCAAAAGCTCATTGAGGGCGCTCCTTGTCTGATCGATTCGTTAGGTGAGGCGTCAATTCAGCACTTCGAGCAGCTACAAGGCTATTTAGACGATGCGAATATTAGCTTTACGTATAATCCTCGTTTGGTACGTGGATTAGATTACTATTCACACACAGTATTTGAATGGACAACCAGCTCGCTAGGTGCCCAAGGGACCGTGTGCGCGGGTGGCCGCTACGACGGGCTTATCGACCAGCTAGGTGGCAAGAAAACAGCGGCTGTGGGTCTTGCAATGGGTGTTGAAAGGTTGGTGTTGTTACTAGAGCAGCACGAATGGGGTGATGTAAAGCCATTGGCCTATATTGTTTACCAAGGTGATGAGGCAAAAAAAGAGGCGATTCAGCTGGCCGAAAGGTTGCGTGACCGCTTGCCAGAGAGTGGCTTTGTGTTGCACTGTGGAGAAGGCAGTTTAAAAAGCCAATTTAAAAAAGCCGATAAAACAGGCGCTAAATTAGCGCTAATTCTAGGTGAAGAAGAAGTCGCAGAAAACAAAGTGAGTATCAAGTTTTTGCGTGACCGACAAGAACAACAACAATTGCCGCAAAATGAATTAGCAGCATTTTTACAAAATAATAGTTAAAACGGAAAATACGATGGACGTTTATCAAACAGAAGAAGAGCAAGTTGAAAGTATAAAAAAATGGTGGGCTGAGAATTCACGCTCAATTATTTTTGGCGTTGGCTTAGGCTTAATTAGTATTTTTGGCTGGCAAAGTTGGAAGGAGCGAGCTCATACGCACGCGCTGGAGGCATCGGATGTTTACCAGCAACTCGCTATGTCGATGAAAGACTCAAAATTTGGCGCGGCCATTTTATTAGCCGATGAGATCGATACAACCTATGCTGACACACCGTACGCTGCTTTAGCGGGTATGCAAAAAGCGAAAGCACAAATTGAAAAAGGTGATCGCAAAGGCGCTGTTGAGTCATTAGAGAAAGTAGCGGCGGCAGATGGTAATAATTCAATTCAACATATTGCGCGTGTTCGTGCATTTAGAATTCGAATTGGAGATGGCGAAATGAAAGGTGTTATTGAGGACGTTGATTCAGTGATTGCTGAAGAAAATGGCATTAACCCAGGTGAGTTTATCGGTCAATATGAGGCATTAAAAGGCGACGCATACCGTTTGTTAGGCGATATTGAAAAAGCTCGATACGGTTATATTGCGGCACTTAGAACGGCGACTTTAGATCGTCGCTTAATTCAGTTAAAACTTGATGACTTAGGTCCTCCACCCGCTAACTTTGTAGGTGATAGTTCAGAGCCTACTGCAGAGATAACAGAATGATACGATTAGGTTTAGCGCTATTTGTAGTTACCTTGGCGGGGTGTGCTGGTATGGCTGAAACGACCAAGTCTGCGAGCAAAAGTTTAGAAAGTGGAATCATCGATATGATGAGTGCTTCAAGTGAGGATGAGTCCGCGCCACCTCGGCCACTTGAAGAGATAGTCAATGAAGTTGTTCTGACGCCAGTCTGGCAAGAAAAAGTAACAGAAGGCAAGGGTGACCAATTTCTAAAACTAGAGATGGTGCTGTCGGATGGCAAGCTTTTTGTTGCTGACCGAAGAGGGCAGGTGATCGCGCTGGATCAAAAAACAGGTGCAAGGCTGTGGGAAGTTGAAACAGAATTACCCATTTCCGGCGGTTTAGAAGTAGGTTATGAACATGTGTTTTTTGGAACGACCGATGCTGATGTCGTCGCATTAAAATTAAGCGATGGTGATACCGCATGGACAACACAAGTTTCAAGCGAAGTATTGTCAACGCCGAGATTTTCAGATGGCTTTGTTGTTGTTCGAAGTATTGATGGAGCGATTAATTCGCTTGACGCAGCCGAAGGTAAAGAACTTTGGTCTTATGTTAGGGATGTACCAGCGCTGAGCTTACGCGGCACCAGTTCACCAGTCGTTAAAAGTGGTGGTGTGATCAGTGGTTACGCTAACGGTAAACTGGTTGTCTTACGCTTAAAGGATGGCTTGCAAATTTGGGAAACCAGCGTTGCGGTAGCAAGAGGCCGTGGTGCACTATCTCGTATGGTTGATGTGGATTCAGACCCATTAGCTGGTGAGCGATATATTTATGCCGCTACGTTTAATGGCGGTGTTGTTGCTGTTGACGTAAGGTCAGGAAAAATTGCATGGCGCCGATCAGAAATGTCTTCTTATAAAAAGATGATAGCTGATTGGGTGTCGATCTTTGTTGTCGATGTAAATAATCATGTTTGGTCAGCGGATCAGAATGATGGAAGTCTTAACTGGCAGCAAGATAGTCTAGAAAACCGTCAGTTAACGCCGCTTGTGCAAGTAGGTGGGCGTCTATTAACGGCTGATTATGAAGGCTATGTGCATGTATTAAATGCGTCTGATGGCGCGCTAGTCGGTCGCTTGAAGGTGAGTGATGTGGCGATTTCAGCGGCACCACTCCTTGATGATGGCTTAATTTATGTACAAGATATCAACGGCAAAATAACGGCGCTGAGCTTAGCTGAACTAGGTCAAACGGAAGAATAAAATGTTACCGGTTATCGCACTTGTTGGTCGACCTAATGTCGGCAAATCAACCCTGTTTAATTATTTAACGCGAACACGCGATGCACTTGTTGCCGACTACCCTGGGCTTACCCGCGATCGTCAGTATGGACTGGTTAAACGGGCCGATATTAAATCGCTGGTAGTTGATACAGGCGGTATTACCGCCACCTCAGATGGCATTGATGGTGTTGCCGTAGAGCAAGTAGAGCGCGCGTTGGAAGAGGCGGATGTAGTTCTATTTCTGGTCGATACGCGTCATGGCATCCACCCTATTGACGAAGAAATAGGCAAGAATCTACGTAAACTTGGCAAACAAGTCGTGCTGGTTGCGAATAAAATCGATGGGCTTGATGCAAATACTCATGTTGCAGAATTCCATAAAATGGGCTTCGAAAAGCCGTGGCCCATTGCCGCGACACACGGCCGAGGTGTGCTTGAGTTACTGAAGCATGTTATGAGTATTTTGCCGAAGATTGAGTCTTTTGACGACGCATTGGCTGGAGATGGAATTAGGGTGGCCGTTATTGGTCGTCCTAATGTAGGCAAGTCAACACTGATTAACCGCCTACTAGGTGAAGAGAGAGTGGTCGTATTCGATCAGCCAGGCACCACGCGTGATAGTGTTTTTATTCCATTTGAACGCGACGGCACAAAATACACGCTGATTGATACAGCCGGCGTGCGTCGTCGAGCTAAAGTCTCTGAAGTGATCGAGAAATTTAGCATCGTGCAAACATTGCGTGCTATCGACGATACACATGTGGTTATTTACCTTATCGATGCCAGTGAAGGTGTGACTGATCAAGATGCTAGCTTATTAGGCATGGTGTTGGAAACGGGTCGAGCACTAGTGATTGGTCTAAATAAATGGGACGGGTTATCAGAAGATCAGCGAGATAAGGTAAAACGCCAGATTGATGTGAAACTTAGTTTCCTTGAATACGCAGAGCGTTATTTTATTTCCGCCTTGCACGGCAGCGGAGTGGGTAAACTGTTCGAATCTATTGGTGCGTTATATCGTTCAGCGATGATTGATATGTCGACGCCACGTTTGACAGAAATTCTCGAAAACGCAATTAAAGCGCATCAGCCACCGCTAGTAGGTGGCCGCCGCATTAAACTTAAATTTGCACACCAAGGTGGGCAAAACCCGCCCGTTGTCATCATTCATGGCAACCAAACGGTGGCGGTTCCTGGCAGCTATAAACGTTATTTGATGAATGCGTTTAGAGAAAAGCTAGGTCTGGTAGGAACGCCGATAAGAATCGAATTTAAATCGCCTGATAACCCTTACTTGAAGAAAACTAGAAAGTCAGCAAAGAATATTGAAAAAGGTAAGGTGGCTAAACTGAAAGAGAAGAAGCGAAGCAGGCCTAAACATCGTTAAGTGATTGTTATTTACAAGCTCGAGGGCTTTTTGGTTTGTCTGCCCTTTCTTCAAGTTTAACAGCATCGCCTTCGTACTTTAGTCCTACAAGCTCAGGGTATTTCTTGGTGCGTTTCTTTAAGCTGTGTCGAATAGAACGAATAAGAAACCGCGTATTAGTGTCCCAAGGTAAGTCGAAGGAGTTTTTACAGTGTGTACAGGTAAATGTGGCGACTTTTCCATCATGGACTATTGTTGTAATAGTCCAGTGGTCACAATGAGTACAGAGGTCTTTAATATGCATGTGGCTTATTTTTTCTTTGTAGCGAGTTTGTGTATATGGTCGCTAATAAAGAAGGCAGGGTCAACCTTGGTGTTGTTTAAATAAACATTCCAATGTAGATGTGGGCCCGTTACACGGCCTGTGGCACCAATTTCAGCAATTTTTTGTCCCTGATGGATAGTATCCCCAATGTTTACGAGCGTTTTACTTAAATGGAAGTAACCACTAATAAGCCCTTGCCCATGATCGACAAGAACGGTATTGCCGTTAAAAAAATAGTGTCCAACATCAATAACAGTTCCAGCGGCAGGAGCAACAACAGCTGAACCGGTGGGCGCGGCTATATCAAGGCCGCTATGTGGCTTTCGTGCTTGCTTGTTGAAGAAACGTTTCAGTCCAAAGGGGCTGCTTAGGCGGCCGTGAGCAGGCAAAATAAAATCAACTTGTGGAACGTCGTTACTCCAAGTTGCTAAAGCGCTAGAAAGCGTTTTTCGCTCGCGATTTATTCGTTCCATATCCATTTTGTTTGGGTTGATCATGCGCTTGTTCTTAGCTGTTTTCTTTAAGTTTATATATTGCGCTGGATAGGTCTTGTCGGTCACGCTGAAAGGCGTTGATTGAGCCGTTTTTCTATCGACTAAAGCATAGTTGCCCGGTTTTGTTGATAAAGGTATGCCGACTATGGCCAACCATTTATCATTTTTGAGCACGGTTAAAACTTTACGCTTGTTATAGTAAACATTGGGTGGTGTTTTGCCGTCGAGCGCAACGATCGCAATACCACCAGGTACAGGGCTTTGTTGTGGAAATGCGTTGGCAATATTGGCCATTAGTAAGCCACTGATTAACAGGTAAAAATTAAGAACTCTCATTGATGGCTTCCAAATTTGTTTTCAATGTTCCATCGGTCAATTGAATATTTATTGTTTCACCTAGCGTAAGCTGATGAATACTCTTAATGATTGCACCATCGCTATCACGTTTGCTGATGCTGTACCCCCTAGATAAGGTTGCTAAAGGACTCAGTGTCTCTAGCCCCTTATTACAATCTGTAAAGCGAATACGTGCCTGTTGTAACCGGCGTTGAATCGGTGTTGATAAGCGTTGCTGCGCCGATGATAAACGCTGTTGTAAGGCATGTGTTCGCTGAATAGGGTTGTTGTTTAGTAAGCGAGCACTCAGCTGGGATAGACGCAATTTCCCTTGTTGAATAATACGCTGTGGCGATTGTTGTAAACGTGCTTGGCAATCGTCCAAGCGTTGTGCGTGCATTTGGAGTTGTGCGCCTGGGTGGCTATGTTTTAAACGGTGCTGAAGATGCTCTAGGCGTCGGTTTTTATCAGAGATATCAGCCGTTAAGGCAGTGCTTAGTTGTTTTGCTAAATAACTAAAATGACTAAGCCATTGCTGTTGATCCGGGCTAACGGCTTCGGCCGCAGCCGATGGCGTAGGTGCGCGGTAATCAGCAACAAAGTCAGCGATGGTGAAATCAACTTCATGACCAATAGCGCTAATAATGGGTATTGATGATTGGTGGATCGCCCGAGCAACAATTTCCTCGTTAAAGGCCCATAAATCTTCTAAGGAACCACCACCACGAGCAAGAATAATCACGTCGCAGTCTTGTCGTTTGTTAGCTAGCTCGATCGCCGCTACCGCCTCGTGTTTAGCGCTATCCCCTTGCACGCTAATGGGGTAAATGAGCACCGGCAAGGCGGGAAAGCGATTATTCAGAACGCTCAAAATATCATGAATAGCCGCGCCGCTAGAAGAGGTGATGACGCCCACCTTGTTGGCTAATTCAGGTAATGCTCTTTTATACGCCTGATCATATAGCCCCTCGTCAGCAAGCTTTTGTTTCAATATTTCAAATTGTTGTCGCAGCGCGCCTTCGCCAGCGGCTTCCATCTGTTCGACGATCAATTGGAAATTGCCTCGTGCTTCATACAAGCTAACGCGAGCCTTTAGCGTAATACGGCTGCCGTTGACTGGTTTGAAACCAACCTTACGAAGTTGTGCGCGAAACATCGCGCATTGCACTTGGGCCTTATCATCTTTTAAAGTGAAGTAAATATGCCCAGAAGCGGGGCGCGATAGGTTAGATATTTCACCCTCAATGGTGAGTGTTAAAAATGTTCCTTCAAGTAAAAGGCGGGTTTCTCGGCAAAGCTCGGAGACGCTGTAAATATGTGTGTTTTCGTGCATAAAGCCAGAATAATATCTATTAGATGATAAATAGTGGAGCATACCTTATAATGAGCTGCTTTTTCTACGACAAGCCTAAAGATAATATGCGATTCGAACAAGAAGCCTTAACATTTGATGATGTTTTGTTAGTGCCGGCACATTCAACGGTACTTCCTCGTGACGTTAGTCTACAAACACAGCTTACGCGCGGTATTTCTCTTAACATCCCAGTTCTTTCTGCGGCAATGGATACGGTGACAGAAGCCCGTTTAGCCATCGCCTTGGCACAAGAAGGTGGGATTGGTATTATCCACAAAAACATGACAGCCGAGCAACAAGCGTTGGAAGTGTTGAAAGTGAAACGCTTTGAAAGTGGTGTGATTAAAGACCCTATCACAGTCACCTCGCGAACCAGCATTCGTGATGTGATGGCGCTGACCCGCCAGCATAATATCTCTGGGGTGCCCGTTGTTAACGGTAGCGACCTTGTTGGGATTGTGACGAGTCGTGATTTACGTTTTGAAACACATTTAGATGCGCTGATTGAGTCGGCGATGACGCCTAAAGAAAAACTGGTGACCGTTCAAGAAGGTGCGAGTAAAGCCGAAGTGATTGGGCTACTTCATAAGCACCGCATTGAAAAAGTACTGGTCGTTGATAAAAACTTCCAACTTCGCGGCATGATTACCGTTAAAGATATTCAGAAAGCGAGAGACTACCCGCAAGCCTGTAAAGATAACCAAGAGCGTCTTAGGGTTGGTGCGGCAGTGGGCACTGGATATGGAACCGAAGACCGTATCGGCGCGCTGGTCGATGCAGGTGTCGACGTAGTGATTGTTGATACTGCGCATGGCCACTCGCAAGGCGTGTTGGATCGCGTAACATGGGTGAAAAAGAATTACCCAGAGCTACAGGTTATTGGTGGCAATATCGCCACGGCTGATGCGGCGTTGGCGCTTGCCGATGCAGGCGTAGATGCTGTGAAAGTAGGTATTGGCCCCGGTTCAATTTGTACCACACGTATCGTTGCCGGTGTTGGTGTGCCGCAAATCACCGCTGTTGATAATGCAGTACAAGCACTGAAAGGGACGGGTATTCCGGTTATTTCAGATGGCGGTGTGCGTTTCTCTGGGGACGTCGCTAAAGTGATCGCCGCGGGTGCTAGCTCAGTGATGTTGGGCAGTTTATTAGCCGGTACCGAAGAAGCACCGGGTGAGGTGGAGCTGTTTCAAGGGCGTTCGTACAAGAGTTACCGAGGTATGGGCTCGCTAGGTGCGATGTCGCAGCAAGAAGGTTCAAGTGACCGATATTTCCAAGAAAGTAGCGAAACCGAAAAATTGGTGCCTGAAGGTATCGAGGGTCGTGTGGCTTACAAAGGTACGATGGTGAACATTGTTCATCAACTGGTCGGTGGTTTACGTTCCAGCATGGGTTATACCGGCTGTGAAAGCATTGAAGAAATGCGACATAAAGCAAAATTTGTCCGAGTGACGAGCGCCGGCATGCGAGAAAGTCACGTTCACGACGTCACCATTACTAAAGAAGCACCCAATTATCGTATTGAACGATAAACAAAGAGGTTTAGTTTGAATACACAACAGCACGAGGATATCCATTCTCATAAAATCCTTATTTTAGATTTTGGTTCGCAATACACGCAGTTGATAGCAAGGCGTGTGCGTGAGATTGGCGTTTATTGTGAGATTTATCCGTATGACGTAGAGCCGCTAGCGATTAGTGACTTTAAGGCTAATGGAATTATTTTATCGGGTGGGCCAGAAACGGTCACAGAAGGTGACGCGCCGCAAGCGCCGCAAGTAGTGTTTGAGCTTGGCGTGCCAGTACTTGGTATTTGTTACGGCATGCAAACAATGGCTGCTCAACTGGGCGGTCGTGTTGAAGCGTCAGAGCATAAAGAATTTGGTTATGCGAGTATTCGTGCGCGAGGCCATACTGAATTGCTCAGAGATATTGAAGACCACACGACGCCAGAAGGCTATGGCATGTTAGATGTGTGGATGAGTCATGGCGATAAAGTGGTTGAGTTGCCAGATAACTTCAAACTAATGGCAAGTACTGACAGTGCGCCTATTGCAGGAATGGCTGATGAGCAGAGGAAATTTTACGGTCTGCAATTCCATCCAGAGGTCACGCATACAAAACAAGGTGGACGAATATTAAGTCGCTTTGTGTTGGATATTTGTCAATGCGACCCTTTATGGACATCAAAAAATATTATCGATAGTAGTATTGAATCAGTCCGCCAGCAAGTGGGTACAGACCAAGTAATTCTTGGCTTATCCGGTGGTGTAGACTCCTCAGTTGTTGCCGCTTTATTGCACAAAGCGATTGGCGATCAATTAATCTGTGTGTTTGTTGATACGGGATTATTACGCCTTAACGAAGGTGACCAAGTAATGGCCATGTTTGCCGAACATATGGGCGTTCATGTCATTCGCGTTAATGCAGAACAACGTTACCTTGATAAGCTTAAAGGTGAATCAGACCCCGAGAAAAAGAGAAAAATTATCGGTAATTTGTTCATTGAAATTTTTGATGAAGAATCAGCTAAGTTAACTAATGCAAAATGGCTGGCGCAAGGCACAATTTACCCAGATGTTATTGAATCTGCTGGCGCTAAAACGGGCAAAGCACACCTTATTAAATCGCATCATAACGTGGGTGGCTTGCCTGATGATATGAAGCTAAAGCTTGTTGAACCCTTGCGCGAGTTATTCAAAGATGAAGTCCGGCAAATGGGTGTTGAGCTTGGCTTGCCATCAGACATGGTTTACCGTCATCCGTTTCCAGGGCCAGGGTTAGGCGTTCGCATCCTCGGCGAAGTTAAAAAAGAATACGCGGATCTATTACGTCTCGCTGATGATATTTTTATCAGTGAGCTTTATAAACATGATTTGTATCACAAGACCAGTCAGGCGTTTGCCGTCTTTTTACCGATCAAATCGGTGGGCGTGACGGGTGATGGCCGCCGTTACGAATACGTAATTGCCTTGCGCGCAGTTGAAACAGTTGACTTTATGACGGCTCATTGGGCGCACTTGCCGTATGAATTTTTAGGTCATGTGTCAAATCGAATCATCAATGAAATATCAGGTATTTCTCGCGTTACTTACGACATTTCAGGAAAGCCGCCTGCAACGATTGAGTGGGAATAATAAACATCAATGGATGATCAGGCTTGGATGCGCCGAGCTATTGCGTTGGCGCATAGGGCAGAAGAAGTTGGTGAGGTGCCGGTTGGCGCGATTATAGTAAAAGACCAGCAATGTATCGGCGAAGGCTATAACCTGCCAATAAGAAACAGTGACCCAACGGCGCATGCGGAAATAGTCGCCATTCGTCAAGCCAGTCAATTGCTAGGTAATTATCGCTTAGTTGATACAACACTTTACGTTACCCTCGAGCCCTGCGTTATGTGCATGGGGGCTATTCAACACGCAAGAATTAAACGTATCGTGTTTGGCGCTTTAGATGCGAAGCGTGGCGCAATCTGCAGCGCTCTGTCATTAACTAAAGCCAATTATGCAAACCACCATGTTGAATGGTCTGGGGAAATACTGGCTGATGAGTGCTCGCATTTATTGACGTCTTTCTTCAAGAAGAGGCGTTAGCACGCACGTTGTTAACGCATTAGTCTATTCTCAAAAATAATTTTTAGGTCTTGCCTTCACTTTCAATATATAGGTTTAATATGTTGATAATGGAGATAAGGTGAACAATGGCGATACACACTGAAACTAAATGGCTAGCGTCTGATGGCACACCCATGCATGCGGTTAGATGGCAGACTGAGGGCGAGCCCAGTATGGTTGTTTGTCTTATTCACGGCTTGGGTGAGCACAGTGGTCGCTATGCCACTATGGCAGAATACTATGTATCCCATGGCGTCGAGGTTGTTTCGTTTGATTTGCGCGGGCATGGGAGGTCGGATGGACAACGCGGACATTGTGACGACTTTCAGCAAATGGTGCGAGACATAGAGCATTTTTTATACAAGGGCGCGCGGGTCGACTTGGAAAAACCTCACTTTATTTATGGTCACAGCTTAGGAGGGACATTAGCGCTAAAGTATATTTTGTCGAACCCTGGCGAATTTAAAGGCGTTATTTTAAGCGCACCTATGTTTAAACCAGCCTTCGAGCCGCCCAAGTGGAAGGTGATTATGGGGCGATATTTACAGTCTATTTGGCCAACATTATCGTTGTCTAATGAGGTTGATAGAAATGCGTTAACAAGAGATAAGACGCTGTTAGCAAGTTATAAGAGTGACTCGTTAAATCACGATAGAATTTCAGCTAAATTTGGAACGCAGCTATTGGAAGAGGGTGAGGGGTTGTTGGAGGATGCATCGCTAGTGAACCTTCCGATGTTAATGATGCACGGTGATGCTGATGAATTGACGTGTCATAAGGCAAGCACATTGTTTGCTGATTGTGCTGGCCAGCAGTGCACATTAAAGATCTGGGAAGATTTTTATCACGAACTTCATCATGAACCTAAAAAAGAAGATGTATTTGATTACAGTATTGCTTGGATGAGGGGGCGGCTATAATGCGGGCAGTTTTATATCTAAAGTTGTACCTGTGTTGATCGTACTTTCTTCAATGTCTGCGGTAGCTGAATTCAGCTGATTTAACATTTTAAGGTATTGACGAACGTTCTCAACGTAGGTCACCGGTTCCTTGCCGCGGGCGTAACCATACTTGGTTTTTTTGTACCATTTTTTCTCTGCTAGCAGGGGTAACCGCTGTTTTACATCAATCCATCTGTCTGGATTAGCACCTTGCCGTTGGGTCAAAATACGTGCGTCTTCCAAATGCCCTAGGCCTATATTATAGGAGGCAAGTGCCATCCAAGTTCTGTCAGGTTCAGCGATACGTTTAGGAATTTTTTTAATACGCGTTGAGAGATAATGGGCGCCACCATCGATGCTTTGCTCGGGGTCTAATCGGTTAGTCACTTTCATCTGTTTAGCGGTTGCTCTGGTTAGCATCATAATGCCACGGACACCGGTTGGGGAGATGGCGTGTTTGTTCCAATGGGATTCTTGGTAGGCGACTGCGGCGAGGAGCTTCCAGTCAAGTTTATATTTGTCAGCGGCAACGTGAAAATAGTCGAGTAATTTGGGTAGTCTAGCTTGCGAGTGTTGCCTGAAAGTACAAATTCCCACATAGTTCAATTGCTTGGAATAACCAAAGTGTTTATCTTTGAGCTGCTCTAACACACCCGTTTTTTTAAGTTCATCAAGAAACCTTACGGCTTCGTTGTATAAGCTGTGGTCATCACTGATAGGGAAAGCCCAGGCAATTTTTTCAGGTTTGGAAATATCAAAAGCGCGGTTGAGTTTCGGGAACTGACTGCGAATAATTTGAAACTGATTGGAGTCTACAATGGTGTAATCCAGTAAGTGATCGTTCACCATGGAAACTAACTCTAGAACACTTGTATTGCTGGCTTCAATCCAAGAAAGTTTAGGGTATGACGTTTTAAGTTCTCGAAGGTTCTCGGCGTGGCTAGAGCCGGCTAATACTTCAAAAAAAGAGCTAGTAAGCTGGCTAATTGATTTCGGTCGACGTGTTCTGTAATGATAAATAACCTGTTGTGTTACCTCGTAATACGGTTGCGTGAAATTTAGTAAGCCCTCGCGGCCCGGTGTAATGCTCAGTCCCGCCGCTATAAAATCGGCTTCGTTTTTTTCTGTTAGTTGTAAAAGATGCTGGAATTGTTCAGGAAAGATGAAGCGTATATTGACGCCTAGACTATCTGCAAATAAGGATGCTAATTCGTATTCAAAACCATGCGTGCCAGATTCGTCGACCATATAGGTAGTCGGGTCTAACCGTGTCAGCACCACCAATTCACCGCGCTCTATAACAGTCTCTAATGTTGACGAGGGCGTTGTACAGCTCGACAAGAAATATGCAGAAATAAGAAGAAATGCATATTTGATAGTGGGTGCTCTAAACATAACCTATAGATTAGCTGAGTTTCTAATAAAAAATGCTGAAAATTAAAATACTATAGGGGTTAAAGAAGAAGCTTTTTATAAAACTGAATGGAATCGACTGTTTTGCTTAACGGCAGAAAGTTATTTAGGTGGGCTATTTTTTGTTCTTCCAGTTTTTCTTACGGGTCGCTTTTAATGCAGCTTTATCAGCGATTCTTTTTTCGGTTTTAGCGACTTCAACTTCAACTTTTTCTGGGGTTTCGAGTGTGATGGGACCCAACGCGCCGCTCCGGTAATCGTGGATAAAGATAGCGGATGTTTTGTTTAGGTTAATTCGGCCGCCACTGACGAGGGCACCCCTTTTTTTTCCGATGGCCTCAAGTAGAGCGGTCTCGTCTCTGGGTGGTTCGTCTAAAGAGTACCTCTCCATTAACGCGTTTAAGTGTCCTTTTAGAAAGTACTCCGCTGCGTAATATGCAATATCGTCATATTCAATGGCGGTGTCTTTTATTGCACCGGTGACCGCTAAGCGATAACCACTGTCTTCGTTTTCTACTTTTGGCCAAAGTAAACCGGGGGTATCAAATAGAATAATATTATTGCCAAGATCAATGCGTTGTTGAGTTTGGGTCACGGCAGGCTCGTTACCTGTCTTTGCAATAGTTCTTCCAGCTAAGGCATTGATTAACGTAGATTTCCCAACATTTGGAATGCCAGTAATCAAACAAGTGATGGGGGTGATTACCGTGCCTTTATTAGGTACAAGCTTATGGCACAGTGAAAATATTTGCTCACTTTTATTGGGTTGGTTTAAATTAAGAGCGAGTGTTTTCGTGTTCTTTTTTTGCTCTAGGTAGCGTTGCCATTCCTTTGTTTTATCATCCTCAGCAAGGTCCGTTTTGTTTAAAATTTTAATACAGGGCTTGTCACCACGGATTTCAGCCAGCATTGGATTTTCGCTGCTGTATGGAATCCTAGCATCCAATACTTCAATGAACATATCAACATCGGGGAGACGCTTTTTAATCTCCTTCTGGGCTTTGTGCATATGCCCTGGGTACCAGTTAATGCTCATAATAGATAGTTACCGTTTAATATGGAGTGATGTTAAGCGTGCTGTTTAGTAGTGCGGTGGAACTTCATCTATTGCAGAGAATAGGCTCTTAGCTTCTTCATTTGGATCTTGGGCGTTTTGTGCCAGCTGTTTAAATTGCTTTTTTAGTGAGTCTATTTGATCTTGCTGTTGGCAAATAACACGATCCAACTGCTGGATCGTGTCTTCTTGGTAAGCCACTTTTATTTCAAGCTCAGTGATTCTCTTTTCCATCATGCGTTATGAAGTCTTTTTAGTTTTTTTCTTTTTAGGTTTCTTAGTGTATGTTTTTTTCTTGCCTTTATCAGGTTTAGCTGAGGTTGCAGCCGGTTTTGCTACGTGGTCTGTTAGTTCGATATTGAGCGGTTGGTTGCGTACGCGAATTTTTTTAAGGCTTTCGAATACTACCTTTGGCATTCCAACAGGCAATTCAATGTAACTATGGTCGCCTAGTATTTCAATGTGGCCAATATTTCTAGGTTCTACATCGGCTTCGTTGGCAATAGCGCCGACGATGTCGCCCGGCACAACGTTGTGGTCTTTACCGACTTCAATGCGATAATTGTCCTTAGGCACTTTTGGGTTGCCACGCTTGCTTTTAGGCAAGTCATCTTTGCTCGGCCTTAGCGACTTGCTTTGACGTTCTTTAGTCGGTCTTTCGCTACCAGCACGGCCTTCTTTAGAAGATCTCTTCGAGCCTTCTTGCAGTATAAGGGGTTTACCCTTTTGCGCCATATAGGCAAGTGCACCCGCCAATTGAATAGGGTCGGCGTCGTGTTCTTCTAAATATGACTGAATAACTTGGTGAAAGAAACCTAAGTCTTCACTGCTTAATGTGTTGGTAATGGACTGCTTGAATTGACTTGCGCGCTTTTCATTAACTTGCTGGCGCGTTGGCAATTCCATCGCTGTAATAGGTTGGCGCGTTGCTTTTTCAATGGCCCGTAGTAGGCGACGTTCGCGTGGCGCAACAAATAAGATGGCTTTACCGGTACGGCCAGCACGACCAGTACGGCCAATACGGTGTACATAGGCTTCTGTGTCGTATGGTATGTCGTAATTAACAACGTGACTGATGCGCTTAACATCAATGCCGCGAGCGGCGACGTCGGTGGCGACTAAAATATCAATTTGGCCTTTTTTTAATTGCGCAATGGTTCTTTCACGCAAAGCCTGTGTCATATCGCCATTAATGGCCGAAGCTGAATAACCGCGTGCTTCCAGTTTTTCTGCAAGCTCTACGGTGAGTGCTTTGGTGCGAACGAACATAATAATGCCGTCAAACTCTTCTACTTCTAAAATACGTGTCAAGGCATCTAGTTTATGCAGTCCACTGACCATCCAAAAACGTTGCTCAATACTTTCAACGGTTGATGTTTTGGAAATAATTTTGACCACTTTTGGCGAATTTAGGTATTTATCCGCGACACGCCTAATTGGAGCTGGCATGGTGGCTGAAAACAGCGCTACCTGACGTTGTTCAGGAGTTTGATCTAAAATCCACTCTACGTCATCGATAAAGCCCATGCGTAACATTTCGTCGCCTTCATCCAGTACGATGGTTTGCAGGCTATTTAGCTTTAATGTTTTGCGGCGTAAATGGTCCATAACACGACCGGGTGTGCCGACCACCACGTGTACACCACGGCGAAGTTGGCGTAATTGTGTATCCATGCTTTGGCCGCCGTATATTGGTAGCACGTTGAAGCCTTTCATAGCGCTGGCGTAGGTTTTGAATGCCTCGGCGACTTGAATAGCCAGTTCACGAGTGGGTGCCAATACAAGAACTTGCGGTTCAGCCTTTTTCAGGTCAATTTTAGACAGAAGTGGGAGTGCAAAGGCGGCTGTTTTGCCCGTTCCAGTTTGTGCTGTACCAATGAGGTCAAAGCCCCCTAAGAGGTGTGGAATTGCTTCAGCTTGAATAGGGGAAGGTTGCTCATAACCGATGTGTTTTAGAGCGTCCATTACGGGGGCAGACAACGCTAAGTCAGCGAAGCCTATGGTTGTTTCGGATGTCATTTTAGGGCCTTAAATTGGGACAGTGGATGCGTTAGGCGATTTATAACCTATGGCTTTCTATCAGGGATAATCGGGTATTATAAACTTTTATGGACAGAAGTTGGAAATTAACCTTGTCAGTTGGAAAATATGATGCTGTGGTTGCTTATTTAACACATTAAATATAAGCAAATCCGTCATAATCGGCTATTCTCTAAGTTAAGTTAACAACAATAATAGCCGTAAAAGGATGTTGAAATGAAACAGGGTTCATTAAATTACTTGACTCGAATGCTCACGTTGTCGGTCTTTTTGTTGTTATCAGCATGTGGGAGCCCGCTTCCTAGGACTGAGGAGATAACAAAGTCGCCTTGGGATAGTTTCAATGCAGTAATGTCAGCATATGATCAGGTCATTCTTAAGCAAACGACGGTCAAAGAGTTAAAAAAACTGGGTTTTGACCCTTATTCAACGCCGAATGTGAAAATACTGTCTTACTTGGACGTTATTCGGAAGTTCATGCCCACTAATTCCGTTAAGTTGGAACATTTACCTGTCAGTGTCAGGGATTGCTTAGCTAAACAGGAAGCATGTATCGCGTATGAGGCGCACCCAGGCATTATTAAGAGGAAACGTGTGGGCGGGATGTTTAAGGACTTATTAGGTTTTAAGCGTAAAACACTTGAAACTGGCTGGCGTTTTGATGCCCTGATTGTGCTGGATAATGGTGTGGCCGTGTATAAAATTTGGAGTGGGGTGCCATTTATGGATTCTGAAAAATCACGCAAAAACCCATTGGGGCCTTTGCAAGGGTCAGGCGGTTCGTTAACCAGAGATGCGCTTGGTGTTTAAGCTTTAAAAAAACTTATTTGGAAATTTCTTTGTTTTCGTGAACAAAAAAGCCTCGCCAATAAATGGCGAGGCTTTTTTATTAAAGCAAGGTCTGGTTTTATCCTTACGCGCTAGTAACTATTTTTATGCCTCGTTTTTTCGCCATTGTCATCGCGGTATCTACGATCATATCTTCTTGACCGGCGATCATTTTCTTTTTGCCAAGTTCAACTAAAATATCTCGAGCAGGGATGCCAAAACGTTCTGCTGCACGTTTGGCATGTAGCAAGAAGGTTGAATAAACACCCGCATAACCTAATGTTAACGACTCTCTATCGACACGAATAATATGATCCATCATAGGAAGAATAATATTCTCAGACAGATCCATCAGTTTGAAAAGGTCAACGCCGGTTTCAATGCCCATGCGTTCGCAAACGGCAGCAAAAACTTCTAGCGGTGTATTACCCGCACCAGCACCAAGACCAGCCGCTGAACCATCAATGCGGCTAGCGCCAGCTTCAATAGCGGCAATAGAGTTAGCTATACCCATACCCAAGTTATGATGGCCATGAAAACCAATTTCTGTTTCAGGTTTCAAGGTATCACGTAACCTAGAAATACAACGTGTTACGTCTTCAGGCAACATATAACCAGCAGAATCAGTTAGGTAAACAGTTTGCGCACCATATGACTCCATTAGCGCCGCTTGCTCAGCAAGCCCTTTGGCATCATTTAAATGGGCCATCATTAAGAAGCCAGTGGTATCCATACCCAGCTCACGTGCAAAGGCCATATGCTGAGGTGATGTATTAGCTTCCGTACAATGGGTTGCTACATGGACACTTCGCGCACCGCAATCATAAGCTGATTGCAATTCCTTCATTGTTCCCATACCTGGAATCAACAAAACAGAGACAATCGCTTGCTTCATTTTTTCTGCAACGGCAGTGATGTATTCCTCGTTACTGGCCAGTGAGAAGCCGTGCTGAAGCGAGTTACCACCAAGGCCGGCACCGTGAGTTACTTGAATATAAGGAACGCCAGCATCGTCTAACGCTGTCGCAACAGTCACCATTTCTTCAACAGAAATCTGTTCACGCTTGGCGTGCATGCCATCACGTAAACACATATCATGCAGAATAACTTTACGACCGTCTAACGAGCTTAGCTTTTCGGTTGTTGACTCAGACATTACGAAGCCTCCACAGGTTTAAGTGTTATTTTTCCAGTTTGAATTTCTTCGGCAAACATCTCTGCTGTTCGGGTGGCTGCTGCGGTCATCACATCGAGGTTGCCTGCATATTTAGGTAAGTAATCACCAAGACCTTCAACTTCCATAAAAACAGAGATTTTATTGCCATCAAAAATAGGGCCGTTAATGAGTTTATAACCAGGAACGTACTTTTTAACCTCTTCGATCATATTGAGTATTGATTCAATAATCTTTTCCTCTTGGGGTTTGTCATCCGTAATGCAGTAAATGGTATTACGCATAATGAGAGGAGGCTCAGCGGGGTTGATAATAGCCAAGGCTTTACCTTTGCGTGCGCCGCCGACTGTTTCAATGGCGTTAGACGTCGTGTAAGTAAATTCATCAAGGTTTTCACGGGTACCCATGCCGACAGATTTTGAGGCTAGACTGGCAACAATTTCTGCGTATTCAACAGATTGCAGACTTGAAACCGCACTAATAATGGGTATTGTTGCTTGCCCTGCACATGAAATCATATTCACGTTCATTTCAAGCTTTTCAGTATGTTGACTTAGGTTGACCGGGGGAACGCATAAAGGCCCAATAGCCGCAGGTGTTAAATCAATCATCAGCACGCCAAGCTCATTAAGTTTACGGCTGTTGTCAGCGTGAACATAAGCACTTGTTGCGTCAAACGCTATTTGAATATTGTCCTCAAGCACGTGAGGCAATAAACCGTCTACACCTTCAGAGGTCACTTTTAGGCCCATATCTTTAGCACGGACTAAACCTTCGGACTCGGGGTCAATCCCTACCATCCAAACGGGTTCAAGATAAGGGCTTCGTTGAATTTTATAGATTAGGTCGGTGCCAATATTGCCGGACCCTATCAATGCACACTTGATTTTTTCCATAGTATTCTCAATTGTTAATAGTGGAGTGTTTGTAGGAGGTTTGGTTGTTCTTGCTACTTGTCAGTAGTAGCTGTAGATAACCAAACGCTAATGTTACTATCAGCGCTACTAAAAAACTAGGTTTTTATGGTTTCTTATGGGCTGCTATCGGCATAAAAGCCTTGTAACACCAACCTTTGTTCTTATTGGGTTTTATATGTCCTCATTGGGTTATGTAGTGTCGATGACTAGGCGGTATATTTGGAATACCTGGCCCCAGTGATTTGTTGATGATGAGTGTTTGGCTGATGCGCTAGTTGAGGGAGGTAAGTAGTTCGGCGCTGGTGCAAAGTGGTGAAATAGTTATTCTAGGCTGTCTGAGTGCAGAGGGAGAAAGGACTTACATGATGCACAAAGCTCCTTCATCTTTTTGGTAGATTATCGCTGGATACAAGAGTATCATTCTTAGCATATAACTTTGAGTAATACAATAATTAAGATTCCCTTTTGATGAAGGGGCATCTTAATTTCTGCATGAATTGCTCGACTGTCCTATAAGTGTTACATGGAAGAGACAGGGAAAAGGAGAGAGTATGCACACCAACAACAGGCGGGGGTCATGGAAGCCAGAGCGTTGTTCCGACATTGCGCCTAATCTGATAGTCGAAAGGAATATGCTTTGCTACTGGCCAGATGGTAGCGTTGACAACAAGCTGAAA
Source organism: Cycloclasticus sp. (assembly GCA_040743155.1). Classification (NCBI taxonomy): domain Bacteria; kingdom Pseudomonadati; phylum Pseudomonadota; class Gammaproteobacteria; order Thiotrichales; family Piscirickettsiaceae; genus Cycloclasticus; species Cycloclasticus sp. Next base: position 1,556,243 of record JBFLJU010000001.1, on the reverse strand, counting down.
GATGAACTGGCCGCCGCTAAGTGGGGTGTTTTCACCGCCGACAACCCGGCAATGGCCAGCACGCTGGGAGACGGTCACACGATCCATGTCGGTATAGTATCCATTGGCAGCGATATGTCCGGTGAGTCACTTAATGACATTTATAATGTGGTCACGTCTGCTGGGCATGTCTTTTGGCACATTGTCTGGATTGGGCTTCTTAGAGATAGGCAGCGCATGAATGACCACGTGTGTGCCTTGGTCGCAGACTACTGTTATGATTTTTTCACACCGCCTTATGATACTAAACGTATACTTGATACGCTGGGCCATGCGGATGGCATGTCACGTATCCTGCATCGATGTATGGGGCAACGAAAATTCACCACCGCTTTTCAGGGTATGGTGGGTGAAAGCTCCCGAATGCATACACTGTTCAGGCAGATAAATAAAGTTGCAAAGTCTGATGCGCCGGTGCTATTGACGGGTGAGAGCGGCACGGGTAAGGAGTTGACCGCCCGCGCTATTCACCGTTTGTCGCGCCGCTCCAACGGACCTTTTATTGCGGTTAATTGCGCGGCATTACCGGCTAGTCTTATTCAGTCAGAGTTATTCGGCCATGAAAAAGGAGCTTTCACTGGGGCAAGCCAACGTCATATTGGCCGTCTTGAGTCCGCCGTTGGAGGCACCATTTTCCTTGATGAGATCAGCGATATGCCCTTGGAGCTACAGGTTAATTTACTGCGTTTTCTCGAGGAAAAGGTTATCGAACGTCTAGGGGGTAATGGCCATACAAACGTTGATGCACGCGTTATTTGTGCGACACATGACAATCTCGATTTGGCTGCACACCGTGGCGATTTCCGTGAAGACTTATATTACCGTTTAAATGTATTGCAATTGGAGCTTCCCAGCTTGCGAGAGCGGGTAGCGGATATCGAGTTATTGGCAAATTTTGTGGTGGAAAAATTTGCAGAAGAAAGTGGCAGTCGCATCAAAGGTTTTGCAAAGCATGCCTTGCAAGCGATGACGGCATATCCATGGCCTGGCAATGTGCGGGAACTGATTAACCGGGTTAGGCGAGCGATGGTTATGTCAGAAGGCCGTTTTATTTCACCGGGTGACCTTGGGTTGGATGTGGCTGACGAGATCCTGCGGCCGCAGGCAAAGCTGGAAGTTGTTCGCGCCGAGGCCGAAAGAAGAGCGATTGAAACAGCGTTGCTGCATTCCCATAATAATTTGTCGCATGCAGCGCGAGAACTCGGTATTTCACGTACGACTTTGTACCGTATGATGGATAAATTCAGCATCCATACCTGAGCAAAAGAGCCTTAGACACTATTCCATATTGTGCCAGCTTATTGCACTAAGGTGTTTGCTGCTGGTTATTGCTTAGTGGCCAGCAGCCCTTCCACGGTTTTGCGAAAAACATTATAGCCAACCGCTCCGCGAATCATCTTCTCGCCCTTGACTGAGTTGCCGTTATCTAAGGTGAAACCAATGACGAAGCTGGGGGTTCCCTTTACGCCCAGTTTGCGCCCGTCACCCATATTGGCATTAACGCGTGCTTGGTGGCTATTACCCGATAGGCAGGCATTGAATTTTTCGGTATCTAGGCCGATCGCTTTGGCATGCGCTGGTAGTTTGCTCTTGCCAAGCGCGCGCGGGTTTTTGAACAATATATCGTGCATTTCCCAATACTTACCCTGATCGCCGGCACAGTGAGCAGCGTATGCGGCCACGGTGGCGTTTTTGTGAAAGGATAGCGGGAAATCACGTAATACATAACGTACCTTGCCGGTATCAACATAATTTTTGATAAGCAAAGGTAAAACGGATTTGAAATGCTTTGCACAGTAAGGGCATTGGTAATCGACAAATTCAACTATCGTCAATGGCGCTGTTTTATTTCCTTTGGAGGGTGCTGCTGAAATATCTAGCACTTGGTTAACATTGCTGACTTGTTGAGCTCTTTTTTTGGGCTGAAGCAGTTTCTTAATGTCTGCCAAATCTTTGCGAATTTCTGCCTGCCCCGCCTTCAGCGCCTCGATTTGGGACTGTGTTGAAACGGGTTCTTTTATGGCCTGTACTTCATTAGAAGCCGTGAATGTGATGAGTAAACCTAATACAGCAATATTGAAATAGTGTTTCATTTTCTGACACTCCCTTCCATTGATGCGTTGAATTGTTAATTAACTCCCCCTGCACCCAGTGATATTGGTACAGAAAATCATCACTGTCAATGATCATTTAAAGTATTAATGCGTTTTGGCTAGCCAGCCGAGTTGGGCATTCAAACCAGTTTTCTTCTCCATAAATTAATTAAAGTGCACGGCACACAACGAGAGTATGTTCTGCACAACTGTCCATAATTGAAACAAATTTGAACAGTTAATTTTCTCCTTAAAAACAATAGCTTGCTGAGTTGTTGATGAAAGCTGTATTGCAACTGTTACAGCTAGCCAATGAGTTGTTAGGTTAGTCATTCAATTTTCCAATAAAAAACAAAGAGTTACAGGTTTGGCATGCTCCGTGCTCTGCGAACAGTGTGCGGGCGCTTTAGTTTGTTGCATTGTGTTTTGAATGCGGTTGTCTATTGCAACAAGGTATTTCAAGTATCCGCACAGGGACTCTACGTCAACGTAGAAACCTATGGAAATGGAAAGCCATGCCTTGCGATCTTTTCTGTTATTGGTCGTCTGATAGGTGATGGCAAATCTATAGCAGAAAAAACAGCAAGGAGAAATATCATGAAAAAGTCATGTAGTAATTCATTTATTAGCACGGCCTCGGCTTTTATGCTGGGGCTGTTGCTTTGTATAGGGATGGCCGCAACACCGGTGTGGGCGGTGCATAATATAGGTCTGTTTGAACTCGAAGGGAATACAACTACTGAAGGAGTCGATGACTGGGATACCCTGCATGGTGGTGGTGGTAATGCCAATCTATTCGAGTTTACTGGGATAAATCCAGACCGGAATGGTGTGGATGATGTCTTTACCGGTGGTGGATCAAAAGACACGCGGGATACCGCGACGGGCGGTGTGAGCAGTTCGGTTTGGTTGCATAAAACTGTCACAGACGCATCGCCACCAAAGGACGATATTACCAACGCATATGCCGCAGCTTATACCTGTCCGGCAGGTTATACCTTCGGGGTTAATGGCTGTGATGATGGCGACCTGATTATCTATTTTGGTCTCGATCGATTCAAAACCGACGGCACTGCGCAGATGGGTTTCTGGTTTTTCCAGAATGATGTGCAGAAAGCCAATGGCGGCGTTTTTAGCGGCATCCATAAGGCTGGTGAGGTACCCAGTAACCCAATGAATACAGGTGATATCCTCGTGTTGGTGGAGGTTGCAAAGGGTGGTACGGTACCACTGATTAAAGTGTTTGAATGGGTTGGATCCGGTGGTGACGGCAAACACGGCGGAACACTGAATACTCTCTTCGCACCTGGTTCAGCTGAATGTACTGGCGGTTCCGACGATGTTTGTGCTGTCACCAATGGTGGTTCGGCAACGCCGAGTTGGCCTTATTTGGACGACGATGGCAATACCAGTTTCCAAGCACAGGCTTTCTTCGAGGGTGGTGTTAACATTACCCGGTTGCTCGGTAGCACACCTTGTTTTTCTGCATTCTTGGCAGAAACACGCTCTTCAGGTGCGCCATTAACTGAGACCGCGCAACTTAAGGATTTCAGTGGCGATGGTTTTCCACTTTGTGGTGTAGACGCTACGAAGGCTTGCTTGGCTGATCCGGTCGCATTGCAATGTGAAGACGGTAGCTCTTGCACCGACAACGGTGATTGCGTAGGTGTTGGTTTTAGCGAAAGCTGTGCGGACACGAATCCACGCATTGATGATGACGGCGCAACCTTCGTTGTGCAATTCAATGTAGGCATCACGGCGGATGGCTTTGGCGCGTTGCATGATCCTGTAATTCGAGAAGACATTACCTATGTAGGAACGAATGTACTTGCCGACAACCCCGGCAATTTGGAAGAATGTTTCATCACGGCAATTGGGGGCACGAGTGTTACGCCCGAATACTTGCCCAGTGGAACGTATGTCGAGCTCGATGACGTGGGTACTTTTGGCGGCGCAGCCGTGCCATATATTGATGCAGGCGATACGCTCAATATCGAGGTTACCTGCGACACGCCGCGAGAATTGGCCAACATTGTGACTGTCGGTGTTAATGTCACTGATGAGGTTGATAGCTCACGAATCACGGAACAGGCTGTAATGCAAAGTGGTGTTGATACCTGCGGGTTGGCCCCAGCGGGTAGCTTGATAATCACCAAAGACTGCGTTGAAACGCGTCTAATGGCTGAATCCGGTTCGGGTCCATTGGTCGTCGAGACTATTGTTGAATTTACCATCGAAAATGATGGCAATGAATTGTTGCAATCAGTCAAGGTGACGGATGATCAAATCTGCTCGGGTCCTACGGACTTTTGTATCACTTCAGGCGATACACTGTTACCTGGTGACATTAAAACGTTTAGAGCCGCTTATATGCCTTCGGCTCCCACGACAGGGACTATTACAACTTGTCAGGGAACGGATGATGTTGGTGAGGCTTGCGACGTTGATGCGGATTGCAGAAGTAATGGTCTGCCCCACGAGGAAGCAGGTGTTTGTTTGTCGACGACTGACAAGTACGTGGCAAGTAGTGCTGCCTTCTTAGATACGGCGTATCTTCAAGGTACGGGCGCGCTTTCCAACGACATACTTGGTGACAACGATAACACCAACGGTGGTGAGGGCATGGACATTATTTCGGACACTGCGACTTGTCCGCTTTGTCCTGCAGATGAAATTTGCCAAGATTAGTTAGTATTGGCAACCCCGCCTTGTGCCTTACGGCATAAGCTGAAAGACACAAGGCAATAACTTGGAGCGATGGGTCTTTCCCCATCGTTCCTTTCTTTTTTTAGCAGGTTGGCTCTGTTGGTCTAAGGAAGCAATAGTATTATGATGGAACATCAGAATTACCCCGCCCCGTCCTTTTGAGAAAGAGGTTTTTATGAAGATAATGAGCGAATTTGCCGTTGCCTTGTTGGTGGTTATGCAATTGATTTCAGTCCCAATAGCCCATGCTGATAATGGTCAAACTGAAGGGTTGCTCCGCGGTTTGCTCGATCCTTATAAATTCTTTATTCAACGCATCGAATTACCACCTGACGAGGATGCAGGTGTCCACGACCATGACGGCCACGAGATTATCTACGTGCTCGAAGGCAGTGTTACGTTACACGTTGGGCAAACCGTGCGCACGTTAAAGACCGGCGAGGTATTTCATGTTACACCTGGAACCGTGATGGGTGTTGGCAATCCAAACAAGGAGACAGCGAGTCGGGTTCTGGTTTTCTACCTAACTGAAAAGTAAGGTCATTGCTGGTTGCCTGTCGACGCAGTTTTACAGTAAAGAAAAGTTTCTAATTTACTCTACAGAATCATGGTGCTTGATCCTTCTAAAGGGCCTTAATAAAAAAAGGCCCTACTGGGAATGAGTAGGGCCTGTGATTGGTATGGTCTTTGAGAGACTACTTACCGCCTTTGCCGCCGCCTTTACCACCGCCTTTGCCGCCCCCGCCATCGGAAGACTTCTGTAATGCAATGGTGACGGTTGCGGTTGTTATTGCGATACCGTCACTAATGGCATACGTGAAGCTGTCGTTGTTCTTGAAGCGCCGGCCGGGAATATAGGTCAGGCTGCCGTCGTTATTAATAGCGACTGTGCCTTTAGTGCCCTGAGATAAAGTTTCAATCCAGATGCTGTCATTGTCTGGGTCCCAGTCGTTGTTGAGCACGTTAATCACCACGGGTTCTACCTGTAGCAGGGTGGCGCTGTCGTTGACTGCCACCGGTGCGTTATTGGCCGGTGTGCCACCGGTGTCTGCACTGACTACGTAGGTGGCAATGGCCGAATCGCTATAGTTAGCGGCGCTATTGCTGGTACTGATGTCAACGTTGTAGAAGCCATCGGCTGCGCTGTTTGATGAAGTAACAGTCAGGTTGCTTGTAACGCTAGCGCCAGGTGCGAGAATTAAGGTGGAATCGGCAAAGTTTGCTGTCCAGCCGGTTGGTACGCTGGCCGTGCTATCGAAGCTGGCGTCGGCGCAGGAACCTCCATCGTTGTTGGTAACCGTCACGGTATAAGTAACGGGCATTCCTGGTTCAACCCAGGGGCCTTCGGCTGGCGATAGTGCAATGCTTGGGTTAGCGCGTAGGCAACTTTCTGAGTCAAAGTTTACGAGCACCGTGGCGCCGCTGCCATCCGACCAATCGGTCTTTATCGTAACACCCGTTACCGGGTCGGTGTAGCTCTGCCCAATGGTTAGTGCTGGGTCATAAAGATCTTCAAATGAACCCGTTGGGTTGCTGTCGGGGGTCATATCCAGCAGGAAGCTGCTAGATCTGTCACCTTCTGTGCCTAAGTGGAATACCACGCCGTTCAGTATATTACCCTGATCAAGCTGGGATGAACTTCCGATAGGGCTGTCGAAGCCGAGTGCTTGCCTGTATTCAAGATAGAACCAACGTTGCTGACCAGTCGTTGGATCGGGGTCGCGTGCAATCCGTAGAGCAAGCGGGGCATTACCGCCTGTTGTATAAGGTGCGATCTGGTAGCTACCGCCTGTATTAATTGTTGTGATCGGTGGTGATACGTCGTAATCCAACCAACCCAGTAGTTGTTTTTGGAAGCTGTTGATATGCAGAGCCACGCTACCCATGATGTCTAAGCTGTCGCCATAATCGAGCCATGGGCATCCAGAGCCGACCACAGTTCCGGTGCAGTTCATGCCGTGAGAATGCATCAGGCCAAAGTTGTGTCCTAGCTCGTGGCCAATGATTTTCAAGTTTAAATATCCCGCGATGAAGGCGCGTGATGGGGTGCCGCCCACGGTGGCTTTGCCGGCATAAAAACAGTTGTAGCGGGGATAAATGTAGACGATGCGATTATAAGCAGAAATGTCTATACCTTGGTTGCTAGCTGCTGTATCGGCCTCGTTTTGTATCGTCGTGGTGCTACAGGTGTTGCTCCCCACGGGAAGCGTAACCCAGTTATGGACATCACCAGTGAGCGAGGTTTGCTGGTAGGAGTTTTCGATGTAGAAATCGTTGACAGTGCCGAACACTAGGTCACGTACTTCGTCCACTGTCCACGGCATGTTGTTGGGGTCGTCCTGGAAATTAACCAGTAAAACGACAGTGTGCTGTTCGCCGAGGGTATTGGGCGTCGGTGCCGGTGTGCCGCCGTTACTGCCTCCATCGGATCCGCCGCCGGCGGCTAGCATTAAAATATTTTCGCTAGATTCCAGTGCTATAGAGCCGTCTGTGCCATCAGCACCTGCGAGATAGATTCCGTGCGCAATCACCGAATTACCGCTGAGTAGACCAGCTGGATTGGTTTTGAAATATAGCGAGATAAGTTCATCGTCAGCCTTGAGGGAGTGACGCAGGCGATGGCTGCCGTCTGTGTAGTCCTCATATAAAACTTCTAGTTCGCCTTCGAGTTCTAGCCGTTGCTCGATAAAGCTGGAAACTTCATCAGGCATACCGGCACGAACCTGAGCGGGTATAGCGACCCGCAGTACGGCGCCGGGATCTTCCTCAATCAGGCTGGAGAGCAGAGCGTGGCGTTCGGCGGCGACGCTGAGTAGTTCGTCTAGCGCATTGGCTTGGGCATTGGCTGCCGCGTGTTGATAGGCCTTATTGAGTCCGACCAATGAATGGGTCAGTGCTTCGGCCTGAGTAAGTGCGTTATCGTTGTTGGCCAGTGCTGGGCTGGACATTGACGCAAGCCCAAGCATGAAAATAAGCAAGGTAAAAAGGATGCCGTTAACGCGGCGTTTGGACGCTTGTCCTAGCTGTGTTTGGGCTGAAGTTCTTGATTCAGTGGCGAAACAAAAACGGTTGTTGAATTTAGCGTGTGTAAAATTGATATGTTGCATAGATATCCTCATCTCGGTTGATGAAAGATCCCCATGCTAATGGAAGGTCGTTTTCTCTCCTTCGGCAGTCTGGCAGCCCGCTGTAGGCGGGTCCGTGGCTTTGCGTCCCTCGATTACTCGGGGTTTGCTATTATCGGGATGAGATCTTTCTAATTTTTAATCGACGGGTGTGCGAGTAGGCACAGCCTCCAAGGTTGTGGTTAAAAAAATACTGCGCGCGCGCAGCAGTTAGCAGGTAATTATTTACTTGCATGTTCGGCCCCTTTATTCTTTGAATTATTATTTATTGTTCGACTTATTTTGGTACTGAAACTAACTAATCTGGCGTACAACTTTGAAATTATTGTTATGACCGCCAAGGTAGCTGGCGCACATACTAACATAAGTTTTTGATATTTCAAGCTAATATTTTGAGTGGTGAAAAACATAACAGTGTTGTGTTGCGATCCGTTGGTAATGACTAATGAAATAAAGTTTAGGCGAGGAGGCTTAATTATTTGTGAACTATGTCTCAATTCATTGGTAATGAGGCGAAATGGTAAGCTTGGCAAGTGTGGTTTTTGAATTAGGTCAGAACTCTTGTTTAATTTTCAATGTTCAATGAAAGGGACTAGGTGGCATGGAAAAGAGATGACCTGATATTTTAAGTCTTTCCAAGATACCCAAATGGTCGCGGGAGTAGGGGAACGAACTCTTTTATCTGCAGCCCCTTGCTATCATTTATTTAAGCAAATATTGATGAGTGGGTACTTTTATGAGCTTTTGAACGTCAGTCCTGTTTGGGCCTTGTTTTATTTATGTGCTCAGAGTCATTTCTTGATCCATATCTTGAATATCGGCGAGCATATATACAAAAACAGGCTATTATCAATGTAGGCTCTATATAAGAGGCTTATATGAAAGAACCTTTGCTACCAAAATTAACGAAAGAATCTCAGTCTGCTGTTTTAGAGATTGTCAGTGATGGCATATGGGATTGGGACGCTAATAGCGGCTATGTTTATCGAAACCCTGCTTGGTACTTGATGCTTGGCTATGACCTGAATTCTTTTGCAAACACGGTGTTCACTTGGGAGAATATCATACACCCAGATGATTATGCTCGTGTAATGGAGCACTTTGATCGTTATATTACCCATAAATCTGATGCTTATAAAATCCAGTACCGTTGTCGAACCTCCAGCGATGACTACGTTTGGGTAGAAGATAAAGCGCTAGTAGTTGAATGGAATGAAGACAATACGGTGGCTAGAATGATCGGCGCTCACCGTGACATAAATACTGAAAAATTACTCGAAGAGAAAAACAAACTGGAAAAATTATCTCTACAAGCGCTCATTGATGTACGGACAGATGAGCTCAATCAAGTAAATGAGGAGCTTAGGCAGAAGATGCTTGAGGTCGAAAGGTTGGTAAATACTGATGCACTTACATTGTTATCAAGTCGGTATTTTTTCGACAAAAAGATGACAGAAGAAAAAGCAAGGTCAAGGCGCTTTAATGAACCGTTATCCTTAATTGCTTTCGATCTGGATAATTTTAAGCCAGTTAACGATACTTACGGGCATGCGTCAGGTGATTTGGTTTTAACTAAAGTTGGCGACTTAGTGTTGAATAACATTAGGGAAGTGGATATTGCTGCTAGATGGGGTGGGGATGAGTTTGTGGTGTTATTACCAAATACAAGCGTGAGCAAAGCAGTTTTACTTGCTGAGAAACTTCGTGAGTTAATAAGTTCTCAGCCTGGTATTAAAGAGTTTTCTGTTACCGCAAGTTTTGGTGTGACGCAGTTATTAGATAAAGATGACTTGAAAGCATTTATTAAGCGAGTAGACGAAGCACTATATACCTCGAAAAATTTCGGGCGAAATCAAGTTAATTCGATGTAGAGGCTATTAAATGTAAAACGTTGTTGATTGTTGTCGGGTGGTTTGTATTAAGTTTCATTGTAAACTGGGCGTGATTTTGAATCGCGTTGTCGATCACCATCCCTTAGTTAAATTGATGTCTTTTATTCGAATTAACCATTACGCTGCTCTCTATAACTGGCTAATTCCTAATGGGTTGTTGTCTTAATTAAAGTCACCGTCTGTAGTTACAAGCTCAATTCCATTAGAAAAACATCATCAGCAAACCCATTTTTACCGGCATAAACAGTGAGCTCATCTACCGCATCTTCGAGCGGGCGATTAGTGTCCTGAATTAATGATAGCAAAGACTCAAGTCGTTTCATGCCATATGCTTCTCCGGCCTCAGAGACGGTTTCAAATAGGCCGTCTGAAAAGGAATAAATTTTGTCTCCGCTGATGATGGGCATGGGCTCATTAGCTGTGTCGATGGGAATTATTTCAAGCACGCCTAACATCGTTTCTTTTGAGCAGATACGTGATAAAAGCCTGTTGTTTCTATAATAAAATAATTCAGGGAAGCCAAAGTTATATACTTTCAGCTCAGATGTTTCTCTTTGATAAGCTATAAATGCGCAGGCCATAAATATTCCTGCAGGTAGTTTTTCCCATAAGGCATGGTTGATGCGCTTAATAATGCTTTCTAGGCTTTCTCCATTGGCGGCTGCCTCGTAGAAAATATGGGATATCAAAGGTCCGCCCACAGCGGCGGGTAGACCATGGCCTGTGAAATCTCCCATTAGCATGTATTGAGTTTTATCATCAGTGGCCAAAGTGGAAAGGAAAATATCACCATTTGTTGACTCTAGTGGGAGGATGATTTGTCGAATGCCTTCAGAATAAAAATTTTCAGCTGTTCTCATTCGCAAAATAATATTTTCTACAGTTTCTCTTTCATTTCTTAATAAGTCGTTTTGCTCAATAACCGTTTGAAGTGCATCACGCAAACTGAGATGTGTTTTTACGCGTGCTAGTAATATGGGTTTATGGATAGGTTTAGTTAGGTAGTCAACGGCACCTAATTCGAGTCCTTTAGCTTCATCATCGACATCATCTTTTGCCGTCGAGAAAATGATCGGGATGTCTGCTGTTTGTGGATTAGCTTTAATGATTGTGCATAGCTCATAGCCATTCACCTCTGGCATAATAATATCAAGCAAGATAAGGTCAACGGCCGAATTTTCTAGGTGTTCAAGTGCAGCTGAAGCGTTTAATGCGCTTAATAGACGGTAGTCATGTTGTAAGGCTAAGTTCAGTAGCGTTATATTGACCTGCTCATCATCAATAATGAGAATGGTTTTTAATGATGACGTCATGTTGATTTCCCTCTTTTCCTTGTTCCATTTGTATGATTATTAACATCTAACTGGCTAATATATTGCTCATTTTTCTGAGCGTGAATAGCATCGCTGTTTTTAATGTGCAGTCTTATTAATTAGTAGTTTGGCATGTTGTAAAAAGTCAATTATTTGTGCCCGTCCTCGGGCTGTTGAAGGGGCGTGCTGTTTAAGCTATTGCCTTTTTTCCACTTTTCATACCATGTTAATAGCTCAGACCCTTTCATCGGTCTGCTGATATGGTATCCCTGTATTACATCGGCCCCTAATTCTAATAACAGGTTGAGTGTTTCCTCATCTTCAACGCCTTCTGCGACTGTTTCCAAGTCCAGCCGTTTGGCGAGCAAAATACTTGATTCTAAGATGACCCTTGCTTCTAATTCTTTTGTGGCTTTACTGACGTAACCCAGGTCAAGTTTCATTTCACCAAAGGGGAGTCTTTGCAATTGCTCCAGTGTGGCGTAACCCGTGCCAAAGTCATCAATGGATAGCCCGAACCCATACAGACGAAGGCGGCTTAAAATTTCCATAACGATAGAGATATTGCCTTCCAAGGCGCTTTCCGTTAACTCGATAACAACCTGCGAAGGCTGAAGGTCACAGTCTTCAGCAATATGTTGAAGCTCTTCTGTCAGCTCAACATCATCCAGTGTTTTCATTGAAAAGTTTACCGATACCCTTGTTTGTAACCCCGCTTTTTTCCATTGAGCGACCTGTGTGAGCGATTGCAGATAGATTGATTCGGTCAGCTTTTTGATCAGTCCATGTTCTTCTGCGAGCGGGATAAATTGACCGGGTGATACGAAGCCAAACTCGGGGCTAAACCACCTTGCCAACGCTTCAACGCCGACTAATTCTCCGGTTTTAGCGTTCACTTGTGGTTGGAAGTGGGGCACTATTTCTTCATTGTTTAGGGCCGCGAGTAAATCTTCTGCGGTTATCTCATCGTTCTTAGCGTTTGTTTCATCGCTATCAGATAAATACTTGAAATTATTGAGTGCGTTTTTAAGTTCTTTAGCTTGTACCGGTTTTTCAAGCGCAGCCAGTAGGTTTAATTGATGGTTTTCCACCAAGCTTGCAACTGTTTTTAGAATTTTCTTATCTTCTCCGCTGATAATGATAATTCCTCCACTGAACTGACGTTCAGCTAGATGCCTTAAGAAGGCAATACCATCGACATCCGGCATATTGATGTCAATCACCATGATATCTACGTTAAGGTGTGCATTATCCAATCTCGTTAACACGTTTTCTGCTGACTTTGCCGTATCTACCTGACTGATACCAAACGATTTTAGTAGGGAAGAAAGGTGCGTCAGTACTACCTCATCGTCATCGATTAAACAGAGTTTGAGACTGTTGAAGTACGTATCGTTAACGATGGATGTTTGCTCAACCGAATTATCTTTCTCGTCGAAATGTTGTTTAAAAGCTTTTATGTACTCACTCAGTAGCTTTCTTATAGGCTGGCTTTGTTGTAAGGCGGCGTCTATATCTCTTTCTTTTCCCGCACATTCAATTTGCAGCACATGCTCGGCTAACTTAATGGCACCAACAGATTTTGAGGTGGACTTAAGTTTATGACTCTCCTGAATAATGTCGTCCCAAGATTGCGTTTCTATTGCCGCTATTAGCGTTTCAATATTCGCCGGTGCGGACTCCAAGAAGGCAGATATTAATTCTTTGTGCGCAGTGATGTCATCGCCTATATAGGCTGAAATAACAGAAAAGTTGATATCCTGCTTATTGCTGTTCTGTTTATCAGGTGATGATTCTGATTTAACAGGCGTTGCTGAGTTTGCTTTTTCGGTATCAAAGGGAGGGCACCATTCATCCAAAACCTTTGATAACTTAGAGATAGAAGTGGGCTTGGTGATGACCGCCGACATGCCAACGGCAAGGCATTTGTCCACATCACTGGGCATCGCATTGGCGGTAATAGCAATAATGGGAATGCGTGCGCCGCCTTTTTTTTCTTCAAGGCGTATTGCCTGAGTCATGTCATACCCGTCCATCACGGGCATCAAGCAATCTGTCATGATGAGGTCGAACTGTTTATCTCGCCACATTTGTAAACCTTGTTCACCATCTTTAGCAATCTTCAAATCAAAGCCGAGGTGAGCGAGTTGACGTTCAATCAGTAATTGATTGGGGCGATGGTCTTCAACGACTAAGATGCGCTTCGTTTGAACATCAGTCTTGGCGTCAGCTATGGGGAGAACCCTATCGTCCACTAACGTTTGCGCTAGTTCGGGTGGCTGTTTTAAATCAATAATGTCAGTATCTGCTCGATTGAGATCAAACAACTCGTTCGTCGGTTGAAGCAAATGTATGCCGACATTTTGCGCTATGAATTCATAAAAGTTAGCGAGGGCGGCGTCGTCCTCTAAGATAAGAACGGGGTATGATTCGGGGTGATGTACTATATTTAAACGCTCAATACAGTTAGTCAGCTCCAACGTATTAACAGGCTTTGTAATAAAGGTATCGCCTTTTGAACGGATGGTTTTCAGCTTTGATAGGAAGTCATGTTCACTGGTTATAAACACCATTGGGCAGGTTAATTCACCGTTATTTTTCAGTGATTTAACTGTATCAAAACCTGCATTGGGATCGTTGGGGGTAATGATGTCGACAATAAACAGGTCAGGTTGAAATTTTTTAAGAGCTGCTGACGCTTTTTCTGTGCCATCGGTTGCGTGAACCTGATAGCCATGATGTTTAAGAGTTATTTCCAGCAAAGACCTTTGATCAACATCATCGCCGGTCAGTAATATTTTTCTAATTTTATGCTGCTTAACGGTAGAACGAGGTATTACGGAAACGGCTAGGTTCGGTAAGGTTTCTGTCTGCGGCGTTTGAATATCATTCATTTCGTGCAGCTTACTATCGCAGTAAATGTAAGTCGTTCAATTGGTGTTATCAACATAAGTTTGCTCGTTACTTTTACCGTAATTAAGATGCGTTCTTTGCCTTACTGTGGGTTGTTAGACCAGTCTAGACTACTTGAAGCAGGGAGCCATAAACTAACGAGCTATAAAGTGACTAAAGTGGTTAATGCTAAGAATTTTAGGTGTTAACCTTTTTGACAATACTAAGGAATGGTAAAACTAGAAAACAATAATAAAAAGGGATAGCTAATGAATAAATCTTATTTAATTTATTAGCTAAAAAGGTTTGTATCATTCATTTATTAGTAGAGGTAGAGATGGGGAGCTCAGAACTTGGGTATGTGAAACGAGCAGAGGTGACTCTTGCAGATGAAAAGTTGGCTGTTGAGGCCTTTGCAAGGGATGTAGAACAGCAGGATATGGCAGGGGTCGTGTTTTTTTGCTCTGCCGACTATGATCTAAAAAAACTGGCGGATGGGCTGAAAGGTCGGTTTTCTTGTCCGGTGATTGGTTGTACTAGCGCGGGTGAGATAGGCACAAGGTATCAGAAGGGCGGCATGGTAGGTGCTAGCTTCTCGAGTGAAGTGTTTCGATTCCATACCGTGGCTATCCCGTCGTTGAATGAATTTGACGAAGAGCAAGCCCAATGTATTGCCGCTGAACTGGAAGGTAAGCTGGAATTTTCGGATCAACTGGATAGCGAGAAAATGTTTGGGTTAAGTCTCATTGATGGCTTATCAATGTTGGAAGAGCAAATTGTTGGGCCGCTTTATCACGCCTTGAGAGGCGTCTCCATTGTCGGTGGTTCAGCTGGTGATAGCTTGAAGTTTGAAAAGACACATGTTTATACCGGAGATGGTTTTTATTCTAATGCAGCAGCCTTTGCTTTGATTGAAACTAAAGTGCGGTTTCATACGCTCAAGTTTCAGCATTTTGAGCCAACTGGCATGGATATGGTTATTACTCGGGCTGACCCATTAACGCGTACCGTTTATGAGATTGACGGTGAACCGGCCGCTGAAGCGTACGCCAACCTACTGGGGCTGAACGTTAAGCAACTAGATCAAAGTGTCTTTTCACAACACCCTTTGATGATAGAAATGGGCAATGAGTGGTTCGTGCGTGCGATTAAACGGGCGAATGAGGATGGCAGCCTAGCTTTTATATGTGCAATTGATAATGGGCTACCGTTGACCCTTGCGAAACCCCTTGATTTTGTTGATAGCTTACGGCTGGGAATAAGTAGGTTAAAAAAAGAATTTCAGGGGGATACTATTGAGTTGGCACTGGGCTTTGACTGTCTGTGGAGACGGCTTGAAATGAAGGCGCTTGATGTACAAAAGCCGGTGGAAAGATTGCTCAAAGAGATTAATTTTCTCGGTTTCAGCACCTTCGGTGAACAATTCAACGCCAATCATGTGAACCAGACACTGACAGGTGTTGTGATTGGTAAAGGTCGCTGATGTCGTTGAGAGAAAAGCTACACGCTCGAATAGAAGAGCTTGAAATAAAGCACGAGAAACAGATCAAAATTATTAGCTCGCTGAAGGAACGGGTTAAGAAGACTATCCGCAACAGTGGTGATGCCTATTCTGTATTTGAGCGAAATATCGTTTTAAAGGAAGAGGTGAACCTTCAGAAGATTGGCCGTACTCATGCAGAAGCAACGGGTTTAGCTAAAACTCAATTCCTTTCCAGTATGAGCCATGAGTTACGCACCCCAATGAATGCGATTATAGGCTTCGGTGAATTATTGAGCCTAGATGAAGGTTTGAGTGTTTCTCAAAAGGAAAATGTAGGTGAAATTGTTAAAGCCAGTGACCACCTGATGGAACTTATTAACGAAATTCTGGACTTGTCTAAAGTCGAAGCAGGAGAAATGGAGCTCGTGCTAACCGCGGTAGAGGTAGACCCTGTTATTCGAGAATGCATGATGCTGATCGGTAAACAAGCGATGGAGCGGGGTATCTGTATCAAGCACAATGAACAGTCAACGGTATGCATTTATGCAGACCGAACTCGCTTCAAGCAGGTCATGTTAAATCTTTTGAGCAACGCAGTTAAATACAACAAAGATGCCGGCGAAATCATCGTTAAAAGTCACATAGTCGATCAATCGTATCTTTGTATTGAGGTGACGGACACAGGCCATGGTATCTGTACTGAACAATTCAAAGACCTCTTTAAACCATTTCGCCGTCTGGGTAAGGAGTATTCTAATGTCGAAGGCACCGGTCTTGGTCTCATGCTAACCAAACAGCTTGTTGAACTTATGAATGGCACGGTAGAGGTGCGAAGCGAAGTTGGAAAAGGCACCACATTCGGTATTAAGTTACCCCTAAGTAGCAGGCCCTTATAGTTTGCGGCAAAGTAGCCTTGATAACTTTTTCGACGCGCTCGTTAAGTGGTTGAATTTACCGGTGATTGAATCAATTGATCAACTGAGGAAGTATCACCAAACGAAAGTGCTGAAAACGGCTTAACCCTCGACTTTTAACCTCGATTATTCATGGGAGATGATAGTTACGTTAACGACTTTAGCGGCTCCAATCAAGGTTTGGTTTCGAAGGGGTGAAGAGTTCACGATGTAAGTTGAAAGAATAACAGCTAAACGTGTTACGTCAAAGAAATAGGAAAATCTAAGGTGAAGGTTACTCTGGCCCCAGTTGTTTCTTCGAGCGGAATATAATCCATCAAGAAAGTACGGGGGTACTTAACGTAACTAAGCATGTGCCCTATACGAATGTGTGGGATTTTGACACGGTGCGATGGTATGAGGGCAAGCACCCCTGTGAAAAACCGCTGGATTTAATGGAGCATATTATTAAAACCAGTTTGTTACCGGGTGATGTTGTTTTTGATGGTTTTGTGGGTAGCGGATCAACCGCGCTGGTTTGCCGATCTACTGGCCGCACGTTTATTGGTTGTGAAATGGGTGAGGCTGAATTTGAGTTGGCGGTTGGGAGGTTAGACGGGGGCGGCTGTTGATGGGGATTTAATCATTTCCATGGTGAGGTTTAATTCACTTTCGCTATAAATCATTAAGCCGAAACAGTCTTGTGCTCTTGATAATAAGCGCTCTTCCCAAGCTTTTTGTAAAATAGTACTGGCCAGCTTTGGTTTTAATTCTTGAAAGATCATCAGGAGCAGGTTCATATTGTTCTTTATTGAGTTCAGTTGGATTTTTTTGACTTTATCAATGTGTTCTGCCGGGCTGGATTCCATTAGTACTTTGATTCTTGCTAGATTGTGCTCAATGGTGGATTTATCGAGGTGCGTGACATTATAGAGCAGGTCGTACAGGCTATATTGGATGTGATTAAAGTTCAGGTAGTCATGGTTAATTAATTCATCAAATGTTTTTATAATCCGTTCGGCATTTTCGTTTAGTTGGCTAAGGTATAGGTCGTCTTTCAGTGCTTTTTGCTGTGCTAATTGACCGGCTTTTATTAAGTTTAGCTCGTTTTTGCTTGTTTCTACTTGTGCCTCCATAGCTGCTTGGCTGGCCTGTAATGCCTTTGTGCTATCGCCTAGTTCTTTCATTTGTATGTGAATGGAAAAGATCAGGAGTATGACGGTGGCAAAACCGAGTATTGGATTAAGTATGCCGCCTATGTAATCACCAAATTCACCAAACGCGGTTGTTCCACCAAGGCCATAGCCTTTGCTTATTGAGAACTGATACATATAAATAAAAATGACGCCGCACACGCAAAGGACGACAAATATTGCTATTACCTTTACGAGGCCGCTAAATTTTGATTCAGTCATTTTGTGTAATGCTTTGGTAGCTTCATGTCTTTTAATGTTAAGCCACAATTTTATTGCTATTAGAAATTGCTAGTGATTCTCTAAATTCAGCAGCTTCGGCTTTCATTGTCCAGTGCACGTCGGTTATGTCTTGCTCCGTTACAGCTTGTTTAATTAAAGGCAACGCTACCCTGAAAAATTCTTTTCTTGGATTTATTTTATTAACGCTGTTTTCAGAAAAAAATCTATGCAATTGCTTCTCTAATGCAGGAGCGTTTTCACTGTATAGCATGGCATGAACGTCAAACGAAAAAGGCACAGATGCATCACCAAGTTCTTTTACCCTATCAAGTGGTTCTAGCCGCCTTGTCATTCCTATTTTAAATACGTCTTCGCCAAAACTTCCTATATTGCTAATAACATATACATGGCCACGTTTAGTTTGTTGTGCCAATGACATAGCTCGTTGACCTCTTTTTTCGGCTTCCTCTAATTGGTTTTCTAGTTCTGTAAGTTTGCTTTGAAAAGCGTCTCTTTCTTGAGCGTTTGCATGTGACAGCTCGGCTCTTGCTTTCTCTAAAGCTTCTTGGATTATTTTTTCTTCTTTGGCGGCTTCTTTAATTGCCTTTGTCATTTCTCGTTGAGCTTTTTCTTCTTCTCGAATTTGTTGTTTTATCTCTCTTTGTTCGGCCATTTCTATTTGTCTTAGTTCGTGTGTGGCTACAGCCCATTTCAATTCATTAAGCCTCATATCAAGATAAGATTGGTTTATTCGAGCGTTTCTGAAAGCGGTACCGTTATGATTAACCAGTGAGTATGCGTCAATAATCTCTTGTTTTATTTTTCCATAGTTGTCGTGTTTAACTTTAGCTAATGCGGTGTCTACTTTTCCATTGAATGCATCAACAGCAAAGTGAATAGCGTATGTTTTTCGGTTTTGCTCGGCATAATCACAGGTTCCAGCATGGTTATTTTTTACTGTGCTTTTTACTAATGCTCGGGATTCTTTTAACTCACGGCCTGCTTCTTTGAAGCTGTATTCTTCTGCTAAATCGTCTAAAACAGAATGGTTAGGGACAATGTAGTCGTCGTTGTAGCCATTAATCGTGTTTTTCATTGCTTTAATAGCGGCTGCGTATGAGTCGGCTTTCTCTTTTGCTTCAAATGCATCTCCCGCTATCTCAACGGCTTCTTTTCTTGCGTACTCTATGACCCTTTGTCCCTTTATATGCGCTTCTTCTTTTATAGAGATTGCTTTTTCTTTTGCCTCTGCAAGCTTGTTTCTTGCGGCTGAATTTATTTGTTTGGTATCGGCTGTTATGTTGGCTATTTCTTGCTCGGCTTTCGCCTCGAGCATTTTAGACTCAGCCATTATTTTTGCGATGTGAGACTCGGCATCGATGATTGGCTTGTACTTTTTTTCTAGGTTATCGGTATCTGTTGTAGCTTTTTGTAGCCATAACTTAAGGGACTTTATTTTTTCATTTCGTTCTTTCAGTCTCTTTTTTAAAATCCATAAATAAATATAAGGAGCAAATAAAACAACTAAAAATATAATCGTGCCAATATTTCTTGATTCTTCCATGAATAATTTTCCTTAAATAGCGTTAAGCTCTGTTCGTTATCACTCTATAACTTTTATTTGGCAAAGTACAATACAGTCATTAGCCTATAATCTTACTGTCAAAATCAAGTGAACAGGCTTGAGACCCTGCGAATGAGTATTGAGCAAAAAGCGTGTTTCCATCGTGTTTTTTATGCCTGAATTTTATGGTGGATGTGTGTGGGGAGTTTCGCTTCACCGGTTTTACCAGCAATGCTCCTTCCGATCTTCCAATCTGCGTACATCCATCACCCTCGTTTGAGTTCGTTGGTGATGGTTCTTAATTTAAAAGAAGGTTAGGTTGGGCTGAAGTATGAACCCCAGCAAACTAGATCAAACGCATGATGGGCAATAAAATATTGTATGTGTCGTGTTGGGCTTGAAAAGCCCAACACGACATACGAGTTGTGGAATACTGCACCACTTGGTTTTTTATATTTTCGACAATCAATAAAAAACCCCATCACTAAAGTGATAGGGTTTACTTATTGGTGGGACGGCGTCAATCCAACTACAGGTTTCAAGGCATATAAATAAAGGGATTGTCTTTTGTAGAAAACTAAGTTGCCCCCATAGTTGCCCCCGCCTAATCATAAGTTTTTATTTCAATTACATCAAAGATATAACTCATTTGTCCGAAGTTCGAATTATCGTTTAGGCCTTTTCTGTTATGTAGATTATCGAAAAGCCTATCCAGAACTTTTTGTATGTTCACAATTCTAAGACAAAAGTTCCCATGGGTTTTGCTACAAAGAAGGATTATAGGTGTTGAGCTTTCGCAGTTGGGAAGAAGCAGGTAGCCTGCCGAATTAGTAAGGTTAAAACCTGTTAGGTTTCGGAGCTCAGGTTTACTTAAGTAAACTCAGAGTGTGAGTATGTTGGTATATACTTAATTAAGTGTGGGCGAAAATGATTGCCTATTATGCTGCCTTTTAATTATGCAATTGCACATGTGAGAATGTGAATAGAAATGGAAAACTACGTCCCATTAGATCGACAATTTTCACCTGTCCCCAAAAGCCAAGAAGAGGTCGAAAGCGATGAAATCCTCTCGGTTTGGGGCGTTGCCAATCCTAAGGTTTGGGGTGATATGGACCACGAATTTCGTTGCGTCATTTTGGCTGAAGCAGGCGCAGGCAAGACCGAGGAATTGCGGCAGCGCGCAAGTGTATTGGCGAGCCAAGGGAAGCCAGCTTTCTTTATTCGCATTGAGGATATTGAGGCTGACTTTTATGAGGCGTTTGAGATAGGCGAGGAAGCCCAATTCCAGACGTGGTTGCAATCGACAGAGGAAGCATGGTTTTTTCTAGATTCAGTCGATGAGGCACGGCTTGAAAGTCCGAGAGCTTTCGAAAAAGCACTACGCCGCTTTGCTAAAGACATATCAATAGGTGCACACAGAGCGCATATCTATATCTCAAGTCGACCCTACGCATGGCGTCCGAGGGAAGATCGAAGACTATTGGATGATATCCTATTCCTCGCTGCTCTGGAGGATGAGGGTAGTGAAGAAGTTAAGCAAGCAAAACCGAAAAGTTCGCTCACCATTTGCACCATGCGCCACTTGGATGAAGAAAGGATTCGGCGCTTTTGCGTGACTCGTGAAGCGAAGGATATTGATTATCTGTTACTTGAAATTGCACGTACCAACCTTTGGAGTCTAGCGGAGCGCCCATTTGACCTCGAAGGTATTCTTGCTAAATGGGCAGAGGACAAAGCTCTTGGCAGTCGTCTGGAACTGTTTCGCCACAACATCGACGCGCGGTTGCGCGATGCTCACAATAGTGACCGAGCCCAGCGTCAACCTCTAAACCTTGAACAGGCACGAGAAGGTGCTCGTCGTTTGGCCGCCGCCGTTGTGTTGACTGGTCAGGCTGGTCTCAATGTACCCGATGTAGCATCGGTCAAACCGGGTATTGAGGCAGAAACCGTCCTCGCTGACTGGGATCCAAAGGATGTTCGTGCACTACTAGAACGCGGAATTTTTAACGACATCATTTATGGCGGAGTGCGATTTCGACATCGGGGTGTGCGTGAACTGCTTGCTGCTGAGTGGTTTGGCGGGTTACTGAAGTTGGGCAACAGTCCCTATACGGTCGAAGCTTTATTCTTCCGTGAGCAATATGGACAAAAAATTGTTACTCCCTTACTTCGACCTGTCTTGCCATGGCTTATCTTGTTTGATGAGGGAATTCGTAGCAGGGCACTGGAAATTCATCCAGAAATTGCAGTCGAAGGTGGCGATCCATCCCGACTGCCTTTGTTAGAAAGGAAGAGGGTTTTGGTAGACATCGTTCGTCGAATCGTTTCGGACGAAGATGACCGTTCTGCACGAGACAACAGCTCAATTGCGCGAATAGCGAATCCAGACCTAGCGGAAGACACGCAACAGCTTATCAACGAATACGGTGACAATGACGATGCTATCTTCTTTCTTGGCAGGTTGGTCTGGCAGGGAGAAATTGCAAGCTGCGTAGCTCCTTTAGTTGCCATTGCGGAAGATAGTTCGCGAGGGATATATGCCCGAAGAGCATCGGCACGCGCTGTGATGACTTGTGGGTCTGTTGAGCAGAAACAAAGCTTGTGGCAAAGGCTTAATGAAATCGATGCCCAAATTCCGCGAGAATTGCTCGAGGAATTGGTTGAAGCAGAGGAGCCTGATAGCCACAGTGTCGAAAGGCTGTTGATATCACTGGGTAAATTGCCACCTTACGAACGATACAAAGCTAGCGGTCTCGGTCGTTCGCTTCATGCATTTGTCGAGCGCTTGCCTGTTGGTAGTAATCAAGAGGAAATCGCCCAACTGCTCGACGGACTGAACAGCTATCTCAACATGCCACCATATGTGGAACGTCGAGAATGTTATGTTTCAAAGAAATACGCATGGTTACTTAATCCCGCTACGCATGCGGTAGAAAGACTGGTCAAAGCTCGAAGCACTGTGGCGCTCGGGGTGACGTCCTTGTCCATTTTGTTGAAGGTGCCTGCTTTGCGCCATTTGTCTGGCAGTGATTACAGTGATTACTGCGATTACAAGGGAGATTTACAGACACTCGTCCCCGGTTGGCCAGAACTAAATGACCAGCTTTATTGGGCCAGCATCGAACAGGCGCGAGCTGCTAAAAAGGTAGCGAAATCAGGTGAACCGATGGCCGATGATTGGTCAGTTTCATGGCTAGGCCACTATTGGGCCTTCGACACGACGAGCCTACCTAGGTTGTTCGACTACATGAGTTCCCGCCAACTGCATGATGACAGATTGGTCGCACTTAGTACGGCACATAGGGTTTATATGCAAGCCGACAAACCAGCAAATATTCTAACAAGCTTGCAAGATGCCGTGACCAATGATTCTGTCTTGCGAGACCAGTTGGAGGTTTTGTGCAATCCGCCAGTGTCAGAGATGATGCGAAAATATGAAGAAGAACACGCAGAATATAAACGAAAGCGGGATAAGGAGGAAGAGCGAGGAAACCAAGCTCGCGACACCTGGATAGCGGGGTTACGCTCTAATCCGGGTCGCGTTCGCAATCCACCAAAACTGGAGTCAGCCGAATTTACTAAGGATCATTATTGGCTGATGATTGAATTGCAGGACAGAAATTCGGCAACAGGCCGCTCTAAGTACGCGGATTGGCGAGCTCTTATCCCTGACTTCGGTGATGATATCGCTTACGCGTATCGTGATGCTGCCGTAACTCATTGGCATAATTATGTTCCGACCCTACAATCTGAAGGAGTTAAAAGAGATAACACCACACCGTATTCAATGATATTCGCAATAGCTGGTCTTGAAATAGAAGCAAATGAGCACTCTGATTTTCTAGGTAATCTGAACGAAGCACAGGTATGTCATGCTTTACGCTATGTCACATGGGAGCTTAATGGGTTTCCATGTTGGTTTGAGCGTATGCATCAGGTATTTACAACCTTGGTTGAAGAGGCTGTGATTAAGGAACTACTTTGGGAGCTTGATAACACTGCTCCGGACGAGCCGATGAACTATATTTTGCACGATTTGGTTTACCATGCGCCTTGGCTGCATGCATCCATGGCTCTTGTGATAATGGAGTGGTTGAGGTCCAACCCCACACGTATCAATACCAACCGATACTATTGCCTGCGCATATTGGTCAATGGAGGAACCGCCCCAGCAAGGCTGGCGGTGTTGGCTAGCCGACAGATGGAGCAGACAAGTGACTCGGACATTATTGCATGGTGGTACGCGCTTCGCGTCGATTGCGAGCCGCTAACTGGTATTCCAGAAGTCGAAAAGTGGTTGTCATGTCTTGATAGAGATGTTGCAGAGCGCGCTGCCCAAATCTTCATTACAACGCTGATGGAAGGTAGGCACGTGAATGATGGTGGCCCTTATACTGGTGGTTTCCGCAGAGCTGAGCACCTGAAATCGCTATATCTCCTGATGCACCGTTATATTCGGGCAAAAGAGGACATCAACCGTGCAGGTGGAGGCATGTATTCCCCAGAGCTGCGCGATGATGCACAGGATGCGCGCAACAGGCTATTTAACCTTCTATCGGAAATTCCGGGGAAAGAGAGCTATTCAGTCATCAAGCAACTCATTAATGACCACCCTGACCCCGATTATCGCCCTTGGATGTCCAGGCAGGCCTATAAGCGAGCGGAAGAAGATGGCAATCTGGAGCCTTGGACGGCTGAGCAGGTCAGTGACTTTGATAAGGCGCAAACAATCACTCCCGCAACACATCATCAGCTTTTTGACCTTACGATAAATCGTCTACTAGATTTGAAGTACTGGCTGGAGCGAGGAAACGATAGCCCTTGGAAGACTTGGAAGCGTGCCGGTTGTGAAAACGAGGTGCGTACCTTGGTAGCTGGTTGGCTTAACATGAAGTGTCGCGGTCAATACACGACTGCACAAGAACCAGAACTTGCCAATAGTCAGCGCATGGATATTTGGATGCAAAATACACGCGTACACTCACCGGTACCTATCGAACTAAAGTTGCTTGACAAAGGGTGGTCTGGTCCAAATCTTTGCGAGCGGTTGCGCAATCAGTTGGCGGGCGATTATTTACGAGAAGAAAGCGCGAGGTGCGGCGTGATGCTGTTGGTATGGCAGGGGAAAAACCAAGACAAAACTTGGATGATCAATAAACGCAAGGTTGGGTTAAATGGGCTAGCGGAAGCCTTGGAATGTTATTGGCAGACGATTGCTGCTGAATTCCAAGGTGTTGAGGAGATAAAAGTGGTTGTCATTGACCTAACTATGAGGAAGCACAAGTCTGCGACTTAATTCTTTCGTACAGTTATTGACAGAACTCCAAGTGTTTTAGGCCCCAATTCATAGAGATTTAGAAATTTTCCACTCATGTTTGCGAGTGATAACGCGGGCAGATTTATGTTGAAGCCCTAAGATCTTAGGGGCGCTGATTTCATCGTATTGGTTCTGCTTTAATTCGCCTGTAGAGATGTTCACACTGTCTTTATACACAAGCTTAATAGGCCGTTCTTTTCTTGGGCATATAACGCCACCCATGGCCTCTTGATAGCCTGACCAATCAGATGTGTCTGCGGCATGTCTTGCTTTCTCAATAACAGGTTCAGTTTCTACTAAGGTTTCAAGCCGTCGAAGCTCTCTCCAAATGCTAACCTGAGCACCTCCAATTTGCTGAAACTGCCTAATAGCCCATATTGAGGCCCATGTTTCAACGCGTTCGGCTGCAACTATTGGGTTTTCTCCATACACGCCTTCATCTAAATCTTTTCCATCAATATTCTTCGATATGTATTTCGCTATATAGCCTGTGGCGCTGCCTTTCTTAGGGTCTATTTCAACGATTTCAAACCGATGCTCAATAGCTCCTTTTTCGTCTCCATCTTCTTCAAAACAGTAACGTTTCATAATATCGAGAAGCTGAGTTTTGTTTTCTGGTTCTACAAAAAGCAATAAGTGCCAGTGGGGCGTTCCATCATGGTGAGGTTCGGCAATTCTAAAGCCGTAGGGCTTGATGTTACTTCTTTCGAAAGAAGCTCTAATCCTTTTCCATGTATGGCCTAGATACTCTTGGCCCTCAATAGGTCTAGCTCCATTCCAGTTTGGGGAAGCGTCTCCGCTTTTGCTATAAGCTCGGTGGTATTTAGAAGGGCAGGTCATAGTAAGGAATAATGAAATATGCCCAGCATGTTTTGCGTAGTCTTCAAACCCTCTGCACCGAACCATCAATTCTGATTTTCGTATGTAAGGATTCGATACGCTTTTTTCTTTAAGTTCACTTAATTGAAATTGATCGCCAAGCTCATTCGTTGCAAACATTTTTTCAAGATATTCTTTTTGCTGTTCTTTTTGTTTTTTACGGCGAAAAACACTCATATCGCTGGCGTAAATCTCTTTATGCTTGCTTATAAGGTTTAGCACCCTAGCCATTGTTTCTATATCTCGGCTTTGCACCTTTCTAAGGTTACGCAACCACCATGATGAATCTTGAGATTTTCTTATAAGAAATCTGTAGTCATTTTCGGTCGGATTTTCTTTGAGAAAAATAGGTTCTATACCGTGTTTTCGAATAAAGATAAGAACTTTCTTATAAGGAGATTCTAGTTTTCTGGGGTCTTTTGATTTTGCGAGATACCAAAGCTCAGTACATTTTTTAGCTTTTAATATAGATAATTTCTTTAAGTCATCTTCATCACAGTTTAATGATGATTTGTTAAGGCGATGTCTGATTGAAGTTGAAACCATTTCTTCAATATCAAGTAAATAAAGGTTGGCTGCTGTGCGGCCCTTTTTAGTGGCTATCTCCCCATAATCACGTAGAACATTTTTCCTGAAAGGTTTCGGAAGTAAGCGAAGTTTTTCTTTAACAAAGGCTTCATCGTGTGGATGAATATTATTTTTATTCATTGTTACTTTCCAATAGGTTCAAGCCTTTTTGGTTTATGAAAAGGTTTGCCCACCGAATGCCAAAGCTGTATTCCTCTTTAAGGTTTAAATAGCCATCACGTAGTAAATTTAAGATAGCCCTATGATTTGTCTTAAAAGTTGGCGGTGTTGAATAAACCATTTCACCTAATTGATTAGAAACTTCAGTGCAGAAGTGAATCGAATGCCCTTCTTTTATCCATTGAAGGTAATCAAGTTGTGTAGGAGTTAATTTGCGAGGCATTAAGCTGCCCCCATGTTGCGAGAAAAAGCGATGCGTTCATCAATCCATTGGTCTACTTCGGATTTAATCCATCCACTGGAAAATGTAGTTAGCTTGATTTGCTTTGGAAAATTATTTTCACTGATGAGTTTATAAATCGTAGATCGTGCTAAGCCAGTTACTTTTGTAACTTCTGGCAGTTTTAGTATTTGCTCGGACATAGTTGTCTCCCTGTGATTGCTAATGAATACAGGGGGTAATGTTCCGCCCATCAAGCATTGAATACACCCAACGAGATTTATGTAAAAAGTTCCCTAGGAAGTTTTTTACCTGGTTTTCTTCCGGTCTATATCAGATAATAGTTTAAATACTCTTTTTAAGAAGTCAGGTGATGTTAACTCCTGCGCATACTGCTGTATTGTATCCTCGACTTTTTTTTCTTTACTCCTTATGTCTCTTGGGTCAGGGAAGAGTATTTTCCCATAAATATTGTTCGTAACATCAGTACCGTTTAATTGGTTCCACATTGCCAAGTCTATATACGCAAGAACTCTTTCATCGTGCCATTTTCTAAAAGTAACCTTATTAAGATTCTTAAGTTTATGATCTCTTCTTTTGGGTTTTTTTTCGGCTTTTTGTTTCTGTCTAGAGCGTTTCAACCAATCAGAAAATGCTTCATTTATCTCACTATCTGAGCAATCCATATCTAGTTCTAACCAAGCAAAACTATGCTCATTTATCGAGCCGTTAAGCCTGACAGGTTCAGTTAATTTTCCATACCGATCTTGATCAAGCATAGGTGTGACAAAAGAACTTGTTTCAACATAAAGCTTCGCTAATTCATCTGTTTTAAGAAGATCGGCTTTATGAAACAAATCTATATAACTTATATCCCTAACTACTGATGTTTGTGTGGTTTGATCAAGTCCAAATATTCCATACATGATTTTGTAGAAAGGGCCGTCAATCACTAAACCACGGCTAATATTTATTTGATTTAGTGTTTTTAAAGCTTGTGTTTGCTCTTCGTCTTCTACTGTCTTAATGGACCTGTATCCTCTTCTTACCCATAAGTTTTCAAACCAGTCAGTTAACTCCATATTAGCTGCTGACTCATACTTGGCTAGATCAAACTCTGGTGGAATATATTTTTGTAAACTCTCTGGGTACACGCTATAACTCCATCTGTTTTGTTATTTTTATCATGAATTTCTATATTAAATAATTTAGCTAGATCTTTTTATTTCTATTTATAGGAATAATGTCTGCACCAATTGTTAATTTTTCCAAATAGTCAGCCCATGCTTGCATCATCTTTTTACGTTCAGGCATGTATTGAGCATAGTTATAAGCGGCTCTTACGCCATCTCTTTCACTGTGTGCAAGTTGTCTTTCTATTGCGTCTCTATTCCAGCCCTGTTCATTTAAGACAGTAGAGGCCATGCTTCTAAAGCCGTGAGCTGTCATTTCTTTTTTGGTATATCCAAGCCGCCTTAAGGCTGCGGTTATAGTATTGTTGCTCATTGGTCGTGTTACGGTTCGAGTGCTTGGGAAAACGAATTTACCTCTACCTGTTAATGGTTGTATTTCTTCCAAGAGGTCAACAGCTTGGGATGATAAGGGTACGATATGAAGTGTTCTCATTTTCATTTTTTCAGGTGGTATGCGCCATTCGGCAATTTCTAAATCAATCTCTGACCATTCCGCCTGACGTAATTCACCGGGGCGAACAAAAAGTAATGGAGATAGTTTCAATGCTGTTGAAGCTATGAAAGAACCTGAATACCCATTTATCGCACGCATCAGCTCGCCAATTTTTTCAGGTTCAATGATAGAAGCGTGATGTTTGGTCTTAGTTGGTGGTAGGGCGCCTTTGAGATCAGCCGCTGGATCACGTTCAGCTCTTCCCGTTGCAATTGCATATCGAAAAATTTGACCACAAATTTGGTTGATGCGATGAGCTGTTTCTAATGCACCTCGAGATTCAACTCTTCTTAAAACGGTCAATAACTCTGGAGCAGTAATGTCATTAATGTTTTTATTACCAATCCATGGAAAAGCATTTTTTTGAATTCTGGTAAGTGTTCTAGCAGCATGGTCCTGTGTCCAGTTTGCGCTAAATTTTGTGTGCCACTCATGTGCGACAACTTCAAAGCTATTTTGATCACCTATGGATTGTTTTTCTGCTTTTCTCGTGTGAGAGGGGTCTATTCCATTAGCAATTTGTTTCCTAAGTTCATCTCTACGCTCTCTGGCATTTTTCAAACTAACGTCAGGATAAACACCAAGTGATAACCTTTTTTCCTTGCCATTTATCCTGTACTTCAATCGCCACCATTTTCCACCACTGGGGGCAACTTCAAGATATAAACCTTTTTCATCTGACAGACGGTAAGGTTTTGTTGTCGCACTGCCGTCTGGTTTTATACATGGCTTAGCGTTCTTTACTTTTATATTGGTTAATGGCATCTGGGGGGGCAACTCCATTTTGAAAAGACTTGTTGCCCCTAATATTGCCCCCATTGGGCATAAGATGTCAATAGATGGAGGTGGACAAGTTAGGACGTTAGATGCAAGAAACCCCGCAATTAAGCAGGGTTTCATGGACTTTCTTGGTCTGTGTTAGACCGGTAAATGGTGGAGACGGCGGGAATCGAACCCGCGTCCGCAAGCACTCCGCCCTTGGCTCTACATGTTTATCCTATAACTTTTAGTTTAATCAGTGGCTACCCGATAGGCTAGGAAGACCAAAAACGATTCCGGTAAAGTTTTAGTAGATCCGCCCCGAACAAGCTTCACTGCGATCTTATGAGCTATGATGCCTGAATGACTCGAAAGTCTCTGGACGCATAAGCACGGCTCCAGTCAGACAGCAATCTACTGGTTCTTAAGCAGCGATTGCGTAGTTGTCGTCGTTTGCAACTATAATTTTTCAGATGTTTTACGAGGTTCCTGAAAGCTCGACATGCACCTTAGGTTTTGCTACCCACGTCGAAGCCAGGTCGTCCCCTTTGGTAAGATTTTGATACTATACCGGATGATTAGTTCATTAAATAGAGGTTAATGGTGTTATCAAACAAAATGCTTCCTGTGGTGTTCATTATTTTGTTTTTAATGTTAGGCGTGATTTGGGTTCCTAGTTTTTTAAGCTTAGGTGATCTGTTCTTGTATGCTGAAAAGGCGAAATATCATAATATTTCTATGCTGAGTTTTTTTAAGGCTGAGTTGGTAGTCATTATCGTTGTTTGGCTGGTGTTGATCAGTTATTCAAAGAAGACGGAAAGAATTGATGGAGATACTTATGTCAGGCGGCATTTGATATTAGTGATGTTTTATCTTGGACAAGTTTTCGTTGGCTCTTTAGCCGGCGGATTTTTGGTGCACCAAGACGCTTCTTGGTATGAAGTGTTGCATAATAGTAATGAGGTGATGCCTGCTCAGGCAATTATTTTATTGATTTGTTATCCCATGTATTTGTTTTGGGGGGGGAGTGCGTTTCTTTATGCGAAGACGCGTTTACCTCATTTTGTAAAAAACAAAGAAACATCCTTTATGGTTCTGACGTTTGCGCCGCTGGCCTTTTTACCTTATTACGACTCAAATATGATGGCTGGTGGAGTGGATGCTATGGAGTTGGTTTATTTAGCCGCTTATTGGATATTAAGCATAAGCTGGATTATTTGGGGTGTTGGGTTTTTAATTCTTAAGTCAGTGCAAGAAATTCTCAAAGGGGTGATCGAGCCTTAGGGTGATATATAGTGAGACACTAGGGATATAAGGCCAGTTGACGGATGAAGTGCTTTTTACTATTTGGTATTAGCCTGCGTGCTTCATAATGCGTTGTTTTTCACGCTGCCAGTCCTTATTCTTTGATGAGGCTCGCTTATCGTGTAATTGTTTACCTTTAGCTGAGCCTATTTCAAGCTTCACACGGCTTTTTACCCAATACATGGATAAGGGAACGATGGTATAACCTTTGCGCTCAACAAGGGCGACAAGGTTAATAAGTTCTCTACGGTTGAGTAACAGCTTCCTCAAGCGTGTTTGGATTGGGTCAATATGTGTTGAGGCTGATAACAGAGGAGAGATGTGCGCACCAGCAAGCCACGCCTCGCCATTTTTTATTACCACGTAGCTTTCTTTTAATTGTACTCGTCCATCGCGGATGCTTTTTACTTCCCAGCCTTCTAATACCATACCCGCTTCAAAACGTTGCTCGATAAAATAATCGTGCGTTGCTTTTTTGTTGGATGCGATGGAATTTGGGTGTGCTTTTTTCTTTTTACCTGCCATAACGGTATTCTAAGCGAGCAGGCAAAATAGCGCTATAAAAGTCAGTTAATAACTTGGTTAAATGTTGAAGTTGGGTTAGTTTATGAACGATAAAAATTAGATTTATTGTTTTATGAGAAATGCATCGCAACATGGTCAATGGTCATCCCGTTTAGCCTTTATCTTGGCCGCAACAGGCTCGGCCGTAGGTTTGGGTAATATCTGGAAGTTCCCTTATATTGCGGGTGAAAATGGTGGTGGTGCCTTTGTCTTAATTTACTTGTTGTGTATTTTGGCGATTGGTATACCCATCATGATGGCTGAAATTATGTTGGGCCGCCGGGGACGGCAAAGCCCCATTAATACCATGAAAGACTTGGCAGCAGAAGCGGGCGCTAGCCGGTTTTGGTCTTGGTTGGGTTGGCTTGGTGTGATCGCAGGTTTTTTAATTCTATCTTATTACAGCGTGATTGCCGGTTGGGCGATGGCGTACGTTGTGCGCTTAGCATCGGGTGTTTTTGAAGGAGCTACCGCTGATGGCGTTAGTAACATCTTTGGGCAATTTATTGCTGACCCCGAGAAGTTATTAGCTTGGCATAGTTTGTTTATGATCTTGACGATGTTAGTGGTTGCTCGCGGGGTTAAAGGGTTGGAAAGGGCGGTAAAATTTTTAATGCCAGCGTTGCTCGTTATTTTGATCTTATTGGTTGGTTATGCGATGGATCAAGGTGCGTTTGAACAAGGTGTGTCTTTTTTGTTTAAAGCAGATTTTAGCAAAATCACCAGTGAAGGTGTTTTAACCGCTATGGGGCATGCGTTTTTTACGCTAAGTTTGGGTATGGGCGCCATTATGGTGTATGGATCATATTTACCATCAAAAGTGTCGATTGGCTCAACAGCTGTCATCATTGCTTTGGCCGATACAGCAGTCGCTTTGTTAGCAGGGTTGGCTATTTTCCCGATTGTTTTTGCCAACGGTTTGGAGCCCAGTAGTGGCCCAGGGCTTATTTTTCAAACCTTACCGATTGCCTTTGGTCATATGGCGTACGGTTCTTTCTTTGGATGCTTGTTTTTTGTACTGCTTGTTTTCGCTGCATGGTCATCATCAATATCATTAATAGAACCCGCAGTCGCTTGGTTGGTAGAAAATAAAAACATGAGCCGGATGCGCGCTTGTATTTGGGCGGGTCTAGTGACGTGGGTTGTAGGCATAGGCACTGTGTTGTCTTTTAACCTTGCCGCTGATATTAAAATCTTTGGCAAAACATTTTTTGATGTTTTGGATTATTTAACAGCCAATATTATGTTGCCACTGGGTGGCTTATGTATTGCTGTTTTTGCCGGTTGGGTGATGAGCAAAGAAAACAGTGCGGGTGAATTAAATTTAAAACGGCCACTGATATATAGCGGGTGGAAGATTTTAGTGAAGTTTATATCCCCAGTAGCGGTTATTATTGTGTTTTTAAAAGCGATTGATTTGATTTAGAGTCATGCATAAAATTGAACGCAGTGCGCTAGTACGTCACGCAGCCAAAGACATGTTCGATCTTGTCAACGATGTGGCTTCATATCCCGCCTTTTTGAAGTGGTGTAAGACCAGCAAAGTCTTGTCTGAAACGGCTGAAGAAATGACGGCTGAATTAGAGGTCGCTTGGAAGGTCTTGCATAAAAAATTTAGTACTAAAAACCTTTTAAAAGAGGGCGAAAGTATAAAGCTTGAGTTGTTAGATGGGCCGTTTGAATCGATGTATGGTGAGTGGCATTTTAAGCACCTGCGTGAAGATGCCTGTAAAATAACAATGGAAATTGATTTTGAGTTTAAAAATTCCGTGAGTAATTTTGTTTTTTCAGCTATTTTCAGCCAAATTTGCGGATCTTTAATGGACTCTTTTATAAAACGAGCAGACGATATTTATGGGTAAAGTTGAGGTCGCTTACGCGACACCGGAAAAACAATTAATTTTAGTGGTGCCTTTCCAAGACGCTCTAACGGCCGAACAGGCGATAAAGGAGTCGGGTATTTTGCAACGGTTCCCTGACATAGATATAGCAACCAGTTCGGTTGGAATATTCAGTAAGCCTTGTAAATTGGATACGCCGTTACGAGAAGGTGACCGAGTTGAAATATACCGCCCGCTGATAGCGGATCCGAAAGAAGTGAGGCGGCAACGTGCTGAAGCAGGGAAAGTGACTAAGAAAGGCGCGCGTTCAGCAAATAGCTGATATGGCTTGAAATAACAGGGAAATAGATTATATTAATGACATGAATTTCAATGATGACAAAATCGCATTTACTATCACGTTAAGTGAGGCGTCTTCATGTTCATTTGTAACGCATATTGCCTGTCTGCGTACCCTCCCTCGACTGCCGCTGCGCGGCTAACAGTAAATCCTGGCGAGGTGAAACGCGTTTACCTATTGAGTAAATATTTGTCATAAAGTTATGACACGTGGAGTATAGAAATGAGTAAAGAAAAATTAATAATTTTTGATACAACCTTGCGCGATGGCGAGCAAAGTCCCGGTGCGGCGATGACCCCCGAGGAAAAATTGCGTATTGCCAAGGCGTTGGAAAAAATGAAGGTAGATATCATTGAGGCGGGTTTTCCCATTTCAAGTAATGGGGACTTCAGCGCAGTCCAGGGTATCGCTAGAGCCGTTAAAGATAGTGTTGTGTGTGGTTTGGCGCGTGCCAATAAAGGAGATATTGAACGCGCTGGTGAAGCATTGAAAGATGCCAATGCGTCGCGTATCCATACCTTCATTGCGACCTCGCCACTACACATGAGAGAGAAGTTGCAATTAACACCGGATCAGGTATTTGAACAAGCGATTGATGCGGTAAAGCTTGCAAGAAACTTCACCAATGACGTTGAATTTTCACCTGAAGATGCGGGTCGTTCAGACCTTGATTTTTTATGTCGTGTGATTGAAGCGGTGATTGATGCTGGTGCAACAACCATTAATATCCCCGATACAGTGGGGTATAATTTGCCGGGGCAGTATGGCAACACCATTCGACAATTAATTGAAAGAGTACCAAATTCTGCTAATGCTATCTTTTCAACGCATTGCCATAATGATTTAGGCTTGGCTGTAGCTAATTCGTTGGCGGGTGTTATGAATGGCGCGAGACAAGTTGAATGTTCTGTTAATGGCTTGGGTGAAAGGGCAGGTAACGCGGCGCTTGAAGAAATTGTTATGGCGGTGCGCACAAGACAGGATTTATTGCCTTGTGATGTTAGATTGGATACCACTCAAATAATGACTTGTTCAAGGTTGGTGTCGAGCATTACGGGCTTTGCGGTGCAGCCGAATAAAGCGATTGTGGGTGCAAACGCATTTGCACATGAATCCGGCATTCACCAAGATGGTGTGCTAAAGGCACGCGAAACCTATGAAATTATGCGGGCAGAAGATGTTGGTTTAAGCTCTAATAAATTAGTATTGGGTAAATTATCAGGGCGCAGTGCTTTTAAAGACCGCCTAGAGAAATTAAATATTACGGTTGATAGCGAAGAGCAGTTAAATAATGCTTTTCGCCGCTTTAAAGATTTGGCGGATAAGAAATCAGAGATTTTTGATGAAGATATCCAAGCCTTATTATCAGACTTCCAAATGGAAGAAACTTTTAGTGAAGCGATTAAATTAGTCTCAGTTAAGGCCTGTTCTGAAACGGGTGAAATGCCAGAGGCCAGCATTACCTTGATGGTGGAAGATGCTGAGAAGTCAGCAACTTCTCAAGGGAGCGGGCTTGTTGATGCAACGTTTAAAGCTATTGAACAAGTGATGGCTAGTGACGCTACGTTACAGCTTTACTCGGTGAGTAATGTGACCGAAGGGACAGATTCTCAAGGTGAGGTTGCTGTGAGGTTAGAAAAAGGTGGGCGTATCGTTAACGGTCATGGTTCGGACACGGATATTGTTATAGCATCTGCAAAAGCTTACGTGAATGCACTTAATAGGTTGTTTAACCCCAATCAGCGTATTCACCCTCAAGCGCATCAGGGAGTTTGATAGTTAGGCTTTATTAAAAAGATAAGCTTAGCTCGTTAGCTTAAAGGCGCACTACTGTTAGAAGTAGTGCGCCTTTTTTATACTGTGCATTTTAAAAGTAGTCTTTGTTGATCATCATGTTTTTAATATGATGATGCATGCGATGCTCGTTTATGGAATATTGTTAGGCAGGTTCTTTTATGTGGCGGTTTGCTGGCCGTGGTAAACCAAGATTTTCTCGTAATGTTTTACCTTCGTACTCAGTACGGTATAGGTTTCTTTTTTGCAGTACAGGCACTAGCTTATCAACAAAATCATCGAGTCCATCGGGCAAGTAAGGAAACATGATATTGAAACCATCACAGGCATCAGACACTAACCATTCTTCCATTTGGTCGGCAATCATTTCAGGCGTGCCGAGCATTTCCAAACTACCAAAAGAGCCGCCCACGTGCTGAGCCAGTTCGCGTACGGTCATATTCTCTTCTTTCGCCATATCAACGAGTTTTTGACGGCTTGTTTGTGTGGCGTTTGATTCGGGAATTTCTGGTAAAGGGCCATCTAGATCAAATTTGCTGGTGTCACAACCGAGCAGCACAGAAAGGGAGCCCATGCCAGAATTTGGGTTTACCATACTGTCTAAGCAGCGCTTTTTATCTTTTGCTTCTTGTAAGGTATCGCCAATATAAACAAAACAGCCTGGAAAGACCTTAAGGTGATCAGGGTTGCGCCCATAAGCTTTTGCTCGCCTCTTCACGTCTGCATAATATTCTTGAGACGCTGAAAGGGTGCTTGCAGCAGAAAAAACCATCTCTGCTACTTCGGCGGCAAATTGCCTGCCTGCTTCGGAGGCGCCTGCTTGGACGATTAGCGGCCAACCTTGTACGGGGCGTGCAACATTTAGTGCGCCTTCGACAGAGTAAAATTCACCTTTATGTTTCGCTGGATGAAGCTTTTCCAAATCAACAAAAATGCCGCTGTCTACATCGCGAACGATGGCGTCATCCTCCCAGCTATCCCACAGTTTAGTAACGACTTCGTAAAATTCACGTCCTCTACGGTAACGAGTGTCGTGTTCAACCGCTTCATCTAGGCCAAAATTTAGTGCTTCAAGTGGGTTTGCCGATGTGACAACATTCCAGCCTGCGCGGCCATCACTGATGTGATCCAGCGAAGCAAATTTACGTGCAATATGGTATGGCTCATTATAGGTGGTTGATGCGGTCGCTATTAGCCCTATGTGTTCGGTGACGGCGGCTAAAGCAGGTAATAAAGTTAAAGGTTCTAATGAAGTGACTGTGGCGCTACGCTTCAGTGCTTCTGCAGGCATATTCATCAGAGCAAGGTGATCGGCCATAAAAATGGCATCAAAGAGTCCTTTTTCTAAGGTTTGTGCAAAGCGTACATGATGTTTGAAATTAAAATTGGCATCAGAAAAAGAGCCGGGGTAACGCCAGCTTGAACTATGAATACTGGCGGGGCGCATGAAGGCGCCGAAATGTAGTTTTTTTGTTGTGCTCATCTTGGGAATTTTCAGTTATTTATCCCTTAACTATCTCATAACCGGGTTATAAGTACAGCTTTTTGAGAAAGATAACTGACTTACTCTGAACAAGCTCTTTAGCCATTAGCTGAGAGCCTGAGTAGGTTAATGTTGGTGGGTGAGCAGCTAAAATAAGCGTACGACTTCTCGTTATCACGGCGATGAGAAGTCAATCAAGTAATTGGGGTAAGAAAGCGAGTAGATTTACTGCCTGTGTGATTAAATTATAGCGCTCACTTGAAAAAGCGAGGGTTTAGACCGGCTTATTTTCTGATAATAGAAAGTGCCCTCTGGCCTGTGCAATAGGGTTGTTAATATCTTCTTGCCAAGCGACGACGTTGCATAAAGCGACTCGGCTTCCTAGGCGAATAATGTCACATTTCGAGTAGGTTGTGGATGTTTGGCCGGGGCGTAGATAGTCAATAGAAAAATCGACTATTTTAGGAATGTTGATAAGTTCTATCTCCCAAATTAAATGTAGCAACGCCGCATTTTCCATAAACCCAGCGATGACACCTCCATGCAGTGCAGGCAGAGCGGGGTTGCCAATATTGCTTTCCATAAAACGCAGGCTAGAGACAAGGCTTTCACCAACCATACTGGTTTCTACGCCAATCGTTTTAGCATACGGAATCAAATCAACGATGGCCTCGTAGTCATAACGTAATTTTATTTCATTTATTTTTTTGACCAAGTGCATTAGCTTATTGGGAATTCTTTGTTGGAACGCATAAAGGTGCCGATGGCTGTTGCAATCGGGGTGTTTATATCATCGGTATAGGCGGTGGCACGTACAAAAGCGATGGTATGTGTTAAGTGGTAACAATCTGCGAACACGTTGACATCGACGCCTGATGCGGCGGGGCAAACATGGTCTACTCTCAGGTCCAGTGTTGCCAAAGCGCGTAAATTGTTTTGCAGTTGAAAGATAGCGGCGCCACAAGCAGTATCGATAGCGGTAGTCACAGCGCCACCATGAATGTAGTTATTAACCGAGTCACCGATAATGTCGCTGCTAAACGGTAGTTTTAATATCACAGAGGATTTTTCTGCAGAGACCAATTGTAGCTTTAGCTTTTTGGCGTGAGGCGTCTGACTTATTTTTTCTAAATAGGGGTTGATAGCCATTCTAATATTTTTCTTCGTACTCGATGCCAACAGCCTGTAGTGCTTTTTCAATAGCGCTTTTCTTCTTCTCTTCCCGTTTAGGTACGTCAACCACCTCTGTGTTAATGGTCATCGGCTTAAACTCATTACTTGGTTTGAAGTTACCTTTTATACTAACGAGTTCGTCCGCGTTGAAAATGACGGTCACGCGTTCTTTTTTCTGCTGTTTACCGGCGATGTTTAAATAATAAAAATAGTCCCAACGGTTTTTGTGGAAAGGGTCAACCAATAAGGGTGTGCCGAGTATGAATTTGACTTGCCTTTTATCCATGCCAGGGCGAAGTTGATTAATCATTTCTTGGGTGACAGAATTGCCTTGGCGAACATTAACTTTATATACGCCAGGCAAGTTATCAGCAACGTCAAGCATCTTGTCGTTTAGGCTTTTAGTCGTGGAGCAAGCTAATAAAAGTGAGCTCGAAATAAGTATCATTAATGAAATGAGAAGCTTTCGCATTTAGGGTCTTCTGTGTATGATTGTGAATTAGTGATGATACATTATCTCACTTTTATATCCCACCATAAATTCGAGGTTGAAATGGAGTCGAAAGATATAAGGGCTGCAGGCTTAAAGGTTACTTTACCTCGGTTGAAAATTCTTTCTATGTTAGAAAGCAGTGGCAATAAGCACTTGTCTGCTGAAGACATGTATAAAGC
The DNA here is from genome assembly GCA_040743155.1 of Cycloclasticus sp. Lineage (NCBI taxonomy): Bacteria > Pseudomonadati > Pseudomonadota > Gammaproteobacteria > Thiotrichales > Piscirickettsiaceae > Cycloclasticus > Cycloclasticus sp. The sequence continues at coordinate 1,518,048 of JBFLJU010000001.1, read as the reverse complement.
GCTTTTAGAGGAAGGCGAAGAAATTGGTTTGGCAACGGTTTACCGTGTGTTAACCCAATTTGAAGGCGCGGGCTTGGTCAGTCGACACCACTTTGAGGGTGGACATTCGGTCTTTGAGTTATGCCAAGAAGAACACCATGACCATATTTTATGTGTTAAATGTGGCCGTGTGGACGAATTTTGTGACGAAGTGATAGAGCAGCGTCAAAAAGCAATTGCAAAAGCGCAAGGTTACCAGATGACCGACCATAGCTTATATATCTATGGTGTTTGTTCTGAGTGTACTAAATAGTTTTTTCCACCATTTCTTTCGCATGTGCGATGGTCTTGTCTGACATGTCGATGCCACCCAGCATGCGAGCGACTTCATTGATGCGCTCCATTTGACTAAGTGAGTCTATTTGAGTTTTAGTCTGCTTATTATCTTTGTGTTTGCTGACGAATAAATGTTGATGGCCTTGGGCTGCAACTTGTGGAAGATGGGTGACACAAAGGACTTGTCGGTCGGATGCAATGTCACGCAAGCAAAGACCAACTGTTTCTGCTACGCCGCCGCCAATGCCGGCGTCAACTTCATCAAAAACTAGAGTGGGGGTTGTGTTGCTTTTTGTGGTGACCACCTGGATGGCGAGGCTAATACGAGAAAGCTCTCCGCCAGAGGCAACTTTTCCGATTGGAGATGCAGGCATTCCAGGGTTCGTCGTCACTAAAAACGAGACATCGTCCAGTCCGTTTTTTTGCGGTTTCTGTTGTTTGGAATACGCTACGTCGATGTTTAGGTGGCCATCAGGAAGTCCAAGTGTTTTTAATGTTTTTGTAATATCAGCGCTGAGTTTCAATGCGGCTTCTACTCGTTCGTGATGGAGTAGTTTAGATACCTTTTCATAGTGTTTTTCAGCGCTAGCAATGTCCTGTTGAATACTCTCTAGGCGTTCATTACGGTGCTCAAGTAATTCCAACCGAGAGCTCAATTCATCATATTTCTCAACGAGCTGCTGTGGTTCAATATGAAGTTTTCGTGCAAGTTCGTGTATGACGCTTAATTGGTGGTCAAGTAAGCTGAGTCGCTCAGGATCGTCTTCCTGTTTATCAATTAAGGCTCTTAAATCTCTACAGGCTTCTTGAACTTGAATCGCTGACTCTTTGACCTGTTCCGAGACAACTGAAAACTCAGCAGATAACTCGGTTAGCACTTCTAATTCATGTGATACGTTGCTGAGTTGGCTATGAATGGAGCTGCTTTCCGCTTCATAAAGTGTGTGAATCTGGTTTTCTGAAAGCTCAATGATTTTACTCATGTTCGATGCAAGCGAATGCTCTTGTACTAATTTGTCGTAGTCGAGATGAATGATGTTAGCTTGCTCTAACTCATTAATTTGATACGCTAGAAGTTGTTTCTCGCTGTCGTTATCTTCATTGCCATCGGTTAAATTGAGAAGCTCGTTATTTAATATTTTCCACTGCTCAAAACTATCGCGACAGTTATGCAAGGTCGTTTGTGAGGCCAGTGATGCGTCTAGCAGGTGACATTGTTTGTTTGTATGGAGCAGGTCCAAGTGCGCGTGTTGACCGTGAATACTGATGAGGTGTTCAGATAGTTGTTGCAGTGTTTTTAGGTTAACGGCTTGGCCATTGATATAGGCTTTTGAGCGACCATCTGCGCTAATTGTTCGGCGAATTAAGCAATCACGGTCATCGTCGAGGTCGTTTTCAACCAACCACTGATAAGCAGTGGCCGTGTTATTGATGTCAAAATCTAAACTGATGTCAGCCTTGTTAACGCCGGGTCGTAGTAAGTTAGCATCGGCCCGTTCGCCAATACAGAGCTTCATTGCGGTGAGTAAAATAGACTTACCGGCGCCGGTTTCTCCGGTTAAGGCGGTCATGCCTTGTTCAAGCTCAAGGTTTAATTGATCAACAACGGCAAGTCCTTTTATGTCAATTGATTTAAGCATGTACTATTAAGCTTGAGGGGCTTTGCTCCAGTCAAGTTTTACACGCAAGATGTTAAAAAAGTCATGGTCAGTTGGGTGTAATAAACGTATTTTCTTGCTGTGTTGCTTGATATTAATAAAGTCGCCTTCGAGGATGCTCGGTAGGATGACGTTATCGCAGGTTAACTGAGCTTTGTGTTTATCTCGTTGGCTGAATCTGACGCCAATTTCACTTTTCCCATCAACCACGATAGGGCGATTACTGAGGGTGTGTGGGTTAATGGGTACAAGTACCAAGGCGTCCAATGAGGGGTGCATTAATGGGCCGCCGCCAGAAAGCGCATACGCTGTAGAGCCGGTGGGTGTGGCAATAATGAGCCCATCTGAACGTTGGGCGTTTACAAAATTATTGTTAACGTATGTCTCAATATCAATTAAACCGGGTGATTGTAATCGGTGAATGGCGACTTCATTAAAGGCGGATTGCTCGTGAATCACAACGTCGTCACGAATGATTTGTGTGTTTAAAATAATGCGTTCTTCTTCGTGATACTCGCCCTGTAAGATTTGCTGAATTTCGACGTCCATTTCTTCAGGTGAGATATCCACCAAGAAGCCAAGTCGACCAAGGTTTATTCCTATAAGAGGTACGTCTGTGTTGACCAATGCACGGGCTGCTGACAGCAAGGTGCCATCACCACCGATTGACATAATGAGGTCGCATTTTTCGGCCAATGAATCGGTCGCCATGATTTGATCGCTAGGCAGCGAAATATGCTGAGCAGTTTCTGGGTCTATGTAGACGGTAATATTAGCCTGCTTTAAAAGCGTGTGTAGCGCTTGTACAGTGTCGGAGATGTCGGTGGCGTCGGGTTTTGAAATAAGCCCGATTCGTCTAAATTGCGTATTCATTTTGCTCCTCTTTTAGAGCTGAAAAGTGTACACGAAGTCGGCTAGTTTGCGCCTAAAATGTAAAACTTAAATCAATAATTATTTTTAGCGCTCTCTGTTTTTGAGTGCTAAATTCAATCATAATATGCTTATTATGAGTCCTTTAAAGCAAGAATTGAATGAACGTTCACGTCACTTATTGAAGTTACTGGTCGAGCGTTATATTGCAGATGGACAGCCAGTTGCGTCGGCTGTGCTTTCTCGTGACAAAAGTTTAGGCGTTAGCCCAGCAACCATTCGTAACGTGATGGCGGATTTAGAGGAGCTTGGCCTCATTCATTCTCCGCACACATCAGCTGGACGTGTACCTACCAATAGCGGCTATCGCTTTTTTGTTGATTCGTTGTTGACGGTTAGGCAGCCGGAACAAGAGCAATTAAGCCAGCTTAAAATAAATGTTGAAAAAGAGCGGGGGAGTAGCCAAATTATTACCAACGCTTCGCAGCTATTGTCTGGCATTACACACTTGGCGGGTGTGGTGAGTATGCCGAAACGAGACAGTGCTAATTTTCGGCATATTGAATTTATGCCGTTATCAAAAGGGCAGGTGTTGGTCATCTTGGTCACAAATGATGACGAGGTTCATAACCGTGTCATCCAAACATCAAAAGATTTCTCTACGGCCGATTTACAGCAGGCGTCTAACTATTTAAATTCTTTATTTGCTGGCCAAAGCCTTAGTCAGGTAACGTCAATTATTGCTTATGAGATGAGCGAGACACGTAAGCAAGTTAATCAAATGATGATTGATGCGATTAATTTGGCGCATCAAAGTGTGCCAAGTGCGCAAAATGAAGATGTGGTTTTGTCCGGTGCAACCAATTTAATGGATTTTGAAGAACTGGCTGATGTTGATAATATGCGTCACTTATTTGAGGCGTTTAGTCAAAAACAAGACATCATGCACTTGCTCGATCGCTGCATGAATGCGGATGGCGTTCAAATATTTATTGGCGAAGAGTCAGGCTACCAACCCTTTGGAGGGTGTAGTTTAGTGACGGCGCCTTATACAGTTGATGATAAAATGGTCGGTGTTTTAGGTGTTATCGGCCCAACACGTATGTCGTATGACAAGGTTATTCCGTTAGTTGATGTCACCGCTAAAGTTTTAGGCGAAGCCTTGAAATCATAAAGTTCGTCACCATTTAAGCAAGTACCATCGTTGTGCTTGCACAGAGTAGGTTGACGATAACCATTCCAGTTTAAAAAATAATGAGGAAAGACTATGGGGTCTGAAGAACACACAGATCAAGAAAATATTGAACAAGCAGCCGCTGATAAAGACGAGAGTATTGTTGGCGAGCTGGTTGATGAAACGGCGACTGTAGAGGAGCCAGCAGAGGCTGTCGATTTGCAGTCAGAACTAGATGCGGCAAATGCTCGAGCTGACGAAAACTGGGAAAAGGTTTTATTGGCTAAAGCAGAGGTGGAAAATATACGTCGACGCACGCAGAAAGATGTCGAAAAAGCGCACCGCTTTTCAATAGAAAAGTTTGCAAAAGATATGTTGCCAGTGGTTGATAGCTTGGAGATGGGTTTGGCCTCAGCGGCGACTTCTGAGGGCGACGTGACGGCCATTAAAGAGGGTATGGAGTTAACTTATAAACAGTTACTTTCTAGCTTAGAGAAGTCGGGCGTTAAACAAGTTAACCCTGAGGGAGAAAGCTTTAGTCCGGATTTTCATCAAGCAATATCGATGGTTCCTAGCCCTGATCACGAGCCTAATACCGTTATCCAAGTCTTTCAGAAAGGATACACATTAAATGACCGTTTGCTGCGTCCTGCAATGGTTATTGTGTCGCAACCTTCGGCACCGGAAGACACAAAGAAAATTGATGAGCAGGCTTGAAAACTCTATTTAGAGCCCGCATATCATAACTAACAAAACTTAATGATTAAATTTCGGAGATATTCAAATGGCTAAAATTATTGGCATTGACTTAGGAACAACAAACTCGTGTGTGGCCGTGTTAGATGGCGACAGCGCGAAAGTGCTTGAAAACAGCGAAGGGGCAAGAACAACGCCTTCTATTGTTGCGTTTACAGCGGAAAATGACGTGCTTGTTGGTCAATCAGCAAAACGTCAAGCGGTAACAAACCCAACAAATACAGTGTTTGCGACGAAGCGTTTAATTGGACGTAAATTCAAAGATGACGTGGTTCAAAAAGACGTCAGCATGGTGCCTTATAAGATTCTAGCGTCTGATAATGGCGATGCTTGGATTGAAGCACAAGGCAAGAAAATGGCGCCACCTGAAATTGCTGCGCGTATTTTGATGAAGCTTAAAAAAGATGCCGAGGCGTACTTAGGTGAAACCGTTTCTGAAGCGGTGATTACAGTGCCGGCTTATTTTAACGATTCACAACGTCAAGCAACAAAAGATGCTGGCAAAATTGCAGGTCTCGAAGTTAAGCGTATTATCAATGAACCAACGGCGGCTGCTTTAGCGTATGGCATGGATAAAAAGACCGGTGATCGTACCATTGCTGTGTATGACTTAGGTGGTGGTACATTCGACGTTTCAATCATTGAAATTGCAGAAATTGATGGCGAGCACCAGTTTGAAGTGTTATCAACTAATGGTGATACATTCCTAGGTGGTGAAGATTTCGATTTGCGTATTATTGATTTTCTTTCAGATGAATTTAAGAAAGAAAATAGCGTGGACTTACACAACGACCCACTAGCACTTCAGCGTTTAAAAGAAGCTGCTGAAAAAGCAAAAATCGAATTATCGTCTAATCAACAAACTGATGTAAACCTTCCATACATTACTGCTGATGCGACAGGTCCTAAGCATTTAAACGTTAAATTGACGCGTGCAAAACTTGAATCATTGGTTGATGATCTTGTGCAACGCACGATTGATCCCTGTGCAACAGCACTTAAAGACGCTGGACTATCGGCCTCTGAAGTTGATGATGTGATTTTAGTGGGTGGTCAAACACGTATGCCAAAAGTTCAGGAAGTTGTTGCTGAATTCTTTGGTAAAGAGCCGCGTAAGGACGTTAACCCTGATGAAGCGGTTGCCGTAGGCGCAGCGATTCAAGCGGGTGTGCTAGCAGGTGATGTTAAAGACGTTCTTTTATTGGATGTAACACCTTTATCGCTAGGTATTGAAACAATGGGCGGCGTAATGACGAAGCTGATTGAAAAGAATACAACTATCCCTAGTAAAGCGGGTCAAACGTTCTCAACAGCCGAAGATAATCAAACAGCAGTAACAATTCATGTTCTACAAGGTGAGCGTGAAATGTCTTCAGGCAATAAATCATTGGGCCGTTTTGACCTTCAAGACATCCCACCAGCACGTCGCGGTACGCCACAAATTGAAGTCTCATTTGATATTGATGCGAATGGTATTTTAAATGTGTCGGCTAAAGACAAAGCAACAGGCAAAGAGCAATCGGTTGTTATTAAAGCGTCTAGTGGTTTATCTGATGAAGAAGTAGATGCAATGATTAACGATGCTGAAGTGCATGCTGAAGAAGATAAAAAATTGCACGAACTTGTGACCGCAAGAAACCAAGCTGATGGCATGATCCACGCAACTGAAAAATCTATTGAAGAAATGGGTGATAAAGTTGACGATTCTGAGAAAGCAGAGATAGAAGCAGCGATTGCTGAGCTTCAAGAAGTGATCAAAGGCGACGATAAAGAAGCGATTGAAGAGAAAACTGAAGCGTTAACGGCCTTATCAGGAAAGTTGGCTGAAAAAATGTACGCTGATGCGGGTGCAGAAGGGGCGGCTGAAGGTGCCTCTGCAGAAGCAGAATCTGACGCAAAAGCGGATGATGTTGTTGACGCCGAGTTTGAAGAAGTGAAAGAAGACGATAAGAAATAAGCCTTAAAACATTAGTTTTAAGTTACTTAATATAGCCCGATTTAGGGCTGCGACATGGCCGCCGATTTATCGGTGGCTTTGACGTATTCAAGATTTGAGAATTATGGAAAAAGCAGATTTTTATAAAACACTAGACGTTGCACGTAATGCCAGCGAGCGGGAAATAAAGAAATCATACCGCCGTTTAGCGATGAAGCATCACCCTGACAGGAATACCGATAATCCGGAAGCGGAAGAGAAGTTTAAGGAAATCCAAGAGGCTTACGCGATTTTAAGTGATGAGCAAAAACGCGCGGCTTATGACCAGTTTGGTCACGCCGGTGTAGATCAGTCGATGGGTGGCGGGCGTGGACACCCAGGTGGTGATTCTTTCAGTGACGTGTTTGGTGATGTGTTTGGTGATATTTTCGGTGGAGGCGGTGGCGGCCGTCGTAGCCAAGTAACGCGTGGCGCCGATTTGCGCTACAACTTGGATTTATCATTAGAAGATGCGGTTTCCGGGATGGAAACTAAAATTAAAATACCAACGTCTGTTAATTGCACAGGTTGTAAGGGTACGGGTTCAAAAAGTGGTAAGTCTGGTATTTGTTCAACCTGCGGAGGCCATGGGCAAGTTCGTATGCAACAAGGCATGTTTTCTGTTCAGCAAACATGTCCTACATGTCGTGGTTCAGGCTCTGAAATTAAAGACCCTTGCGGAAAATGCCGAGGCAGCGGTAAGACAAAAGAGCAAAAAACGTTGGCGGTCAAAATCCCAGCGGGTGTGGATACTGGGGACAGAATTCGCTTAGGTGGTGAAGGTGAAGCTGGCGAACACGGTGGGCCATCAGGTGACTTATATGTCCAAGTCAATGTTCGAGATCATGCTATTTTTACCCGTGATGGTGCAAACTTGTATTGTGATATGCCGATTAGCTTTGCCGCAGCAGCGTTAGGCGGTGAGCTTGAAGTACCAACGCTGACCGGGAAAGTAAAATTAAAGATTCCAGCTGAAACGCAAACAGGCAAATTATTTAGATTGCGCGGCAAAGGGGTGAAGCCTGTGCGAGGTGGCCCTGTTGGTGACTTAATGTGCCGTGTTAATGTCGAAACACCTGTTAACTTAACAAGTGAGCAAAAAAGCCTAGTTGAGCAATTGGAAGCATCCTTTAAAACGGGTGGTACACGACATAATCCGCAAGAGGACTCTTGGTTGGACGGTGTTAAAAGTTTTTTTGATAAGATGAAGTCTTAACTGCTTAAAGCTGAAATAACGGAAGTGAATATTCTTTCGTTGCAATGAGGCAAAGGTTGTTTGAGTATAAATTATGTTTAGGCTGAAAAAGAGATTGGGGTAAGGAAAAGAGATGGCGAAAATAGCAATATCTGGAGCTAGCGGACGAATGGGGCTTAATTTAATTAAAGCTTGTCAACAAAACAAAACGGCAACGCTTGGCGTGGCAATTGAACGTGATGGTTCACCTGCGATAGGTAAAGACGCGGGTGAAATAGCGGGTATAGGCGCTCAGCAGGTGCATGTTGTGTCCGTGTTTCAGGATGAAGCCGCTCAGTTTGATGTCTTGGTTGATTTCACGCGCCCTGAGGCTTGTTTAGAAAAACTGGCTTTTTGTAAGGAGAATAAAAAAGCGATTGTCATTGGCACGACGGGTTTTACTGACGAGCAGAAAGATCAAATAACCTCCGTATCCAAATCAATACCGGTTGTGTTTGCACCGAATATGGGTATTGGTGTGAACGTGACGCTGAAGTTACTTGAATTGGCGGCTAAGGCGATTGGTCAATCAGTTGATATTGAAGTTATCGAAGCACACCATAAACACAAGGTTGATGCGCCATCGGGCACTGCGCTTAAAATGGGTGAAGTAGTGGCGGAAGCGATGGGCAAGAGCTTGAACGATTGTGCCGTATATGCGCGCGAAGGGATTACCGGAGAACGTGAGGAGGGAACCATCGGCTTTTCTACCATTAGAGCGGGCGATATCGTAGGGGAGCATACGGTGATGTTTGCTGATGAGGGTGAACGCATTGAAATTAGTCATAAAGCAACCAGTAGAATGACATTTGCCACCGGCGCTATAAGAGCGGCTTGTTGGGCTGCGACACAGCCAGCGGGTTTGTATGATATGCAAGACGTGTTGGGTTTGAACGATTAAATGCGTGTTTCACAATAAAGATTTTCTGTTAGTATTCAGAGGAATAGAAATTTAGAGTAAGTACTAGTATAAAAAAATTAAAATTTCGGGGGAGGTTAACGATGGGTATTTTTTGTAAAATAGCGTCAATGTTTGGCTTTGGTCCATGTGAAAAAGAAGTAACACCGGAACCCGTTGAACAGGAGAATGAAGATATGTCACAAGTAAAATCATCCGAGTCAGCGGTGCAGGTAGCAGTATCAAGTGCAAAAAAATACGTATTGATTGGTGCGGGCCCTGCATCTGTCCGTGCGGCCGAAACGCTTCGCAAAGCAGACGCCGAATGCGTCATTACGATGATTGGCTTAGAAGTAGAGTCGCCATACTCTCGCATGGCGTTACCTTATTACCTTAGCGGTATGATTGAAGAGCAAGGTACGCACTTGAGGAAAAGCGAAGGGCACTTTGAAGAATTGAACATTGACCATGTTCATGCCAAAGTCGAAAAAATTAATTCCGATAGCCATCAAGTGACGCTAGATAATGGCGAGACTCATACTTACGATAAATTAATGATCGCGACAGGGTCTCGGCCGGCTAACTCGCCTTTTCCAGGCGCTGATAATGACGGCGTTGTTAACTGCTGGACTTTAGCAGATGGCAGGGAAATTCTTGATACGATTAAACCAGGTTCAAAAGTCGCCTTGTTGGGTGCGGGCTTTGTGGCGTCTATTATTATTGAAGCGATGCTTAAAAGGGGCGTTGATCTGACAGTGATGTTGGGGCGAACAGGGCGAATGGTTAGTCGCATGATGGATGAGACCGCTGGTGATATGATTAAGTCATGGTGTGAAGCCAAAGGCGTAACAACGATATTGCCATCAAGCATTAAATCAATTGAGCCTGGTCCAGCATTAAAACGTGACGATGGAAGCTTGACTGAGTTTGACTTGGTTATCGTTGCAACAGGTGTTTATTCAAATATTGAATTTCTTGAAGGCAGTGGCATTGAAACCGATAACGGTATTATTGTAGATTCGGCTTTGCGCACCAATGTTGACGATATATATGCAGCAGGTGACGTTGCTCAAGGTGTTGATTTCTCAACAGGTGGTCAGTCTGTACACGCTATTCAGCCGACCGCAGTTGATCACGGCCGTATTGCTGCGGTCAACATGATGGGGGGGTCGGCACACTATAAAGGCAGTTTGAGCATGAATGTACTTGATACAGCCGGCTTAGTGTCAACCTCATTCGGTAGTTGGGGTGGTGTAGAAGGTGGCGAAACAGCTACGTTAGTGGATAATGATAATTACAAATATGTTCGACTGAACTTTAAGGGTAATTTATTAGTAGGTGCAATCACTGTCGGCCGGACTGATTATATTGGTGTGATGCGTGGTTTAATTCAATCGGAAGTACCCCTAGGCGATTGGAAAGAAAAATTAACTGAAGACCCAACGTTGATTATGAGCGCGTATTTAGCTCAATCACTCGATATCGCGCGGTAATGCAGTAAAAATATGCTCGTGTTGTAATGGACAATAAGGTACTAAATCCAGTAAAATTCGCGGTCATACATATTAACAATCAAAACGGGTAGCGCCAGAAAAAGGCGCTTCCCGTTTTGCATATCTAAAGGTGGTGTAATTTGTCTGACATAGCAATACTGGTTCTCGAAGACGGTAGTGTTTTTCACGGCCAATCAATTGGCGTTCAAGGTCTTACGACAGGCGAAGTCGTTTTCAATACGTCGATGACGGGTTATCAAGAAATACTCACAGATCCGTCATATTCACATCAAATAGTGACGCTAACTTACCCGCACATCGGTAATGTGGGCGTTACTGCTGAAGATGAAGAGTCAACAGCGGTGCATGCGCGTGGTCTAGTTATTAGGGACTTGCCGCTAGTGCATAGCAATTGGCGTTCAGAAGAGTCGTTATCTGACTATTTGATTCGCCACAATATTGTTGCAATTGCAGATATTGATACGCGCAAACTGACTAGAATCTTACGTGAGAAAGGTGCGCAACGCGGCTGTATTATTGCGGGCCCAGAGGTTGATGAAGCCTTGGCCTTAGAATCTGCTAAAGAGGCAGCTTCATTAAAAGGCTTGGATCTCGCTCAACTTGTTAGCTCTGATGTTGCGTACGACTGGACAGATTCAGTGTGGCAACTTGATCCTAAAGAAAGTGTGCAAACGAAGAAGCCCAGTTTTAAAGTAGTGGCTTACGATTTTGGCGTTAAACGTAATATTTTGCGCTTATTAGTCGAATCAGGCTGTGAAGTACATGTGGTGCCTGCAAAAACACCGGCATCTGAAGTGTTGGCGATGTCTCCTGACGGCGTGTTTTTATCCAATGGCCCAGGTGATCCAGAACCTTGCGATTATGCCATTGATGCGATTAAAACTATTCTCGAGAAAAAAGTACCGACCTTTGGGATTTGCTTGGGGCATCAATTATTAGCCTTAGCCAGTGGCGCATCTACCGTCAAAATGAAGTTTGGTCACCACGGTGCCAACCACCCAGTACAAGATTTGGCGACACAGCGCGTAATGATCACCAGTCAGAACCACGGTTTTGCAGTGGATGCAGATTCATTGCCCGATAATTTAACAGCAACACACCTGTCGTTATTCGATAAAAGCTTACAAGGTATTGAACGTACCGATTGTCCAGCGTTTGGATTTCAAGGCCACCCTGAAGCCAGCCCAGGGCCGCAAGACATTGTGTATTTGTTTGAACGATTTACAGCGATGATGCAGTCGCACAAGAATTCATAAAAGAGAATTATGCCAAAAAGAACCGACATAAAATCAGTTTTACTCCTAGGTGCTGGACCAATTGTTATTGGACAGGCTTGTGAGTTTGATTATTCAGGAACACAAGCGTGTAAGGCGCTAAGAGAAGAGGGTTATCGCGTTATTTTGGTTAATTCCAATCCGGCAACCATTATGACGGACCCAGAAACAGCCGATGCAATTTATATTGAGCCGGTTGATTGGCAAACGGTTGAAAAAATCATTGAGAAAGAAAAACCAGATGTTTTGTTGCCGACGATGGGTGGTCAGACTGCGCTTAATTGCGCCTTAGATTTGGATCGTCACGGTGTGTTAGCCAAGCACAACGTTGAAATGATTGGCGCCTCTAAAGAGGCGATTGATAAAGCCGAAGACCGTGCTTTATTTAAAGAAGCGATGACCAAAATTGGCCTATCAACTCCTCGTTCGTTTGTTGCCCATAATATGGAAGAAGCGTTTACTGCGCTTGATGATATTGGCTTCCCAACCATTATTCGTCCATCGTTCACCATGGGTGGTAGCGGCGGTGGTATCTCGTATAACCGTGAAGAATTTATAGAAATCTGTGAACGTGGCTTAGACCTTTCACCGACGAATGAATTGCTGATTGAAGAATCTGTGCTCGGTTGGAAAGAATACGAAATGGAAGTAGTTCGCGACCACAAAGACAATTGTATTATTATTTGCTCCATTGAAAATTTTGACCCAATGGGTGTGCATACAGGTGATTCGATAACCGTAGCACCAGCTCAAACCTTGACTGATAAAGAATATCAAATTCTTAGAAATGCCTCGATTGATGTATTGCGTGAAATTGGCGTTGATACGGGTGGTTCAAATGTTCAATTTGCCATTAATCCAGAAAATGGCGCGATGATTGTCATTGAGATGAACCCGCGTGTGTCGCGCTCATCTGCGTTAGCGTCAAAAGCAACGGGCTTCCCAATTGCAAAGGTGGCGGCAAAATTAGCGATTGGATACACGCTAGATGAGCTAAGCAACGAAATTACAGGCGGTGCTACGCCAGCATCGTTTGAACCGTCTATTGATTACGTGGTAACAAAAGTGCCGCGTTTCACGTTTGAAAAGTTTCCGACAGCCGATGACCGTTTAACGACACAAATGAAGTCTGTAGGTGAAGTAATGGCGGTAGGGCGAACGTTTCAGGAGTCGTTGCAAAAAGCATTACGTGGGCTTGAAACGGGTATGAATGGGTTAGACCCCATCGTCGATTTAAACGAAGAAAATGTAGATGCAGTATTGCGCCACGAGATCCAACAACCAGGCGCGGACCGTATTTGGTATTTGGCGGATGCGTTTAGAAAAGGGTTTGGCCTAGAAAGCATTTTTGAACAAACCAAAATTGACCGTTGGTTCTTGGTTCAAATTGAAGATTTACTGAATGATGAAGCGGCCTTATCAGGTAAGGCATTAAGCTCTATTGATAAAAAAACCATGTTCGGGCTTAAGCGTAAAGGCTTTTCCGATGCTCGTCTTGCAGCGCTGCTAGAGATTGATGAAAGCGCGGTTAGGCAAGCTCGTCATGCAATGGGTATTCGCCCAGTTTATAAACGCATTGATTCTTGCGCGGGTGAATTTGCATCATCTACTGCGTATATGTATTCAACGTATGAAGAAGAGTGCGAATCGCAACCAAGCCAGCGTGAAAAAATCATGGTGTTAGGTGGCGGACCCAACAGAATTGGGCAAGGTATTGAGTTTGATTATTGTTGTGTGCACGCTGCTTTAGCAATGCGTGAAGACGGTTACGAGACCATTATGGTCAACTGTAACCCTGAGACCGTTTCTACCGATTTTGATACATCCGACCGGCTATATTTTGAGCCGTTGACATTAGAAGACGTGCTGGAAGTTGTTCATATTGAAAAGCCAAAAGGCGTGATAGTTCAATACGGTGGGCAAACACCACTTAAATTGGCCGAAGACCTTGAGGCGGCTGGCGTACCGATCATTGGTACATCACCTGAAGCGATTGATTTGGCAGAAGACCGTGAACGCTTCCAACAATTAGTTGAGAAATTAGGTTTACTCCAACCACCAAACAGAACGGCGCGTGAACCTGAGCAAGCTGTTTTATTGGCTGAAGAAATTGGTTATCCGTTGGTTGTTAGGCCGTCTTATGTATTAGGTGGTCGTGCAATGGAAATTGTGTACAACGAAACTGAATTGCGTACTTATATGCGCGAAGCAGTAAGCGTGTCGAATGACTCACCTGTGTTACTGGACCGTTTCTTAGATGATGCGGTAGAAGTGGATGTTGACGCTATTTTTGACGGTGAAGAGCTGTTGATTGGCGGCATTATGGAACATATCGAACAAGCGGGTGTGCACTCAGGCGATTCTGCGTGTTCATTACCACCCTTTGATTTGAGCCAAGATGTGCAGGATAGAATGCGCGTTCAAGCTAAAGATTTGGCGCGTGAACTTGGGGTGCTTGGCTTAATGAATATTCAATTTGCCATTAAAGGCGACGATATATACATATTGGAAGTTAATCCGCGCGCTTCACGTTCGGTACCGTTTGTCTCTAAAGTAACGGGCTATCCATTAGCAAAAATTGCCGCACGCTGCATGGCGGGTCAATCGTTGGCAGAACAAGGTACAACAAAAGAAATTATTCCAGATTATTTCTCTGTTAAAGAATCTGTATTCCCGTTCGTTAAATTCCCAAATGTTGATCCTTTATTAGGTCCAGAGATGAAGTCAACTGGTGAAGTGATGGGCGTTGGCGAAACATTTGGCGAAGCGTTTGGTAAATCACAACGTGCTGCGGGCATTGAGTTATCAAACGAAGATAAAGTGTTATTTAGTGTTAGAGAAGCCGATAAAGTGAAAATGCTTGAGTTGGCGAAAACACTGGAGTTTCGTGGCAAGCAAATTTTAGCAACGAGAGGTACCGCTGAGGCATTAAAAGCCGCGGGTATTGAATGTGAAGTAGTTAATAAGGTTAACGAAGGTCGCCCGCATATCGTCGATATTATTAAGAATGAAGGCATTCAGCTAGTTGTTAACACCACAGAAGGGAAGCAGGCGATAATGGATTCATTTTCAATTCGCCGAGAATCCTTACAAAAAAAAGCCACTTATTGCACCACCATAGCCGGTGCAAAAGCAACGATTGATGCCTTAGCTGATATTACTGTAAAAGAAGTAAGAGAGCTACACGCTTTACAGGCACGCACTAAGAAGTAAAAATTGAGAGTTACTTATGAGTAAGACACCATTAACGAAGAAAGGCGCACAAAGTTTAAAAGATGAACTTGATGAGCTGAAGAATGTAAAACGTCCAAGAATTACTGAAGCGATTGCAGATGCACGTGCGCACGGCGATTTAAAAGAAAATGCAGAATATCACGCGGCTCGTGAGGAGCAAGGCTTAGTAGAGGCGCGCGTTAGAGATATTGAAAGCAAGTTGGGCAATGCTCAAATTATTGATGTATCGACAGTTAATGCTAATGGTAAAGTCGTTTTTGGCTGTACCGTCGAGCTGGAAAATATCGAAACAGAAGATGCCATCACCTATACCATCGTGGGTGAAGATGAAGCAGATATCAAAAACAATTTAATCTCGTATGCATCGCCATTTTCAAAGGCACTAATTGGTAAAGAAGAAGGGGATATTGCCGAGGTGAGAGCACCAGGCGGCATCACGGAATTCGAAATTATAGACGTTCGTTACGAATAGTTCTTTTTGTCGTTGTTTTCTCTATAAAAAACGGCCGTAAAACCGATAGTTTGGACAATATCCGATTGAGTCTGCTCGGCAATCTTCTGGATGATAGTCTTTTTATCTTCACGATCAGCAGCGGATACTTTAACTTTAATGAGTTCATGATGATCTATCGCTGACTCAATCTCATCAAGTACAGTATCTGTTAAACCTGCTTGACCTACACGAACGACTGGCTTCAAGCTATGTGCGTGCACCTTTAATTTCTTTTTCTGTTGGTTTGATAATGCCATGATGTTTAATTAAATAGGAGTTGGGTTAGGACGGGCATTTTACACATAAATGGTTGTCTTGACTGACTTTAAAATAATGACTATGACAAAACATAAGAATAAGCAAAAATGGCTGGATGAACACTTTAACGATGAATACGTTAAAAAGGCTCAGCAAATGGGTTTACGTTCGCGTGCGGTTTTTAAGCTAGAAGAGATCGATAAAAAAGACAAGCTGTTGCGTCCGCACCAAATCGTTGTCGATCTAGGTGCTGCGCCTGGCGGCTGGTCTGAATACGCAACTAAGAAAGTGACCGGCAATGGACGTGTTATTGCATTAGACCTATTGGATATTGAGCCAATTAATGGCGTAGATTTTATCAAAGGTGATTTTAGTGATGATGGGGTGTTCGATGAGTTGCAAAACCTAATTAACAATCAGCCTATTGATGTTGTGATGTCTGATATTGCACCTAACATGAGCGGTAGCAAGGCTATTGATCAACCAAAATCGATGTATTTAGCCGAATTGGCATTGGATTTTGCGAAAAATGGTTTAGCCAATAAAGGTGTCTTTTTAATAAAACTTTTTCAAGGCGAGGGCTTTGACCAGTATATTAAAGAGGTCAAGGGTATATTCTTGAGTGTTGCCATTCGCAAACCAAAGGCCTCGCGGGCACGCAGTCGAGAGGTCTACCTTTTGGCAAAGGGCTTGAAATTGTAGTAACCTAACCCCATACATATAGTTGAACGAAATCTATATGTAGCAGTCCGATAATTGCTACTGTTATAAAATAAACGAGGAGTATCGCTTTGAACGAAATGGTTAAGAATATTATTATGTGGGTGGTGATCGCCTTCGTATTAATGTCGGTATTTAATAATTTTGGTGGTTCTAAACAGTCATCTACTAATAACTTAAGTTATTCGCAGTTTATTAATTCTGTTAATGCTGGTCAGGTTAGTAAGGTTTCTATTGATGGGCCTAATATTATCGGTCAAACAGCGTCAGGTGAACGGTTCAAAACACGTAGCCCGGGTGATATTCACTTAGTTGATGATCTGCTTAAAAATGGTGTTGAAGTTGTTGCAAAGCCACCTGAAGAGCAGTCGGTAATCATGTCAGTTTTGATTTCTTGGTTCCCAATGTTGTTATTGATTGGTGTTTGGATTTTCTTTATGCGTCAAATGCAGGGCGGCGGCGGTGCTGGTGGCCGTGGTGCAATGTCTTTTGGCAAAAGTAAAGCGAAGCTACTGACCGAAGATGAAATCAAAGTAACGTTCGATGATGTTGCTGGTATTCAAGAAGCTAAAGAAGAAGTTGCAGAGGTGGTGGATTTTCTAAGAGAACCTGCTAAATTTCAAAAGCTAGGCGGTATGATTCCTCGGGGCATTTTAATGTCGGGTTCACCGGGTACGGGTAAAACCTTACTGGCTAAAGCAATTGCTGGTGAAGCAAAAGTACCATTTTTTAGTATTTCAGGTTCTGACTTCGTAGAAATGTTTGTCGGTGTTGGTGCCTCGCGTGTTCGCGATATGTTTGAACAAGCGAAGAAAAGTGCGCCATGCATTATTTTTATCGATGAAATTGATGCGGTAGGTCGTTCCCGCGGTATCGGTATAGGCGGTGGTAATGATGAACGAGAGCAAACACTCAATCAATTATTAGTTGAAATGGATGGTTTTTCAGGTAACGAAGGCGTTATTGTTATTGCGGCAACCAACCGGCCTGACGTATTAGACCCTGCTTTACTTCGTCCCGGTCGTTTTGACCGTCAAGTGGTTGTTCCATTGCCTGATATTAGGGGGCGTGAGCAGATCTTAAAAGTGCACCTTAAAAAAGTACCTGCTGGTGACAGTGTAAGTCCTAATGTTATTGCGCGTGGTACCCCTGGGTTTTCAGGCGCTGATTTAGCTAACCTTGTTAACGAGGCGGCCTTATTTGCCGCGAGAGCAAACAAGAAGGTCGTTGATATGAACGACATGGAAAACGCTAAAGATAAAGTCCTAATGGGCGCTGAACGTCGCTCTATGGTCATGAGTGACGAAGAAAAAAGATGTACGGCATATCATGAGTCAGGGCATGCGATTGTTGGTCGTTTAGTGCCAGAGCACGACCCAGTTTACAAGGTGACTATTATTCCTCGTGGCCGTGCGTTGGGCGTGACTATGTTTTTGCCCGAGCGTGACGCTATTAGTATTAGCAAGCAGAAACTAGAAAGTCAGTTATCTAGTTTGTATGGCGGGCGTTTGGCAGAAGAAATTATCTTTGGTGAAGAGGCGGTAACAACGGGCGCATCAAACGATATTGAACGTGCTTCTGCAATTGCTCGTAATATGGTGACTTTATGGGGTTTCTCAGAAAAACTAGGCGCGTTAAATTACGGTGAAGATGAAAATGCGATGGGTCATTCTGGCGGCAGAGCTAAAATGATTTCTGATGATACAGCGGAGCTTATCAATCAAGAAGTCCGAGTATTTATCGATCGCAACTATGCTCGTGCAGAGGCATTGCTAAAAGATAATATTGATATTTTGCACTCGATGACCGACGCCTTAATGAAATACGAAACACTGGATAGCGATCAACTCGATCAATTAATGGCGCGTACTACCGTGAGTCCACCTAAAGATTGGGAAGACGGTGATGCATCAGGTTCTGGCAATGCGGCGGCATCAAAAGAAGAAGAGGTTGAAGATAAAGTAAGCAAACCAACTGTGGGTGGCCCGGCTGAGCAGCCTTAATTTAGTACAGGCTACCAATACGATTCCATTGTTAAATAATAAGTCCCCCAGCATTATGGGGGTTCTTAATGTTACCCCAGATTCTTTTTCTGATGGAGGGCGTTTCACCATTGTAGAAACGGCTGTTCAACAGGCGTTAGCGATGGCTGACTTGGGCGCATCAATTATTGATATTGGCGGTGAGTCTACGCGTCCTAATGCGATGCCGGTTTCTATTGAAGAGGAAATAAATAGAGTTATTCCGGTTATAAAAGGTATTCGATTAAAGTCAGATATCGCTATTTCAATAGACACTAGCAAGCCCGATGTTATGAAAGCGGCGGTAGATGCGGGTGCTGATCTGATTAATGATGTGTATGCCTTAAGAAAGCCGGGTGCTCTTGAAATGGCAGCTACTTTAGGCGTTTCCGTGTGTTTGATGCACATGCAAGCTCGTCCCGAAACAATGCAAGATAAGCCGAGTTATTCAAATGTGGTTGAAGAAGTTAATGACTTCTTTAGCCAACAAATATTGGCTTGTGAAAATGTGGGTATTGCACGAAATAAAATTATCTTAGACCCGGGGTTTGGCTTCGGCAAAACGCTACAGCACAATTTAAGTTTATTGGCGAACTTAGACTCTTTTAGTCGTCACGATTGTCCAATACTGGCGGGACTATCAAGAAAATCGATGCTCGGTGAAATACTAGACAAACAAGTTGAAGAAAGAACGTTTGGCAGTGTGGCGGCTGCATTATTAGCGGTGACGCGAGGTGCCTCTATCGTGCGTGTTCATGATGTAGCTGAAACCTCGGATGCACTAAAAATATATAATGCCGTTCAAAACGCGGATTGAGAAAAATATGACAAGAAAGTATTTTGGCACGGATGGTATTCGAGGTTTGGTCGGTGAAGGTGTGATTACGCCTGAGTTTATTTTGAAACTTGGCTGGGCAACAGGCAAGGTGTTTGAAGAGCGGGGTCATTGCAAAATAATTATAGGTAAAGATACGCGTATATCAGGTTATATGTTCGAGTCTGCGTTAGAAGCTGGCTTAGTTGCCGCTGGAGCCGATGTGCAATTATTAGGGCCGATGCCAACACCTGGGATAGCCTATTTAACCAGAACGCTGCGTGCTAATGCAGGTATTGTTATTAGTGCCTCCCATAATCCACATTATGATAATGGTATAAAATTTTTTTCTAGTGAGGGTAAGAAACTCGCTGATGATATTGAGCAAGCGATAGAGCAGAAAATGGATGAACCTCTGGTCGTAGTCGAATCATCACGCTTAGGGAAGGCTAGTCGAGTGGAAGATGCAGCTGGTCGCTATATTGAGTTTTGTAAGAGCAGCATCCCACCAATGATGGATCTATCCAAGTTGAAGATGGTTGTTGACTGTGCTCATGGCTCGACTTATCACATTGCCCCGTTTGTATTTAGCGAACTGGGTGCAGACGTTATTAAAATTGGTGCTGAGCCAAATGGCATTAATATTAATGACGGTTGTGGAGCCACTAGCCCTAATGCGTTAATAGAAGCGGTGTTATCAAATTCAGCAGACTTTGGTGTGGCACTGGATGGTGACGGTGACCGTTTAATTATGGTTGACCATTTAGGTGAGGTTTTAGATGGTGATGAGATACTGTATATCTTGGCTAAAACTAGGCAAGATCAAGGTTGCCTTGGCTCATCCGTTGTCGGCACATTAATGACTAATTTAGGTGTTGAACACGCATTGAATAGGTTAGGTGTGGATCTATTGAGATCACCAGTGGGTGACCGGCACGTTCTTCAGCTAATGAATGAATCAGGATCAATTCTGGGCGGCGAAGGCTCTGGCCATATTATTTGCGCTGATAGAACAACTACGGGTGACGGTATTATATCGGCCTTACAAGTTCTTGAAATAATGGCGCGCGAATCAAAATCATTAAATGAGTTAAAAAGCGACATACAAAAATATCCTCAATGCATGATCAATGTGCGGCTCAAGGGAGATAAAAAGTTTGTAATGAGCGATGAACTTGATAAAGCCGTTGCTTTGGTTGAAGGTACCTTGAATGGTACTGGCAGAGTGTTGTTAAGGCCGTCTGGTACAGAACCACTCGTTAGGGTTATGGTGGAAGGTGAAGACATAGTTTTAGTTGAATCGTTGGCATTAGAGCTGAGTAAAACGGTTGAACGTTTACTCGATTCCTAAGCAATTTCATTGTTAGGCTTTATTAGGCATTAATAAGATTGATTTATTGCTCAATACTCGCTAACCTCTCTCGTTTTTTAGGGTGAGAAGCTTGATGCGCCAGTCACTGGTTATTGGAAATTGGAAAATGAATGGCTCGCTCGGATTAACGAGTGATCTTTTACATGCAATTGAAGGTGCTATTGATGATAAAATAGCGTGCGAAGTTGCTGTTTGTGTGCCGTTTGTTTATTTAGATTTGGCCAATGGTATCGTTAATAAGACATCCATAAGGGTCGGTGCTCAGACTGTTTCTGAATACCAATCAGGGGCTTATACCGGTGAGGTTTCTGCGCAGATGCTGGCAGAACTTGGTTGTCAATGTGTGCTAGTAGGGCATTCAGAAAGGCGAACACTTTTTAACGAGTCTAATGACGCATTAGTTGAAAAGGTGCTGGCGGCTCAGAGAGCTGGTTTAGTACCTGTTTATTGTGTCGGTGAAACAGAGGCTGACTATAAGTCAGGCAATACATTTAAGGTCATTAAGGATCAAATTGGGGCGTTATTAAGTTCTAAAGAAGTAGATCTGGCTCGACTTGTTCTGGCTTATGAGCCAGTTTGGGCTATCGGGACAGGCTTAACCGCGTCTCCCGAAGAAGCACAAAAGGCACATGCTTTTATCAGAGACTTAGTTAAAGAAAGAAGTGTAGATTCTGCTGAAAAGCTTCGAATTTTATACGGTGGCAGTGTTAAAGCGGATAATGCGTCGTCATTATTTGTACAAAAAGATATAGACGGTGGTTTGATTGGCGGTGCATCACTAGATGCGCAAGCCTTTATTTCAATTTGCCAAAAGGCATAAAGGATAAAGTTATGAGTGTGTTTGCAATAGTTCTATCAGTGCATGTGTTAATTGCTGCATTGATGATAGGTTTGATTTTAATTCAGCACGGCAAAGGTGCGGATGCTGGTGCAGCTTTTGGTAGCGGCGCTTCAGGCACTGTCTTCGGTGCGAAAGGCTCATCGTCTTTTTTAAGTCGCTCGACAGCTATTTTAGCAGCGATGTTTTTTTCAACTAGTTTAGCGTTAGCATATTTAGGCGGCAATAGAGCAGAGCCAGACGATATTATCGATGGTTTAAGTAACCTAAAAGCAGCGCAAACTATAGATGCAACACCTGCTGATTTAATAAATAGTTTGGTTAAACCAAGTGATAAGGCGACAGAAGCAGAAGGCATGAAACCTGCTGATGTGCCTATCCCTGAGTAATTGATTGCCGAGGTGGTGGAATTGGTAGACACGCTATCTTGAGGGGGTAGTGTCCTTATGGACGTGCGGGTTCAAGTCCCGCTCTCGGCACCAACAATATATGCTTTAATGCTCATTGATGAATAATCAAACTCCCATTCTTATATTTCTTTTCTTGACGATTATCGCTGCAAACCTTCCTTGGTTAAGTGATAGGCTTTTTTGTATTCGACAATTAGCTAATAAATCAGGCTGGCTTCGTTGGTTTGAAATGTTGGTTTGGTATGTTGTTTCTTTCGCTGCCGGATTCGCTCTAGAATATAAAATAATGGGTACACGTAGTACGCAAGATTGGGAGTTTTACGTGATAACACTTTGCCTATTTATCGTTTTTGCCTTGCCAGGTTTTCTTTACCATTACGACTTGAAAAAAATTCTTAAGCTTCGCTAATTAAGTTTTTTATATTTTTTAGCTATAAATTTAGTGGGTAATGGCTTGTTATTTAAAGCTAAAATGCTTGTTTATCAGCTATAATTGCATCTTTTATATTTAGGAGATTTTTAGAAATGAAAGCACCTGTTCATGTAGCAGTTACTGGCGCCGCCGGTCAAATTTCGTATTCATTATTATTTCGTATTGCATCAGGTGACTTTTTGGGTCCAGAGCAACCGATTTGTCTACACTTGTTAGAAATTACACCAGCTCTAGGTGCGCTTGAAGGTGCAGTTATGGAATTAAAGGATTGCGCGTTTCCTTTGTTACAAAGTGTAGAAATCTCTGATGATGCAGAAGTTGCTTTTAAAGATATCGACTTTGCATTCTTAGTAGGCGCTCGCCCTCGTGGTCCTGGTATGGAACGCAAAGATTTGCTTGAAGCGAATGCTGCTATTTTCTCCGTTCAAGGTAAAGCATTAAATAAAGTGGCTAAACGTGATGTTCGAGTATTGGTTGTTGGTAACCCTGCGAACACAAATGCGTTGATTGCTATGAATAACGCACCAGACCTTAACCCGCGTAACTTTACTGCGATGACTCGTTTAGACCATAATCGTGCGATGAGCCTTTTAGCGGAACAAACAGGCACTCACAATACAGACATTACTAAAATGACTATTTGGGGTAACCACTCTGCAACACAATACCCAGATCTTCATAATGCATTAGTAAGTGGTGAAGACGCCTTATCTAAAATTGATGCGAGTTGGTATTCCGACGAGTATATTCCAGCTGTTCAACAACGTGGTGCTGCTATTATTAAAGCTCGTGGCTTATCAAGCGCAGCATCTGCAGCGAGCTCAGCCCTAGACCATATGCGTACTTGGGTTCAAGGTACGGCTGATGGCGATTGGGTGAGCATGGGTATTCCTAGTGATGGCAGTTATGGCATCGAAGAAGGTTTAATTTACTCATTCCCAGTTACTGTTAAAGATGGTGAGTATTCAATTGTTCAAGGTCTTGAAATTAATGATTTCAGCCGCGAAAGAATGACAGCCACTGAAAACGAGCTAAAAGAAGAGCGTGATGGTGTGAAGCATCTGCTTTAAAGTTTATGTGAGTTAAAAAAAGCCATGCATTTGCATGGCTTTTTTTTTGCGTGTTATAACAGTTCAATAAACAATATATGAGTTAATTTATGGTTGAGATGACGCAATCAATATTGCCAGGGACATCAACAGTATCAGTGATAAATGAACAGGGCAAAGCTGTTGATGTGATGCTCGTTGAAGAACGGCCATTAACGATTTTTGTTGATAAGCAAGAAGTAGTGACTTTGATGACGATGGGGTCGTTTGCCGAGTTATTAGTCATCGGTTATCTTAAAAACCAACTTATATTTGAAAAACTTGACGAGATAAAAACCGTTCAGGTGGACTGGCAAACAGCAGCCGTTGCCGTTGTATCGAATCAAGCGGGCAAAGACTTAGCTGTTCTTAAAAAAAGCAGAATTATTACCACGGGGTGCGGGCAAGGCACGATGTTCGGCAATGTGATGGATGAACTAAAAGGGCAGGTGTTAGCAAAGCACTCGCTTAGGCAATCGACTCTTTATGCATTGCTTAATCATTTAAAACAACACAATACAGTGTATAAAACGGCGGGGGCTGTTCATGGTTGTGCGCTATGCAGGGGGCAAGAAATTTTATTTTTTGTGGAAGATGTTGGGCGGCATAATGCGGTGGACACCATCGCTGGCTATATGTTGTTGAACGAGATTAGAGGTGATGACTGTATTTTCTATACAACGGGGCGTTTAACGTCTGAAATGGTGATTAAAGTCGCGCAAATGACAATACCTATTCTACTGTCGCGCTCCGGTGCCACCAAGATGGGGTTTGATATAGCGAAGCAGTTTGGTGTAACGCTAATTTCGAGGGCCAAAGGTAAGCACTTTCAAATTCTAAATGGAATTGATAACGTGCTGCTAGATGTCGATTAAACGGGGGTTTTTCTTTATTAATGATTCGGCTTGTATCAGGTCCTCTTGACTGTTGATGTTAAAGAATGGGTCGAACACCTCATTGCTGAAATCTTGATGAGAAATACTGTAACGAGCTGTCCACAGATCAATTTTACGCAGACCTTCGTCATTTAAAGCGAGCCGTAAGTCGTCGACTAAACGGGTAGACCATAGGCCAATGACGGGGTGTGTACGGCCATTAGAGCTAACACCTACTAATGTGGAATGTTTTTTTTCAATGGATTGGTATAGCGTTGAGACTAAATCTTTTGGTAAGAATGGCGTATCAACGGGTACCGATGCAATCCATTGTGTTTCCGGCAGCTGCTGCTTAGTCCATTCCATTGCCGATAGTATTCCGGCTAACGGCCCAAGATAGCCTTCCAAGGTGTCTTTTATAATAGGCAAATTGTACGAAGCTAGTTGTCTGCTCTGGCTGTTACTGTTTATCAAGACAGTGTCACATTGTGGGAGGAACCTTTCCAAGACGTGTTCAAATAAAGGCTTATTTGCGAGTGGCATAAAGGACTTATTTTGATTCCCCATTCGTCGTGAGAGCCCACCGGCGAGAATGACGCCAACAATATTATTTTTTTTATCAAGCATGTTTTAAGAGCACGGCGTTATATTAACGGCAGAGTACTTGTATTCGGGTATTTTCCCAAAAGGATCAAGCTCTTGGCTAGTCAGAATGTTAGCGGCGGCCTCAACATATGCAAATGGAATAAAGATTAAGCCTGCTTGTACCTTGTCATCGATACGTACTCTTATGTTAATGAATCCGCGGCGACTTTTTATACAAACCATCGTACCCGCATTAATATTAAGCCGCGTACAATCGGCTTGACTCATTTGTACGAAGGCTTCAGGTTCTAGCGTATTGAGCACGTCACTTCGTCTTGACATAGTGCCTGTGTGCCAATGTTCTAATAACCGGCCTGTGGTGAGAATAAACGAGTATTCCTTATCTAGCGGATCATTAGGTGGCAATATATTAGCGGAAACAAATTTGCCTCGTTTATTGTCTGTTGGAAAACCGTTAGCAAAAACGATATCGTCACCGGCCTTGTCTGGAGCTGAGCAGGGGTAGGTCACTGAGTGCTCGTTTTCGAGTCGATCCCAGCTAATGTTTGATAGTGACGGCATGGCGGTTTGCATTTCTTGGTAAATGTCCTTCGGTTCGTTATAACGCCAGTCTAGCCCAAAACGTTGGGCAATTTGGTTTGTGATCCACCAATCGGCTTTTGCATCACCGGGTGGTTTAACGGCTTGGCGGCCCATTTGAACTTGGCGGTTAGTATTCGTCGCCGTTCCTATTTTTTCTGGCCAAGCGGCAGCAGGCAAGATGACATCAGCAAACATTGCCGTTTCGGTTATAAAAATATCCTGTACAACTAAATGTTTCAGCTTTGCTAAGGCTGCCCGCGCATGATTTAAGTTTGGATCGGACATGGCGGGGTTTTCGCCCATGATATACATGGATTTTATTTTATCATCATGGATAGCGTCCAAAATTTCGACAACCGTGAGTCCTGCCTTCGATTGAAGTTTCGCGTGCCATAACGATTCAAAAAAAGCCAAGGCCTCGGCGTCGTTTGTTTTCTTGTAGTCAGGAAAAAACATTGGAATCAAGGCGGCATCAGAGGCACCTTGGACATTGTTTTGTCCACGTAATGGGTGTAACCCAGTGCCGGGCCTGCCGATGTGTCCACACATAAGAGCCAATGAAATCAGGCAGCGGGCATTGTCGGTACCGTGGGTGTGCTGCGAGATGCCCATTCCCCAAAAAATAATAGCGGACTTAGCAGACGCATACTTTCTAGCGACGGTTTTTATAGTGTTAGCATCAATGCCGCAAATATTTTGCATCAGCTCGGGCGAGAAGTTTTTCAGGTGATGGCTGAGTTCTTTAAACCCCGTGGTGTGGCGCTCAATATACGTTTGATTGTAGAGTTTCTCATCGACGATGACGTGCATGATGGCATTGAGCAAAGCGACATCGGTACCAGGAATAAACTGCAACATATGAGTGGCGTGCTGCTTTAACGCTTGCGCACGGGGATCCATAACAATAAGTTCAGCACCTAGCTGGCTGGCCTGTTTAAAAAAAGTTGCCGCAACAGGGTGATTTTCTGTGGGGTTTGCGCCAATAACAATGATGACATCACTGTCTTTAACCGTTGTAAAAGGTGCGGTCACCGCGCCTGAGCCAATAGTTTCCATCAGTGCAGCAACGGATGAAGCGTGGCACAGGCGTGTGCAGTGATCTACATTGTTGGTGCCGAAGCCCACACGAACCAACTTTTGAAAAATATAAGCCTCTTCATTTGAGCACTTTGCGGAACCAAATCCTGCTAGCGCGTCACCGCCGTATTGTTGTTTGCAGGCTGCAAAACCATTAGCAGCAATATCTAGCGCCTCCTCCCAAGAAGCGGTTCTAAAATGGCTTAGAGGCTCTTCAGGGTCAATGTTAATGCCTTTTTCTAAACCGGTTTTTCTGATCAGGGGTTCGGTTAATCGTTGTTTAGATGAGATGTAGTCAAAGCCAAATCGACCTTTGACGCATAAGCGACCCTGATTCGAAGGACCGTTAGCGCCATCAACAGAGGTAATCTTGTTATTTTGTATATGGATGCTTACTTGGCAGCCGACACCGCAATAAGGACATACAGAGCGAATAGCGGGCTTGGTTTTATTCGCGCCAACGGCGTTTTCCTTCAGCGCGTGGGTCGGGCAAACTTGGACGCATTCGCCGCAGGCGACACAAGTTGAATCACCCATTGAGTCAGCGAAGTCAAAACTGATTTCTGCACTAGAACCACGATTCGACAGGCCAATGACGTCGTTAACCTGTATTTCACGGCAGGCCCTGACGCATAAGTTACACTGAATACAGGCGTCCAGCTGCACGGCTATGGCAGGGTGGGATAGGTCAGAGTTATTGTGTGACTGTGTGCTTTTCGGAAACCGAGAGGGTCTGATTTGCATCGAGCTGGCTAGCTCAGCAAAACTTGATCCAGCCACTACATCTGAATTCATGTCTGTGCACAGCAATTCCATGACCATGTTTCTAGCGCTCGTAGCGCGTTTACTTTGTGTGTTAACAACCATGCCGTTACTGGGGTGACGACAACACGAAGCGGCTAAGGCTCGTTCGCCTTCAATTTCGACCATGCATGCGCGGCAATTACCATCTGCTCTATAGTCGCTAGAATCGTTAAAACATAAATGTGGCAGGATCGTGCCAAGTCTTTTTGCTACTTGCCAAAGACTCTCGTCGGGTGAAGCTGATACTTTTTCCCCATCTAAAGAAAATGAAATTAAACGACTCATTTAAACTTCATCAGCAAAGTACTTGATGCTGGTCAGAATGGGGTTGGGTGCGGCTTGCCCTAAACCACAAATAGAGGCATCTGCCATGGTGCTACAAAGTTCTTCTAGCAAGGGTTTATTCCATTGTTTTTCGGATAGCAATAAGCTGGCCTTTTCGCAACCAACTCTGCATGGCGTGCACTGGCCGCAGCTCTCATCTTGAAAGAAGTGTAATAAATTCTGACTAGTGGTTTTGATGCTGTCTTTATCCGATAAGATAATAATGGCATGCGAGCCAACAAAGCAGCCGTACTCGCTTAAGCTGCCGAAATCTAACGGTAATTGATCCAACGAAGCGGGTAAAATTCCACCCGAAGCACCACCGGGCAAATAGGCCTTGAAATGATGCCCGTCAAGCATGCCTCCGGCTAATTTGATCAGTTCGCGAACTGTACTGCCAGCGGCTGCCTTAATAACGCCGGGCTTTTTAACTCTACCCGATAGGGAAAATGAACGAATGCCTAAAGCGCCGTTTTTGCCTTGCTTGTTAAACCACTCGGCGCCCTTGTGCAAAATGTTTGGTATCCAATATAAGGTTTCTACATTCTGCACCAGAGTTGGCCGGTCAAATAACCCTTGATGGGCGACGTAGGGTGGCCGTTGGCGTGGTAATCCGCGCTTCCCTTCAATGGATTCAATCATGGCGGATTCTTCTCCGCAGATATAAGCGCCTGCACCGCGTCTCAGTTCAATATAACCGTCCTCAATGAGCGAGTGGTCAATAAGTTTTTGAAGTTCAAGTTTCAATAGTTGATAGATGGCGGCGTATTCGTCACGCAAATAGATATACACTTTGCTCGCATCAATGATGTGAGCGGCGATTAACACGCCTTCTAAAAACTGGTGAGGTTCGGTTGAGAGGTAATGCCGGTCTTTAAAGGTACCCGGTTCACCTTCGTCGGCGTTAACGCAGAAATACCTTGGCGACGGTTGTTCTTTTACAATTCTTAGCTTGTTAGCGGTAGGGAATCCGGCACCGCCAAGGCCTTTTAAGCCACTTTGTTCAAGAGTGTCGATGATGTCGTTGCTGTTTAGCTCTTGTTGAACTAGCTTTTGAAAGAGCTGGTAACCCTTGTTTTTTATGTATTGTTCGTAGGATTGATAGCTCGGTAACACTGGGCTGACTTGTTTATTGTTTGCATCATTAAGCAGTGAGGCGGCGGATACATGACCGACGTAATTCTTGCCAATGGCAGCCGCGGGTGCCTCGTTACACAAGCCCATGCAGGGTGCCGGTATGATGCGAATATTACTAGGTGCTAGGCTGTTGAGTTCATCTTGTACCTTACTTGACCCCGTCATGCTGCAACTGAGCGAGTTACATATTCGAATGGTTAGTTCTGGCGGGGGTGTTTGGTCTTCTTTAACGACATCAAAATGGTGGTAAAAGCTGGCCACCTCATAGACAGATGCTTGAGATAGTTGGAGTTCGCTGGCTAACGCCATGAGATGTGAAGAACCTATATATCCCCATTTATCTTGTATCAGATGGAGGTATTCGATTAGCAGGTCTTTGCGTCGGGGCTTGGAGCCTAGCAGTTCTTTAAGCTCGACTTGAGCGGTGGCGTCAAGCTGGCGTCCACGCTGAAAAATGCGCCCTTTGCGTTTTTTTTTATTTCCAGGCCGTATATTGTTTGTTGCGTTGCTGGGCATATAAACGTTAAGTAATAAGAACTCGGTTGATAAGAGCCAAGATAACACAAAAAAGGCCGTGCTATTGCACGGCCTTTTTTGATGTTTTTGCTAGACGTTAATCAACCTTCGGGCCAGCGGCAACGAGTGATTTACCTTCGTCGTTGTCGGTATATTTTTCGAAATTAGCGATAAAAAGATGGGCCAGTTCCTGCGCTCGTTTATCCCACAGTGCTGGGTCTTGATAAGTGTCTCTTGGGTCTAGGATATTGCTGTCTACACCGGGTAGAGATGTTGGAACCTCGAGATTGAACAAGGGGATGTTTTTTGTATCGGCTGTTTCAATAGAACCATCGAGAATTGCATTAATAATGCCGCGAGTGTCCTTAATAGAAATACGTTTACCGGTACCATTCCAGCCAGTGTTGACCAAGTATGCCTCAGCATCAACGGCTTCCATACGTTTGACTAATTCTTGTGCGTACTTTGTTGGGTGTAATGACAAGAAAGCGGCGCCAAAGGCTGCGGAGAACGTTGGTGTTGGTTCGGTAATTCCGCGTTCTGTGCCTGCTAACTTAGCAGTGAAGCCAGACAAGAAATAATATTTCGTTTGTTCGGCTGTTAATTTAGAAACAGGCGGTGTTACACCAAAGGCGTCGGCTGTTAAAAAGATCACTTTTTTAGCGTGACCACCTTTTGAAATTGGTTTAACGATATTTTCAATATGCTCAATGGGATATGAAACACGGGTGTTTTCAGTTTTAGAATTATCAGCAAACTGAATCACGTTATCATCAGATAAAGTGACGTTTTCCAATAGAGCGTCGCGGCGAATAGCGCCATAAATTTCCGGTTCGTCTTCTTTGTTTAGGTTAATAACTTTTGCATAACAGCCACCTTCAAAGTTGAAAATGCCATCATCATCCCAGCCATGTTCATCATCACCGATTAACTGACGGTCTTTATCGGTTGATAACGTTGTTTTGCCGGTACCCGATAAGCCAAAGAAAATAGCCACGTCACCTTCTTTGCCAATGTTGGCGGAACAATGCATAGATGCCATGCCACGAAGGGGGAGGAGGTAGTTCATCATGCTGAACATGCCTTTTTTCATTTCACCGCCGTACCAAGTGCCACCAATGAGCTGCACTTTTTCAGTGAGATTGAAGGCGATAAAGTTTTCTGAGTTAAGGCCGTGTTCTTTCCAGTCGGGGTTATTTGTTTTTGCACCGTTTAAGACGACAAAGTCAGGTTCAAAATCTGCTAACTCTTCTTCAGTCGGGCGGATAAACATATTTTTAACAAAATGAGCTTGCCAAGCGACTTCAACAATAAAGCGGACTGCTAGGCGAGAGTCCTTGTTAGCACCGCAAAAGGTGTCAACAACGAATAAGCGTTGACCTGATAGTTGTTTAGTAACAATCTTCTTAAGGTTGCCCCAGTTTTCCTCGGATAAAGGTTTATTGTCATTTTTACCTTGTGTGGACCACCAGACGGTATCGCGCGATACATCATCCATGACAATGTATTTGTCTTTAGGTGAGCGTCCAGTAAAAATACCTGTGTCGACAGCAACAGCGCCTAGGTTGGTGATTGTTCCTTTTTCATAACCTGTTAGGTCATCACGGGTTTCTTCTTCAAATAAAACGTCGAATGAAGGGTTGTGGATGATTTCGCTGGCGTCCGTTATTCCGTATTGGGATAGGTCTAAGGTGTTAGACATTGCTGGTGCTCCGGTCTTATTTAGTTAATTTATTATTTTCAATCACCGCGTAAGCAGAGTGATTGTGTATAGATTCAAAGTTTTCTGCCTCTAAAGTATAGGCTAGAATTCGAGAATCCTCATTGAGTTCGCTGGCAACATCTCTGACAACGTCTTCAACAAATTTTGGGTTGTCGTAGGCCAACTCAGTCACGTATTTCTCATCGGGTCTTTTCAGTAGGCTGAACAGTTCGCTAGAGGCTTGCTTTTCTACCAGTTGGATAATGTCCTCAGCACAAATATTACCGTCGATCGCCGCGCTAACGGTGATGTGAGAGCGCTGGTTATGCGCGCCATACTCAGAAATTTTCTTTGAGCATGGGCATAAGCTAGTGACAGGGATGACCACACTGATGTTAATGGAGGTGGCTGACTCGGACCACTGCCCCTCGAGTTTTATTTGGTAGTCCAATAAGCTTTGAACACCGGTGACGGGAGCGGCTTTATTGACGAAGTATAAAAAATCAGCCGTGATATAACCTGTGTCGGCTTCGAGCTTATGCGTCATTTTTTCTAATAATGCCGCAAACCCCTTTATCGATAATTGTTGGCAATCTTCATTTAACAGTGCCACGAAGCGTGACATATGTGTGCCTTTTTGGTGATGCGGCAAATTGACCGACATTTTAAAGGTACCGACTGTTGCTTGTTGGTGGCCTTCTTTGTCAACGAAAGTAAATGGGTGGCGAATATCTTTAATGCCCACTTTGTTGATCGGTATGTTTCTAGAATCGGGGTGGTTTTGTACGTCTTCGATGGTCATAATTTTATTAGTGAACTCGATTGAGTCAGGTGATTGATTTTAGGTGTTGGGCTATGGTGCTTTGTATGCTTGTAGCGTCAAGGCCAGCTTCTTGTAATAATTCTTCTCTAGAACCGTGCTCGATGTTGAGGTCTGGTAGGCCAATATTAAAGACCTTAACATTAATCGAAGACTGGTTTATAAACTCATTGATGCCGCTGCCTGCGCCACCGGCGACAACATTTTCTTCAAGGGTGAATAAGGTTGCATGAGTGTCTGCTACTTGTCGAATCATCGCTTCATCAAGCGGTTTTACGAAACGCATATTGATGACGGTCGCGTCTAGCTCTGCGGCTACTTCAAGTGCTGGGGTGACGGTTGAACCAAACGCTAACAACGCAATGCCTTTCCCTTGGCGAACATTAATAGCTCGACCAATTTCAATGCTCTCAAAAGAGTCGCTAATGGGCACGCCTGGGCCTTTACCACGTGGATAGCGGACAGCAACGGGGCCATTATAATCAATGCCAGTTGTAAGCATGAGACGGCATTCGTTTTCATCAGCAGGCGCCATGATGACCATGTTAGGCAGGCAGCGTAAATAACTAAAGTCATAAGAGCCAGCGTGGGTAGGGCCATCGGGCCCAACGAGACCGGCGCGATCAATAGCAAAAAGTACGGGTAAATGCTGTAGAGCAACATCATGAATAAGTTGATCATAGCCACGTTGTAGAAAAGTTGAATAGATGGCGACAACAGGTTTTAAGCCCTCGCAAGCCATCCCCGCCGCCAAGGTGACTGCATGTTGTTCTGCAATGCCAACATCGAAATAGCGCTCAGGGTATTGTTGCTCAAATTCCACCATGCCAGAGCCTTCGCGCATAGCGGGTGTGATGCCAACAACTTTATCATTGACTCTCGCAATATCGCACAGCCATTGCCCGAACACTTCGGTGTAAGTCGCTGAACTAGGTGTTTTCTCAGGTAGGTTCTTTTTACTGGGGTCGAATGTGGATACACCGTGGTAGCTCACAGGGTCAGCCTCGGCAGGTGAGTAGCCTTTGCCTTTTTGCGTGACCACGTGGAGAAATTGTGGGCCTTGCAGATCTTTAAGGTTGGATAATGTTTTAACTAAGGTTGGTAAGTGGTGGCCATCAATGGGGCCGATATAGTTGAAACCTAATTCTTCAAATAAGGTGCCTGGTACGACCATGCCCTTGACGTGTTCCTCAGTTCGTCTAGCCAATTCCCAAACACTGGGCATGTTAGCCATGACTTTTTTACTGCCTTCTTTTACGGTTGTATACAACTTGCCGGATAGGATTTTGGCTAAATAGTTTTTCATTGCGCCAACATTCGGCGAAATAGACATGTCGTTGTCGTTTAGAATCACTAATAAGTTAGCGTCTAAGGCACCAGCGTGGTTTAGCGCCTCAAAAGCCATGC
Organism: Cycloclasticus sp.; assembly: GCA_040743155.1. Classification (NCBI taxonomy): domain Bacteria; kingdom Pseudomonadati; phylum Pseudomonadota; class Gammaproteobacteria; order Thiotrichales; family Piscirickettsiaceae; genus Cycloclasticus; species Cycloclasticus sp. Next base: position 1,484,849 of record JBFLJU010000001.1, on the reverse strand, counting down.
CGCCTGTTATGCCGCCGTCACCAATAATGGCAACGGTGCGCTTTTCTTCATTATTAATAGCGGCAGCAATGGCCATGCCCAAAGCGGCACTGATCGATGTGCTTGAGTGACCAACGCCAAAAGCATCGTATTCGCTTTCCGAGCGTGTAACAAAAGGGGCAACACCATTTTGTTGGCGAATGGTTGAAATTTTATCTTTACGGCCGGTTAAAATTTTATGCGGGTAGGCTTGGTGACCAACATCCCAAATTAATTTATCATTTGGCGTGTTAAAAACATAGTGTAAAGCGACGGTGAGTTCAACTGTTCCAAGGCCCGCAGAAAGGTGTCCGCCAGATTTGCTGACAGAAGATATTAGAAAGTCGCGTAACTCGTGTGCCAACGTGATGAGCTCATCTTCAGGCAGCTCACGTAAGTCGCTAGGAAGGTTAACTTTATCTAGAATGGGATGTTTTGCCGACGCTGTCACGTAATATTCATAATACGTTTGATTAAGGGTGCGTATTATCGTTTGCTAGCTAGGACTATGCAAGTTAATACTATTCTTGAACGATAGTAATTATGAAAGACGGGAAATAGTGAATTTTGCGATGTCTCTAAGGTAATCAGCACGTTCGCTAAAGTGCGATAAATTCTCGATCGATTCGTCGTATAAATCTGTTGTTAATTGCTTGGAGGCACTCAAGCCCAGTACGGAAGGGTAGGTCGACTTCTCAGCTTGTTTGTCCTTACCTTGAGTTTTTCCAAGAGCCTCGGTGGATGAGGTTTCATCGAGAATGTCATCTTGTACCTGAAAGGCCAATCCGATGCATTCAGCATAATGTTTTAAATGCCGAAACTCAGCATCGCTTGGCTGAAACTTTATGCTGGCAACTAAGGTGATGCAGCTACAGATTAGCGCTCCAGTTTTATGCAGGTGCATGTTTTCAATTTCAGCAATGGAAATTGATTTCCCTTCATTTGCCAGGTCAATGGCTTGACCACCTACCATCCCTCTAGAGCCGGATGCTTGCGACAAGAGTAGAATGCAATGAGCTTTTTGTTCTGCTGTACATTCGGCTTTTGCTAATACGTTAAAAGCGAGTGTTAATAACGCATCGCCTGCCAAAATGGCAGTGGCTTCATCAAACGCTTTATGGCAGCTGGGTTTGCCGCGGCGTAAATCATCGTCATCCATCGCGGGCAAGTCATCATGAATGAGGGAGTAAGCGTGAATAAGCTCAATGGAGCTCGCAATGCTATCTAGCAAAGACGGTTGTATTTCGAGTAAGTGCCCCGTGGCATATACCAGCATTGCTCTAATCCGTTTGCCGCCATTGAGTGTTGAATAGCGCATGGCATCGTGTAAGCGCGCTGGCTCAACCGTATTAGCAGGAAGGAGTTGCTCTAACGCAGCCTCAATTTGCTTAACTTTTATTTGTTGGAATTGCCCGAATGAAGTCATGAGTAGCAGGTGTCAAGGTTGTTTAATTAAAATCAACAGGTTTAGCGAGGGCGGATTTACTCAATAAAATTTCAACTTTTTGTTCGGCGTCAGTCAGAGCGCTTTGGCAAGATTGGATCAACTTAATGCCTTGTTCAAATTCCTTTAGTGATTCTTCTAAACTTAAGCCGCCATTTTCCATGCGATCAACAAGTTCTTCTAGTGATTGAAGCGAGGATTCTAAGTTGAGTTTTTTTGCTTTAGCCATGATCTGTTAAATTGATTTTATTAGAGGAAATACGTTACCGTACCGATGGAATATGCTTGTTTTTTTACATCATTATACGGATTTAAGTCATCATCGATGATGTTGACATGTTTTAATCAGTAACGTATCTTGAACTTACTCTTAGACCTAGTCTAAAGGTAGAATTGATATCATTCAACAAAGAGGAATTACTATGTCACTTAAAGGTTCTCAAACAGAACAGAATTTAAAAGACGCGTTTTCAGGTGAGTCACAAGCAAACCGTCGTTATTTATATTTCGCAAGCAAAGCAGACGTCGAAGGATATAACGATGTATCAGCTGTTTTTCGTTCAACTGCTGAAGGTGAAACGGGCCATGCGCACGGTCATCTTGAGTATTTAGAAGAAACAGGTGATCCAGCGACTGGTTTACCGATTGGTGCTACAGAAGACAACCTTAAAGCAGCTATTGCTGGCGAAACTCATGAGTACACAGACATGTACCCAGGTATGGCTAAAACAGCACGTGATGAAGGTCACGATGAGATTGCTGATTGGTTTGAAACATTAGCAAAAGCGGAACGTTCACACGCGAACCGTTTCCAAAAGGCGTTAGATTCTTTAAACGCTTAGTTTGCTGTAATTTAAGAAGGAGGGTACGCGCGTGCCCTCCTTTTTTCTTGGAGAATAGAACATGAGAGAAGGTAGTTTAGAAGCTCCAACACGTCATCCACTGGATTGGAAAAATCCAGATTTCTATAACGAAGCCAATTTATTTCACGAATTAGACCGTGTGTTTGATATCTGCCACGGATGTCGACGTTGCTTTAACTTATGTAATGCATTCCCTCTGTTATTCGATGTCATTGATGAATCGGAAACGATGGAACTCGACAGTGTCGATAAAAAAGTTTATTGGGATGTGGTGGATAATTGCTACCTATGTGACATGTGCTTTATGTCGAAATGCCCCTATGTGCCGCCTCATGAATGGGACTTGGATTTCCCCCACTTAATGCTTCGCGCGAAAGCGGTTAAGTATAAAAAAGATGAAGTGAAAAGACGTGATAAATTGATTACGTCAACCGATAAGCTAGGTAAATTAGCGTCCATTCCTATTCTGGTCAATGTGGTAAATGCTGCAAATAAGAATAGCGCGGTTAGACGTTTATTAGACAGCCAACTGGGGATTCACCCTGATGCAGTTATTCCTGACTATCACAGTGATACCGCGAGAAAACAGTTTAACAAACGCGAGCACGCAGCGATTAGTCCTGTTACTTGTGATCAGACCACGGGTAAAGTAGCTATTTTCACGACTTGTTATGGCAACTACAATCGCCCCGATTTAGTGAATGATTTAGTCGCAGTGCTTGAGCACAATAAAGTAGCCGTTACGATGGCAACTCAAGAGAGTTGCTGTGGCATGCCTAAGCTTGAACTTGGCGACTTAGAGGAAGTTGAACGGCTTAAAAATAACAATATTCCCCAGCTTATCAAATTAATTAATGATGGTTGGGATGTGATTGCGCCGGTGCCTTCTTGTGTGTTGATGTTTAAGCAGGAACTACCGTTGATGTTTCCAGATGATGCGGATGTTGCAAAAGTTCGTGATGCTATTTTTGATCCATTTGAATATTTGATGCTTCGGCATAAAGCGAGTTTATTAGAAACAAACTTTAAAGATGCATTAGGTACTGTTTCGTACCAAGTCGCTTGTCATTTGCGGGTACAAAATATTGGCTTAAAGACAAAAGAGTTGTTGGAGTTGATCCCAAATACATCGGTTAATGCGATTGAACGATGTTCGGGGCACGATGGGACTTATGCGCTAAAGAGCGAGTTCCACGAGATTTCCAAAAAAATTGCCAAGCCAGTCATCAATCGTGTAAAAAAAGCCGAAGCAGACGTCTTCTCCAGTGACTGTCCAATGGCTGCAGATCATATTGCTGAAGCTCTAGACGATACTGCAAACGTAAAGAACCCAATCAGCTTGTTACGACAAGCATACGGGATTTAAGCCCAAGGAACCGATAATGAAGAAATTAGTAAAAGATGAATTATATAGTTTGGAAGAATATTCAAACCTAAGACCTGAGTTTAGAAAAAACGTGCGGGCACATAAAAAAAATAGAATTGTGCAGATAGGTGAAAATATCAGCTTACACTTCGAAGATAACTTGACTATGCATTACCAAGTTCAAGAGATGCTACGTGCAGAAAAGATATTCGAATCGGCTGGCATTATGGAAGAAATTGAAACGTACAATCCGTTAATTCCTGATGGTAGCAACTGGAAGGTAACGATGATGATTCAGTTTGATGATATTGATGATCGTAAAGTGGCACTGGGAAAGATGATTGGTATCGAACGTGCGACTTGGGTTCAGGTTGATGGTTATGAAAAAGTTTTTCCGATTGCAAACGAAGATTTGGAACGCGAAACAGAAGAAAAAACCTCATCGGTGCATTTTTTACGCTTTGAACTAACGGACAAAATGGTGGAAGCGGCTAAAAAAGGTACCGCAATTCATGCGGGTGTTGATCATGCGGCGTACCAACAGAAAATTAAGATAGCGGATAACATCAGAGACTCGTTGACTGCAGATTTAGATTAGTCGTACCAGTCGCTAGCCGTTGTTCCTCTATTACACTTTGCATGCTGCAAGGTTTATGTAGATGATAGCCCTGCGCGTAGTCAACGCCGATTTCTTTTAATTGGTCAAAAATTTCGGCATTTTCTACAAATTCACCAACGGTCTTTTTACCCATGAGGTGGCCAATCTCATTAATGGATTTTACCATTGCAAGGTCTAGTTCATCCGTCAGCATGCCTTTAATAAATTGACCGTCAATCTTTAGAATATCAGCGGGTAGTTTTTTTAAGTATTCGTATGAGGATAAACCGGTGCCAAAGTCATCAAGGGCAATTTTACAGCCGAGCGCGCGTAGTTTATTAAGGAATTCAATGCCTACTTGTGGATTCGAGATAGCGGCCGTTTCAGTAATTTCAAAACACAGTTTATTAGTAGGCATGCCGGAACGCTCAATAACATTGACGATGACGTCATAGGTGTCTTCATGAGCGATAGTTTGCCCAGACAGGTTGATGCTAAGGCAGCCGATCTGATCTTGAATCTCAGCCATATTTTGAATGCTATTTTCTATAACCCAATGATCAATTTTGTGCATTAACTTGTAGCGTTCGGCGGCGGGTAGGAAAACGAACGGGGCCACGAGGACTCCCTTTTGGTCGAGCATTCGAACGAGTACTTCATAAATGCTTAAGTTGGAGTATTTATCGTTACCGGTTTTAACGGGGCAAATTTTTTGTAGATAGCAGACAAACTGGTCAGTTCTCAATGCTTCTTGAATTTGGCTAACAACGTTGCCTTGTTGGAGCCGTTGCATAACAGCTTGGTCGGATGTGGTATGAACGTGAATGCGGTTTCGGCCTGCTTCTTTAGCAAGGTAGCATGAGGTGTCGGCTAATTTCAAAGCGTCTTCATAAGAGTCTACAGTGCAATCCAGACTAATGATGCCGATGCTAACACCTAAGTGATACTCATTGCCTTCCCAAGAAAATACGTATTCATCAATTGACTGACATATTTTTTCTCCAATTTTCTTTGCCATATTAAGCGAACAATTTGGTAGAAGAATAGAAAACTCATCACCGCCAACGCGAGCCAGAAGATCTGCTTGACGAAGTAAACTACTCAGAAGCTTACTCACTTCAATGAGGGCAATGTCTCCTGCGCTATGACCAGAGGTGTCATTGATGATTTTAAACTGGTCTAAATCTAAATACAGTAAGGCGTGTGCGGCATTATCGGTCTCTATCTGCTTGATGACCTGTTTTAACTTTTCATCAAAGCCACGTCGGTTTGTTAATTTTGTCAGTGAATCATGCGTGGCTTCAAAACTTAACTTTTCAGTTAAATTATGTTTTTCAGTAATGTTTTTAAAATACCAAACTCGCCCGTGAATGGTGTTATCACGTATTAATGGAAACGACGTTAGGTCTAAAATAGAATCATCTTTTAAATATATTTTAGTGCTTGTCTTTTCATTTTTTGTTGGCGAGAGATTGAAAACTATATTGTTAGCTTCTTCAGTGTTGGATATAAGGTGAGCACCCATTGTGAAGACCTCCGGTGCTGTTTTTCCTTTAATCTGACTTGCTTCAATTTGGATGTCGAAGGTTTCAAGGAAAACTTGATTAACGCTAATGATTCGCCTGTTTGTGTCTTCAACCAATAGGCCATCGTCTGAGGCGTCCATGATGGCACGGTGAATATCGAGAGCGTTTTCTAAGGCTTGGGTGGAACGTACCGTTTTAGTGATATTTTTAAAATACCAAACCCGGCCTTTAATCTGGTCAAGATGAATCAGCGGAAATGAATCCATGTGTAAAATTGTGCCGTCCAATAAGTGGAGGGTAGCTAGGTTTCTCTCTTTAGACGTTGGGTGAAGTTTTGTGACGATAGGTTTGATTTCTTCTGGGTTATGCAAGACGGGTAAACCAGCGGTTAATAAATCCAGTGTTTTAATGTCGCCATTATTTTGGACCGGGGTTATTTTGAAGTAATCATAAAAATTTTGATTGATTGCAATGATGTTTCTGTGGCTGTCCTCAACAAGTACGCCATCATCAGTCGCTTCAAGAATAGCGTGTTGTATATCTAGGGTGTCATGTAAGTCGTTACGACTTTTTGTTTCACGGGTAATATCTTTCGCGGTAATAAGGTAATGGGGCTCACCGTTGTAAGTTATAAGTGTGCCGGTGTTTTCGGTGTGAATGAGCTGCCCGTCTCCGGTGATTTTTTGACCTTTAGCGAAACCATGACCAGTTGCTTTAATTTCGTCGAAAAATTCTTTGAATAGGTGTTGCTTTTCTTTGCTTAAAAACTGTTCTCCATATTGATGAATCATTTCAGATAATGGGCGTTGGTTCATATCACAATACGCGTTATTGGCATAAACAACTTGACGCTCAAGATTATATATAACTTGTGCTAAAGGGCCGTTATCAAGAATCTCGGTAGACAATTCTGCAGCGTTAACTAAGTTGGGAATGTCAAGTAGGCCTTTGAGCGTGTGACTTATTCTTTTTGCAACGGCGGTTAATAGGTTTTTTTCTTCGTCAGAATGCTCTTGGCTTTCTGCGCAATGATGAATTCCTATGGCCCAAGTCTCAGCCCCCTTGATGGGTATTTGACAGGCCATTTGAGATTTTATTTTGTATAGTTCATAGCCACTTGCTGCAACTTGACACAGGGGTGATGACAAATCAAAGCTAACAGACTCCGTGGAAGTCAGTGTGACTCGAGCAATATCTTCAAATACTACACCGGCAGGTATATATGCTTTTATCTGACTGGCACCTGGATAATCAGGCGTTGTTTCTTCAATGGGAACGAGGAACTTGTCGGCGTTTTGGCGACAAGGGTAAAGTAACCAGCATCTATCTGCACGCAGTGCTTTAAGCGTTTGGCGTAAGACAAGTTTTAACTTATGGTAATCAGATAAAGGTAAATGAAGTATCTGATCAATTTTTTCTAGTAGTTCTTTTTCCATATTGGATACTAAGTAGCAAATTTTTTTTTAGGGCGAAGGAAACTAAGCGTCCTTGGAATAATAGCTGATTCTCAGATAAACGTTTAATTTAAAATGCAGCTTAAAAAAGATTGTGGCAATGAGGCGAAATGATATGATCTGCCGACGTTGAAAACCATTAATTATAGACGGTAAAAACCATTTTATGAGCAGTCAATACAGTGCCTCTGACATTGAGGTGTTAAGCGGGCTTGACCCGGTTAAAAAACGCCCCGGTATGTATACCGATACGGTTCGCCCAAACCACCTTGTGCAAGAAGTTCTGGATAACAGTGTGGATGAAGCGATAGCCGGTTTTGCATCAAAAATTGATGTGGTACTGTCTAAAGATGGTGCCATAGAAATAGTGGATGATGGCCGTGGGATGCCGGTGGATATTCACCCAGAACATGCTGTGCCGGGTATTGAGTTGATTCTTACCAGGCTGCATGCAGGCGGTAAGTTTTCCAATAAAAACTATCAATTTTCAGGCGGTTTACACGGTGTCGGTATTTCAGTTGTTAATGCTCTGTCTAGCCGTGTTGATGTTGAGGTTAAGCGAGACGGAATACGTTGGCATATGGCTTTTGAAAACGGCGATAAAGTCTCCGATTTAGTTGAGCTTGGAACGGTAGGGAAGAAAAATACAGGAACTTCCGTGCGTTTTAAGCCTGAGCCTAGTTATTTTGATACGCCTAAAGTCTCACTTTCAAAACTCAAGCATGTATTGCGCGCTAAAGCGGTACTTTGTCCGGGGCTGCGGATCACCTTGCATGACGAAGGCAGTGCTGAGAAGCTAGAATGGTATTACGAAAATGGTCTGACAGACTACTTGCTCGGTCAGCTAAAGCACCTCACTTTATTACCACCGGAAGGATTTTTATTTTCTGCTAACAGCGAGCGTGAGTCGGTTGAATGGGCGTTAGCGTGGTCAACTGATGCAGGAGAGGGAATAACCGAAAGTTATGTGAACTTGGTGCCAACTGCGCAAGGTGGTACACATGTTAACGGTTTGCGTACGGGTTTAACCGAAGCGGTGCGAGAGTTTTGTGAGTTCCAATCTTTATTACCGCGAGGCGTTAAAATTACGCCGGATGATGTCTGGGAGCGATGCCATTACGTATTGTCTATTAAGCTAGAAGATCCACAGTTTTCAGGGCAAACAAAAGAACGTTTAACTTCGCGTGAGTGCGCGGCATTTGTATCGGGTGTGGCGAAAGACAGTTTTAGTTTATGGTTAAATCAGCACCCAGCGATTGGTGAAGAAATTGCGCAAATTGCCATTCAACGCGCGCAAAATAGACAGCGAGCGGGTAAGAAAGTTATTCGTAAAAAGGTTACCTCGGGGCCTGCTTTGCCCGGGAAATTAGCCGATTGCTCATCACAAGATTCCGATCGTTCTGAGATATTTTTAGTGGAAGGCGATTCTGCGGGTGGCTCCGCTAAGCAAGCGCGGGATCGTGAATTTCAAGCGATTATGCCGTTACGCGGGAAAATATTGAATACTTGGGAAGTTGATCCTGTGGACGTATTGGCGTCGCAGGAAGTACATGATATTTCGGTGGCGATAGGCGTAGAGCCCGGCTCGCCAAATTTGAAAGCCCTGCGCTACAACAAAATTTGTATACTCGCGGATGCGGACTCGGACGGGCTACACATTGCGACCTTATTGTGCGCATTATTTGTTCGTCATTTTGGGCACTTGGTAGAAGCGGGGCATATTTATGTCGCGATGCCGCCGTTGTACCGTATTGATGTTGGCAAACAGGTGTTTTATGCCTTGGATGATGCTGAAAAAGAAGGTGTATTAGACCGTATAGCCGCTGAAAAGTTAAAAGGTAAAATTAATGTACAGCGTTTTAAAGGATTGGGTGAAATGAACCCGTCACAATTACGCGTCACAACGCTAGATCCCGATACACGTCGCCTAGTTAGGCTAGGTATGGAAAACGGCGATGAGACACATGCCAAGATGGATATGCTGTTGGCGAAAAAGCGCGCACCTGATCGCAAAGCGTGGTTAGAAGAAAGTGGTAATTTGGCGGATATATAGAGAAGACGTATGAGCAAAACACAGTTTGAAAATATTGAAACGCTTCCGTTAAAAGAATTTACGGAAAAAGCCTATTTAGACTATTCCATGTACGTGATTCTTGATCGCGCATTACCGCATATTGCGGATGGTTTAAAACCTGTTCAGCGTCGGATTGTGTATGCGATGTCTGAATTGGGCTTATCGAATCAGGCGAAGTTTAAAAAATCAGCGAGAACCGTGGGTGATGTATTGGGTAAGTTTCACCCGCATGGTGATAGTGCTTGTTATGAAGCGATGGTGCATATGGCGCAACCGTTTGCTTATCGCTATCCCTTGGTTGATGGTCAGGGTAACTGGGGCTCAGCGGATGACCCTAAGTCATTTGCGGCAATGCGTTATACCGAATCACGCCTTGCACCCTATGCTGAAAGCTTATTGAGCGAATTAGGACAGGGCACGGTTGAATGGACAGATAATTTCGATGGCACGCTACAAGAACCTGTTTTATTGCCAGCCCGTTTACCTAATTTATTATTAAACGGCGTAACCGGCATTGCGGTCGGTATGTCGACTGATATTCCACCACATAACTTGAATGAAGTAGCAACGGCTTGTATTCGTTTGTTGGACGAGCCAAAGGCAGACACGGCGACTTTATTGGAGCATATTAAAGGCCCCGATTTTCCGACTGAAGCCGAAATAATTACCTCGAGTGAAGATATTCGTGCGATGTATGAAACGGGCCGAGGTAGTTTGCGTGCAAGAGCGTGTTATGAAATGGAACAGGGGCAGATTATTGTTACCGCTTTGCCATATCAAGTGTCGGGTGCGAAAGTGCTTGAACAAATTGCCGCACAAATGCAGGCAAAAAAATTACCCATCGTTGAAGACCTAAGGGATGAGTCGGATCACGAAAATCCAACGCGTTTAGTTATTTCTCCACGTTCTAATCGAGTGGATATTGAACAACTGATGTCACATCTTTTTGCGACCACCGATTTAGAACGTAGCTACCGAGTCAACTTTAATGTGATTGGCTTGTCGGGCAAACCACAGGTTAAAAATTTAAAGGTGATGTTAACCGAATGGCTTAGTTACCGAATTGAAACGGTTAGAAAACGGCTGGATTATCGTTTAGATAAAGTAAATGACCGTTTGCATATACTAGACGGTCTATTAATCGCTTATTTGAACATTGATGAAGTGATTAAAATTATCAGGGAAGAAGATAAGCCAAAAGCAGCGTTAATGGCGCGTTTTGGTATTAGCGATGTGCAAGCGCACGCGATTTTAGAAATAAAATTAAGACAATTAGCTAAATTAGAAGAGTTTAAAATTCGCGCTGAACAAGACGAGTTGGCAAAGGAACGTGATGGGTTGGAGAAAATATTGGGCTCCAAGCAACGTCTACGCACCTTGGTTAAAAAGGAAATTCAAGCAGACGCGGAACTTTATGGTGATGCAAGACGCTCACCGATAGTGATTAGAGAGGCGGCGCAAGCACTCGATGAGCGAGCGCTTATTCCAAATGAAGCGATGACGATTGTTATTTCACAAAAAGGCTGGGTGCGCGCTGCCAAAGGACACGATATTGAGCCAAAAAGTCTGACCTTTAGGTCAGGTGATGAGTACTTATCGTCGGCCAGAGGGCGCAGTAATAGTTTGGTCTATTTCCTAGATTCGACAGGGCGAGTATATAACCAAGCTGTGCATAACTTGCCTTCAGCGCGTGGCCAAGGTGAACCCTTAACCGGCAATTTAAAACCAGCAGCCGGCGCGATGTTTACCGATGTAATAGCGGGGAAAGACGAAAGTGTTATGTTGGCATCTGATGCTGGTTATGGCTTTGTTACTCAATTGAGTGAACTTTATACAAAGAATAAAGCAGGCAAGGCATTACTGTCCTTACCGCAAGGTTCACAAGTGTTATCACCAACATTATTTGAGGGTCAAGAAGGCCTTGTTGCCATTGTTAGTAAACAAGGGCGGCTATTAATCTTTCCAGTGAATGAGGTGCCTGAACTATCCAGAGGTAAGGGTAATAAGCTCATTCAAATACCAAGCAAAGATCTAAAATCGAGTGATGATGCTGTGCTGGGCTTTTGTGTAGTGAATGAACAGCAAGCTATTCGTATTCATGCGGGGAAACGGCACATAAACCTCAAACTTTCTGACTTAGATGTATACCGGGGTAAGCGAGCTCAGCGTGGTGCGAAACTTCCTAGGGGTTATCAAAATCCGGATGGTATTGAATTAGTCATTAAAGAATAACGCTTGCTACAAAAGGCATAAAAAAGCCAAGCTTCTAAGAAGCTTGGCTTTTTAGTTTTTAACGTACAGGCTTATTTGCTAACGATAGGAATGCCGGCAATTTTGGATTGCCACAGTGCAGGGCCAGTTTTGTGTACAGACTCGCCGTGTGAGTCTACGGCAACGGTTACTGGCATGTCTTCTACATAAAACTCCCTGATCGCTTCCATACCCAGGTCTTCAAAAGCAATCACTTTAGAATCTTTAATGGCTTTTGAGACAAGATAAGCGGCGCCACCAACGGCCATCAAATAAGTGGCCTTATGCTTTTTAATGGCTTCAATACCCGCTGGGCCGCGTTCTGCTTTGCCTATCATGCCGAGTAAGCCAGTTTTGTCCAACATCATCTCGGTGAATTTATCCATACGTGTGGCGGTTGTAGGGCCAGCAGGGCCAACAACCTCATCGCCAACTGGGTCAACAGGGCCAACGTAGTAGATGAAGCGGCCTTTGAAATTAACGTTTTCAGGCAAGGTTTCACCGTTAGCAAACATATCGGCAATACGCTTATGTGCGGCATCACGTCCGGTTAGCATATGACCACTGAGTAATAAACGATCCCCAGGTTGCCATGATTGAGCTTCTTCTTCAGTCACGGTGTCGAGGTTAACGTGTTTAGTTTGTGCATCGGGTGCCCAAGCAATATCAGGCCAATCTTCGAGTTTTGGTGGTTCTATAAATGAAGGGCCTGATCCGTCAAGTACAAAATGTGCGTGGCGGGTGGCGGCACAGTTTGGAATCATTGCCACTGGTAGTGATGCGGCGTGTGTTGGCATATGGTTAATTTTTACATCCAAGACAGTGGTCAAACCGCCAAGGCCTTGTGCGCCGATGCCTAGAGCATTAACTTTCTCAAACAGTTCTAAGCGAATTTCTTCTGCGCGATTTTCTGGGCCACGATCTTTGAGTTCCTGAATATCAATGTGTTGCATCAGTGATTCTTTAGCGAGTTTCATCGCCATTTCAGCGGTACCGCCTACACCAATACCTAAAATACCGGGTGGACACCAACCAGCGCCCATTGTGGGGACCGTTTTAAGTACCCAATCCACTAAGCTATCACTAGGGTTTAGCATAACGAACTTAGATTTATTTTCTGAACCACCACCTTTGGCTGCCACGTGAATGCTGACGGTGTTACCCGGTACGATTTTAGTGTGTACAACGGCGGGTGTGTTATCACCGGTGTTTTTTCGTGCGCCGAGAGGATCAGAGACAATAGAGGCCCGTAGAACATTGTCTGGGTGCTTGTAGGCTTGTCTGACCCCTTCGTTACACATCTCTTCTACGCTCATGGTGGCATCCCATTGAACATCCATGCCAACTTCTAAGAATAAGTTGGCAATGCCGGTGTCTTGGCAAATAGGGCGATGATCCATCGCACACATGCGTGAGTTTAAGAGAATTTGCGCCATGGCGTCTTTTGCTGCTGGGGATTCTTCAAGCTCATAGGCCTTGCCAAGCGCTTGAATGTAATCTTTTGGGTGATAGTAAGAAATAAATTGGAAAGCGGCGGCAACGCTTTCGATCAGGTCGTCTTGTTTGATGATGGTCATGAGAAAATCCTATTGTTCAATGGTTGTAATTATCAAAAAAAGAGCCGGTTAAAACCAGCTCTTTTTACACTTTAATACATACGAAGATTTATCTGTTGGGTATGTGTATGGCTCTTTTATCGACGGCGAGAGCCGCTTCATGTAAGGCTTCAGATAAGGTTGGGTGTGCATGGATAGTCAATGCCAAATCTTCAGAGCTGGCAGAGTACTCCATCGCCAGTACGGCTTCAGCCAATAGTTCAGACGCTTGAGGACCAATAATATGCACACCAAGAATCAAATCGGTTTCTTCGCTAGCGATTATCTTAACCATGCCGGCAGTATCGCCCAATGCCTGCGCACGACCGCTAGCGGCAAATGGGAATGTACCAATTTTTATTTTTTCACCCGCTGATTTTAAGTGTTGCTCTGTTTGACCAACCCATGCAATTTCTGGGCTGGTATAGATAACGCTTGGGATAACGTCATAGTTTATTTCTGGTTCTTCACCATAAATAACTTCAGCAACAGCAACACCTTCTTCTGACGCTTTATGTGCGAGCATTGGACCACGAATTAGATCACCAATGGCATACACGCATGGCTGGCTTGTTTGCCAAATTTCATCGACTTCTACAAAACCGCGTTCATCGAGGTCAACCGGTGACTCAGGTGCAAATAAGTTATCCGTGTTTGGACGACGTCCAACAGAGACGATCAATTTGTCGAGTTCGATAGTATGCTCGCCAGATGCGTCTTCATAGCTGACGGTTACTTTTTTGCCTTTTGAAACGGCTTTAGTTACACGGGCACTCATTTTAATATCGAGACCCTGTTTTTTAAATTGGCGTTTCGCTTCTGCGGCAATTTTTGTATCAGCTGCGGGGAGGAAAATTTCTTGTGCTTCAAGGAGTACAACCTCAGAGCCCAAACGCTTCCACACGCTACCTAATTCCAAACCAATAACGCCGGCACCAATAACACCGAGTTTTTTAGGTGTTTTATCAAAATCTAAGGCGCCGGTTGAATCAACGATGTTTTTGTTGTCGACCGGTGCAGAAGGGATGTCAATTGGGCGTGAGCCTGTTGCTAAGATAATGCTTTCGGCAGAAATGACTGAAACTTCGTTATTATTGTTGGTGATTTCGACTTGTTTGCCAGCCAATAATTTACCGCGACCATGGAAGCTAGCGATTTTATTGGCTTTAAACAAACCAGCGATACCACCCGTAAGGCGACTCACAATGTCGTCTTTGTTTTTAACCATCGCCGGCACGTCAATTTTTACACCACTGACTTTAATGCCATGATTTTCTAAGCCATGATTTAATTGCTCGTAATGATGTGATGACTCAAGAAGAGCCTTAGAAGGTATGCAACCTACGTTAAGGCAGGTGCCACCAAGGGATGCTTTGTCATCTTTGCCGGTAAACTCGTCGACACAGGCTGTTTTTAGGCCAAGTTGCGCGCAGCGTATAGCGGCAACGTAACCACCAGGTCCACCACCAATGACAACAACATCAAATTTATTCTCTGAACTCATAAGGTGCTCCAAATACAATCTTTAAACGTTTAACAATAACCGTGAAGGGTCTTCCAAGAAATCTTTAATAGTAACCAAGAAAGACACGGCTTCTTTACCATCAATAATGCGGTGGTCATACGATAATGCAAGGTACATCATAGGGCGAATAACCATTTCGCCATTCTCTACCATAACGCGTTGATTAATGGCATGCATACCTAAAATGGCACTTTGCGGCGGGTTTAAAATAGGTGTGGACATCATAGAACCAAAAATACCACCGTTAGTGATAGTGAAGGTTCCACCTGTTAAGTCGTCCAGGCCCAATTTTCCGTCACGCGCTTTTGCACCAAATTCAGCAATACCGCTTTCAATGGCTGCAAAGTTTTTAAGATCAGCATCCCTTAAGACAGGAACGACTAAGCCACGAGGGGAAGATACTGCAATACCAATGTCGTAGTAACCATGGTAAATAATGTCTTGTTCATCAACCGATGCGTTAACAGCAGGGAAAAGTTTAAGTGATTCAACGACTGCTTTAACAAAAAAGGACATAAAGCCGAGTTTAGTCTCATGAACCTTGGTGAATTTTTCCTTGTATTTAGAGCGGATATCCATGATGGGTTGCATGTTAACTTCGTTGAAAGTCGTTAACATAGCCGTGTTTTGCTGTGCCTGAATCAAACGTTCAGCCACTTTTGCACGGAGGCGTGTCATAGGGACGCGTTGTTCAGCACGGTCACTGGTCGGTAATATAGGCGATTGTGTTGCTGCTGCAGCTTTAGTTGGTGCAGAGTTTGTCATACTTGTAACAGCTGACGACATATTGTTACTAGGTTCAAGTTTAATGTAATTTAGAACGTCAGTTTTTGTAATTCTGCCGCCTTTACCTGTTGCCGCAATTTTTGTAGGGTCTAGTCCATGTTCAGCCACTAACTTTCTAACAGCAGGGCTTAGTGTGGCGGTTGAGCCAGAATTTTTCTCAGCAGGTAGCGTTGTCGCTTCCGCTTCGGTCGCTACTGGGGCAGCCTTAGGGCTTGATATAGCTGCGCCATCACTGGCTTCAATGCGGGCCAATAATTGACCGCTTAAAACGGTAGAACCTTCAGGTTCAATAATTTCTGCCAAAATACCATCGGTCAATGCAGGTACTTCAAGAACAACTTTGTCAGTTTCAAGATCAACTAGGTTCTCATCTTTTAAGATAGTGTCACCTGCTTGTTTATGCCAAGTAACTAAAGTGGCGTCTGCAACAGATTCTGGAAGGCTAGGTACTACGACTTCAATGCTCATGGTTTATTCCTTTTAATAAAGTCTATTTTTTAATAAAGTGCTGTGTGGATAAGTTTTTGCTGTTGCTCAACGTGTAAGCTAAATTGACCAACGGCTGGAGATGCTGACATAGGTCGACCTGCATATGAGAGATCTAATTTTTCGCTCAGTAAGTCAAAGAATCGATGCCTAATTTGATACCACGCACCTTGGTTCATTGGTTCTTCTTGACACCAAACGAGCTGCTTCAATTTCGGGTATTGGTCAAATGAGTCATGCAACTCATCGATAGGGAACGGGTAAAGCTGCTCTGCTCTCAATATGGCAACATTCTCAAGGCCGTCTCTTCTGCGTTGCTCAAGTAGCTCGTAATAGACTTTGCCTGAGCACACGACGATACGTGTTACTTTGTTGGGGTCAATGTCATCTACTTCTTGAATCAGTGGTTGGAATTTCCCTTCTGTTAATTCTTCTAACGTAGAGGTCGCAAGTTTATGGCGTAATAAGCTTTTTGGGCTCATGACTACCAAGGGTTTGCGGAAGTTACTCAAAGCTTGACGACGCAATAAATGGAAAATTTGAGCCGGCGTAGACGGTACACATACTTGCATATTGTGCTCAGCGCACAATTGTAAGTAGCGTTCTAAACGTGCTGATGAATGTTCAGGGCCTTGGCCTTCATAACCGTGTGGTAATAGCATCACAAGACCACATAGGCGGCCCCACTTGGTTTCGCCAGAGCTGATAAATTGATCCATCAGTACTTGTGCGCCGTTGGCAAAATCGCCAAATTGCGCTTCCCAAATCACAAGGTCGTCCGGTTCCGTTGTGGAGTAGCCGTATTCAAAGCCTAAAACAGCTTCTTCAGACAAGAACGAGTCGTATAAGGAAAAGGTTCCTTGTTCCAGCAGTAAGTGCCTCAGGGAGGTGTATGTTTCACCATTTTGTGTGTTATGGAGTACAGCGTGGCGATGGAAGAAGGTCCCCCTGCCTACGTCTTGGCCGGTCATTCTGATGTTGCGACCTGTGCTGAGCAATGTTCCATAGGCCATGTTTTCAGCGTAGCCCCAATCAATAGGTTGAGCGCCAACGGACATTTTCTTTCTGCTTTCTAATACTTTCTCTACCCGGCCTTGTAATGAAAATTCAGGAGGTAGCGTTAGCATTAAATCGGATATTTTATGGAATTCTTTTGCCGGTACGGTGGTGTCACAAGGGTCATCCCATTTGCTAGACAAGAAGGCATCCCACTTAGCTACAAATGGGTTTACTTTATGTTCGAGAATAGGGCGTGAAACGATCTCGCCTTTTTCAAGAGAAGAGCGGTAGTCAGCCTCTAGTGCAACGGGAATGTCGGTCGTTAAAGTGCCTTCGTTGACCACACGGTCAGCATAAATTTTACGCGTTGTTGGTAATGCACGAATTGTTTTGTACATGAGTGGTTGGGTAACGGCTGGTTCGTCGGCCTCGTTGTGACCGCGACGGCGATAGCAAACCATGTCTAAAACAATGTCTTGTCTGAATTCATGGCGGAAATCAACCGCTAGTTGAGCAGCAAATAGTACCGCTTCAGGGTCATCGGCATTAACGTGCAAAATAGGTGTTTCGAGCATTTTTGCAACGTCGGTAGCATACAGCGTAGAGCGAGTATCAGCCGGGTTGCTAGTCGTAAAGCCTACTTGGTTGTTAATGACAATATGAATGGTTCCGCCGGTGCCATAAGCGCGAGTACGCGACATTTGCAGGGTTTCCATAATAACGCCTTGACCAGAAAAAGCTGAATCACCATGAATTTGAATGGCGACCACTTCATCTTCACCGGTCTCACCGCGTCGATCTTGTCGAGCGCGTACAGAACCCTCAACAACGGGGTTGATGATTTCAAGGTGAGAGGGGTTGAAGGCCAATGCTATATGCATGTCGCCACCTGGTGTGCTGATGTCAGATGAAAAGCCCATATGGTACTTAACGTCACCTGAGCCATCTTTAGCAGGTGATGCTGAACGTTTGCCTTCAAACTCTTCAAATAGAATGGACGGCTTTTTACCAAAGATATTAACGAGTACGTTCAAGCGTCCTCGGTGAGCCATACCAATAACGGTTTCTTTTACACCGTGCTCACCTAAACGTTGAAGCATTTCGTCAATCATGGGAATTAAGCTTTCGCCGCCTTCCAATGAAAAGCGTTTTTGCCCAACGTAGGTTCTGTGTAAGTGATTCTCAATACCTTCAGCAGCGGTCAGTAGTTTTAGCAACCACTTTTTTTGATCGGTATCAAGATTTAAGTGTGAACGAGGGCCTTCCATGCGACGCCTAACCCAAGAGCGCATTTCAGTATCGCTGATATGCATGTACTCAACACCAATGCTGCTACAGTACGTTTTCTTAAGAATCGGTAAGATGTCTTTAAGCGCAAGTTGTTCAGGTGTGTTGTGTAAGGTTCCGGTATCAAACTGGGTGTTAAGATCAAGTTCGCTTAACCCGTGAAAGGCGATATCTAATTCAGCAATAAACTTGGTTTTTGGCTGTTCAAGTGGGTTAACGTTTGCTTGTTTATGGCCGTTAATTCGGTAAGCATTCATTAACCTTGAGACAGCAGCTTGCTTTGCTAATTGTTCCGATGAAACGCCTGCTTGTATAACGCGGACACCCGTTGGGGCTTTAGCTAAATCTGAAAAGTGCTTTTTTATGGAAGAGTGAGGAATATCAATGGTGTCGGCATTAGCGCGTATGACGCCGAATTGCTCTCGCCATTGTTCATCAACTGAATCTGGGTCGTTGAGATATTGTTCGTACAAGTCTTCAACAAAATTTGCATTAGCACCATTGAAGGCAGAAGTGCTTTTAAATAACTGCATTAAGTTGTTCATCAAAAATATTCCGTCAGTCTGAATTTATGTAAGTTTAGTCGAGTTTCAATAAAGCATAACAATTGAAATAGCTCATATATTTTAGCGCTTAATATTTAACACTAAAGTGGTGCCCCGAGCAGGATTCGAACCTGCGACTTCACCCTTAGGAGGGGTGCGCTCTATCCAGCTGAGCTACCGAGGCCGTATAAAAAATTGCTAAATGAATTTTAAAAAGAAACCCTGTTTTATTTCAGTGAAATAATATCACCAATGGGCTTTTTAAGGGTAGCGCAAAACACTTATTTTTATGGCTTTATCGTAATAAGTGGCAGTTATTTTCTAGCGCGTTCGCGTTCGCATTCTGTAATGAACTTATGGACGCTTCTTTTTTCAGCGGGAAGAATGTCAAGGAACTCACACCCAACACGTGTAAAGCCTTCTTGATGAGACTTTTTGACAGAGCAAACAGTAAAGTCAGATTGAATAATATTGCCGCCTTTGAGTGTCATGCTGGCGGGTGAAAGGATGTCGCCTTTTTTAATGTAAGTGTTTGAGTATACGGCGACACAAATACCACCAAAGCTAACATCATAAATATAGCCAGAGACGAGGTTTTCTGAGTATTGAATGGCCCCAGTAAATTTGTACTTCTCAATATTAACTAGCGGAACTCTAAAAAAGGATCGCTTTTGAGGGTGGTAAATTTTTTCTGGCGTTGAAATAATGTATCCGCCATCCCGTGATGTGCCAATAAGGCTTGCTGAAAAATTAAAGGGCACGGAGTGGTGCTTAGCATCGATTTGTACCATCGTACCCTTTACCATTTTGTTATGCGCTTCACGGCTATTAAATTGGTCGAGCACGATGTCATTCTCTGAAACATCCAGTATTCGGCTGGTGTGCTCTGATTGATCATCCAATACTATAGAAATTTGGACGTGTGACTCCATCAGAGATTGGAGCATATGCTTTATTCGTGACGGGCGAACTATAAAGTTTGGGTTGTCGTTTAGAGCGTCGTGTTCCCTTTCTTCTGATGCGAGTAGGGACTTTAGGCTCGATAAGAAACTCATTATTTAAGCAATAGAAAGGTTATTAGACGTTTTGCCTTTCATCGTTTGTCCATCCGCCCCATAAGTTGAAGTAGTAGAACCAGTTTGTCCGCGAAGAACATCGAGAGAGCGTTGAGTGTGCCTGCGGTTTAACTCAATAATGGAACCATTTATATCATTGAGTTTTTTGTTAGTATCAGCAAAAGATTGAATATTGAGCCATAGATCAGTTAAACGAGTTTTAGTCTCTCCCGGTTTGATTTGAGAGAGAAAGTCGGATAAACCATATAGCCCTTTATTAATGTTCATGTTTCTTAAAAAGATATGTGTGGTTTTTGTGTGGCTTTCTAGGCTTGAGACGAGCGCCTTCTTTTCTTTAGATAAGGTTAGAAGTTCCTGACTATCATTCGACTTTAGTATGTCTTGTTCTTTTTTAAGAACATCGTTTAATTGACTTGAGGTGTTCTCAAGGACTTGAATCATATCGATGAGTTGGTCTGCTGATTGAGCGGTCATAATTATTTTTTTCGTTGTTGGAAAGCGCTTTCGTTTTTAATAATGCTATCGGCAATTTTTTCATTGTCAATGGTGTATTGTCCGTCTTCAATTGATTGGCTAACGGCTTCAACGCGGGCACTGTCGACAATGGGGATATCACTGAGTGATTGCTCAATTTGTTGTAGTGTAGAGGCTGTGCTTGTTAAGTTAACACTGTCGTTGTCAGGTTTTTTTGTGCTGGCATGTGCGGTGCTCTTGTTGCTTTTACCCGCGCCGCCAGATTTGTTCGCCGCGGCTTGAGCGGGTTTGCTCGTTGTTCGTTTAACATTAATAGACATAATGATTCCTACTGGTATGTATTTCTTATTATCGGCCGTCTGCAGGGATACTTAATAAAGTTATCATATATTTACCCTGACGGTCTGCGTATCAAAAACTATTCCTTGGATGGTTTTTTTAGTCTTAATGTTTTTTACCTTAATTTTATCGCCTTTGCTACCGGCCATTAAGGCGATACCTTTCATGCTAATTTGAAAGCCATTGTTTTTTGCAATGATGCTGATCGTGTCGCCTTTTTTAATAAGGGTCTGTTTTGCCAAATTATTGACACTAATAATGTCACCTCGATTAACCCGCCTTTTAAGGACATGGTTGATGGCTTGCTTTGTATCATTTAAGTAGGCGGTTCGTCGGCCAGTAATGACGATCTTTTTTAATGCTAGATCGCTTTTTTGAATTAAATGCCCCTTATTTAAAGGGTGCTTGGAGACCAAGGCGTATGAAAATATTGTGACGTTCGCGGTCATAAATACTCGCCAAGGAACCGGTGAGCTACATTGAATATTTAACGTGTTTTTGCCAGGCTTTACATGTGCTTGTGTTAGGTTTATGTCGATAGCACTGGTGCATTTTTTAAGTTTAATTCGGTGATCTATATGATGAATCTTAATGCTGTATTCGGTTTCTTTTGAGTTCAGCTTAGACTCTATATATGAATAGGCTTGATCTTTGATGTTTTGATGATTTTCAAAGCGGGTATTCGATGCCATAGCGAGGGATGGCGAGAGTAACAAAAAAACTAAAGCTTTTAAAAACAGTTTCATAAATTTTAGTCTATTATTAAGGCAATTAGAGTGTGTGAAGTATGTATGCATTAAATATGCCGAATTTAACGCTGCTTCAACATAAATAGATAAATAATGTATTAGGGTGACAACGATGGCGGGAATACTAACGGATATTGATAGGCGTACTAACCTTGCGGGTACGAATAGGTTGGAACTGCTGATTTTTACGCTAAACGGCGGTCAAAAATTTGGCATTAACGTGTTTAAAATCCAAGAAGTGATACAAGTGCCATCACTCACCAGAATACCGGGCGGTAACCCTGTTGTACGCGGCGTTGCCCAATTGCGTGGCAGAGATATTCCGGTGATGGATATGTCAATGGCTATTGGTGAAGAACCCTTGCCGAATAATGATAATGCATTCGTCATTATTACGGAGTTTAACCGCTCTGTTCAGGGTTTTTTAGTGGGTGGTGTTGACCGTATTATTAATATGTATTGGAAGGATATTAACCCTCCACCGGAAGGGAGTGATTCGGATAGTTACGTGACAGCACTCACCGAAATTGATGGTGAATACGTGTTGATTGTTGATGTTGAAAAAATTCTAAGCGAAGTCTCTGGCACACCGCAAGGTGTCGCTGATGAAACGATTGATAAGCGGATTGAGAGGAAAGGCCATGTGCTTGTGGTGGATGATTCAGCGGTTGCACAAAGTCAGGTAAAAAGCGTATTGGATGATTTAGGGCTAACGTACACTGTTGCCAATGATGGCAAAGAAGGCTTTGATATATTAAGAAAGTGGGTCGCTGACGGCATTGATGTTCCGTCATTCCTAACCATGGTGATTTCAGACGTTGAAATGCCACGAATGGATGGTTATACCTTAACGACTGAACTGCGAAAAATGCCCGCGTTAGATGGCTTGTACGTTATGTTACATACTTCATTGAGCGGCGTGTTTAACCAGTCGATGATTGAGCGTGTGGGTGCGGATATTTTTATGGCCAAATATAAACCGGATGAACTGGCAGTCGCTATTCAGGCAAGAATGAGGGATTTGCAGGGCTTGTAGGGGACTTAGTAGCCGAGAACGCTTTGATTTAATGGAGTGAGCTTTTAGGTGTCTATAACAGCGCAAGAATTTCAGCATTTTAGAAAGTTTCTGAAAAGAAGTAGCGGTATTGCGCTTGCCGATAATAAGCAATACCTAGTGTCCAATCGTTTGCGGCCCTTATTGAAAGAAATGGGTCTTGATAGGGTCTCCGACTTGTTGGCGATGATCGCTGCCATGCCTACGTGTGATTTGACGGCAAAAGTGATTGATGCGATGACCACGAATGAAACCTTTTGGTTTAGAGATACCTCGCACTTTCAGTATTTAGAAACAAAGCTATTAGCAATGTTGTCTAAGAAAGGCGCACCGCTCAGTGTGTGGTCTGCAGCCTGCTCGTCGGGACAAGAGCCCTATAGCATTAGTCTGTCAGTTGATAAGTATATTAAAGCGTCAGGCAAACAGGTTAAGGTTAGCATCACGGCTACCGACCTTTCCGACAAAACACTTCGTCAAGCAAAGCAGGGTATTTATGCGGATATGGAGCTTTCAAGGGGCTTGCCAAATGAGTTACAACGGGA
Source organism: Cycloclasticus sp. (assembly GCA_040743155.1). Classification (NCBI taxonomy): domain Bacteria; kingdom Pseudomonadati; phylum Pseudomonadota; class Gammaproteobacteria; order Thiotrichales; family Piscirickettsiaceae; genus Cycloclasticus; species Cycloclasticus sp. The sequence goes on along the minus strand of JBFLJU010000001.1, from coordinate 1,461,799 downwards.
ACACTTTTCAGGTGTTCGTGACGGTTTACAGATCTCACCTAGGCATCGAGCACGAACATCTTTTCGAAAGTTAAATTTACTCGATAATTTTTCAACCCTTGGTCAATTTGATATCGTTTTTTGTCGGAATGTACTGCTTTATTTTGCAGGGCCTACCAAATTAGACATCTTAAATCGTATTGTTAATGTGATGAAGCCGGGGGCTTACCTGTTTTTAAGTAGCTCGGAAATAATACCGTCAGAGATTAACGGCTTAGAAACGATTCGAGATGCTACTTGCAAGTGTTACCGTAAAATCTAAAAGCCCTCTATATGCTCTTTCCCTTGCCGCTTTGCCGCTTTCTTGCCGCTTTGCCGTAGATTAAATCGCCGTTCTAAATAGCTATCTTATTGATAAATAAGCGTTAATAAATCTGGCACGCTTCATGCTCTATTGTTTTTAACAAAACAGGGGCGACACATGGCAACAACAATTGATTCATTATTTGGCGTACACGAACAAGCACTCATATATCGTTCTAAACGTGCTGAAGTGTTGGCATCGAATATGGCCAATGCCGACACACCTGGATACAAGGCAAGAGACTTCGATTTCAAGTCGATCCTAAATAACCTTAATACACCAGCGGGTCACGTAAAACAAACACACAGCCAACATATTGCGTTTGATAAGACACCCGCAGCAGTTTCGTTGTCATACCGCACTCCAACGAGTGCTTCGTTGGATGGCAATACGGTGGATACGCAAGTTGAACAAGCTAAATATGCAGAAAATGCGATGGACTATCAGACATCGCTGCGTTTCTTGAACGGCAAGATTAGCGGCTATCTTTCAGCATTAAGGGGTGAATAAGCATGTCTTTATATAATATTTTTGACGTAGCGGGTAGCGGCATGAGTGCGCAAACAACGCGCCTTAACCTGGTCGCCAGCAATATGGCCAATGCCGAAACCGTTAGTAGTAGCACGAATGAGACGTACCGTGCACGGCAACCCGTGTTTGCTGCTGTTCTACAAGGTGCAATGACTCAACAAAACTCAAACGCAAAAGGCGTGCGTGTACTAGGCGTTGTCGAAAGCCAAGAGCCACTTCGTACAGAATATGCGCCGCAACACCCCATGGCGAATAAAGACGGCTACATCTTCAAACCCAATGTGAATGTGGTCGAAGAAATGGCCAACATGATGTCCGCAAGCCAGAGCTATAAAAACAACGTTGAGATGCTCAATACAGCAAAGCAACTCTTACAACAAACATTAAAAATCGGTCAGTAACGGAGAATAGATATGTCAGAAGTTGACTTTAGTACGCTGCAAAGTTTAGGTCTCGCTAAACAGAACACAGTGTCGGATGCCAAAAAATCAAATAATGATTTGGCGCAAGGGGATTTTCTAAAGCTGATGGTCACGCAGCTCAATAACCAAGACCCTATGAAACCAATGGAAAGCGGTGATTTCTTAGGGCAAATGGCGCAGTTTAGTACGGTGTCTGGCATTGGTGATTTACAAACATCATTTGCAGAATTTGCATCATCTGTTTCAAATGACCAAGCCTTGCAAGCAGCCAACCTTGTCGGTAGACGTGTTTCAGTACCCCTTCAATCAGGTGCCTTAACAGCCGGCGGTAGCATTGATGGTGAATTAACCTTACCGGCTAGTTCGCCCGATGTGAGCATCAAAATCACCGACTCAGTTGGTCAAATTGTTAGAACAATTCCATTGGGTACGCAACCAGCAGGGCCGGTAGCCTTCTCATGGGACGGTACACGTTCCGATGGCACTATTGCACCGCCAGGGGTTTATAACGTTGATGCCCAAGCGCGTATTGATGGACAAAATTTTGAATTGGATACACAAATATCAGCAGATGTTGAAAGCGTCACTTTAGGTGGTTTAGGTAAGCCGCTTCAGCTTAATTTATCCGGCTTAGGTAGTGTGCCGTTTAGCAATGTTTCAAGAATATTTTAAATAATAACAGGAGAATAATATGTCATTTCGTACCTCATTAAGTGGCCTGGACGCATCAGCAACGGATTTATCTGTTATTGGTAATAATATCGCTAACGCATCGACTAACGGCTTTAAAGAATCTCGTACCGAGTTTGCGGACGTGTTTGCAACATCATTTACCGGTGTCTCAGGTAACTCACCCGGTAGTGGTGTTCGTGTCTCGAGTGTTTCGCAACAGTTTGGTCAAGGTAATGTTGAATTTACCTCCAGTAATTTAGACTTGGCGGTTAACGGGGAAGGTTTTTTTGTTCTGGATGATGCGGGAACGAATGCTTATACAAGAGCTGGTTCATTTACAACCGATAAAGATGGCTTTGTTGTAGATAGCTCGGGCCGTCAGTTACAAACGTTTCCAGCCAATGCAAATGGTACATTTAACACGGGTGCATTAGCGTCTTTACAGCTGAGCACTGGGGACTCAGCTCCTAGTGCGTCAACAACGGTTACCCCCGTTTTGAATTTAAACGCACAGCAAGTAACACCGAGTGGTTACGGAGGTGCGTCGCCTATTAACCCGGCTCTATTTGACGTGACAGACGCAGATACATACAACCATTCAACATCGACAAGGGTTTATGATTCTCTCGGGAATGACTTTTCTGCCACTATGTATTACGTAGCCAGCGACCCAAGCGCGAATGAGTGGCAGGTACACACCTATGTCGATGGTACGCGGTTGTCATTAAATGGCACGACCGATAACTTTTTTACGATGACGTTTGATGGGTTAGGTAGCTTTACAGATATCAGCGTTGATAATGGTGGTGCGCCGATTGTAACCACAAACGGTGATATTGCTTTTGACGGTTTAGCACTGGGTAACGGTGCGACAGATTTAACATTAACGTTTGATTATTCAGATACGACGCAATATGGCGGTGATTTCGCCGTTAATTCTTTAAGCCAAGATGGTTTTGCCTCAGGTCGTTTAAGCGGTATTAGCATCGATGAATCAGGCATTGTGTCCGCGACATTTACCAATGGACAATCGACTGAATTAGGTCAGGTTGCCTTAGCGACATTTCCAAACACTAAAGGGTTACGTCAATTGGGTGATACCTCTTGGGCGGAAACATTTGGCGCGGGTGATCGAGTTATCGGCTCAGCCGGCACAGCGGGTTTTGGTTCGCTACAGTCGGGTGCTTTGGAAGCATCTAATGTAGATATCGCAACACAGCTCGTTAGTCTGATTACCGCCCAACGTAATTTCCAAGCGAATGCTCAGGCGATTTCAACCGAAAACGAAATTCAAACAGCCATTATTAATATCCGATAGTCACTAGCTAACTAAGAGAGAAATCAAATGGATACCAGCCTTTACGTAGCAATGAGCGGAGCCAAACAAGCGATGTTGGCGCAAGCGGTAAATTCACATAATTTATCGAATGCGAATACCACTGGCTTTAAAGCAGATTTGTCACAGTTTAGAAGCATGCCGGTGTATGGCGCGGGATTGCCGTCGAATGTGTATGCGATGGCAGAGCGTCCAGGTATAGATTTTAACCATGGAACCATGCAGTCAACAGGCCGTGAGTTGGATGTGTCTATTGCCGGTGACGGCTGGTTGGCCGTTCAGGCAGAAGATGGTGCGGAGGCGTATACACGCGCTGGTGATTTAAGAATAACGCCAACAGGGTTGTTAACCACCGGTACTGGCTTACTTGTTATGGGTGGCGGCGGGCCTGTTTCTCTACCGGAATCTTCAAAGATAGAAATTGGCAGTGACGGTACTATCAGCATTATCCCCTTGGGCGATAGCGCGGCCACTTTATCAGCTATCGACAGAATCAAACTGGTGAACCCAGAGTTGGCTGACGTTGAAAAAGGTAAGGACGGCTTGTTCAGATTAAAAAGTGGTGCAGATGCAGAGCCCAGTGCAGAGGTTCGATTGGTGTCGGGTTCGGTCGAAAGCAGTAACGTGAGTGTGGTCAGCGCCATGGTTAGCATGATTGAGTTGGCGCGTAATTTTGAACTGCAAGTCAAAATGATGAAAACAGTCAGTGAAAACGAAGCAACAAGCGCACAGTTAATGCGCATCAGTTAGGAGAAAGAATATGTCAACACAATCAATGTGGATCAGCAAAACCGGACTTGAAGCGCAACAAACGCGGATGTCTGTTATTTCCAATAACTTGGCCAACGTAAACACAACGGGGTACAAAAAATCCCGAGCAGTGTTTGAAGACTTGCTCTATCAAAATGTGCGGCAAGTGGGTGCGCAGTCATCACAAGACACCATATTGCCAACAGGTCTACAAATTGGCACCGGTGTTCGCACAGTGGCAACAGAAAAAACGCATACCCAAGGTACAATCCAACAAACAGGCAACTCCTTAGATATAGCAGTAAACGGTCGTGGCTTTTTCCAAATCCTTCGCCCAGACGGCAGTATCACCTATACACGTGACGGCAGTTTTAAATTAGATGGAGATGGCCAAATGGTCACATCCGGTGGCTATCCATTAGAGCCATCCATCAGTATTCCAACGGACGCATTAAGTGTAACCGTAGGCGTAGACGGCACAGTGTCAGTGCTGCAAGCAGGTAATACAACACCAACACAGGTTGGTAATATTACCTTGGCTGATTTTATTAACCCAACGGGCTTAGACCCTATCGGTGAAAATCAATTTAGAGAATCATTATCCAGCGGTAGCCCAACGGTAACAACGCCGGGTGAAACGGGGGTTGGTCTGTTGGCTGGCGGTTCATTGGAAACATCGAACGTCAATGTAGTAGAAGAATTGGTCAGCATGATTGAAACGCAACGTGCCTATGAGATGAATTCAAAAGCCATCTCAAATTCAGATCAAATGTTGCAACGTTTAATGCAGGATTTATAACCAGTAGGAATGATGAGCATGAAAGTCATTAGCCTTTTAATCTTAGTTGCCGTATTACCCGGTTGCGCGATGATGGATAACATGGGTAAGCCTCGGCACGATCCTGAATACGTACCGGCTAAACCAACAGCGTATCAAGTGCCTAAGAATAATAATGGCTCAATCTATCAAGCGGGATACGAAGTACGCTTATTTGAAGATATAAGAGCAAGAAGAATTGGCGATATCTTGACCATCAATTTAGTTGAAAAAACGAATGCGAAGAAACAAGCGGATACGGACATCAAAAAAGACAACAGTACCGCTATTTCTACGCCCACAATTTTGGGCATGGTTGACCCCTCTAAATTTGGTTTGAATTTCAACAGCGGTTTAACCTCAGGAAGTGATTTTGCCGGTGAATCTGAGAGCACTCAAAACAACAGTTTAAGTGGCAGCATTACGGTGAGCGTTGTCGACGTATTGCCTAACGGCTACCTAAGAATTCGCGGTGAAAAACGAGTGCGCCTGAATCAAGGCAACGAATACATTCGTGTCGCGGGCATTATTCGTCCAACGGATATTAATCCAGATAACAGTGTCGATTCTACAAAAATAGCTGACGCGACCATTATGTATACCGGCGAAGGTGCACTAGCAGACGCCAATAAAATTGGCTGGCTAGCACGGTTCTTTATCAGCGCGGTATTCCCGTTTTAAGGAGATGATGATGAAAAAATTAACCCTCGTTCTGTTGTTAGCCATTGGTATCTCAACGGCCTACGCAGAACGGATTAAAGATTTGGCCTCTATTACGGGCGTACGCTCTAACCAATTGGTCGGTTATGGCGTCGTGGTTGGGTTAAATGGAACGGGTGACAAAGTAAAGTCGGGTGATTTTACCTCACAAAGCTTGCGCAGCATGTTGAGCCAAATGGGCGTCAAAATCCCATCCAACGTTCAAATAAAGTCTAAAAACGTAGCCGCGGTTATTATTCACGCGTCATTGCCGCCGTTTGCGACACCCGGACAAATGATTGATGTAACGGTTAATGCCATTGGCGAAGCCAGTAGTTTACGTGGCGGCAGCCTTTTAATGTCACCACTAAAAGGTGCGGATGGGAAAATTTACGGCATAGCGCAAGGCAATCTTATCGTCGGCGGTCTAAGCGCATCGGGTAATGATGGCTCGAAGGTGAGTGTGAATATACCAACCGTGGGTAATATTCCCAATGGCGCAACGGTAGAGCGTTCCGTATATAGCCCCTTTAATGAAGGCAGTTCGATCACCTTAAATTTGCACACCTTTGATTTCACCACAGCAAATCGTTTAGCAACATCCATCAATAAAACGATTGGGCCACAAACCTCACACTCAATCAATGGTGGCAGTATCAAGGTGAATATGCCGCGCGATCCCGCACAGCGTGTGGCGTTTATGTCATTGCTCGAAAATCTGGAAGTGCAGCCAGCGCAATCAGCCGCGCGCATTATTATTAACTCAAGAACCGGCACGGTCGTTATTAATAGTCAGGTGAAAGTAAGGCCAGCAGCGGTTTCTCACGGTAACTTAACGGTAACGATTAATGAGAAATTAAATGTTAGTCAACCGGGTGCTTTTTCAGAAGGTGAAACGACGGTAACGCCAGAGTCCGACATCACCATCACCGAAGAAAATAAACGCATGTTCGTGTTTGACCCCGGTGTGTCACTCGATGAAATTGTAAGAGCGGTTAACCAAGTAGGCGCAGGCCCGAGTGACTTGGTAGCCATTTTAGAAGCACTTAAAAGCGCAGGGGCGCTAACCGCGGAGCTTATTGTTATCTAATGAATATCGGCGGCTCACAAGCAGACATTTATGCAGACTTTAACGGTTTAGCGCAATTAAAAGCGAAAGCCGGTGGCGCTAGTGATGAAAAACAAGCGGCATTGGAAGAGGTTGCACGTCAATTTGAAACCATCTTCTTGAAAATGATGCTAAAAAGCATGCGTGATACCGTGCCCGATTCGGAGCTAATAAGTAACGAAAAAACAAAGTTTTACGAATCCATGTACGACGACCAAATTTCATTGGACCTATCTAAACGGGGTAAGCTTGGTTTAGCCGATATGATCGTTCAACAACTCGGTGGCAACGCAAAAACTAATTCAGAACCAAACGGGCAAAGCCTCGTCAATTATCGTGAGTTTGCTGTGCAACGCATACAAGGTGCCTTACAAGAAAGCGATGTACAAAAAGTAGACGGCAGTAAACAGCCGGTCAGTAACATAAACTCACCAGAAGAGTTTATTAATACACTTTGGCCACAAGCACAACAAGCAGCTCAAAAACTGGGTGTCGATGCACGGGTATTACTGGCGCAATCGGCGTTAGAAACAGGCTGGGGCAAGCACGTAATGCAAAATAAAGCAGGGCAAAGTAGCCACAACCTATTTGGCATAAAAGCATCGCACGGTTGGGAAGGTAAAACAGTATCGGTACAAACGGTGGAGTACGAAAACGGCGTCGCCTCCAAGCGCCAAGCAACATTCCGTGCCTACGATAGCTTTGAGGAAAGTTTTAACGACTACGTTCAATTCTTAAAACAAAACCCACGTTATCAGCAAGCATTGGAAAAAGTTGACTCCAACGAAGGTTTTATTAAGGGTTTGCAAAAAGCCGGTTATGCAACAGACCCAGCGTATGCAAAGAAAATCATCTCAATTTTAGGCCGCGAACAGTTGAGTGAATTAACACCTGCCAAACCAGCAGCAACTTCAGGTATATCGGCTTAAGCCGATAACTATCAAATGGGATATTCAATGATGAACATTCAAGTAAGCAAGGGTGGCGATAATGGCTGATTTATTGCTCAGTGGGTTGTCCGGCTTAACGGCGTTTAGGAATGTGCTCGATACAACCGGTCATAATATCGCTAATGCAACAACAGAAGGCTATAGTCGTCAGCGGGTCGAATTAGACGCAAATAACCCACAATTGACAGGCGCGGGTTACGTTGGTTCGGGGGTTGGTACAACAAACGTTAGCAGAATTTACGATACATTTTTAAGTACGCAATTTAGAAGCAGTAGTACTGCGGCGTCAGAATTAGATGCCTATCTGGGATTTGCTAGCCAAGTAGACGGCGTGCTAGCAAACGAAAATGTTGGACTCAGCTCGGCGTTACAAGATTTTTTCAATGCGGTTCAAACAGTGGCCGATGACCCATCATCGATACCGGCAAGGCAAGTGCTGTTAACAGAAGGTCAGGCTTTAGAAAGCCGTTTTGGAACATTAGACCAATTATTCAGCGACATCAGTAGGCAACTCACCGGTTCGTTAGAAGACCAACTCAACGACGTTAATACACTGGGTGAAAACATCGCGTCGATCAATAATAAAATCGTTGTGGCGCTCGGTTCCTCCGGCGGCCGTATACCCAATGATTTGCTAGATCAGCGTGATAAATTAATTGACGACTTATCAACGCTGCTAAACGTTAGTACAAACGAGCAAGAAAATGGAGCGGTTAACGTTTTTATCGGTAGCGGACAGCCCTTGGTGCTAGGTATTACTAGCAATACACTGGCGATGGCACCCTCTGTAGATCCAAGTTCAGTTGATATCGTGTTTAATCAAAGTGGGGCTAGCACAGTTGTCACGCAATTGATGACCGGGGGTAAAATAGGCGGAACCCTACGTTTTAAAGAAGAAATGTTGGACCCAGCGATCCACTCATTGGGCGAAATCGCCATCGGTTTAGCCTATTCAGTTAATCAGCAGCATGCTAATGGTGTTGATTTGGATGGTGACCAGGGTTCGAATTTTTTCAGTGATCCGGTTGTTACGAATTTTAAAAATGATGCTAACGCGGGTTCCCTAAGTGTTAGCGTGACGGACCCATCATTGATCACCAGTAGTGCATATACGGTGACTACCGACGGAACGGCGCCGCCTGGTACGGGTTATACAATCACTCGGCTGTCGGATAATTCTTCAACTTCAGGTACTATTTCTGGCAGCACACCCATTTTATATGATGGCTTAACATTCGACTTATCCGCAGTAAACGCAAATAACGACTACACAGTTGCTAGCCCTACACGTAATGCAGCTGGCAACTTCTCATTAGCGATCACTGACCCAAGAGACGTTGCGGTTGCGCTACCGATTGTCTCGCAAACATCCGCAGTTAACGCCGGCACAGGTGGTTTGGGCAACATTGCCGTTGATGGCTTGCAAGCGGCAACCTTACCGGCCAGTTTAGCTGCGGCGCCTTTACCCGCGAGCATCATCTTGACTTATGATACGAGTTTGTTTGCCCAAGGTGGCTACGCGATAACCGATACCGGTGGTAATTCATTAGGGTCTATCGACTATGACCCAGCCACAAATAATGGCATGGAATATAGCGTTAACGTAACAGGCTTTGGTGATGTTAAATTTACCCTCACCGGCCAGCCTGATAATGCCGATACGTTTTCATTGGTTGATAATACAGGTGGCACGGGTGACAATCGAAATGCAAACTTCTTAGCAGACCTGCAAACAGCGCGGACCTTGTCGGGAGGAACAGCCTCCTTTCAGGACCTGTATGGTCAAGTCATCGCAGATGTGGGGCGTCGTACACAATCAGCGGAAATAAACAGCGCGGCGCAAAATGGCTTATTAGCACAAACCATCGCGTCAAAAGACGCGATCAGTGGCGTAAACTTGGATGAAGAAGCGGCTAATTTGATTCGTTTTCAACAAGCCTACCAAGCGGCAAGCCAAGTGGTTTTAACGTCACGAACCATCTTCGACACACTATTGGGAGCGTTTAGATAATGATGGACAGAATCTCAACCAGCCTAGCGCAACAACTGGGTATAAACTCAATCTTGCTTCAGCAGGCGCAAGTTAACCAAACGCAACAACAAATATCGCTCGGCAAACGAATTCTCACGCCGTCTGATGACCCGTCAGGCTCCGTGAGGTTGCTCGACTTAAACCAATCGCTTAGCCGAATCGATCAGTTTCAAGACAACTTAGATTATGCAAGAAACCGTCTGTCATTATCCGATACCGCGCTGAACAGTGTCACCAATAATTTACAGCGTGTACGTGAATTGGCTGTTCAAGGGTTTAACGGCACCAATTCGGCAGTAGACAAACAATCGATAGCACTAGAAATGTTTCAGCGTTTGGACGAGATTGTTGCGCTGGCTAATAGCAAAGACGGCAGTGGTGATTATTTATATGCAGGCTTTAAAGCGCAAACAGAGCCATTTTCAGGTTCGGCGCAAACCGGCAGTTTTAGCTTTAATGGTGATCAAGGTGAGCGGTATTTAAAAGTAGGTGAAAACAGGACCGTTACCGATGGCAACTCAGGGGCCGAAGTGTTTTTTGACTTGAAAGACAAAAACGGCAATGCAGAAAGCATATTTGCTACTTTATATGGTTTGGCAACGGATTTATCGAGTAATCGACCAGCTGCCGAGGAAACGGCTTTAACCGTGGGCACAGTAGCTCATGGTGAAACTGCAACAATTAATGGAATTAACTATCACTTTGATGATGGCTTAGGTGGGCTACCAGCAGCGGATGCTACTAATGTTATTGTAGCCATTAGTGGCTCTCCATCAGCTACCGCCACAAACTTTGGTGCGGCGATAACAACGAATGACGATACAGTGAATGTCGATGTTAATGCCGATGTGATAATAGTAACGGCCAAAACGCAAGGAGAAGGCGAGCTTAATGTTTCAGCCATGCCGACGAGCATCAGTGCAACAACCGTTTCAATTCCTTTGTATGACCACCTAGATCAACTCGACACCGCACTCGGCCGCATCTTAGACGTACGAGCACAAATAGGCGCACGCCTTAATGTTCTAGATAGCCAGGATAATGTCAACCAAGACTTTAAATTAAGTATTCAGTCAACCAAGTCACAAATTGAAGACATAGACATGGCAGAAGCCATCAGCCGGTTTAACTTGCAAATCGTATCTTTGCAAGCCGCACAACAAGCGTTTGTAAAAGTACAAGGCCTATCCTTATTCAATCACCTATAGATGTAGGTTGGGCTGAAGAATGAAGCCCAACACGACCCTCTAGAATATTGGACGGTGCTTGTATTTTTGACAGAGATTGTTGGGCTTCTTACATCAGCACCAACCTACAAAATAATAAGAAACAACGTACAACCCGTAGGTTGGGCTGAAGAATGAAGCCCAACACGACCCTATAGAACATTTGATCGTGCTTGCGTGTTTGATCGGGTTTGTTGGGCTTCTTACATCAGCACCAACCTACAAAATAATAAGAAATAACGACAACCCGTAGGTTGGGCTGAAGCATGAAGCCCAACACGACCCTATAGAATATTGGATCGTGCTTGCGTATTTGATCGGGATTGTAGGGGCTTCTTACATCAGCGCCAACCTACAAAATAATAAGAAAAAACGCACAACCGCGTAGGTTGGGCTAAGGCACGCAGCCCAACACGACCATCTAGAATATTGGATCGTGCTTGCGTATTTGATCGGGATTGTAGGGGCTTCTTACATCAGCGCCAACCTACAAAATAATAAGAAACAACGCACAACCCGTAGGTTGGGCTAAGGCACGGAGCCCAACAAAATGCACAATTTAAAGCAATGGCATGTTTAAATTAATACGTTGGGCTTGATACTTCAGCACCAACCTACATTACACAACAAAACACCGTTAAAAGGATTTAACGCATGCAATACCGTCGAGCAAACATCAAAGGCGCTAGCTATTTCTTCACCGTAAACTTAGCGAATAGAAAAAGCACTTTATTGGTCGATAAAATCGACGCATTGCGCCAAAGCATTCAAACCGTAAAACAACGGCACTCCTTCAAAATAGACGCCATGGTGGTCATGCCCGATCATTTACACGCCCTTATCACCTTACCGGTTGGTGATAACGATTACGCAACACGTTGGAAGTTAATAAAAGCCGGTTTTTCGCGGAAAATACCAAAAGGCGAACACGTTAACCCAAGCCGCGCATCAAAACGTGAAAGAGGTATATGGCAACGCCGTTATTGGGAACATTTAATTCGTGATGACAACGATTATCAAGCGCACATCAATTACATACATTACAACCCCGTAAAACATGGTTACGTGCAACAAGCGGTTAAATGGCCGTATTCAAGCATCCACCGTTATATAAAAAAGGGTGATATAAGCAAAAATTGGGGTGCTGGTGATAAAGAAAAAGACAAAGGCGGTTGGGGCGAAAGGTGAAATATATTCGACCACCAACGTAGGTTGGGCTGATGCAAGAAGCCCAATAGATTTAAGCACCGACACAAAAAAAGGGAATATACCTCGGCCACATTGTTGGGCTTAAAAAGCGCAACCCAACCCAATCGAACCTACATGAAGCCCAACACGATCATATGGGGATATTTGGTCGTGTTTGTATTTTTGATAGGGTTATGTTGGGCTTCGTAAACTCAGCGCCAACCTAGAAAAGCCCCAACGTAGGTTGGTGCTGACGAAGGAAGCCCAACAGATTTAAGCACGACACAAAAAAAAGGAATATACCTCGGCCATATCGTTGGGCTTAAAAAGCGTAGCCCAACCTACAATGAGCTGAACCAAACACGCGAATGGCTTGAAATATTGAATATGGTTATGTTTGGCTTCGTAAACTCAGCACCAACCTACACCCGTAAGCAACACCAACGTAGGTTGGTGCTGACGAAGGAAGCCCAACAGATTTAAGCACCGACACAAAAAAAACAGGGAATATACCCAAGCGACATTGTTGGGCTTAAACAGCGCAGCCCAACCCAACCTACAATGAGCCAAACAAACACGCGAGTGGTTTTAAATGTTGAATATGGTTATGTTGGGCTTCGTAAACTCAGCGCCAACCTACACCCGTAAGCAACACCAACGTAGGTTGGTGCTGACGAAGGAAGCCCAACAGATTAAAGCACCGCACAAAAAAAACAGGGAATATACCTCGGCCACATTGTTGGGCTTAAAAAGCGCAGCCCAACCTACAATGAGCTCAACAATCATGTGAAGGGTTTTAAATATTGCATGTGGTTATGTTGGGCTTCGTAAACTCAGCACCAACCTACATGAAACCTAACCTACGATTCTTGCAAATTGTGATGCGCGTCAGGTTTTGTGTTGTTATTAAAAACTTCAAAATAAACTCTAAAGAAAAATTTTATTGCGCCGATACCTTAGTCGGAGGCGGTGAATATCTAGGAAGAATGAAAGATATATCCGTCAATTTTAGATAAAAGTAAGCGTCTAGCTTACGAAGGAGTAATAAAATGGCTCAAGTCATTAACAGTAATATTGCGTCTTTAACGGCTCAAAGAAACCTGAATACATCTCAGAATGCTTTGAATACATCGTTACAAAGACTTTCATCCGGTTTACGTATTAACAGCGCGAAAGACGATGCTGCCGGCCTTGCTATTTCAGAACGTTTTACAGCGCAAATTCGTGGTTTAAACCAAGCCCAACGTAACGCGAATGATGGTATTTCACTTGCACAAACCGCAGAGGGTGATTTAGCTGCGATTACTAACAACTTACAACGTATTCGTGAGTTAGCAGTTCAATCAGCTAACGCAACAAACTCATCATCTGATCGAGCTGCTCTACAGTTAGAAACAGCTCAGTTAGTTGCTGAGATTGATCGTGTGGCTTCAACTAGTGCGTTTAATGGTGTTCAATTATTAGATGGTACTTTTACCGCACAGCAATTCCAAGTGGGCGCGAATGCGGGTGAAACTGTAACAGTTTCATCAATTTCTAGTGCTAGAACATCCGCATTGGGTGCAAGCTTTAGTGCGTCAGTTACAGGCGGTGTTGTAACGGCTAATGCGATTGGAGCAGGTGACGTTATTATCAATGGTGTTACATTAGGTGCTGTTGCAAGTGATGCGTCAACTGTAGCCACTGCGATTAATGCATTGTCTGGTACAGATGTAACTGCAACAGCTAATGCCTTGACTGTTAGTGGCGGTACAACAGCTGTGCCTGCAGCTGGTGTTGGTACTATCACTATTAACGGCACTACCACAGCAAGCATTGACCTTAATCTAGGTGGCGCGACTCAAGCGGGAAATCGTACACTTATTGTAAGTTCAATTAATGCTATTTCTGCTGCGACTGGCGTAACGGCTGTTGATGATGGAACAGGTATTGACTTGACAAATACGGATGGTTCAAATATTGTCCATTCAGTTACTCAAACGAGCGGTACCTTTACTGTGGGGGCACTTGGTATTGCTGCAGCCGCAACGACTCGAAGTACTATTACTTTGGATACAACGGGAACAACAGGGATTACCATAGGTGGCACTGCGCCTACTGACGCTGGTTTTACAGCGGCTACTACTGCGAGTGCACTGAGTGGAACATCAATCGCTAATACAACAGTTGCTACCGTTGATGGTGCAAATGCAGCTATCGCATCTGTTGATGCAGCGTTAACAACCATTAACTCTAGTCGAGCTTCACTAGGTGCGGTACAGAACCGTTTTGAATCTATCGTGTCAAGTATTCAAACAACATCAGAAAACTTGAGCGCATCACGTAGTCGTATTCGTGATGCCGATTTTGCTGAAGAAACTGCTGCTTTAACAAGAGCGCAAATCCTTCAACAAGCCGGTGTTTCAATTTTGTCGCAAGCGAATTCATTGCCACAAAACGTGTTGGCCTTACTACAGTAAGCTATTAGGTCGTTGGGTCGGTCTTATCCATCTTAATGATAAGGTAAGGCCGATTCCATCCTAACTAGGAGACATGAATATGGAAACGGTAAATTTACAGTCAGTACTTAAGGCGGTTTCGTCTAAAGCACCTTCTGTTGCCGTGTCGCCTGCGGATGTTGCTGTTAGTAAAGTAAAGTTAGAGTCTGAGGTTGCCGGCAAGGTGTTGCCGCTGGCAAATGAACTTAACGAATCGCAGGACGTGCAAAAGAAGCTTGAAGAAACGGTGAGTGACTTGAATAGTTTTGTTCAAAGCATTCAGCGCGGCATTCAATTCTCGGTGCATGAAGAAACGGGCCGTTCTGTTATTACGATTACAGATAGAGAAACAGGTCAAGAGATCCGCAAGTTCCCATCAGATCAGGTGTTAGCAATAGCGGAACACATTTCGGAGACATTAGCGGTAGCGGATGAGAGAGGTGTTGGTTTGTTAGTAAACGGAAAGGCATAGGAGGTCTGATTTTTGCATAGTATTGTTTAATACATGTAACAGGAATCAATTATGTCAATTTCATCACCAGGTATTGGGTCAGGGTTAGATATTAACTCTTTAGTTACGCAGCTAGTGGCTGCGGAAGGCTCGGCAACGGCGAACAGACTTAATGTTAGAGAGGCAGAGTATCAAGGCGATATTTCTGCTTATGGAGGGCTAAAATCCTCGCTGTCTATTTTCCAATCGGCAGTACAAGGTTTACAGGATTTAACAGACTTTCAAGTCCGTTCAGGAACATCGAGTGATTCTGATATTTTTACGGCGACGGCAGATGAAACGGCCGATGTATCGCAATATGGTGTTGAAGTCATTCAGCTTGCACAGGCGAATAAGCTGATAACAACAGATGGTTTTGCATCCGCGGAAGCAGTTGGAGGCGGTACTTTGACGTTAACTCAAGCTGCCGATTCTTTTGATATCGTTGTGAGTGGAACTGATACGTTAACTGATGTACGTGATGCGATAAATGCAGCAACGGATAATTCAGGCTTAACAGCTTCAATTATTAACGTGGATGATGGGTTAGGTGGCACAGAACAGAAGCTGGTATTTACGGCAAATGATACGGGCTTAGATAATGCGATAACGATTACTGCTATGGGTGATGCGGGTTTATCTAGGTTGGTTAATGCACAATTGAATGAGCCAGCAGCAGCGTTAGATGGGCAGATTAAAGTTGATGCGCAGCTAATCAGTAGCTCCAACAATACATTTGCTAGCGTTATAGATGGTATTACGATAACGGCTGTGGGTGTAGGTGCAGGAGAAAAATTGACCGTTGCCGAAGATAAAGCAGCGGTTGAGTTAAAAATAAATCAATTTGTTGCAAACTATAATGGCTTGGTGAGTACGTTTAATGCATTAGGTTCATATAATGCAACAACTGATACGGGTGGGCTTTTGTTAGGTGATTCAGTTTTAAGGGGTATTCAAAACTCTATTAGACAAGAAATATCATCTTCGGTGTCTGGTCTATCGAGCACTTTTAGCACGTTAGCAGAGCTTGGTATTACGACTGATGATACGGGCAAGCTAGAAATAAATTCAACAACGCTTGATGAAGCGTTAGATTCAAGTTTTGATCAAGTGGGTGAGCTTTTTGCAGCAACAAACGGTATTGCAAATACACTAGATAGCATTATTGATGGCTATATTGGTTCAGATGGCATTATTGAGTCACGTACCGAAGGTTTGCAAGATCGTATTGATGATATTGGTGAGCAACGTTTGGCCTTAAATAGGCGATTATCATCGATAGAAAGCCGCTTGTTATCTCAATTTTCCGCAATGGATGCGATAGTCAGTTCATTGCAAAACCAAAGTAGTTTTTTAACACAGCAGTTGGCTAGCTTGCCAGGTGCTTATAATCCAAATAGTAAATAATTCATTTTACGGAGAATAATATGAATGGTGTAACAGCATTAAAGCAGTATCAACAAATGGGTGCTCATGGTGGTGTAATGGATGCTTCACCACACCGATTGATTCAAATGTTGTTGGATGGGGCTTTATCAAGAATTTTGTCAGCGAAAGCGGCATTAAAGCAGAATGATATTGCTAAGAAAGGTGAACAGATTGGTAGTGCTATTTCAATTGTTGGCGGGCTTAAATCCAGCTTAGATTTTGAACAAGGTGGTGAAATTTCTAAGAATCTTGATGCTTTATATGAATATATTAGTCATATTTTATTACAAGCTAATATGACGAATGACGATTCGCTCTTGGATGAGGCAGGAAAATTATTGAGTCAAGTTAAAATGGGCTGGGATGCGATTGACCCCAATGCGGCGCAATAATAAGCCCTTATGAGTGCCGATTTACAACAGTTGATTAGCATTATTGCCGACACTAAAAAGCTCATTGAATTAGCCGAGAACGGTGACTGGGACGCAGTTGTTGAATTAGAAAAAACAAGAGATGACGCGATTAAAACCTTGTTTGACTCAAAGCCCAATATTGAACCTTCCAAACTCGCGGAAGGTATTCAATTTATTTTAGAGAAGAATAAAATTCTAACAAAATATTCACATAGTCAACGCGACAGCATCCGCATGGAAATGTCCAAGGCAGGACATGCGCACAAAGCAATTAACGCCTATTTAACAACCAGTTAAGTCAGTGCTCTAATCCTGTTGGGCTTCGCGGGCTCAGCGCCAACCTACAAATCTCGTATTCAAAGTAGAACATGACCCGTAGGTTGGGCTGATGCAAGAAGCCCAACGGAACACAATCGAACAGATGTATTGGTTAAATGTTTTGAGGTGAATTGTTGGGCTTCGTAAACTCAGCGCCAACCTACAAATCCCATATTCAAAGTAGAACATTACCCGTAGGTTGGGCTGATGCAAGAAGCCCAACAAAACCCAATGGGCCATATGCATTGGTTAAATATTTTGAGGTAGATTGTTGGGCTTCGTAAACTCAGCGCCAACCTACAAGTCCTCATATCCGCAGTAGAGCATTATCCGTAGGTTGGGCTGATGCAAGAAGCCCAACAGAACCCAATCGAACATATGTAACGGTTAAATGTTTTGAGGTAGATTGTTGGGCTTCGTAAACTCAGCGCCAACCTACAAATCCCATATTCAAAGTAGAGCATTATCTGTAGGTTGGGCTGATGCAAGAAGCCCAACAGAACCCAATCGAACACATGTAACGGTTAAATGTTTTGAGGTAAATTTGTTGGGCTTCGTAAACTCAGCGCCAACCTACAAATCCCGTATTCAAAGTAGAACATTACCCGTAGGTTGGGCTGATGCAAGAAGCCCAACATGCCTAAATATTTTACAAAACCATATGTGTCTTTTGGGTACATGGCAAAGGCAAACGATTTTTGGGTTGGTGCTTTGTAACAGTACTAAGTGGTTGTTATAATAGGCGTTTGTCGGCTGTAGTTGCCGGTGCATTAGAGCGATCTCTTTAGGGAAGTTTGTGAAAGAATTTACACTTTATTTATACCAAAAAATCTGGGGTGCTACCGTGTTTAGAGTGCCTCATATGCTTGTGTTCGCCTTTTTGTTGTGTCTCATCAGCTCTTCTGGGGTGTTAGCTCATGGTGTGGATGCGAGCACTGAACGTTTTTTGTTGGCGAACGAGGGCGTTGCCATTGGGCCTTTTCTTTATATCGGTGCGAAACATATGCTGACGGGCTATGACCATTTGTTGTTTCTGATAGGCGTTATTTTCTTTTTATTTAGAAAACGCGAAGTGCTGTTATACGTGAGCCTGTTTACGGCGGGGCATAGCATTACTTTATTGTTGGGTGTGTTGAATAATATTGCGCTGAATCCTTATTTAATTGACGCGATTATTGGTTTATCCATTGTTTATAAAGGCTTTGATAACTTGGGTGGCTTCAATCGTTTGCTTGGTTTTCAACCGAATACTAAAGTTGCCGTTGCGATATTTGGCTTATTTCATGGTTTTGGTTTGGCGACTAAGATTCAAGATTTTGCGTTACCTCAAACAGGTTTGTGGAAAAACTTGTTGGCCTTTAACGTTGGGGTAGAGCTGGGGCAGTTTGTGGCCTTGGTTTTCATTTTGATTGGCTTGAGTTTTTGGCGTAGGCACCGTAGTTTTTATTTGTTTTCGACTATGACAAACACACTATTAATGACCGGAGGTTTGATACTGTTTGGCTATCAAATGGTCGGCTATTCCGTAACGAGTTAAATTATTATGAATAAAATAGAGCACCCTATTCAATCTCTTGCTTCGCTGGTTAAAGCATCAATTATTGCGAGCATTTTAGCGGTGATTATTTTGTTAACGGTTGTACTGCCGGCGGAATATGGCATCGACCCGACTGGTTTCGGCAAGGCCATGGGTTTAACTGTGATGGCGGAGAATGCTGAGCAAGCAGTTAAGCCAACGCTAGGCTCGTGTGATGAGCGAACATTGTTACGGGAAGATACTGTTAAATTGACTATCCCTGCTAATAGCGGCTTAGAGTATAAGTTTTATTTGGAAAAAGATGCGGTGTTGGAATACTCATGGCAGACAGATGGTGCGATGCTTTATTTTGATTTCCACGGTGAGCCGCAGGGAGACACAACGGGCTATTTTAAAAGCTATAAAGAGGCAACGGCAGATAAGGGTAATGGCTCAAAAAGTGTGCCGTTTAATGGTTCTCACGGCTGGTACTGGAAAAATGAAAGCGGCAAGCCAATCGAAGTTTCTTTAAAGACTAAAGGTAACTATCAGGTAATAGGCTTGAGGTGACAGTCTAGTCAGGTGATAAAAGAAACGCCCAAGTTAATGAGCGTTTCTTTTTACAGACTTGTTGCGAAGGGTTTAATTAACCCATGCAGTCGTGACTTTTTATAACTCAATATCCATGCCGTAACCGCTTGCTTCCACTGCGTGGCCAAAAATATCGCCAGTATAGTGCTCTTGAGCTTCTGGTTTGACGCAATCGCCCCAACCGAGTTCCATTAACCAACCTGACGGTGTTGGCGAGTAGAAAGTGTAAAGCTGATCATTAGCGTGCTTGCCCAGCTGCATGGCTACATCAATTTTTTGATTACGAATGGTATCGTGTGAGATGCCTAAATCATCGAATTCTGTGTACTGGATATGCAGGTGATTTAGGCGTTCAACCATGCCATGAAAACCAAAAGCAATTGAATGTTGGCGGTCGTTACAGCTCATGAAAACGGGTTCAGCACAATTGCCATCGGGCAGCGCAATTCTATATTCAATTGATCCTTTTAGGCCCAGTAATTTATAGAAATCATAAGTGGCCTGATCATCATCAGAACGTACTAGAACGTGTCCTAGCCCTTGATTACCGGCAACAAATTTGCCATGCATTGGACGCCCAGGGTGAAAAGGCTTCATCACGTCTACTTGTGGGCTGTAGTAAATTTCGTTCGGCGTTCCAGAAGGATCGTCAAGTTTAATGAGAGCCAACACGTGGCGTTCACGTGCTTCTTCTTCTGTTCCTACGCGGAAGGCAACACCTGCATCGGTCAATTGCTGTTGCATGGCTTTAAATTCTTCCTGCCCTTTTACGCGCCAGCCCATATAGGCAAGGTCATCTTGGTCAGATTTGAAAATAGTGAAGCGGTGGTGTTGTTTGTCCATCCTTAGGTAAAAACGATCATCTTTATCGCTTTCAGCAATTTCTAACCCTATACACTCGGTTGCGTAGCTTCTCCACGCTTCCATGTCTGTTACATTGAGACCAACGTAACCCAGCTCTATTACTTCAACCATATATTTCTCCAGTTTGTATTTAAGAAGGCCCCGCATTAGCAGGGCCTTTTTTTAATGCTTAATGAGTTGCGCTATAAGTAAACGTTTAAGCTTTTATTCATGAAGATGTTTTGATCAAGAATAATTTTTCTTTTAGCGAGTTTTAAAACACCGTTCACACGCCTTATGAGGTCTGTTCGGTGTCCTATCATCGTGTGCTCTTCATCTTCATTCATGTTTCTATGAACTGTGATTAACGAGTACACGGTGAACTCATCAGGATTACTGGTTGGCTCTACTTCAATATTGGTAACAACATGAGCAGCGCGAGTCGCTGGATCTTCTGACCAACAGGTGCCGGTCTCGGTGCGGATGACGCGCTTTTTCAAATCTTCCATTGTGTCGCAATAATACGATTGGTCGTAAATGGTGGGTTCTTTCTCATTTTTACGGTAGCGCTGGTAACGGTATGGCATCCAATAATGAACGTCATCGGTTAGCATAGTGAGCCACTCACGGAACTTCTCCATATCTTGAATGCGTGCTTCGCGATATAGAAATTGTTGAACTTCGATAAGCGTTTCAATAGAAACCGCGGCTAGGCTCATATCTTCTTGTGCTGTCGACATCTTATTCTTCCTCAATAGTGGTTTTGCCGGTGAAGCGAGGTGTGTAGCGAGTTGGTACGTCGTCCCACTTATCAGCATTCATTAAATCGGCCCAACGGGTGTAAAAATGTCGTTGGTTGGCATCATTAAATTGACCGGCATAAATAATGCCCGGTAACTCTTCGTGTTCAATTTCACGACTAATGCCACAGCCATAATGCAATTTTTCTTGGCGAGTTAGATAGCCTTTGTTCACTTGCGTGTTGCCTTCCCAGTTCTCGCCGTCATCCATTTCCAACACACCGGCAGGGTTAAAGGTATGCATACAGCCAAGGTTAATTTCTTGCTTGACTTCATCAGGCATATTTTTATTAACGATGGTGAAAATTCTTAGTTCAAGCTTTTTAGGTCCCCTAGGTAACCAAACACGGAAGGTTTGAATGCCGGGTAGGAACGAAATGTTTGGGAAAATAGACACCGAAGCGAGCGAACCAAATATTTTTGAACGCAATTCGCCATGCGTTTTTTCCATTTTTGGTTTAATCACATCTTGGACGTATTTCATCCAGATAGGGCGTCCTGTTATCAACACATCGGCGTAACCATCGGTACCAAACTCCCAACCGTGCCCATTAACGCTGGCATGGAAGGATTCTTCATTAACCGCTGGGCCAAAGCCTTCGCCATTGTTCATCGCTTTAAGGCCAGAGTCATGATTCCAAAGTGCGTGGTAGGCGTCACCAACGAAGTTTTCAACACCAAACTTCCAGTTAGCGTTAACGTACGACTTAATGCCACCGCTGATGAATTCGGTTTCACCGTCGTTGTCGAACATCATGTCTAAGTACCAACGGAAATCGCCAAGCCATTCTTCAAGTGAGGGTGCTTCTTGGTCAAAAGTAGCAAATATTAGGCCTTTATATGTGGCAACGCGTGCTTGTTTGGGGCTCCACTTTTCTTTATCGATATCACCGTCATCGTAAACGTGTTCATTTGCTAAGGCACCTAGTTTGCCGTCTATACCAAAGCTCCAGCCATGGTAGTTGCAAATAAAGGAGCGTGTGTTGCCTTCATCGGCATAGCAAAATTTATTACCTCGATGTGGGCAGGAATTCAAAAATACTTTGACGCTCCCGTCTTTTTGGCGTGCGCCGATAACGCCGTCTTCACCCATGTACGTGGTGTAAAAATCATTCGCATTAGGAATCATTGAATCGTGCGCTATAAATTGCCATGATTTGGCAAAAATTTGTTTTAACTCTTGTTCGTAAATCTCTTCTTCCCAAAAGATGCGACGGTCAACCCATCCTTCTTCGTTGTCAATAAATTGATGATAATCGATATCGTTGCTCATAATATTCTGTCCTCTTTAAGTAGATACTGGAAATGGTTTTTATTAAGAAGAACCGGCACACAATTTGTTTGACAGCTCACTTCTGTGTAAATTCTAGGAGGATAGAGCTTTTAACGCCTTGATACAGATCAGGAAAAGGCAATGAAGCTATATACTGTTTTGCGGGAAGTGGTTTACTTAATGGTCAAGGGCAGAGTGAGTGAGCTATATAATTAAAGAGTAAGGGAGTAGCTTTTTTGCATAACAGCTACGGCCTACATTAACGTGAATTCTGCTGACGATTTGTTTTGAAACCAACGCCATTGAGAAAGAAATTGCTGTCAGATAAGGTGTTTTAACCCTCCATACCGCTAAACTTCCTACAGATATGGCCGATAAAATAGTTGTACACTGTTAGTTCAGCAAAATCAGGAGGATATTGTGACTATTCAAGCATCGATTCCCTTTAATCAACAAGTGCAAAACTTGGCTAAAAGTAACGATAAGAAAGCGGATGGCCCAATGGGGCAAGAAGTTTCGGCACTGGCACACGAGAAAAATTTAGCAAAAAAATCACTTAACTCGGCTATTTTAGAATCAACGATTAGTTTGAGTGCGGCTGATTCTCCTCAGGCATTAGTGCTAAAAACGGCTCTCGACGGCATTAATGAAGCGTTGAGTGCTAGCTTAGGAGAGAGTGCAATTCAAAATGCCTATGATTCGGACCTGGATGTTAGTCCGGATGCGACGGCAGAGCGAATTGTTTCTTTGAGCACAGCCTTTTTTGCGAGCTATCAAGAGCAGCACCCTGAATTAGTTGAGGATGAGGCGCTGTTGGCCTTTACTGAGCTTATTAAAGGCGGTATTGAGAAGGGTTTCTCAGAAGCTCGAGATATTCTAAATGGGTTAAATGTTTTAGAGGACGAGATCGCCAGTAACATTGATGAAACCTATGAGTTGGTGCAAACTAAATTAAATGCGTTCGTTGACAGCTTTACGTTAGAGGATTGAGAAATCAACCCGACGCTTATTGAATCGACTCTTTTTAAGTTCGTTTTATGCGTGTTCTTTGTGTGTTTTTTTCAGAGTACTTGCATGGCAGAGATTTTTAAATACAAGGATGAGAATGGGCGTTGGCAGTTTTCTGACTCACCTAAAAAATCTGCCGGTTCTACAGCTGTTCGTTCTTATCGAGGTTTTGGCTCATCATCTGGGAAAACGAGAGATTTTGTTGCATTATTGAATGACAAATATAGCCCTAGTAATCCAGTTCAAAAAGCGACGATGGCGGTAGTGACGGTTAGAAGTCAGCTTGGTTCAGGTTCTGGTTTTTTTGTAACGGATGACTGCTACCTTATTACTAATAAACACGTCGTACGTCCGGCCAAGGGGAAGCAGTGGGTTGTTACGGAAGCTAAGATAAAGCAAAACGCCTTAATGTTTGAGCGAAAGAAGCTGGAGGTTGCTAATCAGGAAGAGCGGCTGCTCATCAATAAGCAAAGACTAGATGACTTTAAGCTTTATATGGATGGTTTGTCGTCTGAAAGAGAAAGGCAAGTATCGCAGCGGGAATATTCGCTTTATGAGCAGCAATATCACCAAGATAAACAACAAATTAATGAGGCTTCAAGACGGTTGAATGAGGCCGAGCGAAAATTCAAACAACAACAGTCGGAATTTAATTTCTCAAGCGCGGTTTCAAATGTGGCGCGGTCATTTGAAATTATTTTAAAAGACAACACGAAAGCTAAAGCGAAGCTTATTAAGGTGTCGTCTAAAGACGATTTGGCCTTGCTTAAAGTGGACGCATGTAAGGCGCCGTATCTTGAAATTTCGACAGAACGGGTGTCACAGGGCACCAGTGTACATGCGATTGGCAGCCCGTTGGGTTTGCGAGATCAGCTAACCGAGGGGACGGTGACTCAAATTTCAGCAAGGGGAATTGCCACTGACGCAAAAATTTTACCTGGGAATAGTGGTGGGCCACTGATTACCGATAATGGGCATGTGGTAGCGGTTAACACCATAAAAGTGGCGCAAGGCTCTGCGCTTAACACAGGCTTTGGTATTTCAATTCCTATACAAAAGGTTAGGCAAAATTTTGGTGGTTATTTTAAGTAATATTTGAGTCGTTTCGACGTTATGTGATCACTAAGGGAGGTAAACCTTAAAACAATGGCTGACTACAGGTATTCAATTGGCGGGTGTTCATACCGGTTTAAAAACCTAGCCGACTTAATGGCGAAAGCATCGTCCGTTAAAAGTGGTGATTACTTAGCGGGTATTGCGGCCGAAACTGAGGAACAGCGTGTTGTAGCGCAGATGTTGTTGGCAAATACGCCGCTTAAGCGCTTTCTTGAAGAGCCGTTAATTCCGCCTGAATCTGACGCAGTGAGTCGTTTAATTTTCGATGAGCATCATGCTGAAACGTTTCAAAAAATAGAAAATGATACGGTCGGTGATTTACGTAACCGCTTATTATCTTATTCGATGACTTCGACCGAGTTAGCGGCATTGTCGAGCGGCTTACTGCCTGAGATGGTGGCCGCGGTGAGTAAGTTGATGCGTAACCAAGACCTGATATTAGTCGCCAGTAAATGTCAGGTAGTGAGTCAGTTTCGTAACACGATAGGGCTACAAGGTTGCGTGGCTACTAGGCTACAGCCGAATCACCCGACAGACGATGCAAAAGGCATTGGTGCGTCAATAGTAGATGGCTTGATGTACGGCTGCGGTGATGCAGTGATTGGTATTAACCCGGCGACAGACAGTGTGGAAAGTGTCAAGCGACTGGTGGCTAATATAGACGAGCTTATTCAACGTTTTGATATTCCAACACAGTCCTGCGTCTTAGCGCACCTGACGACACAACTGGAAGCGATCAATCAAGGTGCGCCGGTTGATATTGTTTTTCAATCCATTGCTGGGACAGAGGCGGCGAATAAAAGCTTTGGGATTGACTTGAATATGCTTGAGGAAGCAAAGCAAGCGGCGTTGTCGCTAAATAGAGGCACGGTGGGCCAGCAGGTGATGTATTTTGAAACGGGGCAGGGCTCGTGTTTATCTGCGCAGGCGCATCACGGTATTGATCAGCAGACGTTAGAAACCAGAGCATATGGCGTGGCGAGAAAATATAGCCCTTTTTTGGTGAACAGTGTGGTTGGGTTTATTGGGCCGGAATATTTGTACGATGGTAAACAAATTACCCGTGCGGGCTTAGAGGATCATTTTTGTGGCAAGTTACTCGGTTTGCCGATGGGCTGTGATGTTTGTTATACCAATCATGCAGAGGCTGATCAGGATGATATGGACAATTTGTTAACGCTGTTAGGTGTTGCTGGCTGTAATTTTTTTATGGGTGTGCCAGGTGCTGATGACATCATGCTCAATTATCAATCGACTTCATTCCATGATATGCACTACTTGAGGCAAGTGTTAGGCAAAAGGCCAGCGCCTGAGTTTGAGGCATGGCTTAAGTCGATGCATATTATTAATGACAGCAATATGTTGTTACCTGCCAGTGAGCAGCACCCATTGCTGATGGCTCAATAGGGTACTTATGAGCGATTCCAACATCAGCTTGAACGACCCTTGGTTTAATTTGAAGGCGTTTACATCGGCGCGTATTGCCTTGGGCCGAGCCGGTGGTAGTCTTAGAACCGATGATTGGCTGGATTTTAAGTTGGCGCACGCAAAAGCCCGTGATGCGGTTCATCATGAATTTGATAGCGATGCCCTCGTTAAAAAATTAATGCCGATTAACGGCGCAGTTTTATTGCTTGAAAGCCAAGCCAAAGATCGCTCTCGTTATTTAACGAGGCCTGATTTAGGGCGTTGTTTAGACGCTGACTCGCAACAATTATTACGTAATAATGCTGCATCTTATGAGGTGGTTTTTATTGTTAGTGATGGCTTGTCAGCGATGGCTGCTGATAAACATGCTAAGGCTGTATTGGCCTTGCTGCTACCTCGCTTAATAGGACTCAACTGGCGTATTGCACCGTTGCTAGTTGCGCGCTTTGGGCGGGTTGCGGTAGAAGATGAAATTGGTGCGTTAATCGGTGCAAAAATGGCAGTTATTTTAATTGGCGAACGACCAGGCCTAGGTAGCCCTGATAGTTTGGGCGCTTATGTTGTTCATAAACCGCAAATAGGCAATACAGATGCGAATAGAAACTGTGTGTCTAATATCAGGCCGGCTGGGCTTAGTTATGAGAAAGCAGCAGATACCTTACTTTATTTGCTAACCGAAGCGAAACGTATGCAATTGTCTGGGATTGGCTTGAAAGATGAACGTGTTTTTACAGATGATTTGTTAGCGTAAAAAGCGCTGCAGATCGGCAGGTTTTACACAGGCGTTTAGCTCTATTGATAGTTTAGCAACATGGGTAGCGATATTTTCTCTAAAGCTGTTTTAGTGTTTTTTAGAAAAGTTCAGTGAGCTTAGGTCTTGCTCCATTCATAAATGTCTATGCTATCAGGGTCGCAACTACGACAACCACCTTGGCAAAGCGAGCCGGGCGGTAGTTTTCTTACGTAACCTTTTTTAACCCAATGTTCGATCATGGATTGGGCGTCGTCGTGAGCTATATTGAAGTGTAGAGCAAGGTCGCGTACGGGGGCGCTGCCTGCTGCTTTTATGTAATCCCTAATTTCTAATAAGATCATGTGCTTCCGACGACAGAGTGATCAATAGCGAGCAGTTTTTGGCCTAGTTGGCGTAGGGTTAGCCAAATAGCTAAAAACCCAACAAAAAAGATACCAAGCCATATCAACGTTTGCGTTGGGTGCAGGCTAAAATATGCTATTTGATAGAAAGAAGTGGCCATACTATAGGCGAGGTATAAGCTCCAAAAAATGGAGAACATTGCCCAGCGTGTGCCTGTTTCTCGTTGAACGGCTGCAATGGCCGCCACACACGGCACATACAAAAGTATAAACAACAGGTAACTAAAAGCGCCGACCTTGCCATCAAAGTATTTTACTAAGGTGCCGAATAGGGCGTGGCTGACGTCTTGTTCTGTTGCCGCCTCTTCAATATTACTGTTGGCATCGAGTGTGCGTAAACCGAGCGGGTCACCCATATTATGGAATGCATCGCTTAAGTTTTCGTTAGTCGTGCTTATAGCTTCTGAGAACTTTGCGCTAAGACTGAAGCTTTCTTCATCTTCGCCGGTGTTGCCTTCAAGGTTTGAATAAACAGCATCCAGTGTGCCAACAACGACTTCTTTTGCCAATAAGCCGCTAAAAATACCGACGATGGCTGGCCAGTTTTCTTCTTGAATACCCATGGGTTCAAAGGCGGGAGTGAATGTTTTGCTCACTTCGCTCAACACAGATTTTGAACTGTTCTCGTTGCCGAAACTGCCATCTGTTCCCACAGAATTTAAGATATTAATCACCATGACCATTAAGACAATGAATTTGCCTGCTTCCAGCACGAAGGACTTTAAGCGTTCCCAAGTGTGAAGAAATAAGCTTTTAATAGCAGGGCGATGATAAGGCGGCAGTTCGATAAGGAAGCTATCAGACTCGCCTTCGAGCACGCTGCTTTTTAGCAGTAGTGCGGTAAAAATAGCGGCGGCGATACCGAGCAGATAAAGTAAGAAAACGATGTTTTGCCCAGACTGAGGGAAAAAGGCCGCGGCAAATAATGCGTAAACCGACAGCCGAGCGCCGCAGGACATGAAGGGCGCCATCATCACGGTCATGATGCGGTCGCGCTGTTTTTCTAAGGTGCGTGTTGCCATGATGGATGGCACGTTACAACCGAAACCAACAATCAACGGTACGAAGGCTTTACCGGGTAAACCGAGTTTGCGCATAAAGCGATCCATCACAAAGGCGGCACGTGCCATGTAACCTGAGTCTTCCAAAATAGATAGACAGAAGTACAAAGTGGCGATGATTGGAATAAAGGTCGCGACAACCTGAATGCCACCGCCTAAACCATCGGCGAGTAAGACCTGAAACCAGTTTGGGAAACCCAAATTCTGGAGCAGTATTTTCAAGCCATCGACAAACAGTGCGCCCGCAGTGATATCGAAAAAATCAATTAATGCGCCACCAAAATTAATGGTGATGCTGAACATTAAGTAGATGCTGAAGAAGAAGATTGGCAGGCCAAAATAATCGCTAAGAACCACTTTATCTACGCGGTCGGACCATGTTTGTTGAGTGCTTTTTGTTTGTTCAACAACCTGCGAGGTTAACTGATGTGAAAATTCATAGCGGCTAGCAGCAATAAGCGTGTCCGCGTCTTCTCCGGTTTCTTCTTGAATGGCGAGCTGCAAGCGGCGGCAAGCCTCGTGTGTTTGCTCGGTCGTCGTTGGTGAGAAGTAACCCTCTAGACACTGGATTGCGTGCCACTGCAAAATAAACTGTGATTGTTGCCCGGTGTTTAATGTGGGACTTATCTCGCCGATGGCTGACTTAATGGCTGAAGGGTAGTCGATTTCAAGATGCTGATTGGTTTTATTTTGTAGAGCCTCTAAAAGTTGCTTCAAAAGCGCATCGATACCTTTGTTCTGCCGTGCCATGATGGCGGCAACTGGACAGCCTAACGACTGAGATAAGGCGTCAAGGTTGATATCCATGCCTCTAGATTTAGCGACATCCATCATGTTTAAAGCCAGGATCGCTGGTATGCCCGTTTCTAATAACTGGCTCGTAAGATAGAGACTGCGCTCTAGATTGGCAGCATCAGCAACGATTAATAAAGCATCGGCTTCACCCGATAAAATATATTGGCGGGCAATTTGTTCATCCAGCGCCTCGCGATCACTATCGAGTGCGTAAACACCAGGTAGGTCAACGAGTATGATTTCTTGATCGTTAATTTTAGCAAGGCCTTCCCGACGTTCAACCGTCACCCCAGGCCAATTACCTGTTTTTTGCTTTATGCCTGTAATGGCATTGAATAACGTTGATTTGCCACAATTTGGGTTGCCAATAACGGCAACAACAGGGCTTTTATTTGATAGTGATACTGGGGTGGCTGCGTCGCAGCATTGTTTTGTCATAGTGATTGAATTAGGACTTGTTGCGCTAAGGCCTCGTTTAAGGCAATGCGCGCGTTACCTATGCTAACAACTAGGCCGCCTTTTCTTTTTTGTGTTACTTGAAGGGGAATCAATTTTGAAAAGCCAAGAGCTAACAGCTTTTTTTCTAGCTTATGATCCATTTGATTTTTGCGTAACATCACTTTTTGACCGATCGCAATATCGGCTAACGTGCTGTTAGTTGTCAATTCGTTGGTTCTTGACATGGAGTATTAAACGGTAATGATAATGATTCCCATTCTAATCCATAAGCAAAGCATGTCAAGGAGAGGGTTTTTAAGAAGAGACGCGATCCTTCGATTTAATGATATAGATCATGTAGATAATAGAGAGTAATGCAATCCAAGCAAAGCTGAGAAGACCCACTATGCCATCGTATTGACCCGTTAGGTAAGCTAAATCCGCATGCCGATTATTATCAGTTAATTCCTTAACTATTTTTATTAGAAAAACCCAGCTGGCGTGAAGGCCGATGCAGTAAGTTAAGGTGTTGGTTCTAAGTCGAACCAATGCCAGCAGAACACCGACACTGAATAAGGCCAAGAAATCACCTGCTTGCATACTTGTAAGAGCGCTAAACGCATTAAAAATAACCTCAAAACCACTTTGAATGCTCAGCACGCTTTGGTCGATGTGCTCAATCGGTTTGATGAAATGCAAGATAGCGTAGAAAAAGCTACTAACAAAAACAGCGGTAAAGGCGTTATGCCAAGTTTGCGTTAACTTGAAAAAGAGCCCACGAAAAAGCGTTTCTTCAATCAGCGCCACGACAATGCCTGCGAGTAGGGCCTTAACAATGAGTTTAAGTGTTAACTGCTCATCGGCCGATGTGGTTCTGACGTCGAAAAAGATTAGTGCAAAAACAACGACGCCGAGTATCAATAGCCCAGAAACAAATCCCTTAGAAAGTTGTTTTAAAGAATGCTTAAAAGTCGTATTGTATCCAATGCTGAGTAACGACAACTTAAAGAACTTAAAGCAAGGGATTAAACCCAAAATTAAAAATAATAGCGCGGAGCGGGTTACCCAGCTTTCGAAGCGGTATGAATTATTACCGACAAATTGAAATAATGGGTAGGCAATTAAAGCGGCCATAAGGGATGCTATTAAGAAGTAAAAAATAAAAAAACTGGTGGCTTTCATTAGGGTTTTTAGGTTTTAAATAAAATTGTCTAGAAAAGAGGTGCAAAAGTGTTGCAAGAGTCGGTATGATACCGCACATTATTTCCAACCAAAATGCGAAAGTGGCGGAATTGGTAGACGCGCTGGTTTTAGGTACCAGTATCGTAAGATGTGAGAGTTCGAGTCTCTCCTTTCGCACCATCTATTTGAATAACACCATCTAAAACAACACTAGAGAATAAATATGCAGGTTTCTGTTGAGTCTAATTCTGATATTAAAAGAACATTAACAATTGTCGTTCCTCAAGAAGAGGTGGATACAGCGATAAATAAGCGCTATGACGATGTGAAACGCAATGCGCGTATTGATGGCTTTAGACCTGGCAAAGTGCCTATGAGCGTCATTAAAAAGAAATTTGGTGCCAGTGTTAAAGCTGAAGCCTTATCAGAATTAACGCAAAGCTTCTTCTATAAAGCTCTTATGGAAGAAAAGTTGAACCCAGTGGGTGCGCCAGTTATTACGCCGAATGACGATAAAACAGACGGCTATGAGTTTTCGGCAAGCTTTGAGGTTTATCCAGAAATCACCATCAACCCTATTGAAGAATTATCTCTAAATGCTCCGGTTGCAGAAATTGCAGAGTCTGATATTGATAACATGGTTGAGAAGCTACAGAAGCAAAAAATCACTTGGAAAGAAGTTAAGACAAAAGCAAAAGATGGAAATCAGGTAACAATAAGTTTTGAAGGTAACGTGGGCGATAAGCCGGTTTCTGAAGAACCAATTAAAGGTTTCCCAGTTGTTTTAGGTTCAAAGAGCATGATTCCTGGTTTTGAAGAAAACTTAACAGGCGTTAAAACGGGTGAAAAACTAAACTTTGAAGTGACCTTCCCTGAAGATTATCAACAGAAAGACTTCGCTGGAAAAGTGGGTGTCTTTGATGTAGACGTTGATAAAGTGGAAAAAAGCGAATTACCTGAAGTAAACGAAGAATTCATTAAAGAATTTGGCGTTGAAAGTGGTGATATGGCTGACTTTAGAGCAGACCTTACAAAAAACATGACGGGTGAGTTGAGCCGCGCATTAGCAACAAAGCGTAAAGAAATCGTGATGGATGCGATTGTGGAAAACAACGAAGTTTCTATCCCTGAAGCATTAATCGATAATGAAGTGAACCAAATGGTTGCATCATTAAACGAAAAGGCAGCGCAAGCTGGCCAACCTGCTCAGCCTGATTTACCTAAAGAATTATTTACTGAGCAAGCGAAAAAGCGCGTTAAATTAGGCTTGTTATTATCTGAAGTTATAAAGCAAAATGACATAAAAGCGGATGAAGATAAGGTTCAAGCGCGTATTGAAGAGTTCGCCCAAACATATCAGTCTCCTGAAGAAGTGATTAACTGGTATAACTCAAATCCTGAAGAGAAAAATAAGGTTGAGAGTGTTGTTTTAGAAGATCAACTTGTTGATTGGGTACTAGAAAAAGCAAAAGTAACTGAAACATCCTTATCGTTTGAAGAGCTAATGACACCAGCACAAGCTGTTGGATAACTAACACATTTAAAAAATGGGAATAAATATGCAGAGCAATACGCCTGAAGCGACAGCGCTAGGTCTGGTTCCAATGGTGGTTGAGCAAACCGCACGCGGTGAACGTTCATATGATATTTATTCTCGACTTCTGAAAGAACGAGTTATCTTTTTGGTCGGACAAGTTGAAGACCATATGGCCAACTTGATTGTCGCTCAAATGTTGTTTTTAGAATCTGAAAACCCAGATAAAGATATTCATTTATACATTAATTCGCCGGGCGGTTCGGTCACGGCGGGTATGTCTATTTACGACACGATGCAGTTTATTAAACCGGACGTCAGCACGATGTGTATTGGTCAAGCGGCTAGCATGGGTGCTTTATTATTGACCGGTGGTGCAAAAGATAAACGCTTTGCTTTGCCACACTCAAGAATGATGATTCACCAGCCTTTAGGCGGCTTTCAAGGCCAAGCATCAGATATTGATATTCACGCCAAAGAAATCCTGCTGATTCGTGATCGCTTAAATAACATTATGGCTGAACATACCGGCCAACCGATTGAGGTTATACAAGGTGATACCGACAGAGATAACTTTATGGGTAGCGAAAAAGCTGTTGATTACGGTTTAATCGATAAAGTATTAAAAGCTCGAAGTGTGGATGGTTCTGAGAAATAACCGTTTGTGCTAGACAGATTCGAAATCTCAACCATACTATGCCTTAGATGAATGAAAGATTGAGAGCAAAGCAGCTGTCAGATATAGTAGTAGCGTTAAAGAAATGAGGTTTGTATGAGTGACAACAATGAAAACGATAGCAAAATTCTAATTTGCTCGTTTTGTGGTAAAAACCAGCACGAAGTTAGAAAATTAATTGCAGGCCCTTCTGTTTTTGTTTGCGATGAATGCGTAGAGCTTTGTAACGACATTATTAAAGAAGAGCTTGAAGAAAATGAAGCCTCTGCTGCTGGGGGCGAGTTACCTAAACCCGCTGAAATAAAAGAATCTTTAGACAAGTATGTCATCGGTCAACAACAAGCGAAAAAGATCTTATCTGTAGCTGTTTATAATCACTATAAACGTCTTAATGCAAAGCAGGGCACGAATGATGTTGAGCTTGCTAAAAGTAATGTCTTACTGATTGGGCCAACTGGATCGGGTAAAACGTTATTGGCTGAAACCTTGGCCAGAATGTTAAATGTACCATTCACCATCGCAGATGCGACAACATTAACTGAGGCGGGTTATGTTGGTGAAGATGTTGAAAACATTATTCAAAAAATCCTACAAAAATGTGACTTTGATGTTGAAAAAGCAGAAAGTGGCATTGTTTATATTGATGAAATTGACAAGATTTCACGTAAATCAGATAACCCTTCTTTAACGCGAGATGTATCAGGCGAAGGCGTGCAGCAGGCGCTATTGAAATTGATCGAAGGAACGGTGGCTTCAGTTCCTCCACAAGGCGGTAGGAAGCATCCGCAGCAAGAATTTTTGCAAGTTGATACGGCTAATATCTTATTTATTGTTGGTGGTGCATTTGCAGGTTTAGATAAAGTTATTAACGACCGTACGCAGAAAAATGTTGGTATTGGTTTTTCAGCTGAGGTTATTAGTGAAGATGATGCGCTTGATGTTGGCGACGTGTTACAAAATGTTGAACCAGAGGATCTTGTTAAATACGGCCTGATTCCTGAGTTTGTCGGCCGGTTGCCTGTCGTAGCTACGCTTGAAGAACTGGATGAAGAGGCCTTAATTGAGATCTTAAGTGAGCCTAAAAACGCATTAACTAAACAGTATAAAAGGCTTTTCGATATGGAAGGCGTTGAGTTAGAGTTTAGGGGCGAAGCGCTACGGGAAGTGGCCAAAAAAGCAATGCTTCGTAAAACGGGTGCTCGCGGTTTAAGGACTATTTTGGAGAGTGTCTTACTAGATACAATGTACGACCTACCTTCGTTGGATAATGTATGTAAAGTTGTGATAGATGATAAGGTGATTCGAGGCGAGTCAGCTCCTATGTTTATTTATGACAATGAAAAAAAGCGGGCATCGTTGAATCACACTTAGTCATAAGTAGCTAAATATGCTTAGCGGCAGGTGTATGTTCGTTCTCATCGACTCTTGTTGCTAAGTAATACCTGATTCGCAAAAATTTATAAATTAGCAGTCGCTAATTTGAATTTAAACTGTTCGATTGATAAATTAATCGGTTATTTTCTCCGTTGCTTTGCTGCTAAATGTGGCGCTGATGGACGCCGTTAGTATCTGTGCCTAGAACCCTAGAAGTGAACGGTTAAGCTAGGCTGTTTAGTTACACTGGGCGTAGGAAAGGGATAATTTTGGGCCTTATCAAAATTACTTCAATCAGAGCTTAATACCTCCCATCAAGCATTCTTACAGAGCTTATTTGGTTCTAATATGGCTGCGTTTGTGGCCTCTGCTAGCATTTAGCAACCGCTTTTTAGTAAGCGTTTCCTGTTTTATCTCTGGTTTTTAACTCTTGCTTCAATTTTCTAAGGTTGAATATAAACGCCTAGACTTATAAATAATCGTAACTTCATAAACATTCAAACGCTTCTTTTTAAATAGACAAAGGAGCGCAGTTTTTTTATTTAGGCAGTATTTGTTAAATACTGCTCCATCTGATCTAGCTCTTATCATTCGATGCGGTAAACAATTATGCAGTTAGTATGCTAGTATTTTTATAATTTAATCGAGATAAATGAGGGAGTTTATAGTGCAAGGAAAAACAGTTGTTTTAACAGGGGCGAGTGGTGGTATTGGTGGTGCATTGGCTGAGGAGCTTGCTTCAAAAGGTGCACGACTTGTTTTAATTGGCCGTAACACAGAAAAACTCTCCAAATTAGCTGAATTATTAGGGGAAGGTCATTCCGTTGTGTCATGTGATATTGCCACGGCTGATGGCAGAGAAACGATTATTAGTTATTGCCAGGCGCTAGAATCTGGCGTGGACATGTTGGTGAACAATGCAGGTATCGGTGCCTTCAAATCGTTTGATAAGACAGAGGAAGAACAGGTTATATCATTAATTCATACCAACCTGACGAGCACTATTCTTTTAACTCAGGCTATGTTGCCAATTCTGCAAGCTCAAAAAAGTTCTCAAATTGTTAATGTTGGCTCTGCTTTTGGCAGTATAGGTTTTCCAGGCTTTGTGGTGTATAGCGCGAGTAAATTTGGTCTGCGAGGCTTTACCGAGGCGCTTGCTCGGGAATTATCTGATAGTAGTGTTGCTGTTCGTTATTTTGCACCAAGAGCGACTAAAACCCCTCTTAATGATGCTAATGTTGATGCATTGAATGCGGCGCTTGATACGCATGTTGATGAGCCATCGCAAGTTGCAAAAGAGTTTGTTGAATTTGTTGAGTCTAATAAACAAAGGTATTACGTTGGTTGGCCGGAGAAGTTGTTTGCTCGTATTAATGGAGTTTTTCCTGCACTGGTTGATAGTTCGATTAGTAAGCAACTGGCGTTGATTAAGAGTTGTTTACCTAAATAAGTTTAGAGAAGTCATGAGCACGATATTAAGGGTGGTTTGTTAAGTGAGGTTCTTAAGTTTGTGGCGTTATTTAAGCGCGTTGCGCTGGGCGAAATATATGATTTAACGCATATTCATGTTAAGCGATAAAGCGATTTGGAGAATGAAAAAAACTTCTAAGTTACTGGATATTTATTCCTTAAATGTGAGCTATATTTAGATTCATTATTTGGCATGCCGTTTGTACTTGGTTAACTATTACTAGCGTTGTTGTAATACAAGATGTTTTTTGGAAATAAAAATAATAAAAGTGTTGAAGTGGATCACCTGAAGGAGCAGCTCGTTACGCTTAAACAATAATAAGAAGTGTTAAATCAGCAATTAATCGCTCAAGCAGAAACTATACGACAGTCAGCATCTTGCATACAGGGTGATAAAGGCGATATGAAAGTTTCCCGTGGGGTTTTTGGCAATATGGTGACCTGTTTAAAACAACTCAGGCTAGGAAGCAAATTGAAGGTGTTGCCACAAGTTCGGAGAACTTTAGTAAAATTGGCCTGAATGAAAAAGCCAAATGGATTAAATGATCACTATTTTTAATAGGATGGAAGTGGTTATTAATCAGGGGTGACTTAAAAGCTTCGTTGAAGCCGTGGAATTGATCTTTTGTCATGGAAATTAGAGGTTTACTAAGTTTTTATGGGGGTTTCGGATAAAACACCAGACGAGTTTGCTGATCATACAAAATGTCGATTAGGTCTGTGGTATTATCAAGGCGAAAGGCATCAGAATTTCTTGAAATTGAGTGGGTTTAGCGACATAGGAAGACCGCATAAAGCGGTGCATCAATCTGGGTTGTCTGCTTTGACCAATTTTAAAACGGGTGATGGGGTAGTTGCGTTAAATAATTTGGCGAAAATGGAAGATGCCAGTATGGGGGTATTACATGCATTGAGCCGTTTGGCGAATGCTCTATAAAAGGTAGGTCGGTTTGCCGCAATAATTCGTTAAATGATCCCGGACGATTCATTTCATTGTTTGTAGTAAGTTGACCATAAAATAAAAAAAATGAGTTTATTAGAAGTAAAGGGGTCTCAACAGCGCTTCAGCTTGCCTTCCCAGCCAGAATTATTGTTGGCTTTGCAAAATGAAATGCGTAAAGGTGATGCCAATATAGTTAAAATTGGGCAAATTATTAGCGAAGACGTAGCAATATCAGCTGCGGTTTTGAAAACGATTAACTCTTCCTTCTTTGGTATGAAGGTAGGCATCTCATCCATACAACATGCGGTTAGTTTAATAGGTGTTACAGCAACGACCAATATTGTAACGGCCTTTGCGCTTGAGCAGTCTATGAGAAGTTTTACTGTGATACTCCCACGTTATTGGGATACCGCTAAAAATACGGCAAATCTCTGCGCATATGTTGCTAATAGATTGAAATTGCATGAGCCCAGCGAACCGTATATGCTTGGTTTGTTTCACGATATTGGTATTCCATTGATGGCGTCTCGTTTTCCTGATTATCTTGATGTGTTAAGAGATGCGAATGCTCAAGAAGATGGTCGAGTCACGCAAGTTGAAGATGCCGCATACAGCACGAACCACGCTGTGATGGGATATTACCTATGCCGTGAATGGGGCTTGTCTGAGAGTATTAGGCAGGTGATTAGTATGCACCACGATTGTGCTCCGATCCTGTCACCGTCTAGTTCTTTGGATGAAGATACAGCCATATTGATGGCAATTCTTAAGCTGTCAGAGTGGGGGGATGATGTTTATCGGACTGGTCAATCAGGGGCTGATTGGCAGCGACATGGTGAGGCAGTTCTTGATTATCTTGGCCTCAGTGAAGAAGACTCGCTTGACCTGCTGGAAAATATGAAAGAGGTTCTGCTCGATTCACAATAAACGCTAGTGTCTTTTCTCAAGCTAACTTGAATGGCATCATGCTGATAGGGTCGGGTTGTAGAGTGCAAAAAAACTATCTGCAATAAAGGTCCTTGAATTGTTCAAATGAGCCCCCATTTAATTCACTGTCGATATTAATGAATAGATGGAGGCTTGAATGAGCGAAACAATAGAGAAGAATGAAAAACAAACACTGGGGTTTGAGGCAGAAACTAAACAAGTTTTAGAGTTGGTCATACACTCTCTTTATAGCAATAAAGAGATTTTTTTACGTGAGTTAGTTTCAAATGCTTCTGATGCGGCGGATAAGCTGCGTTTTTCTGCACTTTCAAACGAAGGCCTTTATGAAGGTGATGGCGAGCTTAAAATACGTTTAGCTGTGGATAAAGAAGCGCGTACGCTGACGATTTCAGATAATGGCATTGGCATGAATGCTGATGAAGTTAAAAAGAATATTGGTACGATTGCTCATTCAGGTACTAAAAAGTTTTTTGAATCACTAACCGGTGACGAGAGTAAAGATAGCCAGATGATTGGCCAATTCGGCGTGGGTTTTTATTCTGGATTCATCGTTGCAGACAAGGTCACCGTAGTAACGC
Source organism: Cycloclasticus sp. (assembly GCA_040743155.1). Classification (NCBI taxonomy): domain Bacteria; kingdom Pseudomonadati; phylum Pseudomonadota; class Gammaproteobacteria; order Thiotrichales; family Piscirickettsiaceae; genus Cycloclasticus; species Cycloclasticus sp. The sequence goes on along the minus strand of JBFLJU010000001.1, from coordinate 1,423,870 downwards.
GTAAAGCCGGTGAAGGTAAGGCAACTGGCGTTAAGTGGGAATCGTCAGGTGAAGGTGAGTACACCATTGAGACGCTTGAAAAAGTAGCGCGCGGCACAGATGTTATCTTGCACCTGAAAGAGGGGGAAGACGAGTTTTTAGAAAGTTACCGTTTACAAGCCATCATTCATAAGTTCTCTGAGCATCTGGACATTCCCATTGTGATGAAAAATGAGAATAAGGATGAAGAAAAAGAAGATGAGCCGGACGATATCACGGTTAATAGCAGTTCAGCATTATGGGCAAAAGCTAAAAATGAACTGAAAGAAGACGATTACAACGACTTCTACAAGCAAACATCAAATGACTATCAAGACCCATTAGCTTATACACACAGTAAAGTGGAAGGGACTAATGAGTATACGTTACTGCTATACCTGCCTTCGAAAGCACCGTTCGATATGTGGGATAGAGAAGCGACAAGCGGCGTAAAACTGTACGTAAAACGTACCTTTATCATGGAAGGTGGTGAGCTTATGCCGCGTTATTTACGTTTTGTTAAAGGCATCATTGACTCAGATAGTCTGCCATTAAACGTTTCGCGTGAATTGCTGCAACAAAGTAAGCAAATTGATTTACTCAAAGCGGGCGCTGTTAAAAAGGTATTGTCCTTAATCGAAGGTTTGTCTAAAAACCACCCTGAGAAATTTGACACACTGTGGGCAGAGTTTGGCGCTGTATTAAAAGAAGGCCCTATTGAGGACTTCAAAAATAAAGACCGCATAGCTAAATTGTTGCGTTTTGCGTCAACTAAAACCGATGGAAAGCAAACCCTAACATTGACATCTTATCTTGAGAATATGCAAGAAGGGCAAGATAAGATTTATTATCTAACGGGTGGAGCGTACGGTACGATTAAAAATAGCCCGCACCTTGAAGTCTTTAAAAAGAAAGGTATCGAAGTGCTGTTATTAACCGATCATGTTGATGAGTGGTTGGTACAGCATATGCCTGAATTTGATGGCAAGTCTTTACAGTCTGTGGCAAAAGGTGATCTCAACCTTGACGCAGGTAATAAAGAAGATGATGCGGATAAAAAGGCTGACGATAAGAATGAAGACGAGTCGCTGAATAGTGTGCTCGAACAAATCAAAACGACTCTGGAAGGCAAGGTGAAAGAGGTGCGCGTGAGCTCTCGTTTAACCGATTCTCCGGCTTGTTTAGTGGCAGATGAGCATGAAATGGGCGCACATATGGAACGCATCATGAAAGCGGCTGGTCAGGATATGCCGGCAAGCCTGCCAACATTTGAGGTCAACGCCGATCATGCGCTTATTCAACGTTTAAAATCAGAAACAGACGATGAGCGTTTTGCGGATTTGTCACATTTGTTATTTGAACAGGCTTTATTGAGTGAAGGCGGTCAATTGGAAGACCCTGCAACATTTGTGCACCGTTTAAATAAGTTGTTGCAATCACTGTTGTAAAAAATGGGCTGTCAGCCCTGATTTGGATGTAAAAAGAAGGCGGCCCATGTGGCCGCCTTTGAGTATGTGAGAACAAATCTCACAAGGGAGGAAAAGAACCTTCAATTCAATCTTGCAGTTAAAACGATAAGTGCACCCTGAAGCCATGGTTATGATGGTTGTAGTGCCTTAAGGCCCTATTAAGTCTCCGGGCTCCGTAGTAATAGCTTGAATGTCTGGGCCTGTAGTTGTTGTACGCCCGATGTCTAGGCCGGTAAGAATATTTGCTGTGGTGACGGTTGAAATGACCGCGATATTGGTACTTGTTATGGTGTTTGTTCCAATGTTTTCTCGCACGCCACTGTTGATTATGGACGTAAGCGTGAGGACGCCGACTGTACATAGCGGAGTTGTGCCGTTGGTGATTTTGAGGTTGCTGGTGTGTCGCGTTAGCTTGATGGTCTGAATAGCCACGGTGATCAGAATGTCTTCGCTCGGCTAACGAAGCGGTGCTAATAAGTAGCAAGGAACAAAAAAGAACTTTCGTAACTGTGTTTAATATATTCATCATCTTATCCTTAACTGCAATGCAGTTTTGTTAACGTGCAGTTAAAGGATAAGACTTAGCGATGAATTGAAACTGAATGACTTTAATTCGAAAGAATGTCGGAGAGTTTTCTAGGGTAATTGAACAGGGATGCTGGGTGTCCAGTTATCCGATTTATGTTCTGCAACAACAGTCGTATAAACACCGCCTCGAACATTAAACTCGGCAGATAGACGCATAAAGCGCGGCTCACAAGCTTTTACTAGATCTTCTAATATTGAATTAGTGACTGCTTCATGGAATGCGCCTTTATCGCGGTAAGACCAGATATATAGTTTGAACGACTTTAACTCAACACAACGTTCATTAGGGACGTATTCAAGCGTAAGTGTTGCGAAATCAGGCTGACCTGTTTTTGGGCATAAGCAGGTAAACTCGGGAGTATCGATGCGAATCGTGTAGTCGCGTTCAATGTTTGGGTTTGGGAAGGTTTCTAAACCTGTGTTTGGCTGTGTACTCATTAAATTATCGTTAAAGTTGTCTTAAAAGTGCATTTTACAATGAATATAAAACGAAGGGTGTTAATCACTCTTTTTAACGAATAAATTCATCAGTATTCTTTATGGTAAAAGCGCAATCATGTATCGTTAGCCGATGCGTTTGGAAAAAATAAAGCTATCCGGTTTTAAATCATTCGTTGATCCGACGACCATTCCTTTTTCGAGTGATTTGGTTTGTATTGTTGGGCCAAATGGTTGTGGTAAATCGAATGTGATTGATGCTGTTAGGTGGGTGTTGGGTGAAAGCTCGGCCAAACACCTGCGGGGCGATCAAATGGCTGATGTTATTTTTAATGGCTCAACGACCCGTAAACCCGTTGGCCAGGCATTTGTAGAGCTCATTTTTGATAACGCTGACGCGACTATTACAGGGGAGTTTGCAGGCTATCGCCAAATTTCTCTAAAACGGCAAGTTAATAGAGAAGGGCAGTCGGTTTATTTTTTAAATGGCACGCGATGCCGCCGTAAAGATATTACAGATCTTTTTTTAGGCACAGGCCTTGGTCCTCGTAGTTATGCGATTATTGAGCAAGGCACTATTTCACGGTTAGTAGAGGCAAAACCGGATGAGCTTCGGGTGTTCCTTGAAGAAGCAGCCGGTATATCAAAGTACAAAGAGCGTCGCCGTGATACTGAAAATAGGATGCGTCGAACTCGGGAAAATTTAGAGCGTATCGCCGATCTATGTGAAGAGATAGATAAGCAGTGTCGTCATCTAAAACGCCAAGCCAGTACGGCAGAGCGTTATAAGGGTTTGAAAACCGAAGAGCGTCAGCTTAAAGCGCAGTTATTAGCATTGCGTTGGCAGACGTTAAATGAGCAAGATGAAGGTCAGCATAAAGCAATAAAATCGTTAGAGCTTAAAGTTGAAGAAGCTCTAGCAGGCCAACGTGAGTTGGAGATGAATATTGAGCAACAACGAGAACAGCACAATGTTCAATTAGCAAGCTTAAGCGAGATACAAGGAGAGTTCTATTCGAAAGGCTCTGACATTGCGAAAGTTGAGCAAGTATTGCAGCAGCAGCAAAATTTACAGCAACAACAACAAACGGAGCTGGAGCGTTATAAAACAATGCTAAAGCTATCTCAACAAGAGCTTGCTGAAGGTGAGGGGAAAATAGCCCAATCCAATACATCTATTAAGAGCAGTGAGTTGGCTTTAACCGAAGTGAGGGAGCAAGAAAGTAACGCGGCTCAATCTTTGGTTGAGGTTGAGCAAGCGATGATGGATTGGCAAAAATCGTGGGATGAATTTACCTATCAAGTGGCCGAACCAAAAAGAAAAATTGACGTTGAAAAAACAAAAATAAGCCAGTTAGATAAACAGTTGCTGCAATCGACACAGCGACTGTATGCTGCGCAAAATGAACAACAAAGGTTACAAACAATATTGCGTGAAACCGATTTGATTGGCTTGCAACAGCAGCATGATACGCTTGATTCACAGCATCAAAGAAATCAAGCGTTATGGCAACAAAACCAACTAGGGGTTTCGACTTCGCAGCAATTAATTCACGATGAAAGTGAAGCATTAGCCAACGTGCGCGCAGAGTATTCACGGCTGGCAGGTCGGCTGGAGTCTATCGTTGTTTTACAGCAAGCTAATTTAGGTGACTCCCATGAGTCAGTTAATCAGTGGCTTGAAGAGAAGGGCTTGTTAACGGCCTCTAAACTCATCGAAAAAATTGATGTGGTGGCAGGTTGGGAAAAGGCAGTCGAAACAGTGTTGGGGACAAGATTGCAGGCGGTTTGCGTGGAAGATATAGCGGCTATATTAACGGAAGGTACACATTATCCGGTGGGTGAGTTAACGCTGTTTAATGCACATAGTCAGCCCCAAGTTGCGGTCAGTAAAACTTCATTAGCTAGCTTAATAACGTCAGATATACCAGCTATGGTGTTGTTGAAGAACGTCCATTTTGCAGAAACGATTGAGCAAGCAAAAACATTGATTAGCGTGTTAGATGAGCATGAATCTGTGATGACAAAGGATGGCGTTTGGCTGCATGCCGATAGTGTTTGTTTTAAACGCGATGACAACAAGAGTAGTGCATTAGTATTGGAGAAAGAGAAAAAAGAGTTAACACAACAACTGCAAAAACTACTGTCAGCTATCTCACATAAAGAAGAAGCGTTAGCACAGGCTAGGCTCGAATTATCGGAGTTGGAGAAGCAGGGCCGTGAATTGCGTCAACAAGAGAGTGCAGCGGTGAAGCAAATTTCTCAGTTAGCGATGCAAATAAATGAGAAGCGATCAACACTTGAATCGGCGCAGCAAAGGTCATTGCAGGTAGAAATTGATATGAAGCAAATAAGCGAACATCAAGCTATAGACCAAGCAAGCCTACTAGAAAGTAAGCAGACCTTGGATGCGGCTATTGAGCAATCGACGCAAATAGAAACGCAACGTGAAGCTTTGCAGCAAGAGCGTTCTGTAAAAAAACGATTGCTTGACGAAGTAAGGCGAGATATACAAAGTTCTCGTGACTTGACGCATAACTTGTTGATGAAAATCGAGTCGCAACGCTCATCTCAAGCGCTGACGAATCAACATTTGCAAGTCGTTGGGGAGCGCATAACGCAGGCGGACGATAAAGTTGTCATGTTACAAGTTGAGTTAAGTGTTAGTGATAAGCCATTAGATGAACAGAAGTTAGCGTTGGATGGTTTGTTAAAAGACCGGGTGTTGGTTGAAGATCGATTAGTAGAAATGCGTACGAGAACTGAGTCGCTTGAAGAATTAATTAGAGGGTCGGAAACAAGGCGTCACCAAGCCGAGCTAAAAGTTGAAAAGGCTAGGGAAGATACCTCGACGGCGAAGATTGCTCACCAAGAAGTTTTAGTGCGAAAACAAACGTTGGTGGAACAGCTGCAAGAATCGGGTGTTGAGTTAGTTGAAACGCTGACTAATATTCCGGACGATGCGGATGATAGCCAATGGCAAGAACAGGTCACGCACTTGGCCGAAAAAATTAATAAACTAGGCTTAATTAACCTGACGGCGATTGAAGAGTACGAGGCGCAGTCGGAACGAAAGAAATACCTCGATAGTCAGCAATTAGATTTGATCGAATCATTGCGAACGCTGGATACTGCGATTGCTAAAATTGATAAAGAAAGTCGTACACTGTTCAAGCAAACTTTTGATAAAGTGAACGCTGGTTTTGAAAAACGATTTCCAAAGTTGTTTGGTGGTGGACATGCTTATTTGCAGCAAACGGGTGAGGATTTGCTTGAAACAGGCGTTACGGTCATGGCTAGACCACCGGGAAAACGTAACAGCTCAATTCATTTATTATCGGGCGGTGAGAAAGCATTAACGGCGGTTGCGCTGGTGTTCTCAATTTTTGATTTAAACCCCTCTCCATTTTGCATGTTGGATGAAGTGGATGCACCGCTTGATGAAGCTAATGTAGGGCGTTTTGGAGAGCTGGTTAAGGAAATGTCGGAGAATGTTCAAATGATCTTGATTACGCATAATAAAGTCACCATGGAAATGGCGAATCAATTAGCAGGGGTTACGATGAAAGAACCGGGTGTGTCCAGATTAGTTGCGGTGGATTTGGAAGAAGCCGCTAAAATGGCGGTTAGTTAACACTAATTTTTAAGGGTAGGAAATGGAACAAAACTCGTTAAGGTTAATATTGGTTGCGGTTGGTATCGTCATACTGATAGGGATTTATTTATACGACGTGCTGCAAAAGAAAAGGACTCAAGAAGTTGAGGAATTTGATATACCAGATAACGATGAAAGGATCATGCCTGTGATGAGTAATGAACCGTCGTTTTCAGCTGTTTTTGATGAGCAACAAGCCGTCGAGCCGGTTAAAGAAGATGAGCGTGTTATGGAGGATGTGCAGGATTTATCGCCTGTTATTGAGCCGGAAGGTATTCCAGTAGCGGAGCAGGCACCGGTGATTCAATTGGCCGTTTTGCCTAAGGAAGGAAATAGCTTGTCGGGGAGTGCCTTGTTAGAAACTTTTACGGGTTTAAACCTTGAGTTTGGTGACATGGGCATTTTCCACTGTTACGAACGACACGATGGCGTTGAAATACAGCGTTTCCACGTTGCCAATATATTGGAGCCGGGCACGTTTCCGGTTGGTAGTATGAGCGATTTTGAGTCCACTGGGATTGTGCTGTTTTTTCAAGCGAATGACTCAGGGGATCCTGAGGTGGTCTTCAGTAGTATGTTAAGTGTTGCTGAGCAGTTGAGTCGTAGCCTTGATGCAAAGTTGGTTGATGCTGAAATGAATGAATTGACCATCGATAAAATCACCCGCATTCAATCTCAGTTAGCAGGTCTATCTCATTGATGTCAAAAAATGACGCTGCTAAAAAGCGTATACAGCAACTGTGTGAACAGATTAATCAGCATAACCAGAATTATTATCAATATGACGCGCCGCAAATTCCCGATGCGGATTATGATGCGTTAATGCGCCAGCTTCAGTCCTTAGAGGCTGAGAACCCAAAACTGGTCAATAAGGATTCGCCTACTCAGCGCGTTGGCTCAGCGCCTTTGGATTCGTTTCAGCAAGTGCGGCACGAAGTGCCTATGCTCTCGCTAGATAACGCATTTGATGATCAAGAGTTTGAAGCATTTGATAAGCGTGTGCGTGATCGAGCTGAACTGACTTCAGATGTTGAATATTTGGTAGAGCCAAAGCTCGATGGCTTAGCTATTTCTCTTTTATACACCGATGGGGTGTTGGTTCGCGCGGCGACCAGAGGCGATGGTAACGTTGGTGAAAATGTTACGGAGAACGTTAAGACCATTAGCGCGATACCACTTAAGTTACACCCGAGAGTGGCAGGTTCCATTGAATTAGAAGATAAGGGGCTTCCGCTTCATTCGGCTTTGCCAAAAACGATCGAGGTAAGGGGGGAAATTTTTATGCCTTTATCTGGTTTTGATAAGCTCAATCAGAAGGCCATTAGCTTAGGTGAAAAGCCGTTTGCGAACCCGAGAAACGCAGCGGCGGGCAGCTTGCGGCAATTAGATTCAAAAATCACCGCAACGCGACCGCTGGCTTTTTATGCATACGGCATTGGTGTGTTGGAAGGCTATCAGTTACCAGTAACACAAAAGGAATTATTCGAATTATTGTTTAGCTGGGGCTTGCCTGTGTGTGATCAAGTGGCGGTTGCAAACGGCATGCAGCAATGTCATCAGCGGTATCAAGAGTTGGCGCAAAAGCGCGCTTTATTGCCTTACGAGATTGATGGTGTGGTGTATAAGGTGAATGATTTTGCGCTACAAAAAAGCATCGGTTTTGTTTCAAGGGCACCACGTTGGGCGATTGCACGTAAGTTTCCTGCGCAAGAAAAAATGACGGAAGTAGTGGCTATTGACGTGCAAGTAGGTAGAACGGGTGCCATTACGCCAGTAGCTCGCTTGTCGCCAGTGTTTGTTGGTGGCGTTACGGTGACTAACGTAACGCTTCATAACGAAGACGAAATGCGTAGAAAAGACGTCCGTGTGGGCGATACGGTGATCGTTAGGCGCGCAGGTGATGTGATTCCAGAAATTGTTTCGGTCGTTCTTAGTGAAAGAAAGAGTGAATCGAGAATTTTTCACATGCCAACGCATTGCCCTGTTTGCGAGTCGGCTGTTGAGCGAGCAGAGGGCGAGGCGGTTATTCGTTGTCCGGCGGGGCTATTTTGTCGGGCGCAGGTTAAAGAATCGATAAAGCACTTCTCATCGCGTAAGGCAATGGATGTGGATGGTTTGGGTGACAAAATTGTCGAACAACTCGTTGCCTTGGGTTTGGTAAAAACACCGGCTGATTTGTATAGCCTATCGCGAGAGCAATTGTCGAGCCTAGAAAGGATGGCTGAAAAATCTGCCGACAACTTATTGTCTGCGCTAGATAAGAGTAAAGCGACGACATTAGCAAAGTTTTTATTTGCTTTGGGTATTCGAGAAGTGGGTGAAGTGACGGCATCAAGTTTAGCCAACCACTTCGGGCAATTCGAAGTGTTGCAAAGTGCGTCCATTGAAGACTTAGAAAAAGTGCCAGATGTTGGGCCGATTGTTGCGCAGCATATTGTTGCTTTTTTTGAACTGGAGCATAATCGTGAGGTTGTATTAACGCTGCGCAAGTTAGGCATACATTGGCCCGACGTGAGTGCGGTTTCTGACAATGATCAGGCGCTGTCGGGTAAAGTGTTTGTTTTAACGGGGACGCTTTCAACAATGGCGCGTACTGAGGCCAAAGAGGCGTTGCAGTTGCTCGGCGCGAAAGTGACCGGTAGTGTGTCGAAGAAGACTGACTATGTCGTTGCCGGAGACGAGCCCGGGTCAAAATTGAAAAAAGCACTATCATTAGGGATAACGGTTTTGTCAGAAGAAGATTTGGTGGCTCTGATAGAAAAGCAATAGGGATAAATTTATGGGTATGGAAGACGATTTAGATACGCAAGTTTGCATGCTGCAGAGCCATTTGGATGGCATGATACAACGCGCGCAAAAGAACGAGGAGATGTTAAAACGTTTTCAGGATTTGGAAGTGCGGTTGTTATCGCTAAATTCCTTGCGGGAATTGATTGAACATATCCATGATGATGCGAAACAGGTTTTCAGTCTTCAATCAATGTCTCTGGTGTTGGCGGATGAGTCGGGCGAGATCAAGCAATTTCTGACCGAAGATGGGTTCAGGTTTGATGAATATCAAAGCATTATTTTGCTCTCTGATATTGCTCTGTTTAAAGAAAAACTGGGCGTCTCTCAACGTATATTATTGGGCAATGCCAGTAATACCCTTGCTAAGCAGTTTTGGCCTGAACAGCAGGATGAGCCGCAAACAGTGGCTGTGATCCCCTTAGTGCGGCGAGGTGTGTATTTGGGTTGCATGGTATTTGGTAGCGATGACAGTGCGCGTTTTCAAGCCGATATGGCGACTTATTTCTTAGATCGTTTGGGTAAGGTGCTGAGTGTTTGTATAGAAAATACGCTCAACTATGAACAGCTTAGACGTAGTAGTTTATTCGATACATTAACCGGGGTTAATAATCGACGCTTTTTTGAGCAACGGCTGGATGAGGAAATACTTCGCTCGCTAAGAACCGGTGATTGCCTGTCTTGCCTGTTCATCGACATCGATCTTTTTAAGAAAGTGAATGATACCTTTGGTCACCAAGTGGGTGATACGGCATTAAGGCATGTGGCAGAGCAGTTGCGTAGCCAACTCAGAAGCAATGACATTTTAGCGCGTTATGGTGGCGAAGAATTTGTCGCCATACTGCCAACGGCATCGGAGAAGAAGGGTATTGAAGTGGCCGAAAGGATGCGCAAGGCGGTTGCCCGAGCTGGCGTTGAATTACCGCATAGTAAGCGATTGAACGTAACGGTTTCAATTGGCTTGTCAACGTTCGTTGTTAAGCAAGCAGGGGTGTTAAAGGCTATAGATAGGGCTGTTTTGATTGAGGTGGCCGATAAGGCGCTTTATTTGGCGAAAAACTCTGGCCGTAATCAAGTGTTAAGCGGTGGTGAAGTTGCGGCCCTTCCCGCAACAGAAAAAGAATCAGCTTAATCAAGCTGCGTAGGTTCTTTGATGTCAGTTTTATAATGACTGCTCTTTCGTGTTTTTGTTTTCTATACAGTGCAATCGTAAGCCCAAGATCAGTGATCAATGAGGATAAACAAAGTTATCAAGAAGTGGCTATTTAGGGTATAATTTCGGCTTTATTTTTCATCAATTTTTAGGCGATAAAGTGGTGCTGTAAAGGCCAGGCTTTTTCTTCTTTCTTAAAGTTTTATTGAATCATTTGGCATCTGAGGGGATACCGGTACATGTCTGAGCTCGTAAAAGAAACAATACCAGTCAATATTGAAGATGAGATGCGTCAGTCGTACTTAGACTACGCAATGAGTGTTATTGTTGGTCGAGCATTGCCCGATGTGCGAGATGGCTTGAAGCCGGTGCATCGCAGAGTGTTATTTGCGATGAGTGTGCTGGGTAATGACTGGAATAAGGCGTATAAAAAATCAGCACGTATTGTTGGTGATGTGATTGGTAAATACCATCCACATGGTGACACAGCGGTTTATGACACGATTGTTCGTATGGCTCAGCCTTTTTCAATGCGCCATATGTTGGTGGATGGTCAAGGTAACTTTGGCTCGGTTGATGGTGATTCAGCTGCGGCGATGCGTTATACCGAGATCAGAATGTCAAAGTTGTCGCATGAAATGTTGGCTGATCTGGATAAAGAAACGGTCGATTTCAACGCGAACTACGATGAGTCTGAGTTTGAGCCAACCGTTTTGCCAGCACGTGTGCCGTTGCTGCTCGTCAATGGTTCGTCTGGGATCGCTGTCGGTATGGCGACTAACATTCCTCCGCACAACCTTGCCGAAGTAACGGCTGCTTGCTTGCGTTTAATTGAAAATCCAGAAACAACAATTGACCAGTTAATGGAGTGCATTCCTGGCCCTGATTTCCCTACTGCGGGAATTATTAATGGTGCCAGCGGCATTCGTGAAGCCTATCAAACAGGGCGTGGCAAGATTTATTTACGTGCCAGATACCACGTTGAAGGTGAAGAGAGTTCGAGTAGTAAATTGTCGCTTGTTGTTACTGAGTTACCGTACCAGGTAAACAAGGCGCGCTTAATGGAGAAAATAGCGCACCTCGTGAAAGATGCGAAGTTAGAGGGTATCTCTGGTTTGCGTGACGAGTCTGATAAAGACGGCATGCGTATGGTTATTGAGTTAAAGCGCGGCGAAGTGCCGGAAGTTATCATCAATAATTTGTATCAGCATACGCAACTGCAAAATGTGTTTGGTATCAACATGGTGGCACTGATTGATGGCCGCCCAAAATGCTTGAATATTAAGCAAATTTTAAATGCTTTTATTGACCACAGAAGAGAAGTGGTCACCCGTAGGACGATATACGATTTACGTAAGGCGCGGGAGCGTGCGCATACATTGGAAGGTTTGGCTGTTGCGCTATCCAATATCGACGAGATGATTGCGATGATTAAGGCGGCAAAAACACCTGCCGAAGCGAAAGTGAGTTTGTTAGAAGCGTCATGGCAACCGGGTTTGGTGTCTGACTTGTTATCCAAGGCCGACACCAGTCGTTCTCGTCCAGATAAGCTAGAAGAGCAATATGGTTTGCTCGATGGTGCTTATCATTTATCACCCGCACAAGCTCAAGCTATTTTAGAGCTTCGTTTGCATCGCTTGACGGGGCTTGAGCAAGATAAGATTTTGCTAGAATATAAAGGCTTGCTAGTTGTGATCGACGATTTGCTGGATATTTTGGCGAATAGAGTTCGTTTGATGTCTGTTATCAGCGACGAACTAGAGAAGCTGATTGAAGAATATAAAGAAGATCGTAGGACTGAAATTGTCGATAAGTTTTTGAACTTAACGGCTGAAGATCTCATCACAGAAGAAGATATGGTGGTCACGCTGTCGCATGAGGGTTACGTTAAGTCGCAACCATTGACATCGTATACAGCTCAGCGCCGTGGTGGTAAAGGTAAAACAGCGGCGAATACCAAGAACGAAGACTTCATTGATAAGTTATTTATTGCCAATACGCATGACACAGTATTGTGTTTTTCCAGTAAAGGTAAGGTGTATTGGCTGCGCGTGTTTAATTTGCCCGTTGCCAGCAGGATCGCTAGAGGCAAACCTATCGTTAACTTGTTACCACTTGAAAGTGATGAGCGGATAAATGCTATTTTGCCAATTCGTGAGTTCAATGAAGATGAGTTTATCTTTATGGCGACGGAATCTGGAACCGTTAAAAAGACCTTTATAAAAGAGTTTGAAAAGCCGCGTGCAAACGGCAAAATCGCCATTGATTTACGCGATAATGACACCTTAGTGGGTGTGGCGGTGACCGATGGTGAAAAAGAAGTCATGCTATTCGCTAGTTCAGGAAAGGTGGCGAGCTTTAAAGAAGCTGATGTACGGGTAATGGGACGTACGGCCAGTGGTGTGCGTGGTATGCGATTGAAAGAAGAAGAGCGTATTATCTCACTCATTATTTCAGAGCCAGGTACCGTATTAACGCTAACAGAAAATGGCTATGGAAAACGCACGCAAATTGAAGAGTACCCGATTCACAAGCGCGGTGGTCAAGGCGTTATTGCGATGCAAACCAGCGAGCGTAATGGTGCCCTAGTTGGTGCGGTGTTGGTTGATGAAACTGATGAGTTAATGCTGATCACCGATGGCGGTACATTAGTGAGAACACGCACCAAAGAAATTTCAATTTTGGGAAGGAATACGCAAGGTGTACGCGTTATTCGTCCGGCTAAAAATGAAAAAGTAATCGGCTTAGACCGTATTGCTAGTTTAGATGAAGATGACGTCGACGAAGAGTCCGCATCTGACGAAGAAATCACAGATTAATTGTTTTAAGGAGGTTTAGATGTCCCGCGTATATAATTTTAGTGCCGGCCCAGCTGCGGTGCCAGTAGAAGTATTAGAAAAAGCCCAAAGCGAAATGCTTGATTGGAATGGTTCAGGCATGTCTGTTATGGAAATGAGCCATCGTGGTAAGGAGTTTATTTCAATTGCAGAGAAAGCCGAAGCAGACGTCAGAGAGTTGATGAATGTGCCAACTAATTACAAGGTCCTATTTTTACAAGGTGGTGCGACAACGCAATTCTCAATGGTACCAATGAACTTGCTTCGTGGTAACAACAAGGCGTGTTATGTCAACACAGGCGCTTGGGCGAAGAAAGCGATTAAAGAAGCGAATATTCACTGTAAAGTGCAAGTATCAGCGACATCGGAAGGTGATAACTTTACCTCAATTCCCGCTGTAGATAGCTGGGATATCGATCAAGAAGCTGCTTATTTGCATTACACCAGCAATGAAACTATTGGCGGTGTTGAATTTCAGAGCATTCCAGACGTAGGCGGCTTGGATTTAGTGGCAGATATGTCATCAAATATCTTATCTAGAGAAATTGATGTGAGTAAGTTTGGCGTTATTTACGCCGGTGGGCAAAAAAATATGGGCCCATCAGGCATTGCCTTAACCATCGTTCGTGAAGACTTGATTGGTAATGTTCAAGCGGGAGCGCCTTCTATGATGGATTATAAAAATCATGCGGATGCTGACTCAATGTTCAATACGCCAGCAACATACAGCTGGTACTTGATGGGTTTGGTGTTTGAGTGGATCAAAGAAAATGGCGGAGTTTCGGCGATTGAAGCTCGCAATATTCGTAAATCTGAAAAGCTTTACGCGGCAATTGATGGCTCAGACTTTTATGCGAACCCAGTTGAGCTTAGCTCGCGCTCTAGAATGAATATTCCATTCACATTAGCAAATAGTGAATTGGACGCGTTATTTTTGAGTGAAGCAAAAGCAGCCGGTTTAGTAACATTAAAAGGACATCGCTCTGTGGGTGGTATGCGAGCCAGCATATACAACGCCATGCCCGAAGAAGGTGTTGATGCATTGATTAGCATGATGGCAGAGTTTGAAAGAACGAAAGCTTAAATTACAGATAAATTTATCATTTGAAGCTGATAAATACCCCGTTAAATACTTTATAGGTTAGTAATATGTACAAAATACAAACATTGAATAATATCTCTGTCAAAGGTCTTGAAAAGTTTCCAAGAGAAACGTATGAAGTGGCGTCAGAAATGCAAAACCCTGATGCATATATGCTTCGTTCTTTAAAGTTACACGATATGGATATTCCGGAAAGCGTCTTAGCAGTCGGTCGAGCAGGTGCTGGCGTGAATAATATTCCTATCGAAAAAATGAGTGCCTTAGGTATACCCGTCTTTAATGCACCTGGTGCTAATGCTAATGCCGTTAAGGAATTGGTTTTAACTGGGATGCTATTGGGTTGTCGTAATATTTGTCAGGCTTGGGAATGTGCGAAAAACCTAGAAGGTGATGACGAGTCAATTGGTAAAGAAGTAGAACAAGTTAAGAAGAATTACGTTGGTTTTGAACTGCCTGGCCGCACATTAGGTGTTATTGGTCTTGGTGCTATTGGCACGTCAGTTGCCAATACGGCACAAGATTTAGGCATGGGTGTTGTTGGATTTGATCCAGCCATTACCGTCGAACGTGCGTGGCAATTATCATCTTCTATTGAATCGGCAAACACGGTTGATGAGCTGTTAGCAAAGTCTGATTTTGTAACCATTCATGTACCGCTTAATGAAGGCACTAAAGACTTAATTAATGCGAGCCGTATTAGCACAATGAACGATAATGCGATTATTTTGAATTTCTCACGCAACGGCATTGTCAATGATGAAGACGTTGTTGCAGCGTTAGATTCAGGCAAGCTTTATGCCTATATTTGTGACTTCCCAAGTAATTTATTGAAAGATCATCCACGTGTGATTACGCTGCCGCATTTGGGCGCTTCTACAGGAGAGGCGGAAGAAAATTGTGCCATTATGATTGCTGATCAGTTGAAAGACTTTTTAGAGAATGGCAATATTAAAAATTCGGTGAATTTCCCGCAGGTTAAGATGCCAAGAGTGAGCGGCTACCGTATGGCTATTGCTAACTCAAACGTACCTAACATGGTCGGTCAAATTTCTAGTATTTTGGCGGAAACAGGTCATAACATATTGGATTTATTGAATAAATCTAGAGGCGATTTGGCGTATACCTTGTTAGATGTGGATACAGAAATTACCGACGAGGTTGTTAACCAAATAAAAGCGATCGACGGTGTTTTATCAGTTAGAACAATTTAAGGTTTATGATGAGTGTTAACAATTCACTATCAGAATTACGAGATGCTATCGATGAGTTAGATGGTAAGTTGTTAACACTTTTTAATGAGCGTGCTGATTTAGCTAAAGAAGTAGCGGTTGTTAAAATGCGTGAAGGTGAATCGGTTGATTTCTACCGTCCCGACCGTGAGGCCAGTGTATTAAGGCGGGTTAAAGAACAAAACCCAGGGCCATTGAAAGATGAGCACGTTGCGCGAGTTTATCGTGAATTAATGTCATCGTGTCTAGCATTGGAAAAACCGTTAACGGTTGCTTATTTAGGCCCTTCTGGTACTTTCACACAAGAAGCAGCATTGAAGCATTTTGGTCATGCGGTAAATACGGTTCAAGCGGTGACGATTGCAGATATTTTTCACGAGGTTGAAAATGGGCAGGCGCATTATGGCGTTGTGCCTGTTGAAAATTCAACTGAAGGCGTTATTAGTCATACCTTGGACAGATTCATGAATTCACCTCTGTACATTTGTGGTGAAGTGGCTTTACGCATTCATCATCACCTGATGTCAACGGCCGACTCATTGGATCAAATTAAGGTTGTCTACTCACATCAGCAATCGTTAGGGCAATGTAGGCAATGGCTTATGTCTCATTTAGCTGACGTAGAAACTATCGCAGTCAGTAGCAACGCTGAAGCGGCGCGGCTTGCGAGTAAAGAAACCGGTGCGGCTGCAATAGCAGGTGAAGCGGCATCAGATATTTATCAGATGAATACATTGGCAAACAATATAGAAGATGAGTCGAATAATACGACACGCTTCTTGGTTATTGGCCAACAAAAAATACCTGCTAGTGGCGACGATAAAACCACGATGATGATTTCTACAAAAAATATTGCTGGTGCATTACAAAGTGTATTAGCACCTTTTGCTTATGCTGGCATAAGTCTGAATAAAATTGAGTCGAGACCATCAAGGCAAGCTGCATGGGATTACGTCTTTTTTATTGACATTGATGGTCATCAAGAAGATGAGAAAGTGGCAGTAGTACTGCAAGAGTTATTACCCAACGTTAATTTGTTAAAAGTATTAGGCTCTTACCCCAAAGCGGTTATTTAACACGTGAAAAGCTAGGCCTTTCTCGAAAAAAACAATAATTAATATGTCTACAGAAAATCTCTTTTGTGATTTGGCTTTCGAGCCAATAAATGGTTTATTTCCTTACCAGCCAGGGAAACCAATTGATGAACTTCAAAGAGAGCTAGGTCTCGACAATATTGTCAAGCTAGCCTCAAATGAAAACCCCTTGGGCCCGAGTGACGCGGTTAAAAGGGCGATTCAAAACTCATTAGGTGATATTTCACAATACCCAGACGGCAGTGGTTTTTATTTGAAGAAAGCGCTCTCGGAAAAGCTGGGGGTTACCGCGGATATGATCACGCTTGGCAATGGCTCAAATGATGTGCTGGACGTAATAGCCCGCGTCTTTTTAAGTGCAGGTCGTGAGGCGGTCTATTCAGAATATGCATTTGTTGTGTATGCGATAGCGACCCAATCAGTGGGTGCGACAGCGTGCGTGGCAAAAGCGTACTCGGCTGATAATGATGGAGCTTATGGGCACGACTTAGACGCGATGGAAAAGTTGCTGACTGAAAAAACCTCGGTGGTTTTTATTGCTAACCCTAATAATCCAACAGGGACTTGGTTAGCCTCAGATGTTTTAGAAAACTTTATTAAAAAAATACCTCGTGACGTTATCGTTGTGTTGGATGAAGCGTATTGTGAATATTTAGCTCAACGAGACGTGATCGACACAATAAAGTGGCTGACGAAATACCCAAACCTTATCATCACAAGAACTTTTTCAAAGGCTTATGGTTTAGCTGGTTTGAGGGTTGGCTACGCGCTCAGTCATCCCGATATTGCAAATTTACTTAATCGAGTACGGCATCCATTTAATGTTAATTCGTTGGGCTTAGTGGCGGCAGAAGCAGCGCTCAAAGATGAAACGTATATTGAGAAAAGCCGCGAGTTAAATAAACAAGGTCTGCAGCTAGTGGCCGATGGGTTTGAGCAGCTGGGCTTGGATTATATTCCTTCAGTCGCTAACTTTATAACCGTTAATGTAGGTGATCAGTCGCCAGAGATATATACGAGATTACTGCAAGAAGGAGTTATTGTGCGTCCAATATCGGCGTATAAAATGCCCCAGCATTTAAGAGTATCTGTAGGCTTGCCAACAGAAAATAAAATATTTTTAGATGCTTTGGGAAGAGTACTGAATGATGTTTAAAAAAATATGCATCATTGGCGTTGGTTTAATTGGTGGTTCAATCGCTAGAGCGTCAAGAGAGAATGGGTTATGCGCAAATATAGTAGGGGTTGGGCGCAGCCAAAGTCACTTGCAAAAGGCGGTTGATTTGGGTGTTATCGACAGCTTTGATCTGTCTATTGCAGAAGCCACAAAAGGCGCGGATATTGTGGTCGTTTGTTCTCCAGTGGGTTCTTTCGAAGCCGTGTTTAAGCAGTTAAAAGCCACGTGGTCGAAAGACTGCTTATATACCGATGTTGGCAGTACAAAAGAAAGTGTGTTGAGTGCATTAACATCAGTTTTTGGTGAAGTACCTAGTAATTTTGTGCCAGCTCACCCTATCGCAGGTTCAGAAAAAAATGGTGTAGAAGCTTCTAGCGATACCTTGTTTCATGGTAAACGGAGTATCATAACGCCGGTTGAAGAAACGGACATAATAGCGATAAAAAAGTGTCAATTGTGGTGGCAGAAGATGGGTGCAATAGTTTCTAAGATGTCCCCTCAACACCACGATGAAGTTTTCGCTGCAACCAGTCATTTACCGCATGTGTTGGCTTTTTCATTAGTAGAAGTTCTGAAAAATAAGCAGGATGAACGTGAAATATTTGAATATGCCGCAGGTGGATTTAAAGATTTTACGCGCATTGCATCTAGTAATCCTGAAATGTGGGCTGATATTTGTTTGGCTAATGGATCTGAGCTGATCAATGTGATGAAAGAATTAGAACGGCTCAATCAGAAAATTTCATCATTGATTGAGACAAAAGATAAACAAGGTTTACTGGATATTTTTAAATCTGCGCAGGGTGCGCGTGAATATTTTTTAAGCCTGCAAAATAAATAATATCAAATGAATACAATGTTTTCGGCCCCTAGTGAAGGGCTAAATGGTAAATTTCGTGTCCCCGGAGATAAGTCAATTTCGCATCGATCAGTGATGCTCGGAAGCTTGGCTGAAGGCGTGACAGAGGTAAGTGGGTTTTTAGAAGCCGAAGATGCGTTGGCTACTTTAAAAACCTTTCAGAATATGGGGGTTGAGATTGATCGCTTAGGTGAAGGTCAGTTAAGGATCCACGGTGTAGGTTTGCACGGGCTTAAGCCAGCAGAGGGTGACTTGTATGTTGGTAATTCGGGTACCTCAATGCGCTTATTGTCGGGCATTCTGGCTGGGCAAGCTTTTGATAGTGTATTAACGGGCGATAGTTCGTTGACTAAGCGGCCGATGCGCCGAGTTTTAGATCCGTTGTCACTGATGGGTGCAAAAGTTGAAAGTACGGCGACAGGCACATCACCATTAAAAATACACGGCGGCGCACCACTGTTGGGGGTTCATTATGAAATGCCGATGGGGAGTGCTCAGGTAAAGTCATGTTTATTGTTAGCGGGTCTTTACGCAGAGGGAACGACTACCGTTGTTGAACCGGCCGTTACTAGAGATCATACCGAGCGAATGCTCAGAGGTTTTGGTTACGATGTGAGAACCGAGGGAAATGTTGTGTCGCTGCAAGGTGGTGGTACTTTAAAGGCGATGTCAATTGATGTGCCAGCGGATATTTCTTCTGCCGCTTTTTTCCTTGTGGCGGCATCGATTACACCAAACTCAGATATAACGCTCGAGCACGTTGGCATTAATGCAACGCGCACAGGTGTTATCGATATTTTGTTACAAATGGGTGCTGATATTCAACTATTGAATGAACGGGTAGTTGGTGGTGAACAGGTGGCTGACCTGCGTGTCAAAAGTAGTCGCTTAAAAGGGATACACGTTCCTGATAACTTGGTAGCGTTGGCTATTGATGAATTTCCGGTGATATTTGTGGCTGCAGCATACGCTGATGGTAACACCGTGGTGACTGGCGCAGAGGAGTTGCGTGTTAAAGAAAGTGATCGAATTCAAACCATGGCCGATGGCCTGCAAGCGTTGGGCGTTGATGCTCAGGCGACGCCGGATGGAATGGTTATTAATGGCGGTAGTGTGAACGGTGGAACAATTGAGAGTTTTGATGACCACCGAATTGCGATGGCGTTTGCGGTTGCCGGTCTGCAGTCTAAAGGCCAGATTCAAATAAATAACTGTGAAAATGTTGCTACGTCGTTTCCTAATTTTGTTGATTTGGCCACTATGTGTGGTTTTAACCTAGAAACAAAATGAGTAAGCCGGTACCCGTTTTAACGATAGATGGGCCTAGCGGATCGGGGAAGGGCTCTATTTCAAAGCGTGTTTCCGAGAAGCTGGGTTGGCATTATTTAGATAGTGGGTCTTTGTACCGAGCGCTCGGAATAGCGGCGATTAAGAATGAAGTGGATATCGACAATGAAGATGCATTAGCCGACTTAATTGACAAAATAGAATTAGAGTTTAAGAAGGCAGAACAGGGAAATTGGGGGGTGTTTCTTAATGGCATGCAGGTACAAGACCAATTGCAGACCGAAGCTGTCGGTCATGTCGCCTCAAAAATTGCAGTGTTTGCAAAGGTCAGAAGCGGGTTATTGGCAAAGCAGCAAACATTTCAGGAAGCTCCTGGGCTAGTTGCAGACGGCAGAGATATGGGCAGTGTGGTATTTCCTGATGCGCCATATAAAATCTATTTGACAGCTACCGCCGATGAGCGAGGAAAAAGGCGCTATAAGCAGTTGATTGAGAAAGGAATAAATGCTAATCTGTCTGATGTTATTCAAGATATTGAACAAAGAGATGAGCGGGACAAAAACCGCTTAGTGTCTCCGCTGGTAATTCCAGATGGCGCCGTTTATATAGACTCATCGTTTAATGCTATTGATGAAGTTGTGGCGCAAGTTTTAAATATATTGAAAAACAAATAGTGTTGGATTAAAGGGCGTGCTTAGCACACCAATATGATGACACATACCCCATGTGGGGTGAAATCTCGTTAAAGAGAAACCAAGGTGGTTTGAGTTCATACAGCTCAAACTTTTTATAACTTAACCTTTTTTAAAGGCTCCTAATGCCCTTAAAAATTAATAAAGAGAACGTCATGAGCGAAAATTTCGCAGAATTATTTGAAGAAAGCATTCAATCCGCTGAACTTACACCGGGTACGTTAATTACTGGCTTAGTGGTTGATATCACTAATGACTCAGTTATCGTTAACGCTAACCTAAAATCAGAAGGCAATGTCCCTCGTTGGCAGTTTGTTAACGCAAAAGGTGAGCTAGAAGTAGCCATCGGCGACGAAGTTGAAGTTGTACTAGATATGGTTGAAGACGGCCTAGGCTCAACGCTATTATCAAGAGATAAAGCGAAGAAAGCCGCCGCTTGGAAATTCCTAGAAAAAGCAGCAGAAGAAAAAGAAACAGTTACGGGTGTCATCACTGGCAAAGTACGTGGTGGTTTCACAGTCGAAGTAGGTGGCTTGAGTGGCTTCTTACCAGGGTCACTTGTTGATGTACGTCCGTTAAGAGATACGACCTTCTTAGAAGGTAAAGATCTTGAGTTTAAAGTGATTAAACTTGATGAAAAACGTAATAACGTTGTTGTATCTCGTCGCGCTGTTCTTGAAACAGAATACAGTGCAGAGCGTGAAGAACTACTTAAAAACTTGAAAGAAGGCGCTATCTTGAAAGGTATGGTCAAAAACCTTACCGATTACGGCGCGTTTATCGATTTAGGTGGTGTAGATGGTCTATTACATATTACCGATATGGCTTGGAAGCGTGTTAAGCATCCGTCTGAAGTTATCGAAATTGGACAAGATATTGAAGTACTTGTTTTACGTTACGACGAAGAGAAGAAACGTGTATCACTTGGTATGAAGCAATTGGGTGAAGATCCTTGGGTTAACATTCTAGACCGTTACCCTGTGAATTCTAAACTTAGCGGTAGAGTGACTAACTTAACTGATTACGGTTGTTTCATTGAAATTGAAGACGGTATTGAAGGACTTGTTCACGTATCAGAAATGGATTGGACTAACAAAAACGTTAACCCAGCTAAAATAGTTTCTTTGGGTGATGAAGTTGAAGTTATGGTTCTTGAAATTGATGACACACGTCGTCGTATTTCATTAGGCATGAAGCAATGTAAAGGCAATCCATGGGAAGATTTCTCAGCTATTCATAAGAAAGGCGACAAAATCAAAGGCCTTATCAAATCAATCACAGACTTTGGTGTGTTCATTGGTTTGGATGGAGAAATTGATGGTTTGGTACATTTATCTGATATTTCATGGGATGAAAAAGGCGATGAAGATCTCCAAAGCTTCAAGAAAGGTATGGAAATTGAAACGGTTATTCTAGCGATCGATTCAGATCGTGAAAGAATTTCATTGGGCATTAAGCAGCTCGAACAAGACCCATTCCAAGAGTTCTTAGCGTCTAACGAGAAAAGTAGTCTAGTAAAAGGTACAGTGAAAGAAGTAGATGCTAAAGGCGCTGTTATCGTGCTTAGAAATGGCATTGAAGGCTATTTACGTGCCTCTGAATTGAATCGCGACCGTGTTGACGATGCTAGAAACATCCTAACTGAAGGCGATGAAATTGAAGCTAAGTTTATTGGTATTGATCGTAAAAATAAAACCATTAACTTATCTATAAAAGCTAAAGATGATGATGAAGAAAAAGCAGTATTGAGCGATTACTCTGCTCAAAATGCTAGCACACCTACATTAGGTGATATCTTCAAAAGCTCAATGGAAGATAAGTAAACTGTTTGGAGCTAGGTGGGAATTCAACTTCCCACCTAGATCCAATTTAAGGTGACTATGTGACTAAATCAGAATTAATAGAAAAATTAGCAGATCAGCAGGTCCATCTTCCTTATAAAGATGTTGAGTTAGCAGTTAAGTGTATTCTCGAGAGAATGAGTAGGGCGCTATCTTCTGGCGAAAGGATTGAGATTAGAGGGTTTGGTAGCTTTTCACTGCACTATCGACCGCCAAGGGTTGGAAGAAATCCGAAAAATGGTGAGTCAGTCGCGTTATCAGGAAAGTATGTGCCCCACTTTAAGCCGGGGAAAGAGTTAAGAATACGGGTTGATGAAGCGAAAGAACGATACAGAATTAAATAAAAAAAGCCCCTTTAAAGGGGCTTTTTTTTGCTTTAAGAAAAGTCCTAATTATACGGGGGCTTGTTATAATCGAACATGAAAGTGACTTACTGACATGATGTCTAAAGCTTTAGAAGGTTAATATGAGATTTTTATACCTATTGTTGTTTGTAGTAATTCTAGTTGTTGGCTTTGTATTGTCAATTTTGAATTCTGCGCCGATACAAATTAATTATTACTATGGCTGGCTTGAAATGCCGTTGTCCTTTGCGCTTCTTACGGCTTTTATTTTAGGTACGTTGATTGGCTTGATGGCTAAAGTTTGGAGTAACTTAGTCCTACGTCAACGTTACTCAGCGTTATCTAAAGAAGCTGCTATCACTAAAAAAGAAGTTTCCAACCTAAGAACTTATCCAGCAAAACGCATAAACTAAATGTTTGAAATTGCAATAATGCTGCTACCAGTTGCAGCAGCCAGTGGATGGTATGTTGCCTCTAGACACTATAAAGCGAAAGCGGAAAAGCCTCTTAATGAACACGAAGGTTATTTTAAAGGGCTAAATTACCTATTAAACGAGCAGCCGGATAAAGCTATCGATGTCTTTATTGACTTGTTGGAAGTTGACGATGAGACGATTGAAGTACATTTGGCTCTTGGCACCTTATTCCGGCAACGTGGAGAGGTTGAAAAAGCAATACGCTTGCACCAAAACTTGATTGCTCGCCCACAAATTAATCATACAACTAGAGCGGGCCTTTTAAATGAGTTGGGTCTCGACTATATGCGTGCTGGTTTGCTTGATCGAGCAGAAAGTATCTTTCTTGAGCTTGAAAAAGGTAATTTGCATAAGGTTAATGTCATTCGGCAATTATTGTCTGTTTATCAGCAAGAAAAAGAGTGGTTAAGTGCAATCGAATATGCAGAAAAATTAGAATCAATTGACCTGTATAAACAGACTTCATTGTTGTCGCATTTGCACTGCGAGGCAGCACTTTTTTACAAAGATGATTCTGACACCAGCATTACAAAAAATCATTTAAGAAAAGCACTTAAAATAGATCCTATATGCGTTAGGGCTAACCTTATTAATGCCGAGATGGCTATAACAACGCGTGGATATAAGCAGGCATTAAAATTCTTAATGAAAATTATGGATCAAGATGTTCGATTTATTCCCGTGTTTATCGATTTGATTCTTACCTGCTTTGATGAGTTGGATAAGCCTAAGCAAAAGTTTGAGTTTCTTGCTAACCTTCAGTCGGCTAATGAATCTACCATTGTTATCAGTCGTTTTATGGATGTATTGCTCAAGCAAAGAGGAGCAGCTGAAGCATCGGCTTTTATGTATAAAAAGTTATTGGAACACCCGAGCAAAAGCTATTTGAAATTGTATGCGCAAGTAGATGCTGGTGAGCCAGAGGGTACCGAATCTGTTTTTTTGTGTAATATCATTAAACAGCTTGAGGATGAATCATCCGGTTTTCAATGTAAGCAATGCGGTTTTACCTCTGTTGACTTAAACTGGTGTTGCCCAAGCTGTAAAGAATGGGGAGTTATTGAGCCTGTTTTACTATAGCGACTCCAGGTGTCAGCATTTTCTTACGGTGATTTAGGCATAAGCGTATTGACCCCGCCAGTTGACTTATCCATAGTAAAGAAGCGTTACTAAGTACGGATATTCAATTAATTAATAAATAGGGACATTTATGAAAAAGATTATTATGTTGGTTGCTTCGTTGGTTTGTCTGAGCTTTTCAATGTCAACATTGGCTGTTAATGTTAATACGGCAACGGCTGAAGAAATAGCAAAAGAACTTAAGGGAATTGGGCCAGCTAAAGCAGGGGCTATTGTTCTTTATCGTGAAAAGCATGGTGCCTTTAAAAACTTGAAAGAGCTTACCAAAATAAAGGGGATTGGTGCAGCAACGGTTGATAAAAACCGTGAGAGCATTCAATTAGACGTTAAGTCGTCATAACGAATCATTATAAAAAGCCCTGATTAATCAGGGCTTTTTTATGTCGATGTGGCTAAAACTGACTATCTTTTAAACTCATCGTGCTGTCGCAGCCAGACATAATGTTAGACAGTAACGAACCTGATTGTGGTAACAAGCGTTGCATATAAAACAGACCTGTTGTTAGTTTGCCATCATAAAATTCGTCGGGCATATTGCCTTTTCTATTGAGAGCTTGCTCTGCCATTGAAGCCCACATATAAGCTAGGGCAACTAGTCCAAATAAATTAAGGTAGTCGCTTGCAGCGGCACCGGCTTCATCAGGGTTGGATAAGCCTTTTTGTGCAATAAAAAGCGTAGCCATTTGAAGTCTTGAAAAAGATTTTGCTAAGGGTTGAATGTATGCCGACATACGTTCGTCCTCTGAATGTTGTTCGAGGAATTCTGATAATGGATGAAAAAAGTGGCGTAAGTATTTGCCCATATGAGCCGGCAGTTTACGGCCCACTAAATCCAATGCTTGGATACCGTTAGTACCTTCGTAAATTTTACTTATTCTCGCGTCACGTAGGTATTGTTCCATACCATTTTCACGAATGTAGCCGTGACCTCCATAGACTTGCATACCAAGGCTAGTCGTTATTTCGCCAATATCGGTTAGAAACGATTTCATGACGGGGGTGAGTAAGGAGACCAGTTCATTCGCTTCTTGGCGATGTAAAGAATTAACAGCGTTATGTGATAGATCAAGTTTAAACGATAACCAAAGGCTGAATGCTCGAGCACCTTCGGTATATGCTTTCATTGTCATTAACATCCGTCTTACATCTGGGTGAACGATGAGTGGGTCAGCAGGCTGATCAGGGTATTTATCACCCGAAAGTGCACGTCCTTGGGTGCGTTCTTTTGCGTAGTCTACAGCGCCACAATATGAGGCGTGTGCGAGTGCTAAACCTTGAATTCCCACATGAATACGGGCACTGTTCATCATGATAAACATAGCTTTCATGCCTTTGTTTAGATCACCAATCAGGTATCCATTGGAGCCTTCAAATTCCATTGCGCATGTAGACGATGCCTTGATGCCCATTTTGTGCTCTATACCACTACAAACAGTGCTGTTTGAGTTGCTTAACGTGCCATTGATATCGATATTGATTTTCGGGACAAGAAATAAACTAATACCTTTAATGCCCTCTGGTGCATCGGGAGTTCGTGCTAATACAAGATGAATAATATTTTCGGTCAAGTCGTGTTCGCCAGCTGAAATAAATATTTTGCTACCAGTAATGGCATAGCTTCCATCTTCTTGATGAATGGCTTTAGTTCGGATGAGCCCTAAGTCAGTGCCGCATTGAGGTTCAGTTAGACACATGGTGCCGCTCCACTTTCCTGAGACCATATTGGGCAGAAATTTGGCTTTTAGCTCTTCGCTGGCAAATTGCTCAATCGCGTTATAGGCGCCTAGAGTCAACCCCATATACATTGTGAATGACATATTGCCTGAAATAAGCATTTCATCGACTGCATTCGCAATGTAATGAGGCAAGCCTTGTCCGCCGTATTCTGCTTTACAGGTTAAATTGCCCCAACCAGCGGCCGTCATCTCTTGGTAAGCCTGCTTAAACCCCTTAGGTGTTGTGACGATACCGTCTTTAAATGAACAACCTTCTTCGTCACCGGATCTATTAAGCGGAAATAATAAGGTCTCGCTCACTTTGCCGGCTTCTTCAAAAATAGCAGCCGTGAGATCGGCTGTCATATTAGCGAACATGGGGATGCTGTCTAGTTCAGAGGTATTTAAAAACTCATGCACTAGGTAGTTAATATCATCAACCGGCGCTTTTAAAGTAGCCATACTTAATTCCTTAAAGGTTTTCCAGTTTCAAGCGTATGTTGAACTCGGTCGAGTGTTTTGTGTTGTTTTATCAATGTCATAAAAGCCTTACGCTCTAATGACAGCAAATCATCTTCTGAATGCAATTCTGAAATATCTGTTTCATCGCCAGTCAATACCATGGCAAGCTGATTCGCAACGACGGCATCGTATGAAGTGGCTTTGCCCGATTTTACAAAACTGTCAACGGCTAAGTTGAGTGCAGTGCTAGCGGTAGGACCGGGTAATGAAATATTGTTGCGTTCAGGAGGTATATACTCAGCGGCCAGTTGTAAGGCTTTGTTTTTGGCGTCGAATAATAAACGTTCACGGTTCATCGTAATGCCATCTGACGGTGCCAGAAACAGATGGCTTTTGGCTTCGTCAGCTGAAGTGGATACGCTTGCTGTACTAATCAGTTCAAAAGCTTTGCTGATAGCGGGCATAGGCCCTTTCGGGCGTTTTGGGTTTAGCATCCAGCGAGTGAGCATTTCTTTACTGCCGCCCCATGAGGGAATAAGACCGACTCCGGCTTCAACTAATCCAATGTATGATTCGGCATGTGCTTGAATGGCATCACAATGGAGTAAACTTTCACAGCCTCCACCTAAGGCCATCCCAGCGGGTGCGCCAACAACGGGGAAAGGGCTGTGTTTCATAGCTTTGTATGTGTCTTGACCCGACTTCACCATCGCCTCTATTTGCGGCCAAGCTGCAACATTAGCGGCGAATAATGCCAAGCCAATATTGGCCCCAACAGAATAGTTGTCAGCTTCGTTATATAACACTAAGGCTTTATATTTGGTTGGAATGATTGCAATAGCGATATCAATCATCCCTAGTATATCGGGGTCAATTGAATTCATTTTGCTATGAAATTCTAGGCACAAAACAGCATCGCCAATATCCCACAAGCTGGCGGATGGATTATGCTTAATGGGTTGTTGATTTTGCTTGATATCGGCTAATAACAAAACACCATTTTCGCGCGTTAGGGTTTGATATTTGCCCTTTAAATCTAGGCATTGGCGTTGTTTATTGTGAATCCGATACAGCGGTTGGCCTTTAGCCTCCGCCAGAATGGGAGGGATAGGCAGCCCGTTTGCATTGAGTTTATCGATAAACCACTCAACGCCGAGTTTATCTATCAGCTCAAAAGGCCCGTATTTCCAGTTGTAGCCGAGCCTCATAGCGCGGTCGATAGCATCAATGCTAGCGGCGATTTCTGGAATTAATCCGGCAGAATAATGGAGTGTTTTTGATAACACCGACCAAACAAAACTACCTCCTTTGTCATCAAAGCTGACTAATTTACGCAAATCTTTCGCTGTGGATGGTGCTAAGCAAGCTAAGGAGGCTTTTTGACTAGGCGCATATTTGCCGGTTTTTAAATCGATGGATTCCTTAACTTTTTTGCCATTTTCTTTATTGAGTCGGTAAAAACCACCTTTTCCCTTACGGCCGATGTAGCCATCATCAATCATTTTCGTGACAAGATCTGGGATAACGGCCTGTTCGTGAAAAGCATCTGCTTCGGGTAATGAGTGAGTCATAGACGCCAATATATGAGGCATAATATCGATACCAACCAAATCCATTAAACCGAAAACTCCCGTTTTTGGTATACCCATTGGTTTGCCACATAGAGCATCAGCCTCATCAATAGTTAACCGCAAACGGATGGCTTCAAGCAGCGCCGTTTGCATCCAATAAGCCCCAATTCTGTTAGCAATAAAGCCGGGTGTGTCGTTACATTTTACGACGCCTTTCCCAAGGTGGTGATCGCAAAAATAGTCAAGAGTATCAACCGATTCTTGGCGCGTATTAGGGCCTTGAACGATTTCCATTAAACGCATGTAGCGCGGTGGGTTAAAAAAATGAGTAATTAAAAAATTGCTGGTAAAACTGTCGGGCATGCCTGCCGTTAAGTCAGCCAGCGGTAAAGTTGAGGTGTTCGACGAAATAATACTGTTTGGTTTTCGAACGCGATCAATTTTTTTATAAAGCGCCTGTTTTAAGTCAAGCCGCTCAATGATGACCTCGATAATCCAGTCAACATCCGCCAACTCAGCTAGATGGTCTTCTAGGTTGCCAGGCGTAATATGTTTGGCGTTACGTTTATGCATTAAAGCGGCAGGCTTAACTTTTAGTAACTTTTGAATAGCGCTTTCAGCGATAATATTTCTATTTGTAGCGCCGTCAGGCACGATGTCTAATAACAAAACCTTTTTGCTTGCATTGGCAATTTGCGCGGCGATACCGCTGCCCATTACGCCAGCGCCAATCACGGCAACGCGTTCAATGTTCATTAGATAGACTCCAATATCGTTGCGATGCCTTGACCGCCGCCGATGCACTGGGTTGCTAATGCGTATTGTTTGTTTTCACGTGTTAATAAAGAAGCTGCTTTTCCCGTAATACGAGCACCTGTAGCGCCAAGGGGATGACCTAAAGCTATGGCGCCACCGTCTAAATTCACGCGTTCCATTGGGATGCCTAAGTCTTGAATGCAGGCAATGGATTGACTGGCAAAGGCTTCGTTAATCTCGATAATGTCGATATCCTTGATGCTCAATGAGGCGCGTAATAAGGCTTTTTTTGTCGCGGCAATGGGGCCAAGGCCCATCGTTTCTGGTGCGCAACCTGCTACCGCAATACTCTTAATACGTGCTAAAGGCGATAAGCCGTTTTGTTTTGCATATTCTTCACTGCAAACCAGTGTGGCGGATGCGCCATCAGTTAAAGGCGATGAAGTGGCGGCTGTTACCGTGCCATTGGCTAGGAAAGCCGGTTTCAAGCCTGCTAAATCGTCTGATGTGGTGCTGGGGCGTAGGCAACCATCCACATTGACTGTGCCGGTTCGGGTAACGATAGGCACGATTTCATCAGTGAAATAGCCCTGCTGTTGAGCAGAAATGGCTTTTTGTTGGCTAATAATGGCGAATTCATCTTGCTGTTGACGCGTAAGCTTGTATTGTTTTGCGACGTTCTCAGCGGTTTCGCCCATACTGATGTAAGCGGCGGGGAGAGATTTATATAGCTCGGGGCTTGGCATAGGGTTATAACCACCCATAGGGATACGGCTCATGGATTCAACGCCGGCACAGATAAAAGCCTCGCCTGCATCCATTTGGATGGCACCCGCGGCCATATGTATGGCTTGCATTGATGAGCCACAAAAGCGATTAACCGTGGTCGCTGCAATGGATTGTGGAAGCCCGGCCATTAAACCAGCAAGCCTAGCGATATTAAAACCTTGCTCGCCTTCAGGGAATGCGCAGCCCATGATAAGGTCTTCAAGAGTGTTTGGGTCGATGCCTGTCTTTGTCACTAGACTGGCGATCACTTGTGCGGCCATGTCATCCGGCCTAACGGTCGCTAAAGCACCTTTGTGTGCAAATGTTTGAGGGGATCTTGCGTAAGCTGCAATGACGACGTTTTTCATGTTAACTCCATTTGATTGCTAATTCTTTGTTAAGTGACTGTGTGCTTGCACGGTGAATCTCATTGAGTTGATTCAATGTTTTTGCGATGTCACAACGATCTTAATTCGCGCCTTAACACCTTGCCAACATTGGTCTTAGGTAGTTCTTGAATGAAGACAATTTTGTCAGGCGTTTTATAAGCGGTTAAACTCTTTTTGCAGTGGGCGATTAAATCAGCTTCGCTGAGGGAATCGTCTTTTTTAACGACGAATGCTTTAACGGCTTCGCCGCGTTTTTCATCGGGTACACCAATCACACCACATTCAAGAACACCGTCGTGTTCAACGATAATATTTTCAACTTCATTGGGGTAAACGTTAAAGCCAGAGACTAAAATCATGTCTTTTATCCGGTCGACTATGTAGAAAAAACCATTGCCATCCATTTTTGCAACATCACCTGTTTTAAGCCAGCCACCATCCGATAAAACATTGGCCGTTTCTTCTGGGCGATTCCAATAGCCTCGCATAACTTGTGGGCCTTTAACGCATAGCTCACCAGATTCGCCATCTGTAATAACCTGCCCTTTATCATCAACTAGCTGGCAGTATGTTGACGAAATAGGAAGGCCAATGCTGCCATTGTATTCTTTAAGGTTTAAAGGGTTGATACACACCGCTGGCGATGTTTCTGTCAAGCCGAAGGCTTCAACCAGTGTGCAACCTGTTATTTGCTTCCATTGCGCCGCCACGGCCGGTTGCACCGACATGCCGCCACCAAGAGTGATTTTAAGCTTAGAAAAGTCAATGTCACTAAAGCCCTTGGTATTGATAAGGGCGTTGAATAAGGTGTTAACACCGGTAATGGCGGTAAAAGGAATGCTACTGAGTTCTTTTACAAAACCTGCAAAATCTCTGGGGTTGGTAATTAAGATGTTTTTTGCGCCAGCTTCCATAAAGACGAGGCAGTTAGCGGTTAATGAAAAGATGTGATAGAGCGGTAGCGCGGTGATAACGATTTCGTTGCCTAAGATAACGTCATTTTTTATCCATTCGGATGCTTGCAACATATTGGCAACCATATTTTTATGGGTCAATATAGCGCCTTTAGAGACCCCTGTTGTGCCGCCGGTGTATTGCAGAAATGCGATATCGTCGTGTGTTGGCGCAATATGAGTAAACTCTAGTTTTGCACCTTCAGATAAGACATTCTTGAATGAAATGGCGTTTGCTAAGGAAAAGCTGGGCACCATTTTTTTAACGTATTTAACGACTAGATTGATCAGCATTGATTTTGGAAAATCAAGCATATCGCCCATTTTGGTGACGATAATATGCTCAAGCTGGGTATCAGCAACAACTTCTTGAACGGTGCTGGCGAAGTTTTCAACAACAATAATGGCTTTAGCACCAGAATCGTTTAGTTGGTGACGTAATTCGCGCGCAGTATATAGTGGGTTCGTATTGACTACCGTTAAGCCAGCCCTAAGAACGCCAAAAATACAGACAGGGTTCTGTAGCAGGTTCGGCATCATAATCGCAACGCGGTCGCCTTTTTCTAAGCCTAGTTTGTTTTGTAAGTAGCTAGCGACTGCTCTGGTTGAGGACTCAAACTCAGCATAAGTCAGCGTTTTACCGAAGTTACTAAAAGCAGGCCTGCTGGCAAATTGCTCAACGCTTTGCTCAAAAATTTCAACAACGGAGGCGTATTTGTTGATATCTATATCGGCATTAATGCCTTCTGGATAACTATTTAACCAAGGTCTGTCCATGATGCTTTCCTTTGTCGGCTGCATATTAAAGTCGAGTAAAGCGAGTCTGTTTTTTCCACAGCTACAAAATTTGTAACGTTTGAAGAAAAACCAGCCCAACGGTATAAATAATCCTATATTAAAAGGTCGTGGTAAAGGGACTTTGTTTAATTCAAGCAAAATGTGATAGTTCAAAGATTTCAACGAGCTTGAGAACTGAGCGCTGCTGGATTTGATTCGTATCAACACTATCAGTGCATTAACAGTGTTGGATAGTGAGCACTGGATTCACTCTGGCATAACTAAAGGAACAAGGTTTTTATTGCAAAAAAACTAAATAAAGGCACTATGTCATTTTGTTGAATTGTAATTAGGAAAAATTAATGTCATCTGTTTTAGTTAAGAAGAAAGGAAATATCGCTTGGCTTATTTTAAATAGGCCTGAAAAATTGAATGTATTGGGTTTGGAGATGCCAGCAGATTTGCGACGTTGTACCCAAGAATTGAAAAATGATGAAAAAGTTAAGTGCGTTATCATCACGGGAGCGGGTGATCACTTTATGGCTGGGGGTGATATTGATTACTTTAAATCTCTGGTTGATGCTTATGCGGTAGAAGGCGAATCGGCCTTACCGGATGATATGTTTAGTGATTTGCATGAAGCGATTCTAAATATTACGTCGATGGAAAAGCCAGTTGTGGCGAGTGTTCAAGGCGCTGTTGCAGGCTTTGGCTTAAGTTTGATGCTGGCGTGCGATATGGTGGTAGCTGCTGAGAGTACGGTTTTGTCGGTAGCTTATTGTAAAATTGGCACGACGCCGGATGGTGGGATGACGTACTTCTTACCGCGAGCCGTTGGCCAAAAAAGAGCAATGGAGCTGGCGTTGACAGGGCAACGATTTTCGGCAGAACAAGCCGAGCAATGGGGAATGGTCAATCAGGTCGTTAGCACAGATGAGCTGGAGACTAAAACTAAGGAGTTGGCGGACACATTATGCAGAGGGCCTAATGATGTGTTGGCGAGAACCAAGCTATTGCTCAACCAAACGTACGATGTCAGTTTAAAAGACCGGTTGGATGAAGAGGCTGAGAATTTTTATTCGAGTATGTTGAAAGAAGATTTTACTGAAGGTGTCACTTCGTTTTGTGAGAAACGCCGCGCGCAATTTAAGTAGGCGCTCAACATACCATTTAAAATGAACACTAATATAGCCATCATCGGACTGGGATATGTGGGCTTGCCCTTGGCGGTTGAGTTGGGCAAGCAGTATCCTAGCATCGGCTTTGATATCAGTAAGGAACGTATAGCGGCATTAAACGAGGGTGTGGATGTAACACTTGAGATGTCAACTGCTGAAATAGCAGCAGCTAAGCAGTTGTTTTTTACGACAGACACAACAGAACTCTCTACGGCTAATATTTATATCATTACAGTCCCTACGCCAATAGATAAGGGTAATAACCCGAATTTAACGCCGATAAAAGAGGCTACGAAAACAGTGGCCGGTTATTTGAGTGACGGCGACATCGTCATTTATGAATCGACCTTATATCCGGGCGCAACAGAAGAAGTTTGTGTGCCCATTCTAGAACAACTCTCAGGTCTGATATTCAATGATGGGTTCTTTTGTGGCTATAGCCCAGAGCGCATTAATCCCGGTGATAAAGAACGTAGCTTAACGACCATTACCAAGGTCACATCAGGCTCAACAGCGAAGGTTGCAACAACGGTTGATGATTTATATCAATCTATTATTCCGGCCGGAACGCATAAGGTCAGCAGTATAAAGGTAGCTGAAGCCGCTAAAGTCATTGAGAACACGCAGCGCGATATTAATATCGCCTTAGTTAATGAATTGGCGCTTATTTTTAATAGAATCGGTATCGACACTGAAGAAGTTTTGCAAGCCGCTGGTACGAAATGGAACTTCTTACCCTTTAGACCCGGCCTTGTGGGCGGGCATTGCATTGGTGTAGACCCTTATTACCTTGTTCATAAAGCTGAAACACTGGGCTATCACCCGCAGCTGATTGCGGCGGCTAGGCGCATTAACGACAATATGGGGTCTTTTGTTGTCAGTGAAGTGGTTAAGTTAATGGCGGTAAAAAGGTTAAGTATCGTTGGCGCGAAGGTATTGATGATGGGGCTGTCATTCAAAGAGAACTGTCCCGATTTGAGAAATACCCGTGTTATTGAGATGGTTGAAGAGTTGCAGCTATGCAATGCAGAAGTTGATGTTTGGGATCCTTGGGTCAATGAAGAAGAGGTGCTGAGTGAGTACGGTTTAAGGTTAATCGGATGGCCCGCTGACAATTACTATGACACGATTATTGTTGCGGTTTCCCATGATGAGTTTAAAGAGCTTAGTGCCTCAAGTATTCATGCGTTCGGTAAAGACAAGCATGTGCTTTATGATATTAAATACCTGCTTGATTCAACTGAATCGGATGGGCGTTTGTAATTAAAAAAACGGCTCAAGGAACGAAGGTGAGTCAGTGGCTAAGCTGACGTTGGCTTGCGTCAAAGGAAATAATAATTGAAGGAAGGTTTATCGCCTGACAATTAGGTATGAGTGTTTTTGCACAGCGGATGATTCAAATAAAATGTTGCCAGCAAAAAAAACCCGCGAAAGAATCGCGGGTATAAGAGGTTCATGAGAACCTGAGGAGGTTGGTACATCTTTGAGAACATCCCAACTGGCGCAAATATTACGGTAAAGGTGGTTTTTTCACGTGACATTAGTCACTCTAACTAACATTAGGGGAAGATTATGTAGGTTGTTTGGCAACCTACGCTGGTTGAGCCGATTTGGCTTATACGTATGTCTCATAAAGTATGCACTCGGTTGAGTGCGTGTCCGGCTAGGGTAACTATAGGTTGCAAACTCCGCTCATGCGCATTAGGCTTGTTGCCCCACCTCATTAAACCCTCAAGCCGTGTCTAAAAAGAAGCCCTCCAATAAATTGTCAAGAAAAGAGATAGAAGCCATCGATGATAAAGAACTCATCACTAAAACGCAGCTAGTAAGCTACTTGGCCAATCAAAAACGGCCCCAGGCTTGGCTAGATATCGCTGGCGGTTTAATGGTGCAATCTAAACGAGAAAAAAAATCGTTATCGCGCCATTTATCGGCGATGTTGAAGTCGGGTGAGTTGCTATTTAATCGAAAAGAGCAGTATTGCTTGGTGCAACAAAGCGACCTTGAAACTGGCGTGGTGATTGGCCATGCGGATGGGTTCGGATTTTTGAAACGCGATGCCGGCGGTGACGATATGTTTATACCGCCACACGAAATGCGCGCGTTAATGAACGGTGACCGTGTAGTTGCTAGTCGAGGGAAGTTGAATCGTCAAGGAAAGCTCGAGGCACGTATTGTTGAAGTGCTAGATAGAAAAGTTAAAACGGTGGTCGGACGATTTTTCGATGTGATGGGCGTTTTCCATGTTGAAGCAGAAAATAAACGAATTTTTCAGCACATACTGATTCCTGCAGACGCGACCTTAGGCGCGAAAGATGGCCAGATTGTGATGGCGCAGATTTCACGCTACCCATCTGCCCGTACACAAGCTATTGCTAAGGTAATTGAAGTGATGGGCGACCATATGGCGCCAGGTATGGAGATTGACATGGCGATTCGTTCATACGAGTTACCAAATAGTTGGTCACAAGCGGTGCTTGATGAAGCGCAAAGTTTTGGTGCCGGCGTGGTTGAGGCGGATTTGCTTGATCGAAAAGACATTCGTAAGCTGCCTTTTGTAACAATAGATGGCGCTGATGCGCGAGATTTTGATGACGCAGTGTTTTGTAAAAAAATGGCAAAGGGCTGGAAGCTCTGTGTAGCCATTGCTGATGTGGCTCACTATGTAAGGCCCAATAGTGCCATTGATACAGAAGCATATGAGCGGGGTACCTCAGTGTATTTCCCCGAAAAAGTGATACCGATGTTACCTGAAGTGTTGTCTAACGGGCTGTGCAGTCTCAACCCTCACGTTGACCGCTTGTGCATGGTTTGTGAGATGCGGCTGGATGAGCAAGGGACGGTGACTGGCGTCAAGTTTTACCAAGCAGTGATGCATTCACATGCGAGGCTAACGTATGATGAAGTTGGGTCGATATTTGACGAAACGGCGCCAGAGCTCCTGCAAAAACATAAAAAACTTCTGCCGCATTTGAATGCCTTGCGGGGCCTCTATGAGGTAATGAAAGTGGCGGCAGACGAGCGTGGTGCACTTGAATTTGATACCTTTGAAACGCGCTTTGTTTTTGATAAGGGGCGAAAAATAAAAGCCATTGAACCGGTTGTTCGGCATGATGCGCATCGCCTTATTGAAGTGTTTATGATTGCAGCAAATGCATCAACGGCTGACTTTCTAGCGAAACAAAAGATGCCTAATTTACTGCGTATACATGATGGCCCAAGTGTTGACCGCTTGTTAAAGCTTAGAGGGTTTTTGTCAGAACTTGGTTTAAGTTTGGAGGGTGGTGAAGAGCCAAAGCCGCATCATTATAAGCAATTGATTGCCAGCATACACGACCGCCCCGACTCGCATTTAATAGAAACCGTTATGTTGCGTTCAATGTCACAAGCTATGTATAGCCCAGAGCAGCAAGGACATTTTGGCTTGGCGTTAGATTTGTATGCGCACTTTACCTCGCCAATTCGACGTTATCCGGACTTGTTGACGCACCGAGCAATTAAGCACGTTATTCAAAAACAAACGCCAGCGAGTTTTAATTACTCAGATGGCGACATGGATTTATTTGGCGAGCATTGTTCGCACTGTAGCCGTCGCGCAGACGAGGCAACACGTGATGTTGAGAGTTGGCTAAAGTGTGAGTTTATGATGGATAAAATTGGCCAGCAGTTTACTGGGGTCGTTTCCTCTGTTACTTCATTTGGCTTGTTTGTAGAGTTGGATAAAGTCTTTATTGATGGCCTGATTCACGTAACCGCGTTGGGTGATGATTACTATCACTTTGATGCAGGTAAACATCGTTTACTCGGCGAACGTACGAATAAATCATTTCGCTTAGGTGATCGGTTACAGGTGAAAGTGGTGAAAGTAAGTTTAGATGACAAGAAAATTGACTTGTCCTTAGTGGGGGCGGAACAGAAGAAAAAAGTGTCGAGTAAGCGCTTTAAGAAGAGCAGACGATAATGGCTGAGATGCAAACAGTTTATGGTATTCATGCTGCGCAAGCGCTGATTAAAGCTGGGCCAGATCGAATCGTTAACGCGTGGTTAGATCGCCAGCGAAAAGATGCAAAGCTACAAGCAATAAAAGAGAGCTTGGATGTTGTGGGGGTACGTGTTGAATATGCGGATAAGAAAACGTTAGAGAAGTTGTCCGGCAATGGGAATCATCAGGGTGTCTTACTAACCGTTAAGCTGCCACAAGAGCGCACAGAGGAGGAGCTCAAAAAAAGGGTTAAAGAACGTACAGATGATGCGT
Source organism: Cycloclasticus sp. (assembly GCA_040743155.1). Lineage (NCBI taxonomy): Bacteria > Pseudomonadati > Pseudomonadota > Gammaproteobacteria > Thiotrichales > Piscirickettsiaceae > Cycloclasticus > Cycloclasticus sp. Next base: position 1,386,860 of record JBFLJU010000001.1, on the reverse strand, counting down.
TTTATTTGGTCTTAGATCAAGTCACTGACCCGCATAATTTAGGTGCGTGTTTAAGGACCGCGTTGGCGGCGGGTGTGCAAGGCGTGATTGTGCCAAAAGACAATGCCTGCAGGCTAAATGCTACGGTTTGTAAGGTGGCCAGTGGAGCGGCTGAAGTGCTTCCTGTCTACCGTGTCACCAACCTTGTTCGAACGTTGAAATGGCTTAAAGGCGAGGGTGTCTGGCTCAGTGGTGCCGCAGGCGAGGCGACACTGGGTATTTTTGATGCCGAATTAACAGGATCCGTGGCTATCGTCATGGGTGCTGAGGGGAAAGGTTTAAGGCAATTAACGCAACAACAATGTGACCAGTTGGTTAAGATTCCGATGTCAGAAAAGGTAGAGAGTCTGAATGTCTCAGTCGCAACGGGCATTATTTTGTATGAAGTGCTTCGGCAAAATAAGAAAGCCTTATAAAAAAATCAAATAACCGAATAATAAAATATTACATAAATATTGGAACACACCATGTCTACTTTAGTTTTTACCGTACAAAAAACTGATCTTCTTGAATTTAATGAATATCACGCCAAGATGAATAGTGCCTACGGTAAAAGTGTGACGAGGCATCAGATGTTATGGCCTGCAATTATTGCTGTTGCAGCATTGTTTATTGTGATGTCTACAGGAGATGCGCAAAAGGGTGTGTTGACCTTGACGGGTGCGTTCATTTGGTCGTTATTGGTGCCGGCGTGGTTGAAGAAGAGATTTTACCAACACGTTAATGATCAGATGTCTGATGAGCAGGTAGAGCAGGCCACGGGTGACTATAGTTTGAAAGTAACCCCTGAGGGCTTGATGGAAATTAGGCCGATGGGAGAGGATCTTATAGAATGGTCGAGTATTCATAGACTTGAAAAGTCAAAACACCATGTTTACCTTTATATGAGTAAAGATGCAGCCATTATTATTCCGAAAGATAGGGTGTCTAAAGAGAGCGATTTCAAAGCCTTTTATGCCGAGTTAGTCGATGCGATGAAGAAATAATCTAAACCAAGTCCTGCTTGATAAGTTATGCCTTTGGTGTGCGATGTTTACTTGTGAGTTGTAGAAGTAGTAAATTAAAAGCAAATAAATCTTAAACCTCAGGCGTTCGCTTGATTTACAGGGTTAATGTCTGTAAAATCGCGCGTTCGAAATTGCGGTCCTTAATATTGGGCTGTGATCCTTGCTTCACCTGTATTTCAGGGAAGCTGATAATCCTTAAGGAGATAAAATGAGACATTACGAAGTTGTATTTTTGGTTCACCCGGATCAAAGTGCGCAAGTGCCTGCAATGATTGAGCGTTATAGTGCGTCAATTAAAGAAAGCGGCGGCAATATTCACCGAGTAGAAGATTGGGGTAGAAGGCAGCTTGCTTATCCAATCAATAAAATTCATAAAGCCCATTACACATTGATGAACATTGAGTGTAGTCAAGAAGGTCTTGATGAATTAGAAAAGTCATTCAAATTCAATGATGCAGTGATCAGAAATATGATTATGCGTCGTGATGAAGCAGCGGCTGGTACAACGCCTCTTGCTAAATCAAACGAAAAAGAAGCGGCTAAATCTTATGTAAAGCCTGTCCAAAAAGCGGCTGAAGCACCAGCTGAAAAAACAGAAAAGTCTGAGCCTGTTGCTGAAAAAGCAACGGAAAAATAAGACGCTGTAAAACAAAATTTAAGGAATAGATATGGCATTTGATAAAGGTTTTAGACGTCCACGTTACTGCCGCTTTACTGCGGAGAATGTAAAAGAAATTGATTACAAAGATTTGGATACATTAAAAGAATATATGACGGAAACAGGAAAAATCATTCCTGCTCGTGTAACAGGTGTAAAGGCAAAGTACCAACGTCAGTTAACTGCAGCGATTAAAAAAGCTCGTTTTCTTTCATTGATTCCATATTGCGACGCACACGAACGTTAGAATATTTGTCGCGAGTGATCGCGTTTTAAGCCCTGCATTATGAAAGCATTAGCAATATTTATTATGCAAGGCGGGCGGCAGGCTACTATTGTTGTGGCCACAATGGCTATTTTGTCATTGTTATTTCCGCCACTGCTGATAGTGAGTGTCGCTGCAGTATGTTTGGTGACACTAAGAAATGGTTCTACTGAAGGCTTAAGGGTTTTAGTAGGATCAACGGTAGCGACTGCATTAATGGGGTATATGTTATTGGGAACATCATTAGTTTCCTTTACATATCTGCTCATTATGTGGTTGCCGGCCTTTTTAGTGTCGATGGTACTGCGCGAAAGTAGGCAGCTAAATAAAGCCCTAGAGTTTTTGGTAGTATTAGGGATGTTGGCGGTAGCCGGTGTCTATTTAACGATAGATAACCCAGCCCAACTTTGGGCGGAAGGCATCCAAAATATTATTAAAAGCTTAGTGGAGCAACAAGGTTTACTCATCACTCAGGCAGAGTTGCAAGAAGGCCTGGAGTTTTGGTCCCAGTACATTACTGGAATTGTAGTAGCCGGTACGCTTATTAGCTTGTTAATGAGCTTGTTGTTAGGAAGATGGTGGCAAGGCCTACTGTTTAATGCAGGTGGTTTTGACGAGGAGTTTAGCCATATTCGTTTGTTGCCTCGTGATGGCTTGGTGTTTGTAGTGCTTATTGCCTTAGGTGTGTTATTAGAAGGGCAGTTTGCAGAGTTAATATGGAACCTCGATATACAAGTTCTACTGTTATTTTTTATAGTAGGCGTATCTGTTGTTCATGTGGTAATTAAAAACAGAGGCGGCAGTCGATTTTTGCTCGGGGTTTTTTATATTGCAGTATTTTTTGTGCCACATTTGATGTTACCCTTAGTATTGATTGGGTTATCGGATGTTTGGATGGATTGGCGTCAACGGTTAGTTAAAGCGTAACGCTGGGTTAAATTTTAAATTTATAGATAGGATTCAGTAAAGATGAACATTATTCTTCTTGAAAAAGTAGCAAATTTAGGTAATTTGGGCGATAAAGTATCGGTTAAACCAGGTTTTGGTCGTAATTTTTTAATACCGGGCGGTAAAGCAGTTCTTGCAACCCCTGATAGAATTAAAGAATTTGAAGCGCGTAGAGCCGATCTTGAAAAAGCAGAAGCAGACCGTTTAACACAGGCTCAAACACGAGCAGAAGCTGTTGAAAAACTAAGCCTGACAATCACTCACCAAGCAGGTGAAGAAGGTAAATTATTTGGTTCAGTAGGTTTGCCAGACATTATCAAAGCATGTGCTGATGCAGGTGTTGAAATTGATAAGCAAGAAATCAAGTTGTCTGAAGGATCAATTAGACAAACGGGTGAATTTGAAGTAGCTATTCACTTGCACTCTGATGTTGTTGCAACACTTAAATTAGCGGTAGTTTCTGAAGACTAGACCGCTATCTTTTGTGAGAAAGCCGGTGTCTTTTTGACACCGGCTTTTTTTTGCGATCCGGATTTACCCTTCCTGTACAATCGTTTAACTTTCCATTTAAATTTTAAGTAGATCCATGTCTGAAGAACCAATGTTCGATTATGAAATGCCGGATGAAACGGAGTTTCTTCGTGTGCCGCCACATTCTTTGCAAGCCGAACAATCTGTTTTAGGTGGTTTGATGCTAGACAATCAGTGCTGGGATACAGTGGCTGACAAGGTGATGGCAGAGGATTTCTACCGTAAGGATCACCGTTTAATATTTGAAGCAATTGCTGATTTAGCAAAAAAAGACGAACCCTTCGATGTGGTCACTATTTCAGAAATACTAGGTCAAACAGGTGAGCTAGAGAGTGTGGGTGGTTTGGCGTATTTGGGTGCGTTGGCCAAAGATACACCGAGTGCGGCCAATATTGTGAGTTACGCAGCCATTGTGCGTCAGCGTTCTGTTCGACGCCAATTGATTCACATTGGTAACGAAATTTCGGACTCTGGGTTTGATACCGAAGGCCGTGATATCAATGAATTACTGGATGTGGCTGAAAGTAAGGTCTTTAAGATCGCAGAGCAAGGGGCGAAAGGACAGAAAGGCTTTGAGACGATAAAAGATTTATTGGGTAAAGCGGTCGATAAGATCACAGAGTTACATGAGAACCAGAATTCGATTACCGGTGTTAGTACGGGTTTCTCTGATCTAGATGAAATGACATCAGGGCTTCAGCCAGCGGATTTAATTATCGTGGCAGGGCGACCTTCGATGGGTAAAACCAGTTTTGCGATGAACCTTGCGGAAAACGTAGGTATCAAAAGTGGTCTGCCGATTGCTGTGTTTAGTATGGAGATGCCTGGCGATTCGTTAGCGATGAGGATGATGTCGTCCTTAGGCCGGATTGATCAGCATAAAGTAAGAACTGGGCAGCTCGACGACGATGAGTGGCCGCGGATGCAATCATCAATTAACATTTTGGCTGAAGCAAAAATATTTATAGACGATACGGCGGCATTAAGCCCAATAGAGATTCGTGCACGTTCTCGGCGCTTAATGAAAGAGCACGGCCAGTTAGGCTTGATCGTACTAGATTATTTACAGCTAATGCAGTCACCTTCCAAAAGTGAAAGTCGTGTGGCAGAGATTTCTGATATTTCTCGGTCATTAAAAGCACTGGCGAAAGAGTTGAATGTTCCTGTTATTGCTTTATCGCAGTTAAATCGTAACTTGGAGCAACGCCCGAATAAGCGCCCCGTTATGTCTGATTTAAGAGAGTCGGGTAGTATTGAGCAGGATGCCGACGTGATTATCTTTATTTATAGAGATGAGGTGTATAACGAGGATTCTGAAGCAAAAGGCGTGGCAGAAATTATCATTGGTAAGCAGCGTAATGGCCCCATCGGAACGTGCCGTTTGACCTTCTTAGGGCAATACACGCGGTTTGAAAATCTTGCAAATGACTCGTACATTGATGATGAGTACTAACTCGACTCATTATTCACGCTAACGAAGTCCTACGTTAAACATGTCTAGCCATACTAAGGTCATTATTGACTTATCAGCATTGAGGCATAATGCTTCCATTGCTCGTCAAGCCGCACCGCATTCAAAGTTAATGGCGGTGATTAAAGCGGATGCATATGGACATGGCATGTTGGCGGTTGCGCAAGCCTTATCTGATGTTGATGGTTTTGCAGTAGCACGGTTAGATGAGGCGATAGCACTTAGAAATGCAGGCATTACCACGCCTATTTTAGTACTGACCGGTTTTGTTTCGGTGGATGAGGTTGTACAGTTTTCTAGCTATGACTTAGACGCCGTTATTCATAGTGAGTATCAGTTGGAGTTGTTGAATTTAAGCAGCCTTTCAACACCAATTTCGGTTTGGTTAAAAATAAATACGGGGATGAATCGCTTGGGTGTCGACAGCTCGACTGTGAGCAGAATTCACGATGCGCTGCAGTTAACGGGTAAAGTACGTTTGCCGATTAAGTTGATGACGCATTTAGCCTGTGCGGATGATATGGATTCAGTGTCAACCGAAAAACAAATTGATTTGTTTGACCAAAGTATAGTGGGCTTAAGCGGTGAGCAAAGTATTGCTAATTCAGCGGGTCTTCTTGGTTGGCAACGTGCACAGCGGCATTGGGTGCGCCCGGGGATTATGCTCTATGGCGGTGGTCCGTTTTGTAACGTAGCGGCGAATACTGATGACTTACAAGCCGTTATGACGCTAAAAAGCAGTGTCATCTCACTTCGAACGGTTAAAAGAGGCGAGTTTGTCGGTTATGGTGCGGTTTGGCAGGCAAAAAGAACTAGTTTGATAGCAACCATTGGTATTGGTTATGGCGATGGTTATCCGCGTCATGCGGCAACCGGAACACCGGTGATCGTTGCTGGACAAAAAGCCCCGCTGGTAGGGCGAGTGTCGATGGATTCTATTAATGTGGATGTCAGCCAATGTGTGAATATCAAAGTGGGTGATGAGGTTGTTTTATGGGGCGATGGACTGCCGGTTGAGGAGGTTGCTGAAAAAAGCGATACGATTTCCTATGAGTTGATGTGCGGCATTACCGATCGAGTCACTAGAATTATAAGAGAGTCTGTTGATGGCGAGTAAACCAAAAACCGTGTATAGCTGCCGTGAGTGTGGTTCGAGTGCCTCAAAGTGGGCAGGCCAATGCCAAGATTGTGGTGGCTGGAATACCCTAGATGAATCAATCGTATCGAGCTCTTCGAAAGTAAACCGTTTTAGTGGCTACGCAGATCAAACAAGTTCAGCTGAGGTGCAAATATTATCGGCGGTGGAAGCGCAGTGTATTGAGCGGGCTAAAAGCGGGCTAGATGAGTTGGACCGAGTATTGGGTGGCGGTATTGTGCCTGGCTCAGCTATCCTCATTGGTGGTGATCCTGGTATTGGTAAATCAACGTTATTGCTGCAGTCGTTAGCCAGTTTAAGCCAACATACTAATACGCTATATGTTAGCGGTGAGGAATCTGCTCAACAGGTGAGTATGCGGGCGACCCGGCTCCAACTTTCGGTTGATAAAGTAAATATTTTATGTGAAATTTCACTGGAAACTATTTTGGCAACGGCTGAAAAAATGTCGTCAAAGGTGTTGGTGATCGACTCAATTCAAACCGTGTTTAGTGATGAGTTGGCATCTGCCCCAGGCTCAGTTGGTCAAGTTAGAGAATGTGCTGCGCGCTTGGTTCGTTTTGCTAAACGGACTAATACGACTATATTTCTAGTAGGCCACGTGACGAAAGAGGGTGCGATCGCAGGGCCGCGAGTACTGGAACATATGGTGGACTCTGTTTTATATTTTGAGGGTGATTCAGGCAGCCGCTTTCGAGTCATTCGCGCAATCAAAAACCGCTTTGGTGCGGTTAATGAATTGGGCGTTTTTGCAATGACTGAGAAAGGGCTGCGAGAAGTAACGAACCCGTCGGCGATCTTTCTTTCACGACACGAACAAGAAGTGCCTGGTAGTGTGGTGATGGTTACTCGTGAAGGGTCGAGGCCATTATTGGTTGAGGTGCAAGCGCTGGTGGATGAGTGCCGGCAAGGCAATCCTAAACGAGTCACCGTGGGTATGGATCAAAATAGGTTGGCAATGTTGCTGGCGATTTTGAATCGACATGGGCAGTGTTCTTTATTAGATCAAGATGTATTCGTGAATATTGTAGGTGGTTTACGAGTTATGGAAACGGGCAGTGATTTAGCGGTAGTAGCTGCGTTATTATCCAGTTTTAAATCTAAAAATATCCCGAAGGACTGGGTCGTGTTTGGCGAGCTGGGCCTGTCAGGCGAAGTACGCCCTGTGCCGAATGGTGAAGAGCGCCTGAGGGAGGCTGCTAAACACGGCTTTAAGTTTGCTTTAGCGCCGAAAGGTAATATTCCTAAAGGCGGCATTGATGGTTTGAAAACTCACCCAGTGAGTGTGCTGCGAGATGCCTTAGAGTTTTTCTAAGGGTCTTCATCTGATCCAAGTGAGCTAAGAGATAATAAGTTTCTTTCTAGCATGGAGGTGTCGCCCATATTGAGTTCCACCAGTTTTCTCAATGCGGTAACGCTATCAATATCAATTTCGTCAAATTGAAAGCCTAGCTGCTTGTATTTGCCGATGAAGACGATGTGCGCTGATACTTCAATACCGATCTGTTCGCCTAATATAATGTCGATAGTGAGCTTGTCTTGTACTTGAAAGTTAGCCGTGTATTTACTACCAGATATTAAACAGCCGTTAAACGAAATATCCAATAAATTGCACTGTACGGCGCTGCCATCCTCGGCAATTAAGTGAGTGCTTGCATCATGGAAGATGCGCTTGAAGCGTCTTTTTTCTTTATGATCATCGTTCACATTTATGTCCTATTCTATGAAGTAAATATATTTCTTTTCGCCAATTTGTATCGGGGTGTTGTTATTTAATATTGTCTCAGCTGAGATGGCGACACCATCAACATGGATCTCTACATCATCCGCCAATCTAGAGATATAGTAGCCATCGTTTCGTTTGACAATAATGGCTGGGGTGCTGTCGGCAATATTTATTTCGTTAACAACTTTATTCAAGCTAACGACTAAGCCGATATCAGCACCGTTCATAATTTGTATGTTAGCTGTACCTAGGTTGCTTGCTGACTTAGGGGCGAGTTGCTCAGTTGCTGAAGAGTTTTCTGCTTGAGTGTTGTCCAGTATTGAGAAGTCAGAGGTGTGTGAGTAAAAAAGTGTGTGTTTTCCGATAGTGATTTTGTCACCTTGCCGGATGACACTTCTATTAATAAGGTGGTTATTTATGAGTGTTGAAAACTGCTCAGATGAATTTTCGATAAAATACTCATCGGCGATAAGTGTTATTTTTAGGTGTGTTGGAGCAATGGCAAGGCTGTCGATAACAAACGTGTTAGACGAATCTCTACCGAGCGAGGATATACTTTGTTCTAGATGAAAAACGTCAATGGGTCTATTGTTGAAAAAAAGGGTTAGCTTTGCCATAGGTGGTATTCCATTATTTTCCTAAGTATAGATCAGTTAAATCATAGCGCTATTTTTTTAATGACCTTATCTGATTGAAATTTAGCAAGTTTAACGGCGTTGCCTTCCATTTGAACAATTTCAATGGGGTGGTTGTATAGTTTAAGACTAGTTCCTTGTTTTGGAATAGACTCGAGGTACTCGATAATAAGCCCATTTAATGTTTTTGGCCCGTTTGTTGGCAAGTCCCATTCCAATGAACGATTTAGTTCTCTGATGGTTATATTGCCACTGATTAGCAATGTGCCATCGGCTTTTTTCTGAATGTCTGGTGAGCTGTCTGAAGGGTCCGTGGTGAATTCGCCAATGACTTCCTCTAAGACATCTTGTAATGTGATTAGGCCAAGAAGAGAGCCGTATTCATTCACAACAAAAGCAAACCGTTGCTTATTCTGTTGGAAGTTAATCAGTTGCTTGTAGAGGCTGGTATTGTTTGGAACAAAGTATGCGTCTCGTTGCACATCGAGTAACTTTTGCTGGTTGAAATCCTCGTCATGTATCAAGCTAAAAAGATCTTTTGTTTTTAGGTACCCTTGAATGGAATCCATGTTGGTTCTGAAAATAGGCAAATTTGAGTATGAGGAACTCAATAATTGCTTTTTGATATCACTTACATCGTCATCAAGGTCAATGCCATGTATTTCATTAATGGGCGTCATGATGTCTTCAACGGTCGCTTGTTGAAGATCCAGAATACCGAGCAACATGTCCTTGTGTTCATCAGGGATAAGACTGCCAGCCTCAGTGACGACCGTACGGAGTTCTTCATGCTGCATTGCTGTGTCGGCATCATGACGCACATGGATGCCGAAGGCTTTAAGCAGTAAGTTGGACAAGGTATTAATGATCCAGACAATCGGATACAGCAGTTTTAATAGCGGCGTGTAGATGATGGAAGCGAAAAATGCGAGTCGCTCAGGGTGGCTTGCGGCCCATGTTTTTGGTGCGACTTCTGAGAAAATTAGAATCACGAAAGTAAGTAACCCTGCAGCAATGGCTATACCTGCTTCACCATATAAGCGTAACGCAATAATCGTTGAAATGGACGAAGCCAAAATATTAATGAAATTATTGCCGAGTAAAATTAGGCCAATTAAACGGTCGGGTTTTTGAAGGAGTTTGTGTGCTAGTTTTGCACCCAAGTGCTCGCCCTTAATAAGGTGTAATAGGCGGTAGCGATTTAAACGCATTAAGGCAGTTTCAGAGCCTGAAAAGAATGCAGATAATAAAATGAGGATGGCTAGGGTACTAAAAAGAAAGCCCAATGAAAGATCAGTCACAGCGTAGCTTGGATTAAATATTAATATAATTACTTTCTAAAACTTGTTCGGTTAACTGTCAAGCTAAAACGTAATTCATGTACTAAAGTCGGTGTTAGTTTATAAAAACCTGCAAATAGTGTCGGTTTTTTGACATACTAAAGGACATACGGATATAAAAAAAATAATAGGTTGTAGGTTTATGGCATTACAAAAAGTGTTTGTGATAGATGATGATAAAAGTCGTCGTTCTGAGGTGTCCACAATACTGAGTTTCTTAGATTACAAGGTTAAATTATTAACACTTGATAAGCTGAAAGCGGCTGTTAATATCGATGATTCTCCTCTTGTCGTGTTGGCAGAAGGGGTCGATGTCGACGCTGATGTGATTCATGCGTTTTTTGCTGAGCGTAAACGCCAGCAGCCATTTTTATATATCCACAACAAAGGTAAAGCACCAAAAATAGCCAAAACATTGTTGGGTTATTTAGTCCCTCTAGAATGGCCAACGACCTATCAGAACTTTGTAAATGGCATCCGTCAGTTGCAGTCTGCAGCAAATTCACTGAACGAAGACTTGTCTCAAAGGGCTTCTGAGCTCTTTAGAAGTTTGGTGGGTAATAGCCAGGAAGTGAAACGTGTTAGACAGTTGATCCAACAGGTGTGTGTTTCAGATGCGACGGTTTTAATTCTGGGCGAGTCAGGCACTGGTAAAGAAGTGATTGCACGAAATATTCACTATCACTCGACTCGTCGACAAAAAGCATTCGTGCCTATCAATTGCGGTGCGATACCGGCTGAGCTGATTGAAAGTGAGTTGTTTGGTCATGAAAAAGGAGCTTTTACGGGCGCGTTAACAGCTCGGCAAGGGCGTTTTGAGTTGGCAGAGGGAGGCACGTTATTTCTTGATGAAATTGGTGATATGCCCATGCAAATGCAAGTTAAGCTATTGCGCGTATTGCAAGAGAAAGTTTTTGAGAGAGTGGGTGGTAATAAGACTATTGAGTGTAATGTTAGGATCCTGGCAGCGACACATAGAGATCTCAAAAAAGAGATTGAAAAAGGTAGTTTTCGTGAAGACCTATTTTATAGGTTGGATGTGTTCCCGATTACTATCGCGCCATTAAGAGACCGGGCTGAAGATATTCCTATGCTGGTGAGTGAGTTAGTGCAGCGGATAGAAAAAGATAAAAAAGGTTCTGTGCGCTTTACCTCTGGTGCGTTAATGGTGTTATGTCAACACGACTGGCCGGGCAATGTAAGAGAGTTAGCCAACATGGTTGAGAGGCTCACGATTATTCATGCCTATGGTGTGGTTGATGTGAAGGATTTACCTGATAAATTTCACAAATATTCCGATCAGCCTGTTATCAGGCAAGAAGAACTTAGCCTCGAGCCGGATATGCCTGTGGCGCAAAGTATATCCGGCAATGATTTCTCTGCGCAAGAGAACAGTCATGCCGCAACGGGTATTTTACCTGGGCAGGGAATTGATCTAAAAGAGCATTTGAATAAGTTAGAGTGCTCGTTGATTCAACAAGCGTTAGACGATTCGAAAGGTGTGGTGGCTCATGCGGCAAAGAAGCTTAATATGCGCCGTACAACGTTAGTCTAAAAAATGCGAAAACATGATATGCAGCGTCATGATTGAGTGACTGTTATTTGACGGGGTATGAAATAGATAAAATAACATCATGTTTTAGAAGTAAAAAATAATCTGGCACGTTTCTGGCATTGGGTCTAGTACCTTAATTGAGATGACAGAAAATGAGCTTACTTGCTACACCAGAAACGCCCCATAAGAGCCAGCCTCTCGAAGATGCGTTTCTTGCGTTTAATCAAATTTCTCAACACCTAACAGACTCTTATCAACGTTTAGAGCGGCAAGTCAGTCTGCTCGGCAAAGAGTTAGCGCAGTCAAACTCGGAAAAAAGTCAGTACCTATCAGATAAGGAAGCCTTAGCTAGTCAACAAGAAGGTTTGATTGAAGCGATCCCCGGAGCATTGGTAGTTTTAAATACTCAGCACATTGTTATAAAGGCAAATGCCTGCGCAAGGTATTGGTTAGATGATGACATTATTGGACTAAGCTGGGGCGCTGTACGAACAAAACATTTGATCAGTCAAGACACATTCGGTGATCAGTTTAGTCTGAAAAGCGGACAGGTTGTGGCGCTATCAACAACCAAATTAATGGGGCAGTCAGGGTATGTTGTTTTATTAAGTGATATTACTCAGCAACAAGAGTTGTATCAGCAGCTTGAGCATAAAAAGAAATTGGCGGCGATGGGTGAATTTTCAGCAAGTTTAGCTCACCAAGTCCGCACGCCCCTAGCCTCGGCATTGTTATATGCCTCTCAACTCAATACGGACGCATTAAGCGCTGATGCGCAACAAAAATTCTCTGCAAAGTTACTTGAGAGCTTGAGGTTTTTGAATTCACAAGTGACAGATATGCTGAATTATTCACATTGCGGTGAATTTATAAAAGAGTCGATTACCTTAGAACGGTTTATTGAACACATAAAAGCACTTTATCGAGATAAAGCTGTTGATTTTCAATTCGCCGATATTAATAAGCCAGCGCTGGTTTACATCAATAAAGAAGCACTCAGTGGAGCGGTGAGCAATTTGCTCGACAATGCGTTAGATGCCATTGGCTACGATGCTCGTGTGACATGCAACATTGGCTTAGACGATATTAATAATCTGACCATTGAAGTTGTGGATCTAGGGGTCGGTTTAACGATAGAGCAGCAGCAACGAATATTTGAACCGTTTTATACCAACAAAACGAATGGTACTGGATTAGGGCTAGCGGTTGTTAACGAGGTTGTTAACGCGCATGCCGGTGAGATCAAATGTTTGTCAACAATTGGTGTTGGAACAACCATGGAATTACGGTTACCAGTGGTGGCCTCTTCAATTAAGAAATTAAACAGGAGTTTATAGCGTGATAAAACAAATAGATGTATTAATTGTTGAAGATGATTTGCCGTTGCAAGAAGCCATTAACGGTGCGCTAACAACCTATGGTTATAAAACCAAGTGTGTTGCGAATGGTGTTGAAGCGTTAAAAGCGTTAGAAGTGTATCAAGCGCGATTGGTCATCAGCGATGTTCAAATGGATCAGATGGGCGGTCAGGAGCTTCTTGTGGAACTCAAGGCGCGCTTCCCCAGTTTACCCATTTTATTGATGACGGCGCATGCGACGGTTGAAAAAGCGGTTAAAGCAATACAATCGGGCGCAGCAGATTATCTAACGAAGCCTTTTGAAGTGGACCAACTAATCGTTAACGTCGAGCAGACCATCGCGCCAGAAGCAACGACATTTGGTGAATTGCCCAGTAATGACAGCAGTATGAAAGACATCGTTGCTTTAGCCGGTAGGGTCGCTAAGAGCGAGGCGACGGTTCTTATTCAAGGTGAAAGTGGAACGGGAAAAGAGGTGCTGTCACGCTTTATTCATAAAAACTCAAGCAGAAGTAAAAAATCATTTATTGCCATTAATTGTGCGGCGATTCCTGAAAATATGCTCGAAGCAATGTTGTTTGGTTACGAGAAAGGCGCGTTTACGGGTGCCTATCAGTCATCAGCGGGTAAATTTGAGCAGGCTCAAGGCGGCACCATCCTGCTTGACGAAATATCAGAAATGAATATTTTATTACAAGCTAAGTTATTGCGTGTTTTGCAAGAAAAAGAAGTGGAACGATTGGGTGGAAAGAAAACGATCGCTTTGGATGTACGCGTGCTAGCGACGACCAATAAGAACCTTAGAGAGATGGTGAACGAAGGTAAGTTCAGAGAAGATTTGTTGTACAGAATTAATGTTTTTCCTATCAATATTCCGCCACTAAGGGAACGTAAGTCAGACGTTTTGGCGCTATCTAAAACGATGATCGCTCGGCATTATAGCGGCGATCAATCTACGCCTAAGTTATCGGCAGGCGCTATTAAACTGCTTGAGAACCACAGCTGGAAAGGTAATGTAAGAGAGTTGGAGAACGTTATTCAACGAGCTTTGATCATGGCGACAAGCTCAATTATTGACGCGAACGATTTAATTTTCGAGTTAGGGCAAACGGTCTCCATGCCGCCGTCAGAAAACGTCAGTTTAGCTGTTGAAAGTGACTTGAGTGATGGAGTCAGAGCGGTTGAAGACAAGCTTATTCTTGAGACCTTAGTGAATTCAAACGGTAGCAGAAAGAATACGGCAGAGCGCCTAGGTATTAGCGCTAGAACATTGCGTTACAAAATTGCGCGGATGCGTGACGCGGGTGTAGAGATTCCAGCGTGAGATATTTAACGAGCATTAAAAAATTTAAGGGGAATAATGATGAGTGATATGCAAATAAGTGGTGTGCTAGCCCAAATGAGAGCGATGTCAGTTCAGGCTTCAAGTGCTGTGGTTGAAACAAAACCAACGAACTCATCGGATTTTTCCACCATGTTAAGTCAGTCTATAGAGGCGGTGAATAAAACGCAGAAACAAGCTGGCGCACTGTCAACGGCGTTCACTACTGGCGAAACAGATGCTAGTTTGGCTGAGGTGATGGTGTCGTTACAAAAGGCTAATTTATCTTTTCAGACAGTTTTACAAACTCGAAACAAATTGGTCGATGCGTACAAAGATGTGATGCGGATGACAATGTAGGTTCGATCAATTATTTCATAGACAGATTAAAATAAGGACAGGTTTAAAATTATGGGAACTCCCGCAGGTCAAATGCAAGTGCAGATACCCCAAGGCAATATGATGGTGCGTCAGCTAGGCGTCATGGTGGCACTAGCGATTAGTGTCGCATTAGGCGTTGCGGTCGTGTTGTGGTCGCAAACGCCAAACTACAGTTTGTTATACAGTAATTTAGGTGATCGTGAACTGAGCGCTGTGGTGTCAGGTTTGCAGCAGTCAGGCGTTGAGTACAAGTTAGACGCGGGTTCAGGTGCCATTTTAGTACCGTCATCAAAAGTGGATGAATTACGCTTACAGTTGGCAGGCTTAGGTTTGCCGCGCGGTGGTGGTCAAGGGTTTGAGCTGTTAGAAAAAGATACAGGTTTTGGTGGCAGTCAGGCGATTGAGAAAGCGCGTATTCAACGTGCGCTTGAAGGTGAAATTGCCCGATCAATTGTGACCATTCAAAGTGTGCGCTCGGCCCGTGTTTTACTGGCGATACCGAAACAATCAGTTTTTTTAAGGCACCGTAAAAAACCGAGCGCGTCTGTTGTTGTCGATATGCATCAAGGGCGTGAGCTTAAAAAATCTGAAGTAGCTGCTATTTTACATTTAGTGTCTTCGGCTGTACCAATGCTTGATGCTACGCAGGTCACGATCGTTGATCAAAAAGGCTCGCTTCTAAGTTCTAAAACGTCAAATGACACGATGTCTATGACGAGTAATCAATTTGAATATAAGCAAGGTGTGGAAGAGCATCTTATTGGGCGTGTTGAAAATATCTTATTACCGATTGTAGGTATGGGGGCTATTCGTGCATCAGTCTCTGCGGATGTTGATTTTACGATAACAGAACAAACGCAAGAACAATACAATCCTGATTTGCCGGCCTTGAGAAGCGAACAGGTGACCGAAGAGCAGAGCAGTTTGGCCGGAGCGCACGGCATTCCAGGGGCCTTATCAAATCAGCCGCCAGTTGCGGGAGTGGCGCCAGAAGTAGTCGCTGGTGGTGAAGCGGCAAATGAGGCGCCTGCTGCATCGATGAACGTCAATAAGAGGGCGATTAAAAATTATGAATTGGATAAAAAGATTAGTCACACCAAGCTATCAACGGGGCGTATAAAACGGGTGAGCGTTGCGGTGGTTATTGATAATAAACAAGGTGCGGTGACAGCTGAAGGTGTAGCAGGGGCATCGGTGGCGTATACGACTGAAGAAATCGCTAAGTTCACCCGCCTAGTTAAGGAAGCTGTTGGTTTCGATGAACTGCGTGGTGACAGTGTTACCGTGACTAATTTAGCTTTTATCCAGCCAGAGGTGCCGGCCGCTTTACCTGAAATACCTTTATGGGAGCAAGCGTGGGTGCTGGATATCGCTAAACAAGCTGTAGGTGGAATCTTTGCACTGATCTTAATATTCGTTGTGTTAAAGCCAACCATTAAATCATTATTAGAAAAGCCAACCGTTGCAATGGTGACTGAGGGAGCGCAAGGTATGGTAATGGGGGCGGATGGAAACATGGTGGCAGCTGGCGGTGGAATGGCGCAAGGCAATATGGCTTCAGCCTCGGCAGGTGGTGCACCATTAGCGCTTGAGTCGGATGAAGAGTTGATGATGTTAGAGGCACCTAAAAGTTATGAGCAACGGCTCGAAATGGCGCAAAAGATTGCAGGGGAAGACCCTAAACGAGTTGCACAAGTTATGAAAACATGGATACAAGAATAATGGCTGAAGAACAAGCAACAGAATTGAGTGGTACGGCAAAAGCTGCTGTGTTGTTGTTGTCGCTGGGTGAAGATCACGCGGCGGGTGTGATGAAACATATGGGGCCGAAAGAAGTTCAACAAGTGGGTTCTGCGATGGCGACCCTGGAGAACATCACCACAGAAACACTCGATTCAGTAGTTGGGTATTTTATTACTACTATTGGTGGTCAGACAGCGTTAGGCATTGATTCGGATAAATACATCAAAAATGTATTAACCAATGCATTGGGCGTTGATAAGGCCGGCGGTGTGATTGATCGGATTTTATTGGGTAGAAATTCTAAAGGTTTGGAGCAATTAAAATGGATGGATCCTCGTACGATCGCTGAATTAATCAGGCTAGAACATCCGCAGATTATTGCCATTGTTTTATCGTATTTGGATAGTGATCAAGCGGCTGAAACGTTGGGTTACCTTGCGCCAAGACTGCGGCCTGATGTGCTAATGCGTATTGCTGTATTGGAAGGGGTGCATCCGGATGCGTTGCAAGAGTTAGACGCTATTATGGAGAAACAACTGTCGGGTAATTCTGGCGCGCAAACCGCTCAAATGGGCGGTATTCAAACGGCGGCAAATATTTTGAACTTTATGGAAGGATCTGTGAGTGCTGAATTGATTGATGCAGTGGTCGATTCCGATGATGAAATTGGGCAGTTAATTCAAGATAAAATGTTTGTGTTTGATAATCTTATTGACGTGGATGATCGTGGTATTCAAGGGTTATTAAAAGAAGTTTCAACAGACGTGTTAACGCTTGCGCTACGTGCTGCAGAAGAAGCGTTGAAAGAAAAAGTATTTGCCAATATGTCTAAACGTGCGGCGGAAATGCTGCGTGATGACATGGAAGCAGCGCCTCCCGCAAAAGTGAGTGACGTTGAGGCGGCACAAAAAGAAGTGTTGGTTATCGCAAGGCGTTTAGCAGATTCAGGTGAAATTTCATTAGGTGGCGGCGGAGGTGATGATTTTGTCTAAATCATCAGAAAAAGAGGATATTACCTCATGGAACTTCCCTTCATTTACAGGGGCGACATCCGTTGATGTTGAAATTGGCAATGTGAAAGCGCCGACTGCCGGTGAGCTTGAAAAACTACAGCAACAGACCGTACAAGAAGCGTCTAAAAGAGGCTATGAAGAGGGCTTTGCGAAAGGTTTGAAGGCGAGTGAATCGCAAGTTGCGCAGCAGGTGGCATCACTCAAATCGGTTGTTCAGTCATTAGCAAGTCCATTTGAAGAGTTTGATGAGCGAGTAGAGAATGAAATTGTAGCGTTAGCGATTCAAATTTCAAAACAGTTGATTCGGCGAGAGTTGAAAGTAGATTCTGGACAAGTAGTGGGTGTGGTTAAAGAGGCGTTAAAGGCGCTGCCTTCAAGTTCTCAAAACATACAATTATTTTTACACCCTGATGATGCTAACTTGGTTAAATCAGCTTTTTCTCTAGATGATGAAACTCGCTGGAAAGTGGTTGAAGACCCCGTTATTACACGTGGTGGTTGTCGCGTATCGACTGACGCTTCTACGATTGATGCGACGATCGAAAACAGGCTACTAGCTATTATTGCGCAAGCGCTTGGTGATGAAAGGGCGACTTCGTGAACGCTCAAACTTTTGTAAAACAGCGTGCCAACAAATGGCTTTACCGTCTGGAGGGCTATAAAGAGCGGATAAAAGACCCCCAGCCCATGTTGGTAGAAGGGCGGTTGACCCGTATGGTGGGTTTAACGTTGGAAGCGGTGGGCTGTCGTTCAACAATTGGTGGTCGTTGTATGATCGAAACAGTCGACGGTAATCGTACGGAAGCGGAAGTGGTTGGTTTTTCAGGCGAGCGCCTTTATTTAATGCCAACCGGCGATATTAGAGGTCTTGAGCAAGACTGTCGTGTTATCCCGATGGGCTTAACCAGTATGGCGCACGTAGGTCCTGGGTTATTGGGTCGTGTGATAGATGGTGGCGGCAAGCCGTTGGATGGAAAAGGCCCAGTTCACACGACCGACACCATGCCTTTGCATGGGCGAGCTATGAACCCATTGGGCAGGAGAGCCATTACAGACCCGCTTGACGTGGGAATTGGCGCGATCAATTCTTTGTTGACTGTTGGCCAAGGGCAGCGGATAGGCTTGTTTGCTGGTAGTGGAGTGGGTAAAAGTGTGTTGCTGGGCATGATGACAAAATATACTAAGGCCGACATTGTCGTTGTTGGTTTGATCGGCGAACGTGGTCGAGAAGTAAACGAGTTTGTGAGTAAAACACTTGGTGCAGAAGGGATGGCGCGTGCTGTTGTTGTGGCTTCACCAGCTGATGCTCCGCCACTAATGCGGATGCACGGTGCGATGCTGGCGACGAGTATTGCAGAATACTTTCGAGATCAAGGTAAAAATGTTTTATTGCTGATGGATTCGTTAACGCGATATGCGCAGGCGCAGCGTGAAATTGCTTTAGCCATTAATGAACCACCTGCTACCAAAGGTTATCCACCTTCTGTTTTTAGTAAGTTGCCCAGCCTAGTAGAGCGTGCGGGTAATTCGGATGTGGGTGGGGGCTCTATTACCGCCTTTTATACGGTGTTAACAGAAGGCGATGACGCTAATGACCCTATTGCTGACGCAAGTCGAGCGATCCTAGATGGGCATATTCACTTGTCTCGAAGTTTGGCTGAAGCGGGGCACTTTCCAGCAATAGACCTAGAGGCGTCGGTCAGCCGCTTGATGACAGAGGTAGTTCCTGAAGAGCACCAAGATATGGCGCGTGAATTTAGAAAAATAAACTCAAGGTATCAACAAAATGCAGATTTAATTAATGTGGGTGCGTATCAACCCGGTACAAATTCGCTGGTCGATCAAGCCGTTGATATGCATGAATCGATGCTAGAATTTCTTCAGCAGCGAATAACAGAATCGGTCAGTTTTGATGAAAGCATTAATGGCTTGCAAGCCGTGTTGAAACAAGGGAGGTCGGTTGCTATGCCGGTGGTATCATAAATGGGAACGGTATTGAAAAAATCAAAAAGATTCGAGCCAGTCAAAAGAATTGCTGAAAATAACGAAACAGCCGCGGCTGTAAAAATGAGTCAATCGGTTCAAGAGCAAAAAAATTCTCTTAGTCAGTTGGAAAAACTAAAAGAGTACCGTGATGACTACGTTGCCCAGTTTAAGATTAAAGGGCAAGGCGGTATGTCGGCGTCAAGGTTACAGGGCTACCAAGCGTTTGTACAAAAGTTGGATGGTGCTATAGAGGAACAGATAGGGGCCGTTCAAAGAATGAAGGTGAAAGTTGGGGAGCACCAACAGGCTTTCCAAAAAACAAATAGTAGAAAAAAAGTGGTCGAAAAACTCATCGAGAAATCTAAGCAAGAAGAGTTAGCCGAAGTAGGCCGCCAAGAGCAGAAAGACGCTGATGACCGAGTGCTTAAGGGTGCTCAATTTGATTGAGGGTCATGTGTTGCGCAACTAATTCATTAAACGGGCGTATATTTATTTTATATTTCTGCGGTTGGTGCCTTATAATGCTCGAATGAATGTTTCAAATTTATTAGAACAAGGTGTCGAACTAATGATGCTTGGGATGGGGATGGTTTTCTTTATCTTGGGCTTGTTAGTTTTTGTTATTAAAGCAGTTTCTTTTTTTGTTGAGCGATACGAACCCGTCGTTGAACACAGTGCTAAAGTTCCTGTTTCCAAAGGTATTAATGAAGATGTCGTTGCGGCAATTACCATTGCTGTTCAACGTTTTCGCTCTAAATAAACTCAAAAATCATAATGAACCCATTAAAAATTACTGACGTCGTTTTACGCGATGCACACCAATCCCTTTTTGCAACACGCTTGCGAATTGAAGACATGTTACCGATTGCAGAAAAGCTGGATAAAATCGGTTATTGGTCACTAGAAACATGGGGTGGCGCAACATTTGACTCCTGTATTCGTTACTTAGGCGAAGATCCTTGGGAGCGTTTGAGGTTGTTAAAAGCAGCTATGCCTAATACACAACAACAGATGTTATTACGTGGCCAGAATTTACTCGGTTACAGGCATTACGCTGATGACGTGGTTCGGAAATTTGTTGAACGTGCGGCTGAAAATGGTATGGATGTGTTCCGTATTTTTGATGCGATGAATGATGTGCGCAACTTGGATACTGCTATTAAAGCAACGGTAGAAGTTGGTAAGCACGCGCAAGGTACTATTTCGTATACTGAAAGCCCGGTGCATACCCTCGATGGTTGGGTTGATATGGGTAAACGTTTAGAAGATGCGGGCTGTCATTCAATTGCGATTAAAGATATGGCCGGTCTTTTAAAACCTTATGTGGCAGAAGAGTTGGTTAAGCGCTTAAAAGCTGAGTGTGACGTGCCTATTGCGTTGCATAGTCATGCTACAACAGGGATGAGTGTTGCTACTTGTTTAAAAGCAGTTGATGCTGGGCTAGATATGCTGGATACGGCTATCTCGTCTATGAGTATGACCTATGGTCACTCACCAACAGAAACCTTTATCGCGATGCTTGAAGGAACCGATCGTGCAACAGGGTTAAATATTGAAAGTGTTGAAGAAGTGGCTGCATACTTTAGAACTGTCCGCCCGAAATACGCAGAGTTTGAAGGCTCACTGAAAGGTGTGGATTCAAGGATCTTAATTGCTCAAGTACCTGGTGGTATGTTGACCAACCTTGAGAGTCAATTAAAACTACAAAATGCGGCTGATAAAATCGATGAAGTATTGGCTGAAATCCCATTGGTTCGTAAAGACCTAGGGTATTTACCATTGGTAACACCGACATCGCAAATTGTAGGTACGCAAGCGGTGATGAATGTTTTGATGGGTGAACGTTATAAATCAATCAGCAAAGAAACCGCGGGTGTCCTAAAAGGCGAATACGGCGCAACACCTGCAGCTGTAGATGCAGAGCTTCAAGCACGCGTTTTAGAAGGGGCAGAAGTGATCACTTGTCGCCCAGCTGACTTAATAGATGATGAGTTAGATAAATTAGCATCAGAGCTAGAAGCTAAAGCGAAAGAAGAAAACTTAGAGTTAGCGGACCAAGTGATTGATGACGTACTAACGTATGCGCTATTTCCTCAAGTTGGTTTGGACTTTATTAAAAATAGAAATAACCCAGACGCTTTTGAACCCGTACCAACAGGTGTTGTTGCAGTTGCTGCGGCTGAGCCTGTGGGTAGTGAAACATATGACGTGGCTGTTAACGGCAAGCTCTATCAAGTTGAAGTGGGCCCAAGCGGCTCAATCGACAACCTGAAAGCGGTAGCTGCTCCTAGTACTCCTGCTGCTGCCCCAAAAGAAGTTGAAGCATCGGGTGCTTATTGCCAAAATGAGCCTTTGTTGTCTCCTATGGCTGGCAATATTATTAGAATAGCAGTCGCAACAGGTGATGATGTGCATGAAGGTGATGTAGTTATCACCTTAGAAGCGATGAAGATGGAAACGGAAGTAAGAGCGCATATTGAAGGCCAAATATCCGATGTTTTTGTTAAAGAAGGTGAATCAGTTCCTGCTGGTGCACCATTGATCCTAATTTGTTAAGGGTTTAGATAATGGATAGCGGCATATTACAAATTTGGCAATCGACTGGCATCGCAAATTTCGAATGGGGAAATATCTTAATGATAGCCATTGGTCTATTATTAATTTATTTAGCGATTGCTAAAAACTTTGAACCTTTATTATTACTACCGATTGGTTTTGGTGGTATTTTAGCGAATATTCCCATTGCGGAAATTAGTGGGCCAGAGGGCTTGTTAGGCATGTTGTACCACATGGGTGTTGATACGGGTTTGTTTCCGTTACTGATTTTCATGGGAGTGGGGGCGTTAACAGACTTTGGTGCGCTTATTGCGATGCCAAGTTTATTAGTGCTTGGTGCGGCAGCACAATTTGGCATTTTTGCCACTTTGCTCGGCGCATTAGCCATGAATATGATTCCGGGTATGGAATTTAGTTTAGCAGATGCTTCGGCTATCGCCATTATTGGTGGTGCAGATGGGCCGACGGCTATATTCTTGGCGTCCAAACTAGCACCTGATTTATTGGGCGCTATCGCTGTGGCGGCTTATTCTTATATGGCTTTAGTACCGCTTATTCAACCACCGATAATGCGCTTTTTGACAACTGAATCAGAGCGTAAAGTTGAAATGAAGCATCTAAGGCACGTCAGTAAGAAAGAAAGGATTATTTTCCCCTTAGCAATACTGACCGTTGTCATTTTGTTTTTACCGGCGTCAGCGCCACTGATTGGCATGTTGGCCTTCGGTAATTTAATGCGCGAAAGTGGCGTGGTTGATCGTCTAAGCTCAACAGCTCAAAATGAACTGATTAATATCGTAACGATTTTCTTGGGGTTGGCAGTGGGTTCAAAACTGTCAGCTGATAAGTTCTTAACAGCTGAAACACTGGGTATTTTAGTATTAGGTATGGCCGCTTTTTCAATCGGTACAGCAGGCGGCATCCTAATGGGTAAAGTGATGCATAAAGTAACAGGTGGAAAAGTTAATCCTTTAATTGGTGCGGCCGGCGTATCAGCGGTTCCAATGGCGGCGCGAGTGGTGAATAAAGTCGGGCAAGAAGCGAACCCACATAATTACCTGTTGATGCATGCAATGGGGCCTAACGTAGCAGGTGTTATTGGTTCTGCTGTTGCGGCCGGTGTATTGTTAGCCGTAGTAGGCTAGGCTGGTATTCTAAATATTCATTGGCTTAGCGGCTTAATGTATTGGCCTTATTGCTGTCAGCTACCTTGGCGACAGTGAATACAGTGGCTAATCTTTACTCGTAAATAAGCGGGTTCGGTGTATTAGTTAAGATGTTCTGTCTCACTTAACTTTTTATATCGAGCCCTTATTTCGTTCAGTTCGCGAGTTTGCTCAAGCAGGAAACGCTCGCTGGCTTTGTTTGTAGTGAGGTCACGAATGATTAAGTTGTACCGACTGTCACCAGATACACCAGTATCTGCTATCGATAACAGCACGGGCAGCAACCTTAAATTCTTGTGGATAGCGGCGTCTTCGAGGTAAGGCCCTTCGTTGTTTTTTTCAAAGTCACTCTTTTCATTGAGTATGAGTAAGTAGTCAAAGTCGATCGTTAGCAGTGAATTTATGTGTTTATTTAAGAGTTCAGTTTGTGTGTAACCAAATAAATTTGATGCGCCCTCATTAAAAACAGTAATGGTACCCTTGTCATTTGTAACAATGATGGCGTCAAGTGCGGAATCGATAAGGTTTTTATTTAATACTGTTTTTTTAGCTATCAATAGATCACGATCTTTTAGCAGCTGAATAAGGAGTGTTATTAAGCTGATGGCAAAGAGACTTAATAACATGCTAATGAAGAATGTTATTTTTTGATTTTTACTGATACGGTTTTGAAGCTCGTCTAGTATGAGTTTGTTTTCTTGTTCGACCAAATCAACAAAGGCATTTATCAGAGACGTCATTGGGGCTTGGTTAGGAATAGCGGTATCAAATAATAACGACGTAGCTTGAACTTTATGCTCATTGATCAATAAATTGGCAACCTCGATTTGTTTCTTAGAGTTAGCGCCAGTGAGCTCAAGCAATTCATTTAATGTGTGAGTCTGTTGTGCTGTCAACGGAATTTCTTTGAGGGCATCACGGTTAGTTCTAAACAAAAAAGCGGTATGGAAAAGCTTCTGGTTGAGCTTATCTAATACGAAAGGATCCTTTTCGTTCAGCATACTTAATAAAGTATAAGAACGAGAACGGATATTGCTTGCCATGCCATTCACGAAATGGTTTTTTTGCTGCATTTTGATAATCGATATAGTCGACTGTTTCTGCAGTTCGTTCGATTGAAGCTTGATGTAATATAATGCGCCACCAGCAAAAAAAACAAATACAAGTAAGGCTAGAATATATGAGCCTCTATTTGTTTTGCTTGTCGTTCGCGCAGTGGACATTTTAGTAGGATATTCTTATATTCATTTACATATGCTTAATCTTAGCAAAGAAATTTATTATCACACGACACTATTATGAATAAACAGTTATCCGTAGCGCCGATGATGGATTGGACGGATCGGCATTGCCGGTACTTTCACCGTTTACTGTCTCCGCATGCTTTGTTGTACACAGAGATGGTGACCACGGGTGCGTTATTGTACGGCGACAAGCAACGGTTTTTGGAGTTCGATAATGCCGAACAACCGGTAGCACTTCAACTGGGTGGTAGTGATTCTTCTGCGATGGCACAGTGCGCGGAGTTCGCGCAGAAAGCTGGCTACCAAGAGGTGAATATCAATGTGGGCTGCCCGAGTGATCGTGTGCAAAATGGACGTATCGGCGCGTGTTTAATGTCCGAGCCCGACTTGGTTGCGGCATGTGTTAGCGAGATGAAAAACAAGGTTGATATCCCTGTGACAGTTAAAACGCGCATTGGTATAGATGATTTTGATTCGCCTGAGTTTTTATTGCAATTTGTTGAAACAGTTTCTAAAGCAGGCTGTAATACGTTCATTATTCATGCACGTAAAGCAATATTAAAGGGCTTATCACCAAAAGAAAATAGGTCAGTTCCGCCATTAAATTATGATCGGGCGTATCTGGTTAAACGCGAATTTCCGCATTTGTCTGTTGTCGTCAATGGTGGCGTTAATACGGTAGAGGATATTCAACAGCATTGGGCTAAGTTAGACGGTGTGATGATAGGCAGAGAGGCTTACCATAACCCATTTTTCTTGGTAGATATTGAGCATCAATTATGTGCTCAACCGATGAAGGATAGAGTGGATGTATTACACCAATTCATACCTTACGTTGAGCGGCAGTTAAATAGGGGTGTTGGCTTACAAAGTATCACGCGGCATATTCTTGGTTTGTTTGCTGGGCAGCCGGGCGGCAAAATTTGGCGGCGTTATTTGAGTGAGAATGCGCGGTCTAAAAATGCAGGGCCTGATGTTTTGTTAGCGGCACTGAATAAAATGCTTCCTTATCAGCCAAACTTATTGGCTTCAAATAACTAATATAACGGTATACTTGGCAAAATTTTAACGGCCTTTGAATGATGGAAAAACTCTACAAACAAATTATAAAAGATATTGGTGAAGATACTGAGCGACAAGGCTTGGTTGAAACACCGAAACGCGCGGCAAAAGCGATGTCCTTTCTAACCAGTGGGTATCAACAATCGCTTGAGCAGATTGTTAATGGTGCGGTTTTTGATTCTGACGCCGACGATATGGTCATTGTGAAAAACATTGAATTGTATTCAATGTGTGAGCACCATTTGTTGCCATTTATTGGTAAGTGCCATGTGGCATATCTGCCGGCAGGTAAAGTGCTAGGTTTGTCTAAGGTGGCGCGGATTGTTGATATGTTTGCACGTCGCTTGCAAATTCAAGAGCAGCTAACGACTCAAATTGCAGATTCCTTATTAGAAGTAACAGGTGCAAGAGGTGTAGCGGTTGTGGTCGAAGCACAGCATTTGTGCATGATGATGCGTGGTGTTGAAAAACAGAATTCGCAAATGACAACGTCGAGTATGTTAGGGCAATTTCGTAAAAACTCTGAAACTCGGGCAGAATTTTTGAGCTTATTACGGATGGCTCATTAGTTGTGAATGGTATTCTAGAATGAAAAAGACGGCCGTTATACTGATTAATTTGGGAACACCTGAGGCACCTACAGAAGAGGCTGTTAGGGAGTACTTGCGTGAATTCTTGTGGGACCCGCGAGTGGTTCAAATACCGCGCTTGCTTTGGTGGGTCATTCTGAATTTCTTTGTATTGAAAAGCCGTCCTGCGCAATCAGCAAAAGCCTATCAAAAAGTTTGGACCGAAGACGGCTCACCATTAATGGTGTATTCCAAACGCATTCAGCAGGCATTACAGTCAATGTCTGATAAGGAGTCAGAAGGGAAGTATGACGTTAGGTTGGCGATGCGTTACGGCCAGCCCTCAATTTCATCAGTATTAGAAGAGGTTAAAGAGGAAGGCGACGCAGAAAATATTATTGTACTGCCCTTGTATCCTCAATTTGCAACGTCGAGTACTGGAACAGCTTGGTACGCTTTTCGACAAGCTTATCTAAAATGGGAGGGTGCTCCAAGTTGTAGAACGATTACTGATTATCATGATGATGATGGTTATATAGATGCATTGGTAGAGAGTGTTCAACGGCATTGGAGCGAGCACGGCAAAGGCGACTGCTTGCTATTGTCATATCACGGAGTACCCGATAGAACGATTAAACAGGGTGACCCCTATTTGGAACACTGTACGAAAACGACTGAATTGTTGGTTGAAAAGCTGGAGCTAGAGCCACTGGAATGGCGCATGGTTTTCCAATCTCGATTTGGTAAGGCTAAATGGGTTCAACCCTATTGCGTGGAAACATTAGAAGAGTTGGCGCAAGAAGGCATTAAAAATGTAGATATCATTTGCCCCGGTTTTGTGGTCGACTGTTTAGAGACACTTGAAGAAATTGCTATGCAGAATCGTGATGTTTTTATGAAAGCTGGAGGCGAGAATTACCGTTACATTCCCGCATTAAATGATAATGATGCGAATATTCGTGCGCTTTTTTCTTTAGTGGAAGAAGAAAACAAAGGTGACGACTCAATACCGACTTAGGAGATGGTTGAAATGCCAAAGATTTTTGGACCGGGTTCAGATTGTGGTTTTTGTAGAATGATGCGGAGTATGGCGTTTAGTGGTCTTGGGGCAGCTATGGGTGCTGGTGTCGGAAGCTTATTGGGTTTGCAACGGTCAGACGTATGGTTATGTGCCATTGCGGGGGCTTTTGTAATGGTGTTCCTTGTATTAAGAAAATTGGAAAACTCATGAAATATATAGTGTTACTGGCTGTGATATTGCTTGCTAGTGGTTGCTCTGAAGAGCAGCAAAATAAAATTTCTCGCTTGGGCGTTAGTTGGCTTGAAGGTGACTATGAAGTGACCTTTTATGAAGGGCAGCATAAAAAGTCATGGATGGTTTTAGACAGTAAAGTAACGTCTGACCCACAAAAAGGCTACTATTATTTTTGGGTTACAAAAGACGGTAAGAAAAAATACATTCAAGTTCCGATAGCACGCACAGTGATAGAGGAGTTGTAATACTGCAGTATGTGCGAACTGTTAGGGATGAGTGCGAACGTACCAACGGATATTTGCTTTAGTTTTAGTGGACTCATTAAGCGTGGTGGAGAAACAGGTTCGCATAAAGATGGCTGGGGTATTGCGTTTTATGAAGGCAGAGGATATCGGTCTTTTCATGACCCAGTGGCGAGTGCGGATTCCGAAGTTGCAAAATTTATTCAGCAATATTCAATAAAAAGTACTCAGGTTATTTGTCATATTAGAAAAGCTAATAGGGGCCGTGTGTGTCTGGAAAATACGCACCCGTTTTCACGTGAATTATGGGGTCAAATGTGGTCATTTGCTCATAACGGCCAATTGAAAGGCATTAAAAAGAAAGAGCTTCATGGTTATATCCCGGTTGGGACGACAGACAGCGAATATGCCTTTTGTTGGATATTGGGTCAACTTCATGAAGAGTTTCCCATTAAACCGAAGAGCAAGGTAAAACTTAGAAAAGCCATAGAACGTTTGTGCCGCGAACTGGCTACTCATGGCATATTTAATGTACTCATGAGTAATGTGGATAACTTATATACTTTTTGTAACACTAAATTGTCTTGGTTAACTCGGCAAGCGCCTTTTGTTGAAGCTCAACTAGTCGATGCGGATTTGTGTGTCGACTTTAAAAAAGAAACATCAAACACTGATGTGGTTACGGTGATAGCAACAGAGCCATTAACGTCA
Organism: Cycloclasticus sp.; assembly: GCA_040743155.1. Taxonomy (NCBI): domain Bacteria; kingdom Pseudomonadati; phylum Pseudomonadota; class Gammaproteobacteria; order Thiotrichales; family Piscirickettsiaceae; genus Cycloclasticus; species Cycloclasticus sp. The sequence continues at coordinate 1,358,922 of JBFLJU010000001.1, read as the reverse complement.
AATGAACAGTGGACGAAAATGGCGATAGGTGAGTTTAGTGTCTTTCACCTCGGCTTAAAAGAGTTTACAAGTGTTTGTTAGCTAAAAAACATCGCATAGGTGTGGCTAAACTGTTCATTTACTTGGGCAGAAGCAGGTGTAACGATGCCGTAAGGTATATTGATGTTTTCCCATATTTCATCTTCAGGCAGTATTGTTGCGCTTATTGTTTCCTCGGACGTTGTGTCTGCATGGGCTAGCAGATTTGCAAGGTAGATGATATTGGTTTCATCTTGATTGCTAGTCGCCATTTCTGGTTGATGGTGAAAAGACGCTGCACTTTGAATGGACTCTGGTATTTTCCACATCTCTAGCAATGCGCCACCCAGTTCAGCGTGGTTAAAGCCAAAAGTTGATGACTCTGCTTCAATTTCGCTGACCTTATTGGCTTTGACAAGTAAGGCTGCCGCGCGAGCAAGGTCTGGCGCTTTAGTGTATAAAATTAAACGTCCAATATCATGCAGAAGCCCGCTAATAAAAACAGATGATAGTTGGCGTTTTTTAGGGTGGTTATCAGCAAGGAATTTTGCAAAAAGAGCCGTTTTTAGGCTATGAGCCCAGAACTCGCGCATATCTAAAATGGAATTAGGCATGCTTGAGAATTTCTCAACAACGCTAGTGGTCATAACAAGCATGCGGATTTCACGGTTTCCCAAAATAGCAATGGCGTGATCAATCGTTTTAACAGTAGCGGGAAAGCCAAAAAAAGCTGAGTTAACAATTTTCAACATTCTGGCCGCTAACGAAGGGTCCTGCTCGATAATGTTTGCAACATCTTTAGCATTTTTCATGGGGTCATCAAGCGCTTGTGTAATGCGCATGAAAACCTCAGGTGGGGAGCAAAGTTCTATCTCACCTGTTAAAAAATCGTCAAGAGTACAAATATTTGCTGCTGTCCGTGTCATGTTTTACTATCCTAGTAAGTAATTTTTAAAGGTAATAAGCATAGTGAAAGGTGTAAGTTTATCTAAGCCTCATGAAAGTTATATAGGCTAAATGAAAAGGTGAAAGCTACCCTTACTAATAACGGATATTCTAAGGCCTTCTTATTAGGAATATCAAGCTGTTATGAAATTATTGTTGACATTTGGTTAAGAGTGGGCGTAAAGTTCTTGATAGAAAAGAAAAAAATTATTTCCACATGGTTGTTTCCAGGATGAAATAGCGACTATGTAAACTGAACAAGGCCACTGACATGAAGAGCTTGGGACAAAAAAAGCAGCATATCCTCATCATCGAACACGATGAAGAGCGTTTGTCAGCACTCCAGAAGATTCTGTCGTTGGGTGGTTATAGAAATTTCATCTGCGCTTCAAAACAAGACCAAGTGTTTGAGTTGATACGTCCATTTCAAGGGCGAATTGATGAGATCGGCGCGATCCTTCTCAATTATGAATTACCTCAGAGTGACACACTAAAATTTAGTCAAATACTGACAACCTTAGATGGGCATGACGGTATCCCATTGATCTTTTTGACGAATAAAACAACAAAGATTAATGATGCGTTTATGCTTAAGTGCCACGAGGCTAATGCCGCGACGGCTATTCATTATCCAATGGAAGGTGGTGACCTAATACCGGTGATGGACTTAGCGTTTGCGCTTAAAAGTGAACGTGATGACCGAATTGAAAATGAAGAGAAGTTGGTAAGGGAGTTATCAGAGCGGCGGATTATGGAGGCTCGACTTCAATACTTAGTAGCGCATGATGAACTGACGGGCTTGTCAAATCGAAGCGGTTTGGAGAAAACGTTGGATTTTGCTATTTTAAGGTGTAATAACTTTAAGCAACATGGTGCTTTATTGGATATCGACTTGGATCAATTTAAGGTCGTTAATGATGTTGAAGGGCATGAAGTAGGCGATCGGCTGCTGATAGAAGTAGCGGTGCTTATTCGTTCTGCTCTCGATACCCAAGCTTTTATTGCGCGTGTTGGTTCAAATTTATTCCAGGTTTTTATCGGTAAAACAACGAAAGTGAAAGCATTGGAAATGGCTGAAAAAATTAGACTCACCATTGACGAGTTTGATTTTAAGTCCGGTTCTAATATTTATAATATTTCAGCCAGTATTGGTGTCGCCATGCTGGAGCCACTAGAGTCTATTAAACGCCCGAGTGAACTGATGTCTAGAGCGCATCATGCTTGCTATTCAGCTAAAACATTAGGCCGCAACCGGGTTAACTTGTTTGAAAGCGATAATGATGAGCTGATCATCTTAAGGGATGATGCGAAATGGGTGCCTAAAATACGCCATGCGTTGAGTGAAGATTTATTCAAAATGGTCTTTCAGCCGGTTGTTGACGTTTCAAATGGAAAGGTTTCGCATTATGAAACCTTGCTTCGTATGATTGGTGATGATGGTGAGCTATTAAGCCCAATTAAATTTATTCCAGTTGCGGAGCGTATGGGGCTTATCCACCATATTGATCTATGGGTGGTCTCTCACGCGATCGATTACATTGCAGCCTTACCTAAAACGCAGGAAGATATTTGTTTTACGATCAACTTATCAAGCCATGCTCTACAAGGTGATTACTTGTTACCGGTTATTAAGAAAAAACTTGAAACCACATGGATTTCACCTTCTCGTTTAACGTTTGAGATTACAGAAACCGCTGCGGTATCAAATTTTGATAAAACACGTCAGATGGTGTCAAAAATTCGTGCACTAGGCTGCCGTTTTGCGTTAGATGACTTTGGAGCTGGGTTTAGTTCGTTTAACTATATTAAAAACTTTCCAGTTGACTATTTGAAAATAGATGGTCAATTTATCAGTAACTTAGCGGTTGATCATGCAGATCAAGTATTAGTTAAATCGATGATCGAAGTGGGCGCATAGCTTGGGTAAAAAAGCGATTGCAGAATACGTCTCTAATGCTGAAATACTCCGTGTTTTAAAAGAACTGGGTGTTGATTATGTTCAAGGTTATTTGTTGGGCAAGCCCGAAGAAGAGCTGTTGCCAGAGCAGTTTATTTCGTTAGATAAGCTATTAAATAAACCGCTGGATATTGAGAAATTAATCACCCTGTAGAAACCAGTCTATGACATGATGGCGCAAGTGTTTGCGGTGCAAACTGCTTAACTTTGTGAATCTGTTAAATCGACTATGGCTAAGTCCAGAACTAAAGCAACCCCTCCCAGAAAGAAGCCTGTCCGGCGACAAAAAAAACAATCATCAGGTTTTTTTAAACACGTATTTCTAAAGGCGTGTTTGTTATTCGTGATCGTTTTAACCGTATTTGTTTTCTACTTAGATAATGTTGTTCGAGCTCAATTTGAGGGGAAACGTTGGGAATTACCCGCACATGTTTTCGCTAACCCAGTAGAAATCTATCAGGGCTTGCAACTGTCCACTAATAAATTTGAGGCGCTACTCAAAGACCTGCATTATCAACGCTCCTCTAAATTTACCTCTGGGGGGCAGTATTATCGTTCTGGCTCGACATTTACCATTAAGACGCGTGTATTTAATTTCTTTGATGGACAAGAACCCTCAAAAATGGTCAAGATCAACTTTAGTATTAACCGCGTCAGCGCAATTAGGAACGTTAATTCGGGTTTGAATGAAGCACTGCTTCGGCTAGACCCGGTACAAGTAGGAAGTTTTTATCCAAGCCATAAAGAAGACCGAATACTAGTTAAGCTTGACGGTGTTCCGCGTACATTAATTGATGGCTTAATTGCAGTTGAAGACCGTGATTTTTATTATCATTATGGCGTGTCAGTCAAGTCTATTTTGCGTGCACTGTGGGCGAATATCAAAGCAGGCGGCGTTGTACAAGGTGGCAGTACGTTAACTCAACAACTGGTTAAGAACTTTTATTTAACGTCAGAGCGAAGTTTATGGCGAAAAATAAAAGAGGCCTTGATGGCGGTTATCCTCGAGGTTCGTTACGGCAAGGATGAAATTTTAGAGGCGTATATCAACGAAGTGTTTCTGGGTCAAGATGGCGAACGCTCCATCAATGGTTTTGGCATGGCCAGTGTGTTCTATTTTAATAAGCCGTTGATCGAGTTAAAGCCACATCAAGCAGCTTTGTTGGTTGGGTTGGTGAAAGGTCCGTCTTATTATGATCCGAGACGACACCCTGAGCGTGCAGTAAAACGTAGGAATTTAGTGCTCGATGAGATGACTCGTTTCGGTGTGTTACCTGAGCAACAAAGGCGGATTGCAAAGCGATTTAATGCCGATATTTCGCCATTCAAACAAATTAAAAGTTCGCGTTTTCCCGCTTTCTTAGATCTGGTAAAGCGTCAGCTCAGTCGAGATTATAAAGACGAAGACCTCCGTTCTGATGGCTTAAATATTTTCTCAACGCTCGATTATAATATTCAAACGACGGCTGAAAAGCTGTTTAAGCAGAAGCTTGAAGCGTTGAATAAGCAGTACGGCATTGAGAGGGGAAAACTGCAAGGCGCGATGGTGATTACGCGTCGTGAAGGCGGTGAAATTGTTGCTGTTATTGGCGATAGGAATCCTATGTTTAGTGGCTTTAATCGAGCCTTAGACGCGATTAGGCCGATTGGCTCGTTGGTCAAGCCGGCGGTGTATTTAACAGCACTGTCTCAACCATCCAAATACACATTAACCAGTCTTATAGATGATGCGGCAATAAGCTTGAAGCAACGCTCGGGTGAACTTTGGATGCCACAAAATTATGATAAAGTTGAGCATGGCGAGGTGCCACTGCATGAAGCGCTATCGCATTCATACAATTTAGCGACTGTTCGCTTAGGCATGGAGCTTAAAGTGCCGAACGTAAAGCGAACGCTCGAAGAATTAGGTGTTAGGCGTCCAATTAAGCCGTACCCATCGTTATTACTGGGTGCGTTGTCGTTATCGCCTATTGAGGTAACACAAATGTACCAAACGTTGGCGGGTGAAGGGTTTTTTACGCATTTACGCTCTATTCAATCGGTTACCTCTAGTGAGCATTTGGCGTTGCAACGTTACCCCTTAAGTGTGCGGCAGGTGGCAAACCCATCAGCTGTGTATTTAGTTAATACCGCACTACAAGAGGTGATGACCAAAGGCACGGGGCGCTCAGCTTATAGGCAGTTATCGGTTAATTATAAATTGGCGGGTAAAACGGGTACGACTGATGAATTAAGAGATAGCTGGTTTGCTGGGTTCAGTGGTGATTATTTGGCGGTTGTATGGTTAGGTCGTGATGACAATAAACCGTCCAAATTGACAGGGGCTACAGGTGCCTTGCAAGTTTGGTCAAGTGTGATGAGTGCTATTTCCAAGGAAAGTGTGCAGCTGACTAAACCAGATGACGTGGTGTATAACTGGGTCGACCGGCGGGGCTATCGTGCTAATGAATTTTGTACAAATGCTGTACAATATCCATTTATAAAAGGCTCTTCACCCGTTGAATTTTCACCGTGTGTAGGGGCTGTTGGCAGGACATTGGAGCGCACAAGGAGTTGGTTCGAGAGCTTGGGTAATGACAGATAAAAAAATTATAAAATTAATAGCCCTCATCGTGATGACGTTGGCTTTATCGGCGTGTGCAGATTTTTCGATGTACAACCAAGAGCCCGCGCCCATAGGCCGCTCGGGTGAGGCGGCACGCTACCCATCGCAGACACTCCCGCAGCAGGTAAAAACATTCCCCATTGAAGAACTGCCCGCGCACGGTGATGTTGAACTTCCTTACAGCCAAGCCAGTGATAATTCATTGGGATCTCAGAACCCAGCGGTGATTGCTTTACTGGATAGCGCGTATCAACAAAGTGAAACCGGCCAGCTAGATATTGCGGCCTCTAAATTGGAGCGAGCCGTTCGCATAGCGCCGCGAGACCCAGAAGTTTGGCACGCGTTAGCCAACGTTCGGTATCAGCAAAATAAACACGTATTAGCGATCAGCTTAGCGAAGAAATCTAATTTATTATCAGACGGTAATAGAAAGTTACAGCGTAATAATTGGTTGCTGATGGCTGCTTGCTACGATAGTTTAAGTAACGACAGCGCTGCGCTGGAAGCTCGCACTCATGCGGCTAGGTTGTTCTAAGATGACTACGCCAACGAGTGTTTACTCAGTCGATAAATTGATAGAGCAAGCTAGGCAGTTAGCGACAGACTTTAAACGAATGACTGGTAAACCACTGCCGGGTGTTAGTAATGAAATCGCAGAGCACGATGCCTGCAAGCTACTGGGGCTGGAGTTGTGTGATGACCGCTCACAAGGTTTTGATGCCAATCGTGTAACGACGCGAGGGCCAAAGCGGGTACAAATTAAAGCACGTACCATTTTTAACGATAACTATAGAGGGCAACGGCTAGGGCAGCTCAAGCTTGATAAAGAATGGGACTCGGTAGTGCTGGTTTTGATGAACGAAAACTATCAGGCGTTCGATATATTCGAAGCAACGCGTGATGATATTTTTGATAATCTTAACGAGAGTTCTAGCCGGATGAAACGCGGAGCGATGTCAGTTGCACGCTTCCGCAATATTGCTACGCTAGTATGGACAAAAGAAGACGGTTTGGATGTCACGGCGTGGCGTGATTGGACCTCATAAAAAATTAACGCGGATACTTTCTTGTACGACCTTGACAGCATATTTGGCTCAGATGGTGAGCTAGTAAAACACATAAAAGGCTTCCAGCCACGCCAAGGGCAGTTGTCCATGGCGCGTGCTATTGAAACTGCCATTAGTCAACATACGCACCTTGTGGCAGAAGCTGGGACAGGTACGGGGAAAACGTTTGCCTACCTAATTCCTGCGATTTTATCCGGTAAAAAAACCATTATTTCAACAGGTACGCGTAACCTACAAGATCAAATTTTTGAAAAAGATTTCCCGCTGATTCGTAATGTTTTGAATGTCCCTGTTCAAGGAGCAGTGCTGAAAGGGCGATCAAATTATCTGTGTTTATATCGCCTTGATCAGGCGCAAATGCAAACGACTAGTTTTGATAAAGAGTCAGACGCAGAATTAGCGGAGATAGAACGTTGGTCAAACCAAACAATTGACGGCGATATTGCTGAAGTAACATCGGTGGCTGAAGACTCGTTTGTATGGCAGCAGGTGACATCAACAGCCGATAATTGTTTAGGGCAAGAATGCCCAATGATTAGTGAGTGCTTTCCATTGATGGCTAGAAAAAAAGCGCAAGAAGTCGATGTGCTAATTGTTAACCATCACTTGTTGTGTGCGGATTGGTCTTTAAAGGATGACGGTTTTGGCCAATTATTGCCGGAAGCAGAGCTGATTATCATAGATGAAGCACATCAGTTGATTGATACGGCATCACGGTTTTTAGGGGTGTCGGTGAGTGCGCGCCAAATTCTGTCTTTATTAAGCGACGTGAGTTCTGAACAATTAAAGTTAGCCGCGGATATGCCGTCGTTGATCGATTTAACGCACGTCATTAACGAAGATATTCGTGAAATGCGTAAGCTGTTACCCGAACAGTCGATAAAAGGCTCTTGGGATGAGCTGGAACAACTGAAAGACTTTTTACACGCGCTCGACTGTTTGATTGACCGCATTGAACAATTGTTCAAGGTGTTAACGGAGGTTGCTGTACGTTCGAAAGGCTTGGAAGCATGTTGGAAGCGTTGTGAAGATGTCTTGCTGCGTCTAAGGTTGTTCGCAAATCAGGATACAAGCGACTGGATACAATGGTTTGAAACGTTCCACCGGACGTTTACTTTTAACAGGACGCCATTGGATATTTCAAAAGCCTTTGCTAGTTTCGCTTTTACCAGCGATGCAAGCTGGGTGTTCACTTCGGCTACGTTGTCGGTAAACAATAAATTTGATTTTTTTACTCAACGGCTGGGTTTACAGGAAGCTGAAACCGGCCTCTGGGAAAGCCCGTTTGATTTTGTGCATCAGTCCTTAATGTATGTGCCAACAGGCATGCCAGAGCCTCGGGATTATAACTACACCGCAACGATGATTGAAAAAGTCATCCCAGTACTTGAAGCCAGTGAGGGTAGGGCCTTTATTTTATTTACTTCTCATAAGGCACTTCAAGAGGCGGCGAATATTTTATTGGCGGAAACAAATTTTAAATTGCTTGTGCAAGGCGACCTGCCTAAACAACAAATGCTCGAGTCTTTTAGGCGTTCAGAAAGAGCCGTTTTGCTGGGTACCGCCAGTTTTTGGGAAGGTGTTGATGTGCGAGGTGAGGCGCTATCCTGCGTTATTATTGATAAGTTACCCTTTGCCTCTCCAGGAGATCCGGTGACCAAGGCGCGACTTGAATATATGACTGATAATGGCCAGTCACCTTTTTCAGAGTTTCAATTGCCATCGGCTGCGCTAACCTTAAAACAAGGGGCGGGGCGACTCATTCGTGATATTGAAGATAAAGGCGTGCTGGTATTGTGCGACCCTCGGTTATCAAGCAAGGGTTACGGCAAAGTATTTATTCAATCCTTACCGGCGATGCCGATTACGCAAGATATTAATGATGTGAATCGTTTTTTCCGCCGTATTAATAACTCAAAGCTTAATCTTAAAGACCAAGTAAAAAAATCAGCATGAAAATTTTAGCGATTGAAACCGCAACAGAAGCCTGTTCTGCGGCATTATTAGTAGACGGCGACATCATTGATCGTTTTCAAGTCGCCCCACGTCGGCACGGGGATTTAATTCTATCGATGGTCGACGAGTTATTGAACGAAGCGGGCTTTAAATTACAACAAATGGATGCACTTGCTTTTGGTCGTGGCCCCGGATCTTTTACCGGCGTTAGAATGGCAACTGGTGTTATTCAGGGTCTAGCTTTCGCAACGGATTTGCCCGTCGCCCCAGTGTCAAGCTTAGCGGCTCTGGCGCAGCAAGCTCTCCCCTTGACGGAGGGTAAAACAGTTTACGCGGCGCTTGATGCAAGAATGGGAGAGGTGTATTGGTGTGAATATGAGGTTATTAACGCCGCCCTTAAACAAGTATCGGATGAGTCAGTCATCGCGCCATTAAAAATACAGACGCAAGAGGGCAAGGATGCGGTTGGTATTGGCCATGGTTGGGACACTTATGCCAGCGAGTTGACGGCTTTGGTTAATGCGCAAAGCTTAGTTTTGGCAGCAGACGGTTTACCAAGGGCTAGAGAAGTGGCGCAATTAGCGGTCAGCCTTGTCAATGATGGACAAACGGTGCCAGCCGAGCATGCATTGCCCGTGTATTTACGTGATAATGTGGCAAAGAAAAAGGCACAACAATAAAGATGGCTCAATATTTCAATATCCACCCAGATAACCCACAACAGCGATTAATAAAACAAGCGGCTGATATTGTTCGACGAGGTGGTGTGATCGCCTATCCAACAGACTCTTCGTATGCCTTAGCGTGTCATTTAGGGGATAAGCAGGCGATTGATCGTATTCGCCAAATCCGTCGTATTGACGATAAGCATAACTTTACCTTGGTGTGTCGTGATCTAACTGACATTTCAATGTATGCCCAAGTGAATAATGATACTTATCGTTTACTCAAATCGCTAACGCCGGGTGCGTTTACTTTTGTGTTGAAAGCAACTAAAGAAGTACCTCGCCGTCTTCAGCACCCGAAACGAAAAACGGTCGGTATTCGTGTTCCTGATAATTTGGTGGCACAGAAAATTCTTGAAGAACTTGGCGAACCGATGCTGAGTAGCACCTTGATTTTGCCAGGTGAAACGGAAGCGATAGCTGATCCATACGATATAAACGATCAATTGGATCGAGTACTGGATCTCGTGGTTGATGCTGGCGTTATACCGTATGAGCCAACTACAATGATCGTTTGGGATAACGATTTCCCTGAAGTGGTGAGAGAAGGTAAGGGTGAGGCCGACTTTATTACACGAAAGGACGATAACTAATGCCGATGGATGAGTTGACCTTAGCCGGTCGAATTGCTGTTTGGGCGTTACCCGTTATTTTTGCGGTCACGGTTCACGAAGTGGCGCATGGCTGGGTTGCCAATAAGTTAGGCGATAATACAGCGAAAAGCTTAGGTCGATTAACTTTGAACCCCCTTAGTCATATGGACTTGGTTGGAACAGTAATTGTCCCCGCTGTTTTATTGTTTTTAGGTGGTTTTATATTCGGTTGGGCAAAGCCTGTGCCGGTAAATTGGAATAATTTAAGTAATCCAAAACGCGATATGGTTTATGTGGCAATAGCTGGGCCGCTAGCCAACTTAGTGATGGCTATTGCATGGGGCGTTTTAATGAAGATCGGTTTTATCATTGGTAGCGATAATGAGTCTATTTCGATGCCGCTTATTTACATGGGCTATGCGGGAATTTTTATTAACTCGGTATTAATGATGTTGAATTTATTACCGATTTTACCACTCGATGGCGGGCGCGTATTAGCCGGTTTATTACCTCGTAAGGCAAGTTATGAGTTTAGTAAATTAGAAAGATACGGGCTTCCAATCTTAGTCGTTATAATTGCAATGGGTTGGTTATCTAAAATATTAGGCCCGCCCGTTTATTTTTTACAAACCAGTATTTTTAAAATACTTGGTCTTTAGGAGGCAGTGTGAGTTCAGAAGTTCCAGCGCAGTATCGTCGTGTTCTATCGGGCATGAGGCCAACCGGTCGATTGCACTTAGGTCACTATCATGGTGTGCTAAAAAATTGGGTTGAGTTGCAACAAGAATACAAATGTTATTTCTTTGTGGCCGATTGGCATGCGTTAACAACGCATTATGAAGATCCCTCGATCATTGCTGATAGCACATGGGATATGGTGATTGACTGGTTGGCTGCAGGTGTTGACCATGGCTTAGCCGATTTGTTTATTCAGTCGAGTATTCCAGAACACGCTGAACTGCATTTATTGCTTTCTATGATGACGCCTTTAGGCTGGCTAGAACGTGTGCCAAGTTATAAAGATCAACAAGAAAAATTAAAAGAAATGGACTTGGCTACCTATGGGTTTTTAGGCTATCCATTGCTGCAAAGCGCCGATATTTTGATGTACAAAGCAGGTTTAGTACCGGTTGGGGCCGATCAGGTAGCACACGTTGAATTAACACGTGAAGTCGCCAGACGTTTTAATTATTTATATGGTCGTGGGCTGGATTTTGAAGAAAAAGCAGAAGCCGCGATCAAGAAAATGGGCAAAAAAAATGCAAAAATGTTTAATAAGTTGCGTAGTGCTTACCAAGAAACTGGTGATCAAGAAGCCCTTGGTGTGGCGAGAGCTTTATTAGAAGCGCAACAAAATATTACCGTTGGAGATAAAGAGCGCTTGTTCGGTTATTTGGAAGGAAGTGGTCGTGTCATTTTGCCAGAACCTAAAGCGTTGCTCACGAAGGCCTCTAAAATGCCGGGGCTGGACGGACAAAAAATGTCCAAATCCTATAACAATACGATTGCCTTACGTGACGAACCCAGTGATGTTGAGAAAAAAATTCGTACAATGCCGACAGATCCAGCGCGCGTTCGTCGAACAGACCCGGGTGATCCAGCTAAATGCCCTGTATGGCAGTTTCATGAAGTGTATTCTGAAGAAAGTGTTTGCGAGTGGGCTAAGGAAGGCTGCAAAACGGCGGCTATCGGTTGCTTAGATTGCAAACAACCGGTGATAGATGCAGTTCTTCGAGAGCTTAAACCCATGCAAGAAAGAGCGCGCGAATATACAGAACAGCCAGAGCTCGTTCGTTCCATTATTAGCGAAGGGACGGAGAAGGCGCGGGATGTCGCAAAAGAGACACTCGAAGAAGTGAAATCCGCGATGGGTATGAACTATTTGTAATCTAGTGGTAGACAATACTTAAGGAAGCGAAAATGTCAGAATTTAAAAATGTAACAATTGTTAAAAAAGCTAATGTGTATTTTGAGGGTAAGGTTGTTAGCCGAACCGTTAACTTTGAAGATGGCTCAATGAAAACATTAGGCTATATGATGCCGGGTGAGTACGATTTTAATACCGCGGCAGCTGAAGTAATGGAAATATTGGCCGGTCAATTAGATGTGTTATTGCCGGGCTCTGAAGAATGGCTAGCGATTAACGGTGGCGAGTCTTTCGATGTACCTGCTAATTCAAATTTCCAATTAAAGGTTCATAAGGCAACGGACTACTGCTGCTCGTTTGTTGAGTAAAGCGCTTTATTGCTAGGGTTGACATCGAATTGTCATTAACAGTCTATACACTAATGCTTATCTTCAAATGGAAAGTAAGGCATGACTGATTATAAAAAACCTAGACGGACAAAAATTATTGCAACACTAGGGCCAGCAACCGACGACCCTCTCGTTTTAGAAGGTTTGATTAAAGTGGGCGTTGATGTGGTGCGGCTGAATTTCTCTCACGGTGATGCCGAGGAGCAAGTGCAACGTGCTAGAGCAGTTCGGGATATTGCAATAAAATTGGGCCGTCATGTCGGTATTTTGGCCGATTTACAAGGCCCTAAAATCCGTATTGCTCGCTTTAAAAATGACAAAGTAATGTTAGAGGAAGGCGCTAAGTTCACGATTGATGTGGAGTTGGAGGCAATGGCTGGTGATGAAACACAAGTGGGTTGCTCATACAAAGCCTTAGCGAGGGACGTATCTGAAGGTGACCGCTTATTATTGGATGATGGACGGATTGTATTCGATGTTGAGCAGATCGATGGCTCTAAAATACATTGTAAAGTGGCCGTTGCTGGGCTGTTGTCAAATAACAAGGGCATCAATTTACAAGGCGGTGGCTTATCGGCTAATGCGTTAACGGATAAAGACAAACAAGATATCAAGACGGCGGCTGAGATTAACGTGGATTTTGTGGCTGTCTCGTTTCCAAGAAATGCCGAAGATATGCATCAAGCGCGTGCATTGGTGGAAGCGGCGGGGAGTCATGCTCACCTTGTTGCCAAAATCGAGCGAGCGGAGGCGTTAGACGTTCTCGAAGAGATAGTTGATGCGTCTGATGTTGTTATGGTGGCTCGTGGCGACTTAGGTGTGGAAATTGGTGACGCGAACCTGCCACCTGTTCAAAAGAGTCTTATTAGAATGGCGCGTGATAGGAATACGGTGGTCATTACTGCAACGCAAATGATGGAGTCGATGATTCACAATCCAATACCTACGCGTGCAGAAGTGTTCGATGTCGCCAATGCGGTTGCCGATGGCACCGATGCTGTGATGTTGTCGGCTGAAACATCAATCGGAAAATACCCGATAAAAACGGTTGAAGCGATGGGTCGAATTTGTGAAGAGACAGAGCGCCAGCCGAGGACGATTCGCTCAAGGCACCGGGTTGGTAAAGAGTTTGGTAGAATTGACGAGGCCATTGCATTGTCAGCCATGTATGTGGCCAACCATGCAGATATAAAGGCTATCGCGGCATTTACCGAGTCTGGCAGTACGCCGATGAGAATGTCTAGAATTAGTTCTGGAATACCTATTTTTGCCATGGCAGCGGATGAGAATATTTGTCGCCGTGTGACCTTGTATCGCGGTGTTACGCCCATTCTTATTGTTATTCCTCAAGATGGCTTGATGGACGTTAATCAAGCGGCATTGACTAAATTAAAGCAGCTGAAAATAGCTAATCAAGGTGACTTGGTGATTATCACAAAAGGTGAAATGAGCGGCAGTCAGCGAGAAACAAATTCGATGAAAATTTTGCAGGTTGGGTAGCCGCTTTAAGCAGATATTTGCTGTGGTAGACTAAGTGTTTATTGGCCTTTTCTACACTATATAAATGAAAAACATAGCGGATAATGTCGAGCCAATTCAGCAGACTTTGGCCTTGGTTGATGGCAAGCCATTTCAGGAATTACCTGAAGACCTCTATATACCGCCGGATGCCTTAGAGGTTTTTTTAGAAACATTTGAAGGCCCATTAGACTTGTTGCTTTACCTCATTAAGCATCAAAATTTAGATATTCTTGATATCCCGGTGTTAAAAATCACCGAGCAATACATCGAGTATATAGAGTTGATGCAAAACTTGCGTATGGAGCTGGCAGCCGAATACTTAGTGATGGCAGCAATGTTAGCCGAAATAAAGTCTAAGATGCTATTGCCAAAAAAGCCGAGTGATCATGATGAGGAAGAGGACCCACGTTCAGAACTCATCAGACGGCTACAAGAATATGAGCGTTTTAAGCGAGCGGCAGATGATATTGATGCGATGCCTCGTTTATATCGTGATAATTACCTAGCAACAGCGGAACTCATTGTCGATAAAGTGGATAAACCGTTACCTGATGTTGAGTTGAGCGCTATTTTAATCGCCTTTCAAGACGTGCTTAAGCGAGCAGAGAAGTTTAGCCACCACCAAATTCAACGTGAACCGCTGTCGGTTAGAGAGAGAATGTCTAATATATTGCTCGTGTTAGGAGAGGCCAAGGAAGAATTTCTGGCTTTTCACCGTTTCTTTACTCTAGAAGAAGGTAAAAAAGGTGCGGTTGTGACATTCTTGGCTATTTTAGAATTGTGTAAAGAGGGCTTGGTTGAAATAGTACAAGGTGAACCTTTATCTGAGGTGTGGGTGAAGCCAGTCGTTGAATAACGAGTAATAATTATGGAACTAAAAGATATTATTGAGGCATCGCTGTTTGCAGCGAATGAGCCGTTATCAATAGCAGAGATGCAAGGTTTGTTTCTACTTGAGGATAGACCTGACAAACACGCGGTACGCGAGGCAATTAAGCAGTTACAAGAACGGTATTCAACTCAATCTATCGAACTTGTTGAAACAGCCAGTGGTTACCGTTTTCAGGTTAAATCAATTTATTCACCTTGGGTGGCAAGATTGTGGGAAGAAAAACCTGTAAAATACAGCCGTGCACTGCTCGAAACGCTGGCTATTATTGCTTATCAGCAACCCACAACTCGAGGTGAAGTAGAAGAGATCCGTGGTGTTGCAGTCAGTACCAATATTATTAGAACGCTACAAGAACGAACGTGGGTTCGAGTGATTGGTCATAAAGAAGTGCCCGGCAGGCCTGCTTTGTATGCAACAACTAAAGAATTTTTAGATTATTTTAATTTGCAAACACTGTCAGACCTTCCGCCATTAGCAAGTTTGCTAGATATTGATTTGTTGCCGAGCAGTGATGTGCAACTTAACCTGGGTGACGATACCCCAACAGATAGAGATACCATTCAAAATGAAAAAGAACATTCCTCAAAAAAACTCCCCGAGAATTTCCAATAAAACTAAGCGTCAGCAACCAGAGCGAATTCAGAAGTTATTAGCGCAAGCTGGTGTCGGTTCGCGCCGGCAAGTTGAAAAATGGATTTCAGACGGCACTATCCATGTGAATGGCGTGCTTGCAAAACTAGGTGATAAAATTACCACGCGCGACATTGTGAAGCTAAGAGGGCGACCGGTTAAATTGGCAGGTAAGCTTGACGTTCAAACTCAAGTATTGATTTACCATAAACCGGCGGGTGAAATTGTCAGTAAGAAAGACCCTGAGGGTCGCCCTAGCGTATTTAAGCGCCTACCAAGGCTAAAGGTCGGTCGATGGATTGCAGTGGGTAGGCTTGATTTAAACACACAAGGTTTACTGATCTTTACCAACGATGGTGATTTGGCGAATAAGCTGATGCACCCGTCTCAACAAATTGATCGAGAATACGCAGTTCGAGTGATGGGTGTGGTGACGCACGATATGATGGATCGCTTAGTCAATGGCGTTGAGCTGGAAGATGGCAAGGCGCGTTTTGAAGATATCCAAGAGTCGGGTGGAGAAGGCATCAATCGCTGGTATCACGTTGTTGTAGCGGAAGGGCGAAACCGTGTTGTGAGGAGGCTATGGGAGTCACAGGATTGCAAAGTTAGCCGTTTGATTAGGGTACGTTACGGCAGTGTCTTTTTGCCACCAGGTTTGCCGGCGGGACAACATCAGTTTTTAGATAAAAAAGAAGTTGAAGTGCTTAAAATGTTAACGACTGACTAAGTGGAACTAGCTAGATAGTTATTTTATGTAAATAAATGAAGAAAACTTGATGCTCTGTTCTTGATTGATGGAACGCAATGATGGACAATCCTCATCCTGATTTATATCAACGAACAATGGTGACTCATGTCGGTCCCCTCGCAACGTGAAGTCGTGAACTCCGCCAGGCCCGGAAGGGAGCAACGGCAGCGACGGAATCGTGTGCCGGGGTGTGGCTGGCATGAGTTACCACCCATTCTTTTAGTTTCTCTAACCTTCCAAAAATTCGTACAAACACGCAGCGCTTTGTTACCCTATTCAGCTTATGAGTTATAAAGTTTTTGCACGAAAATGGCGTCCTTTGAATTTTGCCCAAGTTGTTGGGCAAGAGCACGTTGTACGTGCATTAGTTAATGGGCTTAAAAATGACCGTTTGCATCATGCTTACTTATTTACCGGTACACGGGGAGTAGGAAAGACAACGATTGCCCGAGTATTGGCTAAAGCGCTTAATTGCCCGAATGTTATCGATGCAGAGCCTTGTGGACAATGTGATACTTGTTTAGATGTAGATCAGGGTTGCTATCCTGATCTAATCGAAGTGGATGCGGCATCTAGAACCGGTGTTGATGATACGAGAGACTTGCTTGAGAACGTTCAGTATTCACCGAGTCGCGGTAAGTACAAAGTGTATTTAATTGACGAAGTTCATATGTTTTCCAAGAGCAGCTTTAACGCGTTGCTTAAAACGTTAGAAGAGCCGCCTGCCCACGTTAAATTCCTATTAGCCACGACAGATCCGCAGAAGATGCCGGTAACGGTGTTGTCGCGCTGTCTGCAATTCAATCTCAAACGCTTATTGCCTGAGCAAATCGAAGGGCAATTTAAGCTGATTCTGGAAAGCGAGGGCATTGACTATCAGCCTCAAGCCACTGAGTTATTAGCGCGTGCAGCAGATGGTAGTATGCGAGATGGTTTGAGTTTGTTAGATCAGGCTATTGTGCACGGCAATGGTGGGCTTAACGAAGCTGAAGTGATTGATATGCTGGGCAGTGTTGCTCGGGAGCCGATGCTTGAGCTGCTAAATGCATTGTTAACGAAGCAAGGTTCTGCAGTGTTAGACAGTATTCAAACACTAGATGAGTTCGCACCAGATTACGCTGAGGTATTGCAATCGTTACTGAGCTATTTGCACCAAATTGCAGTGTGCCAAATAGTAGGTAGTGAGGCGGGAGATGAGTCATTAAATGCATTAGCGGAAGAACTGACTAAAGAAGACGTACAGCTGTACTATCAAATTGCGTTGATGGGGCAAAAAGATCTACCGTTAGCACCTACGCCTAAAGTTGGTTTTGAAATGGTTTTATTGCGTATGTTAGCCTTCGCGCCAGCTCAATTGGGTACTTCCGTTGATGAACCAGTAAGCCAGTTACAGGGCCAACAACCCCCAGCGGTGATTCAGTCAGCGGGTGAACCAGCTCAGATAAAGCAACCAAGCGTTCAACAAAGTCAGGGTGAGAGTCCGAAAAAAAAAGCCCCCAGACTGGTTGTTCCTGAAAAAAAAACACTTGAAAATATAGCGCCTGCAAAAGTATCGCAAAAAGAACCGCTAAATAAGCCCAAAGTAACGCCGGCAGCAGCGCTTTTTGTTAGCCCAAACGAATCGAAGGCTAAAGACGGTCTGCCGTGGCATGAGCTGGTTCCGGTTTTAGGCTTAGACCCCATAACTCTCCAGCTTGCCAATAATGCGACGTTTGTCGCCTTGCGTGAACATGAGTGTGAGTTATTGCTGGTGGGGGGGCACGTGTCGTTAAATAAGAGGTCAGAGCAGAACTTAGAACAAGCACTGTCAGGCTACTATGGCCGTAAATTAGCGCTTAAGTTAACGCAAGGTTCAAAAGACATCGTGACGCCGAACAGCATTGCCAACGGGAAAGTGGCCGATAGGCAACGTCTGGCAGAACAAGAAGTGATGAACAGCCCAGCAGTAAAGAAGATCATTGAGTTGTTTGACGCTAACATTATAGACGGCTCAATTAAGCCAATAGATTAACCAGAATACAGTACGGAGAAATGATGAAGAACCAATTAGGTGATTTAATGCAACAAGCGCAAAAAATGCAGGAAAAGATGCAAGAGGCGCAGCAAAAACTTGCAGAACTTGAAGTAACAGGTGAGTCCGGCGCTGGTCTCGTTAAAATTGTTCTGACGGGCAAGCATGAAGCTCGAAAGCTGACGATTGACCCAAGTCTCATCGAAGATAATGACCAAGAAATGCTAGAAGACCTAATTGTGTCGGCGATTAATGATGCCGTTCGTAAGGTTGAAGTGGAAAACAAAGAGAGTATGGCCGGTATGACAGCAGGTATTCCATTACCCCCTGGTTTTAAATTACCGTTCTAATATGCTGTCAGAACCCGTTCTACAGGACCTTATGCAGGCACTGCGTTGCTTGCCTGGCGTAGGTCAAAAATCGGCTCAGCGGATGGCGTTTCACCTGTTAGAACGTGATCGTCAAGGGGCGTTTAAGTTAGCGCAAAGCTTGGCTGAAGCGGTCGAGAAGATAGGCCATTGTACGGCTTGCCAAACACTGACTTCATCCGAAATTTGTGGCTTATGTTCGGACGATCGTCGTGACCAAGAATTATTGTGTATTGTAGAAACGCCGGCTGATGTCATGGCGGTAGAAGGGGCGACATCGTTTAAAGGCTTGTACTTCGTACTCAATGGTCGTTTGTCACCGTTAGATGGTTTGGGGCCGGCTGAAATTGGCTTAGATAAACTAGTCGACAGATTCAAGTTAGGTGCGATCAAAGAAATTATTTTAGCCACCAATCCAACCGTTGAAGGTGAGGCGACAGCTCACTACATCAGTGAAATGGCTAAGAAACACCATATCAAAGCAACACGGATTGCGCACGGCGTGCCATTTGGCGGCGAACTAGAATATATTGACAGTGGCACACTATCGCATGCGTTTAGTGGCCGTAGTGAAGTGTAAAGGAGGCGAGAATGAGTGATTGTTTATTTTGTAAAATGGCGAACGGTGAGATTACGCCAGATATTGTCTATGAAACGGATTCTATTTTAGCGTTTAGGGATATTAATCCACGGGCACCGACCCATGTTTTAGTGATTCCTAAAAAACATATTCCAACGTTGGCAGATATGGCCGAGGAAGATACGCTGCTAATCGGTGAGATCGTACAAGCCGCTAAAAAAGTAGCGGAAATGGAAGGGCTAGCAGATTCTGGGTATCGAACGGTTTTTAACTGCAAACAGGATGCAGGGCAGGAGGTTTATCATATCCACTTGCATTTATTAGGTGGTCGAGCAATGCAGTGGCCACCGGGCTAATACGATAATTTATCTCTTAATTTTAAATAGCGTAAATAACGCTGTTTTGAAACTTCACCGCTTTCAACACCGTCTTTAACCGCGCATTTTGGTTCTTTTAAATGCATGCAATTTGAATACTTACACTGGTCGGCCAGTTGCTTAATTTCACGGTAGCCATAGGCCAAATTCTGTTCGGTAATGTGAGCTAAGCCAAAAATATTGACACCCGGGCTGTCAATAATGTCACCACCTTCAGGTAATTTATACAGGTTTGTTGAAGTGGTCGTGTGCTTGCCTAAACCTGATGCGGTGGATAGCGTTTTTGTTTGCAATTCCAAGTCGGGTAATAAAGCGTTAGTAATCGTCGATTTGCCCACACCAGACTGTCCCACTAAAATACTGGTTTCATTTCTCAAGCGTTCCCTTAAGGTGTCTAACCCCGTTTTGCTAATGGCACTGATCTCAATGACTTCATAACCTAGATTTCTATACACTAAGACTAAGTCATCGATATATTCTTTGGATTTTTCATCAAGAAGGTCAGTCTTATTCAATACAATGAGCGGCCTTATTTCTTGAAGTTCACAAACGATGAGGTATTGGTCGAGTAGTAGCGGATCTATCGTGGGTTTAACGGCTAGAATAGCAACGATTTGATCTAGATTAGCTGCAACAGGTCGTGTGTTACCATTTTTGGCAGGCCTAGACAGCAAAGACCTACGTTCTAGGATCTTTTCCACGCGTCCAGCGCCGTCTTCTGTTTTTATCCACTCAACATAATCTCCAACGGCAGGCTGTTCGAGTTGTGTGCGTTTTTTACAAAGAGCGGTTTGCCCCTCGTTATCCTCCACCAGTAAGGCTTTGCCCAAGTGGGCTATGATCCTACCTTTTAGAAGTGACGCGCTATCTTGTTTAGTGTGGCTTAACTGTCTATTTTTGCTCATATACCATTAGCCTAATTAGAACGGATATTATTTGATAGCATTATTTATTGTATTCAGTTTTAAAGTGATAAAAGTCTTGGTTTAAATAGGCAACAACATCTGCAATATCTTCATCGAACCACTGCGTGCCTAGTGAAAAGTCGCAACGTTTTACTCGGCTTTCAAGTGTCGCTAGGTCGCGAACCTTGTGATTTTTAGCGGTGTACTTAGTTGTAGTGTGACAGGTTAAGCAATACTCTGTATGCAGAGCTTTTCCGTTATTAATGTCGACCGCGTGGCTGTTAAAAGACAGTAATATCAAATAGCTGATAATGATGCTTTGTTTTATTGTCATGTCACATCTCAATGTTATGACGCTGAATTGGCTAGACTCTTCAGATGGTTAATTCTAACCCCCGCTGGTGGATGGCTATGGTGAAAGCTTGAGTAAAGTGGGTCTGGCGTTAGTGTGCTGGCATTCTCGCGATACAATTTAACCAACGCTTGAATGAGATGTTCAGGTTTAGCCATGGTGCTTGCAAAGGCGTCCGCCTCAAATTCAAATTTACGTTGAAAGTAACTACCGATAGGTTGTAGAAAAGTCGTAAAAATTGGGGTGACAAGAATAAAAAGCAGTAGAGCAATTGCATCATTAATTTGCAACACACCAAGGCCATCAAAAAACCAATTTTGTTGTTTTAGCCAGCCCAAAAGAGCGAAGCCAATGAGCGTTACGCCGGTCGAAACAAACATCTGTTTAGTGATGTGTTTACACTTAAAATGGCCGAGCTCATGGGCCAGTACGGCTTCAATTTCATCGGTATTTAGTGATTCTATTAGCGTGTCAAAAAAGACGATTCGCTTATTGTTACCAATGCCGGTGAAGTAGGCGTTGCCATGACCTGAACGACGTGATCCATCCATTACGTAGATACCTTTGCTGTTAAAGCCGCAGCGTTCGAATAGCTGTGTGATTCGCGACTTTAACGCCTCATCTTCAAGCGGTGTGAACTTGTTAAATAGTGGGGCAATAAAGGTGGGCACAAGCCATGTCATAAAAAAAGTGAAGCTAATGGTTAGTAGCCAAGCATAGACCCACCAATAATCGCCCATTTTTGCCATGACCCAAAGCAAGGCATATAAAAGAGGCAGGCCAATGGTGAGCATTAAGGCGATTTGTAAGAATTGGTCTTTAATAAATTGCCCAACGGTTGTCCGGTTAAAGCCAAATGCTTGCTCGATATTGAATGTTTGGTAGATGGAAATCGGCAGTTCGATAAGGTGGGAAGCAATAAAAACACACATGATCAGGGCAACGCCCGACCAAATATCATTATTAATATAAGCTTGAGAGGCGTCGACAAGGACATTGATGATGCCACCTAATGTCAACACGACTAATAAAGCGCTGCCCAGAATGGTGTTTAAGTTAGCCACTTTAGTCTTAGCGATGGTGTAATCAGCAGCCTTTTGGTGTGCGTCCAGATCAATTTTACCTTTGAAATCATCCGGTACACTGTCTCGATGGTACATAACATGGCTCATCTGACGTTTATTCAGCCAAAGTTTAAGCAATAGCGATGTCACTAAAAAAAATAAAAATATATAGCTAAATTCGTTCATAATTTCATTAATATACCGGTGTAATTTATATTTCTAACTTAAAAGGTCATTAAATGTCTCAAGACAAGCAAAACTTAATTTGGATCGATCTTGAAATGACAGGTTTAGAGCCTGCCACAGATTCTATCATTGAAATAGCGACTGTTGTCACTGATAAGGACTTGAGGATTCTCGCTCAAGGACCCGTGTTAGCGGTACATCAGACAAAGCAAACGATGGATGCGATGGATGATTGGAATCAAAAACATCATGGCCAGTCGGGGTTGATTGAACGTGTATTAAAAAGTCCGCTGACTGAAAGTGATGCTGAGCAACAAACGATCAAATTTCTAGAGCAATGGGTTCCAAAAGGTGCCTCACCCATGTGTGGGAATAGCATCTGCCAAGATCGACGCTTTATGGCCAATTACATGCCAACGCTTGAAACTTTTTTTCATTACAGGAACTTGGACGTTAGCACTCTAAAGGAGTTGGCGAGTCGTTGGGCACCGGATGTTATGAAGGGTTTCAAGAAGAAAGCGACTCATCAAGCCTTAGATGATGTCATTGAGTCGATTGAAGAACTGAAGCATTACAGAGAAAATTTTATCAAAGTCTAAGCAGTGGCATCGGCTTTATACCCCATGCGTACACCACCCCAATGTTGACCATTAACGTATATTGGGACAGATAAGTCGTGGAAAATTTCTCCAGTATCGCGTTTATACGTTTGTAATAAAAAATCTTGGGTGTGTGAACCGCAACGAACTGCTGTTGGGTCTTGGTATATACGTTTACTCCGGCTACTGACCAAGTCGGTTTGATAATCGCCTGTGGGGGCCTTAGCAAATTTATTGTTATGTGTTGGAATGTAGCCATTCGGATCGGTACAAGCTGCGTATATTACTCTTTCATTGTTTAGAAATTTTTCCTGAATTAAAGGTAAGGTCGCATCACAGAAATTATCATATTTAGTGTTGAATTTTTGTGGGTCTGTGCCTGAAATAGCTTTATATTCACGGTCAAATAAATAGTTTTCAGGTATCGTATTATTCTTAATGGAAGATTCAAATAATGACTGTACTTCTTGTGCCATTTGTTTGCCCATTTTTTTCACTTCGTCGTGAAATGTGCCTAGGTTGAACATCGATAAATCATTGTAGATAGTCTCGGATATAGCAGCCAATTGCATCGCCTGATCGGATGCTGCGAGTGACTCTTTTTCTGTGTGTTCAAGTTCTTCACGTATATGATCAATTGAATTGGAAATTTCAGAGGTCGCTAAGACGTGTTCTTCGATCATCTGTTGGATATCGCGTGCTTGCTGCTCGGAGGCAGAGGCTTCGGCGTTAATGGTCTGAAGAGACTGTCCGATGAGTTCGGTTGATCCAACCACCTCATTTACGTCCACTTCTAATTTTTCCATGATGTTGACAGCAGTACCCGTTTCGCTACTAATTTCCCCAAGCATTTTTGCAATGTCACTGGTGGCTGTGGCTGTTTTGTTTGCCAATTCACGGACTTGGTCAGCTACCACGGCAAACCCTCGGCCATGTTCGCCTGCACGAGCAGCTTCAATGGCGGCATTTAAGGCTAGCAGGTTGGTTTGATCTGCAACACTGTTGATAACTTCTGTGATGGACTGTATTTGTTCTGATTTGGCTTTAAGGCTGCGAATTGAATCAGAGGTTGATTGCACTTGATTGTTGACGCTATGAATGGTGCTAATGGCGCTATTAATAGCGAGTTCACCCTCGGTACAAGAGGAATTGGTTCTAGCGGCGGCACTAACGGCTTCTACTAGAAGCTCTGCAATTTGGCTTGTAGATTGTGAGATTTCCTCTGCAGCGCTGGAGATTTGAGTGGCCTTATCAGCTTGACCTTGGATAGTCTTGTTTAGGGTGTCGACAAAACCGGATACTTCAGCAGAGCCAATAGCAATGGTGTTGCCACTATTGCCTAAGCGTTTAGCACGCTGATGGAAATCGCCGACATATTTATTGATGGCGGTATTTAGGTGCTTAACTAGAGAGTTTTTAGCAATGGCGCTGGCTTCTTCTTCCGGTATTCTTTTGTTTGTGTTGAGCGCATCTTCGATGGAGCCAAGCGATCGAAAGGTGGGCCGTAAAGATAAAGTAAAAACAACAGAGAGGGTTGATAGAGCAGAGAATAACGCGATTAAAACGGCGGTTACCATGGCGTTTGTTTGGTCCGGCGTGAGATACCCAATGAGTAAGCCGCAAGCGGAAGCAACGATAATGCTAACAGCAAAGACGGGAAATAAAGTTTGGATAGGGTACTGGCGTGATTTTTCCATTTTTCCTCAGAATATTTTAGTTATTGTTGGTATGTATTAACTTAACGGTCGGTGTGGCTTAAACTTTAGTTTTTTATATTAGAAACGTTTTTTTGTTGTTGAATAGCCCACTGTACGTGTTCTTTGATGATAGGGTTTTGGTCATCTTTTTTCTTATTCAGAGCGTTTAAAATAAGTTCATTGTATGGGGCGTTACCTAAGGCAATGGCGATGTTCCTAATCCAGCTTTCATAACCAATTCTACGAATGGCAGAGCCTTCGGTATTTGAGAGAAAGGTTTTCTCGTCCCAGTGGAAAGTCTCAATTAAGCTGATGGCGTCTAAGCCATGGCGAGCGATAAAATCTTTTTCCCCTGTTAAGTTTGCGAAACGATTCCAAGGGCAAACTTGCTGGCAATCATCGCAACCATAAATATGGTTTCCCATTGAAGAGCGAAACTGCTCGGGAATAGCGCCTTTTAATTCAATGGTTAGATATGAAATGCAGCGTCTAGAATCGACGGTATAGGGAGCAATAATCGCCTGAGTTGGACATATGTCGATGCAGCGGGTGCATTCGCCACAATGTTCCTCGGTGGCTTGGTCGATAGGTAGTGCTAGGTCGACGTATAACTCACCAAGGAAAAACCAAGAACCAGCCTCTTTGTTGAGTACATTACTGTGTTTGCCAATCCAGCCTAAACCGGCTTTTTGTGCGATGGCTTTTTCCATAACGGGGGCGCTGTCAACGAAGGCGCGGTATCCAAAAGGCCCAATTTTTTGTTCAATTAAACTGGCGAGACGCTGTAGCTTTTTGCGGATAACTTTATGGTAATCACGGCCCAGTGCGTAACGAGAAATATACGCTCTAATAGGGTCGTCCATTAGCGCGTTTGTCTGCTTCATCGGCTCGGGTAAGTAGTCCATGCGGCACGATATAATACGTATGGTGCCGCTGTGTAATTCGTCGGGACGGGTGCGTTTGGTACCGTGCTTGTGCATATACGCCATGTCAGCATGCAAGCCCTTATCGAGCCAGTTGTTTAACTGTGTTTCTGCTTCTGAAAGGTCTGTATCTGTAATACCAACTTGCTGAAAGCCTAGGGACTGCCCGAGGGCCTTAATTTCATCGGCTAATTGTTGTAAGTTTGATTCGTCGTCTATGCGCATTAAAAGAACTGGTTGTTTTATTGCAAGTGCTTTATTTCGGTTACTGTTATCAGGAATACAGATTAAACCTATCTCTTATTGATAACTAACCCAAGCTGCTCGATATTGGGGCAGGTTACCATGCACTAACAACTCGCTGCTTTGATATAAACTACTTTTTCGTAGAAAAAAGCATCCCTATGGGCACTATGTTCAAAGCACGACGCGATTTAGCTAGCTAGATAGATTAGAATTAACTTCTTCTTAACCGAGAAATTATCACCATGTCATTTCCATTGTTTACCGTAGAGCAAGTGCGTCAAATGGATCAGCAAGCGACGGCTGCAACCGGAATAACGGGTTTTGATTTAATGCGGCGAGCTGGGCAAGCGCTTTTTCAGCAGCTTCAGCAAATGGTTTCTAAAAATGACACGGTGCATATCTTTTGTGGTGCGGGCAATAACGCAGGCGATGGTTATGTGTTAGCGACATTATTAATTGAATCGGGCGTTAATCCACGAGTTTATACGCTGGTCGACGTGAGCAAATTGAGTGGCGATGGTTTACGTGCCTATGAGAAATACAATGAAGTTGGCGAGCTGAGCACAACACTACCAGCGGTGCTTGACTCGGGTGTTATTGTCGATGCGTTGGTTGGTACTGGCTTGAGTAAACCGTTAACGGGTGCTTTTTTGGCTGCTGTTGAACTAATAAATGCTTCGGAACTAACGGTTCTATCTGTTGATGTGCCTTCCGGTTTAAACGCCAATACCGGCTGTGCAAGTGCTGGATCCGTGCAGGCGGATACAACCTTGAGTTTTATAGCCTTAAAGCGCGGCCTATTTACCGCAGATGGTGTTCAGCACAGTGGGGAAGTGTTGCTTGATGATCTATCCGTAGACTCACAGATACTTGTAAATCAAACCGCTGAGGCACAACTACTCGTCTTCGAGTTAATGAAAAAAAACTTGCTGCCACGGGCTAAAAACACACATAAAGGTGATTTTGGTCATGTTTTAATGCTGGGGGGCTGTTGTGGTTATAGCGGTGCCATTCGGATGACGGGTGAGGCGGCACTAAGAGCCGGTGCAGGCTTGGTCAGTGTCGCAACGCGGCAAGAACACGCGGCCTTTATTAATATTGCGAGGCCTGAGCTGATGTGCCACGGGGTAAATACGTCAGCCGAGTTGTTTGCGTTGGCAGAGCGTTGTGATTTGCTAGCTGTTGGTCCTGGTTTGGGACAAACGCCGTGGTCAGAAACCTTGTTTGAAGCAACGTTAGAACTAAATAAACCGATGGTTCTGGATGCAGATGCTCTTAATATGTTGGCTAAGTCCCCTGAAAAGCGTGACAATTGGGTGTTAACACCACACCCTGCCGAGGCGGCTCGCTTGTTGGGCTGTTCAACAATGGACATTCAGCAAGACAGGTTTGCAGCGATTAAGCAATTGCAACAACAATATGGCGGTGTCGTTGTGTTGAAAGGTGCCGGTAGTTTAGTGAACGACGGTGTGGTTATTTCAGTGTGCACTGCGGGCAATCCGGGAATGGCGTCGGCGGGAATGGGCGATGTGCTAACAGGTATTATCGCCGCATTAGTGGCGCAAAAACACCCGTTGTCAGAGGCAACCAAATTAGCTGTTATGATCCATGCCTTAGCGGGTGACCGAGCGGCAAAAAATGGTGAAAAAGGCTTGTTGGCAAGTGACTTAATGACCTCGATACGTGAGTTAGTGAATGATTATTAAAGATGAACAGGCGATGTTAGATGCGGGTAAACAATTTGCCTTGCAGTTGAAACCAGGCCTGTTAATTTTCTTGGTGGGTGACTTAGGTGCGGGGAAAACAACCTTTGTCCGCGGTGTGCTGAATGGCTTGGGACATCAAGGCTCGGTTAAAAGTCCAACGTATAATTTGGTCGAACCGTACTCGATCAATAACCAGCCTGTTTTTCATTTTGACTTGTACCGATTGATGGATGCAGAAGAATTGGAATATATGGGTATGCGTGATTATTTAAATGACGAGACAATTTGTTTTGTTGAATGGCCAGATAAAGGGGATGGTTTGCTTCCTGCACCTGACACTGTGGTTAAAATAAATATTTACGGAAGTGAGCGAGAACTGTTAATATCTAACTACAAAGACTCATAAAAACAGTTGGTTATGGAACTATTCTCGAATAACTTTAAACTGACTCGGCGTTTTTCGAAGCTGCTTTTACTGGTATTTATGTTGTCTTCGAGCGCTGTTTCTATGGCGGCGCCGAACAAAAAAGTCGAATCATTACGATTTTGGACTGCTCCAGATCATACCCGCTTAGTTCTTGGGTTGACTTCCCCCGTTGAATACAAGGTGTTTACGCTCGATAACCCACCGCGATTAGTGGTGGATTTAGATAACATTAAATTTAACGCAACATTGCCGAATTTTTCGCCGACGCACAAGGTTGTTAGCCTAATGAGGCAGGCGCCGCGTAATAAAAAAGACCTCCGGGTAGTTATCGATTTAAAAACACTCGTTAATGCAAAAAGCTTTTTATTAAAGCCTAACGCGGATTACGGCCATCGTTTGGTGATTGATTTATACCCAAAGTTAAACAAGTCTGGGGTCCCCCCGCGTGCTATAAAAAAAGCTTCTAGTACCAATAAGAAAAACAAATGGATCGTTGCCATTGATGCTGGCCATGGTGGTGAAGATCCGGGTGCAAAGGGGCATAGAGGGACACGTGAAAAAGTAGTGGTATTGGCCATTGCTAAAAAGCTAGCAGCGTTGGTGAATAAACAGCCCAATATGAAAGCCTATTTAGTCCGCAAGGGTGATTACTATATTGGTTTGCGCAAGCGTATGGAAAAGGCACGTAAAGCGAAAGCAGATTTGTTTGTTTCTATTCATGCTGATGCGTTTAAAGATCAGCGTGCAAGAGGTTCTTCGGTGTATGTGCTATCTAATCGAGGTGCTAGTAGTGAGGCTGCGCGTTGGTTGGCGAAAAGTGAAAATGCGGCGGATTTAGTGGGTGGCGTCAGTTTGGATGATAAGGATGATATGTTAGCGTCGGTATTGTTGGACTTGTCACAAAATCATACTGAGGACGCGAGTGCAACGGTAGCTGCCGAGGTCCTTAAAAACCTGAAAGGCCTTGGACACGTGCATAAAAAGCAAGTTCAACGGGCTGGCTTTATGGTGCTGAAGTCACCTGATATCCCCTCCATTCTGGTAGAAACCGCTTTTATTTCAAATAGAAATGAAGAAGCGAAACTGCGTACTCCAAGACATCAGTCAAAGGTGGCGAGTGCTATTTTGAAGGGTATTAAAACCTACTTTGCGCATCAACATCAGCCATCGGCACCGACGATACGTTTAGCAAAGTCCACATACAAAATTAAAAAAGGCGATACGCTGTCGGCTATTGCTCAACGGCATCGAGTCTCGTTGTCATCCCTAAAAAAAGTAAACGCCTTGCGGAGCAGTAAAATTAAAGTCGGGCAAGTTATCCAAATACCGAGTTAGTCAGAGAGTTATTTTTCGATACAATGTGTGTAACCTATACGGTAAAAACATTACAGCTATCGAACGTCCTATGTCCATTAAAAAACTACCGCCACAACTAATTAACCAAATTGCCGCGGGTGAAGTGATTGAGCGCCCAGCCTCGGCGGTCAAAGAGTTGGTTGAGAATTCGCTTGATGCGGGTGCAACGCGTGTTTTGGTGGAAATTGAAGAAGGGGGTTCACGTTTAATACGCGTGAGTGATAATGGTTCAGGCATTGATAAGTCGGATTTGGATTTAGCCTTATCTCGACATGCGACCAGTAAAATTGGTTCATTATTGGACTTGGAATCGGTTCTTAGCTTTGGCTTTAGGGGAGAAGCCCTGCCTAGCATGAGTTCTGTCTCTCGTCTCACCTTAGTTTCGAGACAAGCCAGTGAAAATGCGGGTTGGTGCGTAAAAGCAGATGGTACTGAAAGTGAATTGGATCCGGTTCCCGCTGCGCACCCTATTGGTACTAGCGTTGAGTTGCGTGATCTTTTTTATAATACGCCAGCACGCAGAAAATTCCTGAAAACTGATAAGACCGAATTTGGCCATATTGAAACGGTAATTAAGCGCATGGCACTTAGTCGTTTTGACGTGGAATTTACCCTTAAACATAATCAACGGCAGGTGATAGACCTTAAGCCTGCGTTAAGTGACGAACAAAAAGATCAGCGAGTCAGTTTGCTTTGCGGCGATGGTTTTGCGCAGGAGTCAGTGCGCATTGACGTTGTAAATGGTGCTTTAGCATTGCAAGGTTGGGTTGGCCTGCCAACCTATTCAAGGTCGCAAGCCGACATGCAGTTTTTCTATGTGAACGGTCGTTTAATACGCGATAAACTGATTAATCATGCGGTTCGTTTGGCGTATCAAGATGTTTTATTTCATGGTCGTCACCCTGTTTATGTCTTGTATTTGACTATCGACCCCGTTTTAGTGGATGTGAATGCTCATCCAGCTAAGTTAGAAGTGCGGTTTCGAGAAAGCAAGGCGGTGCATGACTTTGTCTATCGTCGAGTTAAGCAATTATTGACAGACGTGCGGCCGGCAGATCAATATCCAGTGCAGCAACCGCAGGTAGATTCTACATTACCCTTATCCGCACCTAGTAGTATGCAACAGCGGCATATACCGATGTCAGTGGCCGAACCTTCGGTTAGTTATAGTAGTGGCATGGCGTATTCGGCGCCACGGCAGGGTGCAACACCAACCGCTTTTGCTAGCAATAGCGGGCAAACGGACGGGGCGATACCGACGATGGGTTTTGCCATTGCTCATTTACACAATACTTACATTCTTGCTGAATCGGAAAAAGGCTTGGTGCTGGTCGATACGCACGCGGCGCACGAGCGTATTGTGTATGAAAAGATGAAAAAGCAGTATGACGCCGGTGATATGCCATCTCAGCCATTATTGATTCCGCAAAAAGTGCAGTTGTCTGATGAAGAAATGCTGGTGTTTGAACAGCATCAACACATGTTGGATGAGTTAGGTTTGGACTTGAGTTCGTCGGGTCCAAATACCTTATTAGTCCGCGCTATTCCAGTTTTGTTGGCTCTAGACGATGCTGAAAAGCTTGTGCGGGACTTGCTGCAAGACCTTGCGCAAACAGGTGAAACTAAAAGCGTTCAAGATGCCTGTTATACCGTGTTAGGAAATATGGCGTGTCACGGTTCTATTAGAGCCAACCGCCGATTAACTGAAATGGAAATGAATGCTCTATTGCGTGATATTGAGCAAACGGAAAACAGTGGTCAGTGTAATCATGGACGCCCCACTTGGGTTCTGCTTAACGTGCAGCAATTGGATGCGTTGTTTTTACGAGGCCAGTAGCTGATGACTGTCTTACCACGCGTTATTATGTTGATGGGGCCAACCGCGTCAGGCAAAACAGCCTTGGGTGTCGAAATAGCCAAAGCACTGAATGGTGAAATTATTAGTGTGGATTCTGCGTTGGTTTATCGGGGTATGGACATTGGTACGGCGAAGCCTGACGAGCAAGAGCGACAAGGTATTAAACATCATTTGATTGATATATTGGATCCTTCGGAGTCATTTTCTGCCGGTCAATTTCGCGACCAAGCGCTAGCATTAATAAATGAAATTTCTGCCAGAGGGAAAGTTCCTGTGTTGGTTGGCGGCACAATGTTGTATTTTCATGTGTTGCTCAATGGTATGGCGAAACTGCCGGATGCAAATGCACAGATTCGCCAGACTATAAATGAGCAGGCGGCAATAGAAGGTTGGGCTGCCGTGCATAATCACTTAAAAGAAGTTGATCCTGCTGCTGCGAATCGTATCCATCAAAATGATACCCAAAGAACCCAAAGAGCACTTGAAGTCTATTTGGTTTCAGGGAAAAGCCAGACGGATTGGTTGCGAGAGCAGGCGGCAGAACCGCGGCCGTTTGATGCGATTAAATTTGCTATCGCACCAACCGATCGCGCTAAGCTGCACGAAAGAATCGTTTTAAGAATGGATCAGATGTTGGCTCACGGATTCTTGGATGAGGTTCGAACACTCTTTCGGAGAGCTGATTTGGATGCGACAATGCCAGCAATCAGGGCGGTAGGGTATCGTCAAGCGTGGTCCTTTTTAGAAGGGGAGTACGATGAGGCCATGTTCCGAGAAAGGGCGATTATAGCGACTCGACAATTGGCAAAAAGGCAATTTACTTGGCTGCGTCAACAAAGCGATACGACTTTTTTTGAGATGGGTGAGAAATCTGCCTTAGGGCAAGTTTTGAGTGATGTTAAAAATAATAATAAATAGGCTTGAAATGCCGTAATATTGCCACCACTTATATAACAACATAGGCGATTGGTTTAGCGGTTATAATGCTGTCTGAGCTAAAATTCGTTACGCCGTAAGATGGAAGAAGCGGTTATTAAAGTGACTTTGTCAGAGTAAAAATAAAAATTAGGAGCAAAACAATGTCTAAAGGACATAATTTACAGGATACATTTCTAAATACATTAAGAAAAGAACACATTCCTGTCGCCATTTTTTTGGTGAATGGCATTAAATTACAGGGTCAAATTGACTCTTTTGATCAATACGTTGTGATTTTGAAAAACGCAATTAATCAAATGGTTTATAAGCACGCTATTTCAACCGTTGTGCCTGCAAGAGCAGTCAACATGGCTCGCAACGACGAGGAAGGGTAGGCTGTAAATTTGTTTGAATTAGCGATCTTGGGTCGGTTTAACTAATGGAGTTGTTTGATCGCCCTGAAACGGGTGAAAAGGCTCTTGTTGTTCATTTATCTATTAATGAAAGTTACTCAGAAGATGACCTGAGCGAATTTATTCAATTGGTGACCTCGGCTAATGTTGAGCCAGTGGTGACGGTCACTGGTTCTCGACGTGTCCCGGATTCAAGGTTTTTTGTCGGCAAAGGTAAGTTGGAAGAGGTGAAACACTTGTTGCATGAACATTGTGCAGATGTTGTTTTGTTTAATCATAAATTGAGCCCCAGCCAGCAACGAAATTTAGAAAAAGAATTGGAGGTGCGTGTATTAGACCGTACGAACCTGATTCTTGATATTTTTGCCCAACGTGCGCAATCATTTGAAGGTAAATTACAAGTAGAGTTGGCGCAACTACAACACTTATCAACGCGATTAATCAGAGGTTGGACTCACTTAGAGAGGCAAAAAGGTGGTATTGGTTTGCGCGGCCCTGGCGAAACTCAGCTGGAAACAGATCGCCGTTTAATCGGCCACCGTATTCGTCAAATTAAGACTCGTTTAGCAAAAGTGAATAAACAGCGTGACCAAGGACGACGTGGCAGACAACGTGCGGATGTGCCAACGGTGTCTCTTGTTGGTTATACCAATGCCGGGAAGTCCACACTGTTTAATGCGCTGACAGGAGCATCTATTTATGCCGCTGATCAGCTTTTTGCAACATTAGACCCGACCCTTCGACAAGTTAAGTTGCCAGATTATGGTGAATTAGTGCTTGCCGATACAGTTGGTTTTATTCAAGACTTGCCGCATGAGCTAGTTGCGGCTTTTCGTTCAACCTTGCAAGAGACGATAGAGGCGGATTTGTTGTTACATGTGGTTGATGCCAGTAGTCCAAATCGTCAAGAGCAGATACACGAAGTCAACGCGGTTTTAAAGGAAATTGGCGCTGATAAGATTCCGCAACTGATGGTTTATAATAAAATTGATCGCCTTTCTAGTGTCGATTCGCATGTTGATAAAGATAGTACGGGTAAGGTGACGGCGATATGGCTGTCTGCGATGATGAATAGTGGGGTGGATCTTTTGTTGGAAAGCCTGTCCATTCATTGTCATGATGAAAATACACGGACGAGCGTTATTCTAAGACCAAAAGACGCTAGATTGCGTGCCAAATTATTTGAAGTGGCGCAGGTGATCAAAGAAGAAAACACGGACGATGGCTGTTGGGTGATGGATCTAAATATACCGAATAAATATAAATATTTGCTTGATGAGGTTCAGTCGTTTTAGCTCGAATTAATGCTTTAATTCTTGCCTAGCATGGCATAGCACCCTAGAATTAGCTGCTGTAACAAAATAATCTAAATATTGAGGTTTTAACTATGTCTTGGGATGAATCGGATAACGATAAGAATAAGAAGGACCCGTGGAGTGGGCGAAAAAAAGAACAACAAACTCCCCCAGACCTAGATGAGCTAGTGCGCTCTTTGCAAGAAAAGTTTGGTGGTCTATTTGGTGGCGGTGGTTCAAAAGGTACTGCCAACAAAAAAACATCGGGCGGTCCATCAGGCGCCAGCGTAGGAATGTTAATTGGCTTGGCGGCTGTAATATGGCTGGCATCCGGCATTTATATTGTTGATGAAGGCAACAGAGGTGTTGTGTTACGTTTTGGTCAATACTTGGAAACAACGTTGCCGGGACCACACTGGCGTTTCCCTCGCCCAATCGATAGCGCCATCATTATCAATGTTGATCAACAGCGATTTATTGAAATTGGCTACCGTTCAGGTGCAAACCAACAAGCTGCTAGTGGCGTTAGAAAAGAAGCGCTGATGTTGACGGAAGATGAAAACATCATCGATGTTCGCTTAGCTGTGCAATACAAAGTAAAAAGCGCACAGGATTACATCTTCAATGTAAGAGCACCAGAAGTCACCTTGAAACAATCTGCTGAAAGTGCCTTGCGGGCCGTTATTGGTAAAAACAAAATGGATTTCGTTTTGACAGAGGGTCGAAGTGAAGTCGTTGCAAAGGTTGAAACAGCGCTTCAGGAAATGTTAGATGCCTATAATACTGGCTTGATTATATCAACGGTTAACTTAGTCGAAGCACAGCCACCGGAAGAGGTTCAAGGTGCCTTTTCCGATGCTATTAGAGCGCGTGAAGATGAACAGCGTTTTATTAACGAATCTCAAGCGTATTCAAATGAAATAATACCAAAGGCTCGTGGCGCAGCGTCAAGAATTGTGCAAGAAGCAGAAGCTTATGAGCAACGTGTTATAGCAGAAGCATCCGGTGACGCGTCTCGTTTCACACAATTACTGGTGCAATATGAGTTGGCGCCAGAAGTTACTCGTAAACGGCTGTACTTAGAAACCATGGAAGACGTATTAGGTAATTCTAAGAAAGTTATTATGGATGTTAAGGGTGGTAATAATCTTATGTATCTACCCATTGATAAACTAATGGAATCTTCATCGGCTAAAACAGCGGCAAGTTCAAACCGTTTTATTACGCCAGCAGAAAAGAGCACGCCTGTTAACACAGGACGAGATACCAGTTATAGAGATAGAGGGAGGGGCAGATAATGAAAATTAATCCACTGATATTGGTTGTTTTAATAGCCATTCTTTTTATAGGCTCTGCTAGCATCTTTACCGTTGATCAACGTGAAAAGGCTATTGTGTTTAGGTTGGGTGAAATTGTACGTACAGACCTTGAGCCTGGCTTACACTTTAAAATGCCGTTCATTAACAATGTTAGAAAATATGACGGACGTCTACAAACATTGGACTCTAGACCCGAACGCTTTTTAACATCTGAAAAGAAAAACGTGATTGTCGATACGTTTGTTAAATGGAAGATTTCTAATGTAGATAACTTCTATCGTGCCGTTGGCGGTGATCCACGACAAGTCGATACACGACTAAATCAATTTGTTAAGGAAGGCATGAGAGCAGCCTTTAGTAAGCAAACGATTAAAGAATTGATTTCGGTTGGCAGGGATAAAATTCGTTTAGGTTTGGTTGAGGATATTAATTTACTGGGTAAAGGTTTGGGTATTGATATTATCGACGTCCGTATTAAACGTATTGATTTGCCCGATGAAGTCAGTGCATCTGTTTATAAACGGATGGAGTCAGAGCGTGAACGAGTGGCGCGTGACTTTAGATCAAGAGGTAAAGAAGCAGCTGAAAAGATTAAAGCTAATGCCGATAAGCAAGGCGAGATTATTCTAGCGACAGCTTATAAAACATCACAAGAATTACGAGGTAAAGGTGATGCAGAGGCGGCTAAAACCTATGCAAATGCCTACAATCAAAACAAAGAATTCTTTGCTTTTTACCGTAGTTTAGATGCGTATCGGAAAAGTATGGGCTCTGGCGATGATTTGATTGTTCTTGAGCCTACATCTGACTTCTTTAAATATTTTAAGCAGCATTAATATTTAATTTCAGACATTTATTGGTGATGGTGTTCGCGTATGGCGTGGCAAGAATTATTTGCAGCAGTGGCTTTGGTATTGATTTTAGAGGGAATTATTCCTTTTATGAGCCCCAACTCTTTACGTAAGACCTATCAACGTTTGATGGAAATGGATGATCAAACAGTTCGTGTATCGGGTCTCGTCAGCATGATTGCGGGCGTTATCTTATTAACGTTAGTACGTTAAGGTTTAAGCAAGTCAATGGTAAAAAAAAATAATTGGATATTGCCTGAAGGGATAGATGCATTACTTCCGGCTGATGCTGCGCGTTTGGAAACGATGCGCCGTGAATTGTTAAATTTATTTCAATCATGGGGCTATCAGTATGTTATTCCGCCGATGGTTGAGTTTCGCGATACATTACTGACAGGTACTGGCAGTGAATTAGCGCTTCAAACCTTTAATTTAACAGATCAAATTAGCGGCAAAGCACTCGGTATTAGAGCAGATATGACGCCACAGGTGGCTCGTATGGCTTCACATCATATTCATAAAGGCGCGCCAACAAGGCTTTGCTATTTAGGCTCGGTGCTACAAGCCCGTGGCGCTAAAATCGAAAAATCACGTAGCCCGATACAAGTAGGTGTTGAACTGTACGGCAGTCAACATATTAAAAGCGACGTGGAAATCATACGCTTAATGCTTGAAACATTGGCAACAGCGGGGCTACAAGAAGTCCATTTGGATTTAGGGCACGTGGCTATTTTTAGAGGGCTTGCAAATAAGGCGGGTCTTACATCGGCGCAAGAAGCTGAATTACTTGAAGTATTACAGCGTAAAGCTAGCGATGAATTAGAGGAGCTACTTAACACGTATTCATTAGACGCGGAGTGGCACAAAGCTTTTTATCAACTGCTATACCTTAATGGCGATGTGTCGGTATTGGAAGACGCTAAATCTAGTTTATCTATCGGTGGTGACGATGTTATTAGCGCCATCGAAGAACTTCAAGAAGTTGCTGAATTGCTGCAACGGATTTATCCCGCGTTACCATTCTATTTTGACCTTGGGGAATTACGTTGTTACCAATACCAAACGGGTATTGTGTTTGCGGCGTTTGTGCCAGGATTCGGTTCGGAAGTAGCGCGTGGCGGTCGATATGATAATTTGACCGAACAGCTAGATGATTCATTGCCGGCTACAGGCTTTAGTGCTGATATTAAAGTTCTATCACGCTTAAGCACGTCGGATGAAGTCAGTATTAATGACATTATTTTGGCGCCTGATGTGGATGATGCGGATTTGCACGATGTTATCCGAGGCTTGAGAGCATCTGGTAAAATAGTGATACAAGAGCTTCCAGATAATCAACAACAGCCTGAACACAGGTTAGTCATTACAAATGCAAATGGTCAATGGCAAGTTAGTGAATAGCACTACCGGCTTGCAGTTCAATTAAATAATTAATAGAGATATAAAATGGGAAAAAATGTTGTCGTAATTGGCACCCAATGGGGTGACGAGGGCAAAGGTAAATTGGTTGATTTATTAACCGATGATGTAGCGGCAGTGGTGCGCTTTCAAGGTGGTCATAATGCAGGGCACACGCTAGTAATAGGTAATAAAAAAACCGTATTGCATTTGATTCCATCGGGTATTTTAAGAGAGAACGTACAGTGCTTGATTGGTAATGGTGTGGTGCTTTCGCCTGAAGCATTACTGACAGAAATGGACGTATTGAAAAAGGCGGGTGTTAATCTAGATGGTCGTTTAAAAATTAGTGAAGCTTGCCCTCTCATATTACCTGTACATATAGGGTTAGATTTAGCGCGCGAAAACGCGCGAGGAAATAAAGCCATTGGCACAACAGGGCGAGGCATTGGGCCTGCGTATGAAGATAAAGTAGCGCGGCGTGGTGTACGAGCAGGCGACTTATTAACGCCGGACGTTTTTGCTGAAAAATTAAAAGAATTACTGAAATACCATAACTTTGTATTGGAAAACTACTTCAACGCAGAGACTTATGACTTTCAAACGATGTACGACGAAGTGATGGCTCAGGCAGAGGTGATTAAGCCAATGCTGATTGACGTTGCCGATGAGCTACATAACTATAGTCGAGATGATAAAAATATCTTATTTGAAGGTGCGCAAGGTGCACTATTAGATATTGATCACGGAACCTACCCTTACGTGACATCCTCTAATACAACGGCAGGCAGCTCAGCCAGTGGTAGTGGCATGGGGCCGTGTGATATGGATTATATTTTGGGTATAACCAAAGCGTATACCACCCGTGTTGGTAGCGGACCATTTCCTACCGAGCTTGATGATGAAGTGGGTGAATACTTAGGTAAAAAAGGACATGAATTTGGCGCAACCACAGGGCGTGAAAGGCGTTGTGGCTGGTTTGACGCGGTATCTCTTCGTCGTTCAGCTCGTTTAAATAGTTTAACAGGTATCTGTTTAACCAAGCTTGATGTAATGGATGGGCTTGAAGAGGTTAAAATTTGTACGAGCTATAAGTTAAATGGTGAGGTGATTGATGTGCCACCCATTGGTGCTGAAAATTACGCGCGATGCGAGCCCATCTTTGAAACTATGCCGGGGTGGAAAGGGAAAACAGAAGGACGTAAGTCATTAGATAATTTTCCTACCGAAGCACTAGCGTATATCAAGCGACTTGAAGAACTAATAGGAGTGCCAATTGATATCATTTCTACTGGGCCAGAAAGGACTGAAACCATTGTTTTAAATAACCCGTTTCAATAGTCTAATACGGTCAATATTTTAAAGAAGCCCCTATGAATTTTTTATAGGGGCTTTTTTTATGCTGTTAAGTTATTGATTGTAAAATTAATTGTTAGAAGAGGAAATTCTTTTTCCTTTTTTGGTTTTTTGACTCTAAATTAGAAAATGTTAAGCTATATGAATAATAAAAAATAGATATGAGGAGGGTACGTGTTTAATATGGAAAATTATGATGAGATTAAATCATCATTTAAATTAGAAATACCTGAGTTTTATAACTTTGGTTTTGATGTGATTGATAAGCGCGCTGATGAAGCGGATAAACTGGCTTATATAGAAGTAGACGGTAGCGGTGAAACGATTACACATTACCAATTCAGTGATTTACGAGATGTCTCTAATCAGTTTGCCAATGGGCTGCTTGATTTAGGCGCTAAAAAAGGTGACTTAGCCTTTGTGATGATTCCTAGAATAGGCGAATGGTACTCAGTGATGGTGGGTTGTTGTAAGTTGGGTGTTGTGACGATGCCAGGCACAAACCTATTAACGCCTAAAGACATTGAGTATCGCATTAATCGTTCTAAAGCCTCAATGGCGATTGTAACGGCGAATAATGCCGACAAAGTTGACGCCATTAAGAATAACTGCCCAAGCCTTAAAACATTAATCGTTATTGGTGATGAGCGTGAAGGGTGGAATACCTTCGATCAATTAACAAAGCATTCGAGTACGGCGCTGGATAAAAGCCAGTTAGCGCCAAGTAAATCTTCTGATTTAATGATGATCTACTTTACGTCGGGCACAACCGGTATGCCAAAAATGGTGCCGCGTGATAATGCCTATGCGCTTGCGCACACGATCACCGGTAAGTATTGGATGGATCAAAAAGAGGATGATATCCATTGGACATTATCCGATACGGGTTGGGCAAAAGCAGCCTGGGGTATGTTGTACTCACCTTGGCAAATGGGTTCGGCGATGGTGTTGTTTGACGGTAGCGGCTTTGACGCTGAGTTACATTTGAATTTAATCGAAAAGCTGGGCGTCACCACGTTTTGTGCGCCTCCAACGGTGTACCGCTCATTCGCACAAATGGACTTATCAAAATATAATTTAAGTTCTATTCGCCATGCGATTGGTGCAGGTGAACCCTTAAACCCTGAGGTCATTAAAATTTGGCACGAGGCAACTGGTGCTAATATTTATGATGGCTACGGACAAACAGAAACCATTAATATCGTCGCAAACTATCCTTGCATGGCAGTAAAGCCTGGTTCAATGGGTAAACCGGTGCCGGGTGTGAACGTTCAGATTGTGGATGAAGACGGTAACATTTGTGCTGCGAATAGCGTGGGCAGTATAGCTATTGAAATCACTGATCCTTTGCAACCCGGTATGTTCCCGGGTTATTGGGAAGATGAAGCGGCGACCGCTAAGTGCTTTACAAACGGCTGGTACCACACAGGTGATAATGGCACGGTGGATGAAGACGGCTATTTCTGGTTCGTTGGTCGCTCAGACGACATTATCACGTCATCGGGTTATAGAATTAGTCCGTTTGAGGTGGAAAGCTCTTTACTCGAACACCCTGCTGTTTTGGAATCAGCTGCTATAGGTAAACCAGATGATGCACGTGGTGAAATCGTTAAAGCGTTCATCATCTTGGCGGAAGGTTATGAGGGCAGTGCCGAGTTGACCAAAGAAATTCAAACCTTTATGAAGCAACATACCGCTCCATATAAATACCCGCGTGAAATCGAGTACGTTGAATCGTTGCCAAAAACCATTTCGGGCAAAATCAGACGTATCGAATTAAGACAAAATTGTTAGGAGTAAGTGTATGTCAGCAGCACAAGAAGCAGTAATTGACCCAACCAAAATACCGAGATATAAAGCCAAAAATCATGTTCGCTTTGTTACCGCAGCAAGTTTATTCGATGGTCATGATGCGGCCATTAATATTATGCGCCGTATTTTACAATCCACCGGTGCAGAGGTTATTCACCTAGGGCACAACCGGTCAGTACAAGAAGTGGTTAATGCCGCTATTCAAGAAGATGCGCACGGCATTGCGATCAGTTCATATCAAGGCGGTCATGTTGAATATTTCAAATACATGATCGACCTGTTAAAAGAGAAAGGTGCCTCGCACATTAAAATCTTTGGCGGCGGTGGTGGCGTTATTGTGCCAGAGGAAATTGCAGAGTTGCACGCCTACGGCGTGTCGCATATTTTCTCACCACACGATGGTCAGAGCATGCAGTTGCAAGGCATCATCAATGAAATGATCGAAACATCAGATTACGACTTAGCAAGCACTGATATTCCAAGTAATTTTGATAATTTAACGGCGAATGAATACCGAGAACTATCCCGTCTAATCACTGGTTTGGACGAGCAAACGATATCTGATAAACAACTCGAAGCGCTCTCAACGAGTGCCGCTGATTTTGCCAAAACACCGGTGCTCGGTATTACCGGTACAGGGGGAGCAGGTAAATCGTCATTAACCGATGAATTGGTGAGGCGTTTTAGCTTAGAGCTTGAAGATTTAAAAATTGCCATTATCGCGATTGACCCCACTAAGCGTAAAACAGGGGGTGCCTTATTGGGTGATCGTATTCGCATGAATGCCATTAATCAGCCTAATATTTATTTCCGTTCTATCGCAACGCGTAACACGCAAGGCGAAGTGCCAGAAGCATTACCGAATATCATCAATGCGTGTAAAGTCGCAGGCTTTGATTTGATCATCGTAGAAACACCGGGTATTGGTCAGGGCGATGCAGGTATTGTGCCGTATGTAAATACGTCTATGTACGTGATGACACCTGAATTTGGTGCCGCCAGTCAGCTTGAAAAAATTGACATGTTGGACTTTGCCGATTTGGTTGTTATTAACAAGTTTGACCGCAAAGGCAGTGAAGATGCATTCCGTGATGTAAGAAAGCAATACCAGCGCAACTACGAATTATTTACAACTCCGATGGAAGACCTGCCGATATACGGCACGATTGCATCAAAATTTAACGACGATGGCGTAACAGCTCTGTACCAAGGACTGTTAAAAACCTTTGAAAGCAAAGAATTGAATGTCTGGGAAGGAGATTTCTTTGCGCCAGTTGAGTCGAAGCGTTCTACCACCACCACCTCAATTATTGCCGCGGAACGCCAGCGCTATTTGGCGGAAATTGCCGAAACGGTACGCGATTATCATAAAACAATTCGGCAACAAGTCACTGTTGCAAGAGAACGTCAGCAACTTAAAGAAGCACAGCGTATGCTGGGCGACGATGTGGTGGTTGAAGGTGCGTTTAGCAAGCAAATAGCCAAACGTGAGGATGCGCTGGATCCGCGTTGTAAGCGACTTCTTGAAGTGTGGGAAGAGATTAAAACGGCGTATAAAAAAGACACTTATATTAGTAATATTCGTGGTAAGGAATTTACCACCAATATTGCAAGTTACTCGCTGGCGGGTACACGCATTCCTAAGGTATCGACACCGGTTTTTGAAGATGATGGTGAACAACTGCGCTTCTTATTGAAAGAAAATGTTCCCGGCAGCTTCCCGTATACGGCGGGTGTGTTTGGTTTTAAGCGTGAAGGTGAAGATCCTGCACGTATGTTCGCTGGTGAAGGTGACCCGTTCAGAACCAACCGACGATTCAAGTTGTTGTCCGAAAATGCAGAAGCGACACGGTTGTCTACAGCCTTTGACTCGGTGACGCTTTACGGAAACGACCCTGGTTTGCGCCCAGATATCTACGGTAAAGTTGGTAACTCTGGCGTTTCTATTGCGACCTTAGACGACATGAAAGTGTTGTTTGATGGCTTCGATTTATGTGCACCCAGTACCTCCGTTTCGTTAACCATTAACGGCCCAGCACCAACGCTATTA
The DNA here is from genome assembly GCA_040743155.1 of Cycloclasticus sp. NCBI lineage: Bacteria > Pseudomonadati > Pseudomonadota > Gammaproteobacteria > Thiotrichales > Piscirickettsiaceae > Cycloclasticus > Cycloclasticus sp. Next base: position 1,316,939 of record JBFLJU010000001.1, on the reverse strand, counting down.
TCCTTCTTCTTAAATACCGCTATTGATCAGCAATGCGTTAAGTTCGAAGCAGAAAATGGCCATTATCCGTCTGAAGTAGAACGTAATGAAATTAAAGATTGGGCACTAGCCAATGTGCGCGGGACGGTACAGGCGGATATTTTAAAAGAAGACCAAGGTCAGAACACTTGCATTTTTTCGACTGAATTCAGCCTGAAAATGATGGGTGATATTCAGCAGTATTTCGTTCAGAAAAAAGTGCGTAACTTCTATTCTGTTTCAATCTCTGGCTACCATATTGCTGAAGCGGGTGCGAACCCAATTTCACAATTAGCCTTTACCTTGTCAAATGGTTTTACTTATGTAGAAACCTATTTGTCACGTGGCATGGAAATTGATGAATTTGCAGCAAGTTTATCGTTCTTTTTCTCGAATGGTATGGACCCAGAATATACTGTGATGGGCCGTGTGGCTCGTCGTATTTGGGCCGTGGCTATGCGCTTTAAATATGGCGCGAGTGATCGTTCGCAAAAACTTAAGTATCATATTCAAACATCCGGTCGTTCGCTACATGCGCAAGAGATGGACTTTAATGATATTAGAACCACCTTGCAGGCCCTTATTGCGATAAACGACAATTGCAACAGTCTGCACACGAATGCATACGACGAGGCGATTACCACACCGACCGAAGAGTCTGTGCGTCGTGCCATGGCGATTCAGCTGATCATTAATAAAGAATATGGTTTAGCAAAGAATGAAAATTCATTGCAAGGCTCGTTCATCGTTGATGAATTAACTGACCTAGTTGAAGAAGCTGTACTTCGTGAATTTGAACGCATCTCCGAACGTGGCGGTGTGTTGGGTGCAATGGAGACGGGTTACCAGCGTGGCAAAATTCAAGATGAATCAATGAATTATGAAATGCTAAAACATACCGGTGAATTACCTATTATTGGTGTGAACACGTTTAAAAATCCAAATGAAGACGGCGCGGAAACAACCATTGAACTTGCTCGTTCAACTGAGGAAGAAAAGCAAAGTCAATTGAGTCGTTTAAATGCCGTACACGGTGAAAACAAAGAAAAGTCTGAGCAAGCTATTAAGGACTTAAGACAAGCGGTTCAAGCAAACGAGAATGTCTTTGAGGTGCTGATGGAAGCGGGGCGTTATTGTTCGCTGGGTCAAATTACCGATACCTTCTTCGAAGTCGGGGGGCAGTATAGGCGGAATATGTAGAAAACTACTTTCATAAACATAAAAAAGCCTCGGATTATCGGGGCTTTTTAATGTGTAGGTGTTATCTTGAATAAGTGATGCGGCTGGGAGGTTTAGTATTTTTTGGTCTACATAAATAAGGTGCTGACTAGACCTTTCTTAAGATATATGAAAGTGAAAGGTTATCAAAAAAAGCAGTGCCCGTAGATACAAAAATGCGTGGTTTGTTATAAGTGATTGAGACTTCACTACGTAGCAAACTAAATAGATCTGTTAAGCAGGTTGAGGTGATTAAATTATTGTCTAGCCAAACTTTAATATCTCCGTAACGTGCACTATCGTAGCTATCAACAAATACAGATGCCGCTTTAGCCCAACTATTATCCAATTCTCTTTGTGTATCAATGTCAGCACCTACACTGATGATTAAGTCTGCCTTAAAATCATGTGTTGCATAAAGTGGAGCGGTACTGGTAGTAGATAAGATGAGTACGTCAGTATCGATTAAATCTTGCCTTTTAGATGTTATATATTTTATTTTTGGGAAGAGTGATTGTAATGTCTTCACACAGCTTTGCGCACGTGAGCTGTCTGTGTCATGAATAATGATTTCGTTAAACCAAGACAATGCAGATGCGTAATAAGCACAATAATAACCAACGCGACCAGCACCTATAATTGTAAGCTTGCTAGCATCACGAGCAGATAACAATTCAACGCCTAGCATGGCGCAAATGGCGGTTCTTGCGGATGATAAAAGGCACGCTTCAACAATATGCGTAATATAGTTCTCGGTGGGGTGTAGGACGCATGCTTTACCTACAGTAATTTGGTTAGGTACAGATTGTTGGATAACATTTGTGCCAACTAGTTTAACAGTCTTCATTACCTCGTCATTTTCTTCGATAATACAGGGCATGATCCGAAAGTCACCATCAGTATCCTTGTCAGGAAATAAAGTCTTTGGTGGCATTATGAATTTAGATTTTTGAATGGCTAAATTTGTTACGCGTTGTTTTACAAATTGATAATACTCGGTAGGGTTTTGAGTAAGAGCTAAGTGGACATCAGATTCGCTTAAGTACTCAAAGGGTTCACCGCTTAATTTAAATATATCTACTAAAGGATCTAGAATATTAGGGGGTGTATTTGTATTTGATAGCATGTTTAAAATTTATGTATTGTAAGGTTGGCTCATAACGAGTTGCTCAAGTAGTCCACTAACAGCATTGCCTGCTTGAGAGGGTAAAATAGCGTTTGAATTTGTCCATGAAGACAACTGCTCATCAGCTTTTGTAAAGCTATCAACTTGATCGAAAGGGAGGCTTTCAAATAAGCATTCATCGGTTTGAACGACAACTAAAAGAGCTTCCACTTGGCGGTCTAGTAGCAGAGAAAAACTACGCTTTGCGAGCCCGTTAACAGGCATTTTTATTTCATTTTCTAAAGAGCCTAGCGTCGTATCATGTGTAGTTAAATAGCACTTAACGTCACTCCCTAAAAGTTCCTTATGTTTTTTTTGTGCCTTTCCAAGAGCTGTCTTTTTACCCATAAAAATGTGTATTGGAATTCTTCCGTTACCATCAACTAGTCCCTTTATATAGGGTTTTACATAATGTTTTGATACAGGCGAATCGCCTAAGGAAGGAGTGTAGTTTACTTCTAGTATGGCCGCATTATTTACATGCCATGGTTGGCTAATGTCCGAACTAATTATATCGACACCGCAATTATAAAGGCCAAATAACCTCGCTGCCTTTATTGCAATCGCAATGTTGTCGGGATGAACGCTTGTCGATACATCATCAGCAGAGCCTCCCCATTCGTCTGACTGAAAAGGTCTTAAATGTACAAGTTCTCCGGTACTAGGAATGGACTGTAAAGAATAGCCATTGTTATGCATTACCTTTTTGGCGAGAGAATCACTAGGGTAAGGTGTAGATCTTAACCAGGGGGCTTTAGCATTCTCTTCGGAATTAAAATCAGAAATTAACTGGGCTACCGTACGGCGTCCATCACCCTTAACTGATCTAGGCCAACGTCTGGCACAATATAGAAAAGAGTAATTAGAAATAAATAGGCGGTGACACGTACCCTCTAACATTTTTTCAACTAGAACAGGCTCGTGGGGGGAAAGTTTGAGAGCTTTCTTATAGGCGCTTAATAACTTTTCTTTATCATTAATACCAGTTGTTACCCCTTCGCCTCGGTCACGAGATGAAGGTTTTACGACAACAGGCCAGTCAAACTTGCTCGCAGCAGAATACGCGGATTTTTCTGAGTTAACAGCAGATTGTTGTGTCGTAGGAAGCCCTGCCATTTTAAGGGTGGAAACGGCTTTTATTTTATTTTGTACCATGTGAGCGCCTAATGCTGAATCATGCTCATTAGCAGAATTAGAAATCAATCGTGCCTTATAACCCCAGCCTAATTGGTAAGCACCAGAACCAAAGTGAATAAAGGGTACATTTTCTTCATATGCTGCTCTAAGAATGGGAAGAGTGGATTTCCAACCAGTGAAAAAGGGTTCAAGAGGTTTGTTAATTTTTTGTTCAACAATTTTATATAAAAGCTGAATATTACTGGTGTTTAACTTGTTTGAATTCATCCAGTAAATGATTTCAAAGGCTGATAAAGCAGCTACTTCATAGGCTTTTAGGTCAGTTTTCTCGATGAAAGCAATCGGTATAGAGATGCTTGAGCTGGCTGGTTGGTCCCTATTTTTGATGATTTGAATTTTATCACTTGAGTAAAATGCGGGAATATTAGTAAGTTGTAAGAAAACATTCGATAACTGTTGAACTCTGTAGGCTAGAGCGTAGAGCGAGCTATTTTTTTTACTTAATGATGTTTGATTGCTGAGAAAAGAGTTCGAAATGTTTAATTCAAAAACAGTTGATAGCCACTTATCAATTGTATCAAGATTTATTAAAGTCGTTGGGAACGATGAGAGATCGATAAAGACAGGAATGGTTTTTTGTTGAGGCATCGTAAAGTAAGTATGTTTTTGTTTTTTCCTAAAAATAACTGGTAGTGAATGTTGGGTTGTTTAGCACCGTCATTAAGTATATGCGCTAACCAGTTCGTTGTAGATGATATACATTGCCAGCTTGAAGTAATTATTAGACGCCGTACGGTTACCCATAATAAAAAACCCCGCTTTAAGCGGGGTTCGATTCTTATTTAGCGCTGACCAAGGATTATGGTAGTGCTACATTGATACCTATGCCAAACATGATTTCTGTATCAATATCTGCGGTAATACTTGAAGTAGTACCATTCGATACAAAGGCGCCTGAATTGCCGTTATCTGCATCAATTAAGCCTAAGCCCACGTCTAAAGCAAGCGCAGCAGTTTCGAGGTCACGCGATTCTTTTTCACCTAGAGCATAGGCAACAAAAGCATCTACACGCACAGCATCGGTAAAGTTATAACCAACACCCGCGGTAAATGTGTGTTCCCAAATGACAGGTAACAGGCTCATTTGAACAATTTCAACGAAGTCAGTTGCTAAAGGTTCTACTATGCCGGCACCTGTTAATTCATCTAGTGCAGCAGCTCCTTCGCCAAGAGGTAAATTACCTAGTCCGGTTAACTGTCCTAATGTGCTATTAGGAGTGCTTTTTAAGATGTCTTCAGCCCAGCTATAACCGGCTCTGAGTTGCCAGTTACCAGTGGTGTACTGGGCGCCTAAATTCACTAAGAACTGATCTTCATAGGCATCTTCATAAGCATCAGCATCGCCCCAGTTTTTCCAAACAACGTCTAATTCAACCAATAAACCTTGAGCAATCACGTCTTCAAGAGCTACACCAGCAATGATTTCAAGTGGCTGTTCAATATCGAGATGCTGCCAACCGTCAACTGCGTTACCGGGTACCATGTCGCCACCTGTTGTTGCCGGGTCAGCATATATAATGTTTTTGAACTTATATTCAAGAGGGCTTTTGACCGTTAAGCTGGTTGTTATGCCGTCAGCAACGATGTATGTGGAGCCCAATGTCCACCCAAAGCCAATATCATGAACTGATGATGTAGAACCGCCCCAATTGCTTAGAACACCCGAATCAACATTACCATCATTTGCAGGAGCTCCAGCAAGACCGTCAACAACTAAGTCACTTACTGTATCAAACCCTGTCGTTGGACCTGCTGTGCCAAGTTGTGCAAGGCCAAAACCAATAGTAAGTGCGCCACCAACTGAGAGTTGATCAGTTACTTTATAAGCAGCTGCTAAGTTTGCGTTGAAAGAAATAACTTCAACCAGTAACGGTGCGGCAACTGGCCCGTCTAATAACCCCAAAGCATCACCAGTTAAACCAAAACCGTTGACAGCATCTTCTACAGAACCCGCATATAATTGAAGTGCGTCATCACGAAAGTCTGAACCTAAGCCCGCATCTGCTTCAAGACCAAGACCTAAAAAGAGTTTTGGAGAAACTTGCAGTGATACGCCTAACGTTGGAACAATATAATTGTCGGCATCTGAATGAGATTCATTGTGGAAAGCCAAGACAGTTTGTGCACTTTCTCCGCCGCCGCCAACATCTAATGTTGTGTCAGTGTTTGTTTGTACGTCCGTGATGCTAATTAACGCAGCACCAAAGTTAAAGTTTACGCCAGGGAATTGAGTTAGTGTTGCTGGGTTACCGGCAACAGCTGCTGAAACTTCTTGTGGGCGTGTGTAAGCTGCACCTGCCATGCCGCCTGCGGCTGCGTGTGCGGATAAGTTAAGATCAGTACCTGTACTGATCGCCTGCGCGCCAGTTGATGCTACTAGCATGACCATGCCTGCTGCAACGCCGAGCGCTAAAGGTGTTTTTTGAAATACTCTCATTGGTTAATTTCCCCTATTTTATTTTAGATAGTCTTAATATCTTTAAAGCAACTAATCTTCTTATTAGTAGGAGGACTTTAATGGATTATTACCAAAAAAGCAACACGCTTAATTGTGAAGATAATATCTAACGTTAACTAATTGAATTTTAAGTTTAAATTTAGGATTTCAATGTTCTTATTTGTTGTGTTTTTGTTTTGAATAATTGAGATGTTTTTATTGAGTTGTACATTGAGTTTATATATTTTATATATGGCATATCATTTGCTTTATCTTTTTATAAATATTTTATGAAAGATGGGGATAACTTATGGAAGTGCCAGTCATGTTTAATTTACCTGTAGGTAAGGCCAGTGGCTCCGGTGTTGATTTAGTTGGAAGCGATTCCAAAGAACTGGCAGGTCGTGGTTTTTCTGAACACCTTGGGGAAAATGTAGACCGTATTAAAGGAGAACAAAAGGAGAGGCATGCGGCACCTCCTACAAAGCTTAATAGGGTAGGGGTTGTAGCCGAAGATGAGGCGGTATCAAAAACCAACACATCACGGGGTGAAAATGACGTGCCAAAGGAAACAATCGCAACTCAGTTTGGGATGCCTAAAGGTTTGGATGCATTGATTGAAGAAGGCTCTGTTCTTGAACAGGCACCTGGTCTATCGACTGCTATTGGTATTATTTCGGAGAAGCGTCATCTTGGTATCGGTTTTGCCGATGACAGCATAAGCGGCAATGAATTGCCACAGGCGGCAGGTATAAATGCTGGAGCTCTATCAGCAAGTGACGAAGAGCGGCTGCTCGCTGATGAGACGGAAATATTGCTAACTGATGGGAGCGTTGTTAATTTAGATGTGCAAGATAAAAAGATAATATTTGATCCTCTTGGTCAAGCAAATGAGAAATCGGCTCAAATGGCTGCATCTACTGTCGGTCACTTGCCGAATGAAAAAGTTAAGTTTAATGGGAAGAATAACGCGGCCGATTTTTTTAACTCATCAAGCGTAGCTTTGCCAACAGATGAGTCTAATAATGCTGATGTGCGTGACGTGCTTCTTGATCGTATTCAAAAGCCGTTACAAGAAGCCAACTCGGTATCCAGTCTGGCGAAGGATATAGGTGTTACAAAAATAACTACTGAAAGCTTACAAGCTAATCCGGCAGTAATGACAATAGAAGCGAGGCAGCAGGCAGCCGTCGACAGACCAACCATTCAATTGGATACGCCTATGAATAGCTCTCGCTGGGGTGAAAACTTTAGTCAACGGGTACAGTGGGTTGTTAATCAATCGATGAGTGGGGCGCAGATTCGATTAAACCCGCAGCACATGGGGCCTGTTGAAGTTAGGATTCAAATGCAAAATGATCAAGCAGTAGTTTCTTTTACAGCGCAACATGGTGCAACAAGGGAAGCTATTGATGCTGCTTTACCTCGTTTGCGTGAAATGCTAAGCGAGCAAAATGTAAATGTTGTTGATATTGATGTTTCCCAGCATTCTTTTGCTGAGCAACGTGACCAACAAGCGTCCAATAGTCAAGATGGTAAGGGTCATGTATCTAACCTAGATGGAGAATTGGAAGAGTCGGTTTTCGATCAGCAAGAAAATACACAACAAAGGCAATATAACGGGTTATTTAGCGATTTTGCCTGACAGTTAAGCCCACGGAAATACTTATTTGAGTGGCCCGAGGTGCGTTGAATGCACTTCGGGCTTCTTTGCATGTAATGCATGACTAAATTTTGACGAATATTAGAGTTGGCTCACTATATTTATGACTTGAATTTGACATTGTGTTGAATTCATCTTTTAACTTATTGTAATAAATAGGGTTATTTAATGGCATAGCAATTGCTAATAATATTCTTAATACACATATAGAGAATATTATGGCTGAAGAAGAACAAGAAGAATCTGTTGAGGAAGCGGGCAGTTCTAAAAAGAAACTAATCATTATGGTCGCTGGTGGAGTTGTGCTACTGGCCATTCTTGCCGGTGCTGGTTTGTACTTCACCGGGTTTTTCGAAGAAGAAAAGGCACCGGTGACGGCCGAGTCTTCTAGTTCTGAAGGAACCTTACCCGAAGGAAGCGATAGTGCAGAAGAGGGTGCTGAAGCGGAAGAATCTGGTGATGCTGCGGAAACGCTGTATCAAGCGTTGACACCTCCGTTTATGGTGAATTTTCCCGATGGTAATATCAAGGTGATTAAAGTAGCAATGAGTTTAATGGTGAAAGATGAGAAAGTGATTTCAGCCGTTAAAAAGCATGATCCGGTTATTCGAAATAATATTTTGATGTTGTTGTCTAGTCAAAATCCGGAAATGCTAAAAACAGCAGAAGGTAAGACTCAGTTACAAGCTGTCGTCAAAGCTGAGATTAATAAGGTTTTAGCAGAAAGAAAAGTTTCGTCGAAAGTATTAGAAGTTTTTTTTACCGACTTGGTGATGCAATAAATGTCTGATATGGATTTACTATCGCAAGATGAGATTGATGCGTTATTGCATGGTGTTGATGATGGTGATGTAGAAACGGAAGCAGGTGTTGATGCACCGGATGGCGAAGCGTCTAATTATGACTTTCAAAGTCAGGATAGAATTATTCGTGGCAGGATGCCGACGCTTGAAATGGTTAATGAACGTTTTGCCCGTTACTTCCGTATTAGTTTATTCAATTTTTTAAGGCGTTCAACGGAAATTTCGATTTCAGGCATTCAGATGCTGAAGTTTTCTGAATATGTTCATAGTCTATTTGTTCCAACGAATTTAAACATCGTAAAAATTAAGCCACTCCGTGGGTCAGCATTATTTGTTTTTGATCCCAGTTTGGTTTTCACGATTGTGGATACGTATTTCGGTGGTTCAGGCAAATTTCATAATAAAGTTGAAGGCCGTGAATTCACTGCAACAGAAATGCGGGTTGTTCGAATTGTGTTGGATATTGTTTTTAAAGATTTGATGAAGGCTTGGGAGCCCGTTTTAAAGCTTGAATATGAATATATAAATTCGGAAGTAAACCCACAGTTTGCCAATATCGTTAGTCCAACTGAAGTGATGGTGGTTTCAACGATCCATCTTGAACTAGAAGGCGGTGGTGGCGACATTCAGTTTAGTTTGCCGTACACCATGTTAGAGCCTATTCGTGAATTGCTAGACGCGGGTATTCAAAGTGACCGTGGTGATACCGACGTACGTTGGAAATCTAGCTTACGTAACGACATTAAAACGGCGGACGTGGACTTGCATAGTGTGCTATTAAAAAAAGAAATGTCCCTTAAAGATGTGTTGAGCTTTAAAGAGGGCGATATTTTACCGATTGACCTGCCTGAACAAGTGATTATTGAGTCGGGCGAAATGCCGTTATTTAGAGGCAAACTTGGGGTGAGTAATGATCGCTTTGCGGTGAAGCTTCAAGAGAAAATGGAACGTGAAGAAGTGCAAAATATGTTTGAAGAAGAGGAATAAAGATGAGTGAAGAAAACAATAGCGACGGTGCTGATTGGGGTGATGCGCTAGAGGAGCAAGCGTCGGGTGAAGCGGCGGATGGCTGGGGTGATGCGTTAAGTGAACAGGCTAATGCAGAAGCGGCTGCTTTTGATCCTATCTCAGACACGGGCGGGCAGCTGGGCTTAGACAGTGAAATAAATTTGGATGTCATTTTAGACGTGCCAGTAACGGTGTCTATGGAGGTGGGTAGTACTAAAATCAGTATTCGCAACTTGCTACAGTTGAATCAAGGGTCTGTTATTGAATTAGACCGATTAGCGGGTGAGCCAATGGATGTTTTAGTCAATAAAACGCTGATTGCTCGCGGTGAGGTGGTTGTTGTGAATGATAAATTTGGCTTACGTTTAACAGACATTATTAGTCCTGCAGAGCGAGTTAGGAAATTAAAATAATGCGATACATGTTTTGCTCAGCACTTATCGTTTTGTCAGAGCTTGCGCTGTCGGCTGAGCCATCTATTGTTGGCTCGAAGAGTGTCGAACCCGTTTCAATGGCTAATTTGACGCAATGGACCGTCGGTTTAATATTTGTTCTACTGATGATTTTGCTGGTGGCATGGTCGGTAAAGCGATTTACAAGCTTGGGTACAAGCCCTAAAGGAAATTTAAGAGTCTTGTCCGGTATCTCTTTAGGCAATCGTGAAAAAGCAGTATTGATAAAAGCGGGTAATCATCATCTTTTATTAGGCGTTTCACCGGGACGAGTGGTGAACTTGCACACCTTCGAAGCGGGTGAGATTCAAGACGAAGTGGGGCAAACAGAATCATCCTCAGCTTCTTTTCAAGACAGTTTGCAAGGTTTAATGAAGAACAGAGTGGTCAAATGAAGGTATTAAAGTTGTGCGCCATTTTTCTGGCGTTAACGCCAATGAGTGGTTTTGCCGCTAATGGAATTGAAGCCATCACTATCGCTGGTGACGGTAAAAGTTATTCGGTGACCTTGCAAATTTTAGCAGTGATGACGCTGCTGACAGTGCTACCCAGTTTACTGGTGATGATGACATCGTTCACACGAATAATTATCGTTTTTTCAATTCTCCGACAAGCTATGGGTACACCGCAAACACCGAGTAACCAGATTTTATTGGGCCTCGCGCTATTCCTTACGTTTTTTATCATGTCACCGGTATTAGAAAAAGCGAATGAGGATGCTTTGCAACCTTATTTGAATGATGAAATTGCGGCGGATATTGCGATAACCAACGCCATGGAGCCATTCAGAGATTTTATGTTGCGCCAAACTAGAAATGATGACTTGGAAATGTTTGCTAGAATTTCTGGAGCCGAACCGATAGAAGATGCTTCCGATATCCCGTTGTCATTGTTATTGCCTGCGTTTGTGACCAGTGAGTTGAAAACGGCTTTTCAAATTGGCTTTATGATTTTTATACCGTTTCTGATTATCGATATGGTGGTGGCCAGTGTCTTAATGTCGATGGGCATGATGATGCTATCGCCGTTGATTATTTCACTACCCTTTAAGCTGATGTTGTTCGTTTTAGTCGATGGTTGGGCGCTGATCATGGAAACATTAGCGGCGAGCTTTTTTACATAGGGAGGTTGAAGAGATGACACCTGACAGCGTAATGAGTTTAGGCGAGCATGCGTTACAAGTAACAGTGATGCTATCGGCACCGATTTTATTATCGGCGTTAGCAATAGGCCTTCTGGTCGCCATGTTTCAAGCGGCGACGCAAATTAATGAACAAACTCTAAGTTTTGTTCCTAAATTATTGATAACAGTGGTTGTTTTATCTATTGCTGGTCCTTGGATGCTGCGTTTAATTATTAGTTTTACGCGGCAAACGTACCTTAGTATTCCAGACATGATTGGTTAAAACACGTATTTAGCATGGTTTACAGCGAACAACAAATCATGATGTGGGCATCAACCTTTTTCTGGCCGCTGCTGCGCATTAGCGCTATGTTTATTGCGATCCCTGTGTTTAGCGGCCGCTTTGTCGATAGTAAACTTCTTGTCGGCGCGACCTTGATTATTACGTTTTTTACTCTTCCATTGTTACCCGAGCACCGGGCCATTGAAGTGTTAAGTCACGAAGGTATTATCACTGCTTTACAGCAAACCTTAATCGGTATCTCAATGGGTTTTGTTTTGCAGCTGGTGTTTAGTGCGATTATATTCGCTGGGCAGGGTATCGCTTACAGCATGGGTCTCGGTTTTGCTTCTATGGTTGACCCTACAACGGGTGTGAGCGTGCCAGTTGTTAGTCAATTTTATTTGGTATTGTCCACGTTATTATTTCTAACCTTGGGTGGGCACCTTGTTTTAATAGAGATGTTAATTGATAGTTTTAATACGCTTCCAATAGGCGCGATGGGCATGGAACGTTCAGATGTTTGGTCAATTATCGCGTGGTCGAGCAGGATTTTTTCTGCTGGCCTTTTAATGGCGATGCCTGCTATTGCGTCATTACTCATGATTAATATTGCATTTGGTGTGGTGACAAGAGCGGCGCCACAGCTAAATATTTTTGCGGTTGGTTTTCCTATTACCTTGACCTTGGGTTTGCTTTTAATGTGGGTGACGATTCCATCGGTGTTAGGTAATTTTACAAATTTGCTTGCCGAAAGCTACGGCGTTATTGGCGATTTTCTGCGTATAAGGCACTGATGTGGCAGACGATAGCGATCAAGAAAAAACCGAGGAACCCACCGCCAAGCGGGAGGAGGATGCCCGAAAAAAGGGGGATATCGCACGCTCTAGGGAACTCAATACGGTCGTCGTTTTGATGATGGGTTCAATGATGATTTGGATGACGGGTGATCGTATTCTAAAGGGTATGTGGCGTGTGATGGAAGGTGCGTTCAAAATAGATAGAAGCAGCATGTTTGACCCATTGGAAACGGTGGCAAGCTTGCAATTTGCCATGCAAGAAGCGCTGATGTTTGTTGCGCCTTTTTTGGCGGCTATGGTTGTTGCCGCCTTAGTCGGGCCCATTGCGATGGGTGGTTGGTCTTTTAGCGCCCAAGCATTCGCGCCCAAAGCTAGCAAAATGAACCCGATTGAAGGCATGAAGCGAATGTTTGCGGTACGAAGCTTGATTGAGCTGGTTAAGTCATTGCTTAAATTTGGTTTAGTGATGGGCATTATGGCGCTATTAGCGGACATATATTTGCCTGAATTTATATCCCTCAGTAAATTGCCAATAGAAGATGCGCTACTTCGAGCGAGTGATGTTATGACCATGTCATTCGTTATTTTATGCTCGTCTTTATTGCTGGTTGCGGCGATCGATGTGCCGTTTAGTTTGTGGGAATATAAGAAGAAATTGAAGATGACGCTTCAAGAAGTAAAAGATGAAATGAAGCAAACCGAAGGCAGGCCTGAAGTAAAAGGCAAAATACGTCAATTACAACAGGAAATGTCTCAGGGAAGAATGATGGAAGCGGTGCCTAAGGCCGATGTCATTGTGACTAACCCAACACACTTCGCGGTAGCGCTTAAATATGAAGATGGTGGTAACGGTGCGCCGACTGTTGTCGCTAAAGGAGCAGATTTAATGGCCGCACAAATTAGAAATATTGCCGTTGGAAATGGTATTACTTTAGTTTCCGCGCCGCCGCTTGCTCGTGCTTTGTTCTTCTCAACAGAGATAGATCAAGAAGTACCAAAAGGCTTGTATTTGGCAGTTGCTCAAGTATTGGCATACGTTTATCAGCTACGCATTGCGACAGAAAAACGCTGGAAAAAACCTGCAGCACCAAAAGATATTTCTATTCCAGATGAGTATAAAAAATATGCTGATAGAACACATTAACCGATCAATGATAAAGATGTTACAAAATGAATTTTAACGAAATTTCAAAACTCTTATTAGACTTTGCTAAAAATGGCTTAGGCGCGCCTATTCTCATTATGGTGATACTGGCTATGTTGGTGTTGCCGTTGCCGCCCTTCTTACTGGACTTGTTTTTTACCTTCAACATTGCCTTGTCATTGATTGTTTTGTTAGTGGTGGTTTATGCGTTGCGCCCATTAGACTTTGCTGTTTTCCCAAGTTTCTTGTTGGTCGCTACCTTATTACGACTGAGTTTGAATGTTGCTTCAACACGTATTGTGTTGCTAGAAGGGCATAACGGGGGTGACGCAGCAGGTAAGGTGATTGAGGCGTTTGGTGCCTTTGTTATTGGTGGTAACTATGCCGTTGGCTTAGTGGTGTTTAGCATTTTAATCATCATTAACTTTGTGGTTGTGACAAAAGGTGCTGGACGCGTATCTGAAGTAAGTGCACGTTTTACCTTGGACGCAATGCCAGGTAAACAAATGGCGATTGATGCCGACTTAAATGCAGGTTTATTGACGCAAGATGAAGCGCGTGATCGTCGTAAAGAAATCAGCCAAGAGGCGGATTTTTACGGCTCAATGGACGGCGCAAGTAAGTTTGTTCGAGGCGATGCTATAGCGGGTATTTTAATTCTATTGATTAATATTGTGGGTGGCTTGGGTGTTGGCATCCTGCAGCATGATTTGGCATTTTCTCAAGCGATGGAATATTACACATTGCTAACCATTGGTGACGGCCTAGTGGCGCAAATACCCGGCTTACTGCTATCAACCGCTACAGCGATTATTGTTACACGTGTCAATAGTAATCAAGATATGGGCGAGCAAGTGTCATTGCAAGTGCTAAATAATCCAAAAGCATTGGCGATTTCCGCAGGCATTATTGGGCTATTAGGGGTGATCCCAGGGATGCCAAATTTTGTGTTTATTTCGCTGTCTTCAGGTTTGGGCTACGCCGCTTATAGAATATACAATAAACAACGGCTGGCTGAATTGGCCCCAGTCGAGCAAGAGGCAATCGTTCAAGCGCTGCCTGATGAGCCTAAAGAATTGTCTTGGGATGATGTGGCACCGGTGGATATGATTGGCTTGGAGGTTGGCTACCGTTTGATTCCATTGGTTGATAAAACCCAAGGTGGCGAATTGATGTCGCGCATTAAAGGGGTGCGTAAGAAGTTATCGCAGGAACTTGGTTTCTTAATTCCTGCGGTACATATTCGCGACAATTTGGACTTGGCACCAAATGTATACCGTTTAACGTTAATGGGTGTCAGCATTGGTGAAGTAGAAATTCACCCAGATAGAGAGTTAGCGATTAATCCCGGTCAAGTATTTGGTGATATTCAGGGGATTGCGACGAAAGACCCGGCGTTTGGTTTGGACGCAATTTGGATTGATGCTGCGCAGAAAGACCAAGCCCAAACAATGGGCTATACCGTGGTCGATCCAGGCACCGTGGTTGCGACCCATTTGAGTCAAATTATCCAGACACATGCACATGAGTTATTAGGCCATGAAGAAGTGCAACAAATGTTGGATACATTGAAAAAATCAGCACCAAAATTGGTTGAGGACTTAGTGCCGGACACCATTTCATTGGGCGCGATTGTTAAAGTATTGCAAAACTTGTTGCAGGAAAATATCCCAGTAAGAGATATGCGAACAGTTGCTGAAACACTCATTGAACATGGGCGGGTGAGTCAAGATCCTGGCACTTTAACCGCAGCCGTTAGAATATCATTGGGCCGATCAATTGTTCAGAAAATCAGTGGCTTAGACAGTGAACTGTCAGTCATTACGCTAGATCCAGACTTGGAACGCTTATTGCAACAAAGCTTGCAAGCGTCAGAAGATGGTAGCGCGGGACTTGAACCAGGATTGGCAGAAAGAATGATAAGTGCATTACAAGAAAGCAGTCAGAAACTAGAAATGGAAGGTAAGAGCGCCGTGCTTCTAGTGTCAGGCTTCTTGCGTCCTTGGTTAGCGCACTTTGTTCGCCATTCAATTTCAAATTTAAATGTTTTGTCATACAACGAGATTCCTGAGGACCGGCAAGTACGTGTTGTTGGAAGTGTTGGGCAAAACGGTTAAAGGGTGTTTTAAGAGGTAATATTAAATGAAAATTAAACGATTTTTTGCTCCAGACATGCGTGAAGCGCTCAGGTTGGTTAAGGAGGAACTTGGCGCAGATGCGGTAATCCTGTCGAATAATCGAGTGGGGGACGGCGTCGAAGTGGTGGCGGCAAAAGATTACGATGAGCAAGCGATTCAAGTGGCAGCGGATAAGAAAGAAGCGTTGTTTGATGCACGGCTTGATGAGGAATTAAAAAAAGACAGAGTGTCGATTGATTGGAACGAAGCGCCAAAGCAAGCGTACCGAGAAGACTATACGCCAGTAAAAAGAAAGCCCGCACAACGTAGAGAGCAAGTTAAACCGCAGTTAGATAAAAAGGCACCAGCCACGAAGAAAGCTGAATGGTTTGAAGACCCCGCTATAAAAGCGGTTAAACACGAGATTGATATGATGCGCCATGAGTTTAGGACAACACTCAATGAGTTGTCGTGGGCTGATCGAACACAGCAAAACCCAGTGAGAATAGACGTGATTAGGCGTCTGTTAGATACCGGTTTCTCAAAGAGGTTGAGTGTTAAATTGGCCGAAACAGTCGTCGCAGAAACGGAGCTTGAAACGGCATGGGTTAATTGCCTTAAACTGGCGTCCGACTCATTGCCTATTATGGACAATAAAATATTGGATGAGGGCGGGCTGATTGCCTTGGTCGGTCCAACCGGTGTTGGCAAGACAACGACGATTGCGAAAATTGCTGCGCGATTCAGAATGCGTCATGGGCCAGAATCATTGGCGCTGATTACAACAGACAATTTCCGTATTGGAGCGCATGAGCAGTTAAGTAATTTTGCTCGGATTTTAGGTGTTCCGATGCGGGTTGCATCAACTCAAGATGATTTTCAAGATGCGTTAAGCGATTTCGTTGATAAGCGTTTAGTGCTGATTGATACGGCGGGGATGAGCCAACGTGATATTCGCATGACAGAACAGTTCAAATTGTTGCGTGATGAGAAGTTTGAAATTGATAACTATCTGGTCATTTCTGCAACGACAGAACCTCGCGCGATGCGTGAAGTGATGAATACGTTTGCAGATGCTCAGCCGAAAGGCTGCATTCTTAGTAAGTTAGACGAAACGGATTGCCCCGGTAGTGCGCTGTCTGCGATTATTGAGCAACAAATTCCGATGAGTTTTGTTACGGATGGTCAACGAGTTCCAGAAGATCTCCATTACCCATCAGCAGATGAGTTAATGGCTAAATTTATTGATCCAGCATCGTCTACATCAGATGAAGATGACGTCGCGTTGTCCGTATTACTGGGTGGGACGTCGCGACATGCGAATGTTTAAAGAAGGCTTGAATCAGGCATCAGGAATGAGAGATATGACAAACAAAAAACCCGTCAGGGTTATTGCGATAGCGAGTGGTAAAGGAGGGGTTGGTAAGACAAACCTGTCTGTTAACCTAGGTATCTCATTTTGTAAATTAGGCCGTAAGGTAGCATTGCTTGATGCCGATATGGGGCTAGCTAATGTGGATATTTTGCTGGGCTTGCACCCAACGTATAATTTAACGCATGTGCTAAGTGGCGAAAAAACACTGGATGAAATTGTCGTAGAAGGTCCGCATGGATTGAAAGTTCTTCCAGCCTCATCCGGCATGCAGCACATGGCCGAAATGGGCACAATGGAGCAAGCGGGTATTATCAATGCGTTCAGCGAGTTTCAAGAAGATATAGACGTGTTGTTGGTTGACACGGCTGCGGGTATTCATGGTGGCGTCATCAACTTTGCCAGAGCATGCCAAGAAGTGCTGATTGTGGTCTGTGATGAACCCACGTCATTAACAGATGCTTATGCGCTGATTAAATTGTTAAACCGCGACCATGGTTTGAGCCGATTCCATATCGTTACAAACATGGTAGAGTCGCTTCAAAATGGAAAAATGCTGTATCAAAAGCTGTGTAAGGTGACAGATCGGTATCTTGATGTGGCCTTATACTTTACGGGGGCCGTGCCCTTCGATAAGAGTTTACGTAAATCGGTTCAAAAGCAACAAGCAGTCGTTGAAATGGCACCCAATAGCGATGCCTCCGTAGCCATAAAGCATTTGGCGAAGAAGATAGATAACTGGCCTGTGCAACGTGGCGCGGCGGGGTATTTAGAATTTTTTGTCGAACGACTTATTCAATCGAGTCAAGTAGGGGAATTGACGGAGTGAACGGCATTGCGATGTACACCAACCTTCAAGCGAAAACCGCTGGGGAACTGGTTGCAACGCATGCGCCATTGGTTAAACGGATTGCTTATCACTTATTGGCAAAGTTACCGGATACCGTCTTGGTTGAAGACCTGATTCAATCGGGCATGCTGGGCTTATTAGAAGCCTCCAATAACTTTAATGATAAACACGGTGCAAGCTTTGCAACGTATGCAGGTATTCGTATTCGAGGCGCGATGTTAGATGACGTTAGGCGTACAGATTGGACGCCGAGGTCGGTTCATAGAAAGGCACGACAAATCACTAAAGTGATGCGGCAGATTGAGCAGGAAACTGGACGAGATGCGCGTGATACAGAAATAGCCGCTTTGTTGGAAATAACGCTTGAGGAATACCACAAAATTTTGCAAGACAGTACATGTTGCCGGCTATTCAGCACTGATGACATGGATGCTAATGATCATCAAGCATCGGCTGAAAATCTCCTTGAAAACATTAACGAAGATTATTTTAGAGTGGCGTTAGCCAGCGCCATTTCTGGATTGCCGGAAAGAGAGCAAATGGTGGTCTCGCTGTATTACGATAACGAGCTTAATCTAAAAGAGATTGGTGTTGTTTTGGGCGTGAGTGAGTCACGCGCCTGTCAAATTAATAACCAAGCGATGCTTCGTTTGAAATCACGCCTGCTCAATTACGCTTCTTCATAATAAATTTGCTTTTAATAAAGCAATTTCTAAATTCTTGACTAAACTTGTTGCAATAGTGGTCGATAACTTAATTATAGATGTAAAAATAAGGAGTAATCCAAATTGGATAAGAACATGAAAATTCTAGTCGTAGATGACTTTTCTACGATGCGACGAATAATAAAAAACCTGCTAAGAGAGTTAGAGTTTACAAATTTAGACGAAGCAGATGATGGCCAAACTGCGTGGCCAAAATTAAAGGCAGGCGGGTATGACTTCTTAGTCACCGATTGGAATATGCCTGGTATGACGGGCATTGATTTATTAAAGACAGTACGCTCGACGCCTGAAACAGCGAATATGCCTGTGTTGCTAGTGACCGCAGAGTCGAAAAGGGAACAGATTATTGAAGCAGCGCAAGCGGGTGTAAATGGTTACATTATTAAGCCCTTTACAGCAGCTACGCTAAAAGAAAAAATCGATAAAATTTTCGCACGCACTACCGGTTAATACAAACGACCGGTTAATAGGGCATGAATGGAGCATATATGCAGGATAATACGGATAGACTAGAGTTGCTTGAAAAAGCACACCTCTTAATTGAAAACATTGAAAATAATGATGATGCGGGCACGGGCGAATTACTTAGAGCAATGTCACATGACCGTGAAAAAAGTTTATTTAAAGAAGTGGGTCAGTTAACGCGTCAATTGCATAATGACTTAGCGTCTTTTGCACAAGATGATCAATTAAATAAACTGACGGACAAAGAAATTCCAGATGCGAAAGAGCGGTTGAATTACGTTATTCAAATGACGGATGAGGCGGCGAATATAACACTGAATGCGATTGATGAAGTATTGCCAGTAACATATGAGATGCAAAAGAAGTCAGAAGAGTTATCAAAAAACTGGCAAAAATTCATGAGTCGCGAGTTATCACTGACTGAGTTTAAAAAGATGTCTGGAGATATCACCGTTTTTCTTGAAGATTCATGTAAGAACACGAAGTTTGTTCACGATAAAGCGAATGAAATTGTTTTAGCGCAGAGCTTTCAAGACTTAACCGGTCAGATTATTAAGAAAGTGATTGGTTTAGTACAAAATGTTGAAGACAGTTTGGTAGATTTAGTTAGGCTTTCTGGCGCGCAAGAGTCGGTGCCGGCAAACACCGAGGATGAAAAAGGTAAGTTAGATGGCCCTCTCGTTCCGGGTGTTGTGGTTGAAGGTGCTGTAAACAGTCAAGATGAAGTGGACGACCTTTTGTCCAGTTTAGGATTTTAGAGAATAGCAATTATGGCCATTGATTTAGATGACGAGATACTTCAAGATTTTTTAGTTGAAGCAGGGGAAATCTTAGAAAAGTTGAGCGAGCAATTAGTAGAGTTGGAACAATCTCCTGAGGATGCGGATCTACTTAATTCTATATTTAGAGGCTTCCACACGGTAAAAGGCGGTGCAGGCTTTTTAGCATTAGATGCGATGGTTGGTATTTGTCATATCTCTGAAGATGTGTTTGACGTGTTGAGAAATGGCGAGCGTGTTGTTGATACGGCATTAATGGATGCTATCTTGAGAGCGTTAGATGTCATTAATGAGATGTTTGACTCTGTACGCTCTGGAGAAGAACCTGAGCCTGCAGATCCAGCTTTAATCTCTGAAATAGCTGCATTTAAGAATGCAGCTGAGGCTGGGCAAAAAGCAGTAGCAGAGCCGGTTGTTGAAGAGCCTGTTGTTGCGGCAAAACTGGCTACATCGGTTTCTGAGGCGTCAGCGACAAGTGAGGTTTCTGATGAAGTTCAGCAAGAATTTGAGGCGATGCTGAAATCGGCTGCTTCGCCTGAATCTGTACCACCTGTCGTAGCCCCATCGGATGATATTACCGAAGAAGAGTTTGAAAAATTATTAGATGAGCTCCATGGGAAAAATCAGGGGCCATCGGCCATTGACCTTACGCCTAAAGCTAATGATAAACCCGTTGATTCGAGTGATATTACAGAGGAAGAATTTGATCAGTTATTAGATGAAATACATGGTGAAGGGAAAGGGCCATCCGTAGCACCGTCTACCAAACCAGTTGAGTCTGAAAATATATTAGAAGATGAGTTTGATCAACTAATGGATGACATGCATGGGAAAGGAAAGGGTCCAACAGTAGCGGGTTCCCAAGAAGCGGGTCAAATTTCACCAACACTTGAGCCGGTATCTCCTCCGCCAGCAGTTATAAAAACTAAAAAACCTAACATTGAGAAAGCGAAAGCGCCACCTGAGACTACAGTGCGTGTGGACACTAAGCGTCTTGACGATATTATGAATATGGTTGGTGAGCTAGTCTTGGTAAGAAACCGTCTGTCTAAGCTGCGCTCAGGGCGTGAAGATGATGAGATGGCTAAAGCCATTGGCAATTTAGATATTGTGACGGCGGACTTACAGTTGGCGGTTATGAAAACACGTATGCAACCCATAAAAAAAGTATTTGGGCGTTTTCCCCGTGTCGTTAGAGACTTGGCACGTAGCCTAAATAAAAAAATTAGACTTGAACTGGTTGGCGAAGAAACGGATTTAGATAAAAACTTAGTTGAGGCGCTGGCTGATCCGCTGGTTCATTTAGTTCGAAACTCAGTCGATCATGGAATTGAATCTCCTGAAGATAGAATTGCTGCCGGTAAACCTGAAGAAGGGCAAGTAGTGTTAAGTGCTTTCCAAGAAGGGGACCATATATTGCTGACCATTGAAGATGATGGTAAAGGAATGGACCCCGACATTTTACGAAAAAGTGCTGTCATTAAAGGCATGATGGATGAAGAGGCTGCCTCTAGGCTAACGGATATTGAGTGTTATAACTTGATTTTCTCAGCAGGTTTTTCAACTAAAACTGAAATATCAGATGTGTCAGGTCGCGGTGTCGGCATGGATGTTGTTAAGACACGTATCACTGGCATGAACGGTTCTGTACATGTTGAATCAGAGTTGGGGAAAGGTAGCAAGGTCGTTATAAAACTACCACTAACACTGGCAATTATGTCCACGCTGATGGTGAAACTAGCTGATCAATCCTTCGCGCTTCCACTATCCAGTGTCATTGAGATCATAGATTTGGATTTATCCAATACAAATATGATTAATGGGCAACTGGTGGTACTTGTACGAGGAAAAGCGATGCCGTTGTATTATTTAAATAAATGGTTAGTACCAAACCATATGCAAGATGATGATTCGAAACATAATCAACATGTTGTATTGGTTAGTGCAGGGCATCAGAATATTGGTTTTGTAGTGGATCAGTTACTAGGTCAGGAAGAAGTGGTGATTAAGCCATTTGGTGCATTAGTTAGCCAAGTAGAGGGGTTGGCTGGTGCAACGATTACTGGTGATGGAGGAATCGCTATCATCCTTGATGTGCCCGGTATGCTAAGTCGTTACGCATAGCCTTTTAGGTTGTTTTTATAGAGACTATTAGAAAGGTTTGCTGTGAGTTAATTATTAGACATCATAGTAACAAGCAATAAGTAAGCACAAGTGTGGCTCTCTTTAAGATAAACACGATTTTTAATGAAGATGTACCACGAAAAGTATTAATGATATATTTCAAAACCTGCTAATGTGTTGAAGTCGGTGTATAGAGTTATTTGATGGTTCGCACTATGAATTTGGAGAGGTTGTCGTTTGGATATTTTAACAATATTGGGTGTGATCATTGGTTTTGGTGCCATTTTGGGTGGCAACATTATGGAAGGCGGACATCTAAGTGCCCTTGTTAATGGCCCTGCCGCGTTAATTGTTATTGGTGGAACGTTGGGTGCTGCTTTATTGCAATCCCCAGCAAAAATCTATTTAGGATCTCTAAAATTATTGGGTTGGGTTTTATTTCCACCAAGCCTCAAGTTAAAACATAACATTGAAAAAATTATCGAGTGGAGTGAAATAGCGAGACGAGAAGGACTACTTGGCCTTGAAGCGGTTGTTGATGATGAGTCAGACCCCTTTGCCAAAAAAGGCTTGCAGTTATTGGTTGATGGTGGAGAGCCAGAGGTTATACGAGATATTTTAATGCTTGAATTAGAGGCGTTAGAAGCAAAGCAGTTACAAAGTGCAAAAGTCTATGAATCAATGGGAGGGTACTCTCCTACCATCGGTATTATCGGTGCTGTTATGGGTTTGATTCATGTCATGCAAAACTTATCAGACCCCAGTAAGCTTGGCGCAGGAATTGCGACGGCATTTGTTGCAACAATTTACGGTGTTGGTTTAGCCAATTTATTGTTTATACCCATAGCGGCTAAATTAAAGTCACAGATTCAAGCATATTCACAATCAAGAGAAATGATGATTGAAGGGATTGCAGCTATTGCAGAAGGTGAGAATCCACGTAATGTTGAAATTAAGTTGCAAGGTTACCTGTAATTAAATGGCTAGGCGTAAAAAAAGAATAGAAGAGCATGAGAACCACGAAAGGTGGCTTGTCTCTTATGCCGACTTTATTACGCTTTTGTTTGCCTTCTTCGTTGTGATGTATTCTGTTTCATCGGTAAATGAAGGCAAGTATCGAGTGCTCTCTAGCACCTTAGATGGCGCCTTTAAGGGTCAGCCGAAGACTATGAATCCGATAGAAATTGGTGACATACTTCAAAATAAAGAGCTCATTGAGAGACTCATGAAGTTGGAAAGTGGTGGTGATAAGATGATTCCCGATCTGTTTTCTGAGAATGCACCGCAACAAACAGCATCAATTGTTGATGGCGCTATTGAAGGGGATCAAAAAATAAGCGAAGCAAAAGTACTTGATCAATTAGGTGATAAGTTGGAATCGGCATTGTCACCGCTTATTGATAGAGATCTAGTGTCGGTTGAAAGAAATGATTTGTGGGTTGAAGTAGAGCTCAATAGTAATATGCTGTTTGGCAGTGGCAATGCAACCTTATCTAGTGAAGCATTGCGTGTGTTATGGAAGGTCGCAAAACCAATTAGAAAGTTAAATAACGCTGTGCAAGTTGAAGGTTTTACCGATAATATCCCCATAAGTTCGTTCGAGTATCCGTCAAATTGGGAACTGTCAGCGGCACGTGCTGCGAGTGTAGTACACCTATTTAGTAAGTATGGTATTAACCCAAATAGGTTGGCTGCTGTTGGGTACGGAGAATATCACCCTGTTGAGGATAATGACACGCCTGAAGGCCGCGAGAGAAATAGGCGCGTTGTTATTGTTATTCAGTCAAATGCAATATCACGTTTTACAGAAAAAAAGAAAACGGCCGATAACCATAATGTAAGTGAAAGTCAGCATGTTAGTCATCAATTGGCAGTTGATGAAACAGCTGTTGAGTTACAAGATGCGGTTGAATCATTAACTAGCAATATGGCTGGTTCAAAAGAAACAACGGCTGAAAAAATAGAAAAACTTGAGAAAGTAAACAGCAGTCGATTTAATAAATTCTTAAACTAATGAAAACTTGGGCAATATCAAATCAAAAAGGTGGTGTTGGTAAAACGACAACGGTGGTAACGCTGGCTGGTTTACTATCAGCTCAGGGTAAACGGGTGCTCTGTATTGACCTTGACCCTCAAGGCTCATTGACAAGTTATTTTCGTTTTGATCCAGATACCATTCAAAAAAGTGTTTACAATTTATTCAAAGACAGCTCAGAAAAAATTGCAGTTGAGCCCCGGAAATATATTCATAACACATCCTTTGTAGGGCTTGATGTACTGCCTGCATCAGTTGCATTGGCTACATTAGATCGTCAGGCGAGTAAATTTAAAGGCCTAGGCTTGGTGATGAGTAATGCATTGAAAAAGCTGGAGTCCTCATACGATATTGTATTGATTGATAGTCCGCCGATGTTAGGTGTGTTAATGATTAATGCGTTGGCAGCCTGTGACCATTTGATTATACCCGTGCAAACAGAATTTTTAGCGTTGAAAGGGCTGGAGAGGATGATGAAAACCTTGAAGATGATTCAGCATACAAGGCAGAAACCATTAGAGTACACAATCATTCCTACTATGTTTGATAAGAGAACGCGTGCCTCTATTAGCAGCTTGAACTCTTTAAGAAATAGATATAAAGGGCGGTTGTGGCGTGGTTATATATCAATTGATACGCAATTAAGAGAAGCAAGCCGCGTTGGAGTTCCCGCCCCAATATTGGCACCTAAATCTAGGGCGGTTCTTGCGTATGATAAGTTGCTTCAAAGTATTTGGGACGAAAAAGCAAAACTAACATTGGTTTCGAATGATGGTTGATAATAAGACTAGCCCGCTTTTAGATCAAGATGAAGCAATGGAAAGTTATTTTGATGGCTTATTGTCAATATTAGAGACGGATGAGCAACCTGAAAGAAAAGTTTCTGCGAGTAACGTAAAGCTTTTAAAGTTTAAAGGCACAGCAGAAGAAGAAAGTAATGCAAGGCAAAAGCGCTCACTCGAGGCAGAAAGAGTCGAGGCAGAAAGAGTCGAGGCAGAAAGAGTCGAGGCAGAAAGAGTCGAGGCAGAAAGAGTCGAGGCAGAAAGAGTCGAGGCAGAAAGAGTCGAGGCAGAAAGAGTCGAAGCAGAAAGACGCGAGACGGATGAGTTAATAGATTTAAATGCACCGTCATGGGCGAAAAGTAAATTTAATGTACTGGTTGGTGATGTCAATAAAGTCAATGTTACTTTTCCAGCGAGTGCAATTAGTGGAGAGCTAGAGTTTAGTGAAGACCTTAAGAAGGTTGATGGGCAACCTCCTTGGGTTTTAGGCTTGAAAATGACGGGTAATGATTTTATTGCTGTGATTGATGTCGGGTATTTATTGTTAGATCAGCCGCTTCGTGATTTAGAAGTTAAGCCTTATAAAAAAATTATTATATTAGCGAATAGTCGCTGGGGCATTGCATTAGACTCGGTGTCACCAGAAATTGAACTCGATACGTCCAGTGTTAAATGGCGAGATAAATCAAAAATCCGTCAATGGTTATGCGGCATTGAATCTAAAAATCAGCTAGTGATTGTCGACCCGACTAAAATGTTTGTAGAAGATAAGTAAAAGCTCGTCCCCATATAAAAAAACAGAGATACATAAAATGGATGCAATTCAAGATAATTATGATGATGTGGCTGAACCAGTTACGCAGTGGCTGACTTTCTTGTTAGGAGAAGAAGTTTATGCGGTGAAAGTTGTTCAAGTTCAAGAAGTATTACGTTATACGCCTATAGCTCAGGTGCCAGGTGCTACGCATGAAGTGCTGGGGATTATAAACCTTAGGGGTAATGTGGTGACGGTGATCGATTTACGCAAAAAGTTCAATATGCATCTTAAAGAAGCGGATGATTTAACGCGAATTATGATGATGGATGTACAAGGTCATATTATTGGTGTGTTAGTTGATACAGTAACGGAAGTTGTTGACCTGAAAGATTGTGATGTGGAGTCGGCACCAGATGTAAGTAGTTCGGGACAATCAGTGTTTATTCAAGGTATTGCTCATATACATAATCAACTGCATATACTGGTTAATTTAGATAAGTTGATAAGTGAAAATGATTTGGAGCTGCTTGCTCAATAGTGTTTCGAGACGAATCTTTTTAGGAGGTGATGGTTATGGTTGGTATAAATAAGGTAATGCCTTGCAACAACATACGCCCAGTTAAACCGAGAAATAAAAGTCAAACTAGAAAGAAACCGAGTAAATGGAATGGTGTCTCTAGCACTAAAGGCACCGTTGAGTTGAAGACCCCCATTAAACATATAGATGAAAGTGCCTGATGGAACAATACATACCCTGGTTGATTGCTATATTAGCGGTTGCGGTAGTGATACTGTTTGTTATGTTATCCAAACAGCAGCGACTTAATAAAAGCTTGGAAGAAAAGGTACTTAATGTATGCAAAAAGTTTGAAGTTATTCAACACGATATTTCAGCGTTGTGTGCGAGCGGTTTAGGCGTAGACGAGCGTGTTGGCGGTACTGAACGCCGAGTTCGTAGCTTAATCGGGCGTTTGGAAGAACTGGAAGAAAGCGATACATTTGAGCACTTGCAGGAATTTCAAGGAGCGATTGAGTTGGCTCAAAAAGGTGCGGGTGTCGATGAGATTGTTGAAAAGTGCCATTTAACGGTCGATGAAGCTGGACTACTTATTCGTCTACACAGAGCTTAGTTTTTATTTTCAGTAACATTGTCAGGCATTTTGTCGGATAGTAAATAAGCAAAAGCAATTACTTCTGCAACGGCAACATATAGAGCTTCAGGTATTTCATCCCCGAGAGGAATGCTGCTAAGAAGCTTTACCAATTCAGGGTTGTTATCTAAAGGAATTTCATTGGCGATGGCAAGGTCAATGATTTCTTGCGCAAGATCACCCCTACCTTTTGCGGTTATGGTAGGCGCACTGTGTCCATCATACTTTAAGGCAACGGCTATGTCGGCGGGGTTGATGATGTCAGTCATTATGCCTTTTCACTCAAAATGGATGTGTTAGGTTTGATTTCTTGAATTGTTGGCCCAGGGCCGCTACGTACTTGGATCCTCTCAGGATTTAAATTGGCGCGAAACAATTGATCTTTAAAAACACTTAAATGTTGATGAATAAGCTCTCTAGTTTTAGGTGATTCGGCCCAAAAACTGGAGCTTATTTGTTGCTTGTTGAGTGTTAACTTGTTTTTAATTAGGCCTAGCTTTGGGGGGCGCATCTCAAGAGAAATAGTCCATTGTTTGTCTGGTTTTTTTGAAGGCTTATCGGAAGGCTCTTCCTGCTCAATCTTTAAAAAAACAGACTGAGATGCATGTTGATTTAAAAATGGGATTTCTACTTGCCACGTTTGCCGGGTTGTATTGCCTTCAGCATTTGAGCTAGCTAGTTGGTTTAAACTAAGTTTAGATATTGCTCCATCAGCTTTGCTCATTAATTCTCTTATTTGGCTGTCTAAGGCTTGAGCTGCCAGCTGTGCTGAGCTCTGTGGGTGCGCAGTCGTTTGGCTTGCAGCTGAGGAGAAGGTTTGTGACGGCGCAGCAGGTTTTGGAAGCGGTAGTTGCGGCGGAGTTTGCTGAGTGCTTGTTGGTTGTGAGGTGAATTGGCTTGCTTTGGGCCAAGCTTTTAGTAAATGAACGAGCTTAATAAGATTAGCCTTTAAGTCAGTACTAATCATGACGAGTGGTTGCTGGCTTTTTGGCGATAGCGTTGTAGTGCTGGTATTTTGTGTGGTTTGAGCTTGACTCAGCGACGCTTTAAAGAGGTTTTTTGGGTTGTTGATAGGGTTGTTAGAAGTGGTTTTTCTATCGGCAAGTGCTTGTTGAAGTTTTGCTTCAAAGAAAACACCGGAGTTTTGTAATGCCTTTTTGAAACCTTCAGTTGTAATTATATTTTTTTGACTCGGTAACGATTGTAGGATGTTTCTAGTTAAACGCTTTATCTGGAGTAATTGTGATGGTAACTCAGGCGATACAGATGAGGCTGTTGTTATGGTTTGTTTGGTAATGCGTGTAAATACCTGAATAAGTGGTTGTTGAAATTCATTAACGGGGGATTGCTTGGGAAGTAGTTGACGCAGACTGGTGTTAGTAATGGACGTTTGTTGATTAGGAGGTGGGGCTTTAAGAATAAGTTCAGACGCTGTTCTCTCTACTAAGACTTTGATGATTTGTCCAACAGTGACAGGAATGTCGCTTTTTACCTGTACTAGTTGGTTGCCTAGGCGAAGAATAACATCTGTTTTATTGGGTAATTGCTCAATAACTTTGGCTTGCAGGGATTGGCCGGTTTGGAGTTTATGCAGAGGTATGGATACTTTAACGGCATCCAGTACTGGGCTGGTTGGGTTAGTTGGTATTTCCAAAAACTAAACCATGAACTCTTAGTTAAATAACTGCTTTATGTCGGCTAATTCTTCTTGGGCGACCTCTAATACATCAATTGAATCGCTGGGGTCTCTCAATAACTTTGTGAGACGATCATACGCAGGCACTGTTTTAGGTTCTGGGTAATGTTCTTGTAAAGGCGTGTTTCTGAAGCTAAGCAGTTGAGCAACTATCACCAAGTCGGTGTAGTTAGCGGGTTGATCTGTTTTTCGCTCCCAGTTTTCAGCATTAATAGCTAGCTCAATAAAGTCATCAGTAAAGTTCCATTTTTCTAACACCATCTTTCCGATGACAGGGGTTAGTTTCTTAATGGTATGTCGCACATCGTTTTGGTTGCTTATCAAACTAGGGTGCTTATCGGCATGAGTTAAAATGGGTATAGAGCCAATGTCGTGTATTAAGCCGGCAAGCATCGCTTTGTCTGCATTGAAACCTTTAAGTTTTTTAGCCATAACAGCACTAATGCCAGCAACATCACGGCTATGTAACCACAGTGCTGAAATGAGTTCTTTTACGTCTTTTGTTTTGGCATTAAAAACCATTCTCATGGTGAAACTGGTGATTAGGTTATTTATTGCTTTGAGGCCTAACCGAGTGATCGCATGGGGCAGCGCTTCAATGCGTTCACGGCCCCTAAATAATGGGCTGTTAGCAACTTTGATTAACTGGGCGGTAATAGCGGGGTCCTGCTGAGTTATTTGAGAGATTTTAGCTGATGTTGCATGGGGGTCAGCTATTGCTGTGCGAACTTTAATGGCTGCTTCAGGGATAGAGGGCAATTCTAGTTTGTCAGCTTGCATTTCTTGAGTGACTTCAAAATAAAGCTGGTTATACAGTAGAGAGTCTTCACTTTCTTCTAGAATATCAATATCATCATGGCCGCTTGGTAGCGTCTCATTCATCAAGTCATCAAGCACGGTGCGCTTAATAGATAACAGTGTGACAGGCTCGAGTGCAAGAGCCGTTGCTTGGTGAGGAGTGTTGTTATCGATAGGAAAGCGAGCCTCCATTTGACCGCCCTCGACTGTTCGTTCTTTGTTTTCTCCAAGCGTTAGTCGTACTTTGCCCTCTAAAAGATAAATTTGGCGGTCATCACTGCTACCGGCGGAAAATAAAGTGCTATTAGCGTCGATAATTTCTGTTTTTATCGTTTCTTGAAGTTGTGTCTTGCTGTTATCAGAAAAGTTCCTGATGGGGAATAAAGAGTTAACTTCTTCGTTTGTTAGATTTCTAATAGACATCTTTTAAAGTGCTTTGTAAGTTATTAATTGAGTTAAAATTATTGTTGATAACAATTAACTAATTCTTTTTGCTAAATATAGCCCTATCTACACCGTTATGACAATCAAATTACAGAAAATAAACACAATTAATCAATTGATTCATTACGGTGCTAGCTTGTTTGAAGCCGCTCAGCTTCATTTTGGACATGGAACAGGCAATGCGATAGATGAATCGGCGTACATAGTATTAACCATCACAAAGAACCTACCGCTGGTTAATGAAGAGGTGTTTGATGAAGAGGTTGGCGCTGAAAATGAACGAGAAATTTTGGGAATTTTTGATCGTAGGGTCAATGAAAAAGTTCCTGCTGCATATTTAATAGGCGAAGCGTGGTTTGCAGGTTTGGCCTTTTTTGTTAATGAGAATGTTTTGGTTCCACGTTCGCCTTTTGCGGAATTAATTGATGATCTATTTGCACCTTGGGTTGATGTTGAGCGAACCCATAAAATTTTAGATTTGTGTACGGGCAGTGGCTGTATTGGTATTGCTTGTGCCGTGTATTTTCCAAAAGCGAGTGTTGATTTGGCTGATATTTCAACATCTGCACTTCGTGTTGCACAAAGGAATATTGAGGAACACAAGCTAGCAAACAGAGTGAGGACCATTGAATCAGATTTATTTGATGGGCTAGAGGGTGAGACATATGATTTGATTGTTTGTAACCCGCCTTATGTTGGGCATGAAGAGTTATCTAAACTGCCTGAGGAGTTTTATAAAGAACCGACGCTGGGTCTGGATGGTGGGGTTTCCGGTCTAGATTTGGTACATAACATTTTAGCGTATGGGGCCGAGCACCTTAATGATGGTGGTGTGTTGTATGTTGAGGTTGGGAATACAGATGAAGCATTGCAACGTTGTTACCCAGAGGTGCCGTTTTTATGGCAAGATTTTGAGTATGGTGGGCATGGAATCTTCATGCTAACAAAAGAACAGTTATTGGAATATAACAGCCTATTTCAGGCTAAACTAGCGTAATTAATTAACGATAAAATACGAACATGTCAGGAAATTCGATAGGGAAAATTTTTACAATTACTGGGTTTGGCGAAAGTCACGGTCCTGCTATAGGCTGTATTGTGGATGGGTGTCCTCCTGGGTTGGAGCTATGTGAAGCGGATTTGCAAGGTGACCTCGATTTAAGGAAACCAGGTACCTCAAGGCATACAACTCAACGACGTGAAGCGGATGAAGTAAAGATTTTGTCAGGTGTGTTTGAAGGTAAAACAACGGGTACACCGATAGGCTTGATTATTGAAAATACGGATCAACGGTCTAAAGACTATTCGAATATAAAAGAGACATTTCGACCTGGGCACGCAGACTATAGCTATCAGCAAAAGTATGGCTTTCGTGATTACCGTGGGGGTGGGCGTTCTTCTGCTCGTGAAACAGCTATGCGCGTGGCCGCAGGTGGCATCGCCAAAAAATATTTACGTGAAAGCTTAGGCATCGAGATTAAAGGCTATTTAGCTCAGTTGGGGCCGATTAAAATCGATGCGGTGGATATGTCTACTGTGCATGACAATCCTTTCTTTTGCCCTGACCCAAACAAAGTAGGTGAATTAGAAGCCTACATGGACGCATTAAGAAAATCGGGTGATTCAGTTGGCGCGCGCGTAAACGTGGCGGCGACAGGTGTTCCAGTTGGTTTAGGTGAGCCCATTTTTGATCGGCTTGATGCTGAGTTAGCGCATGCTTTGATGAGTATTAATGCAGTAAAAGGCGTTGAGATTGGCGGTGGGTTTGATTGCATCGAAGCACTTGGTACGGAATTTCGTGATGAAATCACGCCAGAAGGTTTTCTCAGTAACCAGGCGGGTGGCATTTTAGGTGGGATTTCTACTGGGCAAATTATTTCAGCGAGTATCGCATTAAAACCAACCTCAAGCTTGCGCCTTCCCGGCAAGTCTGTGAATACTAGCGGTAAGCCTATAGATGTTGTAACTAAGGGGCGACATGACCCTTGTGTTGGTATTAGAGCAACACCTATCGCTGAGGCAATGATGGCTATTACGCTTATGGATCATGTGCTCAGACATAGAGCGCAAAATATAGATGTCAGGTCTACAGTCCCCATTATTCCTGCGGGCAAAGAGTAGTCATAAGTTTTTCTATCATAATTAGGTCGAGCTTAAACTGTTGAGTCAGCAAAAACTGCCGTATTGGCAGCTTTCAGGTTTTTATTTCTTTTACTTTGCATCGTTAGGCGCACTGATGCCTTATTTAGGCTTGTACCTAAAATCCATTGGCTATGTGGCGGCTCAAGTAGGGGTAGTCTTTGCGGTAATGCAGGGCACTAAGCTTGTTGCGCCAAGTATTTTGGCGTGGTTGTCCGCTGGTTTTAATGACCGAATGCGTTTGGTTCAGATAGCTTCTTTAGTGGCGGTAATCGCCTATGCTTGTTTATTATTTGAGCAAGACTTTGCTGGGATATTAATGGTTACTTTTGTGTTCAGCTTTTTTTGGAATGCGATGTTGCCACAATTCGAATCGATTACTCTGACAAAGCTTGGACATCAAACCAATTTATATAGCGGTATAAGGCTGTGGGGCTCAGTGGGCTTTATTGTGACTGTTGCGGGCGCTGGCTATTTGTTAAATACGATGGGTTTGGATGAATGGCCTCTATTAGTCAGTTTGTGCTTGGCGATGATTTTTTTATCGAGCTTGTTGCTCAGTGAGAAAGGAAGGAAAAAACATCAGAAAGGTGGCCCTGCTATTTATTCAATTCTGATGAAAAAGAAAGTTATCGCCTTTTTTCTCGTTGTGTTCTTGATTCAGGCGTCACATGGCGCCTACTATGCTTTTTTCTCTATTTTACTGAGCAAATTAAATTATAGCGAAACGGAAATTGGTCAGTTTTGGTCATTAGGTGTGCTGGCTGAAATTGTACTATTTATAGCGATTCAACGAGTATTCCAGCATATTTCTCTTCGTAGTGTTTTGTTGTTCAGCATTCTGTTAACCGTTATTAGGTGGCTTATCATTGCGTGGCTTGCTGAGAGCTTGACAGCTTTGATCATCGCACAAGTACTACACGCAGCATCATTCGGCGCATTTCATGTTGTTTGCATTCAACTTACCCATCATTATTTTAAAGGCGCTACTCAAGATAAAGGTCAAGCGCTATACGCTAGTATAGGCTATGGTGCGGGCGGTATGTTTGGCGGGTTAATTGCTGGTTTTCTGTGGGATGAATTCGGTGCTGCATGGGTATTTACGATGGCATCTTTATTAGCCTCGGTAGCCCTTTTAGTTGCATGGAATTGGGTTGAAAAAAACAACCCAGATGATTTACAGACAACGGGTGAAGGCGTGAGTTCTGTTTGATTTCCCCATTAATCTCTTGATTTTATGATGTAAAGATGATCTATTTGAGTAAGCAGTCTAAGAACTGCTAATTAAATAATCATAATAATTAATGGGAGGAAGGCATGTCTCACACAAGCCTTAAATTAGTGACAGGTGCTCTGTTTCTCAGTTACACAGCTTTTACCTATGCGTATGAAACAGGCACTGACATTGTAGAAACAAAACTTGAGTCGTCAAAAGCCTTAAAGGTTTCTAACTATCGTAGCTCTGAAGTCTCAGGAAGTGTACTGTACGTAAAGAATACGAACTTTAGAGTGGTTGATAATATAGGGTTTTATATACCCGAGCTTGTTGTGAAAGCAACGCCAAATGATAGCGGAGCTCCCGTCATATTCGATGACCCGGCTTCATTTTCACTAACACCACTTAAAGGAAGTGTTGTTTTAGACAGTGGCAAACTTGAAGCGTTGCTTAATAAGAAGGTTTTTGCTTTTAAAGGCGCAACGCTTAGAAATATTAAAGTTAAAACGGCTAAAAATGTTTTAACTTTATCAGGCCAGATGATTCGTAAGGGGTTATGGGTTCCTTTTGTTCTTAAAGGTGATATCAAACTACAAGACGGACATATTCTTAACTATACGCCTTGGCAAGTGATCACAGACGGAGAGGATGCAACAAAGGTTCTTAAAGCTGCCAATGTGGATATTGATGAATTGCTAACAGTTGATGCCCCAGGTGCAAAGCTGATTGGCAGTACAGTAGTGCTTGATACGCTAAAACTATTTCCACCACCAATGTTACATCTAAATATAGAGTCAGCTGCAATGGAGGATCGTGGTTTAGTACTGTCTTTTGATAATGGTAGTACAGGGGAAACAGCTTTGTTGAAAGAGAGCGATAGCTACATACTTATTAAAGGTGGGGACGTTAAATTTATGAAAGCTATGCCAACAGACGCGTCAGTCCAAGTGATGAGTGACTCAGCAGATGCGGATTTAGATTTTCATCTGTATGGCTATAGAGATCAGCTATCTGCCGGGCATTTGAAATTAAAAGAAGATGGCGGAGTATTAGCCTACCTGAAAAATTAATGACGGTATCTGAGCCAATTAGGAGCAAAAAAATGCATTATAAAAAAATAAAAAATATTGCGATGTGCTTATTACTAACTGTTGGAGCCTCTAGTAGTTTGATGGCAGGTTCATTTATTGAAAAACAGCAGCAAGAACTTGAAAGTGCAAGAGCGGTATGGCAGCAAAAAAGCATACCTTCAGGTATGCAATCGACTGAGCTAAGAGCGAATACGGAGCGTGACTCCGGTGCTGCGAACGTTTCCATTTACATAGAAAATGTAAATTTTGATGTGGTTGATAACATTGGTTTTTATATCGAAAAACTCAGTGCATCCTTGGAACCAAAAGTAGCCGGTCAACCGGTGGTCTTTGATGATGTGGAGAGTTTTACGATTAATGTCCACAATGGAACGGTGATATTAAGCCCACAGGTAATTACAGACCTGTTTAATAAACACATTCTTGATTACTGGCCACGCCCTTTGGATGAGTTGACGATTACCACGAAAGATGATTACCTAGAAGTTGATGGTGATTTAAAGTTGTGGAGTTGGTTCCCTGGAATCTGGCTGCCAACAAATTTAGGCGGTAATATCGTGCTTAATGGCGATAATAAATTAGTGTATGAGATTGATGATGTTCGGGTACTGGGTATTCCTTTATATGGTTTGCTAAGTGCAATTTTTATTGATCTAGATCTGTTGTTATCGATCGATAGGGAAGGTGCTCAGCTTGTTGATAGTGTGCTTGAACTAGACCATACAGCTGTTTTTCCACCGCCAGCACTTGCTGGTCGTCTTGCGTCAGCAAGTCTTGATTCTGAAGGCTTACGCCTAGTTTTTGCAGATAATGAAGCTGCGACGTTTAACAAGCCCCATGTTACGTCAGATAGCTACTTATGGATGCAGTCGGGAGACCCTAGGTTATTTGGAATAGTGGTGGTTAACGGAGGTGTTCAGGTGATATCTGAAGATACTAGTAAACCACTTCGTTTCAACCTATATGATTATAGAAAACAAGTAGCTGCTGGCACATTGAAAATGGCTAAAAATGGTGACATTATTGCGACGATTCCATCTTCAACGGGATCTGATTACCAGGCAACTCCTTCTATAACAAAGGATACAACGGCAGTAAAAGGGCCATTGGTCGAGGCTGCTTTAGAACATATGCCTATGTCAACTGAGGCTAAAGTAGCTCTTAAAAACAAGCCAGCAGGCACGTGTTTTAACCGCGCAGGTTTTGAGGTTGCGTGCCAATAAACGGTTTTAAGTGGGAGGCGTAAAAAATGCCCCTTTTGGGGCATTTTTTTCACTTAAATAATTGTAAAATAAACAATATTGAAAACAGGGTAATGGTTGATATGCAGTCTTTAGCAGCTAAAAAATTAACGGTAGGTATATCTTCAATGGCCTTGTTTGATCTTGTTGAGTCGAATAAAGTTTTTGAAACAGATGGCAAGGAAGCATACTG